>NZ_ASPR01000014.1:0-1507609 GCF_000517845.1 Paenibacillus sp. FSL R5-192 | reverse complement strand
GATTTCAGACATTTTTACAGTGATGCCTACCGTGTTGCTGCAAATATAGCGCTGGACTGGGAATGGTTCCGCAAGGATCACTGGCAGATCGAACAATCCAATCGGATTCAATCCTTCTTCAGTGATATTGAAATGTCCGATTATCGTCGTTATACAATAGAAGGTGAACCTTTCGACGAACCTTCACTGCATCCTGTAGGTTTGCTGGCTACCAATGCCATGGCTTCACTGGCTGCGGACGGTCCACATGCTGACACATTCGTTCGCAAGTTCTGGAACACACCTCTGCGTCAAGGAGAGCGACGTTATTACGACAATTGCCTGTATTTTTTCAGCATGCTCGCTCTATGCGGAAGATATCGCATGTACTAAACTAAGGGAATGTGCACGAGCCGTTGAACCTGCCCTGTGAACATTTGGCTTGCAGGACAGGTCCAATCACTGAATTTTAAGAAGGATGCAATGATATTACGATTTAATCTATATCAATAAAAAACGTTCCCGGCTCGCATATGTTGACTGCGAACCGGGAACGTTTGGTTGTACAAATACAGGCAGTAACTTTTCCCGCTCTGTAGATTCAGATACTTTAATTATTTGGAAACAGAAGAAGTATCATAGGAAGACTGCATAATCTCCAGATATCGATTAATGTTCAATCCCTCCAGGCCTTTCACATATTCATCCCAATCCTTATCCAGACTTTTGGCGCCAGTAATAAATTGCAGGGCGTTCTGATCGATGTAATCCTTGAGATTGGTCTGCATCATGCTGGCTTCATCAGCTTGGGACGGATCTACCCACAATGCCCAATGAGGGAAAATCTCTTTCGGTTCCTTGCCCTCCATTAACAATGTCGCCTCATAGAGACGTCGCTCACCACCATCATTGGCATAGATGTCTGTCCCCTGTACTTCGGAGTCCCGATATGCCTGATAATGATTGTACTGACTCAAGGCAGCCCAACTGTCATTACGAGGTTCTTCTCCAGAAGGAAGCGGAATGGCTTTATATAACGGCTCAATCTGATCATTGAGCGCCACTTCTCCTTCTTGTGGTTTGCGCCAGCTTACGCCCTCTTCTCCCAGATATGATGCCATGGTTCCTTCCTGGGTATAGAGATAATCCAGCAGTTTTATGGCCGCGATCTGTGTTTCCTCACTGGCTTTGTTTGTCAGTACAAAAGACGCTCCGGGATCAATCGGATAGTTGTACGTAGCATAAGCAGCATGGGGTCCCTTCAATGGAGGGATGGGATTGTAATCATTCCCATAAGGAGAACCTTCGGCAGTGGTTACGAATAATGATGGATGCATCGCTGCTCCCGCACCGAGAAGCTGTGCATCAGCGTTATCTCCAATTTTTTTGAAGGCCCCGACGTTTTGGGTAAATGCCCCTGGATCAATCAACCCTTCATCGTACAGGGATTTAATATAGGCAAGCCCTTCTTTCCACTCCGGTTTGTTCACTACGGTCTCCACTTTCCCCTGATTGACAATGAGATAATTCCGATCGTCGTCATAGATAAAACCGTTCATCAAGTACGGAATAATGTGCACTCCGAAATTTTCAGTCGAACCGCTTAGCGGTACTTCGTCGGCTTTGCCGTTCCCGTTCGGGTCTTTCGTTTTAAATGCCCGAAGCATTTCCTTAAATTCTTCTGTCGTCGTGGGTTCGGTCAGGCCCAGTTGTTCCATCCATTTGGTGTTGACCCACATCTTGTTCGGGTATGAACAGTGAAAACATTCATTCAGACCCGTCAGACCATAGATATTTCCGTCAGGAGCAGTGTTCATGGCCCGATAATAGTCATTGCTTTCAAGCACTTTTTTAATATTGGGAGCATGCTCCTCAATCAGATCATTCAGCGGCAAAATAACCCCCTGCTGACCAAACTTCAACAAGTCTGTCTGGGAGAAACGATCTACCCAAGGGATGAGCAGATACAAGTCCGGATAATCACCGGAAGCCAGTGAAATCTGTCTTTTCTCCGCTGCACCGTCGAATGGAACCGTAGTCCAGTTGAACTGAATATCAAACTTCTCTTCCATTTTCTTCGTGAATTTATTAGTGGACAGGTTGGTATCCGAACCCTGGTGGGCAAACACATTAATGGCCGTCTTGCCTGACGGATCGCTGCCTTCCCCATTGCCCTTATCAGAACTTGAACATCCGGCAAGTACCAACGAGGTAAACAGCATACAGGCAAGAATGATGAATCCCGCTTTTTTCAATATAATCCTCTCCTTCATGAATAATAGAAAAAATGAACTTATCCTTTGACTGAGCCAATCAGCATGCCTTGCACGAAATACCGTTGAACAAAAGGATAGATGATTAGCACCGGCAAGCTGGCCATCACAATTAACGAGTACTTCATGAGTTCAGCCATTTGCTGCTGTTTGATCATTTCCGATGCATCCATGCTCCCCGTACTGCTGTTCAGAATAAGAATACTGCGCAATATCAGCTGTAGCGGATAGAGCGACTGTGATTTCAGGTAGATGAGGGCATCAAAGTATGCATTCCACTGACCGACAGCGTACATAAGTGACAACACGGCGATAATCGGTTTGGCGAGTGGCAGGATAATACTGAAGATAAACCGGATGTCACTGCAGCCATCGATGTCTGCTGCTTCGGACAATTCTTCCGGTATCGAATTCTGAAAAAAGGTGCGGGCAATGATGACTTGCCATACCCAGACGGCATTGGGGATCAGCAACGCCCAGCGGGTATCAATCAGTCCCATGGTTTTGACCACCAGATAGGTAGGGATCAAACCGCCTGAGAACAACATGGTGAAGGTAATAAACATCATTAATGAGCTGCGGCCAACAAACGTTTTTTTGGATAATGGATAAGCAATCATAATGGTCAGTGCCACGCTGATGAAGGTGCCGCAGGCTGTATAAAAAAGGGAATTGGCATAACCGGTAAGGACTTGATCATTCCGCAATACAGACTTGTAACCGTCAAACGTCAGGTCAATGGGCCACAACCAGACTTTTCCCGAGGAGACGGCAGCAGGGCTGCTGAGCGAAGAACTCACAATATATATCAAGGGATACAGCACGGCAATCAGCACCACTGTCAACATGAAGTAAACAACCGTTATAAATACGCGGTCTCCCCAGGATTCACGAATCGTACTGCTGCTCTTGATCCGCGAACGACCTGCATTTGTCTGTGTGTTAGGCATGGGTTGATTCTCCTCCTTTCGCTCCCGTTACCATAAGCTTGTATTGGACAGTCGCTTGGCGACCGCGTTTACAATTAATAGCAGAATCAGGTTAATCACCGAGTTGAACAGGCCAACCGCAGTAGCGAAGCTGTAATTGGCATTCAGCAATCCTATTTTATAGACATACGTGGAGATGATCTCCGAAGCAGACAGGTTGAGCGGATTTTGCAGCAAATATATTTTTTCGAACCCAACAGCCATGATATTCCCTACACTCAGGATCAGAATGATGACGGCTGCCGGAAGTAGTCCAGGCAGATCAACATTGATGATTTTCTGTATTCGGTTGGCTCCATCCACTTTGGCGGCTTCATACAGGGATGGATCAACACCTGCCAGAGCAGCCAGATATATCACAGCGGAGTACCCCATTCCCTGCCACACATCGGAGAATACGTAGATGGATCGAAACAGTCCAGGCTCACCGAGAAAATTCACTGCTTCGAAACCAAGGGCGCCTGCAATCGTGTTGACAATACCCAGCCTAGGAGACAGAAAGAGCATAATGATGGAGACCATAACAACGGTAGAGATGAAATATGGAGCATACGTCACCATTTGTACTGTTTTTTTGAATCGTATGTTTTTGATTTCGTTCAGCGCGAGCGCCAGTAATATAGGAATCGGGAAGCCAACGATCAGGCTGTAAAACGAAATGTAGAGCGTGTTCTTGATCAGCATGACAAACGCCGGATTTTTGAAAAGTAATTCGAAATACTTGGTTCCGGCCCACGGACTGCCCCAGATCCCCTTGATGACGTTGTAATCTTTAAATGCCAGGACCGCATTCACCATAGGTACATACTTGAAAATAATAAAGTAAGCAATCGGTGGCAGGATCAGTAGATATAGCTGCCAATGTCGCCTCCAGCTTCTGGATAATGCTTGCTTCAAGGCAAACGGTTTACTTGGTTTCTCCACGGACTTTGATTCACTGGTCATTGTGGTTCTCAGAATCATCCCCCCATTCTTGGCTCCAAATCGTGGTGAACTTCAGCTCAACTTGGTAGCGCTTACTTTTTGAGTAATCATAAGATTGCGCTGGGCATGCGTAAAGGTACAGTTACGCTGAGAAAGTACAAATAGCGAATATAGTTCCCGAGAAACAGCCTACATTAACCGCTATGAACGTCCATTTTCCGAAATACACTCGGAGAAATACCGCGTACCCGCTTGAAAGCTCGGCGGAATGAATGTGCACTATTATACCCGGTGGCCTCCGCTATCTCGTCAATGGTCTGACCGGTGGAGTGCAACAAGTTCGAGGCAGCATCGATGCGTACCCGTTCTACATAATCGGAAAGATTCTCTCCCGTATGTTCTTTGAATAGTTGGGATATAAACTTCTCGGACTTGCTCATGTGCTCGGCAATCCGATAGATCGTCAAGTTTGCATCCCCATAATGTTGTTGGATAAAACAAATCATTTCGCTTACAGTATCCGCATGTGCTCCTGCTCTTCTTCTCTGGAAATCACCGCAGATGTCTTCCGTTAACCGTTTGAACTTTGCCCGCAGCGAAGTAATCGTTTCTGTCATCTGAATGGATGTCACCCGGGTTTTATATTCCTCCAGCAGGGAGGCATCCAACTTGAATTTGGGTTCGTCCAGCTTCAGAAAAGTCCCCTTCAGCTCCATGATGAACTGCTGTGTCATCTCGTAGGACAGTTCCCGCTCCTCTAAATTACGAAGAAACAATTGCTCCAGAATACGTACCGCCTCTTCAGGCTCCCCGACTTTGATTGTGTTCAGCAGGCGCTGTTCAGACTCAATCGGATAATAGAACATTTCATTTTCCTTCATCGTATCTTCAAATCTCACCAGATGATCTGTTCCCATATGAATGGCATAATCCAGAGCTTGTTTGGCTTCGTCAAAGGAACGCCCTGCATCATTCCAGACCTCGTATGCTGCACCTGTGCCAATTGTTGTGGATATCCGATGCTCCCGGTAGATCACTTCCATCAAGGTGTTCAGCTCTTTTTCACATCTCCCTATAGCTTCATTCAGTGAGTTCTCATCCAATGGACAGGCAAAAGCGATCTGGTCTGTTCCCCAATCCGTGATCAGCAGCTGCGCATTCCACTCTGTAAGTACCTGTTTGATGAGCAGCCTTGCGACACCCAGTTCATGGATCGTTTCTTCACTGTCCGGATTGGCATATCCGTTTACCTTCACTAAGCCTGCCAAGCCCTTGCTGCTATGAAGAGAAATGTGCGCCTGGGATGAGATAACCTCCAACTCAAGTGAGGTATAGACTTCTCCCGTTAACAAACGTTTGATAAAACCGTCTCTCAATAACGGAATCTGCTCATTCATGGCGTTTTTAAGTGAGTCATTATTAGCAATGAGATTGTTAATATGGCTTGCCAAAAAATCATATTCATTGCCCCGTCTGCCTGGGGAATCGGTGACTTGTTCCCGAAAAGAGGCCAACAATCTGTAAACGGGTGCACTATTCCGATAGGCGAGAACCAGCCCGAATAACAGTCCCAAGGCAATGGTTGCCAAAGTAAAGACCAGCGTGACTTGTTTGATTTGGTCCGCTTTTGTCATGAGTGCTTTCTCCGGAATCCCCGCCATGTAATTCCATCCATTTTGACTGGACTGCATCGATATCAGCAGCCGACCATCACTTCCAGGCTGTACATTCTGCACGTTCAGCTCCGTTTCCGCAGCGTTATCTTCTCTCTGGCGACTCTGTGCCATTTGCTCGGCTTCGGCTTGTTCAATGCCATGGGAGAAAATGATCTGTCCTTCCGCATCAGTGACGAGAGTCCAGCCGCCATATTGATCCACAATATTTTGAGTAAGGCTGGCCATCTGATCCTGATCAATCATGACACCAATCGTCGCTTGCGGTTTGTTGAAGCTGTTCAAAGGCAGAGATTGCAGAAAAGTAATGGCGGGAACGTCTGCAAGCACAGTGCCAAGTATTTCACGTTTATAGTTTCGAAGCGGTATGATTTCATTAAAGTGTGGTTGTTTGAGAATTTGGTCATGCCATTGTTCAAACGACATACCGTCCAGCTGATTGGCAGCATAATAATGCTCTGGACGATAATACACAGTTCTTGGTGTGATGATGGCATTGTAGTTCGGAATGTGAATGAAGAAATGGGACAAGTAATCATTGGTACTGCTGTACATGGAGAGGCTCCGCTGCATACGGTTCATACCGTAGACATTGTAGAGATCATGCGGCTTTGGGCCAGCAATTAAATTTTGCAAATCGGGATTGACGGCAAGCTGCCTGGTAAAGGCTTCAACTTGAAGAAGGTTACGCTCAATGATCTCTTTCCCGAGACTCAGCGACTTCAAGCTGTTTTCAATGGAACTGGAACGGGCCGCTTCAATAGAAGCTCGGTAAGAGGCATATCCCGCAATTTGAGGAATCATCAGAATGACAAGATACGAAATGAGGAATCGGCGGAACACGGGTGAAAATTTGGACCATAGGAGCTGCATATGTACCCTCCCTTTTTTTATCGAGCGCTTACATTTCTCTGTGTTAAGGTAGCTGTTCAATGATACACCGGGCATTTCTTCCTGGTGAAGGTACAACTTCTTCCTTATGGTACATTTACATACTGTAGCGTACAATGCTTGCATGAAAATAATTGTTGGTCTGCGGGTTAGCGCACAAATATAGTTGTATTTTACCTTCGCATGACATCCATCACAAAGTATCAAAAATAAACGCAAAAAACCTCCCCAAGACATGGAATGACTTGAGGAGGTTTTTGTTTAATGTTGTGCTTATTAATTGCTAACGGCAACAAATTTCCATTGTTGGTTTGTAGCACCTGTGTAGGTGTTCTGCTGCAGCAAGGCTCCATCCGAAGTGGAAGCGTTTGCCACTTCAATCGCTTTATTGCTGTTCACGTTGATGATACTCCAGTACCCGTTACCAAGATCGTTGACCTTAAAATGCTGAGCGGTTGTGTTCAGATTGCTCATGAGTTGAACCGCTTCCCCATTGGTGATGGTACCGTTGCGAATATCGATGACTTTGTCCGGTGAGTTCACACTTGTCAGTGTATAGTTGCCGCTGCCGATCGAGGTCAGAACCCACTTCTGAGGGTTACCGCCCAGATCACTCCACTGCTGGAGCTGAAGATTATTTTCATTTTGACCACCAGGAACATCAACAACTTTGTTGGAATGCCGGGCTACGATTTTATAAGTTGCACCGGATACAAGACCCGTTGTCGGTCCGCCGCCTTGTCCACTGCCCGGGTAAGTCTGAGCACGTTCATGGTACCAGTTGAACAGGAATCGTCCCATGGCACTCCGTGAAGCATCTCCATCCCATTTCAGTCCAGCCGTTGGGTCGGCAAAGGAGCTTCGTGGTCCTTCACTTAGAATGAATCCGTTCATATGAGCTGCAATGCTGACATTACCTGATGCGTTGAAAATCGTTTTGGTATTGGTGCCAAAACCTTCATTGCTACCATTAAACAAGTTCCAATAGGCCGAATCGCCAGGTTTGTTTTTGAACCAGGTTACCTCGGTAATATTAATCGGATATTTGTCAGCAGCTGCCTTCACGTTGGTATTCCACTGGTCTTGCAGGATAGAGAAGTTGTCATATGCGCCATAACCAGGGTACCAGTGAACCGCATATCCATAGTTATTGAGCGGATCAGTCAATGGATGGCTTGCCGTCAAGCTGTAAAATTGGTTGTATCCCAGACCTGCCGCCCAGATGACGTTGTCCGCACCTTTGCTACGAATTGTTGAAATCATGGAATTTTGGAAATTACGCAAGTCATTCCAGTGATCCACAAAGTCATTTTCCCCGTTGTATCCACCCCAATGTCCATTGGCATAGGATTTCACCGGTTCGTTGATCAGTTCGAAGTGAACGTTGTCTGCACTTTTGATCTCCGGGCGTGAAGCGAGATAACCCCAGATTTCGTTGAATTTTTGCAGGTTGGCAGGTGTTGTTGCCTGATCATCCTTCAGTGTGAAGTCCAGTCCCAGGACAACATAGACACCTTTTGTTTTGGCATATTGAATGTACGGAATAATTACATTTTGCGTAACGGTCTGCACACCGGCAAAGTTATATGTACCAGCAGCCACATCTCCCATGTCCTGACGATCGATGAACAGACGCACCTGATTCATATTCCAGCCATGATTGCTTCCGTACTTCGCGCTGGTGTCAGCAAAAGTATCGGTAATGTCTTTCAGATAAGCCAGTGTAGCTGCATGACGGTTATTGCCGTGCAGATTGAGATAATAATTGCTGTCCTGATATGTCCAGTAGGCACCTGAGGGTTGATGCCAACCGTTCAGTAGCACAGGCTGGTTGTTGCTGTTCACCAGGTTTTTGCCGTTTACGTGCAGCTTGCCCATCGGCATGCCCACCCATGCTTCGGCACGGCTGCCTCCCCATGGAGCAATTGTGATCAATAAAGCCAGAATGAGTACAAGTTTACAAGATGTCATGAACTTCTTCACTTTAATTCCTCCTAATCTGATATATTGCCTTGCAATAATGCGAGGTAAGTTCCGTCAGA
Organism: Paenibacillus sp. FSL R5-192; assembly: GCF_000517845.1. Classification (NCBI taxonomy): domain Bacteria; kingdom Bacillati; phylum Bacillota; class Bacilli; order Caryophanales; family Paenibacillaceae; genus Paenibacillus; species Paenibacillus sp. FSL R5-192. The sequence goes on along the minus strand of NZ_ASPR01000014.1, from coordinate 1,498,838 downwards.
GTATCTCTGATCAAACAGATCGCTCAGGGTCGGCGCCCGCTCCCGCAGCCCGTTCCACACCAGCAGGGGGATCCTGCGCAGGGAAGGATCCCCCTGCTGTGAGCAGACGTTCATGAGATCGTTACATGCCCCCTTTTCACAGATGGAATGTTGCATGAAGTTCCTCCTCCCTCTTCCAGTCTGATCCCACTCCAAACGTACAGAAGAACTTAACTTAACCGACGATTCCCGTACGCTCTACACTCTCTACGAAATATCGTTGCACAAACAAATAGATGATGATCAAAGGCAGAATGGCAAGAAGAATTCCTGTATCCTGGATCATACTCAGATAGAACGGATCGGCTTGGGAAGCTGCACCGTCAGTAACCTGCTGGGCCAGATTATACGGAAGGGACGATAACTGAGTCGACATGACTTTACTTGAAGTCAGATAAGTCGTCGTATAAAAGCTGTCGTTCCACTGCCATACGAAGGAAAACAGCATGACTGTTACCATGGACGGAATGGCATTGGGCAGCATGATTCTTGAAAATGTTCGTCCGATGCCCGCGCCGTCCACATAGGCCGCCTCCTCCACTTCCTTCGGAATACCTCTGAAGAATTGCCGGAAGATAAAGATGTACAAACCGGCTTTAAGTGAATTGGCCGTAATTGCCGTCAGAATAAACGGCCAATAGGTATTAAGCAAATTAACAGGTTTGCCGGCTATAAGCGTCATAAGCCCCATCAGGTCAAAGCTTTTCAGATTCAGGTATACCGGAATGAGAATGGTCGTTGGCGGTACAAGAATCGTTAGAATTACACCAGCAAACAGCCAGTTGCTTCCCCTGAATTTCAGTCTGGCGAATCCGTATCCTGCAAGTGCACAGGATGCTGTAGTCAGCAGTGTAGTCGTTGCAGACAGGGCAAACGTATTAAACAGCGTTGCCCAGTAATCCATTACGCGTATCGCCTCTTTGAAATTGTCGATGGAGAAGTTCTGTGGAATCCACACCACCACTGCCGAATACAGATCACCTTTAGCTTTGATGGATGTGGAAACCTTCTGAAATATGGGAAACAGGATAACGAAGGAAAGCCCGGTAATCAGAACGAATCGGATCATGGCCCACAGCCAGCCTTTCCAATGCTCCAGCGATAATAATCGTGATGTTGTCACGTGGGACACCCTCCTTTCTAATCTTGATAGAAGACTCGCTTCGAGAAAATGATGTTTACGATAACCAGAATGATGGCAATGGCCAGAAAGTAGACCCATGCCATGGCAGAACTTAATCCAAAGTCAAATTTGACGAAGCCGGTATCCCGGATCAGTTCCGTCATGGCGTTATTGGCAAACGAATCAATGATTGTATAGATCGCATTGACAAAAATAAGCGGGCTGACCATTGGGAACGTAATTTTCCAAAAGGCTTCATAACCCGTTGCCCCTTCCATCTTCGAAGCCTCATACAGTTGAGGGGAAATCGTCTGGATCCCTGCCAAAAAGATCAAAATCTGTACACCGGATTGACTGACGATCTGATAGATCCGATCTACGGCGCTACTCAGATACGTAACGATCCAATCGCTCACTCCGGCGTTAACCATCAGATTTTCGAGTTCAAATGTCCCGAGTGAGCTTCCACCTGTGCTACTCTGATTAACCGCTTCAATCAGGCTGGTGCTCTCCAGTGTCATAATCACTCCCGATGCCAGAATAACGGGCAGGAAAAAGATCGACCGCGCAACAGCCCGGCCCCTGAACTTCTGATTCAGGATGACGGCAAGGAACAGACTGAATATAACGATAAGCGGTACGTTGATGAGCACGTCTGTGATCGCCTCAATTAACGCACGGTTAAAGCTTGTATTGACGGTCAGCGCCTGAATATAATTGGCAACACCGTTGAACTGAATTGCTATGCCTTCCGCGTTAGCCTGAATTGTACTCATGCTGTATCGCAGAGAGGCTAACAGCGGAATGAAGAAAAACAACACAAAACCAATGAGCCAGGGAAGCACGTAGATTACGCCCCACATGGCTTTCTGCTGAGCATACGTACGACTTCCCCATTTCCATTTCAGGAGCGTCTTCAGAGCTGCTCACCACCAGTCACATAGCTTTGGGCTTCCACTGTATCGTTGTCAACTTCTACAGGGAAGTCGTTATAATTGACGATTACGAACCCGCCACCTTCATATGTTGTCCGGAAGACGCCCTCCTCCAGGGATTCATGGGACATCATGGAACGTCCAGCAAACGGTTGGTTCACCTGGTTCACCTCGTTGTAGATCTCGGCAGCCAGATCGATCCATTGTTCATAATTCGCCGCGTAGAGATCATCATAATCCGTTTCTTTCACAACATGGTTTGGCGCATTGAACCATGCAAAGTAAGGACTGGCTCCATATTCAATCAGCTTCAGCACATATTGCCTTGCATTGGTATATGTGGAGAGATTGTATGGCGTCCCCGTATAACCGATGCTGCCGTGTACAACGAGCTGATAGAACGGAATCTCTTCATCCTCCAGCTTGAAACGACTGCTGGTCATCGGCGCATCTGTCAGACCAGTTACATACGGCAGGGCATAAGCGTTCCCGCCTTCAGCAACAAGCGAGCCAGCCTGCTGCCCGATCTGTTCAAGTGCCTTCTTTACGGAGCCAAGCGCTTGTGTTCGGTCCACCAGCTTTTTCGGATTCATATCGCTGTTTAACTGAGCTGCCAGATCATTCAGGCTTAGTGAGAGTCCATCCTTTTGAAGGGACCTCAGCTCATCTAACATGTCTGCCGTCACGTCCTCCAGCTTGTTGGGCGAAAGCACATAGGTTGGTGAACGATCCCGGTCCCGCCGCTGGATGGCCTGGTTCATCGGATACAAGACCGCCGGTTCCTGAGTTAATGTGCGTGAAGCTTCCTTGGACGGTTTAAACCCTTTTTTGGATTGCACATTCAGCAGAGCGATATCGGGATAGAAACCGATGCCCGCTTCTTGTGTGTATGCGCTGAAATCCCGCAATCCCTTTTTCCCGCCTACCGCGCCGTCTACTTGGATGGAATCCGGCAGTCGATGATGAAGCCCGCCGTTAAGCCATCCTGCATAGCGCACCTGAATATTGGATACCTTCTTCTCCGTCAAGGCGGAGAGAATGTTTTTGGCTTCATCAAACGTGGTCAAAGCCTCCGTTGAATCATACGGTATGCCCAGCATATGCTGCCTTGTTGTCATGCCGCCGAACAGTTGCAGATAAAAGGGAACGTTACTCTGCTCTTTGCTGGCGTTTAACTCGGGAAGTCCGCCGTTTTGCATCAGATAATCCCGATAGAGAGATGCAAGCCCCGAGTACGAGGCCTTATCTGCCCCGACAAAAGCATATCGAACGACGAAATCAGACGCGGTCGGTTTCTTCTGGAATTTCGGAAGTGTACGAACCATATCACTTGCCTGAAGGGTCACATCGCTCTTGTTCACCACATAGAAGCTGGGATATACGTTGTTGTAGCTGTTCAGCTTGCCGCTGATATCGGCATTCACAACTGCAACGGCATCCCCTTCTTCAATAATGCCCAGAAAAGCTCCCTCTTTCCGAATCAGTCCAAATACCGGCAACCTAGCTCTGGCTTCATTCGAACTTGCTTCCCGTAGTTTCATGGTCATATCCGGTCCATATATATCTTGTTGATAGGCAGGATACTGCAGCTTGCCATTGTTAAAATGGATCAGCGCTCCCGAACCGTCCGGAACCAGTATGGAGCCCTCTTCTTCTGAACCCCCAGCCCCGAAGTAATCCATTACAGATATGCTGTTGATCGGATATTCCTCCGGAAAATGAATGCCTGAGGACGGAACACGTACAAGCAGATCCTCTTCATCCAGCTCATATTCCATCGTAAGCATAAACAGCCGTGGTCCACTTCGTTCCTCTTCAATGCCAAACTCGGCATGATCCTGAGCCAGATCCTCCGATGTGTAACCGGCTGTGTCAAAAGCCTTCAAGGCCCGGGACAATTGCAATCCTTGCATCGCCTTATCAATCCGGACGTAAGCGCCTTCATCCTTGTCTTCCGCATAGCCGACCTTCAAGGCCCGTTGCCCGGCCTTGTCTAGCTGTGCAAGCAGCCTTTGTTCAAATCGCTCCTTGCTGATCTTCATCGGCAAGTCTTCTATGGATCGCTCAGTGCTTCCAAACTGGTAGTGGACCCGCACGCCGCTTGGCAGCACCTCGTAGCTTATCTGCTTGTGTGCAACACTATCCGTGAAGGAATTCACGGTGCTGCTCTGTCCGAGGCTGTTGAAGAAGCTGAGCTTCGTTTGTGATGACAATAGGTCTTTGTTTATCCCGGCTGCAACCCCATCCTGCTCACGATCTGCAGGATTGCTGCGCCAGATCTGGCCGCTCTGCGTGTGAATCACTGCAATCTCGGCAGTCTCTTCGTTAATGAACAATTGCAGCGCAGCATTCTGCGCAATGCCTACCATGCCGGGAAGGCGGACATCGCTGAACGATGATTTCAGTTTCTCTCCGGGAGGCAGGGAGGGAAAGTCCGTCTGATCAGCGGCAGTCACTGTCTCGTGAGCGAGCGGTGTTGGCGAGAATTGACAACCGCCCAGAAGCAGACTGCCCGCGAGCAGCATTCCTGTTATTTTTTTGGCTACGGTATAATTCATAACAAATTCCTCCTCCCTTAGCCCCGAAGCACTAATTCCTGATAGATGGTTACGACAAACGATACAATCTGCTGTACAAGACTGAAGAATAACAGGCACAGAAATGCCATAAACGCCATCGCCACAAGTGTCAGCAGCATCGTGAGCACCGTTTTGGCTGGTGTGTACTGATGAACCGTCATATTCCCCACAAATAACAGATATACCGTCCATGCAACGGCGAGTGCATTGGAGAAATAATAAAAGGCAGTTTCCTGCGCAGAGATCACAAGACTCAGCCAGATCCATGGAAAATGAATGAGTAACAACGGTACTAGTGCAAAACACGTTGACATGAAAATTTCGGAGAACTTGCCTTCCCCGTCCATCAATGTGGTTAACGACCAGTTGGCCACACACCAAAACAGTACCGGTATAATGACATATAACATTTCGAGCAGACTGTTCAGGTACTTTGGATTACTGAGATTAATGAGAAAACCGCTGTACTGGGCATGCAAAATTTTGGTGATGACCAGAAGCACCAGGATCATGAAAGCAATCAGCAGTGAGTTTCTCTGGTTCCGTTCATACTTCAATTCCCAGTATCCGTCAAACGGATGAAAAATCAGATGCAGCGGGTACTGGTATAGTTGCTTACTTGATGCCTGCATTCGTAGTCCTCCTTTTCTGCCTGCGAACGATGATGACGGTGACAATCGCAGCGACAGCCAGGAATATACCGGACATCATCCATGAAAAATGCTCACGCATCAGCTCTTTGCGGTACAAAAGAAAAGCTTTGGAATACCCTTTGGGCTCCATGCTGCGCTTGAAATATTTCGCAGACTCGGCGTATTCCTTCTGACGAAGCAATGCTTTGCCAATTCCCGCATACGCATATTCCAAGTTAGCGTTCATCTCGGCAGCTTGGGCAAACAGCACCGAAGATTGATCTTCATCACCGTTATAGTAGCTGCGCACCGCTTCGTGGAGTGTACGTCCGTATTCAGTTGTTTGAAAGACGGTGATTTCACCCAGCGCTTTATCCAGAACTAACATCCGGTCTCCCGCACGTTCCAGGGCAACAGGTGTATTAAATTGGCCCAGCCGGTTCCCGATGCCCCCATAAATATGGAGCAGATATCCGTCTCCATTGTAGGTAAAGATTCGGCCCTTGCTGGAATCCAGTACGGAATACATGTCACTGTCACCCACATCCACATCAATCAGGCGGGATGGCCCTGCTTCCTGGGTATACAGCAAATCACCCTGCGGAGTCTGATAGCCTTCTCTGCGCAAAATGTCTGTACCCTGGGCATTCAGCTTCTTGACCGGATCTTTGCCGCGATCCCCGCTAGTGGCGTAGATGAAGCCCTCTTCATCCATATCCAGATTGGTAAATTCCGTTGGAGTGAACATCACCATCTGGCTCCGCTGCTCCCGTGTTGCAAACCGTTTCCACAGATACTCCACCGGGTCCACCTGAACTCTGTTCGCTCCAATGAAGGAAGAGAACGTACCATCGGCGCTGAACTCCATGAATCCATCAAATACGCCTTCGGCCATGACGTAGATACGCTCCCCCTTGTCCATAACAATCCGCATCGGTTTAAACTGGAAGTCTGCTTTTAGCAGATCCGATTTTGGTTCAGACACGATCTTGACCAACTTCCCCTGTTCATCCAGATGCACCACCCGGTGATTATCCGAATCAGCGACCAGCAGATGGCCTTTTTCCGTGACGTACAATCCCTGTGGATTTTTAAAATGATCTTCCTTGCCTTCCTGCTCAAATGAATCAATCGTCCGTACCAGCTTGAAGTTGCGATCCATCTCAATGATGCGGCCATTGCCCGAATCGAGCACAAAGACGTGCTGATTGGCGGTAACATGCATGTCACTTGGCTCTTTCATAGGAGTTGTGTTCAGCTTCTTGCCGGTGATAATGGTTGTTGCCTCATATGCCGCCGGTGAAGGAACTGCGTCACCCCAGAAGGAATAATGATACGCATCCGTTTTACCGTCTGCATTCACGTAGGGCGCCTCTTGAACGAACAACAGGAGGCAGATCATGCCCATGATGATCGATTTACGTTTTTTCCATGTGCTTCTCCGCACCTCGCTGCCTCCTTTCTACTCTTTCATGCCCGAAGTGGCCATCGTCTGCATAACACTGCTCTGAGAGATGATAAACAGAGTGATCGGTACGATCATCAGCAGCAAAGCAACAGCCGCACCTACACCAGCTCTTGCAATCCCTCCCTGCACAATCTGACTGAGCGCATAATGCAGCGTTTTGAGATTTTCACTGTAAATGAAACTCCCGCCATCCGTTCCCCATAACGCTGGAAACTGCAGGATCATGAGCGTGAGCCATGCCGGCTTCACATTGGGCATCACGATGCTCCAGAATATCCGGTATTCATTGGCTCCGTCGATTTTGGCTGCCTCCAGCAAAGCATCGGGAATCTGCTCCATGAACTGTTTCATCAGGAAAAGTCCCAGTGAGAACGCAAGTGATGGCACAATAATGGACGCATGAGTGTTAATCCAGCCAAGCCAGGACATGACCATGTAGTTCGGAATCGCCGTAACATGCGGCGAGAACATCAGGGACAGGATGACAATGGTGAACAACACTTTGGAACCCGGAAAACGATATTTCGCCAGCGGATAAGCTGCTGCAGATGCAAGCAGGATATGCCCCGCTGTGCCAAGTATCGTAATGAGCAAAGTGTTGGCAATATAGCGGGATAACGGCACCCACGAATTGCCCATGAGATTGATCAGATCGGCAAAATTCTCCGTTGTCGGATTGTTCACCCAGAAGCGCGGCGGGAAAATAAACAGCTCATCCAGCGGCTTGAATGCATTGTTGACAGCATAGATGAGCGGAAGCACCATAAAGGAGCCGAACACGCCCAGCAATGCAAATAACATCAGGCTGACGGTAAATGACCGATTAAGCCTTTTTGGCATGCCAAACACGGCACGTACTTTGCTGGTCATCGTCATTCACCTATCTTTCTAAGCATTTTTTGCGTGAAAACGTTTGTACCCAGCATCAGGGCAAACAGAACCGTTGCGATGGCCGAGGCATAGCCCATCTCGAAACGAATGGTTCCGAAGTCCATCAGATGTGTGACAACTGTGTGTGCCGCATAGTTTACGCTCGGGAAACCTGCCAGTGCGATGGAGATCTCAGCTACGGCGAAGGAAGCGGTAATCTGCATTACCGCACCAAACATCAGCTGCGGTCTCATCGAAGGCAAGGTGATGTACCAGAGCTCCTGCCAGCGATTTTTGATCCCGTCTACGGTTCCTGCTTCAACCAGAGAACGATCAATGGTTTGCAGTCCTGCAATAAAGGCCAGGAAGCTGGTTCCCAGGCTCAGCCACAGCTGTACAATAATGACGATTGCCAGTACATACTTCTCGTCTGCGAGCCATTGGATCGGTTCCAGTACGACGCCAAGGCGCATCAGGAATCCGTTCATATACCCGTAGCTGTCACCCGAGAAGATGATCAGCCAGATGAAAAAGACGTTGCCCGATATGGATGGGGCATAGAAAACCAGCGTCATGACCGCCCGAATTTTAGGAGACAGCTCATTGATGATCCACGCAAACAAAAAGCAGGCTATATAACTGAGAGGGCCTGTAATTACGGCAAAAAGCAGCGTGTTTTTGAGCGCGATCAGAAATACGTCATCGTTCAGGAAAAGCCGGGAATAGTTCTGCCAGCCGACAAATCGCGGCAGCTCCAGCATATTGAAGTGAAAAAAGCTGAGCCCGAGTGAAATGCCGACCGGAATGACAGTAAACATGAAAAAAATCAGCATAAACGGTGCCATCAATACGTAATAATGCCTGCTGAGATACAGATCCCGCTTCAATAGGGACCACCAGCCGACCTGGCGGGTATGGACGGCAGGAGCGGCGGCTGTCTTGGTAGTTTTAGCTTGCAACCGTTACCCTCCCTTTCCTCTATTTCAGATTAAATTCTTTGCGTTTCAACTCTATTTCATCATCAATGTACAACACATAATCCGATAAGGCTTCACGCGGATTTTCATTAGCATTGACAACCTTACGGAAAGCGTTGTCCAGATGTCGTCCCGTGAAATAACCTCCAGGAAGCTGCGGGATTCCCTGTACCCATTCCCATTGTTTCTCGAGATTTTGATAATCCTTCACAGGCCAAGGCAATTGCTTCAAGGCTTCGATATTGGCCGTCGGGTAACGGGCAGCCGCTCCCATAAGACCTTCCATTTCTCTCCCGTATTCAATCTGGGTCTGCTCAGCAGTCCACCACTTCATGAACTTCCACGCCGCTTCCTTGTTGTCGGCATTTTCGAGCATCATCACCGCACTCGTCGCGCTGGCCACTTCATGCCGTATGGACCCATCCGGAAGCTGTGTACCCGGAACAATCGTAAAGTCCCAGAGATTGCGGATTTCCGGAGCCATAACTGTCAGCATGTTATACGTGGTGTAATCAGCAATCCCGATCGGCATTTCCCCTGTACGGAACCGGTTCGGAAAATCGGCTTTGAGCGGAAACTTGTAATTGGTATAAAATTGCGTCCAACGTTTGAACGCGTCCATTGAAATCTCCGAATCCAGTGCACTTTTCTTCTGGTCTTCGGTGTAGAACGTTCCGTCATTCTGATATAACAACATCGCAAAGGTTGAATTCGGAACCAGGTTGGCATTGTTCAGCGTATCCTCTATCGGCAGATAAAACTCCATGTTATGTTTCTGCAGCACGGAGATGGCGTTATATACGTCTTGCCACGTTTTCGGCGGTTCGAGGCCCAGTTCATTCAGAATATCTTTGCGGTAAAAGAGCATTGGAAAATGCTGCTGCTCCGGAAGGGCATATACCCCGTCGTTGTACCGGTAAGGCGTCAATCCGCTTTCACGGAACCTGCCCGAAACTTCCTCAAAATCGGGGAACTGGCTCAGATCCGCTGTTGCATTCCTCATCGCATAGTTCACCGGAATGTCTTCACCCATCTGCATGGCTACATCCGGTCCTTCCCCCGAGAGTGTTGCGGGCAGCAAAATATTAGGCGGAACGAGACGTAACTGCACGGACACATCCGTATCCGGGGTAAACGAATCGTCGATCATACCTTTCAGTACTTGGGCCTGATCTCGTCCGGTTGTGATCCATACGGTGATGGCATCCTTCTTTTGTTCCACGTTCCCAATGCTGTCGTAATCTTCGGTATACGAGGCAACATATGCGCCCAGTTCGTGCTTCACCTGCTGGACAGTGCTCGCTTCCGCTTTTGGCAGCGATTCACCCGGCGGAGATACGACAAGGTAATCCAACGTAATCGGCTGTTCACGTACCGATAGAATCCATGTGCCGAGACCGCCTACGTTAATTTTGAACGTATCCAGCCGTTTGGGAACCGTCTCTGGTCTGGCCGCCATATCTTCAAGCTGCAATACCATGGCGTGCAGTACGGCCACTTTGTCACTTTGCTCACCCGTGGCCTTTTCCAGGTAATCTGCAACGGAGCGCAAGGTGTCAGCTTGTCGTTCAAACACCTCCGTCATCTCCGGAATACGCCGTTCCAGCTGGTAATCCCGCAGTGGGTCCGGACTGTTGGAGGTGATCATTAATATTTTGCGATACATCTCATTCAGTTCCAGCACGCTGGATTCCACGGTCCGCAGCAGCGGAGCGATGTCGCCAAGTGTAACCGTCATTCGGATTCGGTGTTTTCCTTTTTCCAGATGAAACTGATATGGCTGATCTTCTCCCGATCCCAACACCTGAGTTTGCCAGGCAGGGCTGTAGTTAAATCGAATGCGTTTCATTTCCTTAAACGGAACTTCGCCGTTAATCGTCAGACTGCGGGTGGCATAGATGCCACGCAATTGATCCTGCTTCACCTTAAGCGCCAGTTGATACAGTCCGTCTTCAGGCACGTCAATTTCCCATTCAATCCATTCGCCCGGCAGTTTCCAGTTAATGCCCCCGATGGCGTTCATCCGAATTTTCGATACATTATAAGGCTCCAGTGAAGGACTTGATCGGTCCGAGATTGGTGCCAGTGTAGGGGATGATTTGCTGACAGCTTCCTCCCCCTGTACTTTCAGCATGACAGGAGCCGCTTGTTTCAAGCCAAGTGAGGCATAGGTCTTCTCCAGCTCTGTATAGGACGGGACTTCATTTTCCTGGTAAAGCTCGATATAATCAATCGCCATGCTTTCTCTTAATGAAGTGAGCGAGAACTGCTGACTGCCTTTTTCAAAATAAAACTGAAACGGTTCCTCGAAGTACCCTGCACTGTCCTTGAAGGAAGTCAGTTGCCATTCGGGCTGTTCCACTTGTCTTGGTCTAAGCTCGTTACCACGATCGTCCTGCCGGACGTTATCCTCGCGATTCCCCCATACCCTGTCAAACAGAAGAATATCGGCCCCTCTGAACGGGACCTTACCGTTAAGTTCAAGCCTGCGTTCGATCCCGGAGCTTTTGCCTTCTACGGGATAATAGTGAATGCGAATGTTGTACAAACCGCTCACTTGAACGGGAACATCCCAGCGAATGGTTCCAGTTTCCGGCGTAATTACGGCACTTCCGTCTAATCCGGCGTACCCTTGCACAACCTCAAATTCCCCATCCTCTGCCTGAACATAAGATTCGCCTTCGATGCGTACAATTTCATCCGGTTTGGCCGTATTGTCATGAGCAGTCAGATAATGCTCATAACTGAATGAATCCTCGGTTCCCGATACCGCCTCAAAGTCCTCAAGCGCATGTACGGTTCCCGGATTACGATCCCGCGATGGATATAGTGTCCATATGGAGAGCACCAAGGCCAGGACAAGCACCAGGATTAGTCCCTTTTTCTTACGTGACCGCATGTTTGAATGTATCCCCTTTCCTGTAAGCGTTGAGAGAACTGAACGATTGACTAACCCGGACAGACCGCACCTTCACTGGTGCGTTCTGCCCGTGTAACGTAATACTTATTTGTAAACCTCATCAATCGCAGCCTGGAAAGGAGCCTTGTATTTCTCGATCAGCGTAGATACGGACACCCCTTCTTTGAGCTCCCCATCAAAGTCCCAGAACGGCAAGGACGGGAATGTGTTATGGTCGAGAACCAACATACCTTCCGCGACCTCTCTGGCGTTGTTGATATCTGCTTCATCGGTCAGATGTGTCTCCAGTGTGGATTGTCCCGGATACTCATAGATCGAATCGATCTCGTTAATTTTCTCCCAGATGTACATCAGTTGTTCCGGATTCTCTACCGCTTTAGGAATCGTTATAGCCTGGTAACGTGACTCACCGGAGTGATACGCTGTTGCACTTGGACCTTTTGGAAACGGTACAAAACCAATATCGTAGTCCTGCATATCCGTCATAATACCTTCGACTTCGTACATAGCACCTGAATACATCAAGGTGTTGCCTTGACGGAAGAACGTGGATGGCTCTGTCCAATCGCCGCCCTCAGAAGCTCTGCCGACCTTCTCGGTAGCCAGTTTGGACAGGAAGTTCAACGCTTCTTTCGTTTTTGGATCTTCCAGGTTCTGCTTATCTTCTTTGGTCAGAGAAGCCTCGTTGGAATACAGAATCGGTTCCAGCAAGCCCGTTTGAGCGAGTCCCCAAGTATCCAGCTTGCCATCATTGTTTCGATCCTTGTTCGCTTGCTTGGCAACACTGATGAATGTATCCCAGTTCCATTCATCGGCATCCACATACTCTTGAAGTGGCTTCAAGCCGAGCTCTTGCATGAGTGTGCGATTATAGAAAATTCCGTTGATAAACGAGGACTGGTCCTCAGTAAAGCCGTAACCTTTACCTTCATACTGCATGTATTCCTTGGTTGTTTTCTGGTTGAATACCTTGTCGTTTTTAATATAATCATCCACCGGCCATAACAGATCCTGTTTGGTCAATGCCGGAATTGCATAGTTTTTGCCCAGTCTCACCAGATCGCCAAGCGGTTCACCGGCCATCAGGGAAGCAACTACTTTTTCCTGATATTCACCGAAATCGATGGAAACATATTCAATATTAAAGTTGTGTTTTTTCTTCAGCGCTTCGAGATTCTCAAGGCGTTGAATGTTGTCCGGGTTGTTCCCCTGTATTTCCATGTCCCACCAAGCAACAACCTTGATGGTTCTGCCGCCCATGTCAAAGTCCATTTCTGGCGTGGAGTTTTCATTCTTTGGCTCGGTTTCCGCGGGTTTTTGTTCCTCCTGTGGTGTTGTCTTTTCCGGCTCGGGTTGAGCAGTAGGTGCAGAACTGCATGCAGCAATCACCAACAAGACCGCAAATACCAGGCTTAGTAGCATGAACTTGTTTTTTCTCATCGTCTTCCCCCCTGATTGTCGTTTGCTATCACAGTGTATCGTCCAAATGAAAGCGCAAACAACCTGCCAGAATACAGATGTTTACCCGGGCTGAATATAGATTTGCGTAATTTTACTCAAGCAAATTGCATTATAGGTTTTAATTGGTAAAGAAATGCACTGTCTACAAAAATATGCACATTGTATGCGCTTTCTTTTATTACCATAATGAAATTAAGTCAAATTTCAGTTAACCTAGCGCATTACAATTCAGCAGAAGGTGAGGTATTGCTTCATGTATGATATTTTACTTGTGGATTTCAGCCGTCGTTTGTGCGGGGAGTTGCAACAGATGTTGCTACGGAGCAAAGCTCAATATACTATCGCAAATTGTGTGTTCTCATCGGCCGAGGCTTTGACCGCATTGTCAGAACGAGACTTTTCCCTTGTTATGGTACATACAGAGAGGTTTGATACCGCGGGGCTCTGGTTATGCAACGACATTCGAAAAAAAAGTCAGATACCTATTCTCCTTATGGGTGGAAGAGATCACTTCAGGTTCGTACGCAAAGCCTTGACGTATCAGGTAAATGATTATCTCCCGTATCCTGTTAGTCCCTCTTCTTTACTTAACAGTCTGCATGCACTTAGATCTCACCTTGAAACCGACCCGGCACACAAAACGTCGTCGTTCTTCAAAACACCCGTTCAAATGAATGGTAAACCCATGCACTCCAGTCATGTTATTCGTATCGTCAAGGCCTATGTACGGGATCATTTGAGTGATGAAATCACGCTGAAGAAGATCTCTGACATGCTTCATTTTAACTGTGCGTACCTTGGACAGAAGTTCAAGCTGGAAGAGAAGATGTCTTTCAATGATTATATGCTCCAGCAACGTATGGAAAAGGCCCAGCAGTTGTTGTCTTCTACGAATTTGCGAATATATGAGATTGCTATTGAGGTAGGTTATAAGGATATTGACTGGTTCTATAAAAAGTTCAAAGCGTATGCCGGATCGAGTCCCAATGCTTATAGAAGACAAAAAATCCACACGGCCTAAAGGTGGATTGCCAAATCGGTTTGTTTATTAATTAGATAATAACCACAAAAAAACGCAGGATGTATTCTTCTTCCTGCGTTTTTTTGTGGTTGTTTGGGTTTGGTCAATTCCAGAGTATTCACCATTAACGTACCAAAAGGGATTCCCGGTATTCTTGGGGAGTCATTCCCGTTATTTTCTTAAAAAGTCGGGTAAACGAATGTGCAGCCTCATACCCCACTTGAAGTGCGACCTCACGTACCATAAGATTTGTGTTCTGAAGCAATTCTTTGGCTTTCCGTATTCGGCAGTCGTCAATGAACTCTGACACGTTTATTCCCATTTCCTGCTTAAAAAATCGTGACAGATAGGATGGATTAAAATGATGAAGTTCTGCCAATCTCACCAGAGAAAGATCTTTCTCCAGGTTCTCCTTGACGTAACTGCATAAGGAATGAATTACAACGTTAGCGCGTTCCTGTTCATTTGATCTTTTGTAGCGTACCAGTTCATCGGCAGCACGATATAGAAATTGTACTGCATCCTTCATGCATGTATACTCCCCTAAGTGCAACAAGCTTCGTTGATCCGGGATCTTCTGTTGAAGACCCCAGCGATTGATCGTTGAATGCAATAATAAGGCCAGATTGTAGTATGTCTCCATAGCACGTTCCATCGTAATATCCTGTTGCAGCAGTTCGCCTGCAAGCTCCTCAAATATATCGTAAAATGGTTGAATTCTTCCCGTTTCCAAATATCCTGACATAATCTCGATCCGGTTTGAGATCCTCATGGATTCTTTGGGTACATCAGATGAGAGATCATTGCGATGATCCGTGAGTACCATGGATACACCATCCCCAATTTTCATCCACTGGAGTAATCGCAGACGTTCATATTGTTTGGTTAACTCGGACCAATTGCAGCTTCGACTACTTAATGAAAAAGCAATGGATACGCCAAGTGATACCATGCATGCTTCCTGTACCAGTTCCAGTGTACCTTCTAGAAATCGCACAAGTTTATCATTTGGCAACCCTTCCTCCTGCTTCGGCTGCAGCAGCCAGATCGTATCCCCATAATGGTCCGTTACACTTGCGCACACTGTCCGCTCATTCATCAGAGAAGAGCCTATAATACGAACAGATTCCTGGACTTGTGTGAGGTCCGAACCTTTTTCTGGCGGATTATTAAACCGACCCAGTATGAGATAAACAGGCGAGTTGATCTGTAATCTTATATCTCGTTTGGATAATTCGTCCTGCATATCCTTAGTAGAATCTATAACCGCTGTACAGTCTTGAAGTAACTTCCGCAAATACTCTTTTTGCTGTATCAGTGCAAGCTGTGAGTTGACTTTATGAGAATGTTCCAACAACTCAACCATGCTGTGACTTCGCCGGATCTCTTCCATCACATCTTCTACAACAGACATCACCTTGTCATAACCTTCCGTTTTGAGCAAGTAACGCACATTAGCCATCTGAAAAGCTTGATATGCATAATCAAAATCGCTGTGTCCTGTTAGAAAAATGACGCGGCAATTCGGCCAACTGGCTTGAATCCGCTCTGTCAGTTCCAAGCCACTCATGCCCGGCATGCGGATGTCCGTTAGAACAATGTCAATTCTCGAACGCTGCATCCAGGACAATGCTTCTGTTGCAGAGTAGGCTTTACATACGTCAAGCTGGTCGGGTATATGTCTAGCGAACGTTTCATAGAGACTATCCGTAATAATCTCCTCGTCATCTACAATTAAAAGTCGATACATTCGTTCTCTCCTTCTTTCCACTGGATTCGAATTGTGACTTTTAACCCTTGCAGTTCACTTCTGGATAGGAAAAGGCCACTTCCTTCTCCATACGTCAGGATCAGACGCCGATGAATATTTATTAACGCGGTCATTTCGTCTGTACCTCCGTCCTTATGCAAGCGTTGTTGAAGAGTTTGAATGTGTTGCTCTTCCAACTCATTACCATTATCCTCTACGGTGATCTCGGCATATGAACCTTCCATATTAAACCCAATAATTAGAAGTCCGGAGTCCGTATTCTTTTCAAGGCTGTGTTCGTAGGCATTCTCAATAATGGGTTGAATAATGAGTCTGGGAACTTTAATATGTTCCATCTCCGCAGGTAGTGACCCAAAATCAACTTTGATTCGTCTGGAGAATCGTAATTGTTGAATCTCTGTATAGATTCGTGAATGCTCAACTTCCACTTTCAACTTCACATGATCGGTTTCATTCCGGGTAATGAACCTGAAATACTCTCCGAGCATATTCGTGAATTGCTCAATACGTTCGGTTTCTCCTGTCCTTGCGAGTGAATTCAGAATAAAGAAGCTATTGTACAGAAAATGAGGATTAATCTGCGATTGGAGCTGTTTCAACTCGGCCCGCTGCATCATCAGTGTTTTCTTAAAATCACGGTCGATCAGGGATTGAAGATTTTCAATCATTAGATTGAAACGGGTGTAGAGGAAGCCAAATTCATCCTTTCGGTTATGCGCAATGGGGACATCAAGCATGCCTCCCTCCATTTTTTTGAATCTTTTCACCAACAACAGTAACGGGATATGAATCAACTTGTAACTTGAATAGAGATACGCCGTGATGGCAACAAATGATGTAATTGCAAACAGCCAAGCCCAATGATAGAACTTGCTAAGTGGCTTGGTAACAATTGCCTCAGGTAGATATGTAGCTACGGATAAGCCCAGGGAGTCCATATGCAACTGACTAACATGGTACATGGTGTCCCCGACTTTCATCCGAAAGCCATCAAGTGTACCCTTTACACAGTGCTCACGGTAATTCGCGAGAATAACACTAGCTTGATGTTTATCTGTGATGGCATGCCCCGTTTTGTCCTCAATCAGAAAAGTTGAACTCTCCGGGTACAAATTAAGCCGTGTGAGTTCATTCTGAAAATGGTATGTATCTAGCTCCACCTGAATGACAAAAAGCGGGGGTTCTCCTCTCGTGCCTGTCAGTCTGACGGCACTTAAGTTCAAGGCGTCCTCTTTCACAGTGAAACGTGTACCTTTTCCTTGCATGCCTGAACTGAAATATAGATATGAACTTTTATTGAAATCATCGATGCCTTGGATCGCGGATATACTCTTGCCAACAGAAGGGATATGTACATGAACGTTTTTGATATAAGCAGTGCTATTCTTGAATGAAGCGAGTCGTTCAGTCAGGTAATTTAATGTATCACGCCGCTCAACCTGATCCATCATGTCCCAGAGAATGGCCAGACGATTGAGTTTTCGATCCTCAACGATATCAAACTGCTGTAATTCCATCCATTCTATCTCTCTGTTTAATTCCACCACATATTGGTTCAACCGTCTTTCCGTTGACAACGATATTTCCTGGCTTGCATTGTCATAACTCCAATGATACAGATACACGCCAAGAAGAATAAGGGGGAGCACAAATACCAGATAGGTGATTATTAATCGCGCAAATATACTGTTAAACCATGATTTAGCAGGGATCTTGATCAATGCATTCACCTCCAATGCCAAAGGCTGAGTGGGTTCCTTGTAAGAATAAAGTGAACATTAGCGCTCCTTTGGCTTGCTGGTGCGAAACCACGCGTTAACCTCCGATGTGATCTGATCTCCCCCCAGCTTGCGCCAGTTCTCAACGAATTGATCAAACTCATCTATCGACCTGCCTAGAATAATGTTCATATAGGCTTCAAGCTGAAGATCCCGAAGAATAATTTGTCGATCAACCATCGTGTCCGTAATTCCGCCCGTGAATTGATCATAGAGAAGTTGGCCGTTCTTCTCGTAAGAATCTGCAATGCTAAAAGCACCCGAAGGCCCATAGGTTTGTTCCCAGCCCCATCCGCTCTCTACATCTTCCAATTCATAGGCCACAATGCGTTTGTGAATGGCGAGAGCTTCATTCTGCAGAGCCGAGAAGTCTCCTGTATTTCTGGCATCCCGAATTTGTTTGTATGCATCTATATTTTTATTACCGGGAAAAGGAGTTACCGGTGATAGCATCCACACAGCTCGGGAGTCGTCATTGTAGTATGTTTCATACTGTGCCTGATCCCCCCAGTTGATGTCGAGATGCAGATTCATAAGCTTTACAACGACCTCCGGATTAGAAAAGCCCTTTTTTACGGCAAAGTATTGCCCTGTGTTGGAACGTAGCGGTACAAACAGATTTCGGTCCGACTTGGCAACAATGGGATATGCCTGCCATTCTACATCTATACCTGTATCACGGGTGGTCTGGAGCATAAAGGATGTCCACTGTTCACCGTAGAGCATCCCTATTTTCCCATCCTGAACCAGACGAAACGCCTTGCTTCCACTTTTATAGCCAAAATCCGGATCAAGTTGGCCTTCACGATACAACGTTTGCAGTGCTTTCAGAGCCTCTCGAACTTCAGGCTGTATACCTCCATAAGTGAGGTTTCCTTCTGCATCTTTAACCCATATATTAGGGTAGGCACCGTAGCCTGACATCAAGCCTGCAGCTCCCATAACTGGATCCCATAGATGGTTTGTTAGCGCAAGTCCGTACGTATCCTGCTCTCCGTTCCCGTCAGGATCTCCTTCTGTAAACGCTTTCGAAACTTCGAGAAGTTCTTCCATCGTTTCAGGCGGCCGTAGCCCCAAATGCTCCAACCAATCGGTTCTAATCCACAGGTACTGCGCAGTCTCAATCGAGGAAGATGATTCGGGAATAGCCATGAGTTTACCATCAATGGTTGCCGCATCAAATGCTCCTCTTCCCTCCGCCTCCAATATACTCTTTGTAAGTGGGGAAGCATACTCTTGGTACACATGGGTTAAATCTTCGATCATTCCAGCGTTGCTCAGTTGTCTAAGTTGATATGGGTTTACTTTTACCACATCTGGGAAACGTCCTGCGGCAAGGGATACACCAAGCTTCTGATTGTATACATCTCCATTAGCAATCCAGTCATAGTGAATTTGAATACCTAGCTCTTTCTCGTACAAACGAGTCCAGCGATTATCCAGCATCGTCTCACCAGGTAACTGACTAATCATGCGCTCAAGGTCATCTCCGGTTTCCCTGACAAAAGAGACTGCTATGGGAGGAGAATACCTCTCAAACGTAGCGGGAAGTTGAATCTGTTGCCCATCTTGCTGCGGATGATGTTGTTTGGTATTACCTTCGGTATGACCTGCTGGTATGGACACAGCAAGGAACAGAATGAAGGTCCATCTTGTTATGTCCAGACATCTCTTATACATGACGACATGCCCCCAGTTCGGTTTGAACAACTCTCTTCTCTCTGTCAACTTTGGATCCATATCATTGTACAACAACTTGTAATTATTGAATACGAAAAGCCGCCGTTGGGCGGCTTTTACATATTTCATTGTTTCTCATCAGGGTTAATCACACGATATTCAAAATTCGAAAAGTCAGCTGTTCCTCCAACCATCTGGGTTGAATATACAAACACCCCCGTTCGGCAACCCATAAAATGATCCAGTTTATATATCATTTTATGGACAATCCCTATATCTCTCCATTTAATCCCATCGAAATAAGCAAAAGAGCACTCATCCAGATTGTTCTCAAAATTTCCGAATGCTTTTAGTTTAACTACTGGATCTGATACCGGGATACGTTCATGTTCAGTGGCTGGCTTCTGGTCGATCAGATTGCCAAATATGGTGGAATCCTCACTATCTCTGGCATGCATGACCAGGTAAAACTTGCTATCCTGCTTCGTAAGAGCGATCATACCGTATGAACCGATCAGAAAGCACAATCCGGCATAATCCCCATCATTTAGACAACTGCCATCAAGCGTAACCATTGCTTCGCAAGCGGGCCCCATTGAACGCTGGGTTAGTGTGTTTACCGCAAACGTCAGATTTGGGCTGATCTGTCCCGTTCGAACACGATACACCCCCGATTTCTCTGTGACGGACCAGAGTTCATTGTTAGGTGTATGATTCCATTGCCAAAAATCACGGAGGCGGACGCTTCCATCTTCTTCGGGTTCATAATTGAAACTGTCGCTACCTACTAACGGGTTATAACGGTGCTCTGGTCTCGTGCTAGCGATCTCAATCTGCTTAGGCGCTTTGCTTGCAAAAACCGGTATACCTTGATCAAAATGTAGAGGAACCAAAACAGGAACCCGGCCAACAGCCCCATGATCCTGAAACAGCATTGCATACCAGTCTCCATCCGGTGTATCCACGATACCGCCCTGAGCAACACCTGAATTGAAATAATCCATATCGTCATTGAATACTTCTCCACCAGTGAAGACATCTTCCAGAGAGTCGGCCATATAAAACGCCTGTGTTCTCCGTCCGGAAGCTTTCGTTATATGAATCAGGAATACAATATATTTCCCGTTGATCTTGTAGAAATGTGCCCCTTCATAACCAAGGTGATGAGGCTGCTCATCTTTTACGATCAAGCGATGCACTCCACCAGGTTTGGGCCCGGACAGATCAGAGCTTAATTCGGTCAGATAGATCTCGGTATTACCGTACACGAGATAGGCTCGTTCATCATCGTCGAAAAAAAAGGAGCAGTCATGGTAAAATCCTTCGACTACTTGTTTCTTCCAAACTCCCGAAATGGTGGGGGACGTATACAAGTATGTTTTTCGGGTATCATTTGCAACAAAGATCACATAGAACATCCCTTGATGATAGCGGAGTGATGCAGCCCACATGCCTTTGCTATAAATATGCTGACCATCCACCAGCCGTTGGGCAGGTGTATCGTCCAATGTGTCGTATACATATGTGGCAACTTCCCAATTGATCAGGTCATATGAACGCAGGATGACACATCCCGGCATCATGTGCATGGTTGTACTGACCATATAATATGTGTCCTCTACACGAATAACGTCAAGATCCGGGTAATCGGCCCAAATAATCGGATTCGGATACATGCTTCAATTACACCTCATTTTTTCTATTAAACTTCCATTCTCTTAAAAGGATGGTTGGGCTGTCTGTTGAACTTTTAAGCTTAATATACAAGTCTTGCACACCTTTTGCACCCGTAACATTAGTTGTTAGTTCCATCCATTGAAGGGAATCGGTCGCAGGCGGAACAATGATTTCTCCAATTAACGGTCCATCTGCACGATCAAGCCGAAGTTCCAACGTACCTTCTGTTCCTTGATTTCCAATAGTTGCTGAGAAGGTTGCCGGTCCTTCACTTTCAAAGTCGACCTTGGATATAGCTATCCAGCTGTCATTTTGCAGTATAGCGGACATCGTATTCGAATCCGATGCAGACAAGTCACCAGAGTCAAGATATTGCTCTGTTGATACTCCGCTACTCCATCCAATCGTGGAACCGCTTACCCGCCCATAGGGATCGAAGCACTTGATTTGATCTACGCCCTGATAATCTGCATGCACCTTCTTGATCTTGCCAGTAGCCTCATCATGCTCGACTCGATTCAGATGTGTTGAACGGTAACCTTCGGGAATATTCATGGCTTGGCATAATGTCTGGGCATGATAGGCGATGTACCATTGATCCGCTAGTTGAAATATAGCATGGTGGTTGTTGCCGCCGATATCAAAAAAGTGTCCAGGATTCTGGAGTAGCGTTCCCTGATATGTCCATGGTCCCATTGGCTGAACACTGGTCATATATGCAATTTCACCGGGTGGTGGGCTGCCCTCTGGCCGATCACCTTCGACAAAATTGGAACAATACGTATAGTAGTAACTATTATTATATTTATGTATCCCTGAACTTTCAAACATATAAGGCGCCTGAATAACCTTCGCGATGCCAACCACGCTGATCATATCGTCTCCCAATCGCATCACTCTTGCCGTATCAGGTCTTTCTGCTTTCCCCTGCGGAATACCACCACCGAAGTATATGTAGGCCTGATGATCATCATCAACAATGACAGCCGGATCGAATAACCAGGTTACTTCCTCCACTCCCGGAGTTTCTCTTGTAATAAGTGCCTTTCCTATAGGATCTATCCATGGACCTACAGGTGTTGGTGCAGACAATACACCAATTCCACTGGCATTGTTGGCGAAATAAAGAAAGAAACAGTCCTTGCCATCCACGATTCGATGAGCAGCTGCGGGCGCCCAGGATTGTGAAGCCCATGTTGCTGCGCCTTGAGGTCCAGCAACTCTGATCTCCCCGTGATCGGTCCAGTTGATTAAGTCATCCGAAGAAATGACCGTAATCCGGTTGATTGAACTGTAACTGTTTTTCTGAGGAAGACCGTCCTGATCATATTCCAGCTTATCACTAGTCATATATAAGTAAACTCGATTGTTAAATACCAAAGCATAGGGGTCGGCTCCAAATTTGTGGGCCACCAGAGGATTACCGTTGGGACGAAGCTTTCCAATCTCCCCTGCAATATGCTCCAGATTGGCAGCTTGGTCTTGCTTTTGCTCACCAGCATGTGGTGTTGATTGATGATTCATCGAAAGAATCCCCCTAAAATCGTTTTAGTTGCGCCTTTTACAAGAAAGCGTTTGCAATACAAAAGGTATCATGATAGGATGATTACATTTTAAGGTAAGCTGAGTACAATTTCATTGCGTTAACCGCTCTATTTATTGCGTGAAATGACGGGAGGTACTTCATGAGTGGATCCTCTGAGTGTTTTTATGATCCCATCCAGCCTGAGCTCTTATATCTACACAGCGTAACGACGTATAAGCTGGAAACGATCTATCATCGCCATAATGCATACGAGATCTACCTGTTTCTTCGTGGCAACGTTCACTTTTATGTAGAAAATCGATGTTACCATGTACAGCCTGGCGATTTGCTTGTGATGTCACCCGAGGAGATGCACCGAGCCTTTATTCTGGATGAATCTGAGTATGAGCGAATTACAATCAATCTCAAAAAAACATATCTGTTTCAGCTTTCCACACCATCAACCAATCTATCGTCATGTTTTGATCATCGCCCCAAAGGAACAGGCAACATCGTACATTTAGACGACTATAACATGAAGCAGATGCTGCAATGTACGAACGAACTGGAAGGATTGCTTGCTTCCGATGCTTATGGCACCGATATCAAAATAAATGCAGCCGTAGCCCAATTGTTGGTCATGATTAACGTCTGGTTCCATAACAATTCCTTTGTTCCCAATGACATTATGCCTGAACTGGTTCGTGAAACCATGGATTATATTGAAACACATCTAAATCAAGACATTACGCTTCGCAAACTTGCCGAAGTGTTCTACATGAATAGTACTTATATCAGCCGCCAGTTCAAAAAGCATACTGGATTGACAATCCGTTCCTACATTTTGGGTCGACGTATTGAACGGGCCAAATTCCACCTGTCAGAAGGAATGAGTATTACGGATGCATGCTTTCAATCGGGCTTTAGTGACTATGCCAATTTTATTCGCAGTTTCACCAAAATGGTCGGCATCTCCCCCGGTAGATATATCAAACAAAGACGTGATGCGATGGAAGCTTTGCCACAATAATGACAAGCTCATTCAATGTAAACTAAAAAACATCAAGCCATCCTGCATGGCTCGATGTTTTTTTAGTTCTTGATATACTTCGGATCTGCAAACAATTCATTATTGTAATTATATCCGTAAGTTAATTGATCTCTTTTCCCGTCCACAATCGAACGCGATCTTTAATCCACTCCGTATACTGCTGTTCCATGCCTACTGCACCTGCATTATCAAGTTCGGTAATCATATTGTCGTATATGCCTTCAAAGGCACTTGGAGAGGATGTAATCGCTTCGGCGATCCGTTTCTGAATAATATCCTGCGTTTTCTGATACACAACGTTATAATCCCCGCTATCCGAAGGTATCGGCATATTGTAAGCCGCGCCCCATTCTTTCACCGGAAACTCTTCTTCGGAAGGGAACAAGTCCTTCCATGTAGTTATGCCATAACCTTTCAACGCTTCTTTCTCCTCATCAGAATAACTTTGCTGAATCTGTTCAGGATAATTCGTTGTATAGTAGTTATCCGTTGAATCTTTGACACCATCCCCGTAGTGAGCACCGAAAATGTAATACAAGCCTACTCCGGTTTCTTTGGTGAATGTGTTATTGTCTTTGTTTTTACGTTCCTGTACATCGGCCGGGATGGTGCGAACACCCTCTTCCACGTTATATTGCTCGCCTTCAACGCCCCAGTTTCTCAATACTTGCCCTTCTTCAGAAGACATCCAATCCAAAAATTTGATGGCACGGACAGGATCTTCACAATCGACTGTTATGCCAATACCATAACCATCAAAGCCGATATTCTGGAAATCTTTACGTTGAAAACTGTCATCTAACGTCACCGGATAGAATCCGTAGGTCATATCGTCTTTCCCTGCGCTTTTCAACGCATTTTCCGCATCACTGAATCCCCAGCTTGGATCAAGCAAGGATAACACGCGACCACTGGCGATTTTGGACTTATACTGGTCATCCTTCTGAACAAAACTGTCCTTGTCCAGCAAACCTTCATTGTACATCTTGTTCAACCACCGGAAATATTCCTTCTCCTCAGGACGTTTGTAATGTAGAACGGCTTCGTAGGTGTCAGGATTGATGAAATACTCACCATCTCCAGGTCCTCCAGTAGACATGACAGCGGGATCAGTAACAGTGATCATTCGCCGCCATCCATCTGCACTAAGCGTCAGCGGAATTGTGGGTTGGCCATCATCTGTGGTCGGATGTTTCTCGTAATATTCACGTAGCACATTTTCGAAATCGTTTAAGGTTTTGATCTCAGGATACCCGAGTTCCTTGACTACACGATGTTGAATGGCAGTACCATTCGTCGCATCGAAGCTGACCTGATCGATTGCACCATTCGTTGGAATCCAATAGATTGAAGGATCGTCATTGCTGTATTTCAACCGATTGAAGTGCTCACCGTAGATCTTTTTCAAATTGGGGGCGTGTTCTTCGATCAGATCCGTCAAATCAATCATTGCCCCGGCATCAACGAGTCTAGTCAAGTTACCTTTTGGGAAGATCAAATCCGGATAATCGCCGCTGGCAGCCATCAGGGAAATGCGGTCGTTTCCACCTCCGCTCGAAATATCGAATTCTGCATCAATGCTTACACCGGTTTCTTCCGTAATTTTCTTCCCTACAGCATCCTGCATTTTGTTCCAGTTCGGACTTGCATCTGCCCCGAAGAATGTAAATGTGATCGGGCTGTTGGGGTCACTCGTATTTGATTCGGAATTCTCTCCAGCGTTTCCGCAACCGGCGGAAACTAGCACAACACTTGTTACCAGACATGCTCCTAGCATTTTTGAAATGGCTCTCATTATTTTTCTGCCCCCTAAATGGTGTTAGTCGTAATAACCAATCTAGACCTTACGATGGTTCGCTTTGAAATAGTATACGCTTACATATTCAACCGTTAGTAAACGATTACAATCCTGCCTACCCTATTCCATGTTTAAAGTATAAGGAAGTCTAATCACCCCAACCTTGATTATTAAGCCATGAAAATAGCATGATCTAGACATGTGTCTCAGTAAAAATGTGAAGACCAAAAAAGCGATGGTTGCCCATCGCCTCATAAAATCAAACCTGCTTTTCAATAATATAATTCCAACGTAAATCCTAGGATCTCCCCTTCCACATCACGCAACAATTCCATGACCTGGTCAGCGTAATCTCCAAGAATCTCTTTGCTTTTCTCAAAACCAATCCATTGAACAGTAAGCGGCATGCTTACAGCCCCAGTCAAGACATCCCATAGTGCGTCCAAATTGCCTCCATAGCTCTCGTCTAACTCAAGCTGGTTCTGAAAAATTTGATGAAGCTCTTCCTTACTGTGAAAGTCGTTTCCGTTAATCTGAATGATGCTCATATCATTTCCTCCGTTTATTTTAACTGTTCAAATGACTTGTAATGATCTGTCGTCTGGTAGATTAAACCGTCATTTGAGTATAGAATTCGGTCGCTTCCGCGCCGTCCTCCTGAGTAATTTATATCGGCTTCATACCATATGCGGCCTTTTTTCTTGGGAAGTAGTCCTTCCCGGTTTCCGAACACGTCGCCGCCAATGCTTTTGCCTGGAGCGACTTCATGTAAATTCCCTTCACTTGGTTCCCAGCCCAATTCCCTGGCCTCTTTCTTGGTAATGTAATTTGGTGGGAGTTCATTGTGCTCCGAGATATAATTGGCAACCTCATCAAATCCCATATCCTCCGAAACTTGAGGCGATCCAATATCAAGTACAGACTCTGTTGTACAACCCGAGAACAATAATGCAGCGAGGATGATCACTAACGTGTAAGCAAATTTTCTGAAAAACATAATCTTTTCTCCTTTTGATGTTCTTGCTCTTGTTGTCTTCAGTTTTACTGCTACTTCGATGACAATGCCTTTAATGTTAACGACTTGTGGTAATTAAAGCAATTCTGTAACCCTATTATGGAGTTGAAATTCAATCAATAAAAGCAGTTAACCCTGCTCCATTGAGGCATACTCGTATCCTTCAACAAAAAAAGCCGCTAAAAAAGCGACTTTAATCGTACCACGGATCATTACCATTCAACACATAAATTTAATACATTATTTTAATTTATCCATCCAGTTCCCTAATGCTGCTACAACCTCTTCCAACTGCTCTTCTTCCGTAATAGCAGGCTGATTATCTCCTTTTTGCATGCCATATGAGCCAAATTGACCGTGATTTCCACCCTCAATACTCACATATGTCGTGTCATCCGGAAGATTTGCTTTGGAGTTCTCCCAATCTTCCCTGTTAAGCACTCCGTCATCCGAGCCTGTAATCTGTAAGATAGACAAGTCCGTATTCTTCAAGCTACCTCCTTCATCTGCATAGGAAGCCAAGAAAAAGACGCCTTCCAACTTTTCATTGTGCTCTGCAGCATATCGTGATGCAAATGATCCTCCCAATGAATGGCCACCAATTACAAATGCTTCATTGGGATGTTCTTCGATAAAGGAATCAGCCTTGTTTTGACCGAAAATCGCCAAGTTTATTGGCATGTTTGCGATATATACGCGGTGACCCTGTTCTGCCATTTCTCTGGCAAGTGGAGAATAACTTTCAGATTCAACCAGACCCCCTGGATAAAAAATAATATTCGGTTTGGTTATCTCTGTACCCACGGGTTCAAATCGGTAACCGTTCTTAATCTTGGTGACATTAACCTGAGCATCACTTGTCATCGCCGTTTCCGCTCGTTCAGAAGGACTATACGTAACCGAATTGAGATATACGAAAACGCCGGCCACGATGATAACGATGGACAGGATCGTCCACATGATTATCTTTTTCCATTTGTTTGTACGTTGTGCTGTTTTCAACCTTAAAACCACCTTGTTATGAGGATAATGTGTTTTCTTTTTTAACTCTTCAGTAATTATACTTACCGGTAAGTATAATTACAAGCTAGTTTTGCTAACTATCGTTATTTGTCATAAAATATTCATGGAGGGAAGTCTAATGACAGAAAAATCACACAAACGTTTGCCTGGAAGACCCAAACACGGAGACGACGATATCTCAATTCAACAAACGATTATTCATACAGCTTCAAAGCTATTCATGGAGTATGGCTACGAAACAGTCACACTTCAGCAAATTGGCAAAGCATGTAGCGTGTCAAAACCAACCATTTATTATCATTTCACCAGTAAACCAGAGCTTTTTAAGGTTGCCTTTACAACGATGCTACAGAATGTGAGTCGGTTAACCTCGCATATGCTTGATCAAGCCGAGAATCTGGAGTCGGGGCTTGTGCGATTGGCAGAGGCCAGACTGGGCAATCCACATGCGGAGATTGAAACCATGCTCAGAGAAGCTGAGCCTTTTCTTGAACCAGCTCAAATTCAGGATATACGCAACGCGGAGCATCAGATTCACGAAGTGTTAGCCTCCCATTTCCAACGGGCAATGGATGAAAACAAACTGCGGACGGACGATCCGTTTTTCTTGGCAGAGACCTTCTCGACTATGATGTTAATGGGTAATCGGGAAGATAACCTGCATAAATATGGTTCCAACTTTTCACTAGGCCAGAAGCTAGTAGATATTTTCATTCGCGGAGCGCAGTAAAAATTCAGGGCAACAAGGAGAGCTGACATGAATATCCCTAGAGGAACCTATGGGTTTCGATTCGCCGAAGACAAGGAGCTCCAACTGTGTGTACTCTATGCGGCTGGAAGTGATTCAATAACTGATCCTTCTTATCATTGGGATGGACTCGAACGTTCGGACGGGCCTCTCCTGTTATTCCAATATACACTCTCGGGTGAAGGTGTATTTGAGTCGAATAATCGCATTCATCATGTTACCGCAGGACAAGCTTTTTTGGCCGAAATTCCAGGACCACATCGCTATTACTACCATTCAGCATCAAAAGAACCTTGGGAGTTTCTGTTCCTGTTGTTCAGGCCCACTCTTATTATGCCCCACTGGCGAAAATTTCTTCGTGAAGCGGGAGAAGTTCCCTACCTTCCCGCTGATTGTACACCGATCCGACTGTTGCGGATGATCGTGACTGATGCGGCGGCAGGCAGAATCACTGATCCTCTGATCGCATCATCCAGCGTATATCAGTTCATGACAGAATTGACTCGATTACAGAAAACAACATTGCGCAACAGGGAGAATTGGTCTGAGAACATTCAAATAGCCGTTGAATACATAGAAAACAATTACTCCAAGATGATCAGTATCGATCACCTTGCGGAGCATGTTTCCCTTTCCAAATATCACTTTATACGTCGCTTTTCCGCAAGTACTGGCTTGACGCCAGGTACTTATCTGACCCGTGTACGTACCGAGAAAGCAATGGAACTGCTGCGCGGAACTACGCTTAGCATTGAAGTCATCGCCAAGCAAGTCGGGTATTCCAGCGGAAGTTATTTTATCAAAGCCTTTCGCAGCATAACCGGCGTTACGCCAGGTGAATTTCGTAGTGGCGGAGAAAGCCTTGTGTACCGTAAATTGTTCTTCGACTAACCGCAATATTTTGCTATCCCACACTCAACATTACTGTAGATATTAATAAAATCCTTTATTATGATGAATTGAGCGAGAGCAATAATTAATCCATAAAGGAGCATTCCCATGAATCATACGCTTGCAGCATCAACTCCACCGCTTGGCTGGAACAGCTGGGATTGTTACGGCGCGGCCGTTACGGAAGACGAAATTCGTGGCAACGCCGAGTACATGGCAGAACATCTTAAAGACTTCGGCTGGAGCTATATTACGGTCGATATTCAATGGTACGAGCCTTTGGCCAATTCTTCGCAATATCGTCCGTTCGTCCCACTCATCATGGATGAATATTCGCGGCTTATGCCTGCCGAGAATCGGTTTCCCTCCGCTGCAGGTGGACAGGGATTCAAGCCATTAGCAGACTACGTCCATAGTCTTGGGCTACAATTTGGCATTCACATCATGCGCGGTATTCCACGTCAAGCTGCACATGCGGCTACTCCGATTCTGGGTACAACCGCCACTGCGCGCGATATTGCTCATCCGAATTCCATCTGTCCGTGGAATACAGATATGTATGGTGTTGATAGCTCAAAAGAAGGCGCACAAGCCTACTACGATTCGCTTTTTGAACTGTATGCACAATGGGGCGTTGACTTGGTGAAGGTGGACGATATTGCTGCTTCCAGGCTCTATGACACCCATCAGCCTGAGATCGAAATGATTTCCAAAGCAATTGAGCGCTCTGGTCGGCCCATGGTACTGAGTCTCTCTCCTGGCCCTGCCCCGGTGGAATACTCAGAATTCTTAGCTGATCATGCCAACATGTGGCGTGTCACCGACGATTTCTGGGACCTTTGGCCGCTGTTATTGGATATGTTCGACCGCTGCCGGACGTGGCAGGGCGTTCCCCAAGCAGGCTGCTGGCCAGACTGTGATATGTTGCCTTTGGGTCATATCGGTATCCGTTCTGTAGACGGTGGTGGAGCAGATCGTTGGACTCGGTTCACGCCTGATGAGCAGTTGACGATGATGTCGCTGTGGAGTATCTTCCGTTCCCCACTCATTTTTGGTGGTGAACTGCGAGATAACGACGACTGGACACTATCTCTGCTAACTAATCGTGAGGTTCTGCGAATGCATCGCGAGAGTTACGGAGCCAAAGAAGCCTTACGCAAAGAAGAGCTTATTGTATGGACTGCCCAGCATGCGGATGGTTCCTCTTACGTAGCTGTATTCAACATAGGTGAGAATGCTCTACCTGTGGATCTATCCATTGATGAGGTCGGACTGTACGGCATTACCAAAGGTACTGAATTGTGGAGCCGAGAAGCAGCTGAATTTACAGAGAACTCCTTAGTTACTACTGTAGCTGCGCACGGTGTGCGTCTCTATCGGTTTTCGTAAGTTTGCAAAAGAAAAAGAGAGGTCTGTCGTTCATTAGACAGACCTCTCTCTCATTTCATCAGTATGTATCCATGACTTGAACGGCCAGATGAAATGCTTTAATCCTTCTTTCCAGAAGAGTCTTTTGCGAGCTACCTTCCTTGGACTTGGCATACATGCTTTCAAGGGATGGAAACAATCCAATCAAGACAAGACGGGCTTCTGTTATATCTTCCTTGGTGTATGAATGAGCTTTTTGATTCCAGACATTTTCCAATAACGCTGCGCCGATATGCAGAGCTTTGAGGCGTTTTTGTAATAAGGTAGTATTTGAACTTTTCTGAATCATGTTTTCTAGAGCATTTTCCGATTTGCGGATGGTTGATTGAAAGGCTTTGATAGATTCCAGTTGATCTTCTTGTGACACATTTTCCATGGAGTACAGACCTCGCTTTCTTCGCTTATTTGGTTGGTCTTTCAAGAAAAGAGCGATACCTATTAAATCACCTCATAAATATAACAAAAAAAGCCGCTTAAAATAGCGACTTTTAATGTGTTAATGCTTGATTCAGTGCTAGAGTACCTTTTCCAAAAAGCTGATCGTCCGTTCATTCTTCGGATTTCCAAATATCTCTTCAGGAGTGCCCTGCTCGACAATATAACCACCGTCCATGAAGATCACACGATCAGCTACTTCACGTGCAAAACCCATCTCATGGGTAACGATCATCATCGTCATACCTTCGCTCGCGAGGTCCTTCATAACACCAAGAACTTCTCCTACCATTTCAGGGTCAAGAGCTGAAGTCGGTTCATCAAATAACATAACATCCGGATTCATAGCAAGCGCACGAGCGATAGCTACACGTTGTTTTTGTCCACCTGACAGTTGTGTTGGGAAGCTATCTGCTTTATCAGACAGACCCACACGTTCAAGTAATTTGAGTGCTGTATCGCGCGCCTGCTGGGCATTTAATATCCCGAGTTCTCTGGGCGCAAACATGATGTTTTTAAGTACACTAAAATGAGGGAACAAGTTAAAATGTTGAAATACCATACCAATATTTTCGCGAGCTTTGTTCAGGTTGGTTTTAGGGTCATTCAGATCCTGATCATCCACGATAACCCGGCCTGCCGTAATCGCATCTAATTGGTTAATGCAGCGCAAGAAGGTACTTTTTCCCGAACCGGAAGGCCCGATGACACAGACAACTTCTCCTTCGTTGACCGCCACATCAATTCCCTTGAGGACCTGATTCGAGCCGAAACTTTTCTTCAAACCTTCAACTTTTATTTTAGCCACGACGAACCTTCACCTCCAGATAATCAGCAATTTTGGTCAATGTGATGATGACAATCAGGTACATAACCGCAACCGTTAACCAAATGTCAAAAGAGGAGAACGTTCTTGCAATAACGATTTTACCCGATTGCGTCAACTCTACGAGACCAATAACGGATAAGATTGACGTATCCTTCAACGTGATAACCATCTGGTTAATGAAGGACGGAATCATAACCCGCACTGCCTGCGGAATGACAATCTTTATCATCGCTTTGCGATAAGGAAGACCCAATGAACGGGCAGCTTCCATCTGACCACGATCAATCGATTGAATCCCGCCTCGGATAATCTCGGTTACGTACGCTCCTGCATTCAGACTAAGTGTCAGAATCGCTGCCAAGAACAATGGCATCGTGAAGCCCATCGCCTGTGGAATCCCGAAATAAATAAAGAATGCCAGGACAATCAGCGGAATGCCGCGGAAGATATCTACAAATACAGTGGCAACACCACGAAGGAATTTGTTCTGTCCCACCTTCATAAATCCGAAAATCAGACCGATGATAAACGCAAAGAATAGGGACACAATCGTGTATAAGAGTGTTTTTCCCAGACCTTTGAAAAGTGCTGGAAGGGATTTCTGAATTAGCTCCCAACGCCCCTGATTTGCGACTTGGGCATTCTCGCCAACATATTCTTCGATAATGCGCTCATATTCACCACTAGCTTTGATATTCACAAGACCAGCATTAAACATCTCCAGAAGTTCCTGATTTTTACCCTTACTTACCGCAAATCCGTAGGAAGCCCCGTCTTCTTTAGCGGTAACAATTTTTAAACCATTATTCTGTTTTACCCCATATCTTAAAACGGGTT
The DNA here is from genome assembly GCF_000517845.1 of Paenibacillus sp. FSL R5-192. Taxonomy (NCBI): domain Bacteria; kingdom Bacillati; phylum Bacillota; class Bacilli; order Caryophanales; family Paenibacillaceae; genus Paenibacillus; species Paenibacillus sp. FSL R5-192. Next base: position 1,466,327 of record NZ_ASPR01000014.1, on the reverse strand, counting down.
CATCTTCAAAACAGGCTACCGAATTACCAGTCTTTACATCATCATACATTTGATATGATTCGTCGAATGGAACAATCGTAAACCCATACTTTGAGGCGATGGATTCAGCAAAGCTGTACCCTTCTGTTCCCGTTTTTACAGCGACCTTTTTACCACGAAGATCTTCGTAGCTTTTAATGGTGTCATTATTGGCGCTAATTCCCATAACAACGCCTGAATCATAATATGGCTCAGAAAAATCAAATTTTGCTTTTCTTTCATCTGTAATACTCATCCCTGCGATCACACCATCGACTTGATTCGCCTCAAGTGCCTGTACAGCTGCATTAAATCCCAGAGCTTTAATTTGATACTTAAAATTTTGATCTTTGGCGATGGCATCCAGCAAATCCATATCGATACCAACAAAATCACCATTCTCATCTTCATATTCGAATGGAGCAAATGTGACATCAGTTCCGATAACATAGGTTTTACCGGAATCGGACGCTGCAGCAGCGTTCCCTACCCACCCTGTTAGACCGCTCACCAGGAGCAGCATCAGTGAAAGTATAAAAAATGAGATCTTCGTTGTTTTCATGTGTCCTCCCCGTCTCGGTGTTGTCCGAATAATTCATTATTTTCTTGGAATAGGTATTACTGTTAACCTTTTTGTCGATCTTCTGTCCATTTGATTGTTATTATTTACTGTATATTAACAATCAATGCTTTGCCTTTCCACTTGCAACATTTTCCTCCGTCATTTTTTTCCAACCAGTAAAAGCCCTTTTAATACTTACCCTCCAGGTAAGCTTTGCGAAACCCAATATTACATCGTGAATCTGAAAAAAGGTACATTTACTTTAAAACGTATTATTTAAAATTTAAAACTCAAAAAAAGCCGCGATTTCCGCGACTTTTTGTTATACAGTTTTTTATCATCTATTAATTTGCTCTGATTGTCAATACAATCTCGAACTTCGAACCAGCTTCACCCGCGAAGACAATGGTTCCGTTCTCAGGCAATACAATTTCGTTTTGACCACTGACCACTGTATGATTCATGCCTACACCCGCTTGGTTGTATACAGCAAATGCGCTGTTTGCAGACATCTTGACGGTCATTTCTTTACCTGCAGCTGATGTTGGAATCGAGTACCATGTGGCATGACCATTCGCCTGAATCGTAGTCTTCGATTGTTTTCCCGCATAGATCGGTTTGATGATGTCTTGAGCAGCATAAACGTTGCCTCCAGCTGTAACATATTCCACGCCATTTTCCTCATAGAAATTAAACTCCATCGTGTCACGGCCCGCTAATCCAGGAATTTGCAATTGGTTCACGGCTTGGTTAGCTCCAACAATTTTGTTGGTGTAGATATAACCAGACAGCTCATTAAAAGTATGAATGGGAATCATCGGCATCGCTGCGTTGTACAGTGTTGATGTGTATTTTTCATTGACCAACACGTAGGCTTTGCCTTCCCGTTTCTGCCATGCGGCCTTTACTTCTGCAGACAATTCATTGGTTTCAAGCTTTTCTGCTTTATATTCCGAGGAAGCAACTTGCCCAAGCCCAGGAACGGACTGATACGAGCGAGACCACAAGTATGTGTTCCCGTTGACTTCCTGAACGAACTTCAGCTTTTCCGTAGCCGCATCATTAACAAATGAGCCATCATTGGTGTACGTATAGGTCTGATCAAGACTGTTAGGAGAGGACAGATTAGATAGCGTTAATTGCCCATCATCTTTTACGTCCATCTTCATTAACATGTTTGCCCCACCCGCGTATATCCCAGTGTGCTGTGTAAGTTCCTTCGGCATGGTTGTTTTCACCGGTGCATCATAAGACTTCTCCGGCTTACGCTCTGGAATGATATTCTTCTCCTCAAGCGCGCCAAGCAACAGCTCAGTTGCCAGCAATTGATCCGTTGAGCTATGACCACCCGAAGAGGTTACCGCAGCAGCCATATTATACTCCGGAAGTACAATCAATGAGGAATGATAGGTTATTGTATTGCCGCCTTTGCTTACTGCCTGGATGCCGTAATCATTAAAAGGAAACAGGTTCACGCTGTCCCAGCCCAGGCCGTAACCAATAGAAGAATCGCCTTCTTCTGGCCACATGCCTCTCTTGTATTCTTCTTGCTCCATGGCCTCTACGGATTCCTCCGAAAGAACACCTTCAACCTCACTTGTAAAGATTTTCGAGAACTGAACCAGATCTTCAGCGGTGGAATAGATGCCTCCCGAGGCAATCATATTTGTAGTCTCTAATGGGAGTTGCTCCTCATGCGAAGGGGAATATGTTGCTGCCATCTGGCTAAAGTCCACAATATCCTGTGGTGTTTTGGTATTCTCCATACCAAGAGGTTCGGTTATGTACCGGTGCATGAAAGTTGTGAAGCTCATGCCGCTAACCCGCTCAACCAGAATTTCAGCTAATGTAAAACCGTCATTACTATACACCGAATATGCGCCAGGATCGGCCTTCAAATGTTGCGTCGCCAATTGTTCCAGTAACGTATCATGTGCATAGGTATCATTATCTCCAAACAGTATTGCACTGTTACTTGATGTTCCGAGAAGTCCGGATGAATGATTCAGTAACATGCGTGGTGTAATCTGTTGGTAACGCTTGTCTTTCATTTTAAAGTCTGGAATATACTTCACGACAGGCTCATCAAGATCGATCTTGTCCTCGTCAACGAGCTTCATTACGGCGGTTGTGAGCATCATTTTGCTGGTTGAACCAATGCCATACATGGTATCTGAAGAAAGCGGGATGTTGTTTTTCAGATCATTTTTGCCTGCCTGACCGGAGATCACAATCTCGCCCTCATCCATCAGTGCGTACTGCACACTTGTCGTAGCGTATGATTCAGTGAGTACCTTTGCCTTCGCGCTTACTGCCTTTTTAGTTAGATCATACGTAGGGTTACTATCGTTACTGGTAGCGGGTGTGGCCATGGCCGACATTGGGGACATCATTGCAAACACCAAAGTTATGGCGGCGATAGACGTTCGTTTCTTTCGTGTCAATCTCATCTTCTCCTGTCTAGTCTATGGATTAGGAATCTCTGTGTTAGTACTCCAGTAGTGTAACCGAAGAAGATGAACTGTCTGTGGCTTGAATATGAATCGAGTATGAACCAAGCAGGACCAACCCAAATAGGTTGGACACACGGTAAAAATCGCTTTAGTCCAGCTTTGTTTTGTTTGCAAATTAAACTTTTGTTATAATGGTATATCAATCAATGGAGTGCCAATAACATGGCTAAGTACATAAATAAATGCAATCCATAATTCAGTATGAGTAATGGAGTTGAAACAATGCTAAAAGTTAATCGGAATGACCAACGCCCGATCTGGCAGCAACTTTTGGATCAAGCGATTCATAATATCACAACCGGGAAATGGCAACCAGGCGAATTGCTGCTTCCATCACGTGAACTTGCTCAATTAATTGGTGTTTCACGGTCAACCATACAGATTGTGTACGAGGAATTATTCAGCCGAGGGTATACGGTAACCTCCCGACGAGCCGGGACAAGAGTTAGTGATTGGACATATGCACCTCGGTCAACAGAAGGCATCACGATGCAAGGGCCTATTCCGCCCGAACTGCCTACACTAAACGAATCGATTGGTCATCTCCATAGTTGGTTCGGCAATAGAGACAATCGCAAAATAGAAATTGATTTTAATCCCCACGAGCCTTATCTGGATGAAAGTTTCACAAAAGCCTGGAGGCAATCCTTTTTACAAGCTTCCACTGAACCTAATCTGGATCTTTGGGCTTATGGTGATGCCAGAGGGTTACTGGCGTTAAGAGAACAGATTCAGCGTTATTTGTCACTTGAACGAGGCATTCATATCGATGTTGATCAAATCTTGTTAACCTCAGGTGCACAACATAGTATTGATTTAATTGCCCAGGCACTCTTAAGTGAGGGAGAGAGAGTTTCCGTAGAAGATCCCGGCTTCCCAGCCGCTTGGATGGCGATGAAATACCGCCGGATGCAAGTCGATCCCGTTCCAGTCGATGAATATGGATTATGTGTAGATCATATTCACCCACAGACAAAACTCGTATTTGTCACACCTTCTCATCAATGCGCCGTTGGTGTTATTATGTCGGAGCCACGCAGGCAACAATTGATGCACTTGGCAGCTCATCATCGATATTGGATTGTTGAGGATGACTACGATAGCGAATTTAGGTACCGTGGAGATCCGCTTCCGACTATATTCAGTCAGCAACCTCAGAATACGCTTTATATGATGAGTTTTTCCAAAATGGTTGCACCAGGCATTCGACTATCCGCTATCATTGGCCCCAAAATAGCTATCGATCGCCTTACTCAAGTTCATGAATTAACCTATCGTCATCTGCCGATTATGGAACAATTAACGCTAACTCATTTTATTGAACGTGGTCATTTCATGCGCCATATGAGAAGAGTTCGGAACATATATCGACGCAGACACGAAGTCATGACCAAAGCCATTGTTGCTTCTGGGCTAGGCTCACGATTTACATTAAGTGGTGTGGAAACAGGATTACATATGCTTCTAGAATCTGAAACGTCATTTGACGAAGAAGCGCTGACGAATGCTGCCCTTGATCAAGGTGTGCGCGTGTATCCGCTTAGTAGATATTGCTTGGAGAGTCATCGAAAAGGATGGATATTAGGTTTTGCGAAAGTGGATGAGGAGCAGATTGAGGAAGGCATACATCGACTTGCAAAGATTGTACTATGATGGAGAACATGCTCTCCAATCGGATTCGAAAGGATGTTTTTTGTGATGAAAATTTTAGTATTAGGAGCCACCGGACGGGTTGGAAGTCATTTCGTCTCTAATGCCCTACGTTCCAATCATCATGTAACTGCACTGGTTAGAAGCCCGGAAAAGGTACAAATCAACGATGACAATCTCGTTCTGCATCAAGGGAATGCTTTAGTCAAAGAAGATATTTATCAAGCCATACAGGGTGTGGATCTCGTTGTTAGTTCCTTAAGTACCGATGGAACAACTACATTATCACAATCCATGGAATTGATTGTTAAGGCTATGGCTCAGGAGCGTATCAAAAGAATCATTACCATTGGTACAGCAGGAATATTGCAAAGTCGAACGGATCCTGGCTTGCTTCGTTTTCAATCGCCCGAGTCCAGACGCAAGTCCACGCGGGCAGCTGAAGAACATCTGGAGATGTACAACATTCTCAAAGCTTCTAAGTTAGAATGGACCATCGTGTGTCCTACCTACTTATATGATGGAGAATCTCTTGGTAAGTACCGGGTTGAGCGCGACTATTTGCCTGACGGCGGAACTTCTATATCAGTAATCGATACTGCGGAGTTTGCTTATCAGCAATTAATGTCTGATGAGTATGTACAGTCTCGTGTAGGTATAGCCTACTAGGGCGTGTCTTAAATCTCATTTACGGTATATCTCTTCTGTTCAAAAAAGTAAGTTTCAATATAAGCAAGTTTCAATATAAGCAAGCAAAATAAGAGCCTGCAATTGTTATCCAGTGGTAACAATTGCAGGCTCTATCTGTGTCTGTTGTTAAACTCTATTTTAGGTTTTTATATAGAGGGAATTGCGAAGTGATTTCACGCACACTACCTAATATTTGATTTTTTACATCCGAGTTCTTTGGATTTTTAAAAGCGAGCCCTATCAGCTGAGCAATTTCTTTCATTTCCCTTGCCCCAAGTCCTCTTGAAGTCATAGCCGGAGTTCCAAAACGAATACCGCTCGTAACTAAAGGACTTGCCGTATCGTGAGGGATTGCATTTTTATTCGCCGTAATCCCTACTTCATCCAGTAAAGCTTCGGCTTCTTTGCCTGTAAGCCCCATAGTTCGTAAGTCAACCAACACGATATGATTATCTGTTCCTCCCGATACAAGGGTGAGTCCTTCATTCATTAAAGTATCTGCCAATACGTTGGCGTTACTCAGAACACCTTCAATATATGTTGTGAAATCGGATTGCAATGCCTCACCTAATGCCACCGCTTTCCCCGCGATAACGTGCATGAATGGCCCACCCTGGGTTCCCGGGAATACAGCTTTGTCGATCACCTTTTCCCAGGAGTCCCGGCACAAAATGGCTCCCCCTCGTGGTCCTCGTAAGGTCTTGTGTGTGGTGGTTGAAACAAAATGGGCATGTGGTACCGGGTTAGGATGCAAACCTGCCGCAACAATTCCTGCTATATGCGCCATATCTACAAAGAAAAGAGCTCCCACTTCGGCGGCAATCTGGGCAAATAATTCAAACTCAATGGTCCGCGGGTATGCACTTCCACCTGCAACAATCATGCGTGGACGATACTTATAAGCAAGTTTACGTACTTCGTCAAAGTCAATGCGGCCCGTCTGTGCATCGACACCATATGAAACAAAATTGTAAAACCTACCTGAAAAATTAACAGTACTTCCGTGTGTTAGATGACCACCCTGGGATAGATTCATGCCAAGTATTGTGTCCCCAATCTCAACCGAGGCAAAATACACAGCCATGTTGGCCTGAGAACCGGAGTGAGGCTGCACATTTGCATGTTCAGCGCCAAAAAGTGCTTTAAGGCGGCTATTTGCTATCTCTTCGACTGTATCGACATGCTCACACCCGCCATAATATCTTCTGCCCGGATACCCCTCCGCATATTTATTGGTCAATACCGAACCTGTTGCTTCCATCACAGCTTGACTTACAAAATTCTCTGATGCAATCAGTTCTATCTTATCCTGCTGCCTTCCAAGCTCTTGCTGGACAGCCATTCCTATTACTTTATCTTGCTTCTCCAAATGTTTCATGAACATCTTCCTCTCAATATTACGGTTATTTATTCGTTCCAAACTGTTTTTTGGGAAATTTACTATTCATCAGTAGATGTGCCATCATTCCTGCAAACAGTCCCCAAAATGCACCACCCACACCAAGCAAAGTCACATTCGCTGCTGTCGCCAAAAACGTAATCAATGCAGTTTCACGTCCCTTAGGGTCCGTTAATGCATTGGCAAGACTGCCACCGATCGTTCCAAGTAAGGCTAATCCCGCTAATGTTGCAATAAAGGTAGCAGGAAGAATCAAAAACAGAGCAGCCAATGTTACGCCAAAAATGCCGACAAAAATATAAAAAACACCACAAGCAATACCTGCAATATAACGTTTGGTTGAATCCTCATGTGCATCCTTTCCCGTACAAATCGCTGCTGTAATAGCTGCCACATTAAAAGCATGTGATCCGAATGGGGCTGCAAGAAGCGAACCCAAACCTGTTACAGCTAAAATGGGATTGGCACTTGTCTTGAATCCATCATTACGCAGAACAAGCATTCCGGGCATATACTGCCCTGTCAAGGTAATAATGAACAGCGGTAGCGCAACGCCAAGTAAAGCATTTAACGAAAATGCTGGAACAACAAATACAGGCGATGCTACAGCCAATTGGATCGTACTGAAGTCTGTTTTTCCCATGCATATCAAATAAATCAAACCGATCGCCAATATGCCAACAATGGCGTAACGGGAAGTAAACCTTCTTAGCAAGATATAGCCTGTAAACAGTACAATCACAAGCAAAGGATCAGCCTTCGCCCCTCCAAAGGCCGAAATACCAAACTGTAGTAAAATACCTGCTAACAATCCTGAAGCGATGCCTGGGGGAATAAGTCGAACGAAACGTTCAAACATGCCTGACCAACCCAAAATAATAAATCCAACTGCTGAAATCATGTAAGCGCCAATAGCTTCTGGATAAGGGGTTACCGCTAATGCTGAAACGAGAAACGCCACACCCGGTGTAGACCAGGCTGTAATAATCGGCTCCTTATATCGATAACTGAGCCAAATCCCTGTTACGCCTACCCCAATCGAGATGGACCAAATCCAGGAAGCGGTCATTTCCGGGCTTAAACCAGCCACTTTTGCAGCTTGAAAAACAAGGATAAACGTACCCCCGTAATTAACAATTACGGATATCAAAGCGGCGATTACCGGCGATATCAAATCACGGCCACGTAACGAAGGGGATGCTGTCTTCATATTTAACACTACCTCTCACTTAATCATCGATGCGTGTGTTTTCATTCCAGTAATATTCGTCTGGTAAATACCGTGGTCCAAATACACTTGTTCCTACACGTATCATTGTAGCTCCTTCTTCAATAGCGACCTGGAAGTCACCAGACATACCCATCGATAAAATATCCATTTCTACGCGTGGAATATTTTTCTCTTTAATCTGTGTACGGATCTGGTTTAACAATCGAAAACAATGTCGTGTTTCTTCGTTTGTCGCATTCAGTTTTCCAATGGTCATTAAACCTTTCACATTTAATGTCTCGAATTGAGACAACTGTTCTACAAGCTTGCGGCTGTTTCTGGAGAGGCACCAAATTTACTTTCTTCGTAAGACGTATTAATTTGCGCAAGAATATCTAAGGTCTTATTCTCTTTGAGAAGCTGGTTATGTAACGCCTGACCCAGTTTCAGACGATCTACGGAATGGATGAGCGTAACATATTTAACAACGTCCTTTACTTTATTTGTTTGCAGATGCCCGATAAAATGCCATTCCACCTGCTTGCTTTGTTCCATGAGTGGGAATTTGTCTCGGAGTTCCTGAGCTTTGTTTTCTCCAAACAGGAGCTCACCTGCTTGAATAGCTATTTGTAATTTCTCAAGCGGTACCGTTTTGGTCGCGAGCAACAATTGGATGTCCTCTATGTTGCGACCTGAAGCCTGGCAGGCCAATGCCATTTGCTGTCTTACAGTTTGAAGATTTTCTCCTACTAGATGTTTCATGTCAGCCACCTTCTTTCTATTCCAAACAGGAATGAATCAATGAGATTAGCTCCTCCTTATGTATTGTGAAGACTGTGTGGAACGTCATGCTAGTATAGCAACGCATGGATTGGATATACATATCCAAAAATGCTCCTTTTGAGCAGTCCAAAACGACAAAGTGGACATTAATTCAATTGGGGCACCTTTAATATGCTTTTAAAAGTCAATAATCTGATTGATGTGATGCCCGCACGCTTCTTCTGAAATGAAAAAAAAGCCGCTAATTTAGCGGCTTGGTTTAGTCCTATGTTCATGTCCAATACGAAGATACATGTTTTATGATGATTTACTCATTCACATTTTCCTTGGTTACCAGCTTCAATTCAGCGGGAATGGATGACTCCACCTGCTTGCCACTGAGCACATCCAGAGCTGCTTGCAGCGCCAGTTGGCCAATCAGCACAGGCTGCTGAGCAACTGTTGCCGTCAATTTCCCATCCTGAATGGATTTGATTGCATCATCATTGCCGTCGAATCCGATGACCGGAATGTCTTTACCTGAGCTTTGAATCGCTTCAATCGCACCAAGTGCCATCTCATCATTATGGGCAAATACCGCCTGCACGTCAGGATTACCCTGAAGCAGATTCTCCATGACATTTAATCCTTTGGACCGATCGAAATCAGCAGATTGTTTAGAAACCACATCAAGTTGCTTGTCAGCCACTTCATGGAAACCTTTACCCCGTTCTCTTGTTGCGGAAGCGCCAGGTACACCCTCAAGTTCAATGACTTTTGCGCCCTCACCGAGATGTTCTACGAAGTATTCAGCTGCCATGCGTCCGCCTTTAACGTTATCCGATGCCACCAGTGCTGCCACTTCACCTTTATCTGCGGAGCGATCCAGCGTGATCACGGGAATGCCGACACTATTAGCGGATTGGACTGCTGTGGAGATCGCTGCAGAGTCAGCAGGGTTAATCAACAGTGCACTAACGCCTTGCTGAATAAGATCATCCACATCATTGGTTTGTTTGGCCGAATCGTTCTGCGCATCAACCACGATGACCTGTACTCCCTGTTTTTTGGCTTCAGCCATGACTCCATCCTTCAGTGATACAAAGAATGGATTGTTCAGTGTAGATATCGACAAACCTATTTTCTTCTGTCCGTTACTTTTGTTAGGGTCAGGTTTGGCCCATTCCGGTGGCTCCAGAGAGCACCCGGCCAGAACGATGATCATCAGCATACTTACGAGTGTTAACGTCCAATTTTTCATATATATTCTCTCCTTATGCTGTTTTCTTGCGGTCCAGCAGGACGGCAATGGCAATGACGATACCTTTCACAACCATTTGGTAAAATGAGTTTACTTCAAGCAAGTTCAATCCATTATTCAACACGCCGATAATCAAAACACCGATCAGTGTACCGACGATGCGTCCACGTCCTCCAGCAAGACTTGTACCACCCAGTACAACCGCTGCGATTGCATCCAGCTCATAGGATGTACCTGCTGTTGGTTGCGCTGAATTCAAACGCGATGTCAAAATTGCACCTGCCAAAGCAGCGAGCATACCTGTCAGGGAGTAGATCATAATTTTCACGCGATTAACTTTGATACCTGAGATAATAGAAGCTTTCTCATTACCGCCGATGGCGTACGTTTTGCGGCCAAAAGCTGTTTTATGCAAAACAATCCACAGAATCATGAAGGTAATCAGCATCGTGATTGCAGGCACCGGAATGCCCAGCAGGTAACCACGGCCGAACAGTTGGAACAACAGATTATCCCCGAGTCCTGTAATTGGATTACCATTCGTGTACACCAACGTCAGTCCTCTAAATATCGTCATCGTTGCCAATGTAGCGATAAACGGAGCCATTCTGCCTTTGGTAATCATCAGTCCGTTCACCATACCCATGACACCACCGAGTGCTACACCGATAATGATGGACAAGATCGGGTCCAGGCCGGACAACATCATGTTTGCTACAAAAGCACTGGATAAAGCCAAGATTGAGCCGACCGACAGATCAATTCCACCCGTCAGGATAACAAATGTCATACCGAAAGCAATCAGTGCATTAATCGAGACTTGACGCAATAAATTCAAGATATTAAGCGGTTCCAAGAAACTTGGATTCAACACCGATACGATGAGAATAAGAATGATTAAGCCGAGCAGCGGTCCTAATTTTTGTATCACACTTGAGAAACGGAAGCCGCTTTTAGCCGTTTTGTTTTCCTGCATTGTTGTCATATCACTGTCCCCCTGTGGCCAATGTCATAATGTGTTCTTGTGTTGCTACTTCCCTTGCAACCTCGCCACTGATGTGTCCTTCATGCACAACCGCGATTCGGTCGCTCATGCCAAGCACTTCAGGTAGCTCCGACGATACCATGATGATTGCAACACCGCGGTCTGTCAGTTCATTCATCAATTCATAGATTTCGCGCTTCGCTCCGACATCCACTCCGCGTGTGGGTTCATCCAGGATAAGTACGCTTGGACCGATACCAACCCATTTCGCGATAACCACCTTCTGCTGGTTACCCCCGGATAGATTCCTTGCTGCCGTCTCGGAGGATTGTGTTTTGATCTGTAGACGTTTGATCAATGTATCTACGAAGTCTTGTTCTTTCGAAGCTGAGATGAAACCTTTGTTTGAGAAACTGAACAGATTCGTCAACGCCATATTTTCGCGAATAGAAAAGTCTAATACCAGCCCTTCATCTTTGCGGTCTTCTGTAATAAATCCGATTCCATGTTTCACTGCATCTGCCGGTTTACGAATGTTCGCTTTTTTGCCGCGGATGAAGATTTCACCGCTATCCAACGTATCCAAACCAAAGATGGTTCTCATGATCTCTGTTCGTCCAGAACCCATGAGTCCTGAGAAACCGAGTATTTCCCCCGCTCTCACGGTGAAGTTAATATTCTCGAATAGACCTTTGCTGCTTGCATTCCTTACTTCGAGGACAACTTCACCATATGAAGGATTCCGGACAGGATAACGCTCGGTAAGTTCACGACCTACCATTTTCCGCACCACTTCATCAAAGCTTGTCTGCGGAATAGCTTGCGTGTCTACCGTTCTTCCGTCACGCATGATGGTAATCCGGTCACAGATCGTGAATATCTCCTCCATTCGGTGAGAAATATACACGATGGACACGCCTTCCTTCTTCAGCGAGCTGATTACACCAAACAATTTCTGAATCTCGCGCTCCGTAAGTGCTGCTGTTGGCTCGTCCATAATGATGACCTTGGCATCTGTCATTAACGCTTTGGCAATCTCGATCATCTGTTGCTGCCCGACAGAGCACTCTCCCGCAGGACGTTCCAGTGGTATGTCTACGGAAAGCTTGGCGAACTGTTCTTTGGCAAGCGCTTTCATCTGTCTTGTATTGAGCAATCCGAACGATGATGTCAGTTCCTTACCGATGAAGAGATTATCCAGCACCGTCATTTCAGGCCATACGTTCAGCTCCTGATGTATGAATGTGATACCCAGTTTCTCGGCTTCCTTTGGACTTCCAAAATAGTTTTCTTCTCCGTCGATCATGATGGTCCCTTGGTCTCTCTGATGGAGACCAATCAGAATATTCATCAGTGTGGATTTGCCGGCTCCATTCTCCCCCATCAGGGCATGGACCTCACCGTCTTTTAGTTCAAAATCCACTCCGCTCAGCACCTGATTCGTTCCAAAGGCTTTATGAATATCTTGCATCTGAATGTGCATTACGCAACCTCCTTTTAACCGAAATGGACTCCCGATTGTAAAATGCAATTGGCATAGGGTGTGGCCTCACCTGTGCGGATGATCGCCTTCACCTGCCGGGTTAATACTTTGAATTGTTCGTGGCTGACGGAAGCATCGATTGCTTCTCCCCCGAATTTCTCTGTGATGAATTGCATGGCTACGGGATTACCTTCGCGAATCTCTTCAGCCACAATGACTTTCTCAATGACCATATCTTCAGCGATCGCTTCCACCACTTCGTGAAAACTTGGTGTTCCCAGTTTGAGGGCCAGATCGATTTTGAGTACCCCATCCGGTACCGGCAGACCTGCATCCGCAATTGCAATCATGTCCGTATGGCCCAGATCAGACAAAATCTTGGAAATGTGACTATTCAACATGCCATTTCTTTTCATTACAAACTCTCCTCTACTTCATCACGCGTTGGCATGCCGCCCTGCGCTCCGAACTTGGTGACGGACAACGATGCAGCCCGATTGGCGAAGCGTATACTCTCTTGCAACGCTTTTCCTTCAGCTAAAGCAACTGCAAATGCGGCGTTGAACGTATCCCCTGCCCCAGTAGTATCGATAGCCTCAACTTTATAAGTTGGGACTAGAATTTCCTCAGTGCCATCAAAGTAACGTACACCTTTACTGCCCTCCGTGATGAACAACTTGTTAGGATACTGACGTAATGCCTGTGCCGGACTCATACCCTGAAACAAAATCTCAGCTTCATGCTCGTTCGGCGTGATATATGCGGCATTGTCGATCACTTCTTGCGGTAATGTTCTCGCCGGTGCGGGATTAAGCAGTAGCGGTGTTCCGAATTCTGCACATAATGTACTTACATGAACAACCGTTTCCTCCGGAATTTCCTGCTGAATCAGCACGATATCTGCATCACGGATCACTTCAGCTGCTTCATCGACATATGCAGGAGTGACTGCCCGATTCGCCGCTTCAACCACTACGATACTATTATCACCTTCTGCCAGAATGATATGAGCCGTTCCACTTTCTAAATGTGTAACCGGTTTCACATTTTGCGTATTTACAGCATTTGCTCTAAAGTTCTCTAAAATATCTTTGCCAAAAGCATCGTCGCCTACCCGGCCGATCATCGCAACCTCGGCACCCAGTCTTGCAGCGGCAACAGCCTGATTGGCTCCCTTACCGCCAGGGACCGTTTTGAAGCTGTCGCCAAGAACGGTTTCACCCGCCCCCGGCCGTCTTGACGAAGTAACAACCAGATCCATTGAACTGCTTCCTATTACACATATTTTAGCCATCTGATTTCACCTTTCTCGTAGTGCCCCGTTCGATGAAACTTACGGGCAACTGTATGTTTTTGTTCTCTATTGCAGCTTGTTCGACAAGCTGGATAAGTAATCCCGCCGCTTCTCTTCCCATCTCGTATGCTGGCTGATGGATGGTGGACAATGCCGGCGATAACAGGCTGCTCATTGGAATATCATCGAAACCAATAACTTGTACGTCATCAGGAACTTTTTTTCCGATTCGTGATGCCTCATGCAGTACTGCCATGGCTGCGATGTCATTGCTGGCAATGACCCCGTCTGTGTCCGCGTACTTCCTAAATAATTCTTCAGCCCATACACCCGCCTCGTTAATTGAAAATGAGGTTGTCTTGATTACCCGGTAGTCTAACCCAGCATCACGGATGATTTCAATCGCTCCTTCAAAACGATCCTGAGCCGGTCTGATCTGTGACGGTCCCTGCATAACCGTGATCCGGCGACTGCCACGTTTGATAATCTCCCTTGCAGCTAGTCTTCCACCTTCCCTGCCATCCGCATACACGGATGGACGATCCAGTGATGTTCTGTCCAGAAACACAACGGGAATCTTCAGTTTTTCATATATTGAAGAATGAGGATAGTTCGTTGAAGAGATCACACCAACCACGTTGTTCTGGATAAACGTCTGGATGTAATCCTGCTCCTTCCGTTCATCCTCATCACTATTTCCAAATATCAGTCTGTAATCCTGTTCCTGCATCCTGTCCTCTACACCGCGGGCCAACTGCGGGAAGTAAGGGTTGGCAATATCCGGCAACAACAGGCCTATCAGTTTGGACTTGCGCTTATATAATGAGCGGGCCACTTCATTTGGCGAAAAGTTAAGCGCCTTCACAGCATCTTCCACTTTCTTGCGTGTGTCCGCATGAACATAACCTCTATCATTAATGACTCTGGATACGGTGGCAACAGATACGCCAGCCAGTTGAGCTACGTCTTTAATTGTTTTCATAAGTTGCTCTCCTCTATGTGTAACCGGTTACAGACATTAAATTATCATATTATTTTCAATTTGACAAGCGTTTTCATTCTGGAAATTTCTCCAAGTATACATAAATGTGCACTGGAATCCTTCTATATCATGCTTTTCACCTGTCAGGGAGATCGATACTTCATAGACGTAAAGAGGCCATCACTCGATTAAAACTCAGAGTGATGGCACCCAGATCAACATAAGAATCAGTAATCTCGCTGAACTTAAATAGCCTTTAATTTAACAAATTAGGAATAAATTTTCCTAATAAATCAATTCATAGCGTTTATATTATAACTCCCCGTATACTTCATCTGTAACAGGTTCCAACCATTCCGGTGTGCCTGCAGTGATCGCAATGTGTTCAAACCAACTATCTTTAGCGGCCCCATGCCAATGTTTCACACCATCATGAGTCACAATAACATCGCCGGCTTTTAGGAATTGAGCAGTTTTCCCTTCTTCCTGATACCAACCTTCCCCACCAGTTACTAACAACAGCTGAAATCCACCGCGATGGATATGCCAGTTATTTCTGCATCCCGGTTCAAACGTTACATTCCCAACACCCACATTCACTTTGGGATCAGCAACCAAGGATTGGAGATAACTTTGCCCTACAAAATATTGTGCAAATGCTTCGTTTTTTTCTCCTACCGGGAATATCACTCCATCTTTAACTTCTTCATGTTTAGCCATTTCATTTCCTCCAATGTGATCTTATTAATTAATGCGTCCTGCTCCTATGTTGACCTAAAAATGATTACACACGAATGTGCGATATCGCACATTCGTGTATAATGTAAAATAATTGCACTGCCTCTGCAAGGATCAAATGAACCCGATCTGTGCCTTATGGCGCAAGGAGACAACATTTGTGCAATTACTCTCTGGAAAGAATGGTGATTTCTATCGTTTCTATTACAGATCGAAGAATACTAAAGTCTCAGGAAGCGATCAAATCCGCTTTTATCAAACTCATGAACGACAAACCTTTTGATACCATTACGATGCAAGATATCTCTGATCATGCAAATGTCGGCCGCAGAACGATATACCATCACTATTCGGACAAATTTGACTTGCTGGATAAATTAATTGAAGAACATATTGATGAACTAAGAAGATTGTGCAAAGAAGCATCCGATCTGGATTTTATAAAAAGCAATGTACTTTGGTTCGATTATTTTGAAGTTCACTATTCATTCTTCTCGGCTATGTTACTGAGTAAAGGGGCCCCTTTTTTCCGCAATCGCTTCCTGGCTCTCGTCATTGAAGAACTGGAAGATGAGGTGAATGTAACTCAGGGCAAAAATAAAGGACTAACGAAAGAAGTTATTCTTACGTTCTTTGGTACAGCAATCGTTGGTATCGTGGAATCCTATTTCACGAATGGATTACCTCGGCAACCTCACATTGTCGCAGAACAAGTTGGGATTTTATTAGAAAGGAATCTATAACATAGACCCCACATGAACCGTTCCTTCTTTATAATCTTACCACCTGGGGAGCGGTTTATTAATTATCATTACAAACATTGGCGTTATGTGATATGGTCAGTGAAGATATTAGATTCGTACATACATATGTGCATGAAATGCGAGGAGAAGATCGAAAGTGATAGAGAGAAATACCCTTGAGAAACCAAGTAAGTTTAGTGATCCCATTTTTGTCATGCTCGTGGCAAGCCTGTGTTGCTTGTTATGGGGAAGTGCGTACCCGTCCATCAAACTTGGTTATATCGCATTTAACATTCTGCCGGAAGATATTGCTTCCAAGTATGTATTTGCCGGATACCGATTTACACTGGCTGGCTTGCTGCTCTTGCTCCTGTCTCGTATCGTTAGAAAAGAGAAGCTCCAATTGTCCAGGAAGCAGTGGACAAGCCTTATCATGTTAGGTATATTGCAAACCGGTTTGCAATATATGTTTTTCTACGTTGGCGTAGCCAATACGACGGGTGTCAAAGGCTCCATTATGAACGCAACGACAACCTTTTTCAGTGTTGTTCTGGCCCATTTCATCTATAAAAACGACAAATTAAGCAGAAATAAAATCGTTGGCTGCTTGCTCGGATTCATTGGTGTAATCATCGTAAACTTCCATACGGATCTGCTTGCTTTTTCCTTTTCATTCACAGGCGAAGGGTTTGTTATTATAGCAGCACTTGTTTTTTCCGTTACGGCCCTTTACGCAAAACGTCTCACCGCTACGATTGATGTTCTGATCATAACAGGGGTCAGCCTGTTTGTTGGGGGACTGGTACTTACGCTGTTAGGTCTATCACTCGGCGGTCGGGTTACTCATTTCACCTTGGAATCCACCAGTAACTTGATCTACCTGGCCTTGCTGTCATCCGTCGCATTTTGTTTGTGGAATATGCTTCTCAAGTATAACAAGGTCGGAAGAGTGTCTGTCTACAACTTCCTAATCCCTGTGTTTGGCGCATTGTTATCGGCGTTATTCCTGGGGGAAACGATCTTGGAACTGAAAAATCTGGCTGCATTACTGTTCGTGTCGGTTGGCATTTACTTAGTCAATCGTGTACGTTCTGTGCAAAGCTCTAATGATACCCCAATAAAATAGACTACCGTCCATCTCATGGAAATCAAAAAAGCCGCTATTTAGCGGCTTTTTTTTGTAATAAGAATACGATACACTTTTGTTTCTTACGATGGTATAGCTTAATATATACTCGTAAAGTCAATCAAGTCCTCTTCTTCCTCATAATTGAATACAATGGCGTGATTACCCAATTGGTATACCATCTCATAACCACCAACGACTTCATTGTAATACTCTGAGGAAGGTTTCCCCATCCATATTTTCACATTCCATGGTGACAGATTCTGCTTTTCATTGTACAAATCAAAAACGGCAATACGTGATTTATTGGTAAGCTCGTGCATGTATGAATCAAATCCGACGCCGAATTTAGAATAATAATAGACCGCTCCCCATTCCTCATTTGAACGAGAGGTTGGTTTCCCCAGCTTTTTTTGCGCATTTTGAAGCGTCATGCCAATCTTGATGTCCGTCCGGCCCGGTAATGCACCCTTTAAAGCAGCTTCCTTCAAGCTTTTCAGGTAAGCGCGATCGCCAACACCCGAGTTCGGCCAAGCTTTTGAACGGAGGTTGCGCGTATCTTCCAACCGCAACTCCGATTTGTTTACATTCAACTTAAACGTATTAACTCCATAGACGAATTGAAGGTTGTTGTAATTTTTGAACTGTACTCGGGCACCTGAAAGAGTACGGATTCCATCATCTCTGCTTGCAGAGTAGGAATCGTCGATTTTTTTACCCTTATTATCGACATATGTTACACGCCGCAATTCCCCGGAACGAACAATATAGGTTTTCACCTCATTAAAATTAGAAGTTCCCCAATCGGTAATCATCAGCATGTCTGGTGTACTAGCCTCTTTGCTTTTCACAACGAAGTTCCAGGTTTGCGGCAAAATAATCGTATTCAGATCCAGTTTTGCTGCTTGGACTGTTCCGTATGCTGCACCTTTTTTCAGCAAGGCTGCGCGATACGTGCCTGAATAACTCTTGTCGCCTTTTTTATTGTTTGTCCAACCATTTTCTTCGGTCAGCGTGCTCTTCTGTTCATCATAAGCGAAAATATAAACGGTGTAAGCCGTTTGTTTGGCATCACGAAGCGTAAATGAAAGCCGGCTCATACTTTCGAGCTGTTTGGCGGAGATTTGCTCTCCTTTGGCAGCAGCATTAGGTGGAAGCAGAAGCAATGCGCTCAGAACATAGCCGATTAAAGTTAGTAGGGCCAGAGAAGCCCATTTTGATTGGTGCTTAGGGTGTATCATTGTTGACTCTCCTTTGAGTAAAAAAATAAAAATCTAGTAGCGTTTTTCTAATTTTAAACCGTGCACAATCTCAACATTCAAACAAGTAATTGCTAGCGTGTAATCTTAATCAAACTATGTAATTAATATAGGTTCATGTTCAATAGGCATATCCTCCTACTAGTACTATTTTCCTAAGAATGATAACATACCCTATCTAATAAAGAAATATATAACAATCTAAATCAATAGTTTTCCTTCCATATAACATAAAAAAGCCGCTGATCAGCGGCTCTTCAAGTAACTTCGAATACGATATGATTTACAGGCAGGAGTACACGACATTTCGTAAGCGTCGTTGAACGTATGGCTCCTGACTATTCAGCAAATGCTGGGCATACATAACTGTAAGCTCTGAATCCGGATCAATAATAGCCATACAACCAGCAGCGCCGCTCCATCCAAATTCGCCAATTGGACTCAGTGAGCCGCTTCCTGCTTTGGAGATATGTGTGCGAACACCCAATCCATAGCCGTATCCATACATATGATCCCAGGAATAATCACCCCGAGTCATCTCGTTCAGGTGATCCGTTCGCATCAGTTCCACTGAAGCTTGTGACAAAATGCGGACGCCTTCGGGACTCGTACCACGCCCAGTAAGTGCATTCAAGAAAAGTGTATAGTCACTAACGGTTGACAACAATCCTGCACCGCCGCTTTCCAATTCTGTGCCTACCCGGAATCCGTTGCCGTCCAGACGGACAGCCTTCTCAAGCTCATCATTATAAGCATATTGCGGAATCAGGCGTGTCTGCTGCTCATCGTTCAGATTAAACGCTGTATCGTTCATACCAAGTGGTCCGGTGATTTCGTCCCGGAGATACGTACCAAAGCTTTTGCCACTTACCACTTCCACCAAGGCTCCCAGCACATCATGGCACATGCTGTAATTCCAGTGTGTCCCTGGTTCAAACAACAACGGTTCTTTCGCAAGCGCTCTCGCGAAGTCGCGTGTAGGCAATGTTCCGTTGGTGCTTTTTACAGCTTCTTGAATGCTTGGACAACCAACGTCATACGAGAACCCGGCTGTCATGGTGAACAAATCTCGCACTGTAATGGTTCTTGTCGCCTTTTCCAGTCGGATCTCGCCATTCGCCATCGTTTTCTTAACTGTCATCTCAGCGTACTCTGGCAGATAATCGGACAGTGGGTCGCTTAACAGCATTTCACCTTTCTCCACCAGTTGCAGCCCTGCCACGCAGGTCATGATTTTGGTCATGGAGTATAGATTAAAGATCGCTCCATCACCGATGGGCGTTTTCTCTTCCAGATTGGCGTAACCGTTACGATAATGGAAAACGGTATCATTTCGATGCATGACCAGCACCTCTGCCCACGGAATGCGCCAGGATGTCATGCGGTCAATAAATGAAGCAAGCGGTTTAAAATCCATTTTTTCCCGTCCTTCTATGTAAAATCGTTTATCATATTGCGATGTGGTCCATATTCAATCCCACAATCGACATATTAATAATATACGACCTTTTACAACGATTGACCACCACCTATATACTCTACTATGTGCAATTACAATACATATTCTTTGTTCATCACACTGCTCCACACGAATAAACCGATCCATGAAAGGATCGGCTTATGTTGTAACGTTTTAGACTTCGCCGCGTCTGTTCTCAACCGATTTCATACGGTTTTGATCATCTGGTACCCGGTCAACACTGAACTCTTGACCAGCTTCAACCTCACCATGACCAGAAATATTCCGCGAAAAATTAGTGAACTGTCTTTTTTGTTCATCCAGCTCGTGTTTTTGCTTCAAAAGCTCTTGCGGGTCTTGTTTTGTCACTATGCTAACCTCCCATAGAATCATGCTATTTGATCACACTACAGAAGTTTTCCATAAGAGAGCTGGGCTTATGCATGAAGTACAAAGTATTACTATTAAACAAGGTAAACAAAAACGCGCTGGCAAGAGTATTCCTCCTGTCAGCGCGTTTTTGTATGTTAGTGAATATCTTTCTTTTTGAAATTGCCGCCTCTCACTTCAGCTACATCGTATACGACTACAAAAGCAGTTGGGTCAATTTCGTGAATGATATCTTTAATTTTACTCTCTTCCATCCGGTTAATGACACAAGTAATTTCCTTGAATTGCTCATTAGAGTAGCCACCGTAAGCCTCGGTATACGTTGCTCCACGGCCTAAACGGTCCCGAATGGTTTCAACCATAATCTCAGGTTGATTCGTAATAATTTTAAACGTTTTGGAGCCGCTCAAGCCCTCTTCAACAATATGTATTACTTTAGAAGCAATAAAATACGCAAGTCCTGACAAGATCGCGCCTTGCAGACCAAACACGGTAGAAACGACAATAAATACAAACATGTTGAGGAACAGGATAAGATCACTGGTCCCAAAAGGTACTTTTCGCGAAAGGAGTACAGCCAGCATATCTATGCCATCCAAGGCCCCGCCATTACGTAATGCAAGTCCCATACCAAAACCGATGATAATCCCGCCGACAACCGTAACAAGCAAGGTATCACCTTCAATGATGGTTGGTACATGATGCATCAGACTGGTGCTGATTGCAAGTGAAGCAATACCGATGATCGAATATAACGCAAAGCTTTTTCCGATTTGTTTGTACCCGAGCCACACAAATGGAATGTTAATAATCCCGATGAGCATCCCCAGTGGTAATCCGAACAGCTGTGATCCTACGATACTCAGACCTGTGACACCACCATCTGAGACATTATTCGGGATCAATATGGCTTCCAGGCCATATGCCGTTATAAATCCCCCAATGATAATCAATAATACTTTGGAGAGGATCTTTAACTTGTTTGACTTTTGTTTTCTGTTTTGATGCATTGCATTTCCCCCTTGATGAACAACCGATAAAAAACAGTCTATAATAAAAATCACTGTTTTGGCAATAGATCGTCATTTGTGTGTGTTAGTTCATTGTCCGATGAGCGTTCGATACGACGAAATTTTATGCTCAAGCATCTCATCTGCTGTGTTAAGTATGTGCATCTGTTTTTGAATCGACTCTTTATGCTCCTCCAGCAGCTTTAAACGATCCGCCGCCGTATGCTCCCCTTCCTGAAACAAGGACGCATATTTCTTAATGATAGCAATGGGCATTTGAGTCTCTTTTAATTTGATCACAAATTGTAGCCACTTCAGGTGTGACTCGTTGTATCGCCTGTCTCCACTGGCATCTCGGAGAGGAGTTACAATCTGTTCCTTCTCATAATAACGCAACGTATGTGCACTGATATGGAGTAATTCTGCCACTTCACCTATGGTATGCATGGTTAACCTCCCCTCCATTTTCCCGCTTGACTTAGAGTAAGCTCTAATCAGTATAATCAACTCGTGGTCACATCACAATAAAAAATGAAATCAGATCTAGGAGGAATTCCCATGAAATATACAGTGATTACCGGTGCCAGTTCAGGCATTGGATATGAAGCGGCTTTAGCTTTTGCAGCTCGTGGCAAAAATATGATCCTGGCTGCACGCAGAACCGATGAATTGGACAAATTAAAAGCAAGAGTAGCTGAAATCAATCCAGATCTGGATGTTGTCATTCGTACAGTGGATCTGTCTATTGCCGCTAATGTGCATGAATTCTATGAAAGTCTTCAGGCTTATTCCATTGAGACTTGGATCAACAACGCCGGATTCGGGAATTTCGCTTCCGTTGGCGAACAACACCTGCCAAAGATTGAGCAGATGCTTCATCTTAATATAGAAGCTCTTACGATTCTTTCTTCCCTGTATGTACGTGATTATGCAAATGTTGATGGCACACAGATCATTAATATCTCCTCTGGTGGTGGATATACGATTGTAGCCGATGCAGTAACCTACTGCGCAACCAAGTTCTATGTTAGTGCCTTTACGGAAGGACTTGCGCAAGAGTTAAAAGGTAAGAACGCAGCGATGCAGGCCAAGGTGCTCGCTCCGGCTGCAACCGAGACGGAATTTGCGAAACATTCCTTTAATGTAGATGAGTTTGAATATGAAGGCAGGGTTCCCAAGTTCCATACGGCGGAACAAATGGCTGGATTTTTGCTGGAGTTGTATGACAGTGAGAGTGTAGTGGGCATTGTGGATGGGTTAACATATGACTTTGAACTAAGAGAACCGATCTTTCCGTACGCTGCGAGAGCAGCCTCGAAACCACAAAATTAACCCGAAAACTGAAGTCGAAGCTAAGTCGGCTCAATACCAGTAAACATTCATCTAACCTCGATGATAAACATCATTAAATGTAATCGTTAAACATCAGTTAACGTTAAAAAGGGAACCTGTCTCCAGGTTCCCTTCTTTGTATTTATATTCAATGCTTTATATTCAATTCTTAATTGAATGTTTACTATATAATGAAGTAATTATGCCAGCCTCATTTTGAAATCCTGATATCCGAATTCACGGACAACTTCGCAATCGCCGTCTTTTCTTTTGACTGCAATCGCTGGAAGCGGCATGCCGTTGAACGTGTTGGTTTTCACCATGGAGTAAATCGCCATGTCTTCGAATACCAGACGGTCGCCTTCTTGCAAAGGCTGATCGAATGAATAGTCCCCAATTACGTCACCAGACAGACAGGTTTGTCCACCTAAGCGATACAGATGAGCCTTCTCACCGACTTCTCCAGAACCGATCAGCGGGGGGCGATATGGCATTTCCAGCACATCCGGCATATGGCATGTAGCTGAAGTATCCAGAATGGCAATGTCCATACCGTTCTTATGGAAGTCCAGCACAGAAGTCACCAGATAACCCGCATTCAGCGCAACAGCTTCTCCCGGCTCCAGATATACTTCCAGACCATAGTCGTTCTGCATACGCTTGATGCATGCTTCCAGTCTTGGAATATCATAATCTTCACGTGTGATATGGTGCCCACCACCGAAGTTGATCCATTCCATCTGCGGCAACCATTGTCCGAACTTCTCGACAACTGCATTTAGCGTAGTCTCCAGATCGTCGGAGTTTTGCTGACACAGTGTGTGGAAGTGCAGTCCGGAGACGCCTTCCAACAGGTCTGCATCGAAATCCTCCAGTTTCGCGCCAAAACGCGAACCCGGAGAACACGGATCGTAGATCTCGTGTCCTTCTTGGGTAGAGCATTCAGGATTAACGCGCAAGCCGACCTTACGGCCAGCCTGAAGCGCTTTATCCTTGAACTTTGCTAGCTGTGAAAAAGAATTGAAAATAATGTGGTCGCAGATGGAGATAATCTCGTCGATCTCTTCTGCGCGGTATGCCGGAGCAAAGACATGATTCTCTTTGCCCATTTCCTCATGGCCCAGACGCGCTTCATACAAACCGCTCGCCGTTGCACCGCTCAGGTATTCTCCAATCAGCGGATACATCGCAGTCATGGAAAATGCTTTTTGAGCGAGCACGATTTTGGCACCTGTACGCTGCATAACACCGTTCAGGATTTGCAGGTTTTTCTCAATAAGCGCCTCGTCAACAACAAAACATGGTGTCGGTAATTGCTCGAACCGCATTTTAACGAACAAGCTCCGATTCTTTAACTTCTTCTGGCAGCTCATCAACGAGTACCGGGTTGAAGTCTTCTACCCATGGGAGGCCCCATTTGTTCAACTCTTCCATGAATGGATCTGGGTTGAACTCTTCTACATTATATACGCCTGGTTTGTTCCACTTGCCTGTCATGACCATTGCTGCACCGATCATAGCTGGAACGCCTGTTGTGTACGAGATTGCTTGGGAACCCACTTCTTTGTAACACTCTTGGTGATCACAGATATTGTATACATAATATGTTTTGTCTTGACCATCTTTTTTGCCTTTGAAAATACAACCGATGTTTGTTTTACCCACAGTACGTGGTCCAAGGGATGCTGGATCCGGCAGAACTGCTTTCAGGAATTGCAGTGGAATAATTTGTTTACCTTCATATTCAATAGGCTCGATTGAAGTCATGCCTACATTTTCAAGAGCTTTCAAGTGAGTCAGGTAGCTTTGACCAAATGTCATGAAGAAACGGATACGTTTCAGACCTGGCATGTTTTTTGCCAAAGATTCCAATTCCTCATGGTACAACAGGTACATGTCTTTCTCTCCAACTTCTTTGAAGTCGTAGACACGTTTGATTTCCATCGGTTTTGTTTCAATCCATTCACCATTCTCCCAGTATCTTCCGTTCGCAGATACTTCGCGAATGTTGATCTCAGGGTTGAAGTTGGTTGCGAACGGATAGCCATGGTCGCCGCCATTGCAGTCCAGAATGTCGATGTACTCAATTTCGTCAAAGTAGTGCTTCAGGGCATAAGCGGAGAATACGCCAGTCACACCTGGGTCAAATCCACTACCGAGCAATGCAGTGATGCCTGCTTGTTCAAAACGCTCTTTGTAATCCCATTGCCAGCTGTATTCAAACTTCGCTGTATCATGTGGCTCATAGTTCGCTGTGTCCATGTAATTTGTTTTAGTTGCAAGACAAGCATCCATGATTGTCAGATCTTGATACGGCAAAGCAAGGTTCATAACGATATCCGGTTTAACTTCGTTGATCAGAGCGATCAGTTCGTCAACATTGTCAGCATCAACTTGTGCTGTTGTAATTTTTGTTTTTCCGCCGTCCAGCTTGGCTTTGAGTTCATCACATTTGGATTTAGTACGACTCGCGATGCAGATTTCCTCAAAAACTTCGCTGTTTTGAACGCATTTGTGTACTGCCACGGAAGCAACGCCGCCGGCGCCGATGATTAGTGCTTTTCCCATTTTACATTCTCCTATCCCAATATGTATTTTTTTTAATTGGTTTAATACGATGACAACAAGACAACAAAAAAAGCAAGGTGAAAAATGCTCGCAATCGCGCATCATCACACTTGCTTATCGATATACATCATAAAAAAGACGTGAAGTCTCCATGACCAAAAAAGTTCACAAGAACTCCTTTGGCGGAAAGCTCCTTCATGTATATCAATATTGGATCAGAGTCTATATAGCAAATAATTCGCCTTTACCACTCTTATTGACCGTTTCACAAGTTGATGTGCAATTGCACTGGTTGTAAAGTAACCAACTTATAAAATTTGAGCTTTGAACTCAATCAATAAAGCAACGTAAGTTGCCAATCGGCGTTTGACCCGGCTGTCCGTATGGCCTTAACTTCCTGGTGAAGTGGTCAAAATTATCTGCTGGAAAGCTCTAATTCATATTGATAAATTAACTTCCCAAAATCACAGGTCTTACACTATCAGACGTTGAAAAAAAAATCAAGCAATTATCAAAAAATAATTTTTTGTCCGGATAACGACTAGGATTGAAATTGATATCCTTCGAATACTTTTAACCCTTCTGTGTTAAGTAATTCCCTTGTTACTTCAGGCTTTTGAGGACTTTTGTCAAATACTTCTTCACACGCGATCATGATGTTGCCACCAGCAATTTCCGCTAATTGATCATGGGATACGCTATACACCAGCCTTCCCAGATTCGACCAAACCATAGCACCGGAACACATTACACACGGTTCGCAACTTGTATACAGAGTGTACTCGCTCAGGTCAAACACATGATGTTCGGAACAATATTTTCGGATAAGCCCAATTTCTGCATGATGCGTAGGGTCACAAAAAGTGTTGATTTTATTTTCCCCAATCATGACGACCTCTCCGTTTTTCACCAGAATGGCTCCGAATGGTTCGTTTCCTTCTTTGCGAGCTTGCAGAGCAATTTCAATGGCTTTATGCATGAATTGTTCATCTTTATTCATAAGGTTTACCTCCACAACAAAAATTATGTACTCCACTTTATCTTTTGCATTAAGCATGTTCAATCCAGTAACATGTTTCTTGTTCATCCCATTCTATCATCATTACAAATAAAGAGTATGACGAAAATTCGTCATACTCCAATGGGTCGTACTAAGTTTATCTATTAAAATTTCACAGGCAATGCTGCCAATCCCTGTGATGACAAAGCAGAGTGCCAATGAATCTCTTCCTGAGGAATACTGAGCTCAATATCCGGTAGCCGACGTAGAAGCGTAGTAAACGCCACGTCCCCTTCTACACGAGCAAGTGGAGCGCCAAGACACATATGGATGCCGTGTCCAAAGGCCAAATGCCGTTTTATTTTGCGTTCGATATCCAACTCTTCGGGGTCAGTGAACTGCTGCTCGTCCCGATTCGCTGATTTCAGAAGGGGAATCACAACATCTCCCTTTTGAATCAATTGTCCATCCAGCTCCGTGTCCTGCGTTGCATAACGAGGACCTGAGGAAGTGGCAGGTCCGTTATATCGTAGCAACTCCTCCACCGCAGAAGGAACCAGATTCAGATCTTGTTTCAGTTGTTCCAGTTGTTCGGGATGGGTCAGAAGAAGATAAGAACCAGTTGCAATCAGATTGGAAGTTGTCTCATGTCCAGCAAATATTAATAACGTGATCATGGATATTAATTCATCTTCATTCAATCGATCCCCCTCCTCCTCAATCGCAATTAATTGACTGATGAGGTCATATGAAGGTTCTACTCGTTTATTCGCCACAAGCTGTGAGGTGTACTCTGCGAATGATCGCAAGTGCTGCGCTACTGCAGGGTCCTGTTTACCAAAACCAAGACCTTTTGCAATGGCTTCAGACCATACATGGATCTGAGGTCGGTCTTCCTGAGGTATACCCAACATCTCGGAAATAACGTTGATTGGGAAAGGATAGGCATAGTCTTTTACAAGATCCATCTCTCCTTTTCCTTCGAATTGGTCAATCAACTCATCGGCAATTTCCTGGACGCGTGGACGCAGGCTTTCCATATATCTTGGCGTGAACGCTTTGGAAACCAGGCTACGCAGTCTTCGGTGATCCGGTTCATCAACAAAGAGCATCGACTTTCCGGTAAAAAAAGTCTGGGGTTCCGATGAACCAAGCTCACCTGAGAGATTCTTTCGAATATCATTGCCACTATCTACCGTAAATCGAGAGTGATCTTTCAGCACTTCCATGGCGACGTCCATCCGAGTTACAATCCAGGTTTGCCCTGCTCCACCCATTGGATTAGGAATAGGGACAACGGAACCTTTGGCACGCATCTGTGCAAACATGGCAAATGGATCTTTACTATTTTCTTCGCTAAACAAATTAAATTCTACTTTTTCTGATGTCTGGTTATTCGAGTTATTCATATAAATCTTCCTTTCGAAGTGAAGTTATTCGAATCTATGGAAATATATGTTCATTCCGATTATATACTACTCGTATATTTAATTTCAAATATCATAGTTTAAACAACATAAAACAACTGTTATAACAACATTTTATTAATATACTAATAGTATATTAATAAAAACTAGGGGCATAAAAAAGCAAAAAAGAGGTTGGCTTTGAGCCAACCCCCATATTAATTCCGTTGCTTCACCAGTTCCAAGTACCACCAACAGGCTTCGGTCATTCTATTGGCTTCAGATTGGAACGCACTGGATTTGTACTCTTTGTGAAACGCCTGAAGCACCACTTCGATTACAGGAATATTTAAATCCTCTTGATCCTGTAATAGCGCTAAAAGCCCCTTCGAAAGTTGCTTTAATGATGAAGATTCCTTGGATTTTTGAACACGGTTGTTGAACTCATCAAATTCGATCAATACATTATCGATGTCCAGACCTATATCATCGTTACGCTCATCCGCATTCAGGAAATATAGAGACTGAAAGTCGAAAATATGTTCATTTCTCTGGTGCATGGTTCTTAGGATCACTTCAATGTACGTTAGTACTTTTGGAACTACTTCGCTCCATACCGGTTTTTGCGTATTTAGACTTCTTGATGTGTTGGCAATCTGATGTAATATGCCGTAACACAATATTGCCCCTTCGTTGGCATATAAGCTAATGTCGTTCCCGTACACCTGAATCAAGCGTGTGGACAGCCATTTCAGGTGAACTGTAGCCAGTTTGGCTGAGTTGATCTCCCCGGAATAAAAACCCGTCCAATATAATTCCCATACTCGCTCTTTATTAGGTACAGACATAGGAATCGCAATCTGATCTACGAGCAGGTCATAATCCGATGTATAGTGATTTTGTTCAAGCTCTTTACGAATGAAAACATCCTCTTGCATACGCTGATCAATAATCGAATATAAACAGTCTTCTTTGGAACTGAAGAATTTGTAGAATGTGCCTTTGGATACACCTGATTGATCCAGGATCATCTGGATTGTTGTATTTGCATAGCTATGCTCTAAAAATAGCGCAAGTGCTGTTTCCAATAAACTTTGTTTACGACTACTCATGTCTCGTTATCGCCCCAAGTTTTTCTATTGATTTTAACATTCATTCCTCAGGAGTTGAAGCATTGATTCGCAGTATAGATATCATATAAAATAATTGCACAATGAGTAAATTTGCACAATGAGCAACTTGTTTGTTATGATAAACCTCACAAAGTGCATGTTCAGTAAGTGTGCTCTTCTTAAAAAGAATTAAACCATAGTCATTGGTGTTGGAGGTGAACGCATAAGCGGAGAATAATGATTAAAAGAAACTTGCGACATTTGAAGAAAGAAGCCACTGAAAAAGCACTTGCTGGTGCTGCATTTGAACTTACCCTTGAACATGGGCTTGATGGCTTTACGGTCGAAGATATCGTGCATCAGGTGGGTTGTTCACGTAGAACATTTGCAAACTACTTCACATGTAAAGAGGAAGCCGTAGCAAGAGGTGCGATATCCGTTCAGAATACAACGGAACTCGAAGAGTTACTTACCGAAATGCCCGACAACGTCTCCTTGCTTGACGTACTGTATAACCTGATCAAGATGCAACTTACAACAGAACTAATTGGAAGACTTCATCAGCTGCTCTCACTATCCCAGACTTATCCCGTGTTAGAACCGCATTATCTTGGAGCCATGCACCGGATGCAGACACAGGCACAAGATACCTTATTAGACTTATCCAACGGGAAGTATGACGAGATCTATACTTATCTTCTGATCAACGCACTATATGGAACGATACTGCCATTAATTGATGGAAGACTCAATGTGTTGCTGCCCGGACAAATCATGACTGAAGATACCAAGCCCGGTGCTATCACCTTTGATCAATTTTTGGAAACCACATTTAATCATTTGCGGGCAGGATTCGAACATGCCAACCATCCACATTCATCATAGAGGAGTGTAAATTAGAGAAATGTCTACATTATTATACAGAGTGGGGAAAACCGCTTTTAGCAAACCTGCAACCTTCATCATTGGCTGGGTTTTAATTCTGGGAATTGTCATCTCCATGATCAGCATCAATGGTATTCACATCAGTTCTGAAATGAAGATTGAAGGCACAGAGTCACAGAAGGTACTGGATCAATTGGCAAAAGAACTGCCAGCCGCCTCCGGCGGTCAAGGAAGTGTTGTCTTCAAGGCACCCGACAACGAGCGTTTGGATACGCCTGAACGTTTGGCTGCCATGATGAAAGGTGTTAATGAAGTTTACGGATTAGACAAAGTCATTAATCCTGCGGACTATGCAGCTGAAGCGGGTAATTCGGGTGCTTCGGCGGAAATGGCTCAGAACGCTCAGGCTACCGATACGGCACAATCCGGAACAACCACGCCTCCTCCCTATGGACCTTTGATGGTCGATGGTGTTCCTGTACCTGGTATGCTGATCTCTTCGGACGGTAGTATTGCACTGTTCCAGTTCCAATTTACAATCGAGCAGTCTGCCATAACACAGGATGTATTTGATTCCGTTATTCAATCTGTTATGACAGTAGAGCAAGGAACCAACATTACGGTCTTGCCGGGCGAAACGCTCAAAACGGTATCGATTGGGGTTGGCTCGGCTGAGATTGTCGGATTGGTGATTGCTGTCATTGTATTGCTGATCACCCTTGGCTCCGTTGTTGCAGCAGGTCTGCCTCTGATCACTGCACTCCTCGGAGTTGCCATTGGAGTTGGTGGTGCGTTCTCCATCTCCAAATTCATCGAAATGCCTAGTGTTACTTCCGTCCTGGCTCTCATGGTTGGATTGGCTGTTGGAATCGATTATGCTCTCTTCATTGTTAATCGCCAGCGTCGAATGATCATTGATCAAGGCTTGAGCGCAAAAGAAGCCACTGCCAGAGCTATTGGTACATCGGGCAGCGCGGTATTTTTTGCCGGATTAACCGTCATTATTGCACTGTGCGGTATGCTTGTCATCGGTCTCACATTCTTGTCTACGATGGCTTTGGTCGCAGCAGCCACCGTACTCATCAACGTATTTGTTGCTTTAACCCTGTTGCCTGCTTTACTCGGATTGGTAGGAGAACGCATCTGTTCCGCCAAAGCTCGTGAGAAAAGCGCGAAACATCCTAAAGCCACTAGCCGCGGAGTCGCGGACAGATGGGTGAAATTCGTTATCAAAAATCGTTGGGCTACCATTATCGCCATCATCGTCATTCTTGGTTTTGCCGCGACGCCGATTACCAAAATGGAAATGGGTATTCCTGGCGCTTCCTCAGCGAATCTGGATACAACTGCAAGACAAAGTTATGATGCCATCTCCGAAGGCTTCGGGGAAGGATTTAACGGACCACTTATTCTGGTTGCAGAGCCTAATCAGTCTTCCGTAAAAGTTACACCGGAACTCTTGGGTGGTCTGGTGATGGAACTTCAAGGTCAGAATAACGTTGCACAAGTCACACCGCTTGGTATGACAGAAGATTTAGCTATTTTCAGTCTCATTCCAAAAACGGGTCCTAACGATAATCTCACCAAAACACTGGTCACTGATCTACGCGCGGCTAATTCCAGCATCGCACATACCTATGATGTGAAACTTGGAGTTACTGGACTCACAGCTGTTAACATCGATATGTCAGCCAAACTGGCGCAGGTATTCCCTATTTATGTAGGCATCATAATCCTGCTGTCGCTGATCATCCTGTTACTCGTATTCCGTTCGATCATCGTTCCCATCAAAGCAACAATTGGCTTCCTGCTTAGTATCCTGGCTACATTCGGGATCACAACTGCTGTATTCCAATGGGGCTGGCTGCATTCGCTCTTTGGTTTCGATACAGGCGGCCCGCTGCTGAGCTTTATGCCGATCATCGTGACAGGTATCCTGTATGGCCTGGCGATGGACTATCAAGTCTTCCTGGTTAGTTCCATGCGGGAATCCTATGTGCATGGTCATCGCGGAACTGAATCCGTCGTGCATGGGTACAATCAGGTAAGTCGCGTAGTTGTTGCCGCAGCAGTAATTATGGTCTCTGTATTTGCAGGATTTATATTCACTGATGATGTTATGATCAAACAGATTGGTTTCACTTTGGCGGTAGGCATTCTGATTGATGCTTTCATTATCCGAATGGGCTTGGTCCCAGCCATCATGGCTATTTTTGGAGACAAGGCTTGGGCACTTCCAAAATGGCTGGATCGCATTCTGCCAAACTTGGATGTTGAAGGCGAGAAGCTGATTGCTTCCCTGAATGCTGAAGAGCATACCAACACGAAGTCTGGATTAAAATAATCATTCCACTACAATCGTAATGGTAATACCACGTTTACTCATCACGACTACATTCACCAATACAAAGACCTCCTCTGTTTTTATAAACAGGAGGTCTTTTTTTCTACTCCAAATTTATGCGGTGATGTCTTCAATATGGATATTATATCGTGCGGATTGAGAAGCATTAACAAACGCTGCAAATAACTTTTGACTATAGTCATCTACTTTATAGCTGTACTCTGGATGCCATTGCACAGCCAAAACAAATGAACGGTTCGGCATGACCACGGATTCGATGAGTCCATCTTCAGCGACAGCCACGGCAGTTAACTTATCCGACAACACCTTGATTCCCTGATGGTGATAGCTGTTCACTTTTATCGTATCTGTTTGCAAGATATCATGAAGCAAATTATTTTGCTCTATATGTACATCATGTACTAGTTTCGTATACGGCGGGCTTTGCTTATGATTAACGATCTTGTTCCCATGAAGTTGAAGGCTAGTGGGAATATCTTGATATAAAGTTCCACCCAACATAACGTTAAATAGCTGCAGTCCACGGCATATGCCAAAGGCAGGTTTATCAAGCTCAATTACCTTTTGTAATAATATTGACTCCATCATATCGCGTTCAATACACAACTCTCCACAGGCAACCTCTGCATGCTCATGATACAGCTCAGGATTGAGATCATGTCCCCCGGTGAACAGGAACCCATCGAACTCATCAGCCAGCGTTGCTATGATCTCGGTATCCGTTGTCAAAGGCAGCATAATTGGAATCCCACCTGCTCCTTCTATCGCGTTCATATATTCTGGAAGCATCCAGTAACTTTTTTTGTCTGTATCATATAAAGGCAGTACACCGATCATCGGCTTTTTCATGGGTTCCCCTCCTATCTTTTCATTCATTTTATCAGATCTCTTCCTATACAAATTCACTGAATTATTGCATTATCCTACCTCTATCATCTACGAACCCGTTTCATCCGGAATGCTGGAAAACTAAAAAACAAACAAAGCCGCTATAACAGCGACTCTGTTTGTACTTACAAATCCCATGGATATGGATTCATCTGATTAGTTTAAACCTCATCTCATCTAGGCGGCTTTTACTGTGGTTGCTTCGTCTGAATTCACTTGGATGGAACGCTGGCATATCAGGGTAACGACAAAAGCCAGCAAGGCAAGCATCACAGCAACTGGCGGCACCCACTGGACACCACCCATATTAACGGCGATTCCCCCAACGCCGGAGCCTAACGCTATACCCACGTTCGCTGCCACAGGCAGGAGTGTAGATGCAAATGCTTTGGACCCCGGCGCGATCGATCCTGACACATCAAACAAATATAGCTGGGATGCCGCGCTCATGGAGGATGACAGACATCCAATCAGGAACAGGAATGCCAAGCCCATCCACACATTAGAAACGGTAAAACTCATGCCTAGGAAGAGGATGGCTTGAATTACAAAAAGCCGCTTGAGCTTGGGCAGGAAGTCACCCTTCGCTATTTTGGCACCAATCCAGTTACTCAGGATGCTGCAGGCACCATAGATCAGAAGTATGGCACTTATCCATTGAACAGGCACACCCATTGTCTCACTTAGGAGTGGTGTAATGTATGTAAAAATCACGAAAATACAACTGTTTCCCAGTACAGGGATCAGACAGGCAAGCAATATGCGCGGCTTCACAAAGAGAGACATCTGATCTCTGAACGAACCGACAATCGTGGTTGTTTGGCGTGGCAGAATACGGAACATGAACATCAACGGTACAACACCTATACACGCCGTAACAACAAACGTCATGGACCAGCTCAGATGTTGTCCGATAAATGTACCGAGCGGAACACCTAACACATTAGCGATTGAAAATCCGCCCAAAATCCAGGCGATAGCTTCCCCTCTTCGCTCCCGGTTCACTGCATCACTTACGATTGAGATCGAAAGTGATATCGTCAGTCCACAAGCAACGGCCGACACGATGCGAATGGCCATCAGAGAAGAGAACGTTGTTGAGAACACGGTCAATAGATTTAATGCTAACACGATTGCAAATCCAATCAATATGGAACTTCTTCTGGATATTTTGGCCAAGAAGGCCACGGCAAATGGTGTACCCACTGCGTATGCAATCGCAAAACCGGAGACAAGCATACCCGCGGCAGCAAGTGATACTTTCATGTAACTTTCAATTTCCTTCAACACACCCACGATGACATACTCGGTTGTTCCCAGTACAAAACTAACGAGCGTAAGCGTTAAAATAAGTAGCTTCTCTCTATTTCTAGTCATAAATCAATACTCACTAATCCTTTCTATTGTTGCAAGCGCTTCAATTCTGTCTACGATCATTAATTCATGTATTTTCTGCTTTCCCATCCCTTCACTTTCGATATATAGTACATTTTGGATAGTGAAATTGTACTGTCAGATATACCATGGCGACAATCAAGGTTGTTGTGGTTTTATTGCAAAACATTATATATGTTGTCATTTCAACACAGACTTTCAATACAGATTCTGAAGGGAAGACATAGATGAATACACACCACGAATCCGGCCAACTGCATGCAAATCGAGATTGCACCATTATTTATGTAGGGAAACTGGCCGACAATCCCCATTGGAGTTTTCCGACGCATAAACATGACGATCTGCATGAGATTATCTACGTAACTGAAGGCAAAGGATTGTTCACCATTGACGGTACCAAACACTGGGCTCAAAAAGGTGACATGCTCATTTATAATAAGGGGACTCTTCATGAGGAGAAGTCCAATCCTGAATTCCCGTTATCCACCTTTTATTGCGGCTTTCGTTTTACAGAAGACACCCACACCCTTGAGGATTGGGTCATCCCTCCCTCTAACAAACCGATCATTCGAGCAAACCGTTATTCCGATGAGCTCCATTCGTTAATGCAGACTCTCTTCAATGAATTTTCAATCCGGGAACATGGTTATGAATCTATCTCTGGGCATGTCCTGAAAGCCATACTTCTGATCATTGATCGTCAGTCCCGTCAACAGCTTCCTAGTGGGGAGACTATTGGGAGTAATAACCTTGCTGAGAGCATTAAAGACTATTTGGATACCCACTATCGGCAAAACATTAAACTCAAAGAATTGGCAGATCAATTTCATATCGATTTTTATTACTTAATTCATATGTACAAAAATCACTATGGCACTTCTCCCTATCATTACCTCATTCAACGAAGAATGGGTGAATCCACCCGATTATTAGTTTCAACTAACAAAAAAGTATGGGAAATTGCCAAACTGGTCGGTTACGATAACCCCAATTACTTTACGATTCTATTTACCAAATCGGTTGGTGAATCTCCACGGAGTTTCCGAAAAAAGAATCAAAAGGATATGTTCGGGGATGAGGTGTCACATTCTTACTAATTTCACTAATCTCTCTAAGCGCAGAAAGGCGCTCCATTTAGGGAGCGCCTCTTAGGCCTTGCATATCTCTTACATATCTCTTTACACTTTTCCTTACTTCTACTTTAGAGCTTAAATCGGCGAACCAACTCTTGCATGTTCTCAGCTGTTTTGGATAGCTGTGCAGAGGATGCAGATATCTCCTCCATTGCCGCCATTTGCTGTTGGGCTGCTGCTGAAGTTGTCTGAGCACTGTCAGCCGACACTTTAGAGATATGACTCATCGCGGCAACTGTAGCCGAAACTTCTTCCGTACTGGCTGACAACTGTTCGGAGACAGCGGAAATATCCTGAATTTGATCCACGATATGCGTTGTATATTGTTCAATGTTCGATATGGTTGCAGAAGCTTCTTGGCTAATCCGCATTCCTTCACCGACTTGATTGCGAACTTTATCATTCATAAGAGATGTGGATTTGGCAATCAAGTCGAGCATTTTGCCAATGGTAGCGCCAATGTCGTCCGCACTCTGTTTGGATTGCATCGATAACGTGCGCACCTCACCAGCAACGACAGCAAAACCTTTTCCGTGTTCTCCTGCTCTTGATGCTTCAATAGAGGCATTCAGTGATAGTAGGTTGGTTTGCCGAGAGATATCCGCA
Organism: Paenibacillus sp. FSL R5-192; assembly: GCF_000517845.1. Taxonomy (NCBI): domain Bacteria; kingdom Bacillati; phylum Bacillota; class Bacilli; order Caryophanales; family Paenibacillaceae; genus Paenibacillus; species Paenibacillus sp. FSL R5-192. The sequence continues at coordinate 1,430,100 of NZ_ASPR01000014.1, read as the reverse complement.
ATCGCTTCATTCATACGATTGGCTTCGGCAGACAGACTGGACAGCTCATTAATCAATGCCGAGGTTTCTTCAACAGCTCCCAGAATATGTTCCATTTGTTCTCCAACCTGGTTTATGGTTTTCCCACCATTAGCAACAGCGCGCTCCGTCTCTTCAGCCGAATCAACGATGGCACTCGCAGATTCTGCAATTGTACTGATGCCTCTCGCCATCTCTTCTACGGCATTTGCGGTTTGTTCCGAATTTTCCGCCCCAACGATAGCTGATTCCGCAGTCTGCTGCATGGTTTCAGCCACATGTTGAACCGATTGGGTGGTTTGTTCTGTACTTTCCTGAATCATTTGGGAAGAGTGGCTTAACAACGATGACGTCTGATGAAGTTCAGCAACCACCGATTGAAGGGAACTGGTCATTTGATCAAAATCATTTGCCAATATACCAAATTCGTTCTCGGTTTTAAGATTAACACGTTCGGACAGATTCCCTTCGCTTACGCTGCGGGTTGCCTTTCTCAGTTTTTGCATAGGTACAATAAAAGATCTCAGAATGAAGAAAATAATAACTCCAGCAATTAATACAGATACAGCAATGACGGTTAGACTCGATACCATGATGGGTTTCGCTGCGGCGATAAAGTCTTCATGGCCCATCAAAGCAATGACATTCCACCCCGTCAAAGCATTAACACCGTTATATACCTCTAGATCATACGCCAGATCCGTTCTGACAAATTGAGAAAATGCCATCGGCTCATCGGAACTTGAAGCCGTATTTGGATGAACTGGAATTCCCTCGATGAGCGCCCCGCCGAGTTCTCCTCCCCCACCTTTTACAATGGCACCAGACCAAGCTGCGATGGTTCGATTGGAGTCAACCACAATCAGGCTCCCATTACCTCCGACATCCACATAAGATATTTCTTTTGCTAATCGCTCCAGATCAAGTTTAATACTTGCTACACCTTGTTGATTTGAAAGAGCCTTTGAAATTTCTACATAAATCTTCCCGGATACCGGATCTGTCATAATACTCGAAAAAAAGAGTGATCCATTGTTACTCATACCATTGGTGTACCATGTTGTGCTGCGTGGATCATATGTTACATCTTCTATTGCTGGAGATGATATAACACCACCTTGATCGCTGCCCACAGTGATGGCAAGAAGATCAGGATATGTATCAGCTAATTGGTCGATTCCTACTTGTACTGTTTCGTTGTTCGCCTGACTGGGGGTGGTGCCATACATACTGTCTATGTAACTCAATAATGCTGCTTTTTCCCCCACCAGATTGTTAATATGCTGTCCTGCCATCGTTAATATGGTATTGATGGGCTCTGTCATTTTTTGTTGCACCTGATCTTTGGCACTATGATACGAGAAATAACCGATAAGTGCAGTGGGAATAATAAGCACTGCAAGGAAAGCTGCAATGAGTCTAGTACTCATTAATCGTAAACTGGCTCCTCCTTTCCTATAAAATGACCTTTTTTTCTTTTTCTTTTCCAAAGTGAATCTTCCTCTCTTTATCCATTTTTGGTAGAATCAATCGGCAAGTAAACGCAAAAAAACCCATATATATGCACACCCAAAGAGACTTTGAGCGTAAATATACATAGGTATTGCCTGAATGAATTCAGTAACAAGCCGTATTTGTTTAGTATTATAACATAAATAAAAAGGGTTTGTTAACTATGATTGGGTCTTTATACCAGACATCTGTTGTTTATAATCCGTAGGACTTAGCCCCGTATACTCTTTGAACACCTTCGAGAAATAGTGCTGATCGCTAAACGACAGCAAATCGGAAACTTCCTTAAACTTCATGTCCGGTTGACTTTCCATCAGTCTGCAGGCTTCCTGAATGCGAAGCTGGGTGTAATACTGAACAAACGTAATTTGCGTTGCATTTTTGATCACTCTGCTGACATACGACGGGCTAACGTGAAACTTCATGGCAATGTCGTTGATAGACAATGGAGAGTATTTATTTAGTTTTACGTAATCGTCAATCTGTTCGAACAGGATCGCCTTGCTTTTTCGAACGTGGGATTGCAGCATATCGAAGCACTGTCCCGTCCATTCCGTCATTTCCCGGCAAAAATCGGCATAGGACTGTGCATGGGCGAATTGTCTTGACCGAAGCTCCAGACCCAATCTCATGCCCGAGCCCTGTTCCTCGTACAGATGAGCAAACGTGTCTACAATCAATCCGATAAACCGCTCCACCTCGGTCATATGTACATTTTCCTCTGCCCATCGATTCAGCAATTCAGATAACTTAAGAGCAAACCGTTCTTTCTGCCGAGCCTGTATCATCTGTACAAAAGCAGATTCCTGCACGGGATCCAGACAGCCTGTCTCAGATCTGGCCATCGACACCGGATTCCCGGTATCCAGCGCTAATCCTTGTTTCAACCGTTGCTGATCAGACAAAATGGACGACATGCGGTGATAGAGCTCCGGCAGATTACCAGACTCAGCGAATAGAAGTTGTCCTCCAATGATCGCATCGATGTCATGCGCAACCAAATGCCGTCGCAACGATTCAAGACATTCATGTACGGAAGAGTACAACTCAAGTGCACTCTTATTGACAAAAACAACAAATTGATATGGGGTTTGACTGGTGTACACACGACAAGCATGGAATGTAAAAAAATCCTGCAATATAACCTCAAGCTCCACCTGCATCCAACGTTCATACCCTGTGGTGAAGGGTTGTTTGCTCATTATAATCATCATCTGGCTGAATAAGGGCGGAAAATCCTCACCTTTTTTTGGCGTAGTCTCACATTGAGGATGTATGATTTCCTGCAAATCCAGCAGTTCCTTGGACATCTGTTGATCAAGTTGGTCAATTACCCGACCCATGACTTCTTCAAGCGCCTCTCGCTCGACAGGTTTTAACAAATAGTCAAACACTTGCAGGTTCAATGCTTTTCTTGTGTATTCAAAATCGCTGTACCCACTAATTAGAATGACCTTTAGATCCTGGTTGGCAAGCTTGGCTTGCTCAATCAGGGACAGGCCATCCATTTTTGGCATTCGGATATCTGTCAACAGCAGGTCAATCGGTTCCTGCTTTAACGCTGCCAAGGCTTCTTCTCCATTCGTTGCCGTTGCAGCTATACGAATCGGGAAGCTCAACGTCTCCAAGAGCATTTTAATATTACGTAATATCGGTTTGCTATCCTCAACGATCATAACGTTATACATCGCCTATGCCTCCTAGTTAGTAAAAATCCTTTGTCAGTGAGCCGATGATTTGAATTGTTGCTCCATGTTGCTCTTCCGCATGATTGTTAAATATATTAATGAAGAGCCTGTTGTTATACATTAGTTTGAGTCGATTGACGCTATTGATAATCCCCATGTTACCAAGGGCTGTTCCACCAACGGAAGTCTGGTTCATTCCAGAACCCGATGTCTGAATATTGGCTAAAATCTCCTGGATTTTATCCGGTGGAAAGCCCTCTCCATTATCTTTGATCTCCAAAGCCCATAATCCGTTATATTGCTTCACGGTAATCTGGATACGCCAAGGCGGCGCGGTGTTGGCAAAGGCATGTTCAATGCAGTTTTCCACAAACGGCTGAATGACCAACCGCGGCAATCGGATTTCGTTCGCCAGCCCGTCTGCATGGATGTCCCACTCCAAATCCTCTTCGTACTTTTGTTGTACAAGGGACAGATAATGTCTCGTATGTTGAAGCTCCTCAGCCAAAGTCACATGCGCGTATGGTGAAGAGACAATATAACGCAGACTGTCCGAAAGATGTTTGCACATATCCGATACAACTTTGGTCTTCCCCTCTTGGGCAGCAATACTGATCAGGTATAGAACATTATGAATAAAATGAGGTGCAATCTGGGCTTGCAGCGCAGAATTACGCGCCTTTACTTCTTCATGAAGCGCCGATTTTTCCCGGTCAATGGATTGCTGCAGCCTCTCCATCAGATCCTGAAAGGCTTCATTCAGCAATAAGAGATCATTATTCTTCGGCGTTTCATCCACTTTCAGATTCATATTGCTGTAGTTCATGCGCCAGATCTGACCACGCAGCTTGCGGATGGGTAACAGCAGGTTACGTGTCGATAGGAAGATATACACAAACGAAACCAGCATCAGTGCTGTAATCAGCAGAATGGACATCGTCTGAACCGAATGGATCGAACCCAGGACAGATTTTTTGGGCGTTATGATATACGTGATCCAACCTGTACTGGGTGAAGTGGAATGCGTGATATAATTGTCTTCTTTGTCCACATCCAGTCCCTCGTCTGATGAAGGCTTTGTCCAATTGGCAAATGTCACACCCGCTTCCGAGCCCGTCATCTGCTCTCCTTGTTCATTCAGAATATAGACATCGCCAGCGGTAATGCCCTCCGTTAAGTTCTGTATATAGGCCTGTTCCATCTGGATGCTAAGATAACCGTACACCTTGCCGTTCTGATCATTGATCGTGCGCACAAAGGAGATCGTATCGTCTTGACGCAGCAGAACAAAACCACTTTCCGTCCAATCTCGTCCGATCTGACTACTCTCCATCATGGTGTTCAGGATTGCGGGCGGATTGCCCGAACCCAGATATGATGTCAGGAGAACCCCGTGATTGTCGTAGATGGACATGTCCTTGATATTCATGCTCGGCCCGATGGCCTGAAACATGATGTCTTTGATGATTCGAATCTGCTTCAGCCTTTCATAATTACTATGAGCCGAGGAGCTCTTGTCCATGGCTGCAAATATATTTTTGCTGGATAATATTCGCTGCGACATCTGGTTCTGTTGTTCTACGTAGAGATCAACTTGCTCTCTTACCTTTGTAGCGGTCACGAGTGTATCCTGCTCCGTTTTCAGTTTGAGCGGGCGAACAACGATCACATTCACATACACGATAAAACAGCCCAGCACGAACAAAAGCAGAGCCAGAAACGTCAAAAACACCTTCGTCTGCAAACTGAATTGAGTTGCTTTATGTATGAGCTTTGCCATTCTTAGAGTGCCCTCCTGTTCTGACATGATGTGAAATCCCTTACATTCATGTCTACTCTATCACGGTATTTCATGAAATGATAGCGATTTCAAGTTCAGAATTTTACACATCAACGTTCAAGCACAGACATGTACCGGCGAGGGAAAAGAATCTATAATCGGACTTGTAAACGGATTCACTAAACGTTTTAGAGGGGGATTTGCATTGAAAACACTAAAAAGAAAAAAGGCGATTTCCATTATTCTGGCCAGTTTATTATCGGTCTCGTTAACGGCTTGTGGATCAGGAGGTACGGATTCCGGCACAGCTGCTGGCGGGGACAGCAAGAGTGGCAAAGTCACTTTGGAGCTGGCAATCTCTAAAAGTTCTCAGGACTCTGCTTTCATCCAGCAGGACATTCTTGATGCATTCGAAAAACAAACGAACATTCGTGTCAATTTGCAGCTGATTCCAGCGGAACAAACAACAACGGTACTGCAAACCAAACTGGCTGTAGATGAAACGCCTGACATTATTCAGTACAATCTGGCGAGCGCAGTCACGGACCTGAACCTTGAACGTAACTTCGAGATTCTGGATAACGAGCCTTGGGCGAGCAGAATTGTGAACAAAGACGTCCTCTCTTCTGGTGGTCATCTCTACAGCTTCCATGTCAGCCAAGATACGGGGATGCAAGGGGTCGTTTATAACAAACAAATCTTTGAAGAACTCGGGTTATCGATTCCAACCAACTACGAAGAATTCCTGGCAATCTGTGAAAAAATCAAAGCAAGTGGCATTACACCTGTATTCATGCCTTATAAAGATGCCTGGGCTGCCAACATCTGGCCTGCTGCAGCATTTGCCGATTTTGTAGCCAAAAATGACCCGACTTTTTTTGATGAGCTGAACAGTAATAAGAAAAAATGGTCTGATATCCCGGAATTCAAAACATTCCTGGAACAACAATACGAGATTTACACCAAAGGGTATACCAACACGGATGTGCTTAGTGACAGCTATGACATGGCCGTAGGTAAATTCCTGAACAAGGAAGTTGCCATGATGTTTATGGGCGATTGGTTAATTGAAGGCGTTGCCGAGCAAGATCCAAATATGGAACTGGGCGTATTCCCGATTCCATCGTTGGATAATGCCAGTCTGGGCGCAAGTCCACTGGGCGGACAACTGTTCATTCCGAAGAAATCCAAACATCTGGATGAAGCCAAACAGTTCCTGGACTATATCGCTTCCAAGGATGTCGCACAACAGATCGTCGATTCCAAAGGATATGTATCCAATTTCAGTGACGTCACAACACCGGAATTGCCAGCTTACAAGCAGGATATTGTAGACAACTATATTACGCCGAAGAAAACCGTGCTGACAACGGATGCTTATATGCTGGTTGATCGCAGCGAACTGTACCGATTGTTGCAGGATCAATTTGCAGGTGGATTGTCACCGGAAGAAGTACTGAAATCCTGGGATGAGAAGTTCAGTCAGCTGATGCAGGATAAAGGCGTAGAAGGTTTCTAAAGAGTGAAATATAAGGCAGCATAACAGGATCGACCGTTATGCTGCCTGGTTATAACGGAGTGTGAGACATGAAAAGGACTAAAAATTTGTATTCGTATTACATGATATTTCCCGCACTGATTATCTACTCCATCTTTTTCGTTGTGCCTGCTCTCGCCGCTTTCTATTACTCATTCACGGATTGGCGGCTGGATCGGCTGGAGCTGAAGTTCATCGGATGGGATAATTTCCAGAAAATTTTCTCGGACAAAACGCTTATTCTGGCGCTGAAAAACACGGCGATATTTGCAATCGTCACCGTTGTTGGCAAAAATGTCATCGGTTTGTTGCTGGCCGTAGGACTTAACATGCGATTAAGAACAAAGAACCTGCTGCGCGCGATCTTCTACTCCCCTTCCATTCTCAGCATCCTTGTGATCAGCATTCTGTTCACTCCCATGTTGCGTACCGAAGGTACAATCAACAATTTGTTGGAATCTGTAGGATTACATTCGTTAAGCCAAGCTTGGCTAACCAACCCCTCGATTGTAATCTGGACGATTGCCATCGTATCAATCTGGCAGAGCGCCGGGTTCCAGATGGCCATCTATCTGGCGGGTCTGCAGTCCATTTCTCAAGAGTATTACGAAGCAGCCAAGATTGATGGCGCAAGTTCGTGGAGAAGTTTTTTCAAAATCACACTACCACTCTTGCTGCCCGCGATTAACATTAACCTGATGTTGACATTGATCGGTGGACTCAAAGTATTCTCCGAAGTATATGTCATGACCGGTGGTGGCCCGGGTAACGCTTCCCAGGTCGTAGGTACGATCATTCTGCGATCTTTCGGCGAAGGCAACTGGGGACTTGGTACCGCGGTCAACACCCTTCTGTTCGTGGTCGTTACCATTATCGCTATACCGCTATTGATCTTCATGCGGCGTAAGGAGGTTACGGAATAACATGGGCTATACACGCAAACTCGCCATCCGCAACTATATCGTGGAAGGTTTCCTGATTCTGGCCTCTCTTATCGTTCTGTTGCCGCTTGTCATTCTGATCTTTGGTTCTTTCAAAACCAGCGCCGAAGTGCTTAGCTTCTCCCTGAGTTTTCCGGAAACATGGCAGTTCTCGAACTATGTTCGTGTCTTCCAGGAAGGCGGTCTGTCGCGAGCGTTTTTCAACAGCATTTTGATTACTGGCGTATCTTCCATCATTAATATCGTTGCTTCTTCGGCAGCAGCATTCATTCTGGCACGTCGGGAAACCAAATTATCCGGCACGATCTACATGTATTTCTTCATGGGACTGATTGCGCCAATGTCGATTATTACAACCATACGGGTTGTACAGGGATTGGGGTTCTACGGCAGCATCACAAGTGTCATCCTGATCTACGCCGCGTTAAATACAGCCTTCAGTGTATTCTTGTATAGTGGATTCATCAAAACAATTCCACGTGCGCTGGACGAAGTGGCATTTCTGGAAGGAGCAAGTGTGTTCGGCGTGTTCTTCCGCATCGTCACACCGCTCATCCTGCCCGTTAACGCAACGGTAGCGATCATGGTGTTCATGTCCGTATGGAACGACATCACGATTCCCGTGTACTTCCTGACAGACAGTTCCACATGGACGATGCCACTATCGATCTACAATTTCTACGGCAAATATAGCCGGGACTGGAACCTGATCTTCGCCAATCTCGTGCTTACTTCACTGCCTGTATTCATCCTGTATCTATTTGGGCAAAAATATATTGTCAGTGGCCTTACTGCCGGTGCAGTTAAAGGTTAAACCTTATATCCTCACCGTTCTTGAGGGAATGGAATTGGAGGATTCATGACGTACTTAACCCCCACCATATCTGGTGGGGGTTGTTTTATTTATAACAAGAAAATGTATCTACGCCTCTTTATTTTTGAAACAATTGCGGGTAAAGGGCAGCCACACCACCAGCAAGACCCTGTTGTACATTCCGACTGGTATCATCAGCAATAATCTCGTAGAGATCCGCTTCGATGGAATCTATTGCAATTTTGGCAATATCCGTTGGGCTCGTTTTTGGTGCGTCGATACCTGCCGTCATATCCGTATCCATGAACGCTACGTGCAATCCGGCAACACTAACGTTCTTAGGGGCTAATTCCAGACGTAATGCATTCGTAATTCCCCACTGAGCGGATTTTGCAGCTGAATATGCACCTGAGTTACCAAGGCTGAGCCAAGATAGAGCGGACAGGATATTCAATATCGAACCGCCCCCATTCTTCTCTATCACCGGTGCAAACGCACGAATCATTGAGAGCGTACCGAATACATGTGTATTGAATTCCAAGTGAATATCGTTCAGCTCACCCGTGAGCAGAGAAGCACCCGTAGCGGAACCAGCATTATTGATTAGAAGGGTTACATCACTGGCTACCTCAGCTGCAGCCATGACAGATTGTGAATCCGTAATATCGAGTTGCAGTGGAATTGCCCCCGGCAGATCAATTGATTCAGGGTTTCGTGCGCCAGCATACACTTTGGTTCCCCTCGCCAGCAGTTCAAGAGCAAGTTCCTTACCCAACCCTCGATTAGCCCCACTTACAATAGCAACTTGTTTGGAAATATTCATTTATTATTACTCCCTCTCATTGAGAATGTATTCATTTTCGAGTTGTTATGGGAACGATCATTCTCATAATCTCTAATAACAATCTATCACATCGGGAACGATCAGTAAAGAATAACTTTTATGATTCATGTCTTTAATAAAAGAAGATGCCCGATAACCTTTGAAATAAGGCTCCGAGCATCTTTCTGTGGTCCTTCATTTAAGATGGATTTACTTTACTTATGAATTACGTTCTTATGTCATACAGATTCGCAGGGAACGCCTGCACAAATGGTGACCAGTCACTCACTGTATATAGATGAAGTCGGTGCATGGCCCGTGTGCATGCCGTATACAGAAGCTTGCGATCATATTCCTGGCTGTAAGCAACGGGTGAAGCATCATAGACCAGGACAGCATCGAACTCAACGCCTTTGGCGAGATACACAGGAATAACCATGATTCCTTTTTCGAAAATCTGTGTGTCCTTTGTTATGAGCTGCAACCCTTCGCCGCCTTGACTTTGCAACCTTTCATAGGCGTCACGGCTTTCAGCCGCGGTTTTCGTAATCACAGCGATGGAATCAAACCCCTCCGCCTTAAGCGCGGCGATGTCTGCGAGAATCTGCGCACCACGCAGTTTTTCGTCCTTCAATCCTGTTAAAAGAGGCTTCTGATCTCCCCTTTCAAACGGTCTAATCTCTTCTCCCCCTGGTAACATCTGTCTCGTGAATTCAACAATCTCTTTGGTTGAACGATAACTGCGTACGAGCCGTATCAATGTAGTTTCGCCTGCTCCGTAAAGGTGAACCAGTGGCGAGTTGGGTGCTGCCAAATCCGTAGCCTGCATAAAGATGGCTTGCCCGAAATCCCCCAGCACCGTCATGCGGGCACGAGGAAACAGTTTCTTGAGATATTCGTATTGAAACGCCGAATAATCCTGGCCTTCATCGACAAAGACATAACGAATCTCTGTGTTCGTCCGTACGCCTTCGATCATCTCTTTTACATATAAATACGGAGTAGCATCCTCATGGAACAGCTTGTTCTGAAGGATCATGGTCTTGGTCTGTTTACAGATCTCAGGCCAGTGCTGTGGGGGGATTGCCCCATTCGTTTGTTCCCGATAAGCGGCTTCATCTACAAATAGTTGTTCGTATATACCTTTCACATCCACGAACTGGAATTTCCGCACACTCTTTCTTAACGGTTTAAACATGTCTTTCACCAGTTTCTGACGAAGCAGCTCCTCTTCTCGCACTGCAAAGTTAAAGGCACCCTCATCTTGCACTGTGCTGTCATTACCGTTATCTCGTGCTGCGTATTTTTCCGCTACATCGAACACAGGCTTTTCTTTGTGCAACATGCGGAAAGCTTCCACATACTCATCCGTGTCCAGATAATTCAACTCCTCCAGAACCCAGTCTGCTTCCCGTTCCAGACGTTCCAGCGAAACAAGTTCTCTCAGCAGCCATTCCTGCAAAAGAAGTATACGGTTGGACAAGGTAAGATTCTGATCCAAACTGTAAAATTGGGTCTTGATTTGGTCTGAACTGATGAATTCACGTCCCCGAAATTGAATGCCGTTAAACCGCATCCCCTCTCTTCCTAACCACTTACCGTAGTTTTGGAGCACTTGCAGGAATGTCTCGGAAGCTTTGTACTTGATCGCCTCCATACGAGCTTCATATCCCGGATCATTCTGAGCTGTCAGCACATATTCAATCTGATCAAAGGCATCCTCTGGTCGGATGGAGGAATCCAGCCAATAATTCAGATATTCCTGGAAAGTCGTCTGCTGCATATTCTCTTCCCCAAGTTCCGGGAGCACAGTCGAGATATAACTGGTAAACATCGGATTCGGCGAGAAAAGTACAATCTGATCTGCTTTAACTGTCTGGCGGTGTTTATATAGTAAGTAAGCGACTCGCTGTAACGCAGCCGACGTCTTACCACTGCCAGCTGCCCCCTGAACGATAAGCATTCGGCTTCGGTCATCACGGATGATGGCGTTTTGTTCCTTCTGGATAGTTGCTACAATACTCTTCATTTGTGAGTCTGCTCCCCTGGCGAGCACTTGCTGCAACAGTTCGTCACCAATCGTCTCAGTTGAATCAAACATGCTATGAAGCTGCCCATGTTGAATCTGGAATTGACGCTTGAGCTCCATCTTTCCGTCGATTCGTCCTGAAGGTGTGTCATAACTTGCTGGCCCGGGAGAGTGATCATAGTACAGACTTGCAATTGGCGTACGCCAGTCATAGATTAGAAAGTTCAATCCATCTTCATCCATGAAGGATGATACACCGATGTAGATCTGTTCAGTCAATGTCATGCCTTTTTCCTTATAGTCGAAACGGCCAAAATACGGCGTTGGAAGCAGTCTCTTTGTATTTTTCCATTGTTGTGTTAACAGCTTGTGCCCGCGCTCCCTCTCCGCCAACACTCTCGACTGCTGATTAATGGTATAGAATGCATCTTCAAAATCCGTGTACGAACCGGTATTAATCGTCACTTCTTCCCAGAACCGTTTACGAATTTCGGCAGCCTGTTCATGCAGTCCGGCAACCTTCGGTTCTAACTCGTCGAGTCGTGCCTGAAGTTTGTTCCTCACCTGCACTAGTCTTTCCTCTTCCAACTTCCATTCCACTTTTTTATCCATGAATGAGTCCACTCCCTTTTCCATTTATTAGGACCAAAAAAAGAGCATTGACAAATCGGAATGTCGGATGTAAAATTAAATTAGGAGAAATAATGATTCACCCTTTACATTCAATATAAATGTCAAGTGCGCTATAGATTATATCATGGCTTTTTTTCACGTTCAATGCTTTTTTTGTTCTGTCTGAGTTGAACAATAATTTATATTATATAAGGTGTCCCTCGAGCTACACTGGGGCATCTTTTTTTGTGTCCTGGGCATGGTCATACCCTGAATGCGCTGTAAGCTATACACCCCTTTATAAATTCGATAAAATGAACGAAACATGAAACATGAGTTGATGCTTTTGGGAGGGATACATAAACATGAATATAGAACCTGTGGAGGACCGGTGTCCTGTTGAGTTTGCAGTCAATATGATTGGTGGGAAATGGAAGTTATTAATTATAAATCGTCTCATCCGCCATTCAACAATTCGATTCAATGAATTACAGAAAATGCTTGACCCCATTACGCATCGCACATTAACCAGGCAATTACGAGAACTTGAAGAAGCTGGTTTGATAAACCGTGTTACCCACCCTGTAGTTCCGCCTAAAGTCGAATATTCCCTTACAGAAAAAGGACAAAGCCTGACTTCGATCTTGTTTCAGTTAGGTGATTGGGGATCGAAACATATGTAAAACGCCTTCCCATAGTATCCCAAGGGATACTTTATATCATTAATGTGCGTACTTACGCTCCTATTCTAAATCCGTTATGCTGAGGTCAATGCTGAGTGTTAACTCATTCATTCCAATCACATATTGAAAGGAAGTTATTGACCACTATGACACAGAATGATCGATTTTTAGTATATGGGGCATCGGGCTCCCAAGGCGGCGCTGTCGCTCAATTACTCGTTCAACACGGTTGTGAGGTTCGCACGATTACTCGAAATGAGGCAACAGCCAACACACTGAAGGAACAAAACATTGAAGCTTTCATCGGGGATCTATCAGATGTGGAACAGCTCCATACGGCGCATGAAGGTGTAAGTAAAGTCTTCCTGAACCTGCCGGTGGAGTTCAATCCGGATAAGATCAGACAATATACCAAAAATGCAATTGATGCTGCTATACAGGCAAACGTTAAATTGATTGTAGTTAACACAGGTACCTATGTTCCTGACCCTATCACCCATTCCAAAGGAATTGAATTGAAACGTGAAGTTATCCACGAATTGCAGCAAAGTGGTCTTCCATATATCATTGTGGAACCCATTGTATACTTGGAAAACTTCCTGATTCCCGGAATAGTGAACAATGGCGTTTTGGCCTACCCGGTACCAGCAGACAAGCCGATCTCCTGGATTAGCTTAAACGATGCAGCTCAATTCCACTATTATGCCTTGACTCATTCGGAATTGGCAGGAAGCATTATCCCAGCACCCGGATTAGAAGCCCTGACAGGTACACAATTAGCGGAACAATTCAGTGCTGTATTAGGTGAAAAGATCAGCTTCATGTCTCTACCTTTTGATCATTTTGAAGCAGCGATTCAGCCTTTGTTGGGAAGTGAGACAGCAGCAGGTCTTAAAGGATTGTACCAATGGATTGATGGGCATACAGATCTTCTTCCACGGTATGAAGAGTTAGATGATAATATCAAAGCCAATCTTAAATTAACCAAAATAAGCGATTGGATTCATCAAACAATGATTAAATAATATTTTATGAACAAGCCATTTGAATCTCCAACGGAGAAACGAGTGGTTTGTTCTTTTTATATGAGAACTTTAATGGGCTCAACTGATTCAAATTCAGAGATTCTGATAGGATTAGGCAAAACTTTGATAGAAATGTGGTACAGGTTGTTCCCTTCGTTATGACATAATAATGTGTATATAGATCACCCTACAGGTGGCAATAATAAACATTAGAAAGGATTTGAACATGACATGGAATATACTAAACTTGGTAATACAGGCTTGGACGTATCTCGATTTTGCCTAGGATGTATGGGATTTGGGGATGCCAGTAAATGGGTTCATGAATGGGTACTGAATGAAGAAAATTCTCGCCCGGTGATAAAGAAAGCGCTGGATCTAGGCATTAATTTCTTCGATACAGCTAATGTATACTCTCTGGGTACAAGCGAGGAATACCTTGGTCGGGCATTAAAGGATTATGCCAATCGTGATGAGGTTGTCATTGCAACCAAAGTACACGGACAAATGCATCAAGGACCCAACGGTTCTGGTCTTTCCAGAAAAGCCATCCTGAGTGAGATTGATAAAAGCCTGAAACGATTGGAAACCGATTATGTGGATCTCTATATCATTCATCGTTGGGACTACAATACGCCTATTGAAGAAACCATGGAAGCCTTACATGATGTGGTGAAGTCCGGTAAAGTGAGATATATTGGCGCTTCGGCCATGTTTGCATGGCAGTTCCAAAAAGCATTACATGTAGCAGAGAAAAATGGTTGGACCAAGTTTGTCTCCATGCAAAACCACCTGAATCTCATCTACCGTGAAGAGGAACGAGAAATGTTGCCTTTATGCAAGGAAGAAAAGATTGGTGTGACTCCCTACAGTCCTCTTGCTTCAGGCAGGTTAACCCGTGACTGGTCCGTATCAACACTTCGATCCGAGACAGACAAAATTCAGAAATCCAAGTACAATGCGACAAGTGATGCGGATCGGCTTGTTGTTGAACGAGTTGCATCCATTGCAGAAAAATACGGTGTCCCTCGCACACACATTGCACTTGCCTGGTTGCTGCAAAAAGACACTGTAGCGGCACCAATTATCGGTGCCACCAAAATATCGCATCTGGAAGATGCGGTAGGTGCTCTATCTGTTAAGTTGACCTCAGAAGACGTCTCATTCCTTGAAGAACCCTATGTACCTCACCCTGTAGTAGGTGCTCAATAATCGTTTTTGCTTAAAATATAGAAGACCTCCTCTTTCCGTATCCGGAAGTTGGGGGTCTTCTTTTTATATCGCGATTTATTTGCGCCAGAATGTTGAACATTCTGCCTTATCCGCTATATTGAACTCAATCATTCTCTCAAGTAACGAAAAATCAATCTCCTGTTTCCACTTCATCCGCACCAACTCTTTGGTGTGATCATAACCCGCCTGTGTGATCTCTTCCGAAAAACGATTAATTCCTGCCTTCTCGGGAGCAACAGCCAAGTGTTGCTTGGATACACTAAAGCCAATAATAAAGGTCTCATGGTCGGTAAACATCGGTTGATTCCAGGCTATTTTTTGTTTTAAATTCGGGAAGTTTTCAGTGACCCAGTTCAAAACTTCTTCCGTTCGTGCCTGGTGTTCCGGGTTATCGATGCGTGCTATAAATTCTGCAAAGGTCTCCATTAGTTTCCCCCTATAACAAGAAATCTACTACTTATATTGTCCAATTCAATCTTATTCTATCATGAATATCAAATTCAAAAACCCTTATCTGCCGATAACTCAACAAAAAATGAGCAGCCTGCTAGACTTTAAATGTTTTCCTTTATCCAAGATCGCAACTGATCCGCATAGAGAGCGCGTTCATCTGGATCGGACGGAGAACCATTTGACAGATACAGTTGATCATTCACGTATCTAGGGTAAACATGCAGATGATAATGCCACACGTCTTGATTGCCAGCAGGTTCATTATGTTGCCGTGTCGAAATCCCATCACATCCATATGTACTTTTCATTGCAAATGCTGTAAGCTGAGCCGCGTGGTGAATTTCAACAGCGTAATCCGCAGGGAGTTCAAAGATGTTCTCGAAATGTTGATTCGGAACAATAAGAACATGTCCTTTATTGTTTGGCCACCATTTGCCCGCTATAAATGCCGTTACCATTTCATTCTGATAGATGATATCCCTTTGTTTTGTTCCCTGATCAGGTCGCTCGATACCCCAAATACGACAAAATGGACATTCGTACCCTTCAGGCTGATGTGAAAATGATACTGTCATCTTTCCCATTCCACTCCTTTCATGTTTACTTCACTAGTTATTAGACGCAGGTATCTTCTGTTCGTTGCGAAAAAAGCACGGGTTGTAGAATGATCAGCAATTAACAAACTGAAAAGCAAAAAGCAGCTGACCTTGGCGGCAGCTGCTTTTTTTCTATCTTTAACTATCACTATTGCACAGTTCACACTTACATAGTGCTGATATCAATAACAAAGCGATATTTCACGTCGGAAGCCAATACACGTTTGTATGCTTCGTCAATCTGATCGGCGGAGATGACCTCAATGTTAGGTGCAATATCATGTTCTGCACAGAAATCAAGCATTTCCTGTGTCTCACGAATGCCACCAATCATGGAACCCGCGAATGAACGGCGATGGCCGATGAGTGAGAATACGTTAACAGCTAAAGGCTCTGCAGGAGCACCCACGTTCACGAGTGTACCATCCAGTGTGAGCAGTGAGAAATAAGCGTTAATGTCAATATTCGCACTTACCGTGTTAATCATCAGATCAAATGTGCCTGCAAGTTTCTCGAATGTTTCCGGCTCGCTTGTGGCAAAGTAGTGATCTGCACCAAATTGCAGTCCATCTTCTTTTTTGCTCAAGGATTGGGAGAGAACCGTTACTTCGGCACCCATCGCATGCGCAATTTTGACAGCCATATGACCAAGACCACCCATACCTACAACGGCAACCTTCTTACCTGGGCCAGCTCCCCAGTGATGAAGTGGTGAATACGTCGTAATACCGGCACACAGCAAAGGTGCAGCAGCATCAAGTGCAATGTTATCAGGGATGCGAACGACGAAATCCTCTACGACAACAATATGAGTTGAATATCCACCTTGCGTAGGCTCACCGTATTTGTCTACTCCAGCGTAAGTTTGAATATTTCCTTTGAGA
Source organism: Paenibacillus sp. FSL R5-192 (assembly GCF_000517845.1). Lineage (NCBI taxonomy): Bacteria > Bacillati > Bacillota > Bacilli > Caryophanales > Paenibacillaceae > Paenibacillus > Paenibacillus sp. FSL R5-192. The sequence goes on along the minus strand of NZ_ASPR01000014.1, from coordinate 1,413,472 downwards.
CAGTATTGCTCTTCACCTTTGCGACAGTTAACACATTCACCACAAGAGTCCACCATACATCCGACCCCTACTCGGTCACCGACCTTGTATTTGGATACTCCGGTTCCTACATCCGTTACAATCCCGGCAATTTCGTGTCCAGGAACGAGTGGATAATTCACAGGTCCCCATTCACCGTGGGCAGTATGGATGTCAGAATGGCAGATACCTGCATATTTAATCTCGATTAATACATCATTGGTATCCAGATCACGTCGTTTAATTTCAGCACTTCTGAATTGTTGGTCTGGTCCGTCAACGGCTCTGGCTTTAGCTATAATCAATGGTATAACCTCCTCGTAATTTAAAGTTCAAAATAATCTTACCCCCTCGAGTTAACTCTAGGTCAAATGTTTATCTTATTTTTTTATCTCCAACGTACTTTGACATCCAGTAATCCAACATGTTAGAATTCACTCGGATCAATCCTAGAGTTAACTCGAAGTCTACCCCTAGTAGAAAGGAATTCATTCTAAATGACCTATTCAATCGGTGAAGTTGCCAAAAAATTAGACCTTACGGTATATACATTGCGTTACTACGACAAGGAAGGACTCATGCCTTTTGTGGAACGTACCACGAGCGGAACACGTTTGTTCAAAGACTCCGACATTGACTTTTTAAAGATCATCCAATGTCTGAAGCTGACCGGGATGCCTATTAAAGACATTAAGGACTTCATTGAATGGTGCTCTGAAGGAGACTCCTCGCTGAAGCAAAGATATGACATGTTTACGGAGCGAAAAGCTATTGTGGAAGCACAAATGGAGGAACTAAGAAGAACCATGGAAGTCATCGAGCACAAACGCTCCTACTACGAAACAGCTTTGGAGGCTGGAACCGAAGAGATTCATAAAATTAAACCGATGGAAAATGCCATCACCAATTAATGGTTCATACTTTCTATTTTCAAAATTAGCGCACAAAAAAGTAGCTTGAAGTCCTCTAACGGATTTCAAGCTACTTTTTTGGATATGTCTCCACTCATTATTTTTCCAAAAGTTTCATCGTTACATTGATAATACGGTTTAGTTTTTCTTTTTCCGTCGAGGTTCTTGCCATGGCTCTAATGCCGACAGAAATATTGTGCAGGTACTCTGCCATTTCCTTCGCATCATGATCAGAAGAGAATTCTCCCTCCCGCTGCCCCCATTGAATAATCTGCTCGAACATTCGCTCAGCTTCGTTAAACGATTCAAGAGATCGGTTGTCCACTTCCTGATCACGTGTGCCTAGCTCCACAGCCGAGTTCACGATCAAACAACCCGATGGTGTCTCTTCTGCTTCACTGATCATAACATCGAAAATTTTATGCAGTGCTTCCACTGCCGTCTTGGATGCCTTGATTTCTGCGAGTAATGTGGCGCTGATCTTGCCACTATAACGATCCATAGCCTTCAAAAACAGCGTATGTTTATCGTCGAACGTATCATATATACTTCTGCGATGAATGCCCATATGCTCAACCAGATCACTCATCGACGTCTTCTCGTAACCTTGTTCCCAGAAGATCTTCATTGCTTTATCCAATACTTCATTCACTTCAAACTCTTTACTTCTAGCCATTCAACTTCCCTCCCAAAATCAATCTAACACATCGGGAACGATCAGTAAATAAAAGATGCAGATACCCTTTTCATTCTCATCTTATCATGTATTAGCTGAACCGTAAGTGTATATCTTCTGTACTTGTTGTATATCATGACCTGTGTACTTGTGATTATGTAACCAGCAATCAGAATGTCTTATCCATTCACATCAAATGTTTGCCTATTCCTATCCGTTTTCTACCGCCTTCGGTCAATATACGATAGAATGTGATTATTATGTTGTGAGGAAAAAGGAGAACTTTGCATGTCTGATCAAATACATGAACAACAGAACGAATTAGCCACACTCATTGACCGTTTTTCTGACAAGGACGGGGTGCATCCTACGGTAATCCCTTCATTATTTCTAATCCGTGAATCGGTCGTTACTGAACCTATATTTAGAGTGAATGAACCATCCTTTTGCATTATCGTTCAGGGTGAGAAAGAGGTCCTGCTGGGACAGGATCGTTTCCGGTATGGTCCAGGAAGTTATATCGTGGCAACCGTTGACTTGCCGGTTAGTGGACAAGTGATTCAAGCCTCGTCTGAGGCTCCCTATCTGGCCCTGAAACTTGAATTCACATCCAGTGAGATTCTGGAGGTATTGAACCATTCCGATTTCCCAGCAAGACCGCGGAAAACAACGAGACGTGCGATGTTTGTCAGCCAAGCTGAGTCGTCTCTGCTGGATGCGGTCGTCAGGTTAGCCCGTTTGTTGAAAGATCATTCGGAAGATATCCCACTACTCGCTCCTTTGTTCAAAAAGGAAATTCTCTATAAAGTTCTGAAAGGTCCACATGGGACTGCCCTGGAACAAGCTACCATGGAGGGCAGCCATACCTATCGAATCAGAGACGTTATTGAATATATTATGAATCATTCTGAGCAAAATTTTCGGGTTGAGGAATTGGCGGATTTGGCAAATATGAGTACTGCCTCACTGCACAGACACTTTAAAGAAGTGACTGCCATGAGTCCGATTCAGTTTCAAAAACAACTTAGGCTGCAAGAAGCGCGCCGCTTGTTATTATCCAAGTCCACCGATGCAGCAGATGTAGCATTTCAGGTAGGTTACGAGAGCCCTTCCCAATTCAGCCGTGAATATTCTCGCATGTTCGGATTTCCGCCCAGAGAAGATATTAAACGCTTGAGAGGCGGAAGCGATGAGCCAACTACCATCTCTTGACTGGTTACTGGCTAATATCGTTCCTTTACCTTGTATAGTTTAACCTCAAAAAGGACTCCTTCTGTTTTGCCAGTCGGAGTCCTTCCCTTATTCATGTATTAATGAAGATCACTAAATCATTAACATTAAATTATCAATACATTAAAAACCAGTCGTATATTGTTTTGGAACTTCCGTTGTCTTGCGCAAAGCAGACGCAGCTTCCAAGGCCCAGTAAGGATTTCTTAACAGCCCTCTTCCGACCGCAACGAGATCGGCTTCTTCATTTCCGATGACTGCATTTGCCAATTTCGGGTCGTCCAGCCTTCCAACAGCAATCACAGGCACATCAAGAGCTTCTTTGATTGCTTTAGCGAGAGGTACTTGATAAGCTGCGTGAGTTCCTGGTCTGCCCGATGCACCAATAGGTCCCTCGCCACCAGATGAGATGTCAAATACGTCAACACCTGCCTCTTTATAAGCCTTGGCAAACTCGGAACTTTCGTTAATGCCATAGCCACCTTCGACGTATTCTTTGGCTGAAATACGCATCATCAAGGGCATATCCTCGGGCATCTCTGCCTTTGCAGCCTGAATGATCTCCCGTCCAAATAACGTTAAATCTTGACCATATTCGTCTTCTCGCTTGTTTGTTAGTGGAGAATGGAACTGATGAATCAGATATCCATGTGCGCCATGAAGCTCAATGGCATCAAAACCAGCTTTCACAGCTCGAGCTACAGCACTCCGGAATTTTTCAACCATTCCTTTTACTTCGTCCGTTGTAAGCGCTCGAGGTTGCTTGGAATTCTCATCAAAGGCGATCGCGGACGGAGCAACTGGAACCTCAGCATCTTCTGCTTTGCGGCCCGCATGAGCAATCTGAATGCCAACCTTGGCACCATAACTGTGACACGCATCTACGATCCGCTTCAGAGCCGGGATCTGTTCATCTGACCATAACCCAAGATCATAATCTGAGATTCGGCCATCCGGCTCCACATCTGTCATTTCAATGATAATGAGACCTGTTCCTCCCACGGCACGACTAACGTAGTGCATATAATGCCAATCTGTTGCAATACCATCTTTTCGCTCAACTGAATATTGGCACATTGGAGCCATTACGACACGGTTTTTAAGCTCTAGGCTTTTAAAAGAATATGGACTAAACAAATCTGTCATCAAAATAAAACTCCCCTTTTCATGAATCATGAATAATAAAAATGCATGCGCAAGCATCGAATCAATGCCTACAATTAATAACTCCGTATGATTTGGAACTCAGATATATCTTTTACTTCATCACATAAAGACAATCAAATCCATGCTTTCGCAAAATACGAACAGCCTTTTTGGATTGAAGCATACCAGGTGACATTATAATTACGTTATCTTCTCGAAGAAGGTATTTTTCCCATGTGAAAGCAAGACGCCCCAATGAGATGTTAATCGTATCCGGAGTAGGATTAGCCATATAATCCGTCGCATCTCGAATATCAATCACTTTATACTGCCGAAAATCACGCTCTTGTCTGAGAAATACTTGATAATCTATATATTCAAGATTGCGCACTGGCCAAAATTGACGTACAACGATGAAGATACCTAATATGAAGATCAAAAGCATCAACATAATCATTGTATAGCCCTCTCTTAACTCATCAGATATCGTCGAAAATTTTGTTTCGGATCAGAGCCCACTCAATGCCTCAGATATTGTATCCTCACCAGCGATTAGATCAAATGAACGCTTGTAGGTATTCTTCTCACTCAAACTGGCCAAAATCACATGAGCTACATCTTCACGAGCTATGTTACCGGTTGTTATATTCTCAGCAACAGTAACTTTACCTGTTCCCGGTTCATTCATTAGAATCCCTGGACGTATAATGGTATATGTTAATCCACTGATCTCTAACAATTTATCAGCATAGTGTTTCGCTGCATAATATGGAAGGATGTTATCATGCCAGTTCTCACGATTATTGGCTTGGATCGCACTCACCATGATAAATCGATCAATACCCGCTTTTTGAGCCGCTTCAATGGTTTTCCCGGCACCATCCAGATCAATCAGGAGTGTTTTATCATATCCCGTTGTACCGCCAGAACCAGCCGCAAATACAATGGCATCACAACCCGTTGCAGCAGCTACAAGTGAGTCAACCGTACCTTCCAAGTCGGCAAGCACCGTTTCCACACCCTGTGCTGCAAATGAATCTACCTGTTCTTGTTTTCGTACCATGGCAAGAACGGTGTGTTCTTCACTATTCTTCAAAAGATGAATAAGCTGTTGACCAATCTGTCCATTTGATCCCACGACGAACACCTTCATGTTCAATACCTCCTTTATACAAAATCACCGCACCCATATTAAATTCATGCGCATGCATTTAATTTAACGGATATATTAATGAGTGTCAAGTCTTCTTATAGGGTAAATGACTACATTACCCTATATTTCCCCTAGCCTTAGAACAATTCTTTAGTGAGGTTCTCTAATCGAGTCTCAAATCCATCCTGTTCCAATTCAGTTTGCAAGACCTGATTAAACGTTTGAAGTGCTTTCTTGTATTTATTCTCTCCAAGCTCCGTAATACGAGTGTAAATGCCACGTCGGTCATCTTCACATGCATGTCTTTCCAGAGCCCCACAGTCTTTGGCTTCCATCCTAACGACGAGCCTGGAAGTAGCACTTTGGCTCAAGCCTACTAGTTCTTGAAGTTGCTGTAGGCGTAATTCCTTACCCTCCGCATTATATATGAAGTTTAACACATAAAATTCCTTCAAAGATAAGTCATATTGTTGAAGCAGAGCTTGTTCCAGCTTCTCGTTCAGATGGGTATGAATGTTAGAGAAAGCCAACCAAACATTCAAACGTTCACTCTTTTGCTGCAATCTAGATCACCCCACTTGATATTTAATTTTCATCAGCTGTTATCCTATTGTATCAAGCTTAATTACATTGGTCAAAACCCATCCAAGTTCGACGTATATAACATCCTAAGCTCATAAGAAGAGCATTTCCCCGTCTTGTACCGACGTTTAGAAATGCTCCAGTATTACCATTTATGCAGTCTAATCTTACTTCGCGGTAAGCAGGCTATCGGAAATAAATTGAAGCTGACCTTCCAACGTTAACGGATCGTTGTACGAGTCTGAAGTTGGATCAAGCTGGAACACATGATTTGCCTTCACCGCAGGCAAGTTCTTCCATAATGTATTGTCATATACGATCTTGGGATCGGTTGTATCTCCCGACCACGGGCTGGTGAAGATGATATCCCCCGCATACTCCGGTAATAGTTCCATGGAGATTGAAGCCCATCCAGTTCCGCTGTCAATCGCTTCAGCTTGGGCCTTGGCTGGTGCCTTGAGATCAAACTCCCCGTAAATAATTTCACCACCTCGACCATAGTTATGACCGAATACAAATAATCCTTTGGCGTATGGATTCAGTATGGAAACAGTACGATCGCCTACAGCTTCCTGAACCTTGGGCTTCAGTTCGTTGATCTTCGCTTCCCATTTAGCATTCCAAGCTTTCGCTGCGTCTTCTCTATTGGTGAGCTTACCCATTTCAAGCATTAGATCCTTGAAATTGCGCTTACCATATGCAATCTGTACAACAGGCGCAATCTGCTCCAGCTTGTCGATGCCCTCTGTTCCAGTGTACACGATAAATAAGTCAGGTTTTAAACTGATTAGTTTCTCTGGTGTAGGCTCTTGACCCAGATCACTGGTGCCCGCTGCTGCAAGTTGATCCTTGATATATTTGTTGTTCATCGCTCCTGATAAAGCGCCGACTACCGGTGCATCCAAGGCAACAAAGTAGCCTGTCGAAAATGATGTCAAATCAATAATACGCTTAGGATTCTTCGGTACCTGTACTTCGGCAGTTGCCGCTTTATCAGCGGAAGAAGCTGAATCGGAGTCCGTCTTGGTTTCTGTCTCCGTAGCCGCATTCGTGCTGTCCCCATTTGTACTATTGGTCGTAGTAGACTGACCACATGCACTAAGTACAATCAGCAAGATAAGTGCCATCATGATCCATATTGATTTTATCTGTTTACGCAAAATAAACCCACCTTTTCGTTGATATTGATAATCGTTATCAACGATATCATGCTATGCAGGATTTGACAAGCTATGTTTACTTCACCCCCTCTATGAACTCTAACTTGCAAGTCACCAAGTTAAACAGCTATCATCAATAGAGTAAACCATTCACTTTTTTTAAAAAAGAGAGTTTTGAAAAGCCAATGAAACGTAATCAAGGAGGACAACATGGAAGAGATTATATTGTGGTTAAAGTATTTGTTTTTAGGTATTGTTCAAGGTGCGACGGAGCCAATCCCCGTCTCCTCAAGCGGTCATCTAATCATCGCCCAGAAACTTATGGGCATCAAGCAGAATGGATTGTCATTTGAGATTTTAACAAACACAGCATCACTTATCGCTATTATTTTTATTTTCCGGGAAGATATCAAAAAGTTGATTATTGGTGCATTAGGTTACCTGCGTACTCGTAAAGAAGAATATCGAGCAGACTTCATGTTTTGCTTATACATAATTATTGGTACGATCCCTGCTGCTGTCGTTGCAGTCCTGTTCAAGGACCGGATTGAAGAAATCTTCTCATCCGTATATACCGTTTCCATCGCGCTATTAATCACCGGGGTTGCCTTGTGGCTTATTCGTAATCTTCGTGGTCGCAAGCAAGACGGTGATCTGTCTACGAAAGATGCATTGTTGGTAGGTCTGGCTCAGGCGGTCGCTCTTATTCCGGGGATTAGCCGCTCAGGGGCAACTGTAATTGCGTCCATCGCTGTTGGCATGAAACAGGAAACGGCTTTGAAGTTCTCCTTTATGCTGTACATTCCCATAAGTATTGGTGGACTCATTATGGGGGTATCCGACATTGCCAATGATCCGAATCGATCACAACTGGCTATCCCTTATCTGATCGCATTCATCACGACACTCTTTGTCACGTATTTCTCCATGAGATGGTTTATGGGCATTATGGCCAAAGGCAATCTGAAATACTTTTCGTATTACTGTTTTGCTGCAGGAACATTGTTACTGATCTTCTTATAAAAAATAGTCTACACACCAAAAGGAACAACCAGCGATGGTTGTTCCTTTGTTGTATAGTGGCAGAACCTTAATGACCTATAGCAAGAGCTAGACGGTCAGGCGCGTAGCCTTGTTGCTTCTGTTAACCAGCTCTGTAGCCGCGAACATAACACTGAACAGAATCAGCAGGATCAGGGGTACCATTGACATTCCCCATTGGCTGGCTAGGAGTCCCATACCTAACGGGATGAGTGTTGAACCTGTATAGGCACTGGCCATTTCAAGTCCAATTACACTTGGGGATGCCTTCTCACCGAAGCGTTCCGGTGTCGCATGAACAATACTCGGATAGATCGGTGCTCCGCCCAATCCCACGATAAATAAAGCCACTGCGGCAATCCAGTAAGGAATCGGCATAACCAGGATAATCAATCCGAAGCATCCAACGATTCCACCATATCTGATGAGAATTTTGCTGGATACATGAGTGGAAAGAAAACCTGAGATCACACGTCCCAAGATGATGCCAATAAAAAATAGGGAGGATAGTGCTGCGGCAGTACCTGGGGAAACTCCTTTGCTTCCGATGAAGAAAGAAGCCATCCACAGACCGGTAGCAGTTTCGGAACCGTTGTAACAGAGCATCGCAATCATCGACATTTTCACGCCGGGGATACGTATGGCCTCACGGTTGCTTACGCGTTTCTTCTCATCGCCTGAACCCTCTACTCTTCCCTTCTCAAAAATCTTCCATAGAGACAAAGTTGATAATAAGACCACCACGATCCCAAGCAAAATCAACGCCACAGTAACGTATCCTGCACGCCAGTTGTTTGCTTGATTCAGCCAATATGCCATAACGAGTGGGCCTGTCACTGCGCCAATTCCCCAGAAACAATGCAACCAGTTCATATGCTTGGCCTTGAAATGCAATGCTACATAATTACTTAGTGCCGCATCCACCGAACCTGCACCTAAGCCGAGAGGGATCGCCAGAATCAGTAAAAACACAAAATTCTCAGAAAATGAGAATCCCAACAGCGCGATCGTTGTTGAGAGGATACTGAATACTGTGACTTTACCCGTTCCGAACCGGTGCAACAATCGGCTGGCCGTTAGACTGGACACTACTGTACTAAATGAAATGATTAGCGATATGTAACCAGCCATTTCTGTTGTCGCATGTATATCGTTTTTCATAACGGACCAGGCACTGCCAAGTAAAGCATCAGGTAATCCCAGCCCTATAAATGCGAGATAAATAATGATTAACAATAACGTGACCATCTGGGTGTCTCTCCTCAGTTTGTTTAATTTCTGATTCTCGTCGAACCACCCATATAATAATATTGATATTTCTATCTGTAATCTTCCTATATTTTGACTCCTTATATCAGTATTCTGATATATTCTGGCGACTTATTACCTATATCACTGGTTCAGGATAGGTATTTCTCCAAGCAAATTCTTCAAGTTAATGGCATCCCACGGCATATGCTCAGTTATCCCTAATCCAACTACATCTGTTTCTTCAGACAGTTCTTTGATCAGACGAAGCAAGTGAGGTATTTGCATGGTTCCCGCTGGTGAAAAAACATAAGGTTCCCCTGGTTTAGCGAATAACAATGAACGGAACATGTTAGGATCAAGCACATCCAGATCAAGGTGAATTGCCAGATGTTTGATACCAATCTCTTTAATCCACTTCTTAATCGAATCCATGCCATGGGTTAATTCTTCAGTTCCAGCCGTTCGGATACCCAATCTTTGAATCACTTCGGTTTCCTGTTCCGTAGGGGTTGTCAACCCGGCCATGAAGACATGTTCGGGCTTCAAAGGGACACTCACATGTTTGGCAAACTCCGGATCGCCTTCCCCAAGAAGGTTCCCAAGCGGTAAAGTATGACCTTTGTCATAGCCCTCGTATCTAACCAGATCACCATGTGCATCAATCCATATCAAACCAAGTTCTCCGCCATATCGTTCATTTAAATAAGCAAACGGGGCTTGTTCAACCAAACAGTCACCGCCAAACATGACAATGCGATCGGGCTGGTGAGCTTGAATAATATGCTGGGCAACCTGCAATTGATGAAGTAGCTGTGTTCTACCTTTTATCCCGTTCTCGCTTACCAGAGATGTTCCATCATAAGCCTCAACAGGAACATGAATGAGAGGTTGATCATTGTCAGGTGCAAGCCATGCAAGCAACTCCGCTCCAAATGAGTAGTTTGGATTATCTCCACCTTGCCATTGTGGCATAAGCAGACGTATTGTTTTTTGAGTCATCGTAAATCTCCTTTACTTCAAAGTAAGGTTAGTATAAACTGAGCCCAAACAAATAAATAGTACGGTCTTTTATGATAGGTACTACCCGGAAGGATAGTGTAAATGATGAGTATGGCTGAATACCACGGTAAAGTTAAAAACATTCAAGATACCCCTTTTGGATATACGTTGTCTGTTATTGGTGGCAAATGGAAAATGGTGATTTTGTATCTTCTGGCAGAAAACCCACCTGTCCGTTTCAATGAACTAAAAAGACAGATCGGCGCTATCACGTATAAAACGCTGAGTTCACAACTCAAAGAATTAGAAGCAGATGGTATGGTCGAACGGAAAGAGTATCCCCAAGTCCCTCCTAAAGTCGAGTACCGTCTGACAGCCAAAGCTGAAACGTTATTGCCCGTTTTGGAAGGACTATGCGAATGGGGTGTCCAACATCAAGAACCTTCGATCAATAATAGCGCAACGGATTGAACGCTTTTGTCTATATTTTCAGATGAGATAATTGGAGTAAATGGAGTATGTTAAAATGCAAAAAGTCGCCAATCGGCGACTTTTTTACTTTTATCTTGTGTTCCTCTGTCCGTTCAGCAAATAAAAGCTGTGATTCGTAGAATTATACTTTTTCGTGTACCAGATCTTTCTGATAGGCCAACACTCTGTCCCAATTGCCACTGAAAACAGGAATTCGATAATACCCTACACGCTCATACAGCGCTGCAGCTTCTGGTTGCAAGGGACCTGTTTGCAGTTTCAGATTGGTATAACCAAGTTCGTTCGCAAGACGCTCTGCCTCGGCCAATATAGCCTGGGCAATCCCCTTACGGCGGTAACCATTGCGTGTATACATGCGTTTAACTTCTACAGATGTTTCATCAAGGGGTCTAAGTGCTCCGCAACCAACCGGATACCCGTCGATCCTGGCAACGATAAAAGCCGCACGGGGCACCTCAACGTCTGACAGTTGAAATCCTGCAGTTCCATCACCACCATATAACAAACCGAGTTCTTCACTCAGTTCCTTGATCAATAGTAGCGAATCCTCGCTCCGAATATCTTCAGCTGCTGCATGCACGATATGTGTCATCCCACATACCCCCTTTATCTTATTGGACTTATTGGTTTAAATGATATATCTAAATTATCATTCCCAACACCAAGCGTCAATTCCCCCATTCATTGAATATTTCTATAAGCAACCGAACGTATCTTTTTGCAGTCTTTATTCGTTTACATAAGAAATATAACGAGCAACGATGTATATGAATTTCAACTCTCGGAGGTCTGATATTATGGAAATTTCAAAGGGAATAACGATGCTTCAGCTTGATTTTGAGGGGAATATAATTCACCCTGTGCTGATATGGGATGAAGAAATGGTTGTGTTAATTGATACCGGATTCCCTGGACAATATGACGATTTGTGTATCGCACTCGAAAAGATTGGTGTGCCGATCAGCCAACTTAAAGCAGTGATTTTGACGCATCAGGATATGGACCATATCGGGTGTCTTCCCGAGATTTTGCAGGAGTGTGGCTCACAAGTCAAGATATATGCGCATGAGCTGGATAAACCATATATTGAGGGGCAACTCCCTCTTCTCAAAGATGGTCACCTTGAACATCCTCCAATGGGAAAAGTAGATGAAACGGTTACTGATGGTCAGGAACTGCCGTTTTGCGGTGGAATTCGCGTTATTCATACACCTGGTCATACGCCAGGTCATATCAGTCTATATTTGATGGACAGCAAGACGCTCATCGCCGGAGATTCAATGTACAGTGTAGACGGCATGCTTGGAGGCATTCATGAACCTACTACGCTGGATACAGAGACAGCTCGATTCTCTTTGAAAAAGTATATCGAACTCGACATTTCATCTGTGGTTTGTTATCACGGAGGACTAAGTCATGGGAATGTGAATGAACAGATCTCAGGGCTATATAGAATGAACTAACGAATAGTATGCTTCCGATGTAGCTTTCTTGCAGAAAGCTTGTAGGCGAACGCTCCCCTTCTTCAGGTTATTTCTGTCCTCTCCGTTTTGTGTAAATGTTTAGTTCAATTTATATAGTTAAGGGTTTATGGTTTGGCATACTGTAAAATGGCTTCAGCCGCACGAATTCGCAGCTCTTCTTCTTCACTGTGTAACGCTTCTCTCAGCACATTAAGAGCTGTTTGAATCGTGGCTTCATCTACCCCTGTTGAGAGAGAGTTCGTTGCTTCGGCTGTTATGCTGACTGCAAGACCTCGATCCAGCTGTGCTTGTGATATAGGATACTCAAATTTCGCAAGGATGGCTGAATCATTTTGCAGTGCCTGCACTCTGTCATTCAGCTCAGCGAGAGGAATACGACCCAACCATGTAACTCCCCGACGGTGACAGATCAAGTCGTTTTCTGTGCCAGCGGAATCGTCGTAATAATAATCCCCGATATCCCCAACATACGTCCATTCATCATCGCTAATTAATACATAATCTCCATCCTGCATGAGGTTACCAAACATATGTAGTGTCGCGAGTGTGCTCGCCAATTCTGCTTCATCCAAGGGATAGTGTTGAACCAACTGTTCCTTCCATAGCTCCGGAGGCGTTTGCTCTAGATCCCCTGTACCTGACCAAGCAATACCAATATAATTGTCTTCCAAAAAGGATGTTACCCTGTTGATTCCGTGCACGGTGGACTGGATATGATACAGATTCATGCGTACCGCCTTCCTTTCAATCATTCGTATGAACATAGCTCACCATTGTAACATTAGTGGGGTCTATTTCAAACGTAATAATCTCTTTCCCATATGGCGGGTTATGTGGACCGTAAAACGTTCTGACTTCCAGAACCGTTCGAAAATTATAACCACCTTTTGTGCGCCTTTTAAGTTCCAATACATGGATATCATATAGCCCATAGCTAGGGACCGGCATATGATTTGCCTGATAATAGTTGGTAATCTCATGGTAAATGTATGGGTTGAGCATCGTAAGTGCTAATGGCTTATAGTTTTCTTCCTGTTCGCTCTCAGGATCTGCATATGTAACATCTGTGTATAGGGAAATACTATTTATCATTAATGTTGTTGCAATTATAAAGTGAAAAAGACGTTTCTGAATTACCATACTCATCAACCTTTTTTAATTTCTATTATTCCGAGTGAATGCAAAAGCATACAAAATATGATTATGATCTAGTATTTATCCTTAGCTGAGTTGGAAGGTTATTCTGTCATCGGAGTGGCAAGTGTAAATACTCGTTAGTTCAACTTATATAGCACACACCTTTGGATATAGCCTCAGGCTATAACTAGGTATAATTTAATGGAATTACATTATAACTCCGGATCTGTGATAAATTTTGTGTAACATAAAAGCAGAGGGGTTTTAAACGATGACAAAAAGTAGTGTATTGGGATATCCGCGTATTGGTGCTGATCGGGAATGGAAGAAAGCGTTGGAAGCGTTCTGGGCAGGTAAGCTGGAGGAATCAGAATTTCACGCACGTTTGCAGGAGATTCGTATCAATCATTTGCGCAAGCAACAAGCAAAAGGAATCGACATCATTCCAGTTAATGACTTTAGCTATTATGATCATATCTTGGATACGGCCGTGATGTTTGGGATTATTCCTAAACGATTTGCTTATGATGGTGGTTCCGTTCCATTGTCCGTATATTATGGCATTGCACGAGGAACGAAAGATGCCGCAGCAAGTGAAATGACAAAATGGTTCAACACGAACTATCACTACATTGTACCTGAACTGGACGGGGCTTCCCCAACTCTGACGGAGAACAAACCACTTCTCGCTTATCGTGAAGCAAAAGAAAAACTCGGCATTGAAGGCAAGCCGGTTATCGTTGGACCGTTAACCTTCCTGAAGCTCTCCAAAGGCTATGATAAATCCGAGACAGACGCTTGGTTGGACCGCTTGCTTCCACTTTACACTCAATTGCTTCAAGAACTTGCGAGCGAAGGCGTTCAGTGGGTGCAGGTCGACGAACCTATTCTGGTAACCAAATTAAGCGATGAAGACGTACAGCGTCTGAATAAAATATATGAAACATTTGCAGCAGCCGTTCCAGGCCTGAATATCATGCTGCAAACGTACTTTGAATCTGTTGAAAACTACAACGACATTGTTGCACTGCCAGTTCAAGGTGTAGGACTTGATTTTGTACACGGACTCTCTGGTAACACACAATCTATTCGGACATCCGGTTTCCCGGCAGACAAAGTGCTCGGTGCAGGTATTATTGATGGACGTGGGATCTGGAAAGCTTCCCTTCAGACAAAACTGAATTTGCTGAATGAATTAACTGAGTTCGTGACACCTGAACGTATCATCGTGCAATCATCTTGCAGCCTGCTGCATGTGCCAGTAACCACAGACCGTGAGGCAAAACTTTCATCTGAACTGAAAAATGCACTTGCATTTGCAGATGAAAAGCTGGATGAGATTGTTCTTTTGACTACAGCCTTATCTTCACCAAGTGCAGAGATTACCGCCAAAATAGACGAAGCAGAGCTTACCCTTCAAGCGCTTCAGCAATCCGAAGATCGAAACCGTACCGCTGTACAGAAAGCCGTTGCTTCTATCAGTGTTCAACAGCCAGAGCGCTCCCGTCCTTTTGCAGAACGTCATAAAGCCCAACAGGTCAAATGGCAATTGCCACTCTTTCCGACAACAACGATTGGTAGTTTCCCACAATCTGCTGAAGTCAGAAAAGCACGTCAGTTGTGGCGTAAGGGTGAGTTGAACAACGAACAGTATGCTGCCTTCATCCGGGATCAGATTGATATCTGGATCAAGATTCAAGAAGAGATCGGAATTGACGTACTGGTACATGGTGAGTTTGAGCGTACCGACATGGTTGAATTCTTTGGCGAGAAACTGGCCGGCTTTGCCTTTACACAGTTTGGATGGGTACAATCATATGGTTCACGTTGCGTGAAGCCACCTATTATCTTCGGTGATGTTGCATTTACGGGTGAAATGACAGTGGAAGAAACGAAATATGCCCAATCGCAGACAGAGCGTCCTGTCAAAGGCATGCTGACTGGCCCGATTACCATCATGAACTGGTCATTCGTACGCGAAGACATTGCTCGTGAGCAGATTGCCTATCAATTGGCGTATGCGTTGAGACAGGAAGTCGAAGCACTTGAACAAGCAGGCATTGGTATGATCCAGGTTGACGAGCCGGCTGTTCGTGAAGGGCTTCCGCTGAAGGAAAATGAACAAGCTGATTACCTGGCTTGGGCAGTCAAAGCGTTCCGTATCTCCACGTGCACGGTGCATGAAACGACTCAAATCCATACGCATATGTGCTATTGCGAATTCCATGACATGATTGATTCCATTGAAGCTATGGATGCGGATGTTATCTCCATTGAGACATCCCGTAGTCACGGTGAACTGATTCATAGCTTCGAAGAAAATACGTATGAGCTCGGTATCGGTCTTGGCGTATATGATATCCATAGTCCACGGGTTCCAAGTGTGGATGAAATGGGCAGCATGATTGAACGCGCTCTGCGTGTTCTTGATCCGAAGCTGTTCTGGATTAACCCGGACTGCGGATTAAAAACCCGTGGACAAGAAGAAACGGTAGCTTCTCTGCGTAACATGGTTGACGCAACCAGAATCGCTCGTAACAATCACGCTTCAGCTGCTGTATTGTAATCGGCTGCGAAGCAGCATAACTTCAAAAGTAAAGCCGGACACCCCTTCGTTAAATGGGTGTCCGGCTTTTTATATGGCTACTTTTTGTAGTTACTTTTAACGTACATTCATTTCACTTGTAACATGGCGATCTTTGGCGTTCCTATCCCTTTTCTCACCACCACCCAACGCTTACGACTAGATACTCTCTTCCAGCCATTGCTGCAATGGTATATCTTCGGTCAGTTCACCGAGCAGTATGTGACGGAACTCCCCATCCCTATCAATGACCATTGTTGCGGGCAAACCTGTAATCCGATACATACCTGATATGTTGCCCGTCACGTCTATGATCACCGGAAAATCAAACGCCTGCTTATCCATAAACTCACGAATCGTGCCCTTCGATTCCCCCACGTTAACAAACAGGGTTTCCACGTCATTCTGATAGTCCTGAGCAATCTGGTGAACGAGCGGCATCTCCCGTACACAAGGTGTGCACCATGAAGCCCAAAAGTTAATCATCACGGCTTTGCCCCGATAATCGGACAGGCTGACCTGTTCGCCTGCTGAATTAACCGCTGTGAACTCAGGGGCTTTTGCACCTGCTTGAATAGTATTGCCACGCCCAGACTCGGGTGTCGATACATTTTCGAAAATGGCCCATATACCTGCTAACAATGCGATCACACCAATCAAAATTGTAAGTGTACGTCTGCTTTTAAAACTCTTTTTCTGCAATAAACTCACCTTCACTTTAAGCCAAGACTTTGATGAAATGCTGCATGGAGCGAACCGAATTGATCACAAAAGTCGTGAGTAGAGCCCTCTCCAACATTACGTCCATGGTTCATGAATATCACCTGATCCGCAATGTCGTCTGCGATCTCCAGCTGATGGGTCGAGAACACGACCATGTGGCCTTCCTGTTTGATGCCCTTGAGCAGCTGAGTTAATTCCTGCATCCAGAATGGGTCCAGTCCATTCGTTGGCTCATCCATGATGAGCAGTGGAGGTTTCGACAGCACAGCCTGGGCGAATAACACACGTTGGCGCATGCCTTTGGAGAAGGTCGTAACCCGGTTTTTCTTTTGATCCTCCAAACCTACCATGGTCAGTACTTCCTGTACTCTCTCCTTGGGAACTTTCCTCAGAGAAGCCCAGAACAGAAGCATTTCCTCCGCACTCAGTCCTTGATTAAATTGATAATCGTCCGGCATATATCCAATCTGCTCTGAATAACGCTTGCGCTCCTTCAACCATCGTACATTGTTCACTGCAACCTCACCGGAGGTAGGCCGAAGAATTCCTGCGATCATACGCAGCACCGTGCTCTTTCCTGCACCATTCCCTCCACAGAGGGCAAGCACTTGGCCTGAAGTAATGCGAAAGGAGATATCCTCAACAATTGGTTGCTTTTTAATGGATTTGCACAATCCCATCACTTCGAGTCCCACTTTATCCATGAGAACGCCCCCTCTCCCAGATCGCATATACCGCCAGGACAGAGAAAGCAATCCAGAATAGGCATATCCCGATGAAGATCCAACTGCCATTTGGTTGCTGCACCCACTCCACCCATCGATAATATTCTGGTCCAAGAATGGAGCCACCTCCCAGTTTGATGACTACAAACAATCGCACCAGCTCGGCCGGATTGATGAGTGTTAGCATAACCAGCAGAGGTTTCACCCATAGATAAGGCATCAGTCCCAGCACAGAGAGCAATAACGTCGGCCATCCAATGACAGCGAAGAACCATACGGTCACGGATATGGTTAACGCCTGCCACCGATTGCGCGACAACGAACCGATAAATAGCGCCAACGTCAGGAATAACAACACCAGTCCACACGAGAATGCCAGAAAAAGAAGATATGTCATGACATCCAGTGGATTCCCAATCACTCCGCTAATGACCCCCATCAGGCCGTATCCAAACGCAACAATGGTAATTAAAACAATCGACAGCCCAAGATACTTCCCCACAATAAAAGACATCGTGCCGATGGGATACGTGGACAGCAGTTGCCAGCTACCGTCTTCCTTTTCGGATGTTAGTGAGAAGGAACCGAGGAACAGCGTCATTAATGGTAAGAGGTAAAGAATGAGATTCAACATCGAACCTGTTGTGCCCGAATATCCTTCAACCAGATTCTGCGAATTCAGAAGTAACAAGCTTAAGCTAAAGGTGCAAAAAAGGATCAGAAACGAATACGCCCAAGGATTGCGAAATCCCATTTTCACTTCTCGTCTTGCAATCTGTATCATATCTGACATCATTGATCACCATTTTCTATTGTCATACTTAGTGGCCTGACTCTTCTTTCATCTCACCTTCCTGATGCATCTCATTACCGTCTCCTTCTTCACCATGTCCGTGCTCATCATGCCCATGTTCACCCATCATGTCCATATTCTCTGTGTTCTGTTTCCAGTCATGGGAGGCAAGATCCTCAGCGGTCATAATGGTTCCTACACCTTGCTCTGCAATGAAAGCTTCAGCCGAGGGCTTGTCCTTAAAGTTAAGAATTCCATAGGCCATAGGTGTACGCAATGAAGCGTCGTATACATACGTGGCTTTGCTGTATTCAATCCATTCCTTGTCATTGTAATCACGTACATAGTCCATGCCGATGTTATCTGTGCCATTTTCTGTTTTCCACTGGTTCATGCAGCCGATATCATCGAACTTGTAATTTTGGCCGTCTTTCGTAGTGAGCTGTGTTGCATATGCATCGTCCTTCACCTGCATTTTACAGATCGCACAGATATCCACGTCTTCATTGATCGGCAATGCCGCGTATTTTGTTCCGCAAGCGGTTAACAGCACCATGCCAAACATAAGTACCATCACCATGGACCATCTTCTGTTCAAACTTTTGTTCATTTTCGTAATACCCCCATATAGATGATTATAAAAGTTGCCATACTCAACAGAACTAACCCGAACATCCACACCATCTTGGAACCTGCTGCCCTTTCCACTGACATGTGCAGATCAGATTCCGTATCCATGCTCATTCGTGGAGATTTGTCGGTAGTCCATTGTTCTCTGCCTTCTGTAAACAACTCACTCAGAAAGACCATACCCGGTGATTGGAAAAAGAGCTGATACGCTGAATTTCGACTGACCAGTTGCTCATAAAAAGGATTGATGGCATAGGATATTTCACTGATCCCATCCCGATTCAGATCGAGCCCCTGAAAGGAGTCCCAGTAGTTCTCCATCAGGACATTATTCGGGCTATCCAGCGCCGAAGCTTCAATGACATTAGACACCAATTGGTTACGTGTAAACTCATTAGCTTCTGCCAGAACAAGCTGTATGCCAACAAAATTCCGAAGCACCGCATTGTCATGTATCTCATTGCCTGAGGATTCTGCAATATTCATCCCAACACGATTACCTTCCACTACATTGTTGTGAACAGAGGATTGATGTACGTCATACAATAAAATCCCTTGGGAGTGAACATTAGTACTCTGTTTGCGAAAAGAATTGCCCGATATAACCGTATTCTTGACGCCCATGATCATGGCACCTGTCATGTTCTCTTCTCCGGTATTATCCATGACAGAAGAGCCGTCAATATACATGCAATGGATGCCATACCTCGTATGTAACAGCCTGTTATTTTGCACGATAGACTTGCGACTGTTCTCCAGATAGATTCCATCCCTCATGCCGGTGATCTCATTGGCTTCAATGAAGCTATCATGGGAGTTGTACAGATCAATGCCATTGCCCTTCTGGCCACTGGAAGCAGAATCAGACCCGGCCCACGTAATGTTGTTCCGCTTAATCGTTGCCTGACTCGAATTCCGGATGATCATCCCATACCCCTGGGTCTGAATATGCAGATCCGTGATTTCACTGTTTTTCCCTTCAACCTGAATCGCTGCAGTCTGTTCATTCGTATCATGTTCAATTGTAAAACCGCTCAATTTCACCCCATCCGAGTGAATCATTATCGTAGAGGTGGCTTCCGCATTAACAACTATGACCGTAGGATCACCTTGAATGGTGATGTTTTTGTCAATCGTCACGGGTCCAGAATAACGACCTGATGCAAGTTCAATGACTTCTCCAGGTGCAGAACGGTCAATCATAGGCTGAAGGGGAATGAGCTCACGATGTCCGGAGGAGGCAATGACTGCACCGTGTGGAAGGGATAGCAGGAGCATCATCATTCCGATTAGAAAAATTAAACCCGTAACCCGACTCTTCTTACAACTGTTGAATGTACCCAAGCCTGCCCAAAGACTACTCATGATTCAAACCGCGCAATTCCGGCTTCTTGTTACAGTTGCTTATTGCTGTGGCAATGTATTCAACGGCTCTTACGTTAATCCAAAATATACGTTGGTTGTACACACCATCCCTCCACTCCACTTAAAATCAACTCTCCATGTTCCTCATCCATTGAAGCAACGTAATAAATGAAGCGTTATCACAATCCTGATCATAGTGTACTTAAAATGATATTTATTCCATATAGCTCAATTAGGCTATAGACGCTCCATTTTTGTGTCGATATTGTGATGTGAATCAAAAAAAGCCGCCATATAGGCGACTTCTAAGTAATATATTATTCAAATGGATAGGTCCAAAATGTTTCTCTGCCAAAACGTTTCTTGATTTCTTCATTATTCAGCTCACGATTTCCTACAAGCTCTGCTGCCTGGAATTGTGAACGGTGGGCACGAATGGACGCCATTTTTCGATCCAAAAATTCGGATACATCAACAAATACATCCGGTTTGCCAATGTACTGTTCCTGATTATTAGCGAACGCAACGCAATGAACAATCGGACGTTCATCCACAGGAAGTTTAGTGATTGTACGTATAACAGCGGCTCCCGTTGCATCATGATCGGGATGAACACTGTACCCCGGATAGAACGTTATGACCAGCGTAGGGTTCAACTCTTTAAGTAGCGACATGATGGTGTCTTCCAGTAACTGTGGATCTTCGAACTCCAGCATTTTATCGTGGAAACCCAGCATTCTCAGGTCCTGAATACCAATCGCTTCAGAAGCTTCGATGAGTTCCTGTTTACGGATGCCAGGCAACGTCACTCGGTTGGCAAATGGAGGAATCCCCATATTGCGCCCCATCTCGCCAAGTGTTAGACAAGCATAGGTTACATGGGCACCGCCATCTATGTATTTGGCTAACGTTCCCGATACAGAGAAAGCTTCATCATCTGGATGTGGATATACCACCAAGATGCGCTCATGCTCGTTGTGTGTAGTATTCATGGTTATTCAATCCTCCGCTTTCATCAGAACATCTCTCGGCTTAATTGTAACGCCACAACTAGTTTACCTTGGCTGTCGTGACCGGCGAGAATCAGTCTTTCTTGTTCCTGCTCATCAATATGTGTAAGTCCTTCGGCGTAAAGCCATCCCTGCGTTGTTTTCAGACCAACACGGTATGGACCTGTACCTGAAATGGACCCCTGCGTATATCGTATGGCCGCATTAGTAATGAATGCCGATGCTGGATGTTTTGTACTGTCCATGTGTTGTGCGTAAGCACCTGACGTAAGTTCTAGATGTACGTATAAGTCCTGATCAGCAAGATTATTGATCCGGAGCTGAATGTCTTGAGGTTTAATCGGTTGCATAGCGGCCTCCTTGTCTAATGTAATTGTACGAACTTCATTTTAACATAACCACACAAGAGAATATACATGGAGTGACCCTGTCGACCTCACATAGAGCCCTCTCATGATGATTCCAGTTTGAAAACAAGAACAGATTTGCGTGGTTTTTTCTCTTTTTATTCATGGATCATATCTATATTATGAAGTGTAGGCAAAAACGCCCGTGATGAAGAACCTTAAATTTTAAATGAATCTTGCTCCAACATGTTTGGAAAGGAGTTTAACTCGACTTGAAATCTCTAATACAACTACTTCATTTTGGCTATCATCAGGCCATGAGCTGCATATTTCCCGTAGCGATCTTTGGAACACTGGCACTGTCCAGCGTAATTCCTATTCCTTTCCTTCATCGATATGATGCCATTCTGCTCGTATTGCTTGCTGTGCAGTACCTGATGTATCGAAGCGGCTTGGAAACCAAGGATGAAATCAAGGTCATCTGTGTATTTCACATTATTGGCCTGGTGCTAGAAATCTATAAAGTATGGATGGGATCATGGTCATACCCTGAGCAAGCATACAGCAAAATCCTGGGTGTCCCTCTTTATAGCGGATTCATGTATGCAAGTGTAGCCAGTTTTATGTGTCAGGTGTGGCGAAGACTGCGAATGGACATGACCGGATGGCCTGGTTTTGCACCTTCGATGCTGCTCGGAGCAGCCATCTATATTAACTTTTTCACTCATCATTTTATGCCCGATTTTCGCTGGTGGCTGACGGCGCTTGTATTTATTGTCTTCTGGAAAACCTGGATTATTTACCGGGTACGAGCAACGACCTATCGAATGCCCTTATCGCTTGCTTTTATCATCGTTGGTTTCTTCATTTGGACTGCTGAGAACATCGCTACATTTTTCAATGCCTGGAAATACCCTGATCAGCATGATGCCTGGCAACTGGTTAGCTTTAGCAAAATTAGTTCGTGGTTCCTGCTGGTCATCATCAGTGTCATCATCGTTGCGCAGCTCAAATATGTGAAGGCCAATCGAACCGCAGATGATTCAATGTCCAGGTAACTATTTATTCTCTAACCGTAAAACAGCAGCAATCTTAGACTCGTACTTAAAGTCTTCGAATGCCGCTGTTTTTTGCGTGGTTCTATTTGAGATTATTCAACAAATAATGAGCCAAAGTCATCTGCCTCTTCAATGTCTTTATTGATTAAGAGGTTCTCCTTTTCATCATATGCTTTGATTGTATAAGGAGTAGTCGCTGATGAAGGCAGGAATGCGTACCAGGTTTGTTGGTTCTCACCTGCCTCAACCAGCTTCGCATTGAAAGTGGCGGGATTTCCATTGTGCTTGATTTCAACAGTTACACGTTTGATAGTGGAGTCTATGATGTCACCAAATAACATCGGAAACGGGGCCGAGACTTTTTCCAATTTCGGTATGCTCATATAATTCAACGCAAACTTGGATTCAACTGATTCATTAATGGAATATCCTCCACCCCATACCCATTTCCATCCGAAAATGTTCTTGCGGCTATACTCCATCTGAAGATTACTGTTATTTTCCCGACCCTTTTTTTGTGTAAACAAAATCATGCCCCCGTCCACAGCCTCCTGATGAATGAATTGGGAGGTATAAGATTCACCTCTAAATTCTTGAACGGCCCCTTGAGGACTGTTCGCTATAGGAATATGTATAGGTTCATTCAATCCCCAAACTTTGGATATCCGTTGATCGGCTAGCCCGCCAGCTCGTTCATTCATATACATATATGCCAAGATTGACAGGGGCGATAGTAAAATTACCATTGCAGTGATTAGCAAAATTCTCCTGTTACGCTTGATTATCTCCATGTACACTCCTTATGATAACGATGAAATATTAAATACAATCACTCTGATATTACCATTATTAGCATATTAGTTCTTGTTTAAGTATAATTCGGACAATCAAAAAAGGCCGCCATTGGCGACCTTTCAAGTCATTCATCGAACCTATTCTCCCAGAAAGATTACTTCGGTTTCCAATTCAACTTGGAACGTATCATATACTTTCTTCTGAATAAATTGGATCAGATCCATATAATCCTGGGCAGTAGCGTGATCCACATTTACGATAAAACCTGCATGCTTCATGGAGATTTCAGCGCCTCCGATGCGAGTGCCCTGCAAGTTACAATCCTGGATCAGTTTACCGGCAAAATGTCCCTCGGGTCGTTTAAATACACTTCCACAAGAGGGGAATTCAAGCGGCTGCTTGGATTCTCTCAGGAACGTTAATTCCTTCCTTTTGCTTGCAATATCTTCCTTGTTTCCTTTTTTGAGCCCGAATTCGGCCTCCAGTATGATATAGTGATCCATCTTGAAGAGACTATTTCGATAACCAAACTTCATCTCTTCTCGCGGGATTTCCAACACTGCGCCGTCTTTGGTGATCACAGTCGCACGTTCAACAACATCGGCGATCTGACCGCCATAAGCACCCGCATTCATGTAAAGTGCGCCCCCCGTGCTGCCGGGAATACCACAAGCAAACTCCAAACCGGTCAAGCTATGCTCCAAAGCAAGTCTGGATACATCAATGATATCTACGCCGCTTTGCGCAATCATGCTGTCCTCATTCACTTTAATTTGATCGAAGTGGCTAAGAGAAATCGTTACTCCCCGGATGCCCCCGTCTTTAATAATGACGTTTGAGCCTTTTCCAATGACCGTCAGAGGTAACTGATGTAAGTTGGCAATTTCCACGATTTTAGTGATTTCGTCTATCGTTGTTGGATGGATGAGAATATCTGCGTTGCCACCTATTTTAATAAACGTGTGATTTTTTAGTGGTTCATTGAATTTCACTTTTTCCAAAGGTATCTGATGCTCAAAAATATTCATGATTTTCTCTCCCTGAATTCATAAAGAAATGATTGCACCATCGCGAAAATGAGATGCTCCTTCTTTATTATATGCTAAATAGGAGATTTTGTTTGAAATTATGTTGTTTTCATTATAATTAATCACATTCTCTTTAGATTTTGAACTTTTCGTGAGTTCCTGCATGGAAGCGAGCTGTTGCTCTGTTGCCACAACTACATGATTATGATTATGAGAGTTCTATGTCTGTTTGAGTCAGCTTGGCTGATAGCTCCCATAAACGAATAGCTTGCTCAGGGTCGATGGCATACTTCTTGACCCCATAGAAACCTCCATCCTCTGGAGCCATTTCACTGATGTCACAATCCTCACAGTAGACACCGCCTTTTCCCTCAAGTTGAGGAGAAGTTGCTGCCCAGACTTGCGTCGCTGCCCCCTGCTCAGGTGTTTTGAACGCAGGGTTGGCCACTTGTCCAGATTCATCAATCCAGCCCAGAGCAATCATTTCCTCTTTTGGCATATGACGCTGTAGTGGTGTCATAATTCCGCCTGGATGAACTGAGAAAGCCCGTACGCCGTGCTCTGCACCTCGACGATCCAGCTCAACGCTGAATAAAATTGTTGCTGTTTTGGACTGTCCATATGCAGGGAATTTCTCATAGCCATGTTCAAATTGGATGTCATCCCAACGAATCGGTGAGAAATGATGTCCCGCTGATGCCAAGGAAACAACACGTGCTCCCCCCTGACTTGCGAGTGCAGGCCATAACAGATTAGTCAGGGCAAAGTGGCCCAGATGATTGGTTGCAAATTGAGCTTCCCAGCCAGGACCAACCCGCGTCTCCGGGCAAGCCATGATGCCCGCATTAAGAATCAGCATGTCAATGTTCCGATCACTCGCCAGAAACCGCTCGGCAAAAGCACGAACGCTGGATAAATCAGCAAGGTCCAATTCATCTATTTCAACACCTTCCAGACCCGAAAGTGCTTCCTTCGCAACCGCTGGACGACGCGCAGTCACCACTACACGGGCTCCCGCTTTCACAAGCGCACGTGTCGTCTCCAACCCCAGGCCGGAATATCCACCCGTTACAATAGCAAGCTGTCCTGACAAGTCCAGTTCCCTCAATACATCCTCCGCTGTACTATTATGGTTGAAGCCAGAGTCCATTTTATGTTGTAAAGTTCTAGTATTATTTTCCTGTGTCATTCTGTTCATCTCCTTAGTAATATTTCTACTTCTTCAAAGTCTACACCCTAGAGCGTACTCTAAGTCAAATGGAAGTGAATACATCACCTGCAACTTCTCCGTACAATCTGTAAACGTAAAAAAGCCGCCAGTTGGCGACTTTCGTTGAAATGATTATAGTCATCCACGTTACGAATCACCCTGAACGGTGGATAACGAAACAAGGACCGGACTGGCGAAATCAGAGGCCTCTTCTCCTTTTGGATTATGAAGACGGAATAGAAATGCTTCCTCTTCTTCTGATTTCCAGACCATATAATCGCTAATGCCTTCTTCACCAGAGGCCTGAAGATAAAGCTTGGCATGACCAAGCGGGTGTTCTACCAGTTCTCCACTATAATCAGATACCTTACCGGCTTTTACTAATTCTTCTTTACCTGCTGTCTCCAGTTCTGCCAGATTATAATCCGAAGGCAGTGGTTCAATATCCACATAATAGTCAGCGTTACTAGTCAGTGACAGACGGCCTTGAGCAGCATCAAATGTGAATTTCTCGAATACGTACAAGGAAAATCCTTCTCCTTGTTGCAAGGTCGCCTCTAGTGATTGATTGCCATCTGCGGTCAACATTTCAAAACTTGCGGTCAGTGGACGCTCCGTTTCATTTGCTTCTTCTGTTTCAGATGGTTGTTCATTTTCTGTTGAAGGTGCTGGAGCAGGTTCACCTACTGGCATTGATGGTTGAGGGCTAGGCAAAGGTTCATTACTACCAGAGCAAGCTGCAAGTGTTAGAACTATAACGATTAAGGAGATACTCATCATAATAAAACGTGGTTGAAACATCAGGTTCATTCCCCCTGTCTATATTCTGTGCTTACATGTTATTACCCATGGCTGAGACTCGGAATCCATAGGTCCAACCTATGAGTTTATCCATAATCAGTATTTCCCTTGATCCCTTCCAGTTTGTAAAATATGGAGAAAACCTAAGGAGTGATGAGCACATGGAATTCTCAGTAAAGCAGCTGTTTGATAAGGTAGCCCAAGATTATGATGTGCAGCGAAAGCAGCTTATCCCTTGTTTTGATGATTTTTATGGAATGGCTCTGGATCTAATGGAAAGCCCGCTCGATTCTCCACGTATTCTTGATCTGGGTGCAGGAACGGGACTGCTCTCCGGATTGGTCCTGCAAAAGTATCCCAACGCGCGATTAACCCTGATCGATATTAGTGATCAAATGCTCGAAGGAGCACGTCGAAGATTTGCTGATGCTACACAAGTGCAGTATGTGGTCGGGGATTACTCCAAGTACGATTTCACCAGTTCCTACGATATGATTATCTCCTCCCTGTCTATTCACCATCTGACCCACGCTGACAAGAAAAAGGTGTTTGACTCTGTACACAAGTTGTTAGAACCAGGTGGATGCTTCATCAACGCAGATCAAGTTCAGGGAAGAACCCCCGATACGGACTCCTATTACCACCAGTGCTGGTTAGAAGCGATTCATCAAAGTGGTTTGTCTGAGGAAGCCACCTCGGCATCGATCGAAAGACGCAAGGTGGATATCAATGCCATGCTGGAGGATCAATTGGTGTGGTTGGAGGAAGCTGGGTTTAGCGTGGCAGATTGCATGTACAAATACTTGGACTTTGCAGTGTTTTATGCGCAAAAATAAAAAAAGACCGGATTATGAGCAAGCTATGCCGTAATCCAGTCTTCTCACATATTTTTCATTCTAAATCACTTATTTCAGCGATGCTGGCAGCTTAACGCCGAGAAGTTTGCCTTCGGCTTGGATGATGATCATTCCATTTGTCTTCAATGTCGTGTTGTGCAGATCTCCCCCGGTAGCGACTCGAAAAGCTGGCTGACCCGTCATCATGTTGAGGGCAAGCAGGGTGCCGTTACGTTGCGCTCGATACATTCCTTTGCCGTAAACATCAATCTGAGAAACCGGGGCATCACCATGCCACTGAACCTCCTGACCATTAGCCAGCTTGATGCCTGTAAGTTCTCCCGTGTCGTTTTTGAAGATCAACCTTTCCTGTGTAATGCCAAGCCACACCATATTTTCTCCATAAGGGCGCTGAAAAGTTCGAAGTGGCGTTGGACCCGGCTTGGTTGAGGTCAACGAATACTCCGCTATCTTATCCCCTTGTAGAATATATAGTTTGTCTTTATTGGAAAATATCCCTCCATACCCATTCACATACGGTGGATCCCCCGGCATGGTCCACTTATACTCCTGACTTCCTTTTAACACACCGGTCTTCAGATTGTACACATTCACTTTCCATTTGCGTTCTGGTGAAGACTCGTCATTTTCCAAAATCGAAGAATAGTAGTCCGCTGAGTATACAAGACCGTCTTTGATCTGAATAGCTTCGCCCTGACCAAAATGACCCCATAGCTTCTTGCCCGTTTTCTTGTCATATGCATTAAGCTGTAAGGATGTAAGTGCCCCTTGGACAAAAAAGGTTCTCAGCACCACACCATTAGATTCTCTCAGATACTCAGTACCATTACCTTCACCTAATGGTTCATCTGCTTCCCAGCGCAGTTTGCCTGACTGGATATCCAGTGCAAACGTTGTACTCCCCTTAATCACGTAGAGGGTATCCACCGTTGGAATCAGAGCTTCCGTACGGTTATACGTATCAATCCAGGTGGATGTGCCTGACTGCCATTTTGCTTTGCCTGTCTTCGCATTCAAGGCATATGGCTTGTGATCAATGGTCAGTCCATAGAGAATCCCGCTTTGATAGGTAATATAAGGAGTCAGGTCTTTGTCGTAAGTCCACAGCCGTTTACCTGTTGTCGCATCAAGTGCAATCAGCTTCGATCCAGCAAACGTGAATACTTTTCCTTCTTCTGCGATGGCATTAACTCCAACATACGTCTCGTTCATATTCAGATAGTTATCTACTTTCGATGTCCAAGAAGGTTTCAGTTCAGGTACAGTGATTCGTTGATACGAATACCAGTTACGGATGGATACATCCGATGCTTCAGCATGTGCCTGCGATGGCAACACGCCGATAACGCAGTGAACCATCAGCATTCCAGCAGTAATGCCTGCAATGATGGGTCTTCCTGCTCTTCTTTTCCATTCCTTATTCATTTGACGTTTATGTATATTGACCATGGTAAATGAATTCCTCCTGTTATTAAAATCCTGAGATATAACTACATAAACATAACGTGTGATGGGTCCAAATAGTTACCGTATTGTTAAATTATTCAAAGAAAATATCAAAAAAGCCGCCACCAGGCGACTTCTTGATAACTGTATTTTTTCGGTGATAAGTTGCGAACGTGACTCATTAATGAAGTTTCTGCTTTACTTTAGTTGGATCTGGAAGACATCCCCCGCATCACCACCAAAAACGATAAAACCACTTTTCGGGAGTTTCGTCGATTCCTGATTGGTTGCTACAGAGAAGTCAACCATTTCCCCTTTATCATTATACACTGCATAACCTCCGGTCTTGGGAGAATCCACCGTGATGGATTTGTTACCCGATCGGGCGTCGATCGCATACCACCGGGCTTGACCGTTTGCCGGAATAGTCGTAATTCCTTTTTTTCCACCAAAGATTGGAGTAATCGCCTCCTCAGCAATGTATTCCTGCCCATCCTGGAGCAAAATCTCGGCGCCATTCTTTGTGTAAAATTGCAGATCAAACGCGTCTCTTCCGTTCATTACAGGAATCTCGGCGATATTCTCTGCGTTGTTTGCATCCATGATTTGCGTGCCATTAGCATAGCCATTTTTGGCATCAACAGACAGGTTCTTGATCAGCATCGATGGAAGCAGATAAAAGATGGATGTTATTTTTTCATCCAACGCGTAATATTTCGAGCCGTCACGAGCTGTCCATTTCTCTTTCGTTGCTACGTCAAGCGCATTATGATCCAGTTTTTGATAATCATACGTGTTCATTACCGTTTGACCTATGCCGGGTAACGATATCATGCCTTGAACTTTAACATACACCTTGTCATTACGTTCCTTCACAAAACTAGCTTTTACACTGCCATCCGCACTTGTAAAATGTTCGTCGCCTGTGTACACATATTTCTGCTCTGGAATAATTCCACCCAGCAAAGCAGGCAGTTGCATCTCACCATCCTTAATCGTTATATCCAATGTCTCTCCTACCGTACCATAGAGACCGGAGTACGCGCTTAATTCTGTTGGCATCTTCACTTTGTCGGGTGACGAGAAGGTCTGATCGGGTTTAACCTTGTCAATGATGCCTTGATCCGCCAGAACTTCCAGCAGCACTTTGCTGGCAAACATCTGATTGTAGATGGAAGATCCGCCAGATGATAGAACCGCCATTGAAATATCATGTTCAGGTATAGTGATTAACACGGCATGGTACAACATGGTATCCCCGCCTTTGGCAAGCGCGGTAACCCCATAATCGCTGAAAGGTGCAAGGTCAACCGAATCCCATCCCAAGCCATAATTGATCGTATTTTGCTCATCAGATACCCATATGCCCTTACGATATTCATGAGATTGCATGGCCTTCACAGCAGAATCGGACAGAATATCCGGTCTGTTCCCCATTAAAACCTCTCCGAATTGACTCAATTCTTCTGCGGTAGAGTACACTCCGCCTGTGCCGATAATGTTTGCATTTTCGGTAGGCATCTTCATCTCAAGTGTAGGCCAATAGGTTTCGGATAATTGCGCTCTGTCAAAGGAATCTAGTGGTGTCTTCGTTGATTCCAACTTCAACGGCTCGCTGATGAACTTGGCGATATATTCGCTGTAGCTTAATCCACTCACCCGTTCAACCAGGATTTCAAGCAATTGAAAACCGTCATTGGCGTAGACGGAGTATGCGCCAGGTTTGGATTTCAGTTTTTCGGACTGAAGTTTGAGCAATAACTCATCATGATTGCGGGTGTCATTATCTTCAAACAACATGCTGTTTCCATAATGTGTACCGTAAAGACCGGATGAATGATTCATCAACATGCGCGGTGTGATTTGAGTATAGCGCGCATCTGCCATTTTAAAGTCTTTGATATACGAAGTAAGCGGCTCATCCAGATCTATTTTACCGGAATCAACCAGCTTCATGGCGGCTGCCGTAACAACCATTTTGCTAACCGAGCCTATGCCATACATGCTATCCTTGTCTATTGGCTTCTGTGATGCCTTATCGTGCAATCCGACACTATCTGATAAAATATATTCCCCTTCATCCATGATCGCATATTGCACACTGGTGACACCGTAGTTTTGCACCATCTCCTTGGCGATCTGCTCCGCCCGTGCCTCAATCGTACCGCTGTTATTCGCCTCTGCTCTGACATCTGCCAGCGGTGTAATTACAAGCACCGCTGTACATAAAAGACTAATTAGTTTCTTCATCCTATGTCCTCCCTCAAATGTTCTTATGAATGAATTCATCATATCCGGGAAGAGACTGATCAAACGCAAACGGACCCTGAATGGAAAAAAACAACCCCTGAACGGCAGGTTCAGGGGTTGTCGGTGTGGAACGGAAGCACGACCATGTTGTTAAATTTCCGATGCTGATGCTCAATACTCATATGTCCACCATATTTCTCGCACATTCGCGATATATTGGTTAGACCGATCCCATGGTACTCCGGATTGGGCTTGTCACTTTTCAAGTCAACGATCGGTTGCTCCACATGATTCATAATTTGGATGACCAGTGTAGATGATGTGGAGTGAATGGCAATGAGGATGTATCGATCCTCGGCCTGTCTAACTTTCTTGGAGGCCTCAATTGCGTTATCGAGCATGTTACCCAGCACCACACACAGATCGTACCGATCGATCTGGATATGTTGCGAGTGGAGCTGGATTTTGGTGTCGATTTTGATCCCGTTTGCCTGCCCCATAGCCAAGGTATTTGTAACGAGTGCATCAATGACCAGATTGCCAGAGTTCACCCGCTGATACGCACCTTCAATGGTATTTAATGTAGACTTAATATGGTCACCTGCCGCTGCCAGTTCGTTACGTTGGATACATTCATCAATATACAGAAACTGCTGATTGATATCATGGATGATGGATTTAATGTTTTTAAAACTGTGAACAGTCTTCTCATAGTTGGCATCCTGGTAGTCCATCTGACGCTGTAACTGGGTATTTTCATGCGCAAGCTGTACCTTTTCCACCATGTTATCGAATACATATACAATGAACACGTTGAGAAATAGCGAGCCTAGTACAGAAAAGACGTAGAATATGTTTTTTTCACTATATATGGAGGCCACATTGATCTGATAGATCGTAATAATGGGTACGATAAGAAACAGCAAATAATAACGATAATGCACGGCAAAACTTCTACGTTTAGCCACTAAACGTACAATTTGAATAACAATAAACATGATACTGCAACCAACCAGCATTACCTTGGAAAGAATCCAGTGGTTTTCTCCGTTGAACTGTTCCCATGAGATGAATTCTGTGGATTCCAAAACTCCGAGAATATATACAGCTATCGTATTTGCCATTGTAATCAGAACCGCATACAGGATGGTAAAAACAAGCTTGATTTTAAACTCCACTTCATAGGACTGTGCCAGACTGAAGATTAACAGCAGAGCAACAGCAGTAGAAATGATATCTGAGAAGGAAGAGACCAAATAAAAATAACCCAACATGAGAAATACCATGAAATAGATCGCTCTGCGCGGCTTTCGTCTGGACTTGCCCAACACAGAATCAAAATAAAAATTCGCCTGAAATGCCATAAGTAAGGTCACAAAGATGATGGAAAAGATCATATAGGTACCCATATCACTGGATCCTCATGATCATATATTTGGTGTAGGCATCCTTGATTTCTTTGACCTTGGATCGGCCTATGGGCAGTTCCGTTCCATTCAACATAACGACCTGGGTACCGGAAAACTTCTGAACATGCATCAGGTTGATGATAATCGAGCGATGAATCTGCAAGAAACCATGGTCTTTCAAACCGGTAGCATAACTGGATAAAATGCCTTTGGTCTCATGTACATTTTCCTGTGTCACAAAATTCAACTTGTTCTTGATCGTTAAACTTTTGACGACCTCAATCCAGAGAATATCATCATATTTCAGCAGCAGTTCATCATACTCTGATTTGATTAGTACATACTTTTTGTCCAATGCCTGAAAATATTGACACAGCTTAATCATCTTTTCCTCGAAAACTTGCGGCTGGATTGGCTTGATCAGATATTGAAAGGTGATGACATCAAAGCTCTCCACCATATATTCCGGGTAACTGGTCAGAAACATAATCTGTACATCCAGAAACTTCATGTTCCTGATCTCTTTAGCGGTCTGAATCCCGTTCATTCCGCCCATCTCCACATCCAAGATAAGAATATTGAATGTGTCCCCAACCTCTCTGTAGTGCGAGAGCAGTTGTTCACCAGATGTGAATAGGCTAATTTGAAAATCAAAATTGGTTTTTAGAGATAAGGAGACCAGCATCGTTTTCACACGTTCTCGTTGCTGCTCCTCATCATCACAGATTGCAATATTGAACATGGGGGAACATCCGCCTTTCATCGACATCGACTCTGAATTTCACTCTCGAATATACTATTTTAGCATAGGTTTCGGAGTCGAATGGGGATGAAATGCATTATTCCGACCCTAAAACGCAGATCAACAAAAAAAGTCGCCACATTGGCGACTCTTGAGCTTGTAACCTTCTCCAGCATTCCTATGAAAAGTCCAGTCTGTTATTTTGTTTTTTTGGGGAAAGCATGGCGGTAATATCGTATTACCTTGCGATACATCGTCTTGTCCTTTAATTGATTGAATATATATGGGTCAGGTTTGACATTTACTTCAATAATCCAGGGTTTCAGACTGTGGTCAAGGCCGATATCCACACCAATTTGCTTAAGATGCGGGTACTTTTTTTTCATATGACGAGCTATGCGCAGGCTAAGCTCATTCATCTCTTGAATCAGTTCATTTCTGCGTTTGGTGGATGCATGTGATTTTAGCAGCTTGTGAATATCCATCGGTGTACCACCACTATGATAATTGGTTACGATTTTCTTTGGATGACCCAGTCGCCCGATGATTCCGGTAGCTTCCCAATGTTTGGTCGGGCTTAGCTGTATCATGACACGGATGTCAAAACGTCTGTTATTGTGCTTAAGCAGATGGATTCCTCTCTGAATCAGATAACTTCTTTTATTCACCAGACGAGTCAGACTGTTATAAAACGATTCAAAACTGTCAAACGTCAGGCGTTTTTGCTCGATCTGATAGACAAAATGTTGCTGACTTTCCCTCTCTGCCTTAATAACACCCATCCCGAAAGTACCTCTCTCGGGTTTGACATAGACCATTCCATATTTGCTGATCATGGATTTCAGATTCGTCTTGTTATATTTCTGTGTGTCGGGGATGAACGGTTTAATTAATTCATTATTAATGATCAATTTTGTTTTTAACCACTTGCTTCTTAACGGCTGCAACTTATCAACTCCCATGTCGTAAACTCTCCCTTCAGCAACCGCATCAAAACCTGCTGTTTGATCAAGATCCTGCAAGCATTATATGTAATACCGATAAAGGAACCCTCAACAAAAGCCCCTATTCGTAAAAATGTATATTTGCACATGCCCTGACCAAAACACTTTTGCACACATACCATATAATGAGTCATCACGATTTGTGCAAGGAGTTGAGAAGATGTCTGTCCAGCCTGGAATCCGGTTGAACAATGCGCCTAAGATTGATGTTCTTATACCAGCGATCGAGAAAGATTTGGCTACCCTACCCCTCGTCATCGATAACATTCGCCGTTATGTAAAACATCCCATTGGAAGCATATATATTGTTTCTCCGGTCAGCACCAAGATCAGAAAACTCTGTTCCCTTAAAAACTGCATTTTTGTTAATGAGCGATCCGTCCTGCCTATAACCAAAAACGACATACACTACCAGTCCTCCCGATGGAATCGATCAGGCTGGTTATATCAGCAGCTGCTCAAAATGAACGGAGATTCCATTGTGAAGGCAAAGTACTTTCTAGTCATGGATGCAGATACCGTACTGATTAAACCTCATTCATTTCTTGTAGAAGGCAAAACAGTCTTTTACTGCCGTGACTGGAGCCAGCCGGAATATTTCAATACCTACCGCAAGTTGTTAGGCATGAAAGCTCCGCGTCCCCGCTCTTTTGTCACCCATTATATGCTGTTCGACAAATCAAAACTCGTTGCCTTAAAACAGAAAATTGAAGCGGTTCATAAACTGCCATGGTACAAAGCCATCATCTCCAATATCAATAAGAAAAAGCAGTTTGGTTTCTCCGAGTATGAAACATATGCCAATTTTATGTATACGAAAAACCCAGGCAGCATGGTCCTTAGAAGTTCCAAGAATAAAAGTCTGAATGTGAACGCTTCTTCGTTAAAAGAGCAACAAATCCGCAATCTGGCTCTTAAATATCGTTCTCTTTCCTTTCATAAACGGAAAATCTATAGTAAAGCTCCCTGAGCTTAAGGAGGAAGCCCATGCATATCGTAATGCTGTGCGGCGGCTCTGGCAAAAGGCTCTGGCCGTTATCCAATGAGCTTCGCTCCAAGCTGTTCATAGATATACTTCCATCACCCGCTGGAGGTAGGGAATCCATGATCAGCAGAGTATGCCGCCAGCTTGATAGTTCATCCCTAACGGATTCAACACTCATTATTTCACATCAAGATCAGGCTAATATTACGGCACGACATACTCAAGGCAAAATACCAGTCATTGGGGAACCTTATAAACGAGGCACTTTTACTGCGGCGGCCTTAGCGACGTTATATCTGCAATCCTTCCGAATGGCCAAAGATGACGATGTGATCTGTATCGCACCAGCTGATGTGTTCGCAGGTGAAGATTTTTTCAGCAACTTCCAATTACTGCCGGATATACTGAAACACTCTCAAGCCGATATCGCTTTAATTGGGACAAGGCCTACACATGCTTCAGAACAGTATGGATACATCCTGCCAGGTGGGGAAGAACGTAATGCTTATGCGCCCATAACACAATTTATAGAAAAACCCGAAGCCTCCATTGCTGAAACGCTGCTACAACGTGGGGCACTATGGAACTGCGGTGTGTACGCGTTCACCGTCGCGTTTATGATATCCCATATTAAAAAAATGGGGCTTCCGGTTCATTATGATCAATTGTCGTCCTTGTATGAAGCGTTGCCTGAACGCAGTTTTGACAAGCATGTTGCAGAAAAGGCACAGCGGGCCGTAGTCCTGCCTTATAAGGGAGTATGGCAGGATATCGGAAGCTGGGATACGCTGTGCGCACAGTTAGATACCCATGTAATCGGACACGGTGGAATCTCGGGTTCTTCCTCCGATTCCTATATTATTAACGAGCTTCCCTACCCCATCCAAGTCATTGGCGTGCCAGGTATTATCGCTGCCGCAAGTCCGGATGGCATTCTCATTGCCAACAAAAATAATTCAAATGAAATTAAAGCTCAATTGGGTAACTTGCCATTAAAACCGATGTATGGTGAAGCAACCTGGGGCAGTTATCGTGTCATTGAGAGTTCGTTAGACAATGAGAATACAACTGTAACCACATTAAACATAACGGTTCTACCGGGCAACCATATCGGGTTGAACTGGCATAGAACTGGGTGTAGAGCATGGACCGTGCTTGCAGGCAGTGGGCAAATACTTGTCAACGGAAAGGTCATGCAAGTGAGTATGGGCAATCAGTTTGCGATTACCAAGGAGAGTCTCTTTTCTATTCTGGCTGAAACCAGAATGGTGATCCTTGAGGTCCGAATCGGAGTAACAGAGGATAAAGACAACATACTTTTTGAAGAAGAAGATTGGAATGTAATCCTAAAAAGTGCAGGTTCATCTAACGCTTAATGGGAGAATGAACCGGTTCAATCTGCGTGTCTTATAGCCCCTTCCATTCGCGGAAGGGGCTCATTGGCATAATTAAGGGAAACCTGACACTTCTTCTCCCTATATCTTAGTTAAACAACTTGCGAAGTTCCTCTACTTCCAGACGTGCAACTGGCTGGTAAGCGGAACTTTGTACATAACGCTGGAAGCTGTATAACAACTGTCTGCCCTCCAATGTAGTCATCAGACGCTCCAGATTCAGCGCTCCCATCAGCACTCTCCCCTTCCGAACCCGACACTCCATCAACAGGCCGAGCTTGTGGTTTCGCTCAAAATTGTCAATGGTCTGCACGATCGGATTCAAGTCTTTATCCAACTCATCCAAGATGATCGATGACGACTCGGACACGATGCTCCACCACGGATAAGTTGAGTGCTCCTCTGTGACAAAATGTTCGAAGGCCGGATGATCCTGTTGAATTAACAAGCCCATTGTGCCCACAGGAACTTCTCTTTTCATATTCTCCGAGATGGATCGGAACATAGGGTAAGACCAGAAATCGGTGCTATAGAAACCTTGGATCGCGTGTTGAAGCTCATTGGGATTCGGGAAAAGTAAAATATCCTCGCCCTGCTCAAGCAGCGCCAACGCTTGTTCCGAGAGTTCGGTAAATAGATTCAAACCGCTCAGGTCCACTTCCTCCTGTCTCGGGTAGATCCACAGGTCGTAAGACTTACGGATATCCGTGCCCGGAATGGACAGTCTAAGCTCCACTTTGGTCATATTGGAGACTTCAGGAATGCGAATGCTGAGATCCGCGACATTCACATAATGTTCTCCATGGGTCGCTGGCAGGTCTGCTTTCCCTTCTGTAAGGGTGCAATCCTCACCATGTAGCTCCCACTTCAGATGACGTCCGTCCAATGCCTGTCTGCGGAAGTAACTTAGTTCAATGCGTGCTTCGAACAATTCACCCGCTTGATAATTATATTTGGGGAATCTCGCCAACAACACAGCGTCGGAACAAAACGTTCTCCACTCCTCAGGTGTAATCATGCCTTTGGAATCCATGAATGCGTCCAGTACACCCACCAGCGCCGTTCCCTGACCACTGAAATCCTGAAGATCCAGCAGCTGGAACCCGGCTAGTTGCTTCGAACGAAAAGCAGCTTCCAGTTCTTCCTTGTAACATGCGACCGCGAGTTTACCAGAGGCTCTGAAGTATGCTTCCGCCAGATGTCCCAGCCCGTTGGCATTCAGACGCTCTCGAAACACTTCGAAATTCTTGGCTTTGAGAGAACCCGTATACTTGTTGATCTCCTCGAAATTAGGAAACGTGGCGTACTGTCCAATTTCATGCGAGATGATTGGTACGTGTGAGACAAGTTGGTCACTTCCAGCTTCGGCCTGCACTGTTTTGGAACCTGTCCCATACTGAATCTGAATCTCTTTGTCCCCAGTCTGACCAGAAGGGTCAGCATCGCTGCCTTGCTCAGGTACAATGTTTGAATCGTAATCTTTCAATGTATTTGGCAGGTCGGTCTGCACGTGACCGAGCGGAGCATCACACATCGCATATGAACCTCTGAACAGGCGCTCTTTGGAGAAACGAACCCCGCAGAAGAATTCACTTTCCTCCAGAATGTCCGGCACAAACTGAAAGTTATTCGAACCTTCGGTGTATAGATGACGATGATCATATGCTTTGTATGCCTTCAGGATCGAATTCAATCTGTCCTTGCTTCCCCATAGTTCATTCCCCATGGACATCATGACAAACGAAGGATGATTACCAAAAGCACGCAGCATCGCAAATCCTTCGCTAATCAAGTAATCCTGCTCGGCTTGATTATGCCCATCCGAAGATTCATCCGTAATCGTTCCCCAGAACGGAAGCTCAGGCTCCATGTAGATGCCGAGCAGATCCGCTGCAATAAAAGCAGCCTCCGGAGGACAACAGGTATGGAAACGGTAGTGATTGATACCGTAGGACTTGGAGATAGCGAGAATACGAACCCATTCATCCACATCTGTTGGAGCGTATCCCGTGAGCGGAAAGATCAGCCCGTCATGTTTGCCTCGAAGAAACGTTTTGCGACCATTAATGGTGAATTTGTCTCCGGTAGCCCGGAATTCCCGTAATCCCGTCCATACTTCGGTGGAATCCAGCACTTCCCCGTCCTGATCTTGCAGATGAATATGAAGTTGGTACAGGTTAGGTTCATCATCACTCCATAACATCGCATCTTCACCAATCTTGTACGTCAGCTGGATTTCCTGCGAATCCGGGGCGAAAATCTGTTCCTCGGTCGTATACACCGGATCTGCACTGACTGCAACAGCTGAAACCACGATTCGTACTTCTTGCAGGTCACCAACAAGTGCTGCCTTGATCTCGAAAGATCGAGTCGCAAGATCGGGATAGACCTGAACATTATCCAGGAAAACACGCTCGAAAAATTGAAGTTCCAATTTCCCGGTGATGCCGTTCCAATTCGTCTGCGTGTCTTCGGATGTAAGGTGACCACCTTTGGTTGGATAATTGGTATTGTCCACTCGAATGGTAATTGTATGAGTCCCAGCGGTTAACCCTGCCTCAATCTCGTAAAGGTGAGGTGTGTTCAGACTGTTTTGCGTTCCCCATTCCACCCCATCAATCCAGACTGTGGTAACTCTTGTTCGTTCCAGATGCAAGAAGCAATGTTTTCCAGCCAAGTGTTCGGGAATTTCAATCTCTCGTGAAAACCAGGCATAACCCTCAAATAAGTACTCATCCGTCAGCGCACCGATTAACACATTCTCGTTTTTCTTGCCCTTGGCCGCATGAGATGTAGTATTTGGCAATGTAATAACGTCTGAGAAATTCAGACCACGTTCCACCTTATGTTCATCAAGTTGGATTTTCCATAGGCCTTCCAGATTTATTGCTTCTATCATGATATTGTCCCCTTTTAGATTCATATAATCGATACAAGTAATCGCTTCCAAGTAACAGAAAGCGTTTTCGGATAAAATCATACCTGTATTATAAACTTGATTGACGCCCCTCGCATAGATCATTTACAAATAAAAAAGTCGCCAATGCTGGCGACATCTTATGGATAGATATCCTGTATCCTGAACAATTTTAAAATATGGTGGGAACCATGCCCCCGTCCATCCGGATGGGAGAGCCTCTGAAGGCTGAAGCATATGGGCTGCATACAAATGCAGCGAGTCTGCCTATTTCACTTGGCTTGATGAATCGCTGTAATTCGGACTGTGGCAGATTACTCTTCATAAAGTCTTTCTCTTTTTCCTCAAAAGTCAGTGCCTCATCAGGGTATATGCCCTCAATGATTTCTTGTACGTTTTCGGACAGTGTTGGACCTGGCAGGATCGTATTGATCGTAACCTCGGTTCCTGCTGTCAGTTTGGACAAACTTTTGGATAATGACAGCAGCATTGACTTGGTCATGCAATACTGAGGCATCTGGCCTGAAGGCATAAGGGCTTCTTCACTTGCAATGAAAATAATACGTCCGTCATTGTTCTTCACCATTTTAGGTAAATAAAATTGGGACAAGCCATTGGCAGCAAGTACATTAGTACGGAAATATTTCTCCCACACTTCATCATTTATGTCTTCATAACTCATGATTTCATATATCCCCATGTTATTGATTAATATATCAACTTCAGGAAATTTCTCGAATAAAGCTTGGCGTTGCGCCAGATCCACAAGATCAGCCGTAGCCTTTTGCGGAGAGGTCTCCGGAAAAGTGGACTTGATTTCACGAACGGTTCGTTCCACCTCTTCATCATTACGTCCATTAATCAGAACATGAACACCTTCTCGAGCGAGCTCAAAAGCTATTGCTTTACCGATTCCTTTTGTTGATCCTGTAACTAAGGCTGTTTTCTCTTTTAGTCCCATATCCATCCTGCATTTCTCCTTCATGATTAAAACTATCCGGCAGCTGCTTCTGGACATTGCCAATAGCTTCATGCACCGGATAGGTATAATATTACGCAGTCTGAAGGGCCTAGTAACTAGCACTTTGCGCCAGAGTTATTGCCTTACACGCCAATTTGAAGGTGTATCCCCTTCCCAGGTCTTGAAAGCACGATAGAACGAATTCTGGTCTTCATATCCAACCAGAAATGCCACTTCTTTGATATCGAGCGAAGGATCTGCAAGGTACGCTCGGGCCTGCTCACGTCTGGCCTCGGTTAATAATTGCTTGAAGTTTGTGTTCTCCTCCGTCAGTCGCCGCTGCAAGGTACGATCACTCATGCGAAGCTCTTTGGCGACCGTCTGGATGTCAGGGCGCTTTCCTGTGAGGCTGCGTTTCATAATCCATTTGACCACTTCAGTAATGGAACGATTGCTCTCTTGTTCGTCCAGCGACCGATCCAGAGCCGGGGTCAGAATCTCCAGTAACTCCTCGTTATACGATAGAAATGGAAGGCTCAGATCTTTCCGTTCCAGCGTCAGCCGATTATGGTTAGAATTCGTATCAACTCGGCAGCCGAAGTAAGCCTCAAGGGTGGCTACGTCACCCATCGGTTGGGAGAACTCAGCCCGTTTTGCAATCAAAGGCTGTCCTGTGCCCCTCCGTCCAAGTTCGATCAGAAATGCCAGCGTAATACCGACCAGTAATGGCGGACCTGGTTGCTCCTTATGTAACCATCCTAGTTCAATGATACATTCCTCCCCTGCTTCGGTAATCTGCAAACTCTCGGGAGGACACATTTGCTTGTAACGCTCCATGCGATTCAACGCATCTCGATAATCACGAGCATGGTACATTGCCAGTACAGGCGGAGGATACTTCGATATTTCATATCCGGTTGCAAGTTTGATGATGCCCTCGGCGGTGTCCCCATTGAGATCAGAGTAGGCCTGCCAGATTGCGAAGTATTGAGATTGGGTCACTAGAGGTTTATTTATTGTCTCAAGAGATAGTTGTGCTGTGCGAGCGATGTCGTCAGTACCAATCCCTAATTGATGTAATCCAGCCCAAAAGCCTGGATGAACTTTAATCCGATCATTCGGTTGAGGTTGCATGTATACAGACTCCTTTAACTTGTTCCATTTTTATTCTGATTTCTAATTATAGAATGGATGTACCTATTTTTGAAACTTACCTTAGCGAGCCATTTCCGGGTAATACGAAAACACGACTGCCCATAAATGGCCAGTCGTGTTCAAGTCAATCATTCAGTATATTATGAAAGAATGCACATTTTGTATGTTCAGCTACTCATTCAACGCAGTTTTGATCAGGGCATTCACCCGCGAGTTAAACAGCAGACCGATATGGGATACGAGGGAAACCGAAACGTTGTTCGCCCCGTTCAACCGGGAAAGTACCGGGGACACAATCGTGTCACTGGTGGAATAGATCGAGGTCACCTTTATTCCACTCGGAGCTGTCGTTGTGGTCAATCGATTAGCCCCGCCAAGGGTAATCAACTTATCCACTTTCGAAGCGCCTCCACGGTTAAGTATGTAATAGAGACTATTAGCTCCACCCATGCTATGAGCTATAATATTGACTTTTGTATGACCCGTTTGGCGTAGAACATCATCTACGAATCGACTAATTGCTGCGGAGTTCAACAGCTGGTTTCCTTGTTTGCTAGGAAGGTCAATCGCGAATAATTCGTCTCTTGTCCACCCTTGACTACGTAAATAACTCTCAATTGCTGTAAAATTGCTATCTGAACCGGTCAATCCATGTACCAATACAATGGGTGTACGTGCCGTAGCTGCAGAAGCCTTTGAACTCGATCCTATTCCAGTTATTGATAAGGCAAGGATCATACTCATGAATACAACAAGTATTAATTTGGTCTTTTTCACTTCATTACCCTCCTGTAAAATGTTTTATATTCCATATATTACAATCTAACATATGGAATATAAATGAATCTTTAGTCTCATTTTTACAGGGATGTCTAAAGTATACTACAAATAACATCATTACATTTTATTAAACTCTAGTTCTCTACTTCTTATCCTTCAACGATATCTGCACGTAGATCTGTTGCAATCTCAATCATTTTGGGTACAATAGCTTCGTTAGAAATAGCTACATACAGATCCCCCATGTACAAACGAAAAGCAATCTGTGCACCCTCAAGGTCCCACATAAAAAAGTCCCCCTCGATGGTCATGGTGCTCTCAGCTCCTACAATGTTAAGAACCGCTGAATAGGTAAAATC
Source organism: Paenibacillus sp. FSL R5-192 (assembly GCF_000517845.1). Taxonomy (NCBI): domain Bacteria; kingdom Bacillati; phylum Bacillota; class Bacilli; order Caryophanales; family Paenibacillaceae; genus Paenibacillus; species Paenibacillus sp. FSL R5-192. The sequence continues at coordinate 1,370,864 of NZ_ASPR01000014.1, read as the reverse complement.
GGGTTGGGATTCGAAGTAGAGTTTGCACTCTTCCAGCGAGATGGATTGTTCCGCATTGCTTTCCTGCATGGATCGGGTAATTCGAAAACGCTGATTCATTGATTTGCCTCCAAAACTTTATTAATATATACATGTTGCACAGCATTATATTTTCTCATTTCCGTCTTCCACTGTCAAAACCATACATGATCGATTCTTCAAATTCATATATACTGAATACAGTGCACAACGAATTTCTACAATCAGGAGGAGTCAAATCAATATGTTAAAAACAGAATTCATTGATGTACTATCCCTTGTCTCACATAAATTATATGATTCGGCTGCTAATGTCATGGACACGGCAAGCAGGTTAATTCCTGCAAACACGTTTTGTATTGCCCAGTTGGATCATCTATCCACCAAGGTTCTGAACGTATATAATCGTGAAAAACTTATTCTGGGTGAGGGGCTGGTCGTTGATAACGCCGAGTCATACTGTGCACTTGTGACTGAACATTCCCAAGGCCCGTTAGTAATCAATAATAATCTAACACATCCATTAACCAGACATATGGACGCAACCGAATTCGTAGGTGGGTGTTCATTTGTTGGTGTGCCTATACATAATGAGAACGGAGAAATCTACGGCTCCCTTTGCTCATTTGATCAGGATTTCTATTCCTATCAACAAAAGGACGTGGATCTGCTTCTCTCCTTGTCTTCCTTTTTCACGAGTCTTCTTGAGATGGAAACAACTCTGCAACAATTAAAACAGGCGGAAGAGACCGCTGCAAAAGTGCTTGAAGAAAAGAAAAATTTGCTGGCCGTTCTCAGCCATGAAATCCGGACGCCAATGAATGGTGTTCTTGCAATGGCCAATCTGTTGCAATCGACCAGGCTGAGTGAGGATCAATCGTTATATGTTAATGTCATTGAGTCAAGTGGCGCCAGCCTTCTGTCGATGATGGATCAGATTCTGGACTACTCCAAAGCAGAAGCTGGTGCGATCTCTCTGGAGATCAAGCCCTATAGTGTCTCTGACACAGTTGAACATGTATTACAATTATTCTCTTCTGAAGCACAGAAAAAAGGAATTAGGTTGTACGCAGAATATAATATTAATGATCATCTGATGCTTATGGGCGATCAGCACAAAGTTCGTCAGATTTTAATCAATCTCGTTGGGAATGCGCTAAAATTTACGGAGACAGGTGAAGTATGCATCTCTACTGAGGTATCTGCTGATACAAAAGGTACTCTCCATGCATCCTACGAAATAAAGGATACGGGCATCGGCATCCCACAGGATCGTCAGGATCTGTTGTTCAAATCCTATTCCCAGATTCATGGTAATTCAGGAAAGTATGTCGGTGCAGGGCTGGGCCTGTCCATCTGTAAACAACTCGCCGAATTAATGGGTGGCATTGTATGGCTCAAAGAGTCCAGTCCTATGGGCAGTCGGTTTGTCTTTAATATTTCCAGCGCTGCACCCTCCGTCCATGCGAAAATCTGAATGATGAATATATTATTCTATCTGAAAAGATAGGAGGTATATACATTGACACAATTTCTGGATGCAAGATCATCGCAAAATGCTGCGTTGTTTAATTCAATCTCCATACCGATTCCAGTGATTTTTACGCCACAATTATTCGGCCAGATTGGTCTCATCACCGCTGGAGCCGGAACCAATCTAAGAGTTTCATTAAAAGGAACCATCACGGTGCAATTGCCGCGTGCACTTTTTATAGTGAGGATTACTGTGGTAAGAGGAACAATCGCAACCGATCCAATTGTATACTCGGGAAACCACACATATGGTCTGAATGGTCTGCTTAACCCTGAAGTGATTGTCTTCACTTCCACTGACTATAACCCACCACTTATGCCTCAATTAACCTATACCGCATTTATCAGTACAAACCTGCTCGGTACTACTCGGGTGGGACCCGAGAGTTTCGACGGATTTGTCGTTTCAGATTGAACAAACATGTACAACCCCGTACCTCTAATCGGTTTCCCGTAGATTAGTGGTATGGGGTTGTTTTTACGATTAACATAACTTTTTTTAGAGAGAGCTATTAATCAGAGACCACAAATCCATCAAAATTCTCGGGACCAACACGGATTGTTCCCAGCAAGTTGGAGCTTACAAAAGCAGTGTAAGTTAATTGTGGTAAAATCGGTGGATTAAAATCATTTCCAGAGAATGTAATTACTTGTGGTGCCAATACGCTTAAACCAAATGTGGACGTTGCGGAATATATAACCGGGTCCGTTGACAAGGTACCTCTTACAACGGTAATCGTTATGCCCACAAGAGCTAAAGGTAATTGTACAGAAACCGTCCCTTTAAATTGAACTCTGGGATTGGCTCCTGCTCCGGCAGTTTGCAGACCAATTTGACCAAAGAGCTGTGGGGTGTTCAGGAATAATATTGGAATAGCTATTGAGTTGGCCAAACTGGCATTTTGTGATGTTCTTGCATCCAGAAATGTGCTCATCAATCTACCTCCTAATGTTGGGATAGGATAGTATATTCGTAGCGTACTATTGTGTTTGGACTTCTAGCCAACAACTCACCAAAGCTATCATTTAATTTCACTATGGTCGGAAGAATCTATTAAACAGCGATATGATATATACGACTAAATTCCGGACTCTTATATTGGAACGATATGAAAATTTTGTTATGCTACATATGTTAGATTACTAGATTCTGTTCAAAATACGATTCTACTATTATGTACGGAGTTGGAGGACACAAACGATGCTTATTAAACGTGTAGGGAAAATCGCCGCGGTTACTGTAATTGCTCTCTCTATTCTTGGAAGTACCCCCAATATCGGTGGAGCCTATGCTGCCCCGGCCATTTCAGTGCACTTGGATGATGTTCCCCTGAAATTTGATGCAGCTCCACGTATTGATAAAGGTGTCACTTATGTTCCGTTTCGGACAGTCGGTGAAGCCCTAGGTATCGATATTACCTGGAACAGCAAATCACAGACTGTAAAAGCGACAAACACTGTGAAAGGACAAACTACCGAGGTACTATTACAAGTTGGCAGCACCACAGCGACCGTAAATGGAAAAAAAGTTACACTCGCAGCTGCACCCGTTCAGCGGGAGGGCCGCGTACTTATTCCACTAAGTTCGTTCAGTAACCAATTCGGTGTACAAGTAAGCTGGAATCAAGCAACCAAGACGGTCTCCCTTGTCTCCCCACAACGCGAGATGCACCTGAGAGCCTTCTATGCATTGCAATCCTTTCAAGAAAAGGACCTTATTTCTTCCATGAATTCCGTAGCCTTTGGCTGGAGCCGCATTGATCGTGAAGGTCAGTTTACGCTCCAAGGAGAAGAGTACCGCCTCCCTGCTGCTGCGGGTGATATTACACCGCAGTCCATCGTTGCTGATGCAGCAGATCAACAGATCCAACCACAGCTCATGGTGTATGCCTTGGATGGAAACGGAGAACTGACCAAAGTTCTGAGCGACAAGAGCCTGCGGCAGAAATCGATTGAAGGTATAACTGCTGCTGTCACAGAGCATGGTTTTGACGGAGTTGTTCTGGATTTTGAAGGACTGGGCTTTAAACTGGATGTAGTAGAACAACAGAAGCTGCTCAATGCTTACGTGAAACAACTAAAGAGTTCCTTGCCCCAGGACACAGCTTTATCTCTGGCGGTACCACCGCTAAATAGTGCTTATAAAGGTTATGATTACAAAACACTTGCCTCTATTGCAGATGATCTTATTATTATGGCCTATCAGTATAATCCGGTTGGCACCAAATCTCAGGTACCTGAGCCAAATAGTCTTGTGGATCAAGCGATTCAATTAGCCATACAGGCTGGTGTACCAAAGAGCAAGCTTCTGCTTGGTATCAGTCTAAGCAGTGAAACGCCCTCCTCTGTTGATGATAAGCTGGGTCTCGCCAAACGTTATGACCTCAAAGGAGCCGCGTTCTGGCGTCTGGGTCTGTTCCGTTCTTACAATACGAAAATGGAAGATGCCGTAAATGCTTCTGTGATCAAAGAGTAAACTTTCTAACTGGCTACAACTTAAATAAAAGAAGGACCAAGCCTCTGGTACGCAGAGACTTGGTCCTTCTTTTTCCCATCATCTTATTTTATAAATTTATCCACACTTCCAAATATAAGCTTCACAAACTGGGTAGGACCAGGCAAACGGGGCTGAAAGAGAAGAATGATCCCAATTACTGCCGCCACAGCAGTAAATCCCGCGCTCACTATTCTGGCTCGCTTCTCTTTGCTGCTCTTCCACTCTCCATACACTATCGCAGTCGCCAGCATCAATATTCCAAGGATTGAGCCTAGTTTCATGCAATCACCTCTCTTCCAGGCTTGTACAGGAGCCGATTCTGTTCAACTTTCGTCCTCATTAGGTATCCCCTGTGGTCCTGTTGATTTTCCGGTGCGTACTACATGTGCATCTACGTTGACTTGCACGTCCATATCAGGATAGATGGTTTCCCAGTTCTTCTCCTGCGCCTTCCATTGATGCGGGTAATATCTGCGGAATTCAACTGCGAATTTGAAGAAATCGGAGCGCAGCTCTTTCTGGGACATGTCTAAAGCATCATGAGCCAAAGATGTGAGTTTAGCCGACCATTCCTTTTCCAGTTTAGTTAATACAGCGGGATCCGTCAGATTGGCATCCGTCGTATTTAACACCACTTCTCCCCTGGTTTGGATGTCGACCTTCATACTCCACTGTTTGTTTACAATTCGCGGCTTCAAGGAGGTTTTATTTTCAATGAGTCTTATCGAAAAAGAACCCTTTAACGGCTCAAACTCAACGGGCATGATAATGCTGTTCAGTTCTTTTGCAAGTAGTAATACACCTACGCTTAGTGGTTCTTTGACCGTCTTGACATAACGATCCTTCTTATACATACTCAGACCTTTCACATATGGCGTTGTCGTCAGTTTATCCTGATCGGGCTCCGGGGGTAAGATTAACATGCGAGACAAAATGGCTGAACTGCTCGGACCTTCAATAGATTTAGCCAATTCAAGCGCAGTAACACGTGTACCTAACTTCAAATTGGCCATCTCACGCAACGATTCAGCAGAACTTCGCTCCAGTGGATCAAGTAACGCAAGAATATCTTTCGCAGCCTTATCGCTGGAAAAGACATATGCATGCTCCCTGAACTGAGGGTAACGCAGGAAGAAATCGATATACTCGCGGATACCGCGTTTGCCGGCTTGCTCACTAATGATTATGACTTCGCAGTGGCCCCAGAACATATTCCGGGGAACTTTACGTTGTAACCGATTCAATGCCTCGGCAATTGTACGTCCTTCCGCTGTTCGAATCATTGTTACCCCGCTTGGACTGCCTCCACTCCCACTGCTATCTCCTGCACTCGCCTTTCGCGGAATGAAAATCTGTGAAGTCAATTGTACTTCACCATCCTCATAATCTATCCCTGTAGCCAGCACGATAGCCAAATCGTTAATCTCGATACGATCCCAACATCCACTTAAAAGCACACAACACAATATTGGCATTAGTAGTACTCTAAATATTCGCAAGTGCTCCTCCCCCCATCAATCAGGTGTTCGCTCGATTCTTCTTCCGAAAATGTGCCCACCCTTTCTTCAGCCATGCAACACCGTAGATCATAGCCGGAAGGATTAATAAAATGCTGATCGTATACAAGTTGGCTGAAGCACTAACCAAACTGGAAACACCAGATCCACCGGACACAACCCAGTAAGCAAATACCATGCACAGAAACGAAAGTGGACCAACCACAGGTTTGTAGTCCCGCAAACCAAACCATTCCGCGGTTGATGTAGCAAAGATATATAGAAAAACGGAAATTTTAACGAAAATACCGAAAATCCAGATGGCAATAATAAGGGATTCGATATGTTGCAGAAAGTCCGCAATGGTTATGTATCTTGCTGCGATCATGACTGGAAATACAAATGTATCCGTCAAATCACCAATTAAAAACAGGCAAAACAGATTGGTAACTGTCATCGCAGTTGTTGTAAATACAAGGGAACCCAGCATGACCCGGGTTATTCGTTTTTTTTCATTCACATAAGGTAGCAGAAAAGCCAACACGATATATTCACTAAACCATGCAGCAGGTGCAGCAGCCCCCGTAATAATGGGAATTGGACCCTTCTCCATAAAAGGAAACAGCTCGGCAGGATTCAGTTCACCAATCAACAATATAAAGATCAAAGCCAGCAGAACGATCAGCAGGGTAACAAACACCTGAGCGGTTCGTCCGACAACTTCAATCCCAAGTCTGACATTAATCGCACATACAACAACCATCGTACCCATCACAACAAACAAAGGTGTACGCGGAAGTGCATTATTGACAATGAATTCACCGTATTCCCGAATAATCAAGCCCGTCAGGTGGGGCAAAAAAGCGATATATATCAGACCGAATAACTTGCCTGGAATCCGACCAATAATCAATACACTGGATTGAATGAGCGTTTTTCCAGGGTACAGACGATCAAGTCCAACGGAAATACCAATAGCAGCCAATCCAACAATAGAACCTATAATTGGAGTCATCCACATGTCATGTCCTGCATAGTGCATTGTAATTCCCGGAACAGATAAGATAGCCGTCGCGAGAATGGCGGGAAAGACCATAAATGCCAATTGAGTCACCGATATTTTCCCTTTGTCCGTCAACATATGTAATCCCGCTCCCTTGTTTGCTCGAATGTAGATTGTTCTAGTGTGGTTTGTTCCTTGGGGATGGACGCCACCATACATCCTTAAGTTCCTTAGCCATCGTAGGTGCTACCGGTGAGAGATAAGGTGTTCCAAATGAACGAAGACTGCTTAGATGAATGACAACCAAGATGACTCCCAACATGACACCCGTGAGTCCCAGCGTTCCCGCCAGAAACATCATGGGAAACCGTAGTAGACGAGTCGCGATGCTGGCAGCATAGCGAGGGATCATGAAAGAAGCGATACCAGTAATCGCGACAATGATAATCATGGGGGCTGAGACAATTCCGGCACTCGTCGCCGCTTGCCCAATAATTAAGGCGCCCACGATACTGACCGCTGATCCGACCTGCTTGGGCAATCGGACGCCAGCCTCACGCAATGCTTCAAAGGCAATTTCCATAATGAGTGCTTCCACCAGGGCAGGAAAAGGGATCTCTTCTCTCGCCCGAGCAATACTGAGAAGTAATACGGTAGGAATCATCTCCTGATGAAACGTCGTAATCGCTACATAAGCCGATGGAAGCAGCATGGATAAAACAAAAAAAATGTATCGCAGCCAGCGTACAAAAACACTCATGAACACATTTTGATAATAATCTTCGGGAGATTGTAACATGGAAAAAATGGTTACTGGCGCGATAAGGGTAAACGGCGTTCCGTCAACGAGAATAGCAAACCGACCTTCCAGCAAGTTGGAAACAACAACATCCGGGCGCTCCGTCGCAATCATCTGTGGAAATGGTGAATAGCGCTGGTCAACAATGCCTTCTTCAATGTATTGACTCTCCAGTACGTCTTGGAGTTTTAAATCGGCAAGTCGTGTCTGCACTTCCTTAACAAGTTTGGGGTCAATAATCCCCTCCATGTATACAAGTGAAATACTGGTGTTTGTACGTTCTCCCATGTTACGTGTATGAATCTTCAATGCAGGTGTCTTGAGACGTTTGCGCAGTAAAGACATATTCATGGTCAACGACTCTGTGAACCCATCCCGTGCACCTCGCACGGTCGATTCAGCTAACGGTTCCTCCGTTGAACGATTTGCAGCTTGGTATAGTGGGTATGTTGTTCCGCCTATTGAACCATCCAGTAGTAACAGAGCTTCTCCTTCAAATATGGCCTGTACTGCCTGAGTAGTCGTTTCAACTTGCTTAACAGAAGCTAGCGGAACTTGCGCAGCTTCGATCCCCATTTCCTGAAGGGGGGTTAGTACCTGTCTCTCCAGCCGCTCCGTATCGCATACACCAACACAATATACGCATAATGCTGAAGTAAGACACGCGGTTTGGAATGTATGAAATACAACGTCCGAGCAACCCGCAAAAACGGAGCGTAACATTTCTTGATCAATAACAAGTTTTCCGGTTAATGGCAGGTCCTGTTGTGTTATCGCTGATGTGTCCATGACGCCTCCCCTTTCCGTAAACGCTCCGTCCAGATATTCTCAGTTAAAGGTATCCTTTACTTATCAGATGGGATATATACGCAAAATATAGAATGCCAAAAAAGCCGCCCTCATGAGCGACTCTGATGATATAGAACGCTATTTATCCCTATCCTTTCACAGCACCCAAAGCAACACTCCCAATAATCTGTTTGGAAAATATAGAGAATACAATGATAATAGGCAGGATTGAGATCGCTACACCCAAATACAAGAGTCCATAATCCATCCCATAGTACCCCTGCACTAGCGCAACCAATACCGGAAGTGGATATTTATCCAGGGAGAAAAATAGCACCAGCGGTGTTAGGAAATTATTCCATGATCCGATAAACGTGAATATGCCAAGGGCGGCGATTGCCGGCCCCAGAATAGGCAGTACAATCTGATTGAACGTCCGGAACTCACCGGCACTGTCCACCCGCGCAGATTCAATAATCTCATCCGGGATGCTGCTCTCCATGAACTGTTTGATAAAAAATACATTAAACGCGTTAGCCGCAGCAGGCAAAATAATTGCGGCATAACTATCCAGAAGTCCCATCATGCTGAATAGTCGATATACGCCAATCAGAGCCAGTTGACCCGGTACCATCATGGTTGCTAACAGAAACAGGAACAACCCGTTTCGTCCTTTGAATTTAAATTTGGCAAATCCATACGCAGTTAAGGCCCCAATATACAGAGATAATACGGTCGATGTTCCGGCAATAAATATGCTGTTGGCAAACCCACGCCATATGTTGATTTTGGATACCATGTTCAGATAGTTATCAATCAAGAATGATCCGGGAAGAAATGTGAACGTTGAAGCAATCGTTGCATTGTTATGTGTGGAATAGATAAGCATCAGATAAAATGGAATAATGCAGAGCACGGCAAGACCTGTCAGCAACAGATAGATGATGATTTTGCCTGCCGTCAGGCCCCTTGTATTGGCATATTGCTGAATCGCCGCATTTGGTTGTTCAACTGATTTTGCAGTTTGCATAAGAACTCCCCTCCCTATGAACGGCTCTTCCGCTTGGTCATGATGAAGGATGCAACGGACAACAATATGATGATAATAAACAGGCAAAATGCTATGGCAGCGCCGTAACCAAATCGTGTGCTCTGAAATGCTACATTATAGAGATACATAATGCTCGTCATGGCTGCTCGGTCAGGACCGCCATTGCCGTTGGTTAGTGTAAATGGCTGATCGAAAATCTGGATGCCACCAATAATGGATGTAATCATCTGAAACAGAATTATTGGACGGAGCATCGGCACGATAATATGGATGAAAATATGTTTCTTTTTCGCGCCATCCATCTGTGCAGCTTCCAGCAATGAAGGATCAATGCCCTGAAGACCTGCAAGGTAGATGACCATGGAATAGCCGAAGTATTGAAAAAACAAAATGGATGATACAATCAGACGCATAAACCAGGGGTCATTTTTCCAGTTAATTGGATCTTGTATTATGCCGGTCTGCACCAAAAAATGATTCAGTCCGCCAGACTGCCAGTCAAAAATCAAGCTGACAAGCAATCCAAGTGATGCCGCCGTAACGATGTTGGGAAAAAAGTATACGGCTCTGAAAAAGTCCCGTCCTTTGAGCAGCTTATCATTCAGGATAAAAGCCAACACAAGTGAGATTGTGAGCTGTGGAACTACAGATACGCCCCAGATGAATAACGTATTAAACAAGGTTTTGTAGAACAACGGGTCTTGTAATACGGCAACGTAGTTACCGATCCCTACAAAGTCTGGTGTCGTGATCCCATCAAAGTTGGTGAAACTGATGTAGAGGGAATATAAAATGGGATACAGCCCAAAAGTGGTGAAAATAATAAAAAACGGAGCAATGAAATAGTAGCCGTAATGGTCCTTGCGAATCGTTTTGGCAAACATGTTCTATCCCCCCAGTTATCATCGGATGTGTATATTCAATTCATTACTCCTAGTGCGTGTCTGAGAACTCCGAAGGAAGCAGATTTTGCCGAATTTTCGTTCCAAGCAAGAAAGTTTTCCGCAGGCGTGCCGGGGCACGTCAAGGGAAAGTGACGCAGCAGGGGGCGAAAAGGCGGTAAAAGATGCACTTCAGTGAGTTTTGAGACACGCCCTAAGCTAATCCACTTCCAGCTCCGGAAATCTCAAGGTGACATCACGTTTGATTCGCTTTACGACTTCTTCCTTGGTCTGTATGTCCTTATTGAGATATAACTGGAGTACAATCTTGTAGATATCATTGTTAATCGTGGCATCATATTTGGTGCGTTCATATACAGGTACTCGTTTTGCAGCCTCCGAGAAAAACTCGAAATGCTTTTGTCCTCCCAAATAAGATGATGAGAGAGACGGGGCAAGTTCATCATTCACAACCATGTTACTGGTGAAATAATCCTGTTCTTTCGCTAACTCGGATAGAAAATCGTGGTCAAAATTATAGAACTCAATAAACTTCCAGGCCAAATCCTTTTTCTCACTTTTACTGTACATCGCGATATAGGTTCCACCTGAACTAAAGGCTGACGGTCCCTGTGCCAAGCCCCACATGCCTTCGGTATCCGGCGCGTTGGCCTTGAACGTATATTGCAAACCCCAGGTTGCCCCGGGATAGAACATGACCTCTCCTTTTTGCATGGATGCAGCGTAACCGGCACTTCCATCTTCATACTCGGCAAGTACATTCCGCTCACGTGCTTCACGTACAAGATCGAGCACTTCCAAGTACGTTGGATCGATGACAAGTTTGCCGTCCTTCACCCAAGGTATGCCATCATATGAATTCGATATAGCATTCCAATTCGCCAATGCATGTACTTTATTCCCGCTAAGTTGCTGTACCTTCTCTCCAATCTCGAAGATCTTCTCCCATGTATCGATCTGTGAACCCACCTTCTCAGGATCATCGGTGCCCAGATATTTCTTCGCCAGATCCCGACGATAGTAGATGCCCCCTGGTGTTCCCTGATAACCTATCGCTCTGACATTTCCCTCACTGTCCTGTTCATTGGCCTGAACAAAAGCATATTGTTCCTGGATAAGTTCATTGGCGTTATACGGTGAAGCTGATAGATTCTCCAGATATGGAACGTCAATCAACTCTCGAATATTCGCATTTTCAATCATAAATACATCTGGAGCCTTCGAGGTTGTCTGTAGCGCAGATTTCAGCTTGGTGATATAGAAATTACCAGGGATGTTGACAAAGTTCACTTTGATGTCAGGATATTTCTGTTCGAATTTCTCGATGGCGTACCCTGCTTCATCCGTAAAACTCCACACGGTAATCTCCTGTTGCTTGGTTTGATTCGATGGACTGAACTGACAACCAGCTAACAACATCGCTGCACATACAAATACAATAGTTGGCTTAAACCACTTCTTCATAGGCCCCCTCCTTCAAAAAGGAAACGCTTACAATTTATTAGAGTATATTGATTTTGGAGAGGGCTTTCTCCACAAATATTGTGCATTACCCTCCATATTTTGTGATATTCGTACGATGTTTCTTACGAAATTCGGAGGGTGTACAGTCATTATATTTTTTGAAAAGACGATTATAGGAGTTAACATTGTTAAATCCATGTCCGATCGCAATCTCCAGAATCGTATCCTGACGGAACAATAAAGCCCACTCGGACTTGATAATTCGAAAATGATTCAAGTATTCCATCAGTGTTACTCCCTTGATCTCTTTGAACAGCTTGCAGACATGGAACTTGCTGAATTTAATATGTTCTGCCACCTGTTCCAGCTTAATGGGCTCAGCATAGTGCTCCTCCAGGTATTCACAGACCGATTCAAGGAATTCAAATTTTTTGGAGGAAGTACATGCCCATCCTGAAGATGAAGATTCGTCGGTGGTAACCGGTACTTTGGTACGTAATAAAAGTATGATGAGATCATACAACCTGGATACCATTAACCATCGGTATCCCGGCTTCTGATTTTTCTTCTCGGTAATGATGTCATCTATATATTGAGTCAGATTGCTCTGACTTCCCGTATTCGAGGGAATAACTGTTGTTTTGTTGAAAAGTTGTCCGAGATCCTGAATTTCGGCTTCGGTCGTGAAACTCCCGGTTAACAATTCGAGTCGGAACAAGATGATGGTCAAATGTTCGGTCCCCGGCAAAAAGCAGTGCACATCCCCTGGTTTGATCAGCAGCACATCCCCCTTTTCCAACTCACACACGTGGTCGTTCACGCCAATTCTGGCGCTCTTACCATTGACGAGAACCAGTTCAACCTCATCATGCCAGTGTGCAGCATAATTGAACTGATTTCCTGTATGAATTACCCGAATGGGAAAACCTTCTTGCATATGGCCTGTCTCCAAAAAAGTGGGTACGCCCATCGTATCAACCTCCATTTATTTCCAATGCAAAATACTCCTCATCTTTATATTATGCATTAATGGCTACTCTCCTTTCTTTTTAAGAATTTAAAATTCTATAGAATGCAAAAAAAACTCCTCAACTCAGGTTGAGGAGCCGAACAGAATCACGTTCCACGCATTGGATGTCCAGTGTATATAACGTCTCTACGATCTCTCCATTCAGCAGTTGGAAGAGAACATGACCTGCAAGCTGGCCTGCATCCCTCTTCGGCTGACGAAATGTGGTTAGAGGTGGATTCATGTACTGAGATGCAGGTATATTGTCAAAGCCAATTACGGATAACTGCTCAGGTATTGAGATATCATGCTCCCTGAAGGCTTCCAAGCCGCCGATCGCCATCTCATCATTTGCAAAAAATACAGCGGATGGCAGCTCTCCTTCAAGCAGTTTCTTGGCTGCATCGTACCCATCTTGCTTCATGTATTGTCCGCCAATTTTCCATTCGGGGTTCTCTTCGATGCCTGCCTCCTTCAAGGCTTTCAAATAACCTTGATAACGATGGAGATTACATTCCGATTGTGACGGGCCACTAATATAAGCTATAGTCCGATGCCCTTTATCTATCAGATAACGGGTAGCCAAGTAACCGCCTTGCGTATCACTCATCAAAACCTTTACAATATGTTGAGCATCCAGATCCCGATCCATGACAACAATCGGAAACCCTGCTTCAGATGCTTCAATCAGCAACTGATCTTGAATATTCTGAGCAATAACAATAGCTCCGTCAATTCTTCGTTCACGAATGTAACGATGGGCTGTCGACTTCTCTCCACCCAACGAACTACATACGATCATATCGTATCCATGACTCATGACGACGGTTTCTATTCCGTTCACCAAATCGGAAAAATACGGGCTGGACATGTCATGGACAATAATACCAATGGTTTGTGTACTATTTCGTTTTAATTCCGATGCAGGACCATGCCTAACGTAATTGAGTTGACTCGCTGCCTCAAGCACTCGAAGTCTTGTCGGCTCACTTACATTCCCTTTATCGTTGAGTACGCAAGATACGGTCGAACTGGCTACACCAGCCATCTTGGCTACATCTTTAATCGTTGTCATCATATATACTCCTCAAGACAGTTTCATCTGTTTAGTTCATTATGGCAGTAACACAGCAATACACACGGGATAGTTCACTAGCATTTTAACACGTCAGTCCAGTCATGTCTCTTAGCAAAACATCAACTACGAAAAAACATATTAAAGAAACCGAGGTGCCTTCATGAGATTTAGTGAATATGTAATAGGTCAGCGCTACGAAACCACATCCTTGGCATTATCCAAGAGTGATATTATTGAGTTTGCCACAATCTATGATCCACAGTACATGCATTTGGATGAGGAAAAGGCCATACAAGGCCGATTCGGCAGTTTAATTGCTTCTGGCATGCAAACGATGAATATCTCCTTTAAATTATGGATTGAGGTTGGGGTCTATGGAGAGCATGTCGTGGCGGGCACCGGAATGAATAACATTCAATTCCTGAAACCGGTCTTTCCGGATGATGAACTTCATGTCATTGCAGAAGTCATTGGACTGTCTCCCAGACGAAAAGGTAATGGGATTGTTACGGTGCTGCTGAGTACTTTCAATCAGAAGAATCAAAAGGTATTTCAGGCAGAATTAAGTGCTTTAATTGATAATTAAGGACGAGAAAAAGCCCAAAAAAGCCGCCAATTGGCGGCTTTTCGTAGATATATCACATTGAATCATTTTTAAGCGTTATACCCTTTCAATACCTGCCCTAAAATCTCTACGCCATTGACAATCTGTTCGTCTGACGGGGTTGAGAAATTAAGTCTGATGGCATTACAAGGGTCTTGCTCGTTCACCAGGAATGCATTTCCCGGTACAACCGCAACCCCTTGAGCTGCCGCTGTCTTGGCATAATCAAGCATTGGCACATGTGCTGGCAGATCACACCAGAGGAACAGTCCACCATCCGGTTGGGTATAGGTAATGGACTCACCCATATGCTCTTGCAGCTTGTCCATCATCAATGTTGCTTTTCTCCGATAGACCTCACGAATACTGTTAATGTGCCCCGCGTAATCATACTCTGTCATGAATTTATATGCCAGAATCTGTGGAAGCATGGCCGTATGTACGTCTTCTCCCTGTTTGGCAACAACCATCTTCTCCACGACTTCATGGGGCGCTTGTACAAAACCAACGCGCAGTCCCGCCGATAGAATTTTGGAGAATGATCCAACATAGATGACCAGACCCTCATCATCCATAGACTTGATGGTTGGCACATCATCTCCATTGAATCGAAGTTCTCCGTACGGGTTATCTTCCAAAATCATAACGCCATACTTCTTAGCCAGCTCGTATATGGCCTTACGTTTTGCAAGACTCGTTGTTACACCGGTAGGATTCTGGAAACTTGGGATCACGTAGATCAGTTTTACATTAGGCTCCGTTTGCAGCGCCTGTTCCAGCTTCTCAATATCCATACCGTCCATCTCCATCGGAACACCTGCAAGCTTTGCACCGGATGCCCGGAAGGAGTTCAGGGAACCGATAAAGCTCGGGCTCTCACAGATAATCGTGTCCCCTTCATTACAGAACACTTTACAGGCCAGTTCAATCCCCTGTTGTGCTCCAGATACGATGAACAATTGATCGGATGGTTTACCGGTATCAAAACCTGTCTTCAAATGTTGAGTCAATGCTTCCCTGAGGGGAACATATCCTTCCGTAATCCCATATTGCAGAGCTGTGACCGGGTCATGCTCCAGAATGGATTGAGTGAATGTACGAATCGCCTCAATAGGAAAGGTTTCCGGAGCAGGATTTCCCGCAGAGAATGGAATCACATTTTGCCCCGAAGAAGCCTTCAGAATCTCACGAATAATGGATGGTTGCAGTGCTGCGATACGATTGGAAAATGAATAGTTCATCTTAAATAGTGCCTCCCGACATTTCATCTGAATTAACTCTCTATCATTACATTAGATTCTATTATACGAGCATTTCCCGAATTTCCAAACTGTCTCCACAAAATTAATGCTTGTACGCCAAAAAAGAGGCCGCCGTCAGCAACCTCTTTGCATAAGTATTGATCAAACTTTCAGCCTGTTAGCGCGCTGCGTTCATCTCGGATAGCCGTGTGGCCTTCACAACATAAGCGGCTAGACCAGGGATCATCCGGGCCAGACCAGGATAGAATTTATTGGTCTTGGCAAAAGCCAGCTTTTGAATTCTTCTTGCGCGTCTGAGCAATTGGGTGAATTCACGACTTGCTTCCAGCGTGTAATTACTCTGCCAATCGGCATGTTCAATGTCGCCTTGCAGGTACTTATCAGTCCATCTTGCACACAGGAGTGAGGAGCGAAGGGCAATGGACATTCCGTCTCCACATAAGGGTGGTATCATCAGCATGGCATCCCCAATATGCGGATATTGAGACCACGGCTCAGGAACGTTGGACAGATGCAGCGGCGCAATTGACACTTGCGTTCCATCTACAGGTTTGCCTTCGGCTAAACGGGCTGCCAAGCTCACGTTTGTCAGGGATGCCGCCTGTAAAATATCGTTTACAGACTTGCCACTTCCCTGGACGGTATCCAGTGTCAACAATGCGGCGACATTCACAATACCATCCTCAATCGGAGAAATGCCCACGTAACCACCCTCGCAAAAATATAACTCTACCCGTGCGGGAATCTCTATCCCGCTGAAGTGGGACTTAACGCCAACGTATACGGTTTGGTCCCGCAGATCAGGTGCGGAAGCCATCCCGCGCGGCTTTTTGGTCCCATGTGCCCCGATAACGGCTTTGGCTCTGTAACTGATCCGCTCATCTCCCTGTTTCACCTGAACCTCATAACTGGCATCCTCAAGCTGCTCGATGCTCGTTATGGTCGCTTTGGTCACAATCTGGGCTCCGGCCTCCAGAGCCTTCTGATGCAAAATCTGGTCCAGCTCATATCGACTTATGCCATATGCGAATCCCGGCAGCGGTGCTTCGATCACTCCGCCTTGTGGCATAACGATTTTGGCATGATCCATCGTGCTAGGTTTCTTCGACTGGTCCAGAAGGTGAATGTCCAGAACTTCTAACATCTCCTTGGTTTCGGGTGACATGAACTCACCGCAGGTTTTGTGCCGCGGGAACTCCTGGCGATCCAGCAGAAGGGTCCTATGTCCTTTCCCTGCCAGTTGCATTGCACATGTACTGCCGGCAATTCCGGCTCCGATGACAATCACATCTATCGATTTCGACACGTAAGATCACCTGCCTTTCGTGGGAATTACAACAGAATAACGGAATAATGGCTTCCATTCATAGGTCATCGTATCATGATTGAGACGTTGTTTAAGTTCCTTCCAATCCCTTCCTGTAAAACCTTTGGCTACGGAAAGAGGCCCATCATGACGAATATAACGATTGCGCGATATCATACGTGTAGTAATCCAGACCGCCTTATAGGATACGGGGTGGCGGTGAATATCATTAATAACGACACCGTATCTGGATGCTCTCAGCATATGAGAAACCATATCAACCAGCTGATCTCCGTCAAAATGATGCACAAACTGGGAACCTGTCACAATATCTGCTGAAGCATTCGGCAGTTGTGTAAGATCGGCACGTTGTACCCGAACTCGGGGTTCGTCACGGAATAGTTGTCTCGCTTCCTCACACGCTTCTTCCGTCAGATCAACCAGGGTAATTTCCAGCTGAACACCCTGACGATCCGCCCATTGCAGTAGTTTCTGGTTCACATCCCCTGAACCTGCCCCCACATCCAGCAGAGTCAGCTTATTCGGCTTACCGACTGAATTCCATAACTTCTCTACACCAGCCAGAGTTGGGCCAGGTGCTGCAAATATTTTGTTAAGACGTCTCAGATGTCTAAGCGCTTCACGCAGCTCCTCCCCTCCCAGAGAGAAGTCATCCATCAGTTCATCTTCCTTGGCGCGAATGGACAATGTTCTAAAAAAGGACATGATCATGCTCCTCCATCACTGAAGATAATGAGGGGACATAAGTGAATTTCATCAACTCTGCGGTGAGTCCCGGTCCAAATGCCATGGCTACACCATCCGTAGAGGATTGACCCTGTGCCTTCATGTCCTCACGCATCGCGTTCAGTACAAACAGAATGGTATTGGAAGATAAGTTACCATACGTTCTGAGGACATCCCTGCTATACTTCGTTTGCTCGTCTCGCAGCTTCATTACATTCTGCACAGAGTCCACAATCCCACGTCCTCCCGGATGAATGGCCCATAGTTCAGGAAGCTGTTCACTTTGCAATAAGAGACGCAGTTCCTCTTCCAGATGAACACCTAACAGCTTCGGAATGCGTGGGGATAAATACAGGTCATACCCCAGATTCCCCACCTCCCAGGTCATATCTTCAGTCGAATCCGGAAGAAGCACAGAATAACCCGTTCCCAGACTCAAAACATTCTTGTGCTGAGATTCTGGTGTGCCCACTACACAAGAAGAAGCAGCGTCTCCGAAGAATGAAGCTGCAAACAGCGCTTCCCGATCTTGTACGGGCTGAAAATGAATGGTGCACAACTCTACACAGACCACAAGGACCTGTGATCCGGGAGCTCCCTGCACCACATCTCGTGCCATCTGAATGGCTTTCAGCCCTGCGGCACAACCCTGAAAGATTAGCGGCAGTCGATTAACTCGGGCAGACAAACCCAAATGACGGATGAGCATAACATCAAGACCCGGCAGATATTGACCTGTGCAGCTGACCGTGATGATATGTGTGATGCTCTTTGGAGATACGCCTGAATCCTCCAGGGCTTTCTCTGCAGCCTCACCCCCGAGCGGAAGCGCCTCTCGCTTGTATGTATTCATTCGTTCTTCGGTTGTCGGGATGTCTGATCGCTCACCAGAGGGCAGATAACGGCATTCTTCCAGTGAACCCAGATAGCTCGGTTCCACGGTATATCGTGTTTCAACACCACAGGACTTGAATATTCGTCTGGAAAAACGGGCCAAATCTGGCCGATCCTGAAGAGAAGAAGCGATTAGTTCTGCAATATCTGTCTGTGCTACAGGGTGAGCAGGTAGAGCCGTTCCCATGCCAAGAATCGCGATATCGGATGGACTGTTATATTGGTTCATAATAAACCTCCTGTATTGGTCATTATTTCCTCTAATTTAACAACTCTTACCCTTAACGATATCGTTATAATCTCAATAAGGCTCCTAATCTAGTTTATTAACACATTCGCAAGCTCAGAAGCTTGGTTTCAACAAGCGATTGAAGCAATTACACCAATGAACGAAAAAAAGCCGCCATTAGGCGACTTCAAGGTAACTATATTCCTTCTAAGTGTCATTTTTTTATACACGTTATTTGGAAAATGCTTCTCTGATCTTGTCACTCATCAGGTACCAGGCATCCTCAGCCATCTGGAGATCCCCAGAATGCGTAAATCCATGAGCGGCTCCCTCGTACTCCTTAAGTGTCACCTTCACACCGCTTGCTTCCAGCCTTGCTGCATATGTTCTTGCTTCTTGGGCCAGTGAATCTTTCTCCGCGGTAATAATCAATGCTTCCGGAAGTCCCTCTACTGATGTTGCGAGCACAGGTGAAGCCAACGGGTCTTGCGCATCTTCTGGCGTATCAAGGTACATGGCATTGAACGTTCTGGCGATATCGGCTGGAATGGCTTCTGCAAAACTCGGTTTCTCGGCCGGATCTGTAGCCACATCCAACACGGCATAATCCATAATTTGCAGAACAATTGGCATCTCGCTACCTCGTTGCTGATTCAGTAAACACACTGCTGCAGCAAGATTACCACCAGCGCTATGTCCCCCAATAGCGAATAGAGACGGGTTAACCGAGAAGGATTGCGGGTTGGCGTGGACCCACTGTACAACGTCGTAACATTCATGGACCGCCGTTGGGAACTTGTGCTCTGGTGCAAGACTGTAATCGATATTAACGACCACACAATCAGATCGATCAGCAATCAAGCGACACCATGGATCATCCATCTCTGCTTGTCCCAAGATGAAACCACCCCCATGCATATTAAAGAAGACCGGCAGAGGCGCGGAATGCTCCCTATCCGGTGTATACACAAGTACACGTGTATCCCCTTTAGTTGTAGGAATCATGACTTCTTTTACTGTGACCGCATACGTGGAACTGGGTTGAAGAGCTGCACCTGTACCGACGACATTTTGACGCATACGTTGTACCATTGCCAATTGTTGTTGTTGATCCATAGATATCACTCCTTTAGTGGATTGCCAATACGCCTTCTTCCGTTGTCACTTTAAGTATAGATGACACTCGTCTATTCCGTCATGTGCAATTCATTTGATATGTATTGATCAACATGCTGAAACATCGACCAAAATTACCCTCCCCTGCTCTTAATGCTTCAATGTTAACATTCAGTGCCAGGAGATTGATTTGGATCCGTGCTTGTTTCCTTTTTTTTGTGGAACATCATCCAGACCCCCATCAAACAAAATAAAACGCTGCACCCCATGCCAAACAAGCTACTGGTTTTTAAAGCAAGAGGTGAGCCTTGCATGGTAAGTAATGTCGCTTGGGTCACCACGATGGATACCATCGCATCGGTGAAGTTAATCATTTTCAATGTAGATATGATCGGGTTATGGAGATGGCGGTTAGCCCAGGTACCATACACGGCAAAAACCATCTTGGTAAAAGCGACTGTTGCTACGATATACACGATGTTACCCTCATATATGAAGGCATCGCCGATTAGATACATTCGCAGGCAGACCATTGAATAGGACACGCCCAGTAAACACAGGAACAGACCTCCGCGTTTATATACCGTAAGCTCTAATCTATATCTTTCTTCGGGAGAGTCCATTCTCTTGGTAACTGTATATTTATGGAGCACTTGTCCTTTTGCCACACACAGAATCAGATAATATACTGCATTTGTAATGAACCATCCCGAAAGCAGATATATGCCCAGGATTAACTTGCCTATCCCTGTTACCGCATTGATAACAAGGGAAGCCACATTAAACAAGGCCGTTCGATCTTGTTTATTTCCAAGGTAATGGAACCAAATGGACTTCAAATATGTCTTCATTTTCATAGGATATTCATTCTGTTAGAGAAGCAGACCATTAGCCTTTTCACCTACCTCTTAAATGTCAATAACATGATGAATGAGGTGTAGAGAAAGTGGTATACGTTCTCCTCATTCGGCCAAAGATTCCCGAACGCTTTTTGGAAGGGATTTGACAACCATATCATACGAGTGATCGATCATGACACAGACATCTTCATCGGACAATGAACCATCCAGCGTTATGGTATTCCAGTGTTTTTTGTTCATATGATATCCCGGTTGAACTGCTTCATGCTGCTCTCTCAGGTTCTCTGCAATAATGGGATCACATTTTAAGTTTAAACGACAGTTCTTTTCTTTGTTTTCAAAAATAAGCGCGAACATCTTACCCGCAACTTTAATCGCGACTGGATCAGGTCCAAATGGATAATCCTTGGTCGCACCTTTCTTCTTCAAACTGTATTCAATCATCGTATCCTTCAAGTCAGTACCTCCCTTTCACCAGTGGACGATATAATGATACCGAATGTAAGTTCGTATGTAAATAAGCTCGTTGCACATAAAAGCACATAATAAAACCTCCTCCAAATGAATGGAGAAGGTTTTATCTGGATTTATTTAGATCTTAATTGGCTCTATCATTCCTAGTTTTGCTGCTGCGGCTGAATGAGCCATGGTTAGATTTACTGCTACTGCTGTTTGATCTACTGCTATTGGGTCTACCGTCGTTTGAACGACTACTGTTTGATTTACCACTCTTGGCAAACCATTCGGATTTGGGCTTGCGTGCCGGGTTAGCTTTGGACTTCGCCGGTTTGCCTGCAGCCGATTTGTTGAACGAAGGTTTACTGCCTGATGCTTTGCTGGTTTTTTCAAACACAGGTACACCTGTCATTGGATACGGATGACCTTTCACTTCAGGAATCGTCTTTTTGATTACTTTCTCGATATCCTTCAGGAATGGAAGTTCATCCTTCTCGCAGAACGATATGGCCATCCCGCTTTTGCCAGCTCGCCCTGTACGTCCAATACGGTGAACATACGTTTCCGGAATGTTAGGCAGGTTGAAGTTAATGACATGTGAAAGTTCCTCTACGTCAATTCCTCTTGCCGCGATGTCCGTCGCAACTAATACACGTGTTGCACCACTCTTGAAGTTGTTCAGTGCCCGTTGTCTCTCGTTCTGAGACTTGTTGCCATGAATAGCCTGTGCCGTAACATTCGCTTTGGCCAAATCACGTGTAACCCGGTCAGCGCCGCGCTTCGTGCGTGTGAACACCAATGCCGTGACGATGGATTTATCCTCCAAAATTTGGTTCAACATATGTTGCTTCTTGCCGTTCTCCAACAAATAAATAGACTGCTCAATGCGGTCTACCGTTGAAGAAACCGGTGTGATTTCTACTTTGACTGGATCAACCAGCAGGGTTTTAACCATTTTGGTGATTTCAGGAGGCATCGTAGCTGAGAAGAACAGCGTCTGCTTTTTGTTAGGCATTTTGGCAATGATTCTTTTCACATCATGAATGAAGCCCATGTCCAACATCCGGTCTGCTTCATCCAGAACGAGAATCTCAACCATCTTCAGATCAATACGTTTCTGGTTAATCAGATCGTTCAATCTGCCAGGCGTTGCGATAATAATATCTGCACCTTGATTCAACGCACGCTCTTGTACTTTTTGCGAAACGCCGCCAACGATTGCCGTACAACGAATGTCCGTATACCGGCTATATACCTTGATGTTATCCGCGATCTGAATAGCCAGTTCTCGTGTTGGTGTCAAAATTAATGAGCGAATATGTCGTGCGGACTTCGATCCTTGCCCTTTGGATCTTTCGCTTAATAATTGAATGATCGGCACTGAAAATGCTGCCGTCTTGCCTGTTCCTGTCTGTGCACATCCCAGCAGATCTCTGCCAGCTAATACAGCTGGTATGGCCTGTTCCTGTATAGGGGTAGGATTAGTATAGTTTGCTTTGCTTAACCCTTCCATAATAGAGGGGATAATATTTAAGTCCTTAAATGTCATGTTGTCTCCTTCATTTACGCACATCTATCAATATGACGCATCTTTTATTTCACACGTAACGTATAAGGATACCATTAAAAACGTAATTTGTACATTATCTTTTTAAAATCACTTTGTTTAACTCACCAATTTAAGACCAACTGCCGATCCGAGCACCATAGCGATAAACAGAATTCGAAGGGCATTTCGAGGTTCTCCATAAAACACCATGCCCAGAATGGCACCACCGGAGGCCCCGATTCCCGTCCAAACGGCATATGCTGTCCCCATCGGAAGAGTTTCCATTGCAATGGACAGGAACAGGAAGCTTAAACCAAACCCGCCTACCAATAGAACCAGTGAAATGAGATTACGGTCTTTGTGCAACTTGTTTATCATCAGCACTCCGATCATCTCAAATATACCTGCCAAGATAAGAAATACCCAGTTCATTATAGCTGCACCTCCTTATTCTTCTCTTTGCTCAGCATTTTAAGACCAATCACGCCAAGTAAAAGTACACCAATGAGTACCATTTTTCCGGTTTGAACAGTCGCATTAAACAGAACAATCTCTGCAAGTACCGTGCCAGCGGTACCCAGGCCAACAAATACGGCATATACGGTTCCCACAGGCAGTGTACGCGAAGCTGCAATCATCAAGGAGAAACTAATGATAATTGCAACCAACGTAAACCCCCATTCCAGCAGACCACTGGCATGTTTCAATCCAATGACCCAACCTACTTCAAACAACGCAGCAATCACAACCGACATCCACGTTTTATTCATTCTTGTAACACTCCTTCTCTACTACATTTTTTGTACAACCCGTAAGGTTCATTAGCGTAAAAACAAAAAAAGCCCGGGAAACAAACTGCATGTAGCAGTTCATCTCCCAGGCTTTTATCCCTCCGTGGCACAACCAACAGGTTGCGGGTTTTCTCTCGGACCAGACCGACACATACATCGCGGAACCCTAGAAAACCTGTTTTTATTCTAATGTGACTCCAATTATACACACTTCCACTATCTTGGCAACCCCGTAAATGTGATCATGCCCTTTATTTGATAATCAAACCCATTAATCCTACAAATGTGGCGGCTTGATGTGGTGAAATCACACAACCGTTGAGATCTTCCATCGTCAGCACCAAGGAGTCAAATTCGCAATCGCTAAGATCCAAATCCTTCATTTTGGTCCCCGTTAAGGATGCTTGGTCGATGTTACATTGACGGAACTCCATTTTTTGCAGTGCCAGATAGGCAAAGTCCGCACCAATCAAGGTACATTCCGAGAAGGAGACCTGTTTCAGATGGGCAAAACGGAAATTGCTGTAGTCGCCTAGACCATGAAGGAAACTGACATTTTGCAATCGGCTATTGGAAAAATCAGTTCCGACAAACTTGCAGTTATGCCATTCGATTCGATGCATGAAGGCACTAGAGAGATTGACATTGGAGAAGTCACAGTGTTCGAACCGGACATCGGTGAATTCAAATTGTTCCAAGGTAGACTCCGAGATTGTCACATGTCTAAATACAACATTTTCAAAGGAAACCTTACTCGCTTCCTGTTGATCCAATGTAATGTTCTCGATCAGTTTGTGTTTGTACTCCACTTTGGATTCCAGGAATGCAATCGTTTCCGGTTCGAGCAACTGCTCCTGAATCTTGGGTTTGTCCATTTTCATCCCGTATTCCCCTATTCCTTAATAGCTACAACTCGCAGTCGGCTTCTGTCCAGATACCACTGTCCATCCCGCATCAGTTGTGGCTGTACTTTTTTCTCAACAGCTTCCATAATAACATCCTGTTCCGCAGGTGTGATACCACTGAATAAATACTCCGCGAAGCTGGTCAACCACTTTCTGGCACCTGGCTTGAACGGGGTAAATTGATCCACATGCTGAGCCAGACTAACTCGAAATCCGTGTTGCTCCAGAAGATTAGCATATTCGCCAATGGTCGGGTGATACCACGGATTCCGTCCTTCCCATTTGTATCCACGGGCATCCAGTTCTTCCTGTACCGCTGTAATTAATATAGCCGTGTTACCATTTGCAGCAAACTCAGCCACGAATCGCCCGCCCCTCTTGAGCGCTAACTGTATTGATTGTACTACAGCTGGAGCATCCTTTATCCAATGCAGAACGGCATGAGAGAAGACCGCATCAAACGGTTCTTCTGTCCGATAATGACAAGCATTTGCTACTTGAATATTCATATCAGGGTATTTCTGTTTAGCTTGCCTAATCGTCTCTTCTGAAAAATCTATACCTGTTGGCAGCGCTCCTGCGGCTGCAATTTTGGCTGTCAGTTCGCCATTACCGCAACCTACATCAAGAATACGTTCACCTTGGGATGGCTGGAGCAATGATAAGATAGGTGTGCCCTGTAACGTAGCAAAAGGAGCGGAATGACCACTCGATGATTCGTTCACTTGACCGGATGAATGTCCGTTATTCATAGATTATAATCTCCTTCTCAATTAAGGATCTAATGTATCTATAATAACTTTAATATGAAGGAACTGTCAATTCACTTATCAGATCACTGTAAAAAAAGCCGCCGAATGGCGACTTTAACATTAAGAATTCGGATCGACTGAGATTTTGTTAGCCCACATATTCCATATTTCAAACTCTCCTTGAATTTGTTCTGTAAACTGATGTTGTCTCGACCTCTTCGGTAACTAGCTCTAACCAGCATGTGAAGTATATCTCTCGATGTACGGAATTTTCTTCATACTTAATTTGCGATTCGAGCCTGTCAATTAATATTTGCCTCACATGGTTTGATAACCACTTCATCACCTTGTTCACCCAACTTTTCAAATAAACTTTAATCGCTTGGCTCTGTTAACATACTCTTAGTATGCCGAGTCATGGGCTGCAAGCGGTATATCAATCGTCTTAATTGATTGCCTGATCCTCTCAGGCCCTCTTCCAATTACCTGATTGCTTCCATGAATCTTCCGGTCATCGGGCAGATTATCAAGGCATCCGCCGATGCACCCTACTTAAGTCTCAAGCTCGAATTCACACCGAACCAAATTCTCGAAGTACTTAACGAATGCAATATCAAGGTAACATTCAACGAAAACGCCAGACGAGCCATGTTTGTAGGTCAGATGGAATCGTCCATTCAGGATGCTGTACTCCGACTTGTTCGATTGCTGGATACGCCAGGAGAGATTCCGTTTCTGGCTCCGTTGTACGTTAAAGAAATCCTGTTCCGTCTCCTTCAAGGGCCTTACGGAGGAGAACTGGCGCAGATTGCGGTTGAAGGTAGTAGCACTTATCGGATCAGAGAAGCGATTGAGTACATCGTTCATCATTGGGAACAGCCATTTCGCATTGAAGATCTGGCTGAGACCGCCAGCATGAGCGTCTCTTCATTCCATCGTCACTTCAAAGAGATCACAGCTATGAGCCCATTACAATTCCAGAAACAATTAAGATTACAGGAAGCCCGGCGACTTCTGATGGCCGAATCTGCTGACGCGGCAGATGTAGCGTTCCGGGTTGGTTACGAGAGTGCTTCTCAATTTAGCCGCGAATATGCACGCATGTTCGGTGCGCCGCCAAGAGCCGATATCCGACGGCTGAAAGAGAAATATGACATGGCCTTGAGTGAGTAACCGAGTATTCACTCTCTATCTCACAACTATCACACAAAAGGCAAACCAAAAAAGGACAACCACAATGAGTTGTCCTTTTTTCAGTATCAAAATTCTGCGTAATATCTTTTGGAATTTTCAAAATACTCGTATTCATGAAAGGAAATCGGAGCTGTTCTCCTTAATTAATGAACAAGATTAGACCAATGCTTCGACCCGTTCTGGCACGTGGATCTCTTCGTGCAATAATTGAGTGATGTCACGAGTCAGTGCATCCACATTTTCCTGCTGCGTTGCCCAGCTGGTACAGAAGCGCACCGCACTATGTGTATCGTCAACCTTTTCCCAGAAGGTGAACGTATAACCGTTGCGTAATTTCTCAAGCAAACGATCAGGCAGAATCGGAAACTGCTGGTTGGTTGGTGAATCGTACAGGAAGCGTACCCCCTGCTGTTCGAGTGAGTCATGAATTCTCAAGGCCATATCTACGGCATGGCGAGAAATATCGAGGTACAGACCATCTTCGAACAACGTTTCGAATTGGATACCTAGCAATCTGCCTTTGGCAAGCAGGCCACCTTTTTGTTTGATCATATAACGAAAATCAGGTTTCAGTGCATCATTCAGGATAACAACCGCCTCTCCCATCAATGCGCCAATCTTGGTTCCCCCGATGTAAAATACATCACACAAACGTGCAAGGTCAGCAAGTGTCATATCGCAATCTCGGGAGGCAAGTGCATATCCAAGGCGTGCTCCATCCACGAAAAATGGAAGACCACATGCTCTGCTCACTGTATGCAATGCTTGCAGTTCTGCCTTGCTGTACATCGTTCCATTCTCCGTTGGTTGGGATATGTAGACCATTCCTGGTTGAACACAGTGTTCCGGCGACGACTCATTCATGTGCGCATCGTAGACTGCTCTAACCTGCTCAGGCGTGATCTTTCCGTCCTCGCTTGGAACTGTGAGTACCTTATGTCCCGTAGCTTCAATAGCTCCGGTTTCATGAACCGCAATGTGTCCCGAGGACGCAGCAATCACACCTTGATATGGACGCAAAATAGAGGCAATCACCGTTGTATTTGTCTGTGTACCACCAACCAGGAAATGAACATCAGCTTGCTCATTGTCACAAGCCTGACGAATAAGCATTCTCGCCCGTTCGCAGTGTCCATCCGTGCCATACCCGCTCGTCTGTTCCATATTGGTTTCCATCAGTCTTTGTAAAATGCGTTCATGCGCACCTTCGTTATAATCACATTCAAATCGTATCATCGTGTTGTCTCTCCTGCCTTCTTGTTCAACTTCTCTTGTATGTTCATCATGGAGGTGTATACCTCTTGAATCTCTTCTTCATTCAATTCTTGCATCAGCTTCAGGATCTGTTGATCGGATCGGTCATTCAATTGGGCATACAGTTCCTCACCCTTGGCTGTCAGACGAATCAGACTGACCCGGCTGTCGGCCGCAGAATCCACTTTCACCAGCAGTCCTTCCTTGGACAGCTTGTTCACAATTCGGCTCATGTAACTGCGATCAATGGTCAGTGTATCTACCAGATTATTCGCAATGCTCTCTCCCCGAATTCCAATCTCAATAATGACTCGTACTTCTGCAAACGAATACCCTGTTCCGAGAATATGCTTATCGAGTACACCGAGTATGTTGGTATAAAAACGGTTAAAACGTCGCATGTCAGCGAGTATATCTGGATTTATGTACTGAGAGTCGATGTCAAACCCTCCTTTTTAGTGGACATTGTCAACATTATAATAATCACGTTAGTGGACGTTGTCAACATTATATTTTACATAGCATTTTATAACTTCATTTTTAATATTCAATCAAAAAAAAAAGCCGCGCATATGCGCGGCAAGGTTGTTCTGTCATCGGAGTGACGAGTGTAATTATTTTTTGTTCAATTTACATGGATTAAGAGTGACTATATTGCACCTGATGAAGACGGCTGTATATCCCTCCAGCGGCGACCAACTCCTCGTGGTTACCCTGCTCCGCGATACCATCTGTGTTTACTACGATAATTCGATCTGCATTCTTGATAGTTGTCAGTCTGTGTGCAATCACAAGTGTAGTTCTACCCACCGACAACTCTGCGAGTGATTGCTGGATCAGTGCTTCCGTTTCCGTATCCAGCGCTGAGGTTGCCTCATCCAGAATAAGAATGGGTGGATTTTTCAAGAACATACGAGCAATAGATAACCGTTGCTTCTGTCCTCCGGATAGCTTGACTCCACGCTCGCCAATGACCGTATCCATGCCATCAGGCAACGTGAGAATCAGTTCCTCCAATGAGGCACGACGGGCGGCATCCCAGATTTGTTCATCCGTTGCACTCAGATCACCATAAGCAATATTCTCCTTAATGGTACCCGAGAACAAAAATACATCCTGTTGAACGATTCCGATATGCTTGCGCAAGGATTGAAGCTTAACGTTACGAATGTCGACGCCATCCACAGTGATACGTCCCTCTTCTACCTCATAGAATCGGGGCAACAGGCTACAGATTGTCGTTTTGCCTGCACCCGAAGGTCCAACAAAAGCAACGGTTTCCCCTGGTCGAACAGACAGACTGATATCACTTAGAATACGCCGACTGGATTCATAACCAAACGAGACGTTCTCAAAGCGAATATCACCCTTCACACTTTCGAATTCAACGGCGTTTTTGCTATCCGCAATCTCAGGTTCTGTATCAATGATCTCCAGATAACGCTTGAAACCAGCAATGCCCTTTGGATAACTTTCAATGACGGCATTGATTTTCTCGATCGGGCGGAAGAAGATATTGGACAGAAGCAGGAAGGCCATAAAGTCACCCATATTGATTCTGCCATCGATATAAAACCAAGCCCCACTGATCATGACAAACACCGTAACCAGTCGCATCATCATATAACTGACCGAGATACTTTTTGCCATCGTTTTGTAGGCAAGCAGTTTGGTTTTACGGAAATTCTGATTGTCCACTGCAAAAAGTTCTTTCTCATGTTCTTCGTTGGCGAACGATTGCACAACACGCATACCGCCGACGTTGTCTTCAATACGCGCATTGAAATTGCCGACATCTCCGAAAAGTCGCCGATACGTCTTTGTCATCCGACCACCAAATACGATAATCACCCAAGCCATAATTGGGATAATGATAAAGGTAAGCAGCGCAAGCTCCAGATTAATGTTAGCCATCAGCCAGAACGATCCGATTAATGTCATCACTGCGATGAATACATCTTCAGGTCCATGGTGAGCAACCTCGCCGATATCATTCAGATCATTCGTAAGATGACCAATTAAGTGGCCTGTTTTACGATTATCAAAGAACCGGAAGGACAGCTTCTGCAAGTGAGCGAACATCTTCTCACGCATGTTGGTCTCAATGTTAATGCCCAGCATATGTCCCCAATATGTAACTACATAGTTCAATACGGTATTAAGTGCATAGATGGATAACAGCACGACGCAGGCAAGCATAATGAGAGGCCAATCCTGACCTGGCAACAATTCATTAATGAATTTGCTGACGGCAAGGGGGAAAGCCAACTCCAGAAGACCTGCGAGTACAGCGCATCCAAAATCAATCAAAAACAGTTTTTTATAGGGACGATAATACGAAAAAAAACGACGAATCATACTTATTCACTCTCACTCTCCAGATCCTTATTGGGGTTTACATCTTCATTTTGCAGCTCGAAAAGATGGATATACTCGTCGATGACCTGATCAATGGCTTTCAACTCCCCACTGATTATCGGGCGAATATGTTCATACTCCTCCTGACCAAGTTGTCTGGCGAGCGTTGTTCTTCGATTCTGCATTTGTTCCAGAAATACAAGAATTCGGCCGCGACGGAATGTCTGCGCACCACGGCCCCGTTTTCCCTCATGTTCACCATGACCTCTTCCACGTCTGGAACGTTCACCACGTTGCTCATTGTCACTCATATCACGTCTTGGACGCTCAACTTGACGTACACTTCCATCCATCTCTTCGATAGGACGATCTCTCATATTTGCCACCCCCATAACGTGTATACATATGTATACAGCATATTCATGTATACGATTGTATACGCGATAAAAAGAAGTGTCAACCTAAATTTTCCAATAAAGTAACTACGCTTGTATATTCACCATCTTCTTAACAGAAAAAAGCCGCGATTTCGCGACTTTTTTTGTTGGCGACACTATTTTATCTCACTCATAAACTTTCTATATTCTTGAACCATTTCTTTGGATCGGGTGTGATGCAAATAATGTTCTCCCTCAAATGTCATCACTTTTCCATGCACAGAATCTTTGACTTGCTCTTCATGCAAGGGTATCCAGCCTTCTGTTTCCGTATCATTCGCTTGTAAGAAGAAAATCACAGGAAGATCTTTGGGGAAGGACAGGTTCTCAGCTGCTTTGAAATTAGGACCAAAGTTTTCACCTTCATTCAGGTTGTTCGGATTAAACGTATTTTTGAGTGAAAGTATTCTAATTTGTTCTCTGGTCTCATCATCAACATCGGGTGCAATCAGTTGATCAGGGGCCAGTTTCATTAACAATCGGTAGAATCCTGATTTTTTAAGCAGTTTGTACGTTTCGGTTGGAAATGGATCATCATTACCTCCCTGCGTTGGGACACTGCTCTCAATTCCGACAAATGAACTTACTTCGTTTGGATATTTATTCACATAATCCAGGCCGTATATCCCTGAAATCGAGTGAGCCATAAGCGTGTAATTATGAATACCAAGTTGCTGTAACGCTTCATGAATTTCACTAACCATATTTTCAGTGGTACGCTCTTTTTCAGTAATGTCACTTAATCCATAACCGAAAGGCTCAATGACAACAACTTTGTAAAATGGAGATAACTCATCGATAAGCGGTTTGAAATCAAGGGCTGGGGCAGGTGTTCCGTATCCAGGAAGCAATACCACCGTTTCTTTGCCTGTTCCTTGTATCAACACATTCATGTTTTTCCCGTCAACTGCTACAAACTGACCATAGGGATTTATTTTCCCTTCTTCCGATTTGTTGCTAAATACATTAACAATAAAAACAGTGGCAATAAATAATGCAAAAGCGATAACGATGGCTCCGAATATTTTGAGCAAAATGATTAATATTTTTTTCATCATGATGGTTCTCTCCTGTTGAGTTCGTTTGGTGTTCAGCCGTTTGGAAATCCATTCATTTTATTTTTTTAATGAAATTTCGAATTTGGAACCAACCTCACCTGCAAATACAATACGGCCGTTTTCTGGTAAAACAACATTATTCTTACGGCTGACCACGCTGTGATTAATACAAATTCCGGTCTGGTCATAGACAGCAAAGGCTCCATTTTCAGGCAACTTCACTGTCATGACTTTTCCTTTCGCAGTAGCTGGTACCGAAAACCATTTGGCATATCCATCTGCTTGAATGGTTGTTGCGGATCGTTTACCCGAATAGATTGGTTTCACCATTTCCTCACTAGCGTATACATAACCTGAAAATGTAAGATACTCTCCTCCGTTCTTTTTGGAGAAATGAATGTCCATCGTATCACGTCCGGCAGTACCCGGAATCTGCAATTGATTGGCTGCTTCGTTGGCTCCAATAATCTTATTATTGGACATATACCCCGGATTCTCTTTATTCAACTGAATAGGCAGGATCGATGTAGCATTAAGATAGAGCATTGATGTGTATTTCTCATTCACCAGATAATATTTTTTACCATCGCGCTTTGCCCATGCAGCGTTAATCTCCTTGGATAATTTATTGGCTTCAAGCTTCTCCCCATTATATTCTGAGAAAGCCAGCTGTCCGAGTCCTGGAACGGATATATAAGATCGTGACCACAAGTAGGTTTTCCCATTTTTCTCCACAACGAATTTCAACTTGTCTGTACCTTCGTTATTAACAAAAGTACCATCTGCTGTATAGGTGTATTCTTGAGCCGGATTACTCGGAGCTGTAAGTGAAGATACAGTCATTTTTCCAGCCGTATTTATTTTGATCTTCATAACCGAATTATTGCCGCCATATATACCTGCATACTTGGATATTCCTTTAGGCATATTTGCCTTCACAGGTACGCCAAATGATTTTTCTGGCTTCCGCTCTGTAATGATGTCCTTTTCCTCAAGTGCACTGAGTAATAATTCATTCGCAATGAAATTATTGGTTAAGCTTGACCCGCCTGAAGAGATAACGGCTGCAGCCATATTGTATTCCGGAAGTACCACTAATGAGGACTGATAAGATAACGTATCTCCACCTTTCATAACGGCCTTAATGCCGTACTCGTTGAATGGGAACAAGTTCACACTATCCCACCCCAACCCATAAGACATCAGCGTATCGCTATCCTCTGGCCACATACCTCTTCTATACTCTTCTTGCGCCATAGCTTCTACAGACTTACTGGAAAGAATACCATCAACTTCTCCCGTGAAGATTCTTGAAAATTTGACCAGATCTTCAGCGGTGGAATACAGACCTCCAGTACCGATGATATTATAATTCTCTTTGGGAAGTGGTCCCTCATAAAAAGGGGAATAGATTGCCGCCATGTCTGACGGATTAACCACATCCTGTGGTGATTTGGTATGTTTCATATCCAAAGGCTCCGTGAAATACTTGTGTATAAATGCGGTATAACCGATGCCGCTCACTCTTTCGACCAGAATCTCGGCTAACGTAAAGCCATCGTTGCTGTAGACTGAGTATTCGCCGGGATCTGCTTTCAGGTTTTGATTCGCCAAT
This sequence comes from Paenibacillus sp. FSL R5-192, assembly GCF_000517845.1. NCBI lineage: Bacteria > Bacillati > Bacillota > Bacilli > Caryophanales > Paenibacillaceae > Paenibacillus > Paenibacillus sp. FSL R5-192. The sequence goes on along the minus strand of NZ_ASPR01000014.1, from coordinate 1,337,838 downwards.
TGCTCCAGAAACGTATCATGTGTATACGTGTCATTATCTCCGTACAATGTGGCATTGCTGGTTGAGGTGCCCAGAAGACCGGAGGAATGATTCAGCAACATACGGGGTGTGATCTGTTTGTATCGGGTATCTTTCATTTTAAAGTCAGGCATATAGTTCACAACAGGCGCATCCAAATCAATCTTGCCTTCGTCAACCTGCTTCATTACAGCGGCTGTAAGCATCATTTTACTGGTTGAACCAATGCCATAGACGGTGTTCGAAGTAAGAGGTACCTTGTCGTTTATATCGTTCTTGCCCGTTTGACCGGACACCACAATCTCTCCACCATCGATGAGCGCATATTGCAGACTCGTCGTACCATATGTCTCGGTCAGCAATTTGGCTTTTTCGATCACGGCTTTCTTTGTTGTCTCATACGTAAGGTTGCTGTTGTTCATGGGAGCCGGTGCGGCCATTGCAGACATTGGGGCAAGTATCGTCAGCATGAGAGTCACAGCAGCTATAGTATTTCTCTTTTTTGCTGCCCTCACACTTATCTTCAGTTTTGTTACCTCTCTTGGTTTCATTCTTGCATCTACTCCTGTCTTCATCATTGTGTTAAGCCACCTTAACGTGGGCGCTAAAGACAATATAACAAACCAAGATGTCCCCCTAATGACTGCAGCATGAACGGAGGATGAACAGGCAAAAAAAGTTTGCATCATCATACGCAAGGAGGTTTATACAGGGCGTCATAGCTTTGAGAAGGCATGAAATCCAATCACTCTGTGGGTGTTGTGATTGGCAAGATGACTATGAAGGTCGTTCCTCGTCCATATTCGCTCTCCACCCGGATGTCCCCTTGATGAAGCGAGACGATCTGCTTTACAATAGTTAGTCCCATACCGCTTCCTTCATATTTCTGACTGTGGGAACGATCAGCTTTAAAGAAGCGGTCAAATATACGCTTTTGGTCTTCCGGGAGAATACCAATACCCGAATCCGATATGCGGATCGTCACGTTCTTGATATTCTGTTTGATCGTGACGTTAATTCGGGCACCATCTTCGGAAAATTTGATGGCATTGCCGAAGATATTGATCCACACCTGATTTAACTGGTCATGATCGGCCGTGATTTTGGTGGGCTGCAAATCAAGATCAAACTGAATGTTACGGGCCGACCATTGGGGTTGAATAGCGACGATTACTTGTCTGATCTGTTCATCCAGACTGAGCGTGGCGAGCCGCATTTGCAATGATTGAGATTCAAGCAAACTCAGCTTTAGCAGACTATCACTTATTTTGGACATTCGTGCAGTTTCAGTGATGATAATATCGAGATAATCGCTTCTTTCGTCATCCGGGAGGTCTACCTGCTTGAGCGCTATAGCAAAACCGGAAATGGAAGTGAGCGGAGACTGAACTTCATGGGACACGTTTGCTACGAATTCCCTGCGCATCTGCTCAAGCTGCTTTAGATCGTGCATCATTTCTTCGAAACTACGAGCCAGAGTACCTATCTCACCCTTTTGTTTAATATTAAGCTTGACATTGAAATCTCCGGCAGCTATAAGCCGGGTCGCTTCTGTCAGCTTTTTGATCGGTCTCACCAGAAACATAGCCGCAATTAGTATCAATAGGCTTCCTGCTATTAACGAACAAATCATAAAAGTTAAAACAAACTTGAGGAGAAATGAGGTGGAAGAGGAAGTGAGGGGCTCTACAAACATTGCTTTGCTTCCCATTTCAGTTTTTATCGGCAATCCCAAGAAGATCGTATCGATTCCATTGACTTGGACCCTTTCCCCATCCAGCACTTTCTTCACTTGTTCTGTCGTCACTAGGAAAGGATGTTGTCCTTTAAGTTCTCCATAGGATTGGAATTGATCCGTTGCTTTATAGATTCGAATGTGATAGGAATTGAGTTGTTTCATTTCACTTATAAACATTTCTGCTTCATGTAACGGCAATGTCTCGTAGATGCGGACGATATCCTGGCCAAAGTCAAGCAAGGAGCCTTGTAAGTTTTCGTTTAATTTATCTTGAAATATCCAGGTTGTAGCAAGAAAAGAAAGGATTATGCCCCCGATCACGGAGACCAGAAAGGTCAGGACTACGCGTGTATACAAGGAACCGATCACTCTTGCACCTCAAGCCGGTAGCCAAGCCCGCGCACCGTTTCGATGCGAAAATCGGAGATAGCTGCGAAACGTTCGCGTAGACGTTTAATATGCACGTCTATCGTTCGATCATCGCCAGTATAATTAATTCCCCAAACTTGATCGATTAATTGCTCCCGCGTATAGACTTGTCCCGGTAATCCAGCAAGTTTATACAATAATTCGAACTCTTTAAGCGGCAAGGTGAACGACTCTGTACCCCTCAGGACCTTATAAGTCTGCCGGTTCAGAATAACGTTTCCTAATTGGATGGTCTGCGTTAATCCTATACGGTATCGTTTCAACAGTGCCTTGACGCGAGCCATCAACTCAAGCGGATCGAATGGCTTCGTCATATAGTCATCTGTCCCAAGCTGAAATGCTTGTACTTTCTCCCAGGTCTCGTTTCTTGCCGTCAACATTAGTAACGGAAGATCCGGATTGGCTCTTCGAAGTTCCTCGCATAATGCCCAACCGTCCATGACTGGCATCATAATATCAAGAATAACCAAATCGACTGGCGTGGAGGTATAGATAGCCAGGGCTTCCTTTCCGTCTACGGCGTTGATGGTTGTAAATCCGTCGTTGCGCAAAAATAAACAGACGAGTTTGCGAATGTTCGCATCGTCGTCAGCAACTAATATCGTAGGCACCGTTTCCACTCTCCTAAAAAAGAATAATTCTTCAGTTGAGCAAGAGCGAAGAATTCTAACTGAAGTGACAAACTAATTATAGTTAAATTGAACAAAAGCAGCCGATTACTTTGATCGGCTGCTTTCTTAGTTTCTTTCATAAAACTAACTACGGTACAACATCTATTTTAATGAAATTTCAAATGTGGAATCCACGTCACCTGCAAATACAATGCGGCCGTTTTCTGGTAAAACAACCTCGTTCTCACCGCTGACTACGGTGTGATTAATACAAATACCCTTCTGATCATATACGGCAAAGGCGCCATTTGCAGGCATTTTAACCGTCATGACTTTTCCTTTCACCGTTGATGGTAACGAAAACCATCTGGCATATCCGTCTGCTTGAATCGTTGCTAGAGATTGTTTACCCGAATAGAGCGGTTGTACCATTTCCTCACTGGCGTATATGCTACCAACGGCTGTAATGTACTCTACTCCGTTCTTTTTAGCAAAATAAATCTCCTTTGTATCACGTCCAGCCAGGCCAGGGATTTGCAGCTCCGTGACTGCTTCGTTTGCTCCAACAATCTTAGTATTGGATACATACCCAGGGGTCTCTTTGTCCAAATGAATAGGGAGAATTGGTGCCGAATTGAGATAAACCGTTGATGTATATTTCTCATTCAGCAGGTAATATTTTTTACCTTCACGCTGCTCCCATGAGGCCGTAATATCCTGGGATAATTCATTGGCTTCCAGCTTCTCCATTTTATATTCGGAGAAAGCCAATTGTCCAAGTCCTGGTAAGGATATATAAGATCGATACCACAGATAAGTCCTTCCATTCTTCTCCTTAACAAATTTCAACTTTTCCGTGCCTTCATCGTTAACAAAAGTACCATCTGCTGTATAGGTGTATTTTTGAACCGGATCACTTGGAGCTGCGGGTGTGGATACAGTCATTTGTCCAGCAGTATTCATTACGATCTTCTTAACTGAATTATTGCCGCCATATATACCTGCATTCGTGGCTATTTCTTTAGGTATATCTGCCTTCACTGGAACACCAAACGATTTTTCCGGCTTCCGTTCTGTAATAATGCCCTTTTCCTCAAGTGCGCTGAGTAATAATTCACTCGCAATGAACTGATCTTTGGCACTTGTCCCACCTGATGAGGTAACGGCTGCAGCCAGATTATATTCCGGCAGTACGACTAATGATGAGTGATACGATATGGTATCTCCACCTTTTGTTACTGCCTTGATACCATATTCACTGAATGGGTACAGATTTACACTATCCCACCCTAATCCGTAAGATATAGACGTATCGCCACCCTCTGGCCACATGCCTTTTTTGTATTCTTCTTGCGCCATGGCTTCTACAGACTTATCGGTAAGAATGCCTTGGACCTCTCCCGTGAAGATTTGTGAAAACTTCGCAAGATCTTCAGCGGTGGAATAAATGCCTCCAGTAGCGATAACATTATAATTCTCTTGTGGAAGCTGACCCTCATACATAGGAGAATAGATTCCCGCCATTGCTGCCGTGTCAACCACATCCTGTGGTGTTTTGGTATGTTTCATGTCCAAAGGTTCCGTAAAATATTGGTGTATAAAAGCTGTAAAACTCATGCCGCTAACACGTTCAACCATAATCTCGGATAACGTAAACCCATCGTTACTATACACCGAGAACTCGCCGGGATCTGCCTTCAGGTTTTGACTTGCCAATTGGTCCAGAAACGTATCATGTGAGTACGTATCATTATCCCCGTACAATGTGGCATTACTGCCCGTGCCTCCCAGCAGACCGGAAGAATGATTCAACAGCATGCGTGGTGTGATTTGTTTGTAGCGATGATCTTTCATCTGAAAATCAGGTATATAGTTCACAACAGGCAGATCCAAATCCACCTTGCCTTCGTCAACTAACTTCATAACAGAAGCTGTGAGGAACATTTTACTCGTTGATCCTATGCCATAGATCGTATCCGGCGTAAGAGGCACCTTGTTGTTTTTATCGTTTTTGCCCGTCTGACCGGACACCACAATCTCGCCACCATCGATAAGGGCATATTGCAGGCTTGTGATTCCATGTTTCTCAGTGAGTAACTTGGCTTTCTCCATCACCGTTTTCTTGGTTGGTTCATACGTATGATCACTGCTACTTGTAGTAGGCGCAGCCATTGCAGACATTGGAGCTAACATGGTTAATGCCAGCGTTAACACGGCGATTGAAGTGCGTTTTCCCTTTTGTCGTCCCATTCACATCATCTCCTGAATTTTAAGTGTTTTGGTTATTTGATTTCTTCTGGGTCTACAAATTTCACCTCCGGATACAAGTCGTTTGGTCCCTGAATGAGATCTCCACCCGTTCCTTTCAGTTGCTTGTTAAAGAAATCGAGTACATATTGATTTACGATGTTTGATCCTCTTTTACCATTGATATCTCCTGTGATACCGGACAGTTTAACCAGCTCTGAATAGAACTGAAGGTCCGTGAAATTGAAGTGCTGGGTTCCTTCTACATAGATCACTTTTCCCCCATGATTCATAACATTTTTCATAATGTGCAGCTCATCTGAAAGAGATTTAGTTACTTCATCATCCGAATTTCTATCTATTTCAAAGTTGGCGAACCAGTCTTCAAAACTTCCCGATCGGATGAACATAAACGGCTTGTTTATATCATCTCTATTTTCCACTTCATATAGTGACCCATCCATATTAACCCCGGCCTTGATTCTCTGATCTAAATACGTTGCATTAAACGCGGTTGCACCCCCAAAAGAATGCCCCATCGCGCCGATGTGATCTAGATCGATTTTCCCTTTAAACTGACTTTCGATTGCACCTGAATTCAGCTTTTCGATTTGATCGATTACAAACTCCACATCTTTCGTCCATATACTCCCTGTTTTTGTACGTTCATCTAGTGTAGTCGTGCTTTTTTTATAATCCGTTACACGGCCATCTGGAAAAAGAGTAGCAAAGGTGCTATACGTATGATCGATGGTGACCACGATATACCCATGACTGGCCAGATTCTCGGCCTGTGATACATGTAGAACTCTACTGGTTCCCATACCATGAGATAGTAGTACCACGGGATAAGGACTTGTAGAAGGTAATATTTCTACATTTTCATAAGAGTTGGTTTGACTATACTTCAAGTAGTCGAGCAAAAATTCGGGCAGTTTTAAAGAATTAGAGAAGCTCTGAATATACTTTTTGAACATTTCTTTATCTTTTGGAAACAGCGTGTCACGCTTGTTATTATTGCTGTTTTCAGTTGGGTACCAAACTTGAACCATTAGTTCTCTCTTATCGTTTTGATCTTCAGTGAAGATTTCGTCTCTGTTCTGGTCTGTTAAATGAAATGTTTGAGTACCCACCTTCTCTGGACCATCAAGCTTCGGCAGATTAAAAACAGGTAAGTATACAGACAAGACGGTAGAACCAACAAGCAAAATAACGATTAAGGAAGATAAACTATATTTCAAGAACTTCCCTATTTTAAGATTCGCCATCTTATCGGAATGTCTGAATAAAACGATGATTATGAATAGAGCCGTCATGATATATACCAAAAGCAACTGCCATCTGTATCCCTCAACAAACAATTGCACTAATAATATAACGCTACTTCCTATACCCAAACCCAAACCTATTTTCTTTGCACTTCTTTTAATAAATAGTAGGTCTATGAGTAACGCGAAACAGGATAGAACTAACAGTATCTCAAATAATCTCAATTGAATTCCTCTCTCTCATCACGGACTTTTACAGAATTATTATTTCGCTTCGTTCATGAATGCTCTAACATCTTCAGCTATTTCTTTGAATAACGTATGGTGCAAGTAATGTTCGCCATCCATGGTGATTACTTTCCCATGTACTGAATCTTTGATCTGCCCTTCATGCAGCGGTATCCATCCTTCTACACCTTCATTATTCGCTTGTACAAAGAGAAGAAGTGGCAGGTCTTTAGGAAAGGTTAAACCTTGGGCTCCTTTAAAATTGGAAGCAATATGGTCCATCTCATTCAAAGTCGTGGAACTGTTCGAGTTTTTATTCGACAGCATGTTCATCTGCTCTACGGTATGTTCATCAAATGCGAGTCCAGCATAGGGGTCACTACTAAATTTGACCACCAATCTTTGGAGACCTGATTTTTTAAGAAATGCGAACGTTTTAGTAGGTAATTTGGCATCCATACCCGGTTGTGTTGAAACACTGCTATCAATTCCGACAAATGCCGTGACCTCATCCGGATATTTGTTCACATAATCAATGCCATAAATGCCTGCAATGGAGTGACCCATGAGCATGTACTGATGAATATCGAGTTGCTGCAGAGCTTCATGAACTTCACTTACGATATTCTCTGTGGTTCGTTCTTTTTCAGTAGCATCACTTAATCCATAACCGAATGGCTCAACCGCCACAACTTTGTAATATGGTGATAGTTCGTCAATGAGCAGCTTAAAATCAAGCGCTGGTGCTGCTGTTCCAAAACCAGGCAGAAGCACAATCGTTTCCTTGCCTTCGCCTTGAATGAGCACATTCATATTTTTCCCGTCTACAGATACATGCTGACCATAGGAATCTATTTTCTTGGCCTCTGAATTACTACTGATCACATTGGTGATATAAACAATACCTAGAAATAGAATAATGGCGATTACGATTGCTCCTACTATTTTCAGTATCATGTTTCTCACTTTTTTGGCCTTTGATCTATTCTTTGTTTTCTTTTCCGCAGGCTGCGTCGTCAGTGTTATCTTCTCCTGTCTTGAACTGATAGTTCGATTGTCTTTTTTACTACTAATGAAATCTTATCCAATGAAAATGTACTGCCCGTGACGTCAATATGAACTGAATATGAACAAGTAAAGAAATGTTATGACGTGACGAAACAGGCGCTTATTCTAATGGATAGTGGAGTTATTGAATTCCTCCCATAAACCCCCTGAATTTTTCAGCGATTTCTTTGGCATGGGAACGGTATAAATAATGATTTGCTTCCAGCAGCACCATTTCACCATGTATAGAGTTCTCTATTAACTTCTCGTGTTCGGGAACCCAATTGTCCACTGCCGGATGATTCTTTTGAACAAAGAAAAGAACCGGGAGATCGACTGGGAACGTTAACTGTTCAGCTGCTTTAAAATTGGAATACATGCTTACAATCTCGTTTAATTGAGTTGAATTAAACATGTTCTTTTGTATCAAAATGTTCAATTGTTCTTTGGTTTGTTCATCATACGGTAGCCCAGCATATGGATCATCACTCATTTTCAATTGCAAACGTGGGAAACCCAAGTTACGGTACCATGTAATCGGTACGATTTCTGATGCTTCAACCTTCTGTTCACTAATCGCTGGAACACTGGTGTCCAGCCCGACATATGTACTTACTTCATCTGCATATTTGTTCACATAATCCAGACTATAGATCCCCGAAATGGAATGACCCATTAAGATATACCGATCAATATGTAGACGCTGTAACGCTTCATGAATTTCACTGACGATATTTGCTGTGCTGCGTTCCTTTTTGGTCTGATCACTCAATCCGTAACCAAAGGGCTCAACAACGACAACTTTATAATATGGAGATAACTCGGAGATGAGAGGCTTAAAATCAAGCGCTGGTGCCGCTGTTCCAAAACCAGGCAGAAGCACAATCGTTTCCTCGCCTTCGCCTTGAATGAACACATTCATATTTTTTCCGTCTACGGATACATGTTGACCATACGACTCCATTCTTTTTTGCTCCGAATAACTGCTGATTTTATTGACGGTATATACGATAGCTACAAAAAGTAAGATTGCTATAATGATTGCGCAAAGTACTTTAAACAAAATGTTTAACACTTTCTTGGTTTTGCTCTTACTCTGGACTTCTCTGTCTGCTTGTTGATTCACATTCATCTGCTCCTATCCTCATCTGTATATTGGCCTGGCAGGCTCTTAAGAAATCCTAATCAAGAAAGATGTACTCCCCATGACCGGAATATGAACGGAGTATGAACAAGCAAAAAAAAATGTCCTATGTAACATACAAGGAAGCTTGCATGTTACATAGGACATGAACATTCGGTTTAGATAATCCGATGGATATTCTATTCACTGGCCTAACCTGTGAGCCTAACTATCCGTTGGTGGATGGATGGGCAACGTAATCATAAAGGTCGTGCCTTGACCAGGTTCGCTTTCCACTTGGATGTCACCCTGATGAAGGGAGACGATCTGTTTAACGATAGCAAGTCCCATACCACTCCCGTCATATTTGCGGCTGTGGGAACGATCTGCCTTGAAAAAACGGTCGAATATACGCTTCTGATCTTCCAGGGGAATTCCAATGCCCGTGTCGGATATTCGAACAGTCACATTTTTGAAGTCCTCTTCGATACTGACTTTAATCATACCGCCATCCTTGGAAAACTTGATGCTATTTCCGATGATGTTTGTCCATACCTGATTTAACTGATCGTGATCAGCCGTTACCTTCACGTTCTCCAAATCAAGCTCGAAATGAATGTTGCGCCCAGACCATTGCGGCTGAAGCGCCACGATGACCCGCCTGATCTGTTCATCAAGGCTTAAGGTGGTGAGCCGTAGTTGCTGTGACTGCGATTCAAGCAAACTCAGCTTCAGCAGGCTATCGCTCATTTTGGACATTCTTTTTGCTTCTGAGATGATAATATCCAGGTAACGGTTTCGTTCTTGTTCTGAGAGATTTACTTGCTTCAGTGCCGAAGCGTAACCGGATATCGAGGTGAGCGGAGACTGAACCTCATGCGAAACATTGGTAACGAATTCCCTGCGCATCTGCTCCAACTGCTGAAGATCATGCATCATTTCTTCAAAGCTGCGGGCCAATGTACCAATCTCCGTCGTTTGTTTAATGTTCAGCTTGACGTTGAAGTCTCCAGCTGCAATCCGTTTGGTCGCTTTGGTCAGTTTTTTGATCGGTCTAACCAGATATACAGAAGCAACCACAATCAACAAACTTCCTACAATCAAGGAACAGCTTGCAAAAATCAACCCAAACTGGACCACAAAAGAGGCTGAGGGCGGTGAGAGTGTTTCTAGAAACATCGCTCTTGTACCCGTTTCCGTCTTGATCGGTAGCCCCAAAAGAACGGTAGCGATACCTTTAGGTGTGTCCTGCACAACCCCTCCGTTTAACACCTTCTTGAGTTGATCCGTCGATACGGGGGATGATTTATGTTCGTTAAGCTTCCCATAAGACTGGAACTTGCCCGTTGCATCATAAATTCGAATATGATACGAATCAAGTTGCTTCATTCTACTAACGAATGATTCTGCTTCATCAGCAGGCAGCGTCTTATAAATCTGCACAACGTCCTGGCCAAAATTGCGTATGTTAATTTGAGCATTTTCATTCAATTGATCTTCGAACATCCAGGTTGACATAAAAAATGAAATAATCGTGCCTGTGATGACTGACACCAGAAAGGTCAGAACAACACGAATATATAAAGAGCTGATCATTCATAGACCTCAAGTCTGTACCCTAGCCCACGCACCGTTTCAATCCGAAAATCAGGTGTTGTCGCGAATCGTTCGCGCAGGCGTTTAATATGTACGTCTATTGTTCGATCATCTCCCGCGTAATCAATACCCCATATCTGATCGATTAATTGCTCACGTGTATAGACTTGTCCTGGTGTTCCAGCAAGCTTATACAGCAATTCGAACTCCTTAAGTGGTAACGTAAGCGACTCCGTGCCTCTCATCACCTTATACGTCTGACGGTCCAGAATGACGTTGCCAAACTGGATTGTATGTGTGGAGCCGATTTTGTATCGTTTCAGTAATGCTCGGACACGAGCGGTCAGCTCTAATGGATCAAATGGTTTGGTCAAATAATCATCCGTACCCAGTTCGAATCCTTTCACCTTCTCCCAAGTCTCTCCTCTCGCCGTCAGCATGAGTAACGGGAGGTCGGGATTGGCTCTTCGAAGTTCTTTGCACAGTGCCCAACCGTCCATGACAGGCATCATAATATCAAGGACAACCAGATCCACTGGGGTTTCGCCATATATAGTGAGAGCTTCCTTACCGTCCGCAGCTTCCACTGTTGTGAATCCATCGTTTTTGAGAAATAGACAGACGAGTTCACGAATGTTCGCATCGTCGTCTGCAACGAGTATAGTAGCCATATGTTTTTTCTGTCCTCTCCGTTACGTTTAAATATATAGTCCAACTTGTATAGTAAATATTAAAACATCTTGCTTATAGTATATCCACAGCAAACATCGTATGTTCTTTCAACGTTCCCTGGATTGGCACAGGCTGTGACCCATTCTCCTTGAAACCTGCTTTTTGAAGGACACGGATGGAACCTGTATTATCGGGCACAGCGCCAGCTTCGATTCGAGTAATTTCAGTTTCGTGTTTGGCAAATTCCAGTACACATTGTAGGGCTTCGCTCATATATCCTTTTCCTTGATACAGAGTATCGGTCACATAACCAACGATCCATTTTGGGGTAGAATCCAGTATGATCTCGAACAAAGAAATTTCACCGACGAGTTCATCCGTTGTATGTAGAAAAATACCAAAAGAATAGCGATTTCCTTCTTCTCTCTTCTTGTTCCAGCTCTCAATGAGTGACCTTTGCCCTTCCAAGCTGTAGAAAGACTCGTCCCGATCACTTGCTGATATGTTCTCTATTTCCCCACGGTTGCGAACCTGTAGATCCAGAAGCAATGCGGCATCATCCACATTCCAAAATCTCACATAGATACGTTCTGCACTATATTTCATTACATTATTCCTCCTCTATTAACGTTAGGTGCAATTGTAGCATGATTATATCAAGTCATTATAAGAGTACGAGCGAATCAACGAGAATTGTTTCGCCAGGAAATGAGGTGAATATGGCATATCATTACGCAACCAGGCAACGATGGTTCCAATCAGAGCCGAAGAACCGTACCATATTGCGATTTCTTTGTGAATGCCGGATTCTTCGAGTTCATCTTCCATCTCTACCCGATCAATTTTGGCTTTGACCAGCGTACTTAACAATTTGAGCAGTCGTTCGGTAAAAATCGGTGTGCGCTTTGTAGCAAGAACCACCTGATAGAACGAGGCGTTCTCTGCAAAATGCTCCAGTAACTTGACTAGAACAGGCCAAGCCTCTTCCGTTCTTTGCTTCTCAAAATGAGGGGCATATTCATCCACGATCCGTTCAATATTCTCAATCATCTCATCCGCCATCTTCTCCATCATATCCGTAATATCACGATAGTGCAGGTAGAAGGTTACCCGATTGATCGTCGCTCGTTCGGCAATTTTGTTCACTGACAACTTTTCAATATCCATTTCCTGCAGTAACTCAACAAATGCACTTCGAATTAACTGACGTGTTCGCAATATTCTTGGGTCCACGGCTGATTTCTTCTCGTCTTTCACGTGTATCCCTCCTATCAAATTTTAAACATTACAATTTTAAACAATCAGTCGTTTATTTTTGGTTTACACAACAAATTCATTTTATTTGTAAAATAAACGACGAAAACACGTCATAACGTAAATTGTAATCTGTCCGAATATGTATATAATTCAATAAATACAATGTAAACTATACAACACGTTGTAAATTTAGTCACGTGTGGATTGAAAGGATGAAAAGGATTGAGTCAGGCTAGAGTACCAGAAGAATTATCCGTAAAGAAAGGCCCCATCCTGTTTATCATGATTTTGGGAGCCTTCCTTGCAACGTTGAATCAAACGATCATGAGTGTTGCTACACCGGAACTGATGGGTGATTTTAACATCTCCGCCGCAACAGCACAATGGTTAACGACAGGTTACATGCTGGTGAACGGGGTGCTTATCCCGATCACGGCCTACTTCATGCAACGCTTTTCAACCAAGCAATTATTCCAAGCTTCCATGTTTATTTTCCTGATTGGTACCATCGTATCTGCTCTTGCAGATAACTTTGGCACATTGCTGACAGGACGTATGATTCAAGCAGCGGGTGCCGGCATTATCATGCCGCTCTTGATGCACGTTATTTTGACCTTGTTTGCTCCTGAAAAACGAGGATCTGCAATGGGTATGGTTGGTTTTGCCATCATTTTTGCCCCTGCAATCGGGCCTACCCTTGCCGGTTATATCCTCGAGAACTACTCTTGGCAAACGATGTTCTATGGCATGATTCCATTAACTCTTATTGTCATTGCTTTTGCGTTTGTATACCTGAAGAATGTATCCGAACGGGTCAACACAAAGTTCGACACAATCAGTGTGGTGCTCTCCACGATCGGATTTGGCGCATTGCTCTATGGTTTCAGCAGAGCAGGAAGTCTGGGATGGTCAAGTGCAGAAGTTCTTATCTGCATTGCGGCTGGAATCGTTTCGCTTGCCCTGTTTACATGGCGTCAGCTCGTGTCTGAAACTCCGCTGCTTGATCTGCGGGCATTCAAATACAACATGTTCTCCTTGACCACGGTCATTAGTATCGCGATTACAATGATCATGTATGCTGACATGATGTTGCTTCCCTTGTATCTCCAGAACGCACGTGGTTACACTGCACTGGAGTCCGGATTATTACTCCTTCCGGGTGCTCTTGTCATGGGCTTCCTGATGCCAGTAGCCGGAAAATTGTTTGACCGATTTGGAGCGAAATGGCTCGCTGTTATCGGGATGGTGATCACCATCGTGACAACAATTGGTTTCATCGACTTAACGGATTCAACCAGTTATGGTTACCTGGTATTAATGTCTACCGGCCGCCGAATTGGTATGGCTCTGCTCATGATGCCGATTCAGACTGCGGGACTTAACCAACTGCCACCAAGACTTGGTGCACACGGTACAGCTATCTCCAACACCGTCAGACAAGTGGCTGGTGCTGTAGGTACTTCATTACTCGTAAGTGTCATGACCTCCCGTACAACAGCGCACGTACAGGATATGATGGCGACTGGTGCAGCCAATGGTCTCAGTCAAAAACAGCTTGCTACAGAATCCATGATCCAGGGTATCAATGATGCTTATGTTGTTATCATCGGTATCGCTGTTGTGGGATTGGTCCTTTCCTTCTTTATCAAACGCACCAAACAAGCCAAAGGGGAAGAAATCAAACAGGTGGTAAGACAAAAAGTTTCTATGAATTCAAATTAAGGTGTCCAGCCTCATACTTGCTTGCATAACAAAGCGGCAGATCAAGACGTTTACGTCTGATCTGCCGCTTTTTAGGTTGTGTCCCGTATGATTCCTTCTCACTCCGCAACGATCTTCACTGGCAGATGGGTCAACGACTGTCCCGGAGCTGAAGTGGCCAGATTATTCTCCAGATCAAAGGACTCCACCGGTTCAATCCGAGCAATCTTCTCCACAAATGCTGTCAAGGCAATGCTTAGTTCCATTCTTGCCAGCGGGGCCCCTAGACAAAAGTGTGGGCCATTACCAAAGGTAAGATGTCTTTTGTTATTACGACGATGAATATTCAGCTCAAAGGGGTCTTCAAACATCTGCTCATCCATATTGGCTGCACTCATCCAGGAGATGACAACATCTCCTTTTTTCAAATCCACTCCGAGCAGTTGATTATCCTGCTTTACTGTCCGATGCCGCTTGGCATTATGGAACCTATAACGAAGCATTTCTTCCACTGCGAGCGGAACCCATTCGGGGTTCTGCCTGAGTTGGCCATACAAGCTCGGGTCATCGTAGAGGAAGGAATAGAACGTATTTGAAACCATATGACTCGTTGTCTCTATACCGGCTCCAAGCAGAAGCATGGTCGTGCGAACAACCTCATCCTCCGTGAACTTCTCACCTTCAACATCAACATTTAACAGATCCGTAATGATATCCTCACCAGGATGAGTCCGTTTATGAACCACAATAGGATACAGGAATTGATAATACTCTTGCGCGGCAGTTTGTTTTTTCAGTTCACTCTCTTCAGTCGTCTTTGGATTGATGGGTTGAAACAAAATATCTACCCAGTTCTTGAAGCGATGGCTGTCTGTAAGAGGGATGCCGAGCAGATCGGCCATAACCATCGAAGGTAGTGGAGCGGCCAACGCTTGAACAATATCAATCGTCGTATTTGGCTCAATATCGGCTACCAGCTGCTCTGCAATGTTGCGAATTCGTGGCTCCCAGTTTTTCAGACTACGAGGTGTAAAAGCAGCCGATAACAACGAACGACTTTTTTGATGACGGGGAGGATCGATACTTGATATGTTTAATTTGTCTGGAGGTGTGCCTTCATTGTTCTTTGCTCCAACGGCAATCGTTGTCCGGGTTCCTTCGGCTGAAAAATACTCATGATTACTGAGGACCTGCTTCACATCATCGTATCTGAACACATTCCAGGTGTCTGTATCTTCGTGATAGTACACAGGATGCTCGGACAGCATTTTTCGAAACCAGTGAAGTGGGAAAAACTCTTCAGATCTCGACTGAAACCCCGTGATGTCCTCAACACGTATCACTTCTTTATACATTTGGAATCCACCTCTCAGCATAGTTTCGTGATTGGTTACATGGGTACCTGAATTGACAGTTCAGCACCTGATTCCATTTTATACCATACGTTCATTTATTGATATAAACCATTTGAACTAAATCAGAAAAACCCCTTAATATAAGGGGTTTTCGTTTTATACGTATCGTATATTATTTCTGTTGATGTCTCAAAGAGATAAGCCATAGAGCCGATCAATCGCCTAGTTTCGCTAATGCTTCCTGTAGTTGCTCCAGTTGTTCAGACAGGGTTTCAATCAAGTTCTTCGTTTGGCTTGCCTTCTCCATTAAGACTTGCTCTTCAGAATTGTCTTCGGATGCATTCCTGATTGGTGATGACTTCAATTCCGACAATTCGCTTTTGTATGTTTCTTGTTTCTCCAAAGCTATGCGCAGTTTTTCTTTTGTCGTACCGATCTGATGCTCCAGATATACGATATCGGACGAGTTCGCTCCATCGGATACACGTTGTGAATATGTCATGACTCACCTCTTTCAATTTCATCCATTGCTTTGCCAACAGTGTAGGGCTCAATATCGATATCCAGCTCCATGCCGAGAGCTAGTTTCGCCAGTTGACTCCCGATAAAAGGACCCATGGTCAATCCAGAGGCTCCAAGTCCATTCGCGGTAATCAGACCTTGCCAGCCTGGGACAGCCCCCATTACTGGCAGAAAGCCAGGTGTGAACGGACGGAACCCAACTCTTACCTCCTGGAATGTGCTATTGGCTAGCCCCGGCGCCAGTTCCAGACCTTTATTCAAAACTTCCTGCATGCCCCCTGCAGTGACTCTTTTATCATAACCCTCCACATCATTTTCATGAGTGGCACCAATCACGATCTTCTGTTGATCAAAGGCCAGCAGATATTGATCAGAAGGTGGCATGATCACAGGCCAGCGGCCTGTATCCTCCCCATCCGTGACATGTAGATGCATAATTTGTGCCTTTTGATAATGCACTTTAAAGTGTATGCCGAGTGGCTTCAGCAGTTCGTTGGCCCATGCACCTGCACAGACAACGACTTCATCTGCCAGGAAACTCTGATCATTAACACTCACACCAATGACCCGATCCGCTTCGAATTGAAGCGTGGCGTCTCCATGGATCACTTCCGCTCCATTTCGCTGTGCAGACCGGATCAATGCATCGCGCAGCGCTCTTCCATCTATACGTGCAGCACCACTGATATGTACCGATTGATAACGTTCATCCAGCAATGGAAAACGTTCACGGGTTTCTTTGTCGTCAAGAGGTGTAATGTCGCCAATCTCCGGCGCATCTGTTTTGCGAAGATGGGCCCGCTCTTCCATCTTATTGATTTTGTCCACATCCGTATGAATACTAAGCGCGCCCACTTGAGCATAACCCGTTTCCGTTTCTCCTTCGGCTTTAAGCTCCGCTATGATGCCCGGATAGAAGCGCGCACCAGCCTTGGCGAGCTGATACCAGTCCTGATTACGTCGCTGTGACAGCCATGGACAGATGATACCCGCAGCTGCATCCGTAGCCTGTCCTATATCTTTTCGATCTACGATGATGACCTCTGCGCCCCGCTTGGCTAATTGATAGGCTGTTGATGCCCCCAGAATACCCGATCCGACTACGATGACTTTCTTCATGTTTGCATCCCTTTCCTTAATCACTCATTCGTTATAGCGTATACCGTTTCGCATTCTGTTGGCAAGGCGGGCGTACTTTTAGATCCATAAATAGAGGCTAATCAGACTACAGTTCATACTCATTCATCCAATTAATAATCGTTGAAGCATTTATATGAAAACGTTTTATATATTGCCCGTCATTCAATTAAAATTATTCCATTTATGTAATATAATTCTTTCTAGGTTTCTTTTAACGCTGTAACCACGCCACTTACGCACATGATCCTTTAACGAAAAGAGGAATAACACGACGATGCCGAAACCTAGTATGGGGAATCCGCTGGATACCGATATGCCGCTCATGATTACAGGGCAAAACCAGTTGACCGTTGATGAATTGATGAATTGGAGCGACCATTCACGGGATTACAGCATTGTACAGTGCATCGGAGGAACAGGGCGAATCGCAGCAAAGAATCATGAATTTTCGATCAAAAAAGGGACCGCTCTCATTTTGTTCCCGGAGGTAACCTATCGTTACCACAATCTGAGTGATTCATTACGATTTGATTGTCTGTCTTTCAATGGCTATTTGTTGCCACGGTTCTTGCATACCTTGCAGATCGGGGAGCTGCGCGCCTTCAAGCCGGATGGAATGCTTCATATCCTGTTGCGTGAAATTACGTTGGCGCTGCAGTCCCGGCACAAGGATCAGATCTGGCACGTATCCGCATTACTGTACATGCTTTTGGTCAGATTAACCATTGAAGGTGAACGCTATAGTGCTTACGAACGTTCTGATGCCCGATTAAGATTGGATGAACTCATTACTTTTATCAAACAAAATTATCATCAGGATATTTCTCTCCCCTTGTTGGCTGAGCAGATGGACGTTACCGAGCAGCACCTCAATCGGATATTCAAAAAAGAATTTCAAATGACTCCATTGGAATATCTGATGCGATATCGGTTGTTGAAAGCCAAGGAAATGCTCATCGAAAATAACGCTACGACCGCTCATGAAATAGCCAAAGCCGTTGGTTTCAACAGTGCCAGTTACTTTGGATCAGTGTTCAAAAAATACGAAGGGATCTCCCCTATCGAGCTACGCAAGCAGTATCTGGATTAGAGCGCCTCCACATCAATCTCGGCCAGCGAGGATAACCGCAGTTCATGCATGGCGAATTCCAGACCACGCGTTACCTCGTTAGGTACGATGATACACCGAATACCTGCTGCATTGGCCGCCTTCAAGCCATTAGGTGAGTCTTCGAACACAATCGCTTCGGAAGCCTCGATCCCAAGACTCTGGAGAGCAAGAAGGTACAGTTCAGGGTCCGGTTTCACTCGCTTCACATCCTCGGATGTATGAACGACTGTGAAATAATCGAAAATGCCTAATTTCTGCAAGTAACCATGCACCCAGTCCCGTGTGGAGCTGGAAGCAACCGCAAGCTGAATCCCCTTTTCCCTCGCAGACCGAAGCAATTCATACACCCCTGGAAGAATGGCAGCCTGTCCCAAATAGACTTCGTATTTCTGTTCAGAGAGCAGTTTGATATGATCATGATCTATCTTTTTTTGGAGCGCTTGCTCCAGATACAGAAATGGATGAAATTCCTCAAAGGATGTCCCCACATTTTTCGACCATAGCTCCAGACCAAGTTCCACTCCGTGCTCTTCATAAATATCGCGAAACGCATAATACCAAGGTGTCTCTGTATCGACAATGAGTCCATCAAAATCAAATATAAATGCTTTTACCATGAGCCTGTTCTCCCTCCAATGATCGGCCAGGGGAGCGGATTAGAAACGTGCGGTCAAGTCCGGATGAGTAACGTTCACCGATAAAAAGTGACACGTACAGCCCGTTCCAGTTGGCGACTGAACAACTAATCCAGCTCGAAGTTCCCCTTGTATCGGCATGCCGAAATAACGAATTAGTTTCCACTCATCCCCATCAGGTGAATAAAAGAATGATATGCAGCCCTCTACTTTGCGTATACGCAGATAGGGATTAGGTACGGAGACTTCAAACGAATTGCAATCATCGGATGAACCATCACGTGTCACTACCGACACGATGGTAGGCACTTTGCCATCATACTCAAAACAAATTTTGCACCAGTTAAGATCATCCGCCATCACCATCAGACATCCGGAATCATATTGATTTTTCATATCAACGGTTAATTGGGTTGTGATTTCGAAATCGCCAGGCACAGGCATGGACAGAAATGGTGCGGTTGCACGAATGTGCTTGCCCGCTGGATCTTGGAAAAAGTCGGTGTCCGCCTTCGCTTCCACCAGCACACCTCCCTGATCCGTATAGGACCAGATATCGGGCTCGTTCATCCAGCTCCATTGCTTCCGCGCTTCTGTTGTCATTACGTTAGTCATTTTTAGCAGCCTCCCAAGTTAAAATATGTTCTAGAGGTAGTTCAAAAAGTCCGCTTTTGATTACGAAGGATGCCTAGTGGCATCATCAGCATCGAATATGGCATTCAGCCGAAATGTCCGTTGCTCACGTAGCTCTATCTACGCTCCGCTACTCCATTTCTAGCTTCATCCCATCTTCTCGGTACTGAAAACCGCTCTTTTTGAACATGCATTTACTAGTTTTTTTCTGTACTACATATTCGCTCCAGATACAGTAAACCCCTTTTTCTACATATTTTTGTATGGTTCCAGCACTTGGGAGTGCTTTTGCGGATCTGGCAGGAAAAACATGATGACCATGAGTACAACATATAGACCAAGAATGACGCTGAATAACAGTGTTGGATTGTGATGGTAGAGCAGGCCCGTCAGGTAACCGGATGGAATGGCTGTAAGCGTCATGACGGTCTGCACGGCCGAGAACATATCGGCTTTCTCATGCGTACCCAATCGGTTCATCAGCAGGGAATCCCGGTACGTCTGCAAAATGAAGTTACCCGCAGCGAGCACGATTAGCGTGAGAAACAACATCCCTATATTCCCCACAGGGATCAACAGAAACAGAATGGCTCCGGCCGTGCTAAGCACGATAGAAAAACCAACATACTTTTCCTCCGAACGCCGTTTCAATCGCGGAATGATGACCAAATAGAGCAGCATGACGGTCACCGCAGTCACTACTGGGATAAACGAAATGACACGGTCATCAAACTTCAACTGTTCCTTGAAGAAAATGACCTGGAAGAAATTCAGCTGCAAGATCAGATTGGACAACACCGTGATCAGAATAATCGGAAAAAGTCTCCGTTTGTAGAACGATTTTCCAAACAGGCGCAGACTGGAACCCAAGCTCTGAAGCACGCGGGTTTTACTATGCAATCCCATAAGTTCCTTGCCGACCTCGGTCTCATCCGTGTATCGGTTACGAATGAAAAACATGGCGGTCATGAGGATGCCTCCGACAAAGTAAATGCTGGCGAGTGTAGGTACAATACCATAATCAGCAATGACCACCCCGGCAATTGGCGTGAGTACACCAGCCCCTGTAATAATCATGTTGAGAATGGCAAACACCTTCGATCGTTTGTGTTCCTCCACATCCTCAATGATCAGACAGTTAAAGGCGACCGTTACAAACTTGGATGTTGCATTCAGTAAATAAGCGATCAGGAACAGCCAGAAGTTCTGGGAGAAGGCCCAGATGAACATGGGAACACTCCAGGCAAGCAGATCAAAGATCAGCGTTGTTCGTTTCCGACCCAGCTTATTCGTAATGGAACCTGCAAACAATTGAAAGATAAAGGCAAAATAAAGATTCACCGAATTGATTAAACCGATTTCTATGTCCGAAAGTCCGGCTTCCTTCATATATAAAGGAGCGTAAAAGAGAACGATCGTGCCCGGAATGGCCCATACCGGTTCGAGTAAAATGGAGTAGCGTGGATTCTTCGGCAAATCTTGAAGCAATTTCAATCGATATCCCTTCCTTCTGCGGTTTTCACCGCTGCGAATTCAAACTTCTCGCAGCGGCAAATCCGCTAATGTCTACATGCTTATCGTACCTCTTATAGGATAAGAGCTGTTTTGACCGAATTCATCGGCAACTTCTCTCCAGTATGCATGTCATAACCAATCGTTCCATTAAAGGCCTGTTCATAATCACTCAGCAGTTCCTTGGCTGTCACCATCTGTTCCAGTTCCGGGATGCTTTGGGCAAATTTCAGTGCCGTACTGATCATCGAGTGATTAGCCACTGCGCCAATGATACTAATGCCATCATTAATCACGGCTGTTGATTTGAACGTCACCTCATAGCTGTCGTCATATCCCATAGGAATAATTTTTCCGCCTTTGGCAATCAGCTCAAACCCTACATGAAGCTGGTTACCAACCGCGTCCACTACAATATCAAACTTTTTGTTATTATTGATCTCGTATACTTTATCCAGAGTCAGATCCTGAGGATAGAACACATGATCCGCGATCCCTGAAGCGAACTCTTTGCGGTATGGATCAACTTCCGTGCCTACGGTAAGCCTTGCCAATCGTTTGCTAACTAGCTGACACAGGGAACCGATTGCTCCAGAACCGAGGACCAGTACAGAGTCACTTGGCTTAGTCCCTGCTTTCATGAACGTCTGAAGTACACATCCCAGTGGTTCGATCATCATGGCCGTTTCCCAACTCATGGAATCCGGAATGGCATAGATATACTTTTCGTCCCCAACAAAATATTCAGCAAAGGTTCCGTGCGTCGTCATCCCTACTTGATAGTCATCAAAATTCTCGCAGTAGATGAACAGACCCTCACGGCAGTATGAGCAGGTACCGCAAGATTGCGTGGGATCAACCAATACTCGATCACCGATCTTGAAACCACGAACGTCGTCGCCCACCTCAACCACTGTGCCTACACCTTCATGACCAATGATCGTTCCTTTATTTGCTGGCACTTTGCCTTTGACAATATTCAGATCTGTCCCGCAGATGCCGGAACCATAGATTTTAATTTTTACCTGGTTTGGCTTTTGAATGGTTGGCTCCTCAATCTCCTGGTAAGTCACCTGTTTGAGATCCTGATATACGAGTGCTTTCATTGAATAATTCCTCCTAGTCGATTGTCGATTATGATCTATGGATTAAGCTTCAAACGTTTTCGAAAGTTGCATCGCATGAAGATGTTCCTGCTTCTGAATCTCTTTCCAGTCTGACAGGATCTGTAACAGCGCTTCCTCGACCCACAGCAATTCTTCCCGTGTATGGGCATCAGAGAAAATAAAGTAACCCTTGGTGAAAATGCCGAAGTGAGCCATTCTCTTCACCATGAACTCGCGGAAAGGGTCTGTCTGGAAGTTATCTTCAGCCAGGGATTGAATGCAGAAGCTTGCATACGTCCCTCTCACTTCCAATTGATCCGTCAATCCGAGTAATACAAGTTCAGATTCCAGACGATCCATGATCCGGGTTGCCGGATCACGCCAAGTCGGCCATACTTTCGCATTTTTCATTAATCGTTCACAGGCAATGGCTGCTGCGAGCGCTGTCGTTTCACTGGAATGGGCATTACTGAATCTGACCTGTCCTGACAAAGACATCAAGTGCTCAGGCCCCATAACCGCTGCGAGCGGTAAACCGTTGGCCATACCTTTAGAGATACAGAGCAGATCAGGCCAGATGTCATATTCTCCTGCTGTAGCCTGCTTGCCCATTCGAATACCGGAAGTTACCTCATCGAATATGATAATGATGTCCAGAGACCGACATAGGTTTACGGCTTGCTCCAGCGCGTCCTTTTTCCACTCGTTGGGGCATAGAACAATACATGCGATATCCTCGGGAGACGCGGTAATCTGAGCCTCAATTCGCTCCGTAGTAGGCTTGTTAACCCAGATCGTTGAACGCTCGATATCCACCGGGATGCCACGTTCTTTTGTCTGGCCACCATAATAACCGTAGGCAGACCAGTCGTGCCACCCATGATAAGCTGTTGCAATAACCTTGCTTTTGCCACTAGCGGCACGGGCCAGACGCACGGCCCCACTCACCGCATCAGCACCACTCTTGGTGAAGCGCAGCGATGGATAACGACCCTCGAACCGCTCCAGAATCAACTCGGCACATTCAAGCTCGATGTCGGCAGGTAAAGAAAAGCTTGTCCCTTTTTTCAACTGGTGAATGACGGTTAATTGGACTTCATGTCTGGCATGGCCCCATGGCGCCGTACCCATAGCCATTTCGCAATCCAGCCATTCATTCCCGTCGATATCTGTAAATCGGGAATTATAAGCCTCTGCACAACATACGGGTGTATGGCCCGGAAATAAACGTTCAGGTGCTTTGGCTAAAGTGCTGCATCCGCTCGGAATTACCTTCTCGACTTGTTCCAACCACTCCAGATTACGGGTAAATCGTACGGCACGATCGAGCGTGCTCTCTTTTTCTTTCACCTTAAGTACCTCCCTGTTTATTTTCGTTGTGAGTGAATTACCGAACTTTGGTTCCAGGCCAGCATCCATCGTATATGCGATCCATCGTGATCACATTGCCATACAGATCAATGATCAGATCCTTGGCTCGATGAGCATGTCTCATCTCAATCCAGTAGCGGTTCTCCAGCAAACGGGCGAAATTGTCCACCAAAAACAGTAACCGGTTCTCACTATGAATCAGTTCCTTGCCCAGTACCTGTGGCAGCCAGATGGCCCCATTGGAATTAAAGCGGTTTGAATAGTCCCGTACTTCGGCTACATTTGCAAATTCGGCTTCCTCTAGCTTGGTCCAGAATGTATCGGCATCACTTCGAACCTCGGCAAGGTCAATCCCGACAATCGGCAGATGCTGGTATTCCTCTTGGCTTTCCAGCTGTGCTTTCAGATGACTGAAAACGAATGGCCACACATCAGCCTCGATTTGACCGCCCCACTTTTTCCAGAATCGTGCCAGATTGTTCTTCCGGTTGAAGTTGCGGTGAATGCCGCTGCTGCGTTCCCAGTGATATGCTTGAATATTCGGATTAATGACCGTATCGTATCCGGCAGCTCGTGCCCGCATCTGATAATCAAAGTCCTCGTATCCGTTAAAGAATTTCTCATCGAGGTTGCCGATGGTCTCATACACCTCCCGCTTCATGCCAAACATGGCAAACACCACCAGTTGAACAGAGAAGGTTTCTTTTGGGATATCATCAGGTGATGCGTTCAGGAACAGGTGTCGGCCGATGGTGTCCGCAAAAGCAATGCCGCAATGCTGCACGCCTCCTGTTTGCGGATACAACAGAACGCCCCCAATCATGCCAATCGTAATATCGCTATCCAGTGTCTCTTTCATCATCGGTTGCCAGTTCGGTTGAAGAATGGTGTCAGAATCCAGGAAGAAAATGTACTCTCCCTTGGCTAGGCTCAGTGCGCTATTAATCGACACGGCGCAACCGAGTGGAAAATCATGCTGAAGAATCTCGATGGTCACACCTTCTCTTACTTCTTGCTTCAGTTTATCCAGATGTTGAAAGACTGCTGAGCCGGAACCATCGTTGATGAAAATAATCTGAGTGGATGGGCTTACCGTCCGGAGTAGCGAATCTGTGAACAGGTTCAAAATGTTATAGTCCTGGTTGACTGGCACAATAATGGTGTAAAGCATGGAATCCCTCCTGATTTGGGTTGATGGAATGAGTACATAAGCTGATTCGAACTGCACAATTGCTGGTGTTTCTGTCCGGCCCCCTCACTTGAATATTTTGTCTTTATTTGGTAATGATTTGAATCTACTAGAAATTTATATCATTTTTTGTAAACTGAAAATCTTAAATTCTGAACTCTGTTAATATTTGAATATGTGAGAAAATCAAGTTTTTGCAGCTTGCGCACTGAGAAACGCTTTTGTGAACGCAAAAAAACACCCTCAAAGAGTCTCCGTTCCTCATGTAACGGATTCTCTCTGAAGGTGTTATATTGTTCATCAAGCTCAAATTATGAATTACTTTATCTACAGTTGAATCTCTACATTTTTGTCCGGATCGCTGTATTTATAGATGCCCGGATTCAGTTCAATATGTCCATCAAATGGAATATCTTTGTAGGTATCTATATGAATTTTTGCAGGTGTCATCCCTTGGGGG
This sequence comes from Paenibacillus sp. FSL R5-192, assembly GCF_000517845.1. Taxonomy (NCBI): domain Bacteria; kingdom Bacillati; phylum Bacillota; class Bacilli; order Caryophanales; family Paenibacillaceae; genus Paenibacillus; species Paenibacillus sp. FSL R5-192. Next base: position 1,312,869 of record NZ_ASPR01000014.1, on the reverse strand, counting down.
TTAATTTCAGGAAAAACTTCTTTGCCATTGATCCGAAGCATTGTTTGGTTAATACCTCTGAAACTAGGCGTTTTGGAATATGACTCTACAATTAATTTCTCCCCATCCCTATAATAAGAAAATTGTATTTCAAGTCCATCGACAGTGAGTTTGGTGTATTGCTTTTGTTTCTTGGGTTCATTTAAATGAATCCAGTTTTTAGTTGTATCTCGTTTCTGAACAATGGCATCTTTTAAGATGAGTTTCATTGGAACATCAGACCAGTTTTGATACCACTCAGGAGATTCAAAATGAAACAATTGCTGATTATTTTCAGAACGCCCCCCTTTCGTGGCTTGCACCCCTGTGATTGTTTTATCATCTATAATCATCTGAATCGATTTATATTGAACAATACCTTCTGTATATGAACCTTCTTCATCAATTAAAATCTGAAGATTCAATGGAGTAATCACAAGTTGATCTAAAGTAACACCGGTTTTTGCTTGGAATTCAGGATTGGTATACAGTTTTTTCGTATATATCGCCTCACTTGCTTTTTTCCCATTGGCGACAAAATCGAATTTCCAAGTACCTGTCAATCGTTTTGCTGCTTCAACATAATTGAAATGAAGGTTCGCATTCGCCCAATCCGCTTCCGATATATCAAATACCTGTTCAATCAACAATCCTTTTTCTTCGTTAGGCAAGATGGTCGGAATAGCATCTACAACCTGGGACCCGGTATGAACTCTCAAGTGAGGTTTGACGCTTTCCAAATCTGATGCTGCTACCTCGACTTTATAACGGATGACCGTTTGATTATCTGCATGTCTAACCGATTCAATATGAATCGCCGGAAACTGTGAAACACCAGTAACCATTGATTCTCCAGTATGTTGATTAGATTTCAGGAAAATATCCCTATCCCGATAAAGGATAAGATTCTTTGCTTCGAATGTAAACTCTTTGGTACCACCTTTTAAAGTATCAGCTGTTTCATAGATCCCAATGAGTTTCTGACTATCAGGATCGTGCCCCAAATAACCATATACGTTCGCTCTCGCATCGGATTCTCCTATTATAGTATTTTCCTCAGTCGCAAATTCACTATATGGAGAAAGATCGATTGATGTGTCCAGGGATATGAGCATTTTCATTTTTTCTCCATCTGTTACAACACCGCTTAAATTCATTGTCACACCTGAACTAGCGGACTGAAGATCATATTGCTGACCGATACCATTATTTATTGCGCTTGCAACGCCCCGGCCTCCGATTCGATCCCAATCAATCGTCATACTGGCGAATACAGGAATAGCAACAAGTAAGAAAAAAGTAAAAATGATGCTTATAGGAATTGCTTTAGCTCGATATCCAGCAGGCTTTTGTGAAGAATTCAGATTGACTCGTCGTTTATGTGCTTCTTTTTCAATGGTTGTCCACATTAAGTCATAATCCGGATGAGATATATTTTTTTCCTTATTAGAATACTGATTCATTATTACTCAGCTCCTTTAGTTGAGGTTCAACCATTTTATTGAGAAGTTTTAATCCTTTGTTTAATCTGGATTTTGCAGTCCCTTCAGGTATGTTCATAACTTTAGAGATCTCAGGTACAGTCAAATCATTGATAAATCGAAGGACAACAACCATCCTAATCTTGTCAGGAAGCCCACTATATAATCCTCGTAGCTCTTCTTTTGTTTCCCTATGGTACACACCCTCTTCCACAGGGTTATAACTCTGGGATTTGGACAACAAATAATGCCGCATTTCTTTCAACCATCCAGATTTCCGTCTTCTCATAACGTTATGACACTCATTTGAAGCAATCCGCAATATCCATGATTTCATGTTCCTTACCTTAGTTCTGTCAGCCAAAATAACTTTGACAAATACTTCTTGGCAAATGTCCTCGGCATCTGCTTGATTCTTCATCAGATAATAACAGAAGTAATAAACTTGCTCTTTGTACAATTCAAAAATTTCTCTGTCAGTCATTCTATCCCCCCCTTTGCCGTGTTTTCATTAATAAGACAAATAATGTTATGTAATCGTTCATTTTGTTTATAGTTGGTTTTGCTAAGTTCTCGGATACCTAGAATAGATTAGTTCAATGTCTCTGCTTGAACAGGTCTATATACATGTAAACAAGCAAAAAAAGCCGCTAAATTAGCGACTTTATGAAATCATTTGGTCATCGAGTAACGAGCTGATGCTGTTGAGTTAATCTCACCCCTATTTTCATCTCTGCTTAAATCCATGATAAAACGTATCCACCACAAGCGCAGGGGCTGCTTTTCTCGCGATATGACCACTTACAACCTGCTGCCACGTCAGGAACATGATGGAATACAACACATCGACAATCCAGGTTTTATCGAGATCGGAGCGGAAATAACCTTTCTGTTGTAACAGACCGACCGCGTGTAGTACAGGTTCTCTCAGTTTCAGATCCGCTCCCTCAATCTCGGGATTATAGTTAATGGTGGTGTCATGAGCCAGAAAATAAATTTTGTCGCCTAATGGAATCAGCGCCTCGATCAGCTCAGGTATGTACTTTTCACAGTGCTCCTCATCCAGTTGGATTTCTTTCATGGTCTCACTGACCACCTCGATTGCGCGTAATCCGAGATATACCATGAGCTGTTCACGGCTTTCCACATATCGATGTAACGTAGCGATCCCGATTTTTGCAGATTCTGCAATCTCATTCATAGAAGCATTCGGTTTTTCAATCAGCAACTTGGTGGCCTCGTCCAAAATGGAATGGAGCCTGGTTTGTTTGATTGTTGTCATTTCCTTTTTCATTGGTATTACACCTCTTGGCGAATTAGTCTACAATTGATCTAGTCATCCATCAAATGATTGGATGAGATTATAAAATTATAGCATACTTCCTCACGAGTAATACTAAAAGCCGCCATTTGGCGGCTCTTAACATGGTTATCTTTCACGTTACTTACAGTTCGATGATTCTCGTTGCAATATTTGTACAAAATTCACGATCATGCTCTACAAAAAGCAGGGTTGGCGAGTATTCCAAGAGTAAATCTTCGATCTGCATACGTGAAATGACATCTACAAAGTTGAGTGGTTCATCCCAAATATGCAGATGAGCTTTCTCACTAAGACTTTTAGCGATGAGCACTTTCTTTTTTTGACCTGCGCTAAACGTTGAGATATCTTTCTCCAATTGCAGTCTGGAAAAATCCAACTTTCGAAGTATCGATTTAAACAGGCTTTCATCAATCCCCTGTGTGGCCGCATACTCAGATAAATGCCCTCCGAGATCGGACGTGTCCTGCGACACATACGAGATTTTAAGCTGATGATCCTTACGGAAAAGACCTGTATAAGGGATATCTTCACCAAAGATCAGTTTAAAAATGCTTGATTTGCCAGATCCATTTTTACCGTACAGGGCAATACGATCCCCTTTTTCAACCGTGATACTGACATTCTTACACACCGTATTGGAGCCGTATGATATCGACACATGTTCCAATTCAACAAGTTCCTGCTTGTGAAAATCCAGCTGATGAATCTGTAAACGTTCTGCACTCTCGATGTTTTTGAGAAGTTTGGATTTCTCTTGAATCGCAGATTGCTGCCTTTGTTCGATATTTTTGGAACGTTTCATCATTTTGGCAGCCTTGTGCCCAATATATCCTTTATCCACCTTGGAGCCGGAATTTCTCGTACCATTTTTGGTCTTTTCAACTTCATGCGACCATCCACCGGTCCGTTTGGCTGAATCGGATAAACGCTTGATATCCTTTATTAATTTCTCATTACTCGCAAGTTCAAACTGATCTTGCCTTCTTTTATTTTCCCACCAAGCGGAGAAATTGCCTTTCTGAATCTCGATGTTACTTTTATTGATGGAAAGGATATGGTCCACGCTGTGATCCAGAAACGCCCGATCGTGAGATACCAAAATAAATCCACTCTTGCTGCCAAGATAATTACTGACGATTTGTCTTGCATGAAGATCAAGATGATTGGTAGGTTCATCAATGAGCAGAAATCGATTATCCTTCAGGAACAAAGCAGCCAGCATCACCTTTGTTTGTTCTCCGTTGGATAACGTATCAAAAGGCCGATACAACACATCTTCTGACACTTTCAACAGGTTAAACTCGCGCACAACTTGCCAGTGTAGATATTCAGAATGAATCTCGCCGATGACATCAACGGTCATGGCTCCCTTATTTTCTACCTGGAAAGGAAAGTATTCAAAGCTAACATTCGCAGAGATATGTCCGCTGTATTCATATTTACCAAGCAACAGATTGAGGAAAGTCGTTTTGCCTCTGCCGTTCCTTCCGGTAAAACCCAATTTCCAATCGGAGTCCAACTGAAAACTAACATTTTCAAATATATTATCGTAACTGCCTTCATAAGCAAAGGTCAGGTTGGTAACGTTGATTAAAGACATGCATATCATCCTTTTTATGTGAAATATAAAAGTAAACTGACGGGATTTCACCATAGAACATGGCATGGATTCCCTCACTTTAATATTTGAACATAATCAGAATTTAGATTCGCTTATACAATAAAGAAACCTGGCGATAAACCACTCAGCGCCAAGTAGATCTATGCATAGGAGGACAAAGTGTCGGATTCTGATTAGTCATATTGTGAACCATGCCACTTTTCATGTTTGTTGACAGGTCCACATAAACATCCACAACCTCTAATTCCGTCATCACTCCATCACCCCTTTGAAAACTCACAATTTATTACAGAAAACTTAACATGGAATACGACATGGGTCAAGGCGCCCTTCTCCCATGTTAGCGCGTAAAGATTAATATAGATATCCTAAAAAATCGAGTTCTCCTTCTTCCCATGGAAGGGTTCCAACTTCTTTAATCATTAACCCCTCCACCTTTTGAGTCCCAACTCCAACTGTGGTTAAGGTTTCATGATCAATTTTCAACCATTTGCATGTGTTGCTTACCGTTTTGAATCCATTTTTGTTATACAATTCCTCATGATCCGCAAATAAAAGGACAAAATCAACACGCACTTTGGCCATCCTTTCTACTTCGGAAATTAACAATGAAGCGATTCCCTGAGAGCGAATAGCCGGAGAAACACACAAATCGATTATCCCCAACACTCTTATGGGTTTTCCATTTAAATTCTCATCCTGTAATCAAGTCCTACATGCCCAACTAATTGGTTATCAGGGGTAAATGCTAACACTCTGCCCTGTGGTATTTGCTTAAAAAACAATCTGTCTTTTGGATAAACTTCCGGAAAACTGGCAACAAGTAATTCTTGAAGTAGAGTTGACCATTCTTCACTTAGATCCACATCATATGTTTTAATTAATTTCAGAAAAAACCCTCCTAAACCAAGTGATTCTGTCCTTTACTTTCGTTATCTACCTTACGGAAGGTAGGCATCCTCTACCTCAACTTTTCGTTCATTCCCCATCGCAATGTATCTTACGTTAATGACATTTCCTTTCTGAAAATGGGGAATATGTGTGATTGGAATATAAGTCTCTACAATTGTTGGGAAGGTGCGGCCGTCAACTTGGGTAACAGTCAGATCCAATCGCACGCCAGGCCTTCCATCCCTACTGGATGATGTCTGTACAATATCATGAATTATTGCTTCTGTTGGAATTCCGTCCATCAGAATGCTCTTGCGAAGGTGATGTTTCTCTTTATTGTTACGTAACAGTTTAAATGCCATAATCGTAGTGATTGTGCCTGTTATAAGCCCAAAGACAATAATAGCAACAATAATAATTAATGTGACGGTCATGATAACCTCCTTTTAGTTGAAACTTATGTTAACTACTTCTTGTTTAGATCTCTTTTTCCTGCCTATTCTCTCTGAATCGGAAAACCTCAAAGTCAAAAAAGCCGCCTTAAGGGCGGCTTCATGCTGTGTATGTTCAACTCAACTTAGTCTACTTTCGCACCATACGAGCGTACAAACAGAACGGCTTGTTCGCGATCCAAACGTACACCTTTGATATCCAGTGATTTCAGATCGATGCCTTCCAGGTTAGCCCCTCTAAGATCGGCTCCTTGCAACTTGGCTCTGCTTAATACAACTCGGGTAAGATCACAGTCTCTCAAATCCGCTTTGGTGAAATCCGTGTCCGTAAAGTCAGCCTCAAAGAAACGAATTCCTCGCAGATCCTGTTTCCCCAAACGTGTATGTCTCAGATTGGTATAGGACCAATCGCCCTGACTCAGGGTAATGCCATCCATTTGCGCACCAGAGAAGTCTGAGCCTGTCATCTTGCAGGAGCTAAATTTGGAAGCAAAGAGATTTGCACCACCGAAGGTGCAGTTTTCAAAAGCCGATTCCGTATGAATCGAACCATTCATGGAAGCCCCTTTGAAGTCACACTCAATAAAACGACAGTTACTCGTTTCTATTTCTTCCATAGAAGCGTTCATAAATGTACACTGCTTGAAAACACAACTTATGAGTTCTCCATAGCGCAGGTCACGTCCCTCAAAATGTACTGCTTCATATTCCTGATCCTTATATTGATACACTGGTTACACCCCACATTGTATATTTCTCCGTCTTTCTTCATTAAAAGAACTTTTTATACTATACCACACCCCTGTCAAGTACCTGCTTAAACACCCACAAAAGTCAAGTTACTTTTTTTATAAGAAAAATTTGAAGAACTAAAAAAGGGACGCATAAAGCGCCCCTCCAGCTCACACTTTTAACTGTTCCAATGTGGGCTTATATATGTGAACCTTCCAGTTGCTTATTCTAATCTTCTTAGAAAGCACTACACCAGTATTTTGGACATCCTGTACAGGGATAACGAAGGTTTATTGATTTCTCCTACTCTCTGGTATCCCAAACGCTCGTAGAGTTTAATAGCTAGTAGGTTTTCCTTTTTAACCGTAAGTGAGGATTTGGACAGACCTTGTGTTATAGCTTGCTCCTCAGCAAAATAAATGAGCTGTGTCCCTACACCAAGTCCTCTGCTTTCAGGCAACGTAGCCAATGTTCCGATGTGGTACTCGTCGTTCTCCGCTTCTTTTAATGTCACCATGGAGTAGAACTCTTTCCAGTGTTGGAGATTATACTTAATCAAGCTCCATTTCCGAAGTTCAAACAGCTTGGAGAACGTTGGCAAAGCAAGTTTGTTCATTATAGTAGTCGGATAACACATGATCATGCCCAGCGTTTGGTTATCCTTTTTGGCTTCATAAGCGTACTGGTGACTGAATCGGTTCTGATTCGAACGCCATAACTTGTTAAAAGTTTTCTCTATAATGCCTTTATCCTTGGTACCTGCAAGCGAATAGGCCATATATTCAAGTGCCATCTGATTTAGTTGCCCGCCGACTAATGATTGTGGACTGGCTTTTGTTATGGAAATCTTATTCATCGCTGTCACTCCTCTAGGTAGCTGAAATTGGACTAAAACCTCGTAGCAGGTTGGTTGAATGATAACCCCTCAACGATCACATTCACCGTATCAATGGTTAATCCGGTCAGCTGTTCCACATGCAATCTCACATTGTTTTGCAATTCCCTGCAGACTTCATGCACTTTTGTTCCATAACAAACGACAACCTTTACGTTTATCTCCAGTCTTGATTCTACCTTGCGGATATCTATGCCATTTTGTAGACTTTTCCCGCTCCACTTTTTGGTGACCCCTTCTATAAGTCCTGTCGACATGGAGGAAATCTCACTGGTGGTATTCGCGATCTTGCCGACAATTTTGGAGATCACATCATCCGATATTTGAATTTTTCCCAAAACATTTTGAATGGACATCCCATGTCCTCCTTTTTATACCTGCATTTTTTGATAGATAATAATATCATTTAATATAAATATAAATCATCCAGAGTCCGATTTCAACTTTTGAATTTAGTCATCCTCATTTCTACCTGTACATAGCAAAAAACCGCGATCATCGCGGTTTCTTCTAGTCATACTATGGGAATTTCAATTGAATACGGACAGGAATGTGAGAGGATGACTCGCTCTCTGTTCTGCCTTCTGCTGCTGCCTCTGTTTCTTCTGCTTGCACGATCCACTGCCTGCCAATTAACGATTGTAGCAGTTCAATTTCTTGTGGGGTCAGACGAATATGCTTCAGTGACAGTTCATCTTGAACGTAATCCCGATCCACCTTACGGTCAAACCGGAAATCGAGCAATCGTTTCAACCCGTTAATATGCAAAAACTTGAACTCATAACCTTGACGTATCGCCTTTTCCCAATCGTCTCCGATATCAGCTGCTGTCTGTAGTCTTTCATCAAAATCCATCGCGGATTCCTTAACCAGAGGCAACAAACGGGAATAGTCTCGACGTTGTAAACATTCAATAATCACTTCTTTTGGTTCCCCACTTGTCAGAACATTCTCTACAAGAAGCCCTACAGGAATGGACAGCTGAGTTCGATTCATTGCTCGCCCTCCTCACTCCCGAGGTACTGATTGAACCAGGCATTCACCTGTTCGAAGCTATCGATACGTAATGAAGGTTTACCGCTTTTCAGCAAACTGTGGTTGGAGCCCGGATAACGAATCAGTTTGGTCTTTTTGCCGTAACGTTTTAGCGTAGTATATAATTCCTCCGCTTGCGCAATCGGTGTCCGATAGTCCTGCTCTCCGTGCATGATCAGAAGTGGCGTCTCAATGTGATGTGCATGGGCAAGAGGTGAGCGAGACCACAGGAATTCAGCGTTTTCCGCCGGATTACCACCGATGACTCCCTCAACATAGGAAATTCCGATATCACTCGTTCCATACATGGACAACCAGTTGGAGATGCATCGCTGGGTTACAGCCGCCTTGAAACGGTGGGTATGCGCTACAATCCAGTTGGTCATCACTCCGCCATAACTGCCACCCGCTACACCCAGACGTGATGCATCAAGGAAATCATATGTAGCCAGGGCATAATCAACAGCTTCCATCAGATCCCGGTAATCCCCTCCGGCAAAGTCACCACGGCAAGCTCTGGCAAACTCCTGACCGTATCCCATACTTCCGCGAGGATTGATCCACAGCACAGCGTAACCTTGCGCAACAAGTGTCTGCATCTCATGACTATATGTTCCCGTATACATTGCGTGGGGTCCACCATGAATCTGCAAAATCAGTGGCAGTTTCCCATTGGTGTGACGTATTGCCGGTGTGGCTAACCAACCTTGAAGCGGCCATCCATCGGAAGACTTAAACTCTACACGTAGAGGCACATTAACAGCTAATTCAGCCAAGAATTCATCATTTCTGCGGGTGAGTCTGAACATTTCACCACTGTCGATATCCACGCGATATAACTCTCCAGGGTGTTCATCTGTCAACGCAGCGATAACCAGCGATGTACCATCTGACGTTAAGGTATACTGATACACATCCTTTTCACCAGCGCCCGTAACGGATTGACACGCCCCATCTTCTTGAATACGGTACACGTCCACATTCCCGTTATGTGTTCCAAGTACGAATACACCGCGTTCCGGATGATGGGCATCCGAGATAGGAGAAGGTGACGCACCTGCGGACTTCATATCTCCAAGCGCCGCGTTACCAATCTGCATATCTAATTGAGGTGCGATTGGCCTGGGTATACCTCGACGAACGGGAACAGCGTATAAGCTGTTGTGGCTCCCGCTTCCATACTCACGATCACTGGCGATCAGGATCAGCTGCTGCCCGTCGGACGAATAGGAGAATTGGCTTATCGCCAGACTGGAATCCGTCACTTTGAACAGATCACTCTCTCCCAATCGAACGCTGTATATATCGGTAAAGTAAAGCAGATCCGCATCAAGCTCCTCGTCCTCTACTTGCTTCGAAATGAAAGAAAGCTGCTGGCTATCTGGCGACCATGCCGGGGCACTGATATTCCATAGCCCGAAAGTCACCTGTGTGATTTCCCCGCTTTTGATCTCATATACAAACAACTGGCTGTATTGACCGTCCCACCAGCCAGCCCCTTCCGCCTTCGGCGTTGTACGCTCGAAGACTTTACCTCGTAGCTCAGGTACAGACTCCTGTTGGACGTCTGCTTTCTTCTGTTGGTCCTCCGGTTGTACTTTGCTGGTAAACGCAATGTACTGCCCGTTCGGCGACCAGATATAACTCAATATTTTACGTGCGGGAGATATCAGCATAACAGGCTCTTTTTGATCTGAATGGAGCGTCCATAATCCTTTGCCCCCATCCACTGAGCGAATGAATGTGAGCTGTGTGCCATCCGGCGACCAAGCAGGTGAGGAATCCTTTGTTCCATCCGAAAGTGCAATATCTTCATCACCATCGAGGGAAATCCCTCGAATTTGCGTGTTATATTCGTTTTTATCCTGATCTATGGTCTGTTCCACATAAGCCACTTGTCCGTTAGGACTGATCACCGGCTGACTTATCCAACGATAATGACGCAGATCCTCCGGCATAATTGGTCTTTGATTCATAATGATGGCTCCCTTCTCCGTTTATTTATGGGTTGTCTCCGTACGTGGATCAAGCACATCACGCAGCCAATCTCCAAGGAAAATAACACCGAGTACGGTAAATGTAATGGCTAGTCCCGGGAATGTAGCGACCCACCAGCTTGTAGCAACGTATTGTCTGCCATCACTGAGCATCCCTCCCCAGGATACATCGGGTGGTTTGATACCTAGACCCAGGAAACTGAGTGAAGCTTCCATAATAATTGTCGTGCCGACATTCATACCGCAGATGACGATAAAGGATGAAAGGATATTCGGCAGAATGTGTTTCAGAATCAATCTTCCATTCTTCGCGCCAATCGATCTGGCCGCATGAACAAAATCACGCTCTTTGATACTAAGAACCTCACTTCTTACCACACGGGTGAATGGAACCCAGTTCGTCACCCCGATGACAAAGATCAACGTTGTAATACCCGGGCCAACAATTGCCATCACAACAAGCATGAACAGAATAGTTGGAATCGCCATGAATGCATCACCTACACGCATGATGACAGCATCCAGCCATTTCCCGTAGAATCCGGATACCAGCCCCAGAATCGCGCCAATAATTCCTGACACAATCACGGCACCCATCCCCACGATTAAGGAAACTCGGGCACCATATACAATTCGACTCCACATGTCTCTGCCGAGATTATCGGTACCCAGCCAGTATTCGGCCGTTCCACCCTCAAGCCATGCTGGTGGTTTAAGTCGGCCCAGCGGATTCACCGCTGCCGGATCATGACTCGTCAATAGAGGTGCACCTATGGCAATTAACACAACCAACAATACAAGCACAGCACCAAACATTCCGGTCTTGCTGATGATCAGTTGTTGCCAGATATAACGAAATCCCGTTGGTGCACGCCCATTGTCTTGTTCCTGTTCTGTACCCGGAATTGGCATTTCATTGCTGCCTGTCATATGATTGCACCTCCTTCTAGTCGTATTTGATGCGCGGATCGAGTAGCCTGTAAGCTACATCCGTCAAGATGTTGATTACTACAACGATAAAGGCAATGACAAACACCGCTGCCTGTACAATCGCCATATCATGTGTGTTGACTGCAACGACCAGCAACTGACCCAGTCCAGGCCAGGAGAATACCGTTTCCGTAATCAAAGTGCCCCCGATCAGACTTGTAAACTGTAAACTCATAATTGTCACGACCGGAATCAAACCGTTCCGAAATGCATGTTTTACAATGACAACCATCCGGCCAAGCCCCTTGCTGCGGGCTGTTCGAATATAGTCCTGGTTGAGAATCTCCAGCATGCTGGAGCGAATCAGTCGGGTCATCTGCGCAGCCAGTCCAACGCCAAGTGTAAAGGCCGGCAAGATCAGATGTGACAATCCTCCGCGACCAGATACCGGCAATACGCCCAGCATGACGGAGAACAAGAGGATAAGCATAATCCCCATCCAGAAGTTTGGCATCGCCTTACCAATGACGGATATTCCTGAAATAATGAGATCGGTAAACGTATTGCGTTTGACAGCTGAAATGACGCCAAGTGGCACAGCCATAAGTACAGCAAAAAACATGGCGGCTACAGCCAGTTCAAAGCTGGCAGGCAATCTCTCCAGCACAAGCTCTAGCGCAGGCTGATTGTAGCGAAAAGACTGACCAAAGTCTCCCTGTATCGCACTGCCCAGAAACTTCACGTATTGCGTATATAAAGGCTGGTCCAAACCAAGTGCCTGCGTCAAGACAGCACGATCTTCAGCGGTAGCCGTTTCAGGCAACATTAACGCAACTGGATCACCGGTGACTCGAACCAAAATGAACACAATTAATGAAACAATGAACAGCACCGGAATGATCTGCAGTAATGACTTAAGTACGTATTTGCCCATTCCTTGTTCACCTCCCTTTTAAAAAAGAACGGCAGGAACATGGTTATCCAGTCCCTGCCGTTCACGGCCTATCTTTTCAATGACCGGTTGTTATACCCGATGTTACTGTGCAACAGGTGTAATCTCGTCAGCATAGAACATCTCGTCACTGCGCGGCGCGAAGTTCACTTTAGCATTTGTTCCGTAGACACCTTCCATTTGGTACAGATATACGGCTGGGCGTTCTTCAGAGAAGATCTGTTGTACTTGCTGATACTCTTTCTCACGAGACGCAGGGTCCATGTTCACCAATGCCGATTGAAGCAGTTTCTCTACTTCAGGGTTGTTGTAATCCGACTCGCCTTTTGCTTCTTCCAACATATAACGATTGTAGTTATTCGAAGCATCGAACAAGGAGTTACCAATACCAATCATGAAGATTTCTTTGAATGATTTGGAGCTGTAACGTTCACTGAATGCACTTGCTTCCAGGACATCCAGATTGATTTTGAATCCGGCTTGTTCCAGCATTGCTGCAACAACTTCAGCCTGTTCTTTGTATTGTGCGGAAACGGAGATAGTCATCTCGGCTTCACCTTCCGCATAGCCAGCTTCTTGCAGCAACTGTTTAGCTTTTGCTTGATCATAAAGTGATGTTTTGTACAATGAAGGATCAGCACCGAAGTTGCCTGGTGTTACGGATGTGCGGGTTACGATACCTGCTCCGCCGGCAATGCTGTCCACGATCCCTTGTTTGTCGATAGCCAGGTCAATCGCTTCACGTACTTTCGGATCAGCTGTGATGCTGCCTTCTGTCTGACGGAAGATCAGTTGAAGTACACGCTGGATTGGCGCTTTGACAGTCTTCTTGTCTGCTTCGCCTTCGATTCGGGCAATGTCAGTGGACGGAATGGAAGACGCCACATCTACACCACCAGCAAGCAATTCGGATACACGTGTGGAGGCTTCAGGAATAACGCGGAATACCACCTCATTCCATTTTGGTTCACCGTCAAAGTAGTTCTCGTTTTTCACCAGTTCCACACGATCATCTTTGGTCCATTTACTGAACTTATAAGGGCCTGTGCCTACCGGTTGTTTCAGGAAAGCATCGAATCCTTTATCCGCAATATATTTTGCTGGCAGAATGCCTGCTCCCATTTTGGACAGACGATTCAGGAGCAATGGATCTGGACCATCCGTGATGATGTCTACGGTATAGTCATCCACCGCTTTAACTTCTACGATATTTTTGAAATAACTGTTTTGTTTCAGTGTCTCGTCCTTGGCTACGCGCTCCAGCGTGTATTTCACATCTGCTGAAGTGAATGGATCGCCATTGTGGAAGGTAACACCTTCACGCAGCTTGAATCTCCACGTTGTATCATCAACCTGATCCCATGATGTCGCAAGTCCAGCAACTTTTTTCTGTTCACTGTCATTTTTGATCAGATAATCAAAAACGTTGACCAGAACCGCCTCACTGGAAGTGTTGTTGTTGTTGTGCGGATCGAAACTCTCAATATCGGTTGCTGCAGCAACGGTCAGTGTTGTACTTGCGCTTCCACTGCCCGTTCCTTCTGTTGCGGAACCATCATTTGTGCTTGTCGATTTTCCTCCGCAAGCGCTGAGTACCATTACGACTGCCAGTAACGTGATCCACAAGCCTGTCCATTGTCTTTTTTTCATTGTGATTGCTCCCCCTCAGAAGATGTATTCCGTGCCAAAAATTCAAGTGCTACTGCAGACAACATGCCCACACCATAAGGCATGGCTGTCTCATCGAGATCAAACATGGGATGGTGGAGTGGATAACGAGTACGTTCCTCATCATTCCCAGATCCTAGTCTGAAAAACACACCCGGAATCTGTTCACAATAAAACGCGAAATCCTCGCCCCCTGTAGAAGGTTTGATATAAGTCCATCCCTTCTCCGCATTAACCTGATCACAAGTCTCTGTTAGCAGGTCAACCATGCCGAGATCATTCACGACAACAGGGTATCCATCGCCGTACACGACTTCGCATCCTGCTCCAAAAGAATCGCAGACCCCTTTAACAACCTGCTCGATCAAAGCTGGCATCCGTTCACGAATGGCAGGTGAGAGAGTACGAACCGTACCGATCATCTCCACTTCGGGGGCGATGGCTGTTCCCATATAACCTCCCGTGATTTTGCCAATCGTGACTACTGCCGGTTCAAGTGGATCAACCATCCGACTGACGATATTTTGCAAGGCGGTGATGACCTGAGCGGATACCGCGATCGCGTCAATGCCCTCATGCGGACGAGCTGCGTGGCCACCCTTGCCAAACACCTTGATAATCAAGGGATCAGCTGATGCAAAAGCAACGCCCTGACTTACACCCAAGGTTCCCGTGTCCTGTCCAGGTGTCATGTGTAATCCTGCGATGGCATCAACCTTCGGATTCTCCAGAACACCGTCCTGGATCATGGCTCTTGCACCTGCAAGTCCCTCTTCTGCTGGCTGGAAAATAAATTTGATGTTGCCTGATTTCGGTCTTCCAAGACCAGTAAGCAGTTGGGCGGCTCCCATCAGGATGGAGGTGTGAGCGTCATGTCCACACAGATGCGCTTTGCCATCCACTTGTGAGCGGTATTCCACCGCTTTTTGATCCTGGATTGGCAGAGCATCCATGTCTGCGCGCAAGGCAAAGGTTGGTCCATCGGTCTCTCCGCGAAGCAGGCCTGTAACCCCGGTCTGTCCGACATTGCGTGTAACTTCCAACCCCAGGCTTTCCAAATGCTCAGCTACGATAGCGGATGTGCGATGCTCCTCATAACCGATCTCCGGATGCTGATGTAAATCTCTGCGCCAAGCGCTTAACTGGGCTTGTAGTGGCTGAGCCAGCTGTATTAGTTCTGAACGATTCATTCGCTGTCATTCCCTTCATTTTTGTCCGATTCAGAAACCAAACGGGCATAGATTGCATCCGCCGAGAATTCGATATGCCTTTTCATCGTCTCCTTAGACTTGATGCTATCATGGGCTTTCAATGCTTCAAGAATCTCCATATGTACACCGTGGTTGACGGTACGTATCCGGTCATCATAAGGCATCAAGTCGAGCGCCGGATTAATTTTCGTCCGAATCTGTCTGACGGCTCTCTCGCAGTATGGATTCCCCGAAGCCTTGGCAATGGTCAGATGAAATTTCACATCCAGCGCCCTGAACCATTCTCTTGTGCAGTCTGGCTCTATACTTTGCTCCATGTAACCCTCAAGCAGCTCCAGTTCGCCTGCGGTGATCCGCTCAGCAGCGAGAAAAGCTCCCTCTGGCTCGATAATGGTTCGATATTCAAACACCTTCAGCATCTGTGACCAATCCCGTTTAATTTCTTCTCTGGTCCGTTTATGCGAATTGGCTGTCAGAGGCAGTACAAATGTTCCGCCTTTGGCACCCACCCTTTTCTCTATCAAGCCTTTCTCTTCCAGTGAAGAGAGTGCCTCGCGAACGGTAATCCGGCTTACGTTAAAAATCTCTGCCAGATCTCGCTCGGCTGGAAGCTGTTCTTCACTCATTAATTCTTTCAAAATAATGGCTTCTTCCAGTTGTTCCCTAATGAATTCACTAACCTTTTTGGTGGATACTTTCTCAAAACGAAATGAAAACGTACTGGACATCTAAACACTCCGATCTGTATATGGTCTAGACCTTATACCATTAATATAATTCCGACTAAACTTATATGCAATACTTTTTTTCAAGTAAATTCATATTTTTTTTCTAACCACCTCCAAATTGAAGCATTTTGGCATAAAAAAGACGCATCTACACGCAGCAGATGCATCTTCGCTTTCGTTATTTGACGACATCCATGGGCACTACGATTACAGACTATAACTTTTTATTAGCATAGGGTCTGAAATCCTCTGTAACCGCAAGTTTCTTGCTTCCCTCCAGGTAAAAGCTGTCATCCGCTCTCCAAGTATGACTCTTTTTGTTCTGTCTGCGGTGATAGACATAATTATAAGGAGAGGTCGCGTACGCTTTGAATCCTCTTTTCCTGCATTGTCTGAGAAAGGTTACATCTTCCCCTATGGAACGGTCCGTGAAGCGGACTTTTTTCAAGATCTCTCTCTTGAATAAAATAGTGCCCCCTTGTACAAATTCAACCGGTTTATTTTTTTCAGCAGGAGACCTGACCAACAATGTCTTGGACGCACCCAAGTAGACCAGGCACGAATGTTTACCCACAATATCACTTTTGGTCCGTCTAAGTTCTCTCACCTGCTCTGTTAAATAATACGGCGAATAGTAGTCATCATCATCAAATTTGGCAATCAACGAAAAGCGCGCCCTTGTCATGCCAGCGTTCAGGCTTTGTCCTAGGGAAATGCTCTCCGGAACTTGATATACATGAACATTGGCAAGATTCCGAACCCGGTTTTGGTATAATGCCAGATTCATACTGTCATGATTCAGGACAATGATCAGTTCTTTGCTTTGATAACGCTGGCGACTGTAATTTTGCAGAATGTTGTCAAAAAATTGCGGTCGATTGGTACACACAACAATGGAAACACCATGACCCGTTTTGTGTTTAGTCAAGACATACCCTCTTTTCAGCTCATTTTTCTCTCATCATATGTGCCGAAATAGAGTATGGTATGGACCAATAGTTAGGGCGTGTCTCAAAACTCGCTGAAGTGCATCTTTTACCGCCTTTTCGCCCCCTGCTGCGTCACTTCCCCTTGACGTGCCCCGGCACGCCTGCGGAAAACTTCCTGGCTTGGAACGAAAATTCGGCAAAATCTGCTTCCTTCGGAGTTTTCAGATACGCCCTAGTATCCAAAACACCAAAAACCCTCTGTCCTCAATAACGGGACAAAGGGTTTTGTAATCTATTATTTTATGTCTGTTCTATGCTTCGTTACCGTTATTCAAGTACACAGCCTTGCCTGTGCGAGCAGATTCATAGAGTGCTTCCAAGATCTGAGATACAACCAGCGCTTGTTTCGGTGTGACCACCGGCTCCTGATCGTTCTCAATCGCTTCAATCCACTTTCTCATCTCAACATCCGGTGCGCTCTCGCTCTTACCATCGTAGAAAGCTACCCCGCCTGCACTCAGTTCAATCTCATTGGTGTATAGACGGCTGAATTTCTCACCATTGATGCGCAGTCCGTTCTTCATATCCGCACCCGCTTCGCTACCGCTCAAGCTGCATTTCGCCTCATCCACATCCAGTGAGTTCAGTGCCCAACTGGATTCCAGCATGATCGTTGCCCCATTCTCCATCACAATCATGCCAAAGGCCGAGTCTTCTACGGAGAATTGTTTTGGGTCCCACGGGCCCCAGGCATTGGCCGCATTTTCACGTTGTGAAAGCTCATGATAGGTCGTACCCAGCACAACTTTTGGTTGATAGTTATCCATCATCCAGAGCGTCAGATCAAGTGCGTGCGTACCAATGTCAATCAATGGGCCGCCACCTTGTTTCTCCTCATCCAGGAAAACACCCCATGTTGGTACTGCTCTACGTCTAATCGCATGTGCTTTGGCAAAATAAATATTACCCAGGTCACCTGCTTCGCACACCTTCTTCAAATACTGACTGTCTTCTCTGAAACGGTTGTTGTATCCGATAGTCAGTTTTTTGCCGGTACGTTCTGCCGCTTCCAGCATGAGCTGTGCTTCAGCAGATGTCTTCGCCATTGGCTTTTCACACATGACATGTTTCCCCGCTTCCAGGGCAGCAATAGAAATCTCGGCATGAGAAATATTCGGGGTAAGTACATGCACAATGTCCAAAGACTCATCCTTAAGCAATTCCTGATAATCCGTGTAGACTTCGGCTTCAGTAGTGCCATATTTCTGTTTGGCTTCATCCGCACGTTCCTGAACGATATCACAGAAAGCCACCAGTTCAACATTATCCAGTTTACTCAGACTCGGCAGATGTTTACCATTCGCGATTCCACCACAGCCAATAATTCCGATACGATATACTTTACTCATATATATATTCACCCTCACTTAAGTATTGGTTGTTTCATTTTACGAAAAGCCGACGGGGTCATCCCCAGACGTTTGCGAAATACAGCATGCAAATAGTTGGCATTATTGAATCCTGAAGCAAGTGCGATCTGTTCAATGGATACGTTACTTTCCTCCAGATTGCGGCACACGGCGCGCAGACGAATATCCTCCAGTACACGGCTGAACGGCATCTCCGGCTGTACTTGGTAGAAGATTCGCTGCAATTGTCTGCTGCTAATATGAAGTTTCTCAGCTACATGCTCCAGCGTGACCACCGAAGGGTGATTCGCCTCCATATACTGTAGTGCATACTCATAGCGATATACCGACATATCCCGCACAGGGGCTTCCGGTCGATTCCCCCCGGTGTCGTATGCTCGCACGGTTTTGAGTAATATGCTGATAACCAGTTGCTTGATCGACGTATAATAACCTAACAATTTTAGATCACATGCCTCGTAGGCTTCCAAAAAACAATGCATTGCCCTATGATAATCATTCACCGGAGTAAGCGGAAGCGTTCTCAGCTTTTCAATCGTTTCCTCGGATTCTGCTGCTTCCCAGGGATCGACATGTTCCCTTGGCTTGTGAACGATATCTACATGAAGACATAGTTCATCCATGTCCTCTTTGGCATCAGCCTCCTGATAATGAACGACACCCGGTCCAGTCAAATACAGCATACCTTCCGAGAGTGCATGTGTCTGATCATCCAGAATAACTTTACCTTTACCTCTCGGGATAAAATGAAACTCAAACTCCGCATGATTATGGAAATCCACAACTCGGCCCGCTGGAAAAGAAGTCAGATGAAATCGCATCACGCGAATCTCATAATGTCCCCAAACCATTAGAATATCCAGTCTCTCCAAGAGATCCTGCCGTTCAAGCATTTTCTCATAAGGATACAGGCTCAAGATTGCACACCTCCTTAATAAAAACTAACCCTTCAACTCTTTCAGAGTAATTCTGCGCCCTTCTTTGGCAGAGAGATTCGCTGCTTCCATCAAACGGGTCAGCTCCATAGCGATCTGCACGTTTTCAGTTGCATCCGTATCATTCTGTATATGTGCAACCCATTGATTGAATGCGCTTTCTCTTTGGTCTGCCAAAGGAAGTTCAGTCCAGTCTTGATACTGTCCCTGTGCTGCTTTCGTGCAAATCAATAACTTTTCTTCGGGTGTTCCGTACAGAATTGTACCTTCCGTACCATGAACCTCAATCGTAAACGGAGAATGGCTGTTCACAAAACCGGCTTCAACAACGCCGACTGCTCCAGAATCCGTAAACAAGGTTGCAACTGCATTATCTTCCACTTCTTTGCCTGTAATATATCCAAAGTTCGCATTAACCGCTGTTACTTCCTGACCCAGAAACAGTTTGGCGAGATACATTGGATGGCAACCCAGATCAATCAGCGCACCGCCCTGACAGTCCTTCAGATCATAGAAGTGTTCAGGTAACCAGTTGGAAATCGCTCCATCATGCGATAAACGCGCTCTTACATAAGTTATTTTACCAAGTAATCCTTGGTTAAGCACATCCTGTATCGTTAGCGTATATCCTGCATTCAGACGCGGTAAGGAGACTGCCATCTTGACCTTGTTTGCCTTTACCTCATTGAGGATTCTGTTGGATTCCGCCTGTGTCGACGCAATAACCTTCTCCGTGAAGATGTGTTTACCTGCTTTTGCAGCAGCGGTGATCACCTCTTCATGGCTGCGGGTTGGCGCATCTATAATAACGGCATCGATATCGTCCTTGGCCAGCATATCTTCGATTGAAGCATAGAACGGTACGTTTAAGCGTTCAGCCGCTTCCTGTCCGCGCTTAGCATCTTCATCCCACACAGCGGCGATGACTGTATCCTCATGTTCCTGTGCCTGCTTGATGTAATCCCATGCGTGAACATGCCACAAGCTAATTTTTCCAATTCGAATGGTCAATGTGTCTTACCTCCATACTATATAATATTCTGACATTTATCTATAAGTTATCACAGACTTAATCTATTTTTAATAGAAACTCACGACAATAAATGTATAAAATCACGACATGAATGTTATTAGACATTTATACACTTGCCCAAATCCCTGATATATTTTACATAACGGAGCACACAACAAAAACCTCCTGTCCACGCTACCGTGACCAGGAGGTTTCTATAATTATGATATTCAATAATCAACTCAAAGTATCGAATAACCTTGTGTAACAATCTTGTACCCCGATACCGTCTGGCTATGCCCCTCCAACTTGCCCTTAACCCGTTCCAGCACATCGCTCTCATAAACGGAGGCAGTTTCGAATCCAGTTTGCACGTTCAACTCAACGGGTTCGGAGTTTAGATTATACCAGCGAGCAATCAAATCTCCGGTTTCCTCTGCGATCTTCAATGTGGAGAAGGCTAGTGACGAACTTTGTGCATTCCATACCAGCCATTGCTTCGACAGAGGCAGTTCAACCTTGTGCCCATCGGCACCGGCATGACCTTCTTGCTCAAATGTATACGCAAGCGTCCCTAGCTGCACAGTCGTCCAAGGAATCGGATACATATATGCGGATGCACATGCTCCTGACTGTGCGGCATCACCTGCAAATGGAATCATCGCATATTCCACACTCTGAGATCCCAGACATTGAGCTTCCGGTGTTTCAAACACACCCCAATCTCCCAGTTCCGAAGAGGCACGCAGCAGCGTAACTGCAATCGTACTGCCCTCTTCATGCTGTAAAATCTCGTACTCATTCAGCCCTTTGTTTGCAATCATCAAGCCATGATCACCATCGGTCACATGTACAAACGCTTGCTGATGCTGCGCATTACTCGGATTCACCCATTCTTTGGCCGGTGTATTGGAACGTTTGGCAATTTCAAAGATGGAATCTGCATAATGATCCTCTGTCACCAGTCCTGATGGAAATAATGCACGCAGTCGATGATCCTTGGCCTGATTGGTAAAGTCAGCCTTTACCTTGACCATATTACTGCCTGCTTCCAACGTATACGTTGTCGTAATCACCAACGGAACAGTGTTCTTAACTCGCTGTGCCTTCCGTTTTGTAAAAGGAACCATTTGGCGCTTCTCCAGCTCGAACAGTTCATCTGCTCCAGCAGGAATATCCCAGCGTAATACACTTTCCATAACTGCCCGGTACGGAGACTGCTCCACAATCCGCAGGTCTGCCTTCAGATGCTCCGTGGTCAGCGTTGTCTCTCCCTCAGGTTGACGGTAGACATATTCATTGCCGATATCACCGGTATTCTCATATGAATTCAATCCCCTGTATACAGCACCGGAGACCTTATCTTCAATTGTTGCCGTACCATTCTCTTCAACCGTCACCCGTAATTGACCGTTCTCCATCATCATTCCCTGCACCTGGATGAGTTCACTCGTATCGGGCACTTCAACAATCTCAACAATCTCTGCTTGTTTCTCTACTGGAATGAGAGCATACGTCTTATAACCTAGAGAAGGTACATCCACCGCTTGGAAAGTCACTCTTACTTTACGAGCCATATAAGGCTGTCGGAAGCGATCCTTCGGAAGTTCATAGCCAAAATGCGCACCCAGATCCTTGATTTCTGCCGAATACGTGCGTCCATCTGAATCGACCAGCTGATACACTGGCAGTGCATCCTCTTCCAACTTTTGCGCAAGGGCTTGAGGATGAGGACCTTCCGGGAAAAATGCTTTGTCCACAATCAGATCCATCTCAATGATTCCATTTCGATTCCATCCACTCGTGTTGAACACAGTGAACGGCACCGCTTCCTCTCCCCAAGCCTCAGCAGGATGCACATAAATGGACTCAGCAATCGCCTGCGCGCTCTGGGAAACCAGTTTCTCTGCAAGCTGTCTGCTCTTGGCGAAGCGGGTCACCATCTCACGGTGAACCTCATCGACACTGCATCCGCAGATGCTATCATGTGGGTGGTTCTGCATCAGCATCTTCCATGCATGCGTCAACAGATGGTGCGGATAATCTTTTACCCCGGCTATATGGGCCATCGCGGCGAGTGGTTCGGCTACTTTTTCAAGCAACGTCTGCCCCTGCTGGTTCATCTGTTTCAGATAGACCCGTGCGGATGCCGTATTCACCAGTGTTCCCCAACCATCCGTGTGCTGACTGCGAAGCTCGCCTTCGATAGTCGCCAGATGCTCAGGCACTTCCTTCGTAACCGCCTCAATGTAATCGTCAAAATTGGAGTGGATAAATTCTACATCAGGATACAACGCAGCCGCCGTACGTAAAGCCTCGGGCAGATCCGTCTGGATCGGCTGATGATCACAACCATTCATGAACAACAGATGTGGAGTCGAGGCAAACTTCTCGGCATCCGCCAGATTTTTATCCCAATAGGCTCGGGCTTTCTCCGAATCAACCGGAACCTCCATCCCATTGCAGTACCAATTCGCGAACAAAATGCCGAGCACTTCCGAACCATCCGGCGAACGCCAGATCATCTCGGAATAGGGAGATTCGTAACTATCCGCATCAACCACGGCATTATTGAATCCGGTAGGCTTTACCCCGCGTCCAAAGATCGCGTTATGAATATCCGCCTGTTGCAGAATCTGCGGTGCTTGTCCCATATTTCCAAACGAGTCTGGGAAGTATCCCGTCTTGGATATCACACCCAAAGGTCGAGCATCACGATGACCGATGAGCAGATTACGCAAGTTGGCCTCACTGCTGGTCAGAAACTCATCCTGTAACACATACCATGGGCCAAAATGAATGCGTCCTTCACGAATATAACGGTCGAGCCTCTCCTGTTGTTCGGGCCGAACCTGCAAATAATCTTCACGAATAATCGTCTGCCCATCCAGATGGAAATAGCGATATTCCGGGTCCTGATCGAGTGTGTCCAGCAGTTTATCCATCAGCTCAATGAGCAGTACATGATGGTGTTCATAAGGCATATACCATTCGCGGTCCCAATGGGTATGCGAGATGAGATGTGCCGTCTTTTTGGTTGTCATGTTACGTACCTCCTGTCATTAACCTTTGGTTGCCCCGCCCATGCTGAATCCTTTGGACATGTAACGCTGGGAGAAGATATATAGCACAACCGAAGGCATTGTATAAAGTAGTGAAAATGCAGCCAACCTGCCGTATTCAACCATACCGTGGCTGCCGAAAAATTGATAAATCGTGACCGATGCCGGAAGTTTCTCCGGTGTCTGGAGCAGGATGTATGGCACGAAGAAGTTGCCCCAACTTCCTGAAAAGGTAAATATCGCTATTGTTGCAATACCCGGCAACATCAATGGCGCCACGATTCGTCTCAAACTACTCCACACGGACGCTCCGTCAATCCATGCCGATTCTTCCAAATCGATTGGCACCGAATCCATAAAGTTTTTCATCATCCAGATGCCGTAAGGAAGTGAGGATGCAGTCAGGAACAGCATCGTGGCAATGATGCTATTTTGCATTTTGAAGAACAGAAACATTTGAAATACCGGAACCATCACGGCAGTAATCGGAAGAGCTGTCATGAACAAAATGGATAACAGGAAGCTTTTTTTGAATCTCATTTCATAACGGGATAATGGATAAGCAGCAAGAACCGATACCAGAACAACCAATATCGCTTGCCCTCCCGACAGAATCAGGCCTACACCGAATGAACGAAGATTGCTCGAATCCCCGAGTACATCCTTGAAATTTTGAATGGTCCAGGTACTGGGCATTTTGATACCCTGTTGCGCGTTCGGGTCAAATGAAGCCAGAATGATCCAGAGCAGCGGCAATAAAAAACAGAGCCCTAGAAAAACTAGAATCCCGTACTGGATTTTGCGTTGAAGCCCATGTTTGACCATAGGGATCGAACCTCCTTCATGGTTACACTTTCACTTTCATAGATCGCATGTAGAACAGGCTGGCGATAATACCGATGAACAACAGAACCAGAGATATGGCTGTGCCGTATCCAAATTGATAGTTCACAAAGGCCTGGTTGTACATGAAGATCGGCAAGGTTTGTGTTGAAGTACCCGGGCCACCACCGGTCATCGTATAGATCAGCGTGAACACACCCAGTGTCTGTAGAGTAACCAACATCATGTTGGTCACGATGGACCCTTTTACCATTGGAATCGTAATGTGTCTGACAATCTGGAACCCGGTGGCACTGTCAATAATCGCAGCTTCTTCAACTTCCTTCGGGATATCATCCAGTGCCGACTGATAGACCATCATCGAAAAGGCTGTGCCGTGCCAGATATTCGCGATAATGACACTCACCATAGGGAAACTGAACAACCAGGAGACTGGATTCGCTCCAAACCAGCCGAGGATCTGATTCAATGAACCATTGTCACTGAAAAAGGCCACCATACAAAATGCCACGACAATTTCGGGTGTCACCCAACCCGCAATAACGATGATGCCAATGACACGGCGGAACGTCACATTTTTCTCCTTCATTAGAAGCGCCAGAATGAAACCAAGCAATACCTGACCAATCACTGCGGAGAAGATGAGAAAGACTAACGTGCGCCAGACACTAATCCGGAAGTCCGGATCATGGAACATATTAATGAAATTCTGGAATCCAACAAACTCCAAACTCTTGGCTGCCGCCCCGGTCAGAGCCATGTTCGTAAAGGCAAAACAGATCGTCAGAATGATGGGAACAATGAAAAACACAAGTAATAACAGTACGGAAGGCATTAGAAACAGAAATGAACCTGGTGCTTTCCTTTTCATAAGTCACTCTCCATTCGAACCGGAAAAAGGGGAGATTATGCCTCCCCCTCCGAATATATCGATATCCTTATTTCTCTTCGATGCTGTCAGCGCCAAGGGAACGAGATACATTGTCCTTCAATTGTGTAACTCCCTCTTCCGGCGTCAGCTTGCCAGAGGCAATACTCTCAACAATGCTTTGCAATTGTGCGGATACCGCTGCATATTGATCGTTCGCTGGACGGAAGTGGGCCACATTCAAGAGTTCCTGTGCTTCTTTGGTATAAGGACGATCCGTATAACCTTCAACTTCTGTGGAATCATTACGTGGGCTGAGGCTGCCTTCCGCTACTACACGAGCAGTCGCATTTTCCTTATTCATCAGAAACTCGATAAATTTCCAAGCTTCTTCCTTGTTCTTCGCTTGTGCAGGAACAGACCAAGCCCATCCTCCAGACATCGTAGTTGCTCCAGGTTCTTCCCCATTTTGTGTTGGGAATGGTGCAAAACCTATTTTTTCTTCAACGTTGGCGATTGGAGCAGCACCGTTCTCGGCCCATGTCGAACCTGCCCAGCTACCATCTACAGCCATCGCCAGTTTGTCTTGCGGGAACTGTTGCTGGAATGCAATACTGCCAGCTTGTCCATTCAGGGCAACCTGCATGGTTGGACCTGTTTTATCCGTGTTAAACACTTGATCTATGAATTTGAAGGAATCCAGCAGCCCCGGGCTGTTCACGACCCATTTCTTGCTGGTGTCGTTATACAGCGTGTCCGCCGTACCATAGAGCAACATTTCCAGTGTTTGCATGGTGACACCTTCACCGTTTGCTTTGCCCACGATCATATTAAGTGGTGTCACACCCGGCAGTTTTTGCTTGATCGTACGTGCTGCTTCGAGTACTTCTGCCCAGCTTGCAGGTTTGAACGGAACTTCAAGTCCTGCCTGTTGAAACAGTTCCTTGTTGTACCAGATTCCGCGTGTATCCGAGGTAGCCGGAACGCCGTACACTTTGCCGTCTTCTCCGGTAACCCCTGCCTTCAGGTTGTCGATGATATGTTCTTTCCAATCGGACCATCCCTGAACCTGTGTATCCAGTGGCTCCAGATATCCCGCAGCAGCATCGGATTTGATGATGGATGTATCTTCGGCAATGACATCCGGTGCCGTATCCGGGGATTTCATTTGCAGAACCATTTTGGACGTATAATCGCCTTCACTTGCCAGTACAGGCGCAATGTTGATTTTGATATCCGGATTTTCTTTCTCAAATTGATCCACCAAACCTGATTGGAAGAATTTCGTAAGTGTATCTTCAGATCCTGAAGAACGGAACGATACAGTTACTTCCTTCTTGCCGTCACTGGTTGTGCCTGTGCTTGAGCTTCCGCCCGAACAGGCTGTAGTAAGAATGAGCAAGGATGTCATAACTGCTGCTACCGGCATTTTCAATGATATTTTTCTCATGATTCGCTCTCCTCTTGTCGGAATTCAACGAACTCCGAACGTTATGATGTACTCGCAGGTTATCTCTTGCTTCCCTATCTATTTCTGTACGCGGAATCCGCAATAATCCATAATCAGTTCACTAAAGAGCATGTTGGACCATGAAAACCATGGACGTGTATATTCATGTGGATTGTTAGCCGAAAAGCCTTCATGGGTCAGTCCGGTATCCGCATCCGTCTTATGGATGAGCTGAAGCAATCGTAGTTTTTCATTGCGATCCTCTGTAGTCAGCCCCTGCATCGATAACGCGATATGCCAGATGTACCCTTCCGGTGTATGCGGACTACCGATTCCCGCTGCAGCTGTTCCCTCATAAAAATACGGGTTGTTCGTGGATAAAATGAAACGGCGTGTATTCTGATACACCTCGTCGTTCTCCTCCACATATCCGAGATAAGGTAAAGACAGCAGACTCGGCACATTGGCATCATCCATCAGATTGTGATTGCCTTTCCCATCCGTTTCGTAGGCATATATGGTTCCATATTCCGGATGTTCAACGGTGCCATAATCCTGAATACCTTTGTTGATCTGTTCCTCCAACTGCTGAGCAGTCGCTGCCAGCGTTTCATCCTCGAACACGGCTTTAGCAATTTCCTGTAGATATCGAAGCGCCACAACAGCGAACATATTGGATGGAATCAGATAACCATATTCACAACGATCGTCGCTGGGACGGAATCCCGACCAAGTCATGCCTGTGTAAACTGTTTCAGTACCTCGTCCCTCTCGGGTGAGCGTATCGGTTTCGGGAGCATCCAGACGTTGGAACGTGTAGGGTGATTTCGTCTCATGATGCTGTTCCACTTGCCATAACTGCATGATGATCTGGGCTGCTTTACGGAACGTATCATTGAATTGAGTTGTTCTTCCTGTGTTCTTCCACAAGAGATAACTGAGCTGAATCGGATAAGCCAATGAGTCGATCTCATACTTCCGTTCCCAGATCCAATCATTCATTTGCGTCAGGTCTTCCTGATGTCCTTTCCCACTCTCCGTCTCATTAAAAGCGTTTGCATAAGGGTCCAGGAGAATATAATTCAGTTGACGTTCAACCAGTCCAGCGATCATGTCGGCGATATCTTCATCCTCTGAAGCGAGAACCAAATATGGTCTCACCTGAGCAGCAGAATCACGTAACCACATGGCAGGAATATCTCCCGTAATCACAAAAGTTGTTCCATCTTCTTTGCGCTGAATTGTAGTCGCCATCGTATTGGTAAAACAATTTTTGAACATTTGGTTGAGTTCCGGATGGTCCGGCATACGTTTGTTAACCTGATCAATCATGTCGTATATTGAGGGAGAAATTTCTTGATCATCTCTGGGTGTCAGCATGTTGTCCTCCTTATGTAATCCAGTTTGTTAACCGCTTTCATCATCCTAAAACGAATATAATGTTATGTCAATATATTTATTTGTATATTAGCATGTTATTTTAATTTAACGACACTAAATAATATACCATTTGAAGCAATTATCCCCATTTTATCCGCACCAAAAAGAGGCCTCGTTTATACGAAGCCCCTGATTGAACACAATGAATATTAAGTTGTTATAATTAACCCTTTTGTTTCACCATACTCGTTGACTTACCCTTCACCAATCGGGCAGGCAAAACAACCCTGTTCACTGCCATTTCGTTGTTCTGCATACTTTGAAGCACCATCTCGAATGCCTGTTTTCCCATATCAAACTGGCTTTGTCTCATATGGGTTACACGGCTTCCTTCGGCAGCGTTTGGACTGTCAAAGCAAATGATGGACATATCTTCCGGGATCCTCAGACCAAGCCGATCCGCTGCCTGTTCTGCAAGTAAAGCAATATGATACTCCGCAGCAAAGAGTGCAGTAATCTGGGGATATTTCTGTAAATGTTCCACCAATGTCTCCACATCACGGACCTCGACTTGAGGATCAAACACACTTGGCAGTGTCGAAAGAAAAGATTCTAACCACAGTTCCCTGTTCACCAGCACCCCTTGATCATGATGAGCCTCAATGATTCCTTCAATTCGTTCTTCAATCGGTGTAGTGTTCGCCGGAGGCTGCGTCAGAAAAGCGATGTGTCGGTGACCGAGGTTGAACAGATAATTCGTCCCTTCTCGCGCCGCGCCTACATTATCCGTACTGACAGATGAAGCCGGAATTCCTTTCAAGTACCGGTCAATCAGGACAAACGGGAATTTGTTAACGACCAGTTTAAGAATCTCATCGCTGAAATATTCACCCTGTGCCGGGAAAATAATCAATCCATCCACACCCAGTTCCAGCAGTTCCTGAATGCTCTGTTCCTCCTGCTCGGGAATCCCGAAGGAACGTCTAAGTACGAGAAAACAATCATGCTCTCGCGAAGCTTCTTCCATACCATATAACAGTTCTGTACCATACATATCACTGAAATTAGTAATGACCAGACCAATGAGCAGCTTCTTCTCTGGATCTTTAACCGAAGCACGCGGAGCAGGTCTGTTAGGTCTTTCCTGTAACATATCTGCTGTGTCGGCTACAAAGGAACCCCGTCCCGGCTGACGAACAATTAATTGTTCACTCGCCAGCATCTCAAGTGCTTTTTTAGTTGTAATCCGGCTCACTCCGAATTCATCACATAATTCCTTCTCCGAAGGAACACGCTCACCCACTTGATATTGATGAAGCTGTATCCGTTCGCGCAAGGATTCAAAGATCTGTTCATACATCGGCTTGGATGCCGAGTCTTTCCCCAATACAAGCACCTCCATAAATACCCATACTTCTCATGTTCTACATCCTAATATATCATGTTATATCATTAATGTGAAGAAAGGAGACAACTCACCTGCTGTCATATGAGAGCAAAAGAAAAAGCATCCCGATGGATGCTTCATTAATCTTAGGCGTCAGTTATGAATCGAGACAACAAAAAGCCGACAAGCCCTGATACCTCGGCTTATCGGCTTCTTGCTTAGATGGTCAAAACGCAGTTATCATCCAAGTCATACTTTGCATAATTAAGGTTGCAGACCCTCAGCGGACGGTGGACTCACTTCCGTTCCATTCTCTTCAGGGCTCGAATCTGGTTCTGGAACGGATTGTTCTTGTGCTGCGCTGACGAACAATCGTCCAGCTGCTTCCGCCTCTACTTTGTTGCCTGCTGCATCCTGAGCGCGAATCACAATGACTCCACCATCCAGAACAAGGGATGAAGGTGTTGTGTACGTACCCGTATAACGACCAGGTTCAGTCTCCACCAATGGAATCTCTCCTGCCCCTTGGGCATTCAGATTCAAAGGTAACTGAATACGGAAAGATGCTTGCAGACCAGGTTTACTATCAAATGAAACGGTAACACTCTCCCCTGATGTGATTCGAACATCTTCAGCCGGAGTAATATTCGTAAGTTCTGGCAACGCCGTTTCCACATAGACGGTGCGGGTTACGGTTGTTTTGTTACCAGCGATATCGGTTGCTGTAATGGTTATTGTGTTCTCGCCTTCATTGACCAATACACGGTGACTGAAACTTCTGTCTTTACCCACTTGTACGGTTTGTCCGTTAACGGTTACCTTATCGAGGAATTGTTCCACGACATTACCCGTTACGTGAACCACTTCTGCATTGATGCGATCCCCTTGAGCTGGCGTGAGAATCGTCAATTGTGGTTTGGTCTGATCCAGAATAATGACTACGGGGAGTGAACGGTCCGTTGTTTTACCGTCTACCACTGCCTCCGCAGTAATCGCATTAATGCCAGAACGGAGCTTCACACCGTATGAGAACTTCCCATTTGCCACCGTTGTGGTGCCAGCCAGATCCTTGCCGTTGTAGATCTTGATCTGAGCTCCAGATGCCGGAGACGTTCCCGACACAGTGAAGGTCGATTGATTCGTATACGTGTTTGCAGGTACTGTGAGCACAGGTGCATTTACCGGATATCTCACGACTGCACGAATCATGTAATTGCCTTCTTCTACCGGTGAAGTACTCCATGCTCCGCTTACACGCTGCCAGCTTCGACCTGCATTTGGACCATCCTCATCGGTAGCGAGTCCCGGAGCGCTAGTTCCAGCTAAACTCTGTACATACACGATATAGAAATCACCCGTTACAATGACCGGTTCTGGGAATTCAACGGTTGTCCATTGATCGTTACGAAGTGCAGTACCGTCAAATGGTCCAGCCAGTTGCCGTCCCGGAGCTCCGCCCGCACCCGATGCATCATATACGGCATATTGGAACGCTGTGCCTCCAGGTACAGGCCATTCGGTGTTCCAGAATCGGAACGATGCACCTGTCAGTTGAGCGGTCTCCAGCTCTGGTGTCATTCGAACTGCCCAAGCGTTATCCGCAGCATTAAAAGCTCGTGCGTTCTCTGCTGTTCCATCATCATAAGCAATTTCCCCAGGGAAACCGATGAATGGTTTTAAGGCAACATTTGCCTCAGCCGTACCATTACCAGGGACTGTCACAGTAACGGTTTTACTGTAATAATCTGCAGCCCGGATGGATAGGGTATAACTTCCTTCCAATACCTGAATATCGAAGCTGCCATCTGAACCTGTGCGAACTTCACCTACATTCGCATCTTCCACCACGAGAACGGAAGCATCAGCCAGTGGTTGTCCTGTCCGCTCATCCGTTACTACACCTTCAATCTGCCCATGCGGAATTGCTTCCAGATTAAAGTTGGCTTTGGCTCCATTGCCATCTGTAATCGTCACCTGCTGAGTTCGAGGATAATATCCATATGCTTCAGCTTTTAACGTGTAATCACCTGCTACGTGTGTGAAGTTATACTTGCCTGTAGCTGGATCTGTCTTCACCGAACGTCCGGTTTCCAGTACGGTAACCGTTGCACTTGCAGGCAGGCTTTGTGGATTAACCGAACCTGTTCCTGGTTTTTCAACTTCAGGTTGTTGCTGTTTCGTTTTGTTAAATTCCGCTTTGTCTGTCCGCGAAATTTTGTACCATGGATTATCATAGGACGGTTTTGGTTTGTCATTGTTAAGCACAACCGCACTGTCCTCCGTTACCGTCTCTGCAGCAACTCCCAGTACACGGAAATCATCAATGAACCAGCCTGTCTTCACAACACTGTTATCTGAGGTCAGGCGGAACCGGAATTGAACTTCATTACCGGTAAGTGCATCCAGATCATAAAATACAGGTGTCCATTGTTTACCGTTGGTACTATGTGAGAATTTGTCCAGTTCTGACCATGTGGTTCCACCATCCTTGGTGACTTCCACATACCCGTAATCGTATCCACTCTCAATCTCGTACCAATGATTAAACGTAAGTGTTCCTTCGGACACATCCGTCAAATCAATGACCGGAGATACGAGTGAATAGTTGGAGCCACTCTCGTACGTATTGTCGAGATCAGTCGCCCAGACATTCGGTGGAGAAACCGCGCTGGCAGGTCCCGTTACCGGAATACCGCGTTCCCACTCATCTTTGGTTCCTGAATGAGTCCAGCCATTATCATCACTGCCATCGAAATGATCGATGTAGATATCCTGAGGCACCTCTACTGTAATGGAGACCTCATTCGATTTGTCGCTTTCATTGCCACTATAATCAAGTGCGGCAACGGTATAATAATACGTCGAATCTGTCACCGTAGCCGTATCTGTAAACGTTGTTCCTGTTGCAGTTCCAATGGATTCATAACCTGCACCTGCGGTTGTGGAGCGATATACGATATAGGATTCGAGATCCTCATCGCTCGGACCCGTCCAGCTCAAGGCTACATTACCAAGAATATCGGCCGTCGCAGACAATCCGGCAGGAGCACCCGGAGCAATCTCATCCAGTTCTTCTACAGCGAAATCATCAATGTACCAGCCAGCCTTTTGCAATGAATTATCGCTCGTCAGATTGAATTTGATGAACACCTGCTGTCCCGCGTATTCGCGAAGATCCACATATTGTGTCTTCCAATTGCCACCTGTACCCGTGAAGGTTAACAGTTCTTGGAACACATAATCGCTATCCTCGGAAGCGATGTATACCTTGCCGAAGTCGATGTTATTCTCCAAGTCATACCAGTGCTTGAAGGATAACAATGCCCCTTCCGGACTCTCGGTGAGATCAATTGGCGGCGCAAGCAGATATGCATTGCTATTCGCCACATAAGTTCCTTGCAGATTGGTTGCAATCACCTTGTCACCGGAGTAGGCACTTCCAGGACCACTGCTTGGTGCTCCCCATACCCAGGTACTTCCGGTTCCGCCAGTCGTGAATCCAAGCTGATCTTCTTCAAAATCCTGAAGGTATCCTGGCTGAACACCATTGGACACAGCCACTTTGTATACCTGACTTTCGAATCCGTTGTTACCGTAGTCGTTCACACGGATATAATACTCCACACCTTGCGGTTCAATAAGAAAAGCAGGGATTGTCGCTGTATACGTCCCATCTTTGTTATCTCCAGCAATCCGGTTCATCGGTAGATAAACGTACTGGTTGGTGCCTGTCGTTTTGGCAAAAGCCTCGACGGAGACTACTGCGACGTTATCTGTCACATGAGCCGTTAGTGGTATATCAATGCCTGTAAAGGCAGAATTAACAGGGGTATGTGCCAGTACTGGCTCTTCCAGATCATCTCCGGCCGTAACCACTCTGCCGGATACCGTGCCAATTCCTTCGAGTACAGACCCCACAGCATCAAGGGCATTAATAATGCCGTGACCGTAGCCGTTATTAGGAGATGTCGGATACTGACTATCCGTTCTCGGCGTGGCTGTATCTGTAATGATCTGCTCCAGCTGATCCACCGTAAGGGAATGATTGGCCTGAAGCAGCAGTGCAGCAAGTGCAGTTGTATGTGGGCCTGCCATGGATGTTCCGTTCCAGCCTCCCTCATATACTCCGCCCGGAACTGATGAACGGATATTCACACCAGGTGCAGATACTTCCGGTTTGATCTCACCATACGGGGATGGGCCCAGCAGGGAGAACGAAGCCAGATTTCCGTTGATATCGGTTGCTCCTGTAGCAAAACTTTCAGGATAGTTGGCTGGGTTAGCAACAGAACCAGGTCCGCCCGGGTTACCCAGTCTCACATTTCCTGCGGAGAATTCCGGGAAAATCTGAGCATCACGCCAAGCTTGGACCATAGGACGGAACCATTCATCCAATCCTGCGCCTCCGCCCCACGAGTTGTTAACAACATCCGGTGCAAGTTCAGGATGCAGATTGCCTTCCGCATCCACCGGAGCGATCAACCATTGTCCGCCATCCAGAATAATGGCATCTGTTGTTTCCGGATTGAATATCCGTACACCAATCCACTTCGCACCGGGAGCAACCCCGATCTGGTTGGTACCATCTGCTTCGGAGCCAACCATCGTACCCATCGTGTGCGTACCATGCCCGTCTCCGTCCGCAGGGAGGGAAGCATTACTGTGCGGATCATACCAGCTCAGTTCGGGATCAACGATATTGCCCGAAGCATCCAGTCCCCGCCATTTGCTGCGAAGCGCCGGGTGGGTATAATCCACACCGCTGTCCAGATTGGCAACAACAATCCCTGTTCCATCGATGCCCCGATCCCACACGGCAGGCGCATTGATGTAATCCAGGTTCCATTCCACGTTCTCTGTCGCAAGCTTGTCCTTTGCAGCAGGCTCTTTGTCTTTGTCTTTGACACCGACTGAAGAGTCTTTAGCTGGCGTTTGGACAGCATCTTTGCCTGGTGCCGCATTCGCCGGTTCTTTACTCACTTCGGCTTTCTGTAAGTATCTCGTCTCATTCGGTAGAATCTTCTCCACCTCAGGCAGCAGCGCAATCTGTTCCATGACTTCTTTGGTACTCGTTACTGCCAGTGAATTTACGATAAAATAGCTTTTATATTCTTTGACCTTACCCAGGTCAACTTCCTTTTCCAGATAAGTTTCCAATGGATATTGTGTACGCGAGGCCGTTTCTCGCAGAGAGCTGACAACCGAATTACGAACGGACAGCTTTGTGGCTGAAGCCGTTTGTTTGGCGATGGTCGCCTTTTCAAGGGCCTGTTTGGAGACTGCTGCTGTATCCACCTGTTCCTTCATTTTCACC
The DNA here is from genome assembly GCF_000517845.1 of Paenibacillus sp. FSL R5-192. Lineage (NCBI taxonomy): Bacteria > Bacillati > Bacillota > Bacilli > Caryophanales > Paenibacillaceae > Paenibacillus > Paenibacillus sp. FSL R5-192. Next base: position 1,278,324 of record NZ_ASPR01000014.1, on the reverse strand, counting down.
AGATAGGTCACATATTCACTACCATCAAATTCTTTGGTCAGCTTGGCGTTTACTTTGGACTCCGTAACTTTGGCAAGTCCAGATTTCATATCCAATTTGGATGATGTGGAGTTTTCAGCTGAAACCGGATGAATGATCGAAAATGCAAGGAGAAGCGAGAGCCCCATGGAGATGGGCTTGCGTAACCGATTAATCTTTATCAAACTTTTCCACTCCTTTTACCCGGTTTTTTAATTTAGTCTGGTACATATGCCCTTCTCTGCAGAATGAAACGGTAAATTACCTTTATTGCGTACGAAATAGATACCCTGGATTTCACATAAAGCCTCACCTCCTTTACAGGTCTGGTTAGGGAACAATATGAGTCAGAAGAGATAACAGATCAGTCTATGATTTTTTACTTGGAAGTTTAGGAGATTGAATGAATCAGATTAAACCATGTGAGTGAATAGTTTGGGTGTTTGAATAATGCAATGAGAGTGAATGTCTATAAGCATTCATGTGGAAGGGTAATCTGGAGCGTTAGCAGAACGCTTGCTAAGGAGTGGTGGATATGACTTTCGATCGTGATTCGAGTGAGTGCTTAAACATTTTAATTACATATAATAGTCGATTAGGAATTTAATTGGATTTTATTGGTATAGTATAAAGTCATTATTCGATATACACAAGCACTATATTGAAAAATATAGAAAATAAGTCTATTTAATGCTTTTATGTGTCTGATGTCGCTTACGTATTTCAGCTTATTTTTCGTATTCATGCATTTTTTTTGATGAATAATAGTTTGTAGTAGTTCTATACAACCAAGACCTCATAATCAAAATTTCAAATCAAGAAAAAGAACGACATGAGAACTCTCATGTCGTTCATCTCAAAATTTATATCTCATCATGTAATGTTCACGCCGCCACTTGCATAACCAACAACGGTATTCACAAGAGAAAGTCCGGCTGCCGTTGCCGAGAACACCAGTAGCAGACGTGTCTGTGCAGTCACAGGTATAGCCAATCCGGTTGTTATGCCATTGGAGATACTACCCAATGCAATAATACCGGTGAGTGGAGGTGCCAGTGTAACGACCGCCCCCGGAACCGCAGTAAATGCATTATTCGGAGTCGGTGAACTGAATAATTGCGCAGTGATGGTCACCGTTGAACCAACCAAGGCCAAGGCTGCTGTGGTACTGAAATAGGCAGCAATGGAAGTTATAACGCCATCCCGTGGGACAGAGAACGCAAAGTTAATGAGTGGTCCGACAATCGTTCCCGTTAAATCAATCGTGCCACCCAGAATGCTGACTCCTGTTGCCGAGCTGCCGAAACCGATAAGGCTTGTCGTTCCGACCAGTCCACCAAGAATCGTTGTTAATATGGCAGGTCCGCCAGAAGCAAATGGTATGATGGCGCCCGAACCCGTAGCTCCTGTAACACCAGTGCTGCCAGTTACTCCCGCAATCCCAGTTGCGCCAGTAGCCCCGGTTACCCCAGCAATTCCGGCTGCACCCGTTGCCCCGGTGACTCCCGCAAGTCCAGCTGCCCCGGTAGCCCCGGTGACTCCGGTGGCTCCTGCTACGCCAGGATCACCTGTTGCTCCTGTAACGCCCGCTGCTCCAACAGCTCCTGTACTCCCCGTTACACCTGTCGCTCCTGTTGCGCCACCTGCTGGGCCTGCCGCACCCGTTGCGCCAGTAACACCTGTCGCACCTGCGGGTCCCTGGGCACCAGCAGCTCCCGGTGTACCAGCTGGACCTACACCACCCTGAGCACCAGCAACGCCAGCCGGGCCTTGTGGACCAGGTACGCCCTGAGGACCCGCTGGTCCTGCAGGTCCTGCCGGACCTTGACTGCCTATGTTTCTAAGCCCTGTTGTGATTGCCAATTCGGTCGCCCGAATCAAAATGACCAGTTGATCTTTCTCAGCCGAATCGATATTCCCCTGTAAAATGACAGATAGGAGCACATCCAGCAATTGCTGCAAATTGGTTCCCACACTGATCGGAGAAAATGGAACGGCCTCTGCAGATACAATGGTAAGCTCCAAGATCGCTTCGAGATCTGCCTTGGTTCCCTTTTTCAAATCCGAGCAATGAACCAGAGCCAGTAATTTACGCAGTACCTCAATCAGAAGTGAAACATTGTGAGGCGAGGGATTCGCAAAAACCTGTACAATTGCTCCTTTCAACTCACCAATTAATTTGAGAAGGAATTCGGCTTCTTTGTCAAAACACTTATGATGGTGGTTATTGTGATGATGATTGTGGTGGTTATGATGGTGCTCGTGATGGTGTTCTTTGTGCTGCTCTTGGGGATGGTCACAGTCCTCAGCTTTTTTTTTCTTAAATCCGCTCCAACCATATCTGATGCGTTTCTTTGGTTTCATCTTTTTAGCAGATCCTCCTTAGTGAGTCTCAATCAATCCATTACAGGCGAACATCACTGGTTTGATGATATCAGTATATTAGCAAGCAAGAATTTCGTGATTATTATATAAGTGAATTTCCGAATTACAGTTTCATCTTGGAGAAACCTCCATTATCACGGAGAGGATTTTGCATGGAAGTCAGCCCTATATATAGCCCAACCAAAAGAGCGCTATCCGATGAGTACAATACTCCTGGATGCGCCCTTTTTATATTTACAGTATTTAATTTATCTTTGTTGATTAGTCCAATTTAATTTTGAAAACAATAGGCGCATTACTTTTCACAGTTGTCGTTGTGATTGTCAGTGCGTCCGCTGTTCTCTCCCATTTCGGTTGTTCCTCGTAACCAAGTACCTGAATATCTTGAATGACCCCTTGAAAATGATGAGAATTTTCCTTCAGGGATTTAATCTGCACCACCCCGTTATCTGGATAGGCAAGAACCGTGGCATACAGAGTACTTTCTTTTAACGTAAACCGTATATCTTCACTCGTAAATATCTTCGTATCCCCATCCGTGAATTGCCCTTCCTTCACCTCTGTCGGACCCTCACCAAACGTACGCCAGAATGACGTGTCATAGATCGCTTCCCCATTCACTTCCAGCCACTTGCCAATGCTCAGCAAAATCTCACGATCTTCTTCCGGTATGCTGCCGTCTGCTTTGGGCCCAATGTTCAGCAGTAAATTTCCGTTTTTGCTTACAATATCGACGAGATCCCGAATGATCTCTTCAGCCGTTTTATAGTTATTATTTTCCGTATAACACCATGAGTTTTTAGCAACAGCTGTATCCGTTTGCCAAAAATAGGGCTTAAGCTCAGCGAACTGTCCCCGCTCCACATCCGGAACGGCACTACCAAACATGTAGGCCTCATGTTTATAATTGATAGCAACAGGCACGCCCCATTCTTCGCCTTTGTTATAATAATAGGCAGCAAATTTTTTAAGATAGGGTTTGAAAGCAACCGTTTGAATCCACCAATCAAAATAAAAGACCTTTGGCTGATATTGATCGACCAGTTCACAGCAGCGAATCAACCAGTCCTCCAGATACTCCTCGGTTGGAGGTGAGTCATACAAGTCGAAGTGATCCTTGGGTTCAGGCATGGCAGGCCAATAGAAATCCCCACGCTCCAGGGGTTCCTTAATATCTGAATCAAACTCCTTCCCGTGAGACATGAAGAACCAGTGCTCGGCGCGGTGAGACGACACGCATAATGTCAGCCCCTGCTTCTCGTATGCAACCTTCATCTCACCCAGAAGATCCCGTTTGGGGCCCATTTCATATGTGTTATAGTGAGAGATAGAGCTTTTGTACATCTGAAAACCATCATGGTGCTCAGCCACAGGCATAACATATCTGGCTCCAGCCTGTTTGAATAACGTTGCCCATTCGTCTGCATCGAACTTCTCTGCACGAAACATCGGAATGAAGTCTTTATATCCAAAGCCCTTATGAGGTCCATACACCTCAAGGTGATGTTCATAAGCTTTGGTGCCTTGTATGTACATATTTCGCGAATACCATTCGCTATCATAGGCCGGTACAGAATATAGCCCCCAGTGAATGAATATGCCGAATTTCGCTTTTGGGTACCATTCGGGTACTTGGAAGGTGCTAAGCGAACTCCAGTTGTCCTTGAATTTACCGCTCTCAATCGTTGCTTCAATATGTTGCAAATATTCGTTTTTGTCCATGAGATGTTCTCATCCCTTCTGTTATTGTCTGTAGTTGTATTGTAGTGCTACGGCCGAAAGATAGACATGCAGAACACTAACTTTTAGATGGACAATAATAACCTTGTATGGAGATGAAAAGTATGAATCACCAAACTTTGCTTACGAACTACCTGTCCAATCTCCAAGTCGAATTATTCATGGTCAATTACAATCGGTGTGATACGGATTGGCGGGATCTGGATTACACGCCCGATTACAGCAAGTTTTATTTCATATGCGAAGGTGAAGGTTGGCTCAAAATTGGGGATGAGGAGTATTACCCTGCACCTAATCAACTTATTTTAATGCCAGAGGGGATCCAACAGTCTTACTCTGCCATTAATGAAAGTCCTTTTCTCAAATATTGGTGTCACTTTAGCGCGAAGGTTGGTGGAATCAATCTGTTCCAAATTCTGAAATTCCCACACATCTGTACGATAGATCAACCTGAGTTGATTCAAGCAATCTTCAGCAGTATCCTTACATATGCAAAATCCGATGAAGTCTATGGCCATATGATGGCCAAGAGCAAACTAACCGAGCTACTGTCTCACTATATAATGAATCTGGATCTGGATCAGATCTCTTTTATTAACGTGCCTGTCATGGAGAAACTGTCCACCATTCTGGCTTATATTGATTCCAACATCGAAGAGAATATTTCGGTTCAGGATCTGGCCCAGATCGCCTACATGCATCCGAATTATTTCATTCGATTCTTCAAGCAGCAGATCGGAGTTCCTCCGATCCTCTATATTACTGGCAAAAAAATCGATAAGGCCAAGGAGTTGCTGGCGTGCACCCCGAACACAATAACCACCATCGCCGAGCATCTCGGTTTCAGTGATTTGTATTATTTCTCCAGACAGTTCAAAAAGCATACAGGGTTAACTCCAACGGAATACCGCAAACAACAAACGGTACTTACAACGAAACATGGTCTATAAATAAGCCAAAGCAAAGAGAGAGTTCCCTCATTCGGAACTCCCTCCTATAGACTTGTTTCTGTTCGATTCATGCTGAGTTACTTTCTTGAGTTCGCTCAAATAAGCATAACCATAGTTTTGATCCGGCTCAAGATATGCCCCTTCCGCCCACTCATTCCAGGCATTAACAAAAAGATATTCACTTTTGTACAGCGTCCTCGCTCGTTCCATCTGTCTGGACAGATACAGCCCAAACTTCTCTGGGGTGGCCCCGAGCGTACTCTGTCCGTCAACACCTCTCCGCGGTGTATTATCCCAATTGACAAAAGCACCTGGATAGACAATTTCTCCGTTACGGTGTGGTGTTCGTTCGAGAATGGAGGACCATACCTTGTCGTAATTCACAGCAATATGCTGCTGTCCCTTGATGTTCATTTCGATCCAGATTCCATTCATATGTCCATGTGCAAACGTATAATGCGGTTCAAATTCCATACTCGCATCAAAGACCTGACGATTAAATGTAGGGAATCCACCAATGGTCTGCACAAAATGAATCCCTTTCAGGCCATGCTTCAAAGCCAATTCACGCCAAAACTGAATCATTTCCTCACATTGCGGAATACTGGCTGGTCGATAGATCACAAACAACGGCTTACCTTCCACTCGAATATATCGTTTGTCCTTAAATACTTTTACCAAATAATTGAAATGTTCTTCCCAATCCTCTCGATCCCCATAATTCTGGGCCATGAGAATATCGGATTCTTGCCCATCCCATTTTCTTGTCCATGTCTCATTGGCCCAAGACAAACAAAAAGGAAAATCAGGCTCCCCACTATCCAAAATTTCATTCACTGGTTTTTCCAGCAAACGCTTGCCTTTGAACCAATAATGATAATAACAAAATCCATAAATGCCATGCTGTTTAGCCGTTTCCGCTTGCCACTTTCGTACATCTGGATCGGAAAGGTCATAATATTTCCCCTGAAATGGCTGTTTAGGCTGATGATGACCCGAATATAAAGGCGCGGCTTTTTTTACATTCGTCCATTCGGTAAAACCGTCCCCCCACCATCGGTCGTTCTCCTCAATCCGGTGAAATTGGGGCAGATGCAGAGCAATTACCTTCAATCAGAACTCCTCCAATGCAGCAACATGATGCAGCCTACGCTCCTGTGATTTTTGGGATGATTTATATGAAAATGATATCCAGCAGTCGCAATGTTTTTTGTAGATGGGATTGATTATATTTCATGTATGCCAGAGCATGGCTAGCGGCCAGTCTCCTTGCATCAACACTATGCCAGTAAAGTTCAAACTTCTGAGTGAGCTCTTCACAAGAGTTGTATTGTTGAAAGTTACTAAGGTCAATCACGTTGCTCTGATTCACAGATGGTCCTATGAGTTGAAACGTCCCACATGCGGCAATTTCCATCACGTTTTTGATTGATTCGCCACGATGAATAACCAGTTTGCTTCCGTTATATAACATCTGACGAGCTTCATTCGTATGAACAGGCTTGAAATCCCCGATCTGTGCCCAACCCTTTCCATCTACCCGAACCTTTTTGTTATCCAAAAGACCCGATTTGGCAACAGCGTTGACGATGCCATCCGATTCTGCATCCCCGATGATATAAACATCCGATTCGTACTCCGAGGGAACAGCTTGCGGACAGAATATATGTGGATCAGGTGGCATGAACAGTTCATGACTACCAGTGCTTCCCATATGATGCTGATCATCGCTTATTTGGGTTGAATGTTGTGTAAACACGTGATCAAAAATCGGTAGAATAGTTTCGCTTTGATTCACTTGTTGATCGGCAGACAACCAGATGGCCTTTTTCACGGTGGATGTCCTTAATGCTGTAATATTCTCATCCGGCAAGTTTTCTCGGCTTCCGATAACCATAATCAGGTCAACATCATAGGAAGACAAACAGGCTGACACGGTTTCGATATATTTAATCTCATTCACATTTCTCACGAGATGTTTCAGACTCTGTTCAATCAGGACACAATGTGATGACATTTCTCGGTCATTACAAGGAGTGATAAGAAGCACATTTAACTCCTTATAGATCACTTTTGGTACTTCTCGGGTAGGTATGCTTCCCACCTGCATCATTTTCAGCCATTGCTGATTCAGTTCCAATTGCTGTACTTCCATATGTTTACGCATGGATTTGAGTTTCCTGTTCAGAACCACATTCATCTGTCTCAGGAATAACCGGTTCGCATCATGAACTGAACGTTTCTTTTTCGTGGACTTAACCTGCATTTTTGACTTCTTTTGGATAGCAAACCCTCCCGTTCCATACGAAAACATTCTCTGCCTACAATATGCATGACATAGTGTTTCGCTAACTCTTTTTTTGCAAAAGGGGCTTTATCCCAAGTATATAATGTGTGGCCACCCGGATCATTCCAGATCTTGTCCTCATAGAATATATGAATACTGTATAGGAGATGATATCTTTGCCAACTTTTGATAGCATCCTTGTCACCGGTAATCAGACCATTAACCAAGATCTGCAAGTTAATGGTAATCAAACCGTTGGTGTCGATCTAAACGTCAATGGCAGTCAGACCATAACAGGCAGCCTTCAAATCAACGCCAGCTCCTCGATTGTCAACCATTTGGGTGTAGGCGGAGTGATTGAAGCTGGAGATAGCGTTAAGGCCGCTACACAATTAATGGCACTTAATCAACCTACTCTTCCAGTCTCCCTCCCCGTTTTGCAACAATTCAGATATTACAATCCTGGTGTTGCAGGTCAACCCGGTCTGGTCTTAACAGGGACAGCTGGCAACCAATATATACTGTTCGTTGATGAGAGTAGTGGGACACCCCATCTCGCTATTCAGCCCGTATAATATAACCCTGAATAGATGAATTTCACCAAAAGAAGCGATATCCGAGTACATTCCGGATATCGCTTCTTTTGGTTTCATTTCTGATGAAGCCTACTTATAACTCCATCTATTTATTTATTAATCTGTGATCAATACGGACAAGACACTCTTGCTTTCCAGCTGAAACTGCATCAATACATCGTCGCGCAGCTTAACCTGTATGTTGCCCGTCTCCTCTCCATCATTGAAGAGGACTAAAGCTACGGAACCATCGGCATTTTTAAAAGCCACAGAACAAATTCCATCATCACTGGATATTGATTCGATCCGAACAGCCTTCGGACGGATCACAGCACTGAAATGTGCCAGAGCATAATAATCAAGCGTATACGTAAGTTCCTTTGTTTGCTGATTCACCTGTACGATCCCACGGCACGTACTGCGGCCAAATCCAGGAACGGTTGGCCCGTTGTTCTCATCAAGTGCCATATTCCAAAGTACAAAGGACTTGCTGTAATTGCGAAGAATCTGAATTCCCGTTCGCATCACATTTGAGAAAGCTTGCTCAAATGGCGGAATCCACTCTCCACCCGAACCTTCAGTGAAATGCACTTCTTTCCCTGCAAAAGCTTCATAAACCTTCGTTTGAGCAGAAGCATCGCCCCCGTACCAATGCCAGGCTACACCATCCACTTCCTCTCCCGCTTGTTCCAGCACGGTCAGTGGATAGTCCGGTTGATCCCAGTTGTGATCGTAACAGAGAATTTTGGTTTGAATATCGTTTTGCACAAAGGCTGGTTTGAGATGATTTTTGATAAAATCTGCTTGGGCCTCGGCTGGCATCAACATACCCGGATAGTGCCCGGGTTCATAAAGCGCCTCATTCTGTGGTGTAATGGCATGGATGGGTAATCCATGCTTGCCATATGCTTGAATGTATTTCACAAAATATTCAGCATAAACGGGATACCATTCAGCCTTCAGCTGTCCAGTGATCATGGATCCGCTCGTTTTCATCCAGCCGGGTGCACTCCATGGTGAAGCAAACAGCTTCAGTTCAGGGTTCAATGCCAACGCCTTTTGCGTTAAAGGAATAACGTCCCCTTCATCATGTATAATGCTGAATTGGGTTAATTCCGGGTCTGTCTGCTGTTCTGGCATATCGTTGTAACTGTATATCGTTCTCGCATAGTCCGAAGCGCCCATCGGATTACGGATGACCGACAGCCCAATCCCTTTCTCCGGATGGAAAAGCCTGGTCATGACCTCATCACGCTGCTCCTCACTCAAGATTTGGTTAATCAAATAGGCAGATGAATCGGTAAAAGAAGCACCAAATCCGTCCATCTCCTGATACGTTAGCTGATCATCCAGATGGATCGTCGTTGTCTCCTTATCAGTATCCAGTGGTTTCAATTGCTCCTGGGATAGAGATACGAATAACTCTTCTTCACCCGTGGATTTGTACATTTTGAATGTAGTCATAGGATTCTCCTTTGTATTTCTATTATTGAACGCCTAGTTTCTCTTTGTTCAGTTTCATCTTTTCACTGCGTACCTTCACAATCTCTTCCCAACGGTTCTCACCTAAAAATGACTTGTAAGAAGCCAGTGCATTGTTATACGAGGCATCATCCTTGGACCGTACCATACTGACCAGCGTTGTATTCCACTTCGTATTGATTGCTGACAACGCACGAGCTTCAGGTGTACCTTGATCCGGGCTAATATTCTCCAGAATGAAGTGTGGTTTCAGCTTGCCTTTGCCCCACTCTTGCATCTGTTTAATCGCTTCCGGAAAAGCATCTGCACTGAGTGCTTTGTGGCGGTCATGACCGAAGAACATAAATTCACCCATCCGATAATCCTTTTTGAATTGATCCGCGTTATTGAGTTGCAGGTCTTTCACTGCTGGCAGCAATTCTACACTACCGTCGGCTTTGGTTTGGTAGGTTTCCCCCTCGATCCCGTAATTCATAAGTGTCTGTCCTTCTTCACTCAGCAAGTATGTGAATATCTGAATGGCCTTGGCCGGATCTTTACAGTCCTTGGAAATGAAATTGATCATCCACCCGGTTATTCCGGATTGATTCAATGTTGGTGCATTACCTTTGGTGCTCTGCGGTCCATCGATAGCAACATATTCTTTGCCTGGATTCGCACTCATGTAGATTTGCAAGTTTCCTCCTTGTTGAGGTGTACCGTCAAGCAGCATCGTCGCATATTTACCGGACTTCACTTTTTCTTCAAAAGCGGTTCCATCATCGGCAAAACTGTCATCACTGATATTGCCGTCTCTATACACGGTGTTCAATGTTTTCAACCACGTGAGGTAATCTTCATCCAGATTGCGATCATAGAATTCTCCTGATTCGGTCTCCAACGGAACACCGATGAAATCTTGTAACGTATCCCCTAGTGAACCCGTTCCTTCTCCTACGGCATTAAAGCCGAATGGAATCAGCGCAGGGAACTCTTGCTTAATTCGTTTCATCACATTCTGGAATTCTTCTGGCGTTCCAATGACCGGACTACCCAAAGCTTCGTACACATCTTTACGAATGATAAATGCCGTTTTGGCAGGAATGTTACCGCTATCATAATCCTCTTGTGTATTGGAATAGTTCGGGTAACCATAGGTTTTACCATCCGCCAATTGGAACCAGTTCAATGTATCGGCAGCCGCAACTTTATTGAAGTAAGGATCATATTTTTCCGCCAGATCGTTCAGCGGCATCGCCCAAGTTGCAGCTTTTTGTACCACAGGAGAATTCGAGTCAAATACGGTCAGCAAGTCAGGCATATCTCCACCTGCGAAAAAGGTGTTTAACTTGGTATCATCACCTGTGATGAATTTAATATTGATGTTCAGATCCTCTTTGATTTTCTTGGTAACAATGTCCTTGCCAAAATCAGTGTTCCACCAGTCCGCATTGACGTACCATGTCAGGTCGGTAGCCTCTTCCTTTTTATCCAACTGCCAAGCTGGCTTTTCCGGGTCGACCGTATAACGATCTTCAATGGATACCCAGTTCCCTTCACTAGAGCCACCCGATCCACCACTGCAACCTGTAATCATAAGTACGGCTGTGAGCAGTGTTGCGAGCAATTTAATCCCTTTTTTGCCTGATGCCTTATTCAACTTCAACATATTTTTGTTCCTCCTCAAAATGGGGTATTTGTTGCTCCTATTCCTTGACTGCTCCGAGCATCATTCCCGAGATAAAGTATCTCTGAACGATGGGATAGATCAGCACGATAGGGAGTGTTGTAATGACAATGGTGGCCAACTGCACGCCTTTGGTCGTTGTTTCAATAACAGCTGAACCCCCGACATTTTGCATGGATTGTGTCTGTGACTGTACGATAATCTCGTACAACATCATCTGAAGTGGATACAGTGACTGATCGGTAATATATAACTTGGTTGTCATAAAGTCGTTCCATTGCCCCACCCCATTAAATAGCGCAATCGTAGCCATGGCAGGCATGGAGAGTGGAATGAAGATTTTCAGGAAAATATGCCAATCGCCTGCGCCGTCAATCTTGGCCGATTCTTCCAGAGAATCCGGGACATTCCGGAAGAAATTCATCAGAATCACGACATCATAGAAGCTGAATAACGCCGGGATAATGTACACCCAGAAGCTGTTAAGCAGGCCAAGTGATTTGATTAACAGATACGTCGGGATCATGCCACCGGAGAAGAACATTGTAATAACACCCATGGCAACGTATAATTTACGGCCTCTTATGTACTTTTTGCTCAGACCGTAACCAACCATGGCACAAAAGAACACATGTGTAACAACGCCAATCGTTGTTTTGGACACCGATATGAAGAAGGCCTGCCAGATGCCCTGATCATTGAATACCGCTCTGTAATTCTCCAGCGAGAATTCCGGTGACCAGAAGATGAACCCACCTTCCGCCAACGCTTTGCCTGAACTAAAGGAAGAGATGATGACATTCCAGAGCGGAACCAGAATAACGATCGTACAGATGATTAACAAAATCATATTTAAGGTATCAAAGATCCGACTATCAAGATCTTCTTTTGCCACCTTTCCATTCACGCGGGATGCCTCCTTCTACAACACAGATTGATTATCGTTTAATTTGCTTGTGATTTTGTTTGCCGTGACGAGCAGAATGACAGAGATGATGGAGACACCCAAGCCAACGGCCGTTGCATATGAAAAGTCACCCTGAGACATCCCCATACGGTAGACGTACGAATTGATGACTTCCGCTTTATCGCGGTTCTGGGAGTTCATGAGAACCAGGGTCTGATCCAGATTTGACCCTAATAAACCGCTTACAGTTAAAATCAGATTTAGGCTTATGATTGATTTCATATTGGGCAATGTGATATTCCAGATCTGTCTAAGACGGCTTGCACCATCAATTTTGGCAGCTTCATAATACGTTGGGTCAATCTTTGCCATGATCGCCAGATACAGAATCGTTCCCCAACCTGCTTCTTTCCAAATATCCGATAACGTAGCAATCCACCAATACTTGCCTGCATCCAGCAAGATGTTCTGCGGTTGCGAGATCACTCCCAGGCTAAGTAACAACTGATTAAATAAGCCCGTTGTCGAAAACCAGGTGATCAGCATTCCCCCAAGTACGATCCAAGACAAAAAGTGAGGTAAATATGAAACCGTTTGCACAAACTTCTTGAATCGTCCGCTGTTTAACTCGTAGATCATGATTGCGAGAATGATCGGAATGACAAACCCAATACCTAATTTCAAAAAACTGATCCCCAGCGTATTCACGACCGCATCCCAGAAATATTTGTCTGACAAAATGATTCTGAAATTATCCAGCCCTACCCAAGGAGCGGTAGCCAGCGTATCAATGACCGTGTAATTTTTGAAGGCAATTGTCAAACCGTAAATCGGGATATAACAGAAAATAATCATAAAGATAATGCCTGGGATAATCATCGATTGAATCTCCCATTGTCTCCGATAATCGACTATGAATTCTTTAATCCGTTGTCCGATGGGTTTCTTCCCATTGGGACTGATCGCATTTTTACCGGTTGATGTCTCTACGGCTAATTTATCCACGTTTTTTTACTCCCCTCCATCATACATACATTTATATAAAAACGTTTTTATTTTTCGACATAAAAAACCCCTTTGTTTTTATTTATGTAAAAAAAGACCGGAGAAGAAGCTGAGTCAACTTATGTACGGTAGTCTTTCCGGTCGATCTTCACATGGCTTGAACCTCTAACCACCAGCTCACCCGCCAATTTTTGCGCAGCCCCTTGTTCTTTCTCCTTAATCATACCCACCAGTTGATTGATTGCCAGGATACCCTGTCTTGCAATTTGATTTCTTACCGTTGTGAGTGGTGGAGAAAAATACTGTGCGATATCAATATCGTCAAAACCCACGACACTAACATCTTGAGGCACTTCAAAGCCCTCAGACTTCAACGCATGCATACAGCCAATTGCACTCAAGTCATTCCCTGCAAGAAATGCATCAGGTCGCTTGCCGGGGTGCAAATGAAGAAAAGATTTTATCGCACTATACGTGCTCTCCTCCTCAAAATACCCTTGTATAATGTAATCTTCATCGATTGGAAGCTGGTATTCATGCAAGGCAGCCAAATAGCCGTCTCTACGCTGCACACTGTCAAACATCGTATCCACACCCGAAATATAAGCAATTTTCTTGTGCCCCAGCCCAATTAAATACTTGGTAGCTTCATAAGCCGCCACGTACGAGTCAAAAATGACACTTCCCATCGTATCGCTCTGATAGACCCGATCCAGAAAAACCGCCTTGATCTTGTCTTTCTCCATTGCGATAATATCTTGCTCATCAATCCGAAGCTCTTCGTAGATAATGACACCATCCACCCGCCGACCCAGAATATTACTCATAATAACGTGTTTATCCTTGGTCACAAATACATTCAAACCATACCCAAGACGATCACATTCGCGAGACATTGACTCAACCAGCTTATAGAAATACGGACCCGATACACTTGTAGTGAAAAAACCAAGCATTTTGGTTTGACCGGACTTCAACAGCTTGCCATTCAGATTGGGCACATAATTTAAACGCTCTGCCACCTTAAGAACATGTGATTTTGTCTCCGGGTTCAAGACATCCACACCATTTAAGGCGTTGGAGACCGTAGATATGGATACGCCCGCTTCCCTTGCTACATCTTTAATCGTTATCTTTGCCATAAGTTTTGTTCCTTTACTATAAAAACGTTTTTATAATGTTTAAATTATCATAAAACCGTTTTCATGGCAACACTTTAATTTGCGAGTTCAAACATCATGTACTTTATTCATAGCTATATGCCACTGAGGGCGAAAAAAAACGGCTCATGTATGAGCCGCCGTTCATGAAGCTTTAGCTTTCTATTCCTCATCCTGGATATACATGGAGTGAATCTGTTGCAACTGCTCTTCCAGACGTTCCAAGCGAACAAAACGATCCGCTCGAATATATTCCTTCTGCTCCACAAGCATGATCATTGTTGGAACGGTAAAAATAAGAAACTTGGAAGCAACTTCTTCCACGTCGTTAGCATTAATGTGACCGAGGTATATTGATGGATAAGGTTCAAGCAACGCCCTGATCTTGGGGAGTAAAGCGTGACATACACTGCACTCTGGACGAGATACATACAAAAAAACCAATTCATGTTGTTGAATAACTTCTTCAACCATTTCTATGGATGTTAACTCATGAATATCTTTCATAGAAGCTCAACCCTTTCAATCATTCAATAGCTTGCTCATTTAAACTTTTTCTTTTCAAGTATAGCCTATATGCGTTAGAATCAAATGGAATATATCCCCATATGAAAGAGGTTATGGTATGAAAAAATCATTCTTATTTCTGTTCACTGCCCTGGTTGTTGTTACTTCCTTCTCGGCGTATACACCTGTGTCGAATGCCTCAGGCGATATTGGAGTCAGCTTATTGTCCGATCGTCAGCAAGGTACAGTAAAGTAGAACTTGTACAGAAAGTAACAGGCGACAATTCGGATAACATCTGAATTAGTCGCCTGCTTTCATTTATTCTTATTGATTTTTATTTCCAATCTCTCTTTCGAAGATAAGATTCGAATACAAAAGTACCAAACGGCAGTAGACCGGCGAGTCCACCCATCAGCCAACGTGTTATCTTCCACTTTTTGACCAGAGCCAAATGCACTAGTGCAATAAGATACAAAGGAAATAAAATACCATGAATCATGCCCATTACGGCTACAGCGGAAGAGATATCTGCAAAATATTTCAGAGGCATAGCAATAAAAATCAATAAAAGTAAGGATACGCCCTCCCATATGCCCGCAATTCTGAATCGGCCTGTCACTGTTTTCATAAAGTCCATTCTCACCTTTCCTGCTAATCGTTTGTGAAATATGTAACTTGTAACATGATACAAAAATCTCACGCCACATCTCCGTACAGATATGTCGTTCTGAAGCTCATATTCAGTATAACGTATGACTCCGATTTGAAGATGCTTCAAATTTGAATAATTATTGAATCCATAAAATCAGATTCCAACATCAGTCTTATGGATTCAAGTCGTCTCACGCTCAATCAGCTGGTATGTCAGCTGTTCGGTCTGCAACTCCATTTTACCCAATACGGCCCACAATTGATGGAAAGCCTGGGTAGCTTGCTCCGCAATCGGATTGTGTATGGTCGTGATTCCAAGAACACGGGAAAGCTCGATATCATCAAACCCCACAATGGCGAGTTGTTCCGGTACCTGAATTTTCCGTCTGCGTGCTTCACTAAGAATGCCGATGGCTGCATAATCATTGGAACATAATACGGCCTGTGGAAGTTCTGGCCCCTCAGCCATTCTTCGCATCGCTTCTTCGCCATCGGAGGAGCTAAATACGGAATATTGATATGCTTCAGTCCACACATGCAACCCTCTGCTCTTCATGAAAGATTCATAGGCTTCACGGCGGCTCTGGGTATTCAAACTTTCAGCCCTTCCAAATACATTTGCAATTCGGGTGTATCCTCTCGAAACCAGATGCTCCAGAGCTAACTTATACCCCTCTGCCTGATCCATAGCAACAGACGGAATCTCGTCATTCCCCATTCGCTGCCAGGAGACAATGGGCCCATACTCCATATAAGCCTTTAATTTCCGAGGATCATTAACACAAGCAATAATAACTAGCCCATCGACTCGTTTACTGCGCAGATCTTCGAACGCCTGCAATTCAATCTCCGGATCTCCACGGGATGTATAGATAATCGTCTGAAACCCAAAATCCATGGCTGTATCAATAAATTGATTCATGAATGTAAGAATGATCTCACCTGTGGTAGAGGTCACAATTCCAATCTGCTTTGTTTGCCCTGTAGATAACGATACCGCATTCCGGTTGGGAATATAATTCAACTGTTTCATAATATCCGTTATGATCTGTCTTGCTTCATCACTAACATGCGGAGAATGATTAATCACGCGTGACACTGTCGCTTTTGAGTAACCTGATCGCTTCATAATTTCATCAAACTTGGACATCGGAGACTCCCTTCTTGCTAACGAACTATATAAGTTCAACTAAGATTATTTACACTGGCACTTCGATGACAGAACAACCTTCCGATCGCTGTTATCCCCAGATTTTTTGATTCCCATATCTAAACGGGAAAATCCGGGGATAGCGTATGCTTCCGATGTAGCTTTCTTTCAGAAAGCTTTCAGGCGACCGCTTCGCTTCTTCTGGTTATTTCTGTCCTCTCCGTTTTCGTGTAAATTTTAGTTGAACTTATTTAGAACAATAGTATGCCTTAGATTGGGGTCAAAAGTAAAACTTGACGTGTAACCCGTTACAACGTTTAAGCTTTTTTTATGTCATACATGAATCATCTTAATATCAATTTAATGAATGGAGCGATACACATGAGTAATCAAACCTATCAATTCCCGGAAAATTTCCTGTGGGGTGGCGCAATTGCAGCCAACCAGGCTGAAGGTGCATACAATCAAGGCGGCAAAGGATTATCTACTCAGGATGTAGCTCCCAAAGGCATCATGGGTCCAATCACGGAAGAACCAACCGAAGATAACATGAAACTGATCGGTATAGATCTGTATCATCGCTACAAGGAAGATGTGAAACTGTTTGCCGAGATGGGCTTCAAGGTATTCCGTACTTCCATCGCCTGGTCCCGTATTTTCCCAAAAGGGGACGAGCTGGAACCAAATGAAGAAGGTCTGCAATTCTACGACGATCTGTTTGACGAGTGTCACAAATACGGGATCGAACCACTGGTTACGCTATCCCACTATGAGACACCTCTTCACTTGTCCAAAGAATACGACGGCTGGGTTAACCGAAAAATGGTTGGATTCTATGAGCGTTATGTAACTGCCGTATTTAAACGTTATAAGAATAAAGTGAAATACTGGCTTACCTTTAACGAAATCAATTCGATTCTTGAAGCACCCTTCATGAGCGGTGGTATCTACACGCCTAAGGAGAAGCTTAGCAAGCAAGATCTGTATCAAGCGATCCATCATGAGTTTGTAGCCAGTGCTTCCGCTGTGAAGCTCTGTCATGAGATCATTCCTACGGCACAGATTGGTTGTATGATGCTCAGTATGCCGACCTACCCGCTGACACCAAATCCAGACGATATGATTAAAGTCATGGAATTCGAACATAGCAACTATTTCTTCGGCGATGTACACGTAAGAGGTCGCTACCCTGGTTATATGAAACGTTACTTCCGTGAAAATGGAATCGAGATTCAGATGGAAGCTGGCGACGAAGAAATGTTACTGAATACAGTAGACTTTATCTCTTTCAGTTATTACATGAGTATCTGTCAGACAGCAGACCCGGAGAAACAAATCGCAGGTGAAGGTAACCTGCTTGGGGGTGTACCTAACCCTTATCTGCCAGCAAGTGAATGGGGATGGCAGATTGACCCGCAAGGATTGCGTTATGTGCTTAACATGTTCTATGACCGTTATCAAAAACCACTGTTTATTGTAGAAAATGGTCTTGGTGCTGTTGATGAATTGATCACGGGTGCGGACGGCGAGAAAACAGTTGAAGATGACTACCGCATCCAGTATCTGAATGATCATCTGGTTCAGGTTGGTGAAGCTATTGAAGATGGCGTTGAAATTATGGGTTATACATCATGGGGTTGCATTGATGTTGTAAGTGCGTCTTCTGCCCAGTTGAAAAAACGTTATGGCTATATCTATGTGGATCGTCATGACGATGGATCAGGAACACTCGAACGTTATCGCAAGAAATCCTTCCATTGGTACAAAGAAGTGATCAGCAGTAACGGGAAAAGTTTGCAACGTTAAGGTTCTTTAAGCAAATGTAACAGATACATTCTTCTATCCCCCAGACATATCACATAAAAAAGTGTCGGTTATACGATACCTTGGCATGTTTTCTGTCTGGGGGATTTTATTTTTATTTTCAAAAAGAAACACCCGATGATACACATCGGGCATTCTCCATTAGCGACTATCACGTTGTTCACTATTTATTCTTCACTAGATGTTCCTCACTACATCCCTGCTGTACTTTGTTTTGTCTTCTTCCGTTATCTTGCGAAGGACCCTGCAAGGATTACCCGCAGCGATCGCACCAGACGGTATACTCTTGGTCACTACGCTCCCTGCGCCGATGATCGTATTATCTCCGATCGTCACACCTGCAAGAACTGTCACACCGCCACCGATCCATACATTATTGCCCACCGTGATGGGTCCAACGATCTCCAGACCTTCATTGCGCTGCTCAACATCATAAGGGTGGCCTGCAGTATAAAATCCACAATTGGGCGCAACAAAAACGTTATCTCCAAAACTGATTTTTCCTCCATCCAGCATGACAATATTATGATTGCTGTAGAAGTTCTCACCAATTTCAATATTATAGCCGTAATCACATACAAATGGCTGTTCAATCAGGAAACGATCCGTCGTTTTCCCCAGCAGTTTCTTGATCAACGCTTCTCTTTCATTGATCTTGGCTGGATGGAGCTGGTTATAATCGTAACAAAGTCCTTTGGCATGTAAACGCTCTTCAATTAACTCTTGATCATAATTGGCGTTATACAAGAGCCCTAATTGAGATTTTTCTTTTTCAGTCATCATTTCGTAAGCACTTCCCATCTTCTATCTAAAATAAATTAAAGCTCAATCTCTCTAATAATTCTAGCAGGATTACCGCCCACAATCATATTATCCGGAACATCCTTTGTAACCACAGACCCGGAAGCAATGACCACGTTGTCTCCAATGGTAACCCCCGGATTAATAACGGCTCTACCACCAATCCATACATTATTGCCAATCGTGACTGGCTTGCCATATTCTGCACCCGTATTGCGCTCATGCGGATGGAGTGGATGAGTAGCCGTATAGATATGTACATCTGGTCCCATTAAGCAATGGTCTCCAATACGAACTTCACACACATCTAATATCGTACAGTTAAAATTGCTATAAAAATGATTGCCTACATGAATGTTATATCCATAATCCACATGAATATTAGGTTCCATGCCCAGGTGTTCACCTGTAGATCCCAGCAGTTCCTTCAATAACTTGGTGCGAAGCTCACCATCCGTTTCCGTCGTTTGATTGAACGTCCGCGTCATTTTCCTTGCATACTCTCTGTCCTCAGACAATTGAAGATCCGAAGCCATGTACAGCTCGCCATCCAGCATTTTTTGTTTTTCCGTCTTCGTAGTCATGATCACCGCTCCCTCATTACACATCATGTAATTCAACATTAAATAATACTTTTAAAAACTCTTTTAATTATATAGATTAGTATGAATAAAGCAAGTCTGCTCGATATGAAAATGGTTTATTCTACTGACGCGTACTCTAGCGAAACAGCAAAAAAACCTCTACACCCATTAGACTATGGGAATGCAGAGGTTCAAGCTTTTTGTCTAATTTCTTTATTCTAAGCAACCGCCTGAACGGTTTTTTCCTTAACGCTAATGGCATAGATGGCAGTCACCAAACCAAGCAGAATCAGAACAGAACCAACCCATCCGGTGTTCAGAATCGATGAATGATCGATCACCATGCCGCCGATATAGGTACCCAGTGCAATACCTGCATGTGCAATACCTGAGTTGGTGCTGATTAGCGTTTCGGCTGTTTCCGGCGAAGTTTTGATAATCAGACTATTCTGCACAGGCGTAACGGTCCAACTCAGTGCACTCCAGATGCTTAACAATAACAAGAAGGCGATCAAAGGCAATCCCACACTGAACGGAATGACAGCCATACTCACGATAAAGGGAATCAGCACAATGATAATGGCTTTAGCAGGATGCAGACGATCGGATAACATGCCCCCGATTCCTCCCCCTGCAACAGCGGCGATCCCAAACATCATATAGATAAAGGTGACCATCGTCGCACTGGCACCCAGCGTTTCTTGCAAGAATGGCGTGAAATACGCATATAAAGTCAAATGACCCGCAAGCACAAGCAAAGTTGTAGCATGGATTGCCAACATTTTTGGATTCCACAGTGCCGTAAGCTGTTTCTTCAGGGATACAGCAGGAATAGGCTGTACACGATCCATCGCAATCCAGATGGCCACCATAACCACTGCTGTGAGAATAGCGATCAACATAAACACCTCACGCCAGCCTGCCAAGTTACCTACAAAGATTCCAAGAGGTACACCTAGGATAAGTGATGCACTGCCTCCCATGGTAATAATCCCCACGGCGCGTCCTTTATATTGTGGTTCCACAATACGTGCTGCAAGGGTCAGGGAGAGCACAAAAATAAGTGAACCCGTGGCGGCTCCGAGTGCTCTGCCCGCCATCAGCATATAAAAGCTGGAACTAAATGCAGAGATCAGATTACTGATCAGAAAAACAAACAGCGTACACATATATACCTTTTTACGCTCGAATCTGGCCGTCAAATTTAATAAAATCGGCGCAGACAACGCATAGACAAGTGAGAAAATAGAGATTAAATACCCCGCTTTGGCTAGGGAAAGATGAAGATCCGTAGCAATCAGGTCCAGAATCCCGCCCAAGATCAGTTCAACGGTTCCGACCACAAATGCTGCGATAGCAAGCACATATACTTTCTTATTCATTTTTGAATCCTCCTATAAAAGTTACAACTACGATAGTAACCCATAAGAATGAAAGTTTCAATAGTTATTTTCATGATTGTTTTCAAACAGAGATATAACAAAAAAACTATCCTCCAAGAGAATAGTTTTAATAGATTAATCTGGTGAGCAGTTTCTCGATTTCAGCATCCTGTAACAGTTGGTCACCGTATTTTTTGGTAATCTGAGTAAGGGCAACATCATGGTAGAAATAATCAGTCATCGCTTTGACAATCGGTTTGGACATCGTCTTGATCGCTCGCCATGAATCGTGCTCCACACCGGCAAACAGCAAATACGCATGATCCACAATAAGCAGCTGTGAAGGTTCTGGCGCATCAAGCAATGGAATCAACGAGTATATCCGGTTTAAGGATGTCTCCATTCCCCCAACGGCAAGCACTTCAACGTACACGCCCTGCTTTTCCTTCTGCTCCAGCAGTTCACGATATTTCTCCATTCGCTCATTCCAGGCCAGAAAAAGAATCGATGAATCTGCTTCCTCGATAAGCTGTTCGATATTCGATGCGATGGAAGACTCATCTTTTAACGTCCAGATATGTTCATCGGTGAATGTACGTTTGATTTTGTAACTCTTCAATTCCTCAATATCTTTCTCAAAATCAGCTTTAATCTTATGAATAATGGACTGAAGATCCACAGCCATATATAGTTTTTTCTTCCCATCCATCGTTGTCAGCACCGTTCCCTTGTCGATCAGGCGATTGAGCACTTCATAGATTTTGGCTTTGGGAACGTTGGAGTAATTTACAATCGATGTGGCATCAAGCGGTTCATCCTGGGCAAATATAGCCTCGTATACCTGACTTTCATATTGTGTAAACCCGAATTTCTGCAACATGGTTTGGATCGGCGCATCCCTTCTTAGTGTGTCTGGTCTATCTAGTTTAGACGCATGAACTTCCCATGTCCAGTTTATCCCACGTGGCTATGTCCGATCCCAAAAGCGCTGCTGGGTCATCGCTTGAATGAATTGCTCTGCAAACGCCGCAGGCTGCTGTTCCACAATGACGCCAGGTTTGCCTATAATGCCGACCGGCTGGATCACCGCTGCACCCGTCGGTGTAGCACCGATCGGTTTGAAATGATTGTACGTTTCGATCGCATAGGATCGGGTGTATTTCTGAACATAATCGTTTTCCTGCTGTCCTCCAACAATGAACAGACCATCATATACCAAGGGTGAGCCGGTCAAAAAGCTGTCGTCCACCTTGAGCTCCACATTCCCTGTTCCACGTACCACACCCTGTCTTTCATGTACAATGACCGGTTGAAGTCCCGCTCCCTTAAACTCTTCCAAAATGTATTGTGTGCTCGGGCCATCGAACCCTTCCCCAACAATCACTCCGACACGCAATGTCTTGGGAGAAAACACCGTATTTTCCATGCTGAGCGCAGGTGACGACTTCGTCACTGGAGATTCAGGGACGTTAGGTACATTGACTCCGAGTTCCACGGCCAGAATAGTCGCCAGCTCCGTGCTGATATGACCTAACATATTGACAACCTGCTGACGAATGGAAACATCCTTTACCTTCCCAAGTTCAAACGTGAGTGCTTGAATAATATGGCTTCTCTCCAAGCCTGTCATGCTATTCCAGAATAGACGTGCTTGCGAGAAATGATCCAGGAAGCTGGGTGCCGTTTTCCGTTCTTTAAGACCTTGCACTGGGGAAGGATATGTCACAAATCCCCCTTTTGTTCCCGGCACAGTATAAGGTGAGTTATTGGCAAGCGAATTGTCATGATAGGCGACTCTCCCCTGATCAATGGTATAGCGAGAGGCTCCATCTCTCTGGTTGTTATGTACAGGGCATATCGGACGATTGATCGGCAGTTCCTGATAATTTGTGCCAACCCTCGCCAATTGAGTATCCGTATACGAGAACAGTCGGCCTTGAAGCAGTGGATCATTGCTGAAGTCAATGCCACGTACAATGTTGCCTGGATGGAAAGCCGACTGTTCCGTTTCTGCAAATACATTCTCGACATTTTGGTTAATCGTCATTTTGCCAATGATTTGTACCGGAATGTCTTCTTCAGGCCATAATTTCGTTGCATCCAAAATATCAAAATCAAACTTGAATTCATCCGCTTCCTCCAAAACTTGTATTCCGAGTTCAAACTCGGCAAAATTGCCCGCATTGATGTTCTCCCAAAGATCCCTGCGATGAAAGTCCGGATCAGCACCTCCTAGCTTTTGAGCTTCATCCCACACAAAAGAATGCATGCCAAGTACGGGCCTCCAATGGAATTTCACGAATCTGGATTTGCCTTCATTGTTCACCAGTCGGAAGGTATGTACTCCAAATCCCTGCATCATTCGAAAACTCCGTGGTATCGTGCGATCCGACATAATCCACATGACCATAGCAGCCGACTCCTGGTTATTCGCAATGAAATCCCAGAAGGTGTCGTGTGCAGTAGAGCCCTGTGGAATTTCATTGTTAGGTTCCGGCTTTACCGCATGAATCAAATCCGGGAACTTAACTCCGTCCTGAATGAAAAAAACAGGTATATTGTTGCCAACCAAGTCAAAATTGCCTTCCTCAGTATAAAACTTCACGGCGAACCCACGTACATCCCGATTCGTCTCGTTAACCCCTTTGGAACCAGCAACTTCGGAAAAACGCACAAACAGCGGTGTTTTCACTCCTGGATTCTGAAGAAAATGAGCCATCGTTAACTCTTCAAGTGATTCATATAACTCAAATTCACCGTAAGCTCCATATCCGCGAGCATGCACAACTCTCTCCGGAATGCGTTCCCGGTCAAAGTGAGACAATTTCTCACGCATCAGAAAATCTTCAAGCAGCGTGGGTCCGCGATCCCCCGCTTTTAGCGAGTTGCTGTCATCTGATATTTTAACCCCTTCGTTGGAAGACATCTCTTTCCCGTTATTGTCCCGAAGAAAGGTGTTTCTTTGCTCAATCTTTTTATTCTCATCCATAGGTTCCTTGCTCATCCCAATCACCTCCAGAATATATGTATGGGATTGAAAATGCATTTATGAGTATCTGTTATACCTATGAATTGTTGTGAATTCCACAGGCACTAGATATAAATGGAAGGTGTTAACCCCATTTATTGCTCATGACGTCTTTTGTCTAGCACCTTCTACATCACATTGTCATTTACTATAAAGAATCTAATAGAAAAGAGATGATTAGTATGGCTCGTGTCAATGCTGTTCCGCAACCGGATCTGGTATTAATCTATTGGTCAAGAAATCCCCTCGTCCCTGGTTCTGCGCGCAGAATCCAAAGTGTGCGCGTGATTGGTAATACGTCTCCATGTACATTCACACTGGTTCCCGGTGCACGGCTAATCAATGCACTGAACTGTTTGCTGGACAATGATATTGGATTCAAAGTGGTCTACCGCCATAAAACGTCGGCAATCAGTGGCGTTCTGTTATTAAAACGCAAATAATCAGACCCAAAGAAATGGTGCCTTCCTTTAGGAGAGCACCATTTCTTCGTTCTTTGATCATCAATGGACAGATTTCGAACGCCAAAAAACCGCGATAAACGCGGTCTCTTGTTCACGATATGAATTTAATTCAGAATATCCATCACCAATACATTCACTGAATGAGCTGTTAAGTTAACGACCACCGATGTATCCGACAGTGTAATCTCCTGTTCTTGGGGAACCACTTTCTCATCATTCTTCTGATTCACATTCGGAATATGCACCAAATGATCCTCTCCAGTAAGTGTGATCAGTCTGGCTGAAGCATCTACCTTCAGATCCTGAAGGCAAATCCGGGTTGATTTATCTACACCATCTGCATTCACCAGTTTCACATACACATGCCGTGCGTCCTTCGTAACAGAGTGGAATACTTCCCGGTTGTAAGCTTCCAGCTTGTAATCCAGAACCTTGCTGGTATTACGTCCGTCTGTATAGGAGCAAACCAAATTCTTTCCTGTATCTCCACCATAGTTAACCGTAATTGTATAATCGGTTCCATTCTCGAGTGGTTCATAGTTGGCCGCTCTCAGGTTACCTGCTGCCGAGCTGGATGAATAGTCTCCCAGTGTATAACCCTCAATCCCTTGTTTGTACACCTTCACGCCTGTTGCGTTCCCGCCGTAACTAATTGCGTACTCAATGACATCCTTGTTCTCAGGCGAGATATCCGTCAGTCCCACACCGATGTAAAAACCATCCTCACCTGAAATTCTTTCAGCCTCAACGTGAACTTTGTAATTGGTCCATTCGTCATTCAGCAGATACAATCCATTCAATCCACTTGATTGTGCCTTCAAAATGAGTCCTTTTCCTGCGGTTAACGCATATCCTTCCGATCCGGGAATCTGTCTCCATGCCTCACTAGGCTCTGTACGTTCCCTGAAATCTTCATCAAACATCAAACTGCCATCCACATTGGACGTCACTGTAACTCGTTTCACCACGATGTCTGCATGACCCGTTGCAATCTCGATACCTCCACGAGGAATGAGATTCAACGGTTTGCCTTTGCTATAGGTGGAGAATGAAGTCTCAAGCACCTGATCCCCTACATATTTTGCAAAAAGCTGCTGTACATAATAATTCGGTGTATACCACACGGTTTCATCATCAAACCAGATGCAGTCTGGCGTCCAGCGGTAAGTACCGTCCGTTAGTACTTTGTTGAACAATGGCGCATAGGCAGCCAAACGCACAACGTCCGCGTTATTTTCAAATCCAGTCATGATCGCAGCTTCTGCAACCGCTCCTGCCAGCGTGTTTTTGTCCGTGGAAGCATATTCTCCAACAAATACTTTGGATGTTTCTTTCCAATCGATACTTCCATCTTCAAGATAAGCCCGGTCATAGTAGTTGTAGCGATCTACGTTATTCAGCAAATATTCATTGGATCGGTAGTAGTGCTCATCTGCAATGGTGTCCATGTAATTGTCCTGATTCTCATACCAGGTTACCGTCTCCTCAATCACCTCAGCACCATCTGCAAAAGCAACCTGAGCTGACCCGGTGAGGTTCCCACTGAGGAATTTCCATCCTTCTTGGTACGCATCATCATCCGCCTGAGCTCCAACCGTCGAGATAATGTGCAGCTCATGATCAGGATAGTTCTGTTTCATGTACTCATCTATCGAACGTTTGAATACTTCGAAGTTGGCAAAAAATTCAGTGCCCCAGTTCTCATTGCCTACGCCCAGATAACGAAGATCAAACGGTTCAGGATGTCCCATCTCGCTTCGTACCGCTGCCCATTCGTTGTGTTCAAAGTCTGTACTGAGCGCAAAGTCAATCAGATCTGTAAAGTTGCGGATATAATAATCCCTTAAAGCGCCACCCGCAGGGTGAGCATAGTCCGAGCGCGCCTGACACAACACACCGCAAGCCATGACTGGAACCGGAGCGGCATTGAGATCTTCCGCCAGTTGGAAGTACTCCATATAACCAAGCCCCATCGTCATCATGTAACCCCAGACATTATAATTTTCTTTGCGGAGCTCAACCGGACCCACAGAATCCTTCCAGTCATATACGTTATCCCAGATAAAAGATCCCTCCGAGATACATCCTCCCGGAAAACGCAGGAACTTCGGATGCAGATCTGCGAGTGCCTGGATTAGATCTTTTCTCAATCGATAGTTCGGGTTACCTGTGTAGTTAGCATGTGCCGTAGCCGATATTCCCTCTTCTGTCGGATCAGCTCCCCATACATTCTGAGGGACTAGGGACACCATATCGATGGAGATGTCACCTGCAAACGTAAGTGCCAGTTGACCAAGTACAGTCTCCGTTCCGATCAGAGACAAACCGTATTTCTTCCATGTGTTCCCGCCTTCAACATGCAGCGTTACCGAATCACTGATGGAAGTGTCACTTCCATCCTGCAATTGAACAGTGATCGTTCCTGCCAATTCTGCTTTTGCCCATACGGTAAAGTCATATGATTCACCCTGCTTGATGGACATGGCACAATGCTGGTTGGAGTCTGAGAATCCACGATTCCGAATCGTAGCCCCATCCTGAACCGTTACATAATAAGCATTTACTTCAGGGTCTTCCACGTTAAAATGAACGTTTAGTCCATCCGTATGCTGTACGCGCATTTTCTCGGTGTCGCCTGACCAGGCAAACAAAGGTTCACGATTTCGACCTGTCGAACAACCACATTCTCCAGAGTCATGCGAGTACGTATCAAATGCAAAAGACTCAAATGATCGATTCTGAACAAGCTCTGCATAGATTCCGCCATCTGCCGCGTTGTTAATATCCTCGTAGAAAAGTCCATACATGACTTCACTGATATCCGCCACCTTCTGATCTCCATGGATAGTGACCGTGTAAGGCGGGAGATGCGCTGGCACAACAGACACGTCAAAGCTTTGGCTCAGCTTACGATCACCTCTGTTCAGAAGCGCACGGAGCGTAACCTCTTGTGCTGATGTGATCATCTGAACTTCCCCGCTCTCGGACAAGACTTCCGGCTTACTGGAGCTCCATTCAACAGACACTTTACCACCCAGCAAGTCTGCAGGTAATGATACATCCTTGGTGATGATTCGGTTGGGGAAGGACAAGTACTTGTCCGCCGCAAGCTTCACAATCGCTTCATCTGTCAGTGACTCACACATCACTTCAATGACTTCATCCATGGTGAGTGCTGCCCCATAGATCCGAAAGTCGGATAACGAACCTGCAAAATCCACATCCGGTGCATACTGGGAACGTCCAATATAATTCCGGCTATAATTCTCAGGATCGGTGAACGAATCAAACCATTCGCGCAATTTGGCATAATTGCCGCTCGACGTCTGACTGATCGAGCCGTCTGCGGCCTTCTCCCCGTTCACATACACAATTGGACCCGCACTGCTCAACGTTCCCCCTTGGCTACCTGCCACGGAGAGCGCAATATGCAGCCATTCTCCACTTGCAACTCCTCCACTTGGGTGGACAACCAGATTATCTCCGGCGTATAACGTACCCAGAAGCTGACGTGTCAAAAATAAATACGGCCCCTTCTCCCCTTTACCAAAGTCAAAAATGCGTTCCCACACATTAGACCCCTTGCCCAGAAACACCCAAGTGGCAATCGTGATTCCCGTGTTATCGCTTACATCACGAAGCAGATTCGAGGGTAATTGCAGATAAGAAGTTCCATTCGCTCCCCCGTTGAAAGTCACCGCCGTTCTGCCTTTCAACTCGGATATCACAGGCGGGATCTCGCCTTTGGTTATACCATCATGGCCCTTACCGGAGCTGTCCTTCCCGATCTGAACGGTATCTTCAAACGTGTATTGTGCAATTAATTGATTTTGATATGTGCTCATGTTCTTACCTCCTATGTAGTTGGGAATTGTCGGTTCACGCTTTTGATTCGCATTAATATAAAATGATTGATAAATAGTTAAACACATTTCTTAAACGTAATAATATCGCATCATCGATCCCCATTTCAATCCTAAATTTGAGAAAGACAACTGGTTTATTTGAATGTAATGACCTTTATCGGCTCTTCCCGTCTCTTATTTATTTTTCATTTTACTCTTATAAACATTAGATTTATGGTTTACAAACATATAAATCAATTGATAATATAACAAATGAAAGCGCTTGATATAATGAAATACTCAAAGGAGGTCTGCCGAACCTTTTATCGTGTGTTGCCAAGTATCGGTTGATTTTTCATTCCGGGGAATAGGAAAGGGGAAACGTATGAAACGTTATTGGGTTCGCGTACTTAACATTTCTGTACTAAGCACCACTTTACTTACTGCAACAACTTTGGCACCGGTCTCGGTGTTCGCAAATGGTTCAGGGGCAACCGTGGGTAACTCGCAGAGTTCCACCACACCTATCGCTAATTCTGCTCCAACATTTAAAAATGTTTCCGTTCATGACCCTTCTGTCATTAAGGTGGATGATACGTTTTATATTTTTGGTTCACATCTGCAAGTGGCTAAGTCCAAAGACTTTCTGAACTGGGATCTGGTCGCCTCCGGCGTTACAGATAACAACCCTGTTGTCCCCAATGTAACCAAGGAATTCGCTGAAGCGTTGGAGTGGGCGCAGACGGATACGTTATGGGCAGCAGATGTCATTCAATTGGCGGATGGCAAGTTTTATATGTACTACAATGCTTGTAAAGGGGACTCTCCGCGATCAGCGCTCGGCATTGCTGTCGCAGACAATATCGAAGGCCCTTATAAGGATCAAGGCATTCTGTTGAAATCCGGCATGTGGGATCAGATCAGTGAGGATGGTACCATTTACGATGCAACGATTCATCCCAATGTGGTCGATCCGGATGTCTTTTATGATAAAAACGGCAAGTTATGGATGGTGTATGGCTCGTATTCAGGAGGGATTTTCATTCTGGAGATGGATGCAACGACAGGTAAACCACTGCCAAATCAAGGTTATGGCAAAAAGCTGACCGGAGGCAATCATAGTCGTATTGAAGCCCCTTATATGCTCTACAGTCCCGAAACTGATTATTATTATCTGTACCTGTCTTACGGTGGGCTAGGTGCTGATGGAGGATACAACATTCGCGTAGCCCGCTCCCAAACACCGGATGGACCTTTCCTCGATGCGGAAGGAAACGATATGATCAACGTTAAAGCGGACAAGGATAAACCGTTGTTTGACGATCGTTCTATTGAGCCATTTGGAGTCAAATTGATGGGGAACTTCCTGTTCGAGAGACAGATCGGTGATCCGGGCACAGGCCTAGGTAGCGGTTATGTATCGCCAGGGCATAACTCTGCTTATGTTGATCCGGAGACTGGCAAACAATTTCTCATCTTCCATACCCGCTTTCCAGGGCGTGGCGAAGAGCATGAAGTTCGCGTGCATGAGATGCATATGAATGCAGATGGTTGGCCCGTTGTTTCTCCATATCGCTATGCGGCTTTGGGAGAAGTTACCACGCAGCTGACAACTCAGGAGATCGCTGGTCAGTACCAATGGGTGAATCATGGTAAGGACATCACGGCGGACATCAAGCCATCCCAGACCGTTCAGTTCACGGCAGATGGGCAGATTCATGGTACCGTGACAGGAACATGGAGTCTTGGCGCAGACAACAAGGTTCAGATCACATCGAATAACGTTGAGTACAAAGGCGTTTTCACACATGAATGGAATTCGGAATCTCAAAGTACGGTTCTGACCTTTAGCGCGCTCTCATCCTCCGGAATTGCCATCTGGGGAAGTCAAAGTGTTGAACGGAGTGATCAGGACATTGTAGATGCGGTGAAAAAGGACCTGAGCATTAGCAGTACGGATCATGTGTTCTTCAACCTATCTCTGCCTACCAAGGGAACAAGTGATGCAGAGATTACGTGGAAAAGCTCCAATGCTTCGGTTCTATCCACTACAGGTGTAGTACAGCGACCTCGCGCCGGTAAGGGAGATGCCAAAGTGAAATTAACCGCAACGATTCGTAAAGGAACTGCGGTAAGCTCCAAAACGTTTAACGTTATCATTCCACAGCAAGCGGTAAGCCCATTGCTCGGGGAGTATACTTTTGAACACAAGAAAATTGGCAAAGTCGCACAGGATTACAGTAAAAACGGATATCACGGACAAGCCTTTAACGTGATCAGTTCTGCTGCTAGTGGCAAAAATCAGGCTGCTACATTCAATGGGACAGACAGTTACATTCAGTTACCTGGACTCATTACAGATACAACGGATTTCACGTTTAGCGCCTGGGTCAATTGGGACGGTGGCGGATCCTGGCAGCGTATTTTCGACTTTGGAAATGGTTTGACAAGGCATATGTTCCTTACTCCCTCCCAACATAATGGGGCATTACAATTCACCATTCATAATGAGGGACGGGATCAGAGCCTGATTGCAGCAAATCCGCTGCCTTCCAAAGAGTGGGTTCATGTCGCTGTAACCCTTCAGGGTGATGTGGGCACTCTATATGTGAATGGTACATCGGTTGCAAGCAGCTCTGAGATTACTTTTAACCCGAAAGATCTGCAGGTAACGGAAGCTTATGTAGGCAAGAGTCGTTATACGTCTGATCCGTTCTACAAAGGCAGTCTGGATAACGTAAGAGTGTATGATAAAGCATTAACAGCCAAGGAAATACAGCGTCAGGCCAAAGAAAAACCATAAGTTAGAGTCCCCTTCGCTAGAGGTTGGGGGCTCCATAGTGCAGACATCAATAAAGCAGCCAATGTTTTGAACTGAACCCTTTGTGAGACACGACTAACGAGGGAGTTGCAGTTCATTACATCAGGTTGCTTTATTGTCATTCCTTTCATGTATGCATTTATTCGTTCATCGTTCGTTACATTCACAGATGGATCTTTGCATCTCACTTCGAATAATGAATGACCATGTTGAATTTGTTCGTCTTAGCACCGGAGTTAACGTAGGCGTGAGGCTTGTCCGCTCCAAAACGGATCGACTCCCCTGAACTCACCGTATAATCTTCCGCCCCTACTCTAATCGTAACTTCACCTTCAAAGACCGTAATAAACTCTTCCGTACCTTCGATATGCGGTTCAGCTTTCAACTCAGACTTGGGGTCCATCTCCATCATATATATTTCAAAGCGGCGTCCTTCTTCAAAAGGAAAATGCGGATAAATCCGAACCCTTCCCTCATCCTCCATCAATACTTGAATATCATCCCCCGTTACAACGGTTGTATCTGACTTCGGCTCGTGAATCAAAGCAGTAAAGGAAGTTTTCAGGCCATTAGCAATCTTCCATACGGTTGCAATGGATGGATTGGATTCACCACGTTCAATCTGACCAAGCATGGTCTTGCTAATACCAGACATTTCGGCGACCTTGTCCAGACTGAGTTTTCTTTGTTCCCTAAGCTGTTTCAGGTTCTGAGCAAGAATACTATTAATGTTTTTCAAAAATCCATCCTCCTCATTTCATAATTTTGTTGTGCTATATAACGTACATGTTGTACAATAATAAAGATCGTACGCTATAACGTACATTTTAGTTCATTATATCACACAACTAAGAAGACGTGGAGGAACCATGAACATTATACCTTTAGTGACCTATGCAATCATCGCTTCATTTACACCCGGACCCAACAACATCATTTCCATGACGCATGCCAGAAATCAGGGGTTCCTCAAGACCCTTCCGTTTATTAGTGGAGTTGCAGCCGGCTGCCTGCTAATTATGTTTCTGTCCAGTTATTTCAACCTTATTCTTCATCAATATATTCCTAGGATCAAACCCGTCTTAAACGTGTTAGGGTGTGTGTATATGCTCTATCTGGCGCTCAAAATCATGCGAAGTAAACCTGCAGATTCGGAAGAAAACAAGGTCAATCATTATTCATTTCTATTTGGGTTCACCCTGCAATTCATCAATCCCAAAGTCATTCTGTATGGGCTTACTGCCATATCCGTTTTTGTTCTGCCTCTTGGGCAGTCCCATGTTCATTTAATTGTATTTTCCTTGCTGCTCACCTTCATCGGTATTAGTGCCAATATGACCTGGGCGTTCGGTGGCATGTTATTCCAGAGCTTTTTATTAAGATACGAGCGTCCTGTTAATATCGTCATGGGTATGTTGTTAATTTACAGTTCACTATCAATCCTGATGTAAAATGTAATAGAAAAAGCGTCCACTCATTCAATGAGCTGAACGCTTTTATTTTTTTCATCCTAATTCCGGTCTCCACCATGGATGTGTAGGGTAATGCTCCGTATGAAGCACAACCTTCTCGCCGATTTTGGGAGTTGCAATCTTAACTTTCAAAGCATGTGCAGCCTTCGTAATCCGTTCGACTGGTTCATTCCAGGCATGATAGGCAAGCGTAAATGCGGCCCAATGAATCGGAATAAGCAACTTACCCCCTACATCCAAGTGTGCTTGCACTGTTTCTTCCGGCATCATGTGAATGTTGGACCAACGCTCGTCATATTGCCCACACTCCATCAAGGTCAGGTCAAATGGACCATATTTACTGCCAATTTCCTTGAAATGAGGACCGTATCCGCTGTCCCCACTAAAGAACACCTTCGTATGTTGTCCAGCGATAACCCACGAACACCATAAAGTAGAATTACGGTCGAATAATCCTCTGCCAGAGAAATGTCTTGCTGGCGTGCAAGCGAATGTTAAACCTTTGAACGATAACTCATCCCACCAGTTATGTTCGGTAATCTGTTCCGAAGGCACACCCAGTTGAATCAGACGACGACGTACCCCAAGCGGTACGATAAATCGCTTTGTTTTATCCTTCAATCTACGAATGGAGTCATAATCCAGATGATCATAATGGTCATGCGATATAATGATTGCATCCAGCGTTGGGAAATCCTCCGGTTGAATCGGTAGATTGGTGCTGTAACGTTTGGTACCCACCCAGGATACGGGTGATGGACGATTGCCCAGCATCGGATCAAAGAGCAACCTGTGCCCTTCAATTTCAAGCAAAAAGGCCGAATGACCGAACCATGTAACCTGTGGATTATCGGATGCACTGAAGGTTTCAGCAGGTTCACATATCTCCATAGGCATCGTACCAGATGGCCTCCGCTCTACATTGCCACGCATGGAATCTCTCAATATACTGATCAGGGACTTGAAGTTCATGCCTGCTGATGTCGGGAGCTGATTTTCGTATTTTGTCATTATACATACCTTCTGTTCTATATAATCAATCTAGGTTCAACTTTTGATTAAGATATATTCAACTATATCAGTTGAACTACACATTAACACTAGAACGTAGAGGACAGAAATAACCTGAAGAAGCGGAGCGTTCGCCTTTATCACCAGATTTTCACCTTTATAAAAGTGAATCAAAAAAATCTGGGGATAACAGCGATCGGAAGGTTATTCTGTCATCGGAGTGAGCAGTGTAAATATTCTTTAGTTCAACTTATATCGTAGCTATATATTAATTCATTGGCCGTTGATATACAATTTTCACTAGAACACGCCCATTCCCCATGATCGGAAATAAATTCAATTAAGATAGAATTAAGACTCTGTTTTCTCTCCTATAAGATTGGGCATATATAATAGAGAAAATACATGGAGAGTATGTGAGAGAACATGAAGAAATGGCGCAAAAGATTAGTTAAGTTTTTGATATTCGACCTGGCGATAGTTCTGTTGCTTCTGGGTACTGGCGTGATCTACCAACAAGTGGGTTTAAGGCAGGATGCCAAAACACTCGTCCCCCCTGGTAAGCTGTACGAAGTCCATGGAGACAATATGCATCTATATACTGGTGGAGAAGGCGATGTAACAGTCTTACTCGCCTCTGGCTGGGGGACCGCTAATCCCTATGTAGATTATTATCCATTATATGAAAAGCTTGCTCCAAACACAAAATTCGCTATATATGACCGATTTGGCTATGGGTATAGTGATCAGACCGATAAAAAACGTGATGTCGATACCGTAGCTGAAGAATTACATGAGTTGTTGCAGGTATCTGGACAGAAGCCACCTTATGTATTAGTTGGACATTCACTCGGCTCGCTGGAAACCATTCGTTTCGCACAAAAATACCCGGATCTCGTCAAGGGTATCGTCATGATTGATGGCGGAAGCCCCGAATATTATTCGAATGACGATGACTCTTTGGCAGACACAATTGGTGGTTTTGCGAATAAATTCCGTATCCAAACCGGACTATTCCGCCTCTCCATGCAATCTGATATGGTTGTCGAAACTTCTAATGCCAATCGTAATGAACTGAAACTTGTACCCGATGATCTGAAAAAATTGGATACAACTGCGCTGTTGCACAACTATGGTAATGTGAACACGTTGGATGAATTACGTGAGATAGCTGCCAATGCCAAAGTGGTTGTAAATCACAAGCAAACCTTACCGTTTCCACTCACCATACTGACGGCTGATTACCTTGGTGCAAGTGAACCCGAATGGGATAAATCCCAAGTAGAGTTCAAATCCTGGTCAGATGATTCTAAACAGGTAACCATTAAAGATACCGATCATTACATCCATCAATATCGCCCTGATATCGTTGCGGATGAGATATTGGCCCTGGTAAAGAAGTAACGTACACTCTGCAAAAGTAAGACTATGTTATATCATAAAAGAAACCCCAAAGATTCTCTAATATCTTTGGGGTTTCTTTTATGTGATTTATTGTGCTATCGCCAGTCTTGGCCGTTGGGACCTGAAATCGCTGAAAGCTTGTTCGATCTCTAATGAAGTCAACTGGTGACGATAAAAGTACTGTTTCATCGCCTCCATTTCGGTTCGATCGCCATTGTAGATGTTATCAATTCTTCGAATGACCTGGTTATATAAGTTCTCACGTCTGGAGTTTACAGGCTCACACAACCAAAAGTTCGTTCTTTTCACATCACCTGTCTTGGTCCAGAGCAGATTCTCATAACGGATGACATCCCAGTCCCAATATCCAGCATGAATCTGCTGAAGTTCCGTCGTAAACATATCGTATATCAAGTTGGGAGGAATGTGTCCATAGGTTACACGGTACTCTTTCAGTTTGAATGCTTCAATCCACTCTGTCAGGGTGTACTCCCCTGGTGAATACGCATACAATTTAGGTGCATAAGAATTACTCTGCAATGCCCTAAGTGCCTCACTTTCCATCTCCCCATCCAATCTTGCCCGTGAAGCATATACCTTGAGACAATAGTCTTGCAATCTATATACAACCGAGCTATTACTAATAAGCGATGCCTGTAGAGTGAGATGGCCGTTTTTTTCGTAGTGCAACAGCATCTGTTCAATGTTATTACCAATGGGATTGATGATGATCATAATGAAGTCTCCTTGATTAAAAATAAAATATAAACCGTTTTCGAATTGGTTAAAAATTGTACTATTACATTCTATATTACCCTTTTATATTAGTATGAACATATACAATTTTGCCGGAACATGAAGTATTTGCTCTGAAATTCATTCTTTAAACCGCTGTATTCCGGCTACATTTTTACTCTAAAGGCTGTAACCCGTTTCACGTCAACACCAAAAAAGATAGAATAAGTACGCAAAAAAGCGATGCGTCCCTAAAGTTAAGGATACATCGCTCTTATACAATATCTAATTATTATTGTTAGTTAATGGATTAATGCATAGGACCTTGTTGTCCTGGCGTTGATCCTACTTTGACCCGTTTCACGAAGAGTGAAGTAATCAGACCGATAATCGACAGAACTAATGCGAATACAAACGCATTCTGTACACCTGACGTGAAACCTGCCAGTTGATTTTCTGGACTTTCCGGGTTCGCCACTCCGCTCAAAAAGCGGGATTGTCCTGCGCTCAGTATACTTACCGCAACAGCCGTACCGATCGCTCCGGATACCTGTTGCAACGTATTCATGATGGCAGTACCGTGAGGATAATACTCACGTGGCAATTGGTTCAGACCATTCGTCTGTGCAGGCATCATAATCATCGAGATTCCGACCATCATGAACACATGCAGCGTAATAATTTTGGCCAGTGTTGTTGTAGGTGTAATTCCAGTGTACATGAAGAGTACAACCGTTACGACAGCCAGACCAATAATCACAAGCCACTTCGGACCAAACTTGTCAAACAGTCGGCCCATGACCGGAGACAGTAAACCATTCAGCAGACTACCCGGCAATAGAACCAGTCCGGCAGTTAACGCTGTAACGGCCATACCTTGTTGCAGATACATTGGCAGGATCAGCATGGATGACAGCATCATCATCATACAGATGAATATCAGGATCAAGCCAATCGTAAACATCGGATATTTGAACGCTCGCAAATCCATCATTGGCTGTTTCATTCTCAACTGACGGATACTGAATAACAGCAAGGACAACACACCAATAACGAGAGTGGCAACAACGACCGGACTCGTCCAGCCTCCACCAGTTTCTCCATGTCCCCCTGCACTACTGAAGCCGTATACGATACCACCAAAACCAAGGGTAGAAAGGATAATGGACAGTACGTCAATTTTGGGCTTGGTCAATTTCGAAATATTTGGCAAGAACAACAAGCCGCATACCAGTGAGATAATGAAGAACGGCAAGGAGATCCAGAAGATCCAATGCCAGCTCAGATTAGCCAGAATCAGACCGGAGATACTCGGACCGCTTGCTGGTGCAAACATAATAACCAAACCAATCAATCCCATGGCAGCACCACGTTTTTCAATCGGGAAAATAACCAATATGGTGTTAAACATCAGTGGCAACAATAGCGCTGTACCTATCGCCTGCAGTACCCGTGCCACCAACAGAATTTCGAAGCTAGGTGCAAGTGCAGCAACAAATGTTCCTGCAATCGAGAAAATCAAAGATGTTGTAAACAACTGTCTAGTGGTAAACCACTGCAACAGCATACCGGATACCGGTACCAGGATTCCCAACACAAGCAAGTAACCTGTAGTTAACCATTGAATCGTTGTAGGACCTACTTCCAGTAGAGCCATAAGTGGCGTCAATGCCACGTTTAATGCCGTTTCTCCAAACAGACCAATAAAGCCGCTCAGTAGCATCGCGAACAAAATCGGAAATACCTTGTATTGCTTTGTTTCTTGTTGATTCTGTGCAGAATCAGCCTTCATGGAAACCTCCACGATCCCATCCTCCTCAAACGTATCGAACTTTCTTTTTCTCTGTCTCTTGGTATAAATTATTGAATCTGTTTGGCGTTCTTCGTCACAACCGACAAATACTCAGCAGCCGTCAGCAGAGGCTGTTTATCCTGATTCGTCAGGCTGATAATCAGTGCTCCCTCCATCAAAGAAATGATCAGAAGTGCCGTCTCCCGCGCCTTCTCTTCACCAACGCCATCCAGAATCAGTTGTTTCTTAATGACATCCTGCCAATCTGCAAATACACCCTGACATGCAATACGCAACTGCTGACTAATACACGATGTCTCCACAGCTGCCCAGAAGCTGAATGGCAGAAATCCGGTAAACCCGGCTGCTTCTGTTTCATGAGCCAAATCATGAATAAATCTCTGAATGGCATCCCCCGTATTGTCGTGGGCTGCAAATGTTTTCTCAAATGTCTGCAAGATATGTTCATTGGCTTTTTGAATACACTCGTGCGCGAGCTCTTCCTTGCCTTGCGGGAAATAATGATACAACGACCCTTTCGGCGTACTACTCTCTTTGATGATCTGATTCAGACCAGTCGCATGATATCCTTGTGAAAAAAACAGTCTCGCTGCTGTGCTGACAATAGACTCTCTAGCATTAGACTTTTCACTCAACGAAAGCCACTTCCTTCAAATAATTATAACAATCGGTCTATATAATTAAACTCGTTCAGATAAGGACTGTCAATCATTTTTATTTCAAATTTTAATGTAAACGCTAACAGTTCAGGAGTGAGAAAATGAACCGAGCGACGGCTCATGGTCAGATCATGATAACAGCCGCTAATTTGGAGACAAAGCTCCAGATTAAGCGGCTGTTTGTTAGCTTGAGTATATTAAGGACTGTATATTAGTAGATATTGGAGTCATCTCCGTCTTAATGTACCTCCTCATTCACAGTTTTAGGAGTTTCACCTGTTCGTTTATTACCTGCCCATACGTCTTGCACATAGCGTCCTTCGGCCTGAAGCTGGATAAGCCACTCTTTCGCTTGCTGCACCGTTGCTCCCTGCACCTCCTGATACGCTTGCTGTAAAGTCTCTTCTACCGCAGGAGCCATCTGGCTTCCATCCCCGCATACGTAGAGTTTTCCTTTGTTTATCAGCATGTGAATTAACTGTTCGGAATTCTCTTTCATTAGATGCTGTACATACGTTTTGGGCTTGCCCTCCGCACGAGAAAAAGCAGTGTGTAGTTTAACGATCCCTTCTCGCTCGTATTGTTCAAGCTCTTGACGATATATGAAATCTGAATCATTCCTGCACCCAAAGAACAGATGCGCTTCACTTAGAGACAAACCTCTCTGTTTCATAACAGCTCTCGCCTGGAGGAAACCTCTGAATGGTGCTACCCCCGTCCCTGGTCCCACCATGATCATCGGAACATCAGCCTCTTCCGACAGATGAAATTCGGATTCAGATGTACGTACAAACATCAGAATTCGTTCGCCCGCTGGACAACCAGCGAGGTACGATGAAGCAACTCCCAGATATTCGCCCTTACCACTCCATGCAGGTTCTCTTACTACCGATACGGTTATGCTCGCTTGCTCGGAATTCAGGCTTGGCGAGCTGGATATTGAATAATATCTGGGCTTAAGCGGAGGTAATAATTCAAGGAACCTTTCGAATGGCAGTTCACACGCCTCATACTTTTCTAGCAGGTCCAGCATGGTGATACGATTGGCAAGAATATCATCCCTGTAGCTGTTTTCGTCCAACATGCCTTCCAGTTCACGCTTATGAGGTGGACATATCGTATGATTAGCTAACTCCTGCAACTGTGTTCTGGAGACTGGTGTCTGCAATTCCAAACAATAAGCGATCAACTCATGAATCTTGACGGGTCTGTTCAGTGGAAGGTGTGTAAGATGGCTGACGTCCGAAGTTAATTGGATCGAAGTATCCCCACGTAGTCCGAACCGACGGAGTATCCGATCCACATTCTGCTTCTGATTGTTAGGCAACACGCCGAGATGGTCGCCTTCTCTATAACTCATGCCTTCAGGCAGTAAAACTTCGATGTGACGCGTGCTTCTTCCACTTCCCAGCGCCTGAAGCTCTTTATTAACTACAACCGTGGCATAGCTGGCATCATAAGTTCGTGCAAGAGGCATATCCGTTTTCTCACGTACAAACTCCATTTGAAGTCTGCTGGCGCTTGGCTTGGAGGATTTGATTGCTTCCTCGCTAATCCCCAAGACACTCAACACCTGTGGCCACAACATCTGCTGCCACGCCTCGACTTGTTTCTCCATATCACCTCCGGCATCGACTTCTCCACGGGATAACAGTCTTTTACCTCCCAATTCTTCAAGCCTCTCATCTATTAATCGAGGAATGCTCTGGTACGTCCCGGACCAACTCCGATCTCCACAGCCCAGAACGGTATAATTTACATCCCTTGCTTCCTCTGACTCTGCTCCCTTTAACCAGTCTACAAATGCCGTAGCATTTTGCGGAGGTTTTCCGTTATACGAAGCAGTGACGATGAGAACGACACCTTGGCGGGGAATGCGGCCAACCCACTTATTCAGAGTGGCTGCTTCACTTGGGATTCCATAAGAATGGCCTTTCTCCGCAAGCTCTCGGGCAATGCCTTCTGCCGTTCCCAGATTGGAACCATATAACACCAGGAGCGATGGGTTACCGTCTGCTTCAACGGACAACATTTCTCTCGTCTGGCTATCACTTGCTACATTTTTATGAACAACAGGAGCAGGTTTCTCTTTCGCAGATACCGTCGACTTATTCCTTGTTTGCGAAGCCACGCGGGCTTTCACCTGGATCCGGAAGTCTCCCGGCTTCAATGTCAGCGTCTGTTTAACATCCAACTCATAGTTGCTATAATCGATCAGTTCAAAATGTTTAAGGACCATGCCAAGCACAAGTGTTGCTTCATATAAAGCAAACTGCATCCCGATACACGCTCTCTCCCCATTACCAAAAGGTTTATACGCATGATGAGGCACTTTCGCCGTATCTTCAAATCGCTCTGGACGGAAAAGCTCTGCATCCTCTCCCCATGCCTCTCTGTCACGGTGTAGCTGGGGCAGGAGAATACTGCAACTTTCGCCTTTCTTCAAGGGGTATTTGCCACCTATGACGGTGTCTTCTTTCGCATATACGTCAAATCCCGGAGCGGTTGGCCAGAGACGTAACGATTCACTGAGAATCATGCGAATGTATGGAAGCTGAAGAATTTCCTCGTACTGCGGTGAGTCACTGACCAATATCTGATCCACCTCGTCATACGCCTTTTGAAGCGATTCCGGATTTTTCAGTAGAAAGTAAAGAGCAAAAGATAATAGACCACTCGTGGTTTCATGTCCGGCAATGAGAAATGTAATAATCTGATACCGGATGTTCTCATCATCCAGCATTTCGCCAGTCTCCGGATCTTTGCCATTCAACATACGTGCGAGCAAGTCGACCTCTTCGGGTGCTGAACTCGCTTTACGTTCCTCTATAATCTGATCTACCAGAGAGAACATCGTCTGAATATCCGCTTGGAACTGTCGTTTGGTTTTCACCATAAGCAGATTCTGAATTTTCAAACGTGAGCTCTTTTGCATA
This sequence comes from Paenibacillus sp. FSL R5-192, assembly GCF_000517845.1. Classification (NCBI taxonomy): domain Bacteria; kingdom Bacillati; phylum Bacillota; class Bacilli; order Caryophanales; family Paenibacillaceae; genus Paenibacillus; species Paenibacillus sp. FSL R5-192. The sequence goes on along the minus strand of NZ_ASPR01000014.1, from coordinate 1,237,061 downwards.
GCTTCATTTAATGCCCGAACCATGCTTTCAATAAAAGGACTGTGATCCTGTCTGTAAAAACTGTTAAATCGATAATTGAATCCACATAGTCCAATGGTATCCAACGTAAGGCGTGTCATATCGTCCGCAACATCAATCGTATCGTTGGAATTGAGGCGTGCCCATTTGTTGATCAACTGTTCGGCAATATCAACCATCATGGGATGATAACCTTTCATGGCCTGTTTGCTAAAAGTGGGAAGCAGAATGTTATGGGCCTTTTTCCAGTTGGGCTCCGATGTTCTGCTTGTAAATAAACCATCGCCTCCAAAGGCACGTACGTTTTCGAGTTCATTGTATACAAATTTGTCAAAACGGGACACATCGCACAACTCAGCGACAAGATCTGGCCCAGATACGATTAAACCGGAATAACCGGGAACGGTAAGTCGATATATTGGTCCATGCTGTTCAGCCAGAACGCCTAGCGACAGCGTTGGTTTATCTTTATCAATTAAGGGCAGATTGCCAAGTGGTGCATACATTTTGGGTTGTGGAATGTAAGTTGCATCACTCATGATGATCACCTCTTAACTGTACGCCGTAGAGCAAGGTATTCGTTAGCCATATGATGGCTGTTCTGCTTTCATTCATAAGTGATCTCTCCTTTGATGATTTCATAAATGATAGTAATATATATCATTTGATAATACAATAAACCATAAATGATTTAATATCAAATTTTCTTCCGGCTGAATTACTTTCAATTGAACCGTTCAACGTTTAAGTTGATAACAACAAATAGAGGATTGCATATGCAATCCCCTACTGTATGAAGCAATGACGCTATGATTCTATGAAACTTTTAATTTATTCTAATGATGTCTTGACTCATCCCACTTCTCGAAATTCAATTCATTATTAATGCTTACCGCAGACAATGCCCCCAGAGACGCAGCCGTGATTGCCTGATATATCTCGGATGCTGCATCACCAGCACTGTATACACCCGCTACAGATGTTTTGCCTGAAGCATCAACGATAACCGTTCCTGATTCTGTAATTTCACAACCGATAGCCTTTGGCAGTTCTGATCCGGTAAACAGTTTCGGTTGGAAGAAAACTCCTGTGCAAGGAATCGCTGTACCGTCATTTAGTACAACTTGCTGTACCATCCCTTCTTCAGAATTAATGGATTGAATCGGTGCATCGAATACAGTAACATGATGCTGCTTCAGCTCTTCACGGTGCTCATCGGTTAAGGAATCTGATCCATTCGTACAGATCGTATAACGTTCTGTCCAGCCGGATATGACTTTTGCCATATGTAATGCGTTAACTCCATTAACGATGATGACCAGCGCTTGGTCTCTTAACTCCCATCCATCACAATATGGACACACAAACGCACTTTTACCGTAAACCTCTGTTAATCCGTTAATATCTAGAGGCAGATCTTTCTTACCTACTGCAAACAAAATCTTTTTCGTGCGATAACTTGCCCCCTGAGTAGTCTTAACTACAAAATCACCATCGCTACCTGTTATCGCAGTTGCCGTATCGGATGCAAATTGAACTGAGGGATACGCTGCAATCTGATCTTTGGCAGCTTTCCGGAATTCACGTGGACTTGCCCCATCTCTTGTCACAAACCCATGAGTCTCCCTTGTAACCCAGTTACGCGGTGTCTCATCATCAATGACCACAACGTTTTTGCGGGCCCTGCCAAGTACTAGAGCTGCATTAAGCCCCGCTGGTCCTCCACCAATAATAAGTACATCCAAGAGTTGATTCATATTACTCATATTATTCACCCTTTCCAGACATTTAATATCTCTAATTAAATTTTAAAAATAACCTCCGATTTCTCTTAAGAAAGTAATATCGGAGATTTACAAGAACACATCAAAATAAGACTATTAAAGATATCTTATGTCTACAATAAACAAAACCTAACCATTTTGCAACATATATCTTTAACTACCTTCTTCAATCCAGCCTGTGTGAGTTGAATAAAAGATTATTTACACTTACACTACAATGACAGAACAAACTTTGGATCACTGTTATACTCGGATTTTTGATTTCTCTCCTGTAACACAGAAATAATTATTTAACAATTAAAAACAACCTTGTTTTTAAATTGTTCACAATCAAATGACATTATTTTAAATACTAAAACGTTAATTAAATCACATAGTGTATTGAATGGTATAATAGCGACATAATATATAAGTATAGATATAGGAAGTGAGTTCTTGAAAACATTGAACAATGGTTCACAGACCAATATCAGCCTGGAGTATAGCTCGATTCCGAAAGTATTCTTCGATACGATCAAAATCGGAATCATCAAGTCCAACCTGATCGCCATGTTTGCGGGTTTAAGTTTGGCTTTATATGTATTTGATGCTTCAATCTTAGCTAATATTGTACCAATCATCCTTTCCTTTATTGGATCTTCTCTCATTATTGGAGCTGCAGGGGTGTTTAACAACTTGTATGATCGTGATATTGATGCGATCATGGAACGTACGAAGAAACGGCCTACCGTTACGGGACGCGTAGATACCAAGTCGGGTCTGATTCTCGGTATTGCAATCACCATCATCGGGGGCATCATGTTGTACATCGCTTCCCCATCCGCTGCTGTATTTGGTATTTTGGGTCTGTTGCTATACGTGTTCCCTTACACGATGTGGACCAAACGTACAACGATCTACAACACGGAAGTGGGAAGTCTTTCGGGTGCTGTGCCTCCACTCATCGGTTGGGCAGCCATTTCACCGGAACTGGGTCATTTCGAGATCTGGGCATTGGTCGTTACGATGCTCTTATGGCAAATGCCTCACTTCTACGGGATTGCGATTCGTCGTTTTGACGAATACAAAGCTGCTGGTGTTCCTATGCTACCCGTTGTTAAAGGCATCAGACGGACATACATTCAGACAAATGTGTATCTGGTACTGTTACTGATCTCCAGCTTTTTATTCTGGCCGATGAGTCCATTTGTCGCTATTGTGGCATTTCTGGTTAGCTTGGCTTGGCTCATTCTCAGTGTGGCTACCTTTGACAAGAAAGAAACAGAGAAATGGTCCAAACGGATGTTTATCTTCTCCATTAACCATATCACTATTATCTTCCTGGTCATCATTGCGTATTCCTTGATTGCTCAGATGATGAGATAATAATATTCCATCTTTCCACTCGTTATAACGATAAAAAGCCTTACAGACTGTCCTCTTTCAAGGAGTCGTCTGTAAGGCTTTTTGTTTTTTTATTATCTTTTCTAAATTTTCAAAGCTATCCAACTTTGGCGGGGGTTTGTTCCCCTTGCCACAGCAGCTGCATCTCTTCATTGGTGGCAAGCAGTTCGGCCAAACTTCCCTCGGCTTCAATGCGTCCATCTTTCATAACGATAATGTGATCTGCTTTGGAAAGTGCTGCCCTGCGGTGAGAAACTGCAATGCAGGTGACATCCGGCTCTTGGAACAGCCCTTCCCATACTTGTTGTTCTGTCTCCACATCCAGTGCACTCGACAGGTCATCAAAGATAAACAGGTCCGCCTCCGTCATTAACATGCGTCCTGTGGCCGCGCGCTGAATCTGCCCGCCTGAAAGCATCACCCCTCTGGGACCAACCGGGGTCTCAAGCCCCTGATCCAGATGTTTGATATCCTTCTCCATCACAGCCAGACGAATGGCTTTTTCAAGGGCTTGCTCGGTGTTCCCCTGTTTGCCCTGGACGATATTTTCTTTCAACGTATCACTGAACAATCTTGGCACTTGAGGGGTATACGCGGCTCTAGGCGGCATCAGGAATGTGGCTGGATCAACAGCCGCTCCATTCCAGTGAATGTCCCCTTTTTGTTTGGGTAACAGTCCAAGAAGTGTTCGTACAAGCGTTGATTTACCTGATCCGATCCGTCCCGTAATCACAAGAAATTGTCCGCGTTTCAGACGAAAACTGATCTCTTCTATGCCATTTTCAGAATTCGGATATTGATAAGTCAGCTTATTCACCTCAAGAGATTGCAACTTCTCCTTAGGGTCCCTCTGTTCACTTACAAGTTCCGGCGGATCTTCATACAGATAGATTTCCCTCGAATCCATGATCTGGTCTTCTTCCCCTGGGCGGAATAGCTTACGCATACGATCATAGGATACCTTGAGCCTTTTGTGCTGAAACACCATATAACCAAACAGTGAAATGCTAAATCCGATATTGGCCAGATAACTGGTGAATAAGGCAAAATCACCTACGGTAAAGTTACCTGCTTTCATCTCAGCTGCACACATCAGTAGAATCAATCCGGTACAGATACTTAGAACATGCTGATTCATCGATCTCATCCACTGCTTGAACAGATTGTCTCGAAGTGCAGCCTGGCGACGATCTTCATTCAACTGGTTAAAACGTGTAGAGACATTCTCTTCGGCCTGACCCAGTTTCAGGGCTTGCACTGCTCCAAACGTTTCCGCAATAAAACTGGTAATTCGCCCAGTCGATTCTCGATTAACCTGTGCATATTTCCGAGCCCGATTTCCGGACAGGTTGTTAAGTAAGGTAACGACCACCAACGGCAGCACGGCAACCAATGTGATCTGCCAATTAATGTTCGCCATAATGACGATAGACACAACAGCAAATACAAGACGTCCCCAGAAGTCTACCCATGATTCCACATACTCGACGACTTCATCCACATCATCCCGAAAGCGACTCATCGCTTCCCCTGGTGAAGCCGGAAGATTACGTCCCGGCCAGCGCATGATCGCTGCGAGCATGTTGGTTCGCAAAATCGCCTGAACATGATACAGATACGTAACCCATGCATAGAAGGCTACAAAAAATGTGCCCACTCTTGCCATTCGGACCAAAGCAATAAAGATAAGCGGCACAGCAAGCCACATGTAGTCATTGGAACCCGCTGTTGTCCGATCAAAAAACCATTGCATTCCAATACCAATGGCTAGCGGCAAGGAATGAAATATACACCATAACAATCCGTTGATTACAAATAACAAAGGCCTGAATCGAAACAAACGGCCTATAAATCCTGCTACAGTCATGCCAATTCCTCCTCTCGGCCTGTAATCAGCAGTCTGGCATAGTGAGATGCAGGGTTACTGGCAAGTTCTTCTCTCGCTCCAAATTCCAGTACCTTCCCATCACCTAGCACCATAATCCGGTCAACTTTCTCCAACGTAGCCAGTCGGTGAGCAATAATGACTCCAGTGGATCGTTTCATTAACTGGTCAATTGCAGATTGCAGCATACCTTCGGTCGCAGCATCCAGACGTGACGAAGGCTCATCCAGAATAACCAGACTTGGTTCGGTCAGGAATACGCGGGTTAAGGCAAATAACTGTGCTTCCCCTGCCGACAATGAAGCTCCACCTGCTGCCAGATACGTATCGAGTCCTTCTGGTTGTGAATTAATCCATTGGCTAAGTCCAAGGCGATCCGTCGTCTCCTTGATCATCTGATCCGATACATCCCCATTGAACAGGGTCAGATTGTCACGCAGCGTGCCATCAAACAGCTGTACATCCTGTGTCACCATACCCACCCGGCGATAGAGTGCTTGTAACGAAAGCTTTGTGATATCCGTTCCACCTACACGAATCGTACCCCGATCCAGATTATACAGCCGGAGAAGAACACGACTAAGACTCGATTTGCCGCTCCCTGTGCGACCGATGATTCCCAGACGTTCTCCAGGTTTAATGGCAAAAGTAATGTCGTGTAATACCGGTTTATCTTGGTTATAACTGAAATGTACCTGACTGAATTCCAGACCAAGAGGTCCTTTCGGCAATTGCTCCTCCGTACCCTCTTCAATCACACTTTGCATGGACAACAGCTCTCTGGAGCGCAGCATGCCGGATTTTGCTTTTTGAAACTCCTGCACCTGATCTCCAAGCATCTCAATCGGATCATTCAGCATCTGCGTATATTGGTAGATCAGAAATAATGTTCCGATACTAATTAGACCTTCCATATAATAATGTACACCCAGCAAAAGCACCGCAGTGACCGCCAGAGCGAATAGGACTACTGTGGTATTCCACGGAATAACCCGTAGCAGCCAGGCTTTTCTCCCCTTAAGGAATACCGTGCGCATCGTACGGTAAAAGCGGTTCATCACATAGGGCACATGACCATTTGCTTGGACATCTTCAATCCCGGCAATGCGTTCTTCAATTAATCCAAACAGAGAGGCACTTGCCGCCCGTTCATTTTTGGAAGAGTCCACGCCCAGATTTCGGATGAAGACCATGAACAGGATCGATAATAATGTGAAAACGGTCATAACCAAAGCAATAGGCACATTAACACTGAACATGAACCCGAGAATTCCGGCCAGCAGTACAAAACTCCCGATCACTTGCACAATGAACATCGCGAAAAAATTGGAGATACTCGTTACATCACCATCCACACGTTCAATCATCTCACCAGGTGTTTTCTCATTATGAAAACGCATATCGAGACGCAGACAGTGCTTCAGCAGATCTCCGCGCAGTTGATTCGTGGCCCGCCAGGCCACATCATTCCCCAAATAACTTACCGCTACCGTGATGAGTTGATTAAACACGGCAACAACCAGAAATATTCCTGCGAGTTGAACAAGATTGGTGAGGACTCCCCCACTTGCTGCTGTATCGATAAATCGTTTGATGATCTGTGGATTCAAGAGCTGAAGCCCCGTTGATGTGAGCAACATGATTAAAAGTAAGGCCAGCCGTCCTTTGACTGGTTTTAGATAGCGCAGCAGCCATGACATGGAGATTTTCTCTGTTTTGGGCACAGGTCCCACCTCTTTATCGGTTTATTTAATTGTTCTTGGCTATTCATATTTGTTGATGATCTTAACGACAGCAAATTTGCGATCACTAGGATGAGTCATACATAATGACATTAAAATCGGAATTTCCCGCCCATAATTGATATGTAGAACATATGTTGACCATTGTACATTCTCCTTTTTAACAAGTTAGTTTTTTATAAAATAACGCTCCAAACGCTCCTTTCCATGTGAACGGATTGGTGGAATGCATGCAAAAAAGCCATAGATGAACTAATGTTCATCTACAGCTTGTAGCCAAAAGAGATCGAATGAAATGCAAAGCATTTCCCGTATCTCCTCTGTATCGCAATAATGATGAGCGTCCACGACAGAGGTGCACAAACATGACTGTCCCAACGCGATCATTGCAAAAAATTGGATTAATGTCACTATGCTCATGCGTATTCAGTTATCGATTCGAAATCTGTATAGGCATAAACATAATCATCATCCCACCCGTTTCACATATTTGTTGTTTATTGTATTCGCTGGACTAACATCCGTCAAGATAATTTTAACTGAATTGTTATTTAATTCATGCCATTAAACTTTTCAATTCTTGTTACATACTTAATGATGTAGGCTCTGTTTGTTTTTCTCTAACAACAAGACGTCTATGTGCGATCAGAAGAAAAGGTACTCCCAGGGCAGTCGTCAGTGCAATCGGTAGAAAGACAGCGAGTCCATTCTCCGCTCCAAATTGACTTAATAACACACCTCCCATGACAGGAGCAATGACACTACCGATATTATTGAAGCCGATAGTCCCGAAATACGTCCCTTTCCATTCCGGCTTTGCAATCCGGTCAATGAGCATATCCATCATGGTGAACAACAACACTTCCCCAATGGTAAATAGTATGACACTCATCATCATCATGAGTACACCTTCAGCGATTCCAACCATCATCAGACTGGTTGCGACCAGCAGGTTACCCACAATCAGAGGAACAAGCGGTGGGAAGTTTCGGAAGGTTCTCACAAGAGGATACTGAATAATCAGTACCGTTACGGCATTCAGGGAAAGCATGTACGAGAACATCTGGCTTCCATTCTCAAAGATTGGGCTTCTCGCCAAGTACTGTGCCAACGTAGAACTAAAGTGCCCGTAACCCAGAACACAGAATGTGGTACCAATCAATACCGGCAGAAATACCCGGTCGCGACCAGTGGTCATAAGTGCTTCACGCAAACGTGGTGCGGTTGCCTGATGACGCTCTGGCAGATTGGCATGCTGTAGCTTGAATTGCAGAAATAATACAAGTCCATAGGCTATGTATACCAAGCCGGAAATCACAAACGGAAACGTCGATTCAGATGATCCCAGCTGAAATCCGATAATTGGCCCAAAGACTACACCGAGATTAATTGCAGCATATCTGAGGTTGAACACCAGCAATTTGTTCTCTGGAGAAGTAATATCCGATAACAGCGCTCTGGAGGTGGGCTCAAATACTGCGCGGCATAATCCGTTTAACGTATTGGCAACAAAAAACACCCATAGATGCTCTGCTGCTGAAAAAATAAAAAACACACCTGCCCAGCTAAATACCGAGATTAACATCACAATTTTGCGCCCGATCCGGTCAGAAATATAACCTCCATAAAAACTGACCATGACACCTGCCAGCGAGCTAACAGCCACAGTAACACCGGTCTGGGTCGGTGTAGCATCTAACACACGTGTCAGATAGATGGATAGAAACGGGATACTCATGGACGTCACAAGCCGTCCAAACATGGTTCCGATAATGATCGTCCATGCCAAGGGGTGAATTTGTCTTAAATATTGCTTCATGCGAACTTCTCCTATTCTTTCTAAGTGCTTCAAAAGCGAACTTTTTGAACAACCTCTACTAATTCGTGTTCAAAAAGTTCGGTTTTCAGTACCGAGAAGATGGGATTAAGCTAGAAATGGAGTCGCGGAGCGTAGGGAAAACTACGTGAGCAACGGACATTTCGGCTGAATTCCATATTCGATGCTGATGATGTCTTTAGGCATCTTTCGTAATCAAAAGCGGACTTTTTGAACTACATCTTCTAATGTATAATTGTAAGGATAAAAGGGGGAAATAAAAGTGTAAACATATGATCACACTTTTCACCTTTAATAGAGGAGTCATGACCATGGATACCCTGCATACACACTTTATAAGGCTCGCCGGGGCCGAACAACTTTCATTCAAACTTCATGAACCTGTAGCGGTAACGATCGATAACCTGTCCGCTGCCTTGTGCTGCACCCCCCGCAATGTGAAATTCATTCTCAGAAAATTGGAGGAGCAAGGCTTCATCCACTGGCAACCCGGTCGTGGACGGGGACATCATTCGGAGTTAACGATGCTGCGTAGTATGAATGAAGCGTTGGAAGCGAGTTTTACCGAGCTTTTGGGTAAAGGCAAAATGAAAGATGCCATTGAACTCATCGGAACCGTTCAGATGGATGATACATTGCGAGAACAGCTCATGCTCTCCCTTCATCAACAGATGGGATTTCACAGCCACGATGAAACTGCCTCAGGTCAGGATATCCTGCGCATCATGAGGTCACGCCAGTTAGGTGATTTGGACCCAGCCTTTGTTTATACTGCATTTGAAATCTACCTGCTAAGCCAGGTCTGTAATACATTGATCACCTATGATGTCAAGACGGAATCATTCCTGCCAGCACTGGCGCACATGTGGGAATGTAGCGAGGACCATCGTTTATGGACCTTCTATCTTCGCAAAGGTGTACGTTTCCACAACGGACGTATCATGACGTCCCGGGATGTGCAAGCGACGTTGCAACGATTGATTGATGTGCATAGTCCGTCCATCTGGTTGTATCGGGATATTGAACGAGCGGAAGTAGCTGGGCATTACTGCATCAAGTTTGTTCTACATCGTCCTAATCGGTTTTTCTTGCATCTGTTCAGTTGTATTCGGATGACAATCCTGCCCTACGATTACAATGTAGCCAATACATTGATAGGTACCGGTCCTTTTCAGATCTCTGAGCTGAATGCAGATGTGCTGGAGCTTACCGCTTTTGATGCGTACTACGGCATCCGGCCACATCTGGATCAAGTCCATTTCTGGTTTGTGCCTGACCTGAGTCCGAATGATCGCTATTATGAGCTACCGGGTACAGATCGATTGAGTCTCGCAACAGGCTGTGATCAGACCAACAGTATCAATTATCCGGCGCTGGGTTGTCAGTATATGCTGTTCAATTTTCACAAGGAAGGCATCCATCAACATCCCCTATTTCGCCAAGCCCTGCGTATCGTCTATGATTCGGTCGCGCTTGTCCGAGATCTCGGTGGGAATCGGATCACACCGGCCAGCAGCTTCCTTCCTTGGAGAAGTGCAGCCCAAGACTGGACCGTTGCCTCTCTTGAGCATGCTCGTGATTTACTGCATAACTGTGGGTACCAGGGTGAGACGGTAACATTATCGTATAAGCATAATAAGGATGCAGACGTTGCGGAGTGGTTCCAACGTCGTGCAGCGTACATTGGTCTGAACATCAGCATGCAGGCCGTTGTGGATTACTTCAACTCAGAGGAGACCATGAACGCGCAATTGATCCTCGCTGAAGAGATACTGGAGGAAGATTGGCAGTACGGCATGATTCATTTTTTCAAAAACCTGTCCAACCATTTTCATATGTGTATGTCTCCTGCATTCCAGTCTCAATTGGATGACAAACTGGATCATTTTGCAACGCTTCATCGGGCAGAACGTACTGCGCTCCTGGATGAAGCTGAAGCCTTGCTACGTGATCACTGCTGGATCTTGCATGGCTGTCACATGAACAAGCAGGCTGAACTGGATCAGAGCATCTTCGGCATGCAGATCGCAGAATTCGGTTATCTGGACATCTCCAAACTGTGGATCAAAAATCCTTAGAGATTTGTGCATAAAAAAGCTGCTAGCCTATTTAGATAAGCTAGCAGCTTTTTTTTGCTCATGAATCCATTTTTGGGACGCTCAGAGATTATTTTTGATGTAATAGCTCTCCAATGCTTGCATAATGGACTCAATTTTGATCGGTTTGCTGACATACGCATCCATGCCTGCCTTCAAGCAGTTTTCCATGTCTCCTCTTACGGCATTTGCAGTTACCGCAATAATGAATGGGTAACTCTCGGGGTGCAAAGCATTTTTAATCGCTTTTGTCGCTTCGAATCCATTAAGCCTTGGCATATGCACATCCATGAAGACAATATCATATGAAGTGTGTTTGACCGCCTCGACTGCCTCAACACCGTCCGCCACATGATCCACGAAGTGCCCTTTTTTCTCAACGATCCTGCTAAGGACGAGTTGATTCACCTCATTGTCTTCTGCAATTAAAATCCGCAAGGCTGATGTTCTGCTCTTCTTCTGCTGTTGATCCAACCTGTTGCTCTCTTCACCGTTATTTAATTTAAATTGGGCGGTGAATATAAATATTGTACCCGGTTCATCCGATTCCTCGATCCAGATCTCACCCTGCATAAGCTCCACCAGTTTCTTGCTAATGGCAAGGCCAAGACCGGTACCTTGAGGTTTGCGGGTCATAAAATTCTCCAGTTGGTAGAAAGGTTCAAATAACTGTTGTTTCCTCTCAGCCGGAATGCCAATGCCCGAATCTTTTACCTGAAAATAAAGCTGCACGTTATTGTCGCACTGCTCCTTAACTCCCACTTTAACTTCTACGCCGCCTTCTGAAGTGAATTTGACCGCGTTGCCGATGATATTGGTAAGTACCTGTTTAAGACGATAAGCATCACCATACACCGGAGTTGGAATAACATCTTCTACGCACATACGAACATCCAGCTTCTTTTCACGAGCCAGTGGTTTTACAATTTGCACCGTCTCGGTCACGATCTCTACGAGATCAAAAGGATCTTCTACCAGATCGGTTTTCCCTGATTCGATTTTGGAAAAATCCAGAATATCATTAATGATGGCCAGCAAGGAATCTCCACTCTTCTGGATGATTTCGATATATTCCTTTTGTTCCCCGCTAAGTCCAGGAGTATCCAAAAGCAAATCCGTCATCCCAATTACACCGTTCATAGGTGTGCGGATTTCATGACTCATCATCGCCAAAAATTCACTTTTGGCCTTATTCATTCTCTCCGCTGTCTCTTTGGCTACCAGCAGTTTTTTCTGCTCCGTAATATCCTTCGCAATCAGGTAAAACCCGACATTGGATGTATTAATAATGATTGGAGCAAGCGTAGCCAAGACTTCTGTCTCAGATCCATCCGTGTGCCGAACAGCGTTGATCTCCTTTTCAGCCATCTCATAATCACTGCCCAGAATCAGACCCAGATTACTGGCTCCGATAAATCTGCTTATACTTGTACCGATCATTTCAGCCACGGGACAACCCGTCATTTTCACCGCTACTGGATTTGCATTCATAATATTACCATCCATGTTAAACGAGATAATGGCGTCATGATTGTATTTCTTAAGCGAAGTGTATCGCTCCACAGATTCCTGCAATTTAAATTCGATGCGTTTGCGTTCAGTGATATCCTGTAGTGTTCCGTTCAGCTGAACTGGCTGACCATGCTCATCAAGCGTAATTAATCCACGCAAGTGAAGATACTTCTCATTTCCATCAGAGCTGATGTGTTTGTATTCAAAATCGAGCGGTTCACCCTGTTTTACCCCTGCAATATGTTTTTGTAAAGAGGTTATATCTTCGGCATCCATAACATCAAAAACATCACTTATCCGATATGGTTTGCAGGTGTGTTCAAGTTCAAAAATCTCAAAGATCTGATCTGAAAATGTAATATGGTCTAAGACCATATCCCATTCCCAACTACCAATCAAGGCGATACGTTCAGCCTCTGCACTGATATCCTTTTGTTTTTTTCGCTCTGATATATCTCGTCCAATTGTAAAAATCTGCTGTTCATGCTCTGCATCACCAAAGACCTTGTATGTGGTTTCAAACCAAAGATAATGCCCGTCTTTATGGCGGACTCTAATATTCAACAGATTACCTTTAGTCAAATCCATCTGTGAGATCCGTTCCAGATCTTGTGGGTGAAAGGAAGCATTATTGTTTTGGCCAATGACTTCTTCCGGGGAATAACCTAATATTTGTTGGACTGACGGTGAGCAGAACCGACAAACTCCTTCTCCATCGGCAATATAGATGATCTCCTGAGCATGATCCGTAATAAGTTTGAACATTTCTTCACGATGGAGAAGTTTTTGTTCAGACAGTTTACGATTGGAAATATCAACAATATGGCAAACGGAATAAAGAGGTTCATCCGTAATTTCGCTTCGAACCAAGGAAACATGTATTGAACACCATAAGATGTCACCATTTTTATTAATGTAACGTTTTTCGTATTGATTTTCTTTTGATTTACCTTCAAATAGCTCATAACTACAGATTATATCTTGTGAGAAATCATCCGGATGTGTAATATCCTGATACGTGAGATCCATTAATTCATCACTTGTATAACCTAGCATACAACAAAAAGCAGGGTTCACTTTCATCCATTGCCCTGTTGGAGCAACGAGTGCAATCCCAATAGGCGCTTGGTTATATATCTGCTCGAACAATTCGTGATGATCGACCTTTTGAACCTGCATTGTAAGTTCTCCTTTTGGCATAGACTCCATATAAAGTTTGTCGAAATCTAAAGTTTTTACTGATATAAGATGTTCTATAAAAATTAGTCAGTTTTAAAACAACAGTACCTGCTTAATACCCAGAATTTCAACCGTTGAAACAAATCTTTTTAAGAGATTTGTGTCTTTAAACCAAACAAGGCCCGGAATCCATCCACATGGAATCCCGAACTTTGTCATTATATATCATTATGAGTCATATGCAACACGGAATCATTAGAAAAATGGGTTAGCGCTCGCGACCAATAAGATAATCCAATAAATGTCTCAAAAATGGAATAGGTTTCGGCATCTCGTTCAATGCATCTGTAGCAAGACAATAATGCTCCCACATCGCTTTCTTCGCGCCTTCATCACTCAGAATAGACACAAAGGTTGAATTGTTGTTCCGCTCATCCTGACCTGCAGGTTTCCCAAGAATGAGGTGATTTCCCTCGAAATCCAGCAAGTCGTCCTTGATCTGGAAGGCGATCCCCGCATGATAAGCGAACTTTTTCAGCGCAGCCATCTCCGGTTCCTTCACTTGGGCAAGTATCGCTGGCATGACCAGGGCAGCTTCGAAGGCAATGCCAGTTTTGTAAAAACAGATCATGTTCAACTGTTCCAGCGTCAATGCCTTGCCTTTGGAATTCAGATCCATGGCCTGCCCCATACACATATCCTCTGCTTTTTCAGCCGAATACTGGATGAGTCTGAGCACGGTCGCCGCATCAAAACGATCCAATGAGGATTGCTCTCCAATCGCCTTCTGGATAAGAAATAGACCGGTTAGCTCTGCTGTGGCACTATTGTGCACATGGTGCAGCGTTGAACGTCCACGTCTTGTCGAAGCATTATCCTGCGTAGGCAGATCATCAAAGATCAGGGAAGCAGTATGCATGTACTCCAATGATCTTAGCAGCGGAACGATGGATGATTCATGAAGACCATACTCGCGCACGCCCATAACCCAAGTTAATATCGGACGTAGCCTTTTTCCGTCTCCCTGCAAACTGTAATTGGCCGCATCGATCAGTGTTTCTTTCATCTCATGAAGGCCACCGGGCTTCGCAATCTGCAACTCCACATTAATCTGTTCGCGAACCGTTCGAATGGTCTGTTTGAACTCCTCTTTTTCCTGCTTGTCATTTTTCAATTGAAGCACAACCTGATCCCGTAACAATTTATCAAGGAAATCAACGTCATCTGCTTTTCGCACCATCTGTTGAACCAGTTGATTGAATTCAGGCTGCCCAGAGGCAAAGATCGTCATCACTTCATCATATTTTTGCTGCCCCAACCGTTCTTTACAACGCTTCAGACCGTTAATGGCACGATCCAGTATGACCTCACGGGTCTTGGCGTCCGAGTTATATACATCATGGATTAGATGAGAGATGACTGCCCAATACAATTCATATGGATTGATCAAGTCGGGACGCAAATCTCGATACTTCAAATAGTAAGTATATGGAGTTACTGCCCCTTCTTCCATATCGTCAAACATATCGGCAAAATCATCAGCCAACTGATTATATATCCCGTAATAGAACGTTCGCAGATCAAATCCTTCATCCACCGGTGCACTTAGAACAGACCGGACGATTAATCGGGAAGAAGAAGATTTGATAATAATCGGAATATACAATTCTTCATTGCTATAATTCGCATTGGCTAATTTCTTGTTGCGATCGATCTCCTGAGACTGAAAGAACACATAGGATTGCTCTAAAAACGTGCGCTGTTTCTCTGGATGCTGGTAGTTCTTGATGTACTCAAATGCTTCCCGAAGCTCGGAATGTACATATTCAATTACTTCAAGATTGCTGCCTTTCCAATCTCCCAGATCAGGTACGACCCCGGTAAGAAGTGCATCGCGTATCATCAGGGAATATTGTTCTTTTTCTTGAACAGTCAAAGCTTGAGAATCCAGCAGATCATCCACAAATGGATACGTCAAACCGTACGAATAACCAAGTCGGATCGCCGCATCAAATCTCCGGGCACGTTCTTCAGGTGGTGTCTGCTCATTCATCTCATCGTCCACATGAAGGACCACGCCAAGAATGATCTTGATGAGCTTCCGTTGCGCCTGCTCTGCATCCAGCTCCTTCGGGATGTTGGATGCTACATTCTTTAATTTGTTCATCACCCAGATGACAGCCGTTTCAATGTGCTCCTTCTGTCCCCACCGGTACAACGCAGCCAGACTGATATAATCAGGCTGTCCTTTTCGCCCAGTAGCTGAGCCCATAAAATATTTTTTGGTATTCTGGACAACGTTCTGAATTCGGGCCTGCGTGCCCGGAGAATCAAGGGCTTGCCCCAGATCTCGCATATAAATATAGGAGATACTCCGATCCAGGTAATCATCCAGCTTTCCTGTCGTATTCAGCCAGTGGATATATCTATGAACATCCCGAGGATCCGGTTTTCTTTTGCTAGGTGATAAAAGAGAAAGCCAGGCAAAACGATGAATATGTTTCTTTTGCCACACATGAATATCTTGGGTAAGTGCTGTTGTATACGTATTATCCATAAGTTGCTGCCTAAGAGAAGTAAAATACTGAGATGCTTTCTGCTCAGCTAGCCGATATCCTGCATCAGCCTGTTCTGTAAGTACGTTATTCATAGGGTGGATACCTCAAATTCTATTAATGTTAAACATGTATCCATGAAAGGAGATGAGGTGCTCCATGGACGAAAACTGAACTCATTTGATCGTCTATCCAACGCTTCAGCTCATGTTCATAACCTTTATACGGCGATCCAACCGTTTGGTTACGAAATCGTCATTGTTCATTCCCATATACGTGATTTTACAGAATGGATGACCAGACTTTAACCGCTGTGATGGCGATAAGTACGATTAATGCATATCGAAGTACCCTCACATTAATCATCGAACTAACCCGTGAACCAAGGGATGCCCCGAGCAGACTGCCGATCACCGTATAGATGATGGGTTCCATTGGAATATCTCCGCCCGTAATTTTCCCAATAACACCGCCAATGGCGGAGATAAATACAATCGCCAGTGAAGAAGCAATCGTTGTTCGTACGGGGATGTTGAGAATCGTCAGCATGATGGGAATAAGGATAAAGGCACCCCCCGCACCAACAATTCCTGATACAATACCTACTGCAAAAGCAGTGCCTGCTGCAATCCATCGGTTAAACACCAATGGAGCTGAGGTATCAAGCTTTCCCTTTCCGGGAATCAGCATAAGCACAATCGCCATGATCGCCAGAATGCCATAGATCAGATTAATAACCCTTCCGTCCAGATGACCGGATATGAACCCGCCGATCAGACTGCCAGCAAGAATGCTGGAGCCCATGTATAGCACCAAACCTCGGTGAACGATTGCCCCACCACTTCTACCCGTTTTTACTTTTCTGCGGAATGCAATCACACCAGCAAGTGAAGCGAAAAACACCTGAAACATACTAATCGACGATACCTGATGTGATGAGAACGGCTCCAATCCCATCCAGGATGGAACATATAACAGTAGCGGATAATTGATAATGGCCCCACCAATACCCAACAAACCGGAGAAGAATGAACCGACCAGACCCAGTATAAACATGATGACAAAAAGCAGAAGATCCATCGGTTATGCGCTTCCTTTCGTGCTATATAAATATCATTTCGACACCACTCAAAAGTGCTATACACAGCGAATATTATCCGTTATAATAAAAACCAAGTAAATTAATCCGAAATGAGTGATTAAGCATGTTTAACGTGTTGAAGACTCTTTTTGAAAATAAATGTCCACAGTGCAATGAAAAATTACAAGTTCATAACGATGCGTTATGTTCAACCAAAACTTGTTCTCAATGTCATTACAAAGAAGAGAGTTATGGCTCTCTCGGAGTTCGAATTGTATATGACACACCACAAAATGATAAAAAGATACAACCTTGCTAATTGTATCACGATCTCTGAAATTTCGGGATGATTCGACAAACTTATTTCCATCTCATATGCCATGATTACTTTATAATGAAAATACAAAAACGGTGCAAAACGAATAAATCGTTCTGCACCGTTTTTTTCTGTTTTTTGATATAAGTTGCCTTAATTATAAAAGGGAACTTATTTGGTTTTGAAGCTGAGGAATCCATCATCTACGGCTACGGTTGTCCCGTTCACTGCGCTTGCTGCATCACTGAACAGGAATGTAACCACACTGGCTACTTTCTCTGGTTGAATGAGTTCTCCACGCATATGTTGAGTAGCAAGCGCATCCTTCATGGCTTGGTCATCACCCAGAATCGGTGTTTCGATAAAACCAGGTGCTACACCAACTACACGAATTCCATGCTCAGCTAGTTCCAATGCACCGGATTTGGACATCATAACAACAGCAGCCTTGGCTGCGTTGTAGTTGAAGCTACCTACTGCAGCAACGCTTCCATAGATCGAAGCTGTATTTACAATGGTACCCTGTACGTTCAATTCAACCATTTTTTTCGCACCATAATACATACCATAATATACACTATGCTGATCTACATCAATGACTCTGTGATAGGATTCCGGGTCCATCTCCAGAAATGGCTTCACAAGTCCAATGCCTGCGTTATTGAAAATACCGCTTAACGTACCATATTGCTCTACGGTCCAGTCGATCAGGGCTTTGATCTCGTCCCCTTTGGATACATCCACTTTGTACGAGCCCGCTGTTCCGCCTGCTGCTTCAATCTCTGCCGCAAGCTTCTTCGCTCCGTCTTCATTATAGTCAGCGACAACAATAGTCGCACCTTGATCCGAAAGTTGAAGTGCTGTTTCTTTACCAATACCACTGGCTCCGCCTGTAATAATGATTACTTTTCCATTGTGTTGAGTCATAACTCAGCTCTCCTTTGGCAAAATAGTTTTAGGTGCAGTTCAATACTTATAGTAAGTAACTATATTTTATTAACTTATATACTTATCATACGCCTCTGTCCCAACCTTGTCAAACCATAGATCATCTTCACATAAATAAGAGATAAATGTCATATACATCTCCTATTTACATGATATAGTCTAGCTCCTGTGATATTAAATATGCATGAGTTTTGGGAAAATAAAAAAGCGAGCATAACGGTAATTCAATCATTCCGATATCTCGCCCTTCTCAAGTATTCGATTCCAAACTGGATTGTCTTAATGTGGTAAGATCAATTCAATTTATTCACCCTGAAGTCCGCTAAGCGGATCTTTCAAATTATTGATGTTGGTGATCAGTTCAGGAATGCCTGTCTTCTCCCAATTCTCTGCCGTAAAACCTTGCTCTGCAATTGTATTCTCGAAATTGTCCACAACTTCTGTTAATTGAGTATTGTAACTAACCAGATTCTCATGAATGCTCTCTCCTATTGCAGGAGCAGTCAACTGAGAAAATTCGCTTGCCTCTGCTTGGATCAGATCGATTTTCTCCTGAATCTGCGTTGTAACCTCCGGATTATTCACCGCACCCGATGCAAGCTCTTGCAGATCAGCTCCGGCGTTTGATACCTGTTCTATATAATCAGTAGCCCCACTCACATAATTTAAACTTTGATTAGCTTGTTCCACGACAGAACAGGCCGAAATCAGCAGAATACTTGATGCAATAAGGCCTGTCATCATTAATGTGTGCTTTCTTTTTCTTATGAACATGATCATCTCCCCTTCTCCTAATCGGAATCCTTGTTCCAAGTCCATGATACCTGTTCAGACTGCTTCATTGCAAATGGGTCTGCAGCCAACGTTATTAAGATGTATAATAGTAAAATCACACGGTAAAGGGATGTCATGATTATGCTTCAGGCCTTGAACCAACGCTTGAACCGCATCATGCCACTGATTACCCCAATCAGCATTATTATTGGCGTGTTATGCGGGAGTTTTCTTTCTTCTTATACCTTTTTATCTCCTTGGCTTTTTGCGTTCATGACGTTCGCTGGAAGTATCAGTCTTGGGATACGGGATTTTGTGAACGTGCTGAAGAAGCCGTTCCCCCTGTTTGTATGTCTGTTTATTTTGCATTTGGCGATGCCTCTAATTGCTCTCGGTATGGGTCATCTGGTTTTCCCTACAGATGCGTACACCATAACGGGCCTTGTTCTGGCAGCCGTGATTCCGACAGGAATAAGCAGCTTCATCTGGGTCAGTATCTATCGGGGCAATATCGCACTTACGCTATCCATCATCCTGATTGATACCATGCTTGCTCCTTTTGTAGTCCCCGGGGTGTTATCCCTGTTAATCGGAACCAGTGTCACACTGGACACAGCAGCCATGATGAGCAGTCTGTTCTGGATGATTGTTGTACCATCCCTGCTCGGTATGTTGCTGAATGAGTGGACCAAAGGCGGTATTGTCCCGGTCTGGGGACCAAGGTTGAATCCGTTATCCAAATTGTTCATGGCATCTGTCGTTGCGATTAACGGATCTGTCGTTGCGCCCTACTTGGCTGATTTCAACTGGAAGTTGGCTGGTCTTGCGGTCATCATTATTTTCCTGGCATCATTCGGTTATGCGCTAAGTTACTTCATCGCCCGATTGCTAGGCTGGAACGAGGCCGATCAGGTCGCTCTGGTGTTCAATGGAGGTATGCGTAATATCAGCGCTGGCGCAGTACTGGCTGTTTCTTATTTTCCGCCGCCTGTTGCTGTCCCGGTTGTTCTAGGCATGGTATTCCAGCAGATGCTTGCTTCCCTGACAGGTTATCTGCTCGGTCGTCGATCGCAGCTTCTGCAAAAGTCGGATAAGACATCCGCTGCCTAACAAAATATTGGATGATTAAAAAACGCCGACATGATTGTCGGCGTTTTGCATTGGATTACTTTTATTACTACAAGTGCTACGATAATGCTACGTTTCGTAAACCTAGCAATCAGTTCTTGGCTACAAATCCACTTTCATATTGCCCAGCATCTTGGCAACTTCAGGATTATCAATCTTCATGAATAGACTTTCCTTGGTATCCAGTGTGGAAATGGTTGCAATCTCTTCCGGGCTTAGTACAAAGTCGAAAATATCGAAGTTCTCGATAAGCCGCTCTTTGCGTACTGATTTTGGAATAACAACAACATCCCGCTGCACAAGCCAGCGCAGTACAACCTGGGCGACGGATTTGTTATGTTTCTCGGCAATGGAAACCAAGACTTCGTTGCTGAATAAATTGTTGCGACCTTCGGCGAACGGGGACCATGACTGGTGCTGTATCCCCTGTTCTTTCATGAAAACAGCGCTGTCGACCTGCTGTTGAAACGGATGCGTTTCGATCTGATTAATGACAGGCACAACTTCGTTGTGGACGATGAGGTCCATCAGGCGGTCAGGTAGGAAGTTACTGACACCGATAGCCCTGATCTTGCCCTCACGGTATAATTCTTCCATCGCACGCCATGCGCCGTAGTAATCACCAAACGGCATGTGAATAAGGTACATATCCAGATAATCGAGTTGCAGCTTACTTAACGATTTGGCAAACGCCCGCTTGGCACTTTCGTATCCTGCATCCTGAATCCAAAGCTTTGTCGTGATGAAAAGTTCTTCCCGCGCTATGCCACTGCGTTTAATTGCACGTCCAACCGCTTCTTCGTTTAGGTAACCGGCAGCGGTATCAATTAGGCGGTAACCGGCCTTCAGCGCCTCATATACAGTGTTCTCACATTCATCAGCATCGGGAACCTGGTAGACACCAAAGCCAATAATCGGCATTTTCACTCCATTGTTCAAGGTTACAGTTTGCATATTCAATTCCTCCTATGGTCCAATTGTGAATCGCAAGTGGTCACGTATTCCTGAAATTCAGCAACAAAGCGAGGATTCCACTTCCGGCCGACTTGCGTTACAATAACCCTAGCTCCTTCGTCTTACACGAAGTCAAGCGGTCTCCAATATTTTTTTAGAAGGAGGAGTACATATGTATACTGTCCAGGATGCTGCCCAGCTTACGGGACTCACAGAGCACGCTGTTCGCTTTTACACGGATAAAGGCTTGGTTCCGAGCATTCAACGCAATAAAAATAATATTCGGGTGTTTGATGAAGAATCCATCAATTGGCTAAATGGCGTCAAATGCCTCAAGCAGACAGGTTTACCGATTGAAAATATTAAAACATACGTCGATCTCTGCCTCGAAGGTGATTCAACCGTTTCGCAGCGATTCGCACTTATGATGGAGTATAAGGAAGCGGCGCTGATTCAGCTTGAAGAGGCCAAGAGCCGCGTAGCCCATTTGGAAGAGAAAGCACGTCAATATCAGGCCATTTTGGAGCAGCGCATCCCGGATATGACCAACCCGGTCAATTGGGAAACCAAGCGTGACGAAGAAGGGAGTTGTCCTGCATCCCGTTTAAAAAGTCGCAGTCTTCCTGAAGCCGAGGTTTCGGCTCAGTGCCCAGCAGCTGCTATGAAGTAGCAAACTAGCATAGTATCTTAAACTTCACATGATATAGCTCACGTATGTTCTAAACATATAGGCTATTTCTTACATTATGTATATCTAAATGAGCCTGAGTAAAAAACGCCGACAACATTGTCGGCGTTTTTCGCCACTATAACCCTCTACTGGAATCTCTTTAATCTATTCCTGCCCATTTTCTGGTCCCTGTTCACAATACAAAAAAACCATCAACAAGTGATGGTTTTTCATGAAATATCCTGTTCAGAAATCTGTTGCTCATGATGCCTTTATGGTTATTTCGGTTGAATATATCCTTCAGCTTTAAGCAGTTCTGCGATCAGAACCGCGCCACCTGCCGCTCCGCGGAGCGTGTTGTGGGACAATCCAACGAATTTGTAATCATAGAGTGAATCTTCGCGCAGTCGGCCTGTGGAGACACCCATTCCGCGTTCGATGTCACGATCAAGTTTAGTCTGTGGTCTGTTTTCTTCTTCAAAATACGTAATGAATTGTTTCGGTGCGCTTGGCAGAGCCAGCTCTTGTGGACGGCCTTTGAACTGCAACCAACGCTCCAGAATTTCGTCTTTGCTTGGTTTTTTCTCGAAGTTTACAAACACGGTCGCCAGATGTCCATCCGTTACCGGTACACGAATACATTGGGTTGTAATTAATGGAGCCGATGCTTTGACGATCTCATTATTTTCGATGCTACCCCAGATTCGTAGTGGTTCCTGCTCACTCTTCTCTTCTTCGCCACCGATGTATGGAATGACATTATCAAGCATATCAGGCCAGTCCGTAAAGTTTTTACCTGCTCCGGAGATTGCTTGATACGTGGAAGCCACGACCTGAGTCGGGTTGAACTCACGCAAGGCGTGCAGTGCAGGCACATAGCTCTGAATCGAGCAGTTTGGCTTTACAGCAATGAATCCGGTTTTTGTGCCCAGACGTTTGCGTTGAGCTTCAATCACGTCCAGATGTCCCGGGTTAATCTCAGGGATTACCATTGGAACATCTGCTGTCCAGCGGTGAGCCGAGTTGTTGGACACGACAGGTGTGCCTGTTCTAGCATAAGCTTCTTCGAGTGCTTGAATTTCATTCTTTTTCATATCAACCGCGCAGAAAATAAAATCAACCTGGCTGGCAAAAGCCTCAACCTGGGAAGCATCCTGAACAACGATTTTCTTCACAGCTTCCGGAATAGGAACTGCGAGTTTCCATCTGCCTTGTACGGATTCTTCATATGTTTTACCTGCCGAATTGGCGCTTGCAGAAATAGCTGTTACTTCAAACCATGGATGTTGATCGAGCAGGTCCACAAAACGCTGACCCACCATTCCTGTTCCTCCGACGATACCAACTTTCAATTTTGCTGACATTCAATCATCATTTCCTTTCGGTTTAAGTGATTCTTCTCTTCAAATCAATTTCATAACTCACTAAAAACAACGTATTATGAAATTGACTTCCTAATTAACACTATTCAGGCAATTCCAAAGCGTGTAGTCACAGCCCGGAAAAACCAAAAAATCCCATCCCCAAGACAATAGTCTCAGGGACGAGATTGAACTCTCGTGGTACCACCCAGATTCGCCAATATGTCACCATATCCGCCTCTTCAAGTAAAGGTTTACAACCATGTTGAAAGCTGTAGACCGTTCATACTCTAGCTCTGTAACAGGAGCTCCTGTCACACCATCCCCTAAACATTAAGTTCCGATGTGCTGCTCTGAGTCTTTATTCAATAAAAAGTTCTTTACTCCTTTTCAGCTGCCGGAGCTCTCTTTGAAAGAATGATTTTTATCTACTCGTCTCTTCGTCGCATTTGATATTGCGATTATAATATCAAAATTACTGTGATGAAGTAAACACATTTTTTTAGATCATGGAATTTATATGTTTCCAGCGGAGCTGAACTATTCAATTATCGCAAGAAAAACTTCAGCTAAACGGTCTGTCTTCTGTGAAAAGTACGTCGATAGACATTTTTATTATAACATACTACAAATAGCTATTTCTTTACTGCTTTTTGGCAACCATCGCATACGTTCCCAGTGGGCTCCCAGGCCTTGTGGCATGATGTGTCCTAAGTAGTTTCAGTTCGGAAAGAAGAAGTGTCTTTACTTTGTCCGGGATCGGAAGCAGTTTCAGTTCCACAGGCGCTTCTGCCAGTGTCATTTCGGTTTCCCAACGACCGTCCTGCAGCTCGGGAGAATGGATCGAATTCTCTTCCTTAATCGTCCAGCCTGCCGCAGAGACAAGCTCTTGGATGTCCTCCGGTGTAAAGAGCGTGCGCACATTGGAGAAGCTGTTCTCCTTGTAACATTCGACCTGGGACTGAATCAGAACGGATAACCAATGTGAGAGCTGGCTCACATCTGTAACTCGGGCATCCCATTCTGCAAAACATAACTGATGTCCCCACGTCCTAACCTTGCTAAGAATCTCAGCGAGTTCGGCAAACGATTTCAAGTACCAAGAACAATGGGAAAGTACGATAACATCAAACTCATTCTCGGCGAATTGAGCCTGATCACTTAGAATGTCGAAATCATAATCCATTCGAATTCGATCACCCAGTGGAGATCTCCGCAGCTTGGCTGCCGCTTCGCCTACGGTCAGCGGTGCACCATAATCCTCTGGTGCAATATCTACACCATGAACGTACCCGTGCTCCCCCACCAGATGTGCAAGCACGGCCGTTGTATCTCCCTGACCACAACCGATTTCCAGAACCCGGCTGCCTTCCGGTATTCCCCAAAAGAGTCCCAGTTTCATCCGATGCTCGGTCTGAATGTACTGAATGGCGGCGTTGTCCTCCACGTCCATATACTTAATAAGGTCCCTGATGATAGATTCATTCATGATTCCTCACTCCTCAAAGAGCAACTTGAACTTCTTGCTAATTGTAGCTTTACTGGAATAATTGTACAACACTAGAGCCTATGACAGAACCACGGTACGGAGGAGAACCCGTCCTACAGCAGATCTAAACCTCTGCTGCATATCAATTCCTATGCCCACTGAGTTGCAAGCTTCTGAAGATAGGGTGTCAGCATGGGCTGTAATTCCTTGCGCATCAGTCCGATCTCCAAGATCGCCTGAATATATCCGAATTGATCGCCTATATCGTAGCGACGCCCCTCCAGTTCAAGGGCCAACAGTTCCTCCACCTGACTTACTTCTTTCAAAGCATCCGTTAACTGATATTCCCCTCCAGCACCTCTCTCGATCTGATCCAGAATAGGAAAGATGGAAGGTTTCAGAATGTATCGTCCCATTACGGCTGTTCGGGATGGCGCTTCTGCAAGAGAAGGTTTTTCGACCAGATTGGTGACCCGGTGAACCCGGTCCTCTGCACCATTCGAATCAATGATGCCATATTTGCTCACATTTGCCGCGTCTACCTGACGAACACCAATGATCTGGTTGCCTGTCTTTTCGTAGAGATGAACCATCTGTGCAAGTGCAGGCGGATCAGACACCATTATGTCATCTCCCAGCAGTACAGCGAAGGCATCATCCCCTACAAATTGCCGTGCACACCCAATGGCATGCCCCAGACCCAGTGGTTCCTTTTGACGAATAAAATGAATATTTGCCATCTCGCTGATGGCCTGCACCTCTTCCAGTAAAGACTGTTTGCCCTTGGCATATAAAGAGTGTTCAAGTTCAACCGATTTATCAAAATGGTCCTCTATGGATTTTTTGTTGCGTCCAGTCACAATGAGGATATTCTCAATTCCTGATTGCACTGCTTCTTCAACAATGTATTGGATAGCCGGTTTGTCTACAATCGGTAACATCTCTTTAGGCTGTGCTTTGGTCGCTGGCAGGAAACGGGTTCCGAGACCCGCTGCCGGAATAACTGCTTTTTTAATTCGCATATCATAATAGACTCCTTTCATTTGCTTCTTATAACCAATATTGCACGCTGTGGGCAGCTAAGTAGCGATACGAAACACCCAATATCTGCTGGCCATATAGTTCAGAACCATCCCCATCAAGGTCGCCAGGATTTTACTCATCACGAGACTCCAACCCAGCATATCTTGCAAAGTCATCAGTATGAGAGCGGATAACGCGAGAACGATAAGATTAGTGATTAGAAAACGAATAAGTTTCGCTCTATCGCCACCTCCTCGTGCCGTATCTCGAAAAGTCCACCTGCCGTTCAGCCAATAACTGTTCGCAACACCGCAGCTGTACGAGATTACTTGAGCCATCAGAACCGGTACACCGACCACCGCAAGTAAAGCAAACACCACCGCATCCACTGTCGTATTTGCAACACCCACAATACCGAACTTGAAGAGTGTCACCAGACGCTTAGTCATGATGAGCAACTCGGACTGTCAATTGGGATTTTGCTTGCTGGCCCTCGGCCTGCACCACATCTCTCACAATGTATAGCGGACGCGCCTTGGTCTCATCATAGATGCGGCCCACGTACTCGCCCAGAATGCCCAGCATGATCAGGATGAATCCGTTAAAGATCAGCATGATACTCACAATGGATGGCCATCCCTTAATCGTTGAATCCGTAAAGATGGCCGAAATAATAACCGTTAACATATAGATGAATCCACCAACCGACAGGATCGCACCTACATAACCTGCGAGCTTGAGCGGTTTATACGAAAATGAAGTAATGCCGTCCAGGCTTAGTTTCAACATGCGTTTCAGCGGATATTTTGTTTCACCTGCCAGACGTTCATCACGTTCATATTCAATCGCAGTCTGACGAAATCCGACCCAACTGACCAACCCCCGCACAAATCGGTTTTTCTCCGGAAGACGTTTCATCTCATCACATACTTTGCGGTCAATCAGGCGAAAATCTCCGGTGTCTACCGGGATATCCGTATCCGTTGAAGCACGAAGTACACGATAGAACAGACTCGCCGACCATTTCTTAAAGCGAGTTTCCCCACTTCGTCTGGTGCGACGGGCATATATGACTTCATAGCCCTCTTTCCATTTGGCGATCATATCCAGTATCAGTTCGGGAGGGTCCTGCAGATCCGCATCAATAATAACCACCGCATCCCCCACTGCATAATCCATACCAGCTGTTATCGCAATTTGATGTCCGAAGTTACGGGCAAAATCTATCAGCTTCACACTCTCGTCCCAACGGGCGTAATCACGGATCATCTGTGCACTTCGATCCACGCTGCCATCATTAACAAACAACAGTTCATAACTCTCTCCTGTGCTGCCCATGACCTTCTTCAGACGCCGATAAGTCTCCTCGATCACCGCTTCTTCGTTATACATGGGAATAATAATGCTGTATCGGTACGCGTGAGCCATGTTTGTCCCCTCCCTTTTCCAATGGACTTCGTTCGAGATTTTTATTCTATACAAATTGAACTAAAGAATATTTACACTGTACACTTCGATGACAGACCAACCTTCCAATCGCTGTTATCCCCAGATTTTTTTGATTCCCTTTTCCTAAGGGAAAATCCGGAGATAAAGGCGAACGCTTCGCTTTTTCAGGTTTTTTCTGTCCTCTCCGTTATCGTGTAAATGATAAGTTCAATTTATATAGCTACAATTTCACTTCGTACAAGGTGGTCTGTCCGCCAAATCCGAACCCGAATCCAAATCCAAGTCCAGCTTCATTCTCCGTGTCACCGTTATCCATGGATCCGCTGTCGGTACCTGTCTTCCATTCTGACGTTGGAATCTCGGTTCCGTGTTCCTTGATCCAATCGCTAATATCCGAGTTCCCTCCACGTCCACCCATGCCACCAACCATGAAGTATTTCACTTGCCCGCTCTTGACAAGTTGCTCAAGTTCCTCTGTTGTGTACACCGGGTCTGAGCCGGAGAAACCTCCAAGTGTAATGACCCCTGCTCTTTCATCGATGATATAAGGTGCTGCCTGATTATAGTCCGTAGTGGCGAAGAGATACGTTTCGCCTGTATTGTGCTCTTTCAGATAATTCAGTGTAGCTGTATCCACTTCTTCGTTACGATTACCCATTCCGCCACGGCCACCAATTGCAGGCATTTCTGTGTCTCCTGCACCCTTACCCATCGGCATGCTCATTCCTGCTCCACCAAACATACCATTGGAGCCAGTAGGTCCTGCTGCCGGAATCATGCTGTTGCCACCATAAGTAATTGGGGTGAATGCCCAGTAGATTGGACCGATCAGCATCGCCATGAATCCTGCGATAATAAAGCCCTGTTTCCATCGATGTGTGCGATGAAGCATACCGACAAGGATGACCGTGACCAGAATGCCTGCGATCAATTCACTAATGGACCAGCCTGCACCAATCGTATCGTTATACGCCTGCATGATATACCAGCCAAACAGGGTCGTCAGCAGCACGGACACCGGAAGCAACCATGCCTGCCAGCCATTGCGATCACGATATGATTTCCACATCGCTACAAATCCTGCGCCAGTCAGCGCCGCAATTGGAGGTGCAAGCATAATCAGATAATACTGATGGAAGAAACCTGCTACACTGAAAAAGGCAGCAACGGGAAGCAGCCAGGTCAGCCAGAACAAGGCTTCCTTGTGCTTGTTGGTTATATTTCTCCGTCTTAATCCTGCAAATATGGCAATGCATCCAAGCAGCACAACTGGCAGAAGCCAGCTAGCTTGGCCTGACAGTTCAGTCTGGAACAGACGCAGAGGACCTTTCTCCCCCGTACCAAACATTCCGCCCATGCCTCCGCCGAAATCTCTTCCGTTTGGCATTTCCATATCATTTGGCATCTGCCTGTTCGGGAAATTGCCATTCGAACCATTCATGCCACCCATGGCGTTCAAGCCGTTCGAACCATTCATATTATCGTTATCCGGTGCATTGACATCTTGCCCAGCGCCAGGAACACCACTGTCTGTCTGATTAGGACCTGAAGACAAGTCTCCTCGATTGCCACGATTATTTCCCTGTCCCATACCATTTGGCATACCTGCGTTACCTGCAGTATTCTGCTGACCCGTTAGGCGAGCCAGTCCATTGTATCCAAAGGCGAGTTCCATGACTGAGTTTGTCTCACTGCTGCCGATATAAGGCCGCTCGTCTTCGGGGATAGAATCCACTGTGACCGCCCAGGATAAAGAAACGACCGCCAGAACCGCCGTGCTGCCGATCAGCAGGATGATCTTCCTTCTCCATTTCGCCTGAAATGCGAGCAGATAGAACAAGTAAAAAGCCGGGAGAATCATGTAGGCTTGAAGCATTTTCATATTAAAGGCTACGCCTATTAACCCAAAAGCAACCAGAATGCGCCAAGTACTGCCTTGTTTGCTACCTTTGAACAAAAACCATGAACCCAGCAGTAGTGTAAACACCAACATGCTGTCAATATTGTTGGTCCGGCTGACTGCCGCCACGACAGGCACAGTCGCCAGCACAAGTGCCGAGATTCGTGCTGCTGCAAGACCATATGTAGGTTTCACCATGAAATAGATCAGGAGCACCGAACCGATTCCCGCTAATACCTGCGGCAAAATAACGCTCCATCCGTGCAATCCGAAGACATAGGCAAAGGCCGTCTGGATCCAGAAGACAACAGGTGGTTTATCTACAGTGACCGAGCCTGCCGAGTCGAGTGAAGCATAGAAAAAGTTATGGAAGTTGCTGAGCATACTCCCAACGGCAGTCGTATAATAGGAATTGGCATATTGATCGTTCCAGATGCCGTACCCATTCAGAAATGCCGCCAGTAATACAATCGGCAGAAGGACAAGATCCATCCTTCTTTTGATGTTATTCAATGTTAATCACTCCTTCAAAGTTCTTCATGTCTAGTATTGTGACATGCCAAAATAAAGCTGGGATGAGTGCCCGCTGAATGTTGTCTGAGGATAATTCACAATCCTTTCAGCTAAATTTCAGTTTGGCAAGCGATAATACTACATACAGTCCCTCCGAAGTGAGGGAGAAGTCTAGATGAAACGGGCAAGGAGAGAAAGCACATTATGAAGCTTAGCAGCGGAATTAAAATACTATTGGCTGATGATGAACCACATATTTTACAATTTCTAGAGCTTGGATTAAGCAATGAGGGCTTTGATGTGCGCACCGCACCCGATGGAGCCGCTGCGCTTGAGTTGGCGCTTGAATTCAAGCCACATATGGCTATTCTGGATGTCATGATGCCAGAGATGGATGGATTCGAAGTGGTCGAGCGTCTACGTAAGACCGGTGCCGAGGTTGGCGTAATTATGCTGACAGCGAAGGACGAAGTCGAGAATCGGGTTAAGGGCCTTTGGCTAGGTGCTGATGATTACATGATCAAACCCTTTGCCTTTGATGAGCTGCTCGCCCGGATTCAGGCCAGACTGCGGAATCAATTTCCTTTATTAATAGGAGCCGTCACACACGGTCCCTTCCGAATTGATGATCAGCGCAAAGAAATCACCTATCAGAATCAGGTCTTGGAGTTATCTCCTACCGAATACGAACTGTTAAAATTTATTGTGCTTAATCATGGAATTGTACTTAGCAAAGCGACCATTCTGAGCCGGGTTTGGGGGTATGATTTTGGCGGGGAAGAAAATATTGTGGAGGTTTACGTTCGTTCCTTGCGCGACAAACTCGGGGATAAAGAGCATAAACTCATTCGTACGCTTCGGGGTGTCGGGTACAGGGTGGATCTCTGATGAACTCGCTGCCTAAGAAAAATAAACTTCGTATAAGACGTCTCCACCACTGGATATGGCCTCGTTCATTACGTTCTCAATTGCTCTCACGTTCTCTGTTCGTGCTTGCTGGGCTGTTATTGTTAATCGGTATTCTGCAATTCTGGATCATGGAAAGCTTTCTCTACCGGAATCAGGCAAAAACCATGGAAGAACAGCTCATGTCCATGCCCCCGGTTTGGCTCGGTATCCAGTCACGTAACGGCTCTTCCAACAATCCTTTTGGTGGACAGGTAGGAAACGGGTCTGGTAATCGGGTGTTGTTTATTCCTGACCGTTCACTAGCCCTGTTTGATAACCAAGGTACGTTCGAGGATGTTTTTGGGGAAGACGGTCTGAAAGCCCCTCAACTATCAACCGTTGAATATCAGGACATTACAGATGAGTTGAAAGAACAAAAACACATTCCCTATCGGATCGTCACGGATAGCCAAGGGAATGAGCAATTGATTGTATTTGCTTCACCCGGTCCACGCAATCGTGGTTTACCAATGGTGCAGATGGGCACGGCTACAAAGCCACTGAGAGACTTGATTATTAAACAGCTCCTGATCTTCATCATGTTATCGCTGTTGGCCATGGTAGCCGGTCTGATTCTATACACCAAGGTATTACGCCGGACGCTGGTTCCCCTGTCCAACATGGTGAATAAAGTACAGCAGATCGACGCAGGCAGCCTCGCAGAACGGCTTCCCGTCGTTCAGGGACAAGAAGAAGTGGATCAGCTCGCAGTTTCATTTAATGGCATGCTTGAAAGACTGGAGAATTCGTTTGAAGCGGAGCGGGAATCGAAAGAGCAGATGCAGCGTTTCTTGTCTGATGCTTCTCATGAGCTTCGTACCCCGCTCACCTCCATTCACGGTTTCATTGAAGTTCTACAGCGGGGTGCAGCGACCAATCAAGATCAATTGTATAAAGCGCTGGACAGCATGCACGGTGAATCCGTACGAATTAACAAGCTGGTTGAAGATTTGCTGTTACTAACCAAGCTCGATCAGGCTCCAAAGCAGGAGCGGGAGGTCATTCAGCTGGACAGTCTGCTGCTTGAAATGCAGCCACAACTTGCCATGATGGCTCAGCAAAGATCCATTCATCTCGATTTGACGGCTGAAGTATATGTACTGGCTGACGCTTACAAGGTGAAACAGGTGGTGTTGAATCTGTTCCATAATGCGGTGCAGCACACCGATCCAGAGCATGGAGCCATCTCCATAACGTTGTATGCCACGCACCATAAGGCTGAATTGTCAGTAAAAGATAACGGCACAGGCATTGAACCTGAACATCTGCCCCATATCTTTGAGCGATTTTACCGCACAAGCAGTTCTCGTTCGCGCAAACAAGGTGGCGCAGGCCTCGGTCTAGCCATTACCCGCTCGATTGTGGAGTCGTATGGTGGGAAAATTACTGTACGAAGTCAGGTAGGCTCAGGAACTGAATTTATGATTTTGATCCCGCTGTATAAGGCAGATGTCTAAATAGAGCGTCGGCTGCAAGTAGGTATAATTTGGCTATAAGCAGCTCTACGTAAGATCTACTTGATCATTACTCATGCTCTAGTCAAACTCTCCAAACGATGCTTTTCTTCTATTTTAATTTCGGCTTTCTCATTGCATGACGAATCCCCCACTCATTTCGGTTGAGGAATGAAAGGGGGATTCTTTTTGTATCTGATTAATAGAGTATAGAGTAGTAACCCAGTTGGTTTCAGCCTTTCGCGCTTTCAGGCTAACGAATCTGAGACGTCTTATTCAAGGATTTGAAGCTTATATATGCTTTTCATAAAATACCATTGTCATTTTGTCGTTAATTGCTTTTGTTGCACCCGTTTTTTTGTAGCCTATCTTTTCATACAAATAACAGTTCCCTTTCTCTTGTAAGATGGTACCTAATTTCCATGACTTTGCATCATCATATATCTGCTCAACCATTGTAAAGACTTTTTGAGCAATTCCTTTTCCTTGATGTTCTGGCAGTATAAAAATTGGGCTAATACTATAGATATGATTATCTTTTTTCACTACTCTGATTCCACCAACAGCAACCTCAAAATGATGAATTATGAAATAATCTGTGAAAGATTGATTGATTTGAGTAATAATTCTTTCTACGGTTTCATTGGCGGGGCTTGTTGCAAAATCCTGATATTTTTCCAATAAGGGCATAAATGCTTTGACTTTCATTTCATGAATAGTCACTGCATCTTTTAAATCTGCTTTATATAGTGAAACCTCCATTAAATATATACCTCCGATTGATACGCTTGTTAGAGACAGGATTTATAGTACATGCTCTGTTAACTTAGTACAAAAAAGATGTTCGTCTACGTTTGGTGTTTGTTTCATTTACAGCATACAAACAAGATAAACTATCATTTTTTTATTCGACGTTGTATTCTCATATTCCTTGATATCTAAGTAACGGAACCACGCCAATACTTCATCTAACTTTCCGCTATCATCCGGGGAACAAGATCATCCAGTACGAACGTTGGATTACCAAGGGTATACGCCATTTTCATCTAGGAATTCTCCGTTATGGCGTTTACCATCCGTCGCATAACCCACGATAATCGCAGCGCCGGCTTCTTTTGATTTACCACCTTCGGCATTGCCATTAAGATCTGTTGATGTGAATCCGGGCGTTACTGCAAAGACTTGCGCCCTGCTGTTTTTCACTTCATAAGCCATCGAAAGTGTCATGGCACTGTTGGCCGTTTTGGATGAATTATAGTCGAAGGCATTTAAAGTAAATTCCGCATTTTGCATATGGTCCAGAGAAGCCATGTCAGTTGATACATTAATGATTGTGCCTTCATTATCTTTGATTAATGGGAACAACCGCTGATTCAAACGGAAGGTGCCGAAAAAGTTCACTTCAAAGGCGTTCCGTAGATCCTCCTCTTTTGTATCCGTAAAGGAATGAGAGAAAGCACCCGGCATACCCGCGTTATTGATCAGAAGATTTATTGCAGGATAACTCTTGTGAATCGTATCGGCTGCCTGCTCAATGCTCTTCAAGTCGCACATGTCGATCTGTACAAATTCTACATCTAACCCCTTGGAAGTTAATTCTGAAACAGCTCTTTCAACCCGTTCAACACTACGTGCGCCGAGGATAACTTTCCAACCTGCTTCACCCAACTGCTTTACGATTTCATATCCAATTCCTTTATTCGCTCCGGTTACAAAGACAGTCTTTTTCATGCGAATCCTTCTTTCCATAATTTGATTTATATTTAACAATGTATAAGTTACTATGCTACACTTAGTGTAGGTCAAATTATTTTTATAAAAAGGGGGATTAACATGTTAACGATTGGAGAAGTAGCAAAAAAAGTTGAAATCTCCATTGGAGCGATCCGCTTTTATGAAAGAAAGGGACTGCTGAAACCTGCTGCACGAAATGATCAGAATAACCGTCTTTATTTGGAGGATGATCTGAACTGGCTGGTTTTTATCAAATGCCTTCGCGAAACCGGGATGAGTGTGGAAGACATCAAAAAGTATTATGATCAGGTCAATGAAGGAACCTCCACTTTGAAGGAAAGAACCAAGCTGATTGAGGATCAAAAGCAAAAGTTGCTGAATGATATTGAGGAGAAAAAAGCGCAGCTTGTTCATTTGGATAACAAACTGGAGCGCTATTATCGAGGGGAAAATTATTAACAGAAACCTTGTCCTATAAACTAAATGACAGAAAAAATCAGGCAGCCAGCATTAACTGTCTAACCTGATCTGAAATGTTGAAACTTATAGCGAATTACAATGAGGTTAAAAGTTCAATCAAAAATGATCTTCGCCCTTACGCAGGCGGTAATGGTTATACTTTTCATCCTCGATCTCGATCGAGCTGACCCGTTCAAAATTACATTTCTGTATCACCTTATTAGATGCTGGATTGGTAGTCAAAGCGATGGCATTTAACACTTCCACGTTTGTATGTTCAAACAAATACTCCGTCATTCCTTTGAGCGCCTGCGTGGTGTAACCACGATTTCTGAAGTGTTTCGAAATACCGTACATAATCTCCCGATTGGGTGCTGGCAGTTCGTCCTTAATGCCTGAGCAGCACCATCCTATGAACTCATCATTTTCTTTGAGTACGATAGCCATACGTAAACATAACTCTCCAATATCCCCTCCCGCCATCACTGCTTGTTTAAAACGCTGATTCTCAGGGATTTCATATTCAGTCAGCCACAGGGTCCTCTCTTCAATTGTAGCGTTCCATCCCGGTAGGAATTCATACACCTCAGGTTGCCACGTAATTTCTTGCAGTTTTTCCAAATCCTCAGTTCTATACTCACGCAAATAAATATCCTTGCAATCGATGATTAATTCATCAGTTTGTATGAGTTGCTTCATAATTCCTCCTACTACACACTTAATTTCAGCTTATTAGCTTTACTTCAAACAAGGCCATCTTTTTCTATAAACTCATCTTTGGTTAATCCAAAGAGGATCAGATCCTGGTATTTTCCATCCGTATAGATCACTTGGCGACGCACACCTTCCTGAACACATCCAAGTTTTCTCATCATCGCTGCGGAAGGTTCATTTCCTTGGAGTACATAATCATTAAATTTGTTGAGCCTGCGCTCGAAGAAGGCATACTTCAACAAGATTCGAACGGCTCTGGTCCCGTATCCTTTTCCTCGATGATCCCTGTCAATTTGAATGCCAATGCTAAAGGTACCGTTCCTTTCATCAATGCTGTTCAGATTCACACCTCCGACATTTTCACCATCCATATTTACAATTGTAAACATGATCCTTCCTTTGGTTAAAGAAAAATCAGAGAAGTTTTCCGTGAAACTCTTCGCTTCAACATGGGTTGGCGGCAACTCTACTGCACACTCCAATAACCGACGGGCAGGTGTATCAAAGCGGTTATAATAATGATCCTCCCAATCTTCTTCACGCAAAGCACGTAGTCTGATCTTATCATCCTGCCAGAAATACTGACTATAATCGATCTCTCTCATTCCAAGTCCCCCCCGCATATTCAACCAAATTTTTACTTCGAGTTACAAATATAATAACCCATATTGTGGAATTGGAGGAGATTTGTTTTCATTAAACACAACGAAAATAACCCCCGAACAGGAAAAACCTGTTGGAGGCTACGCTCTATTTTATATCAAAATCTCATTACGATTCTTCCGTATATTGAGGCTTGGATAAGTTGTCCGGAACCGTTTCGTCAAAAACATCCTGACCTGGATAATCCCGTACGTCTCCCTCGTGAAGCTCATGATTTTCATAATCAAAACGATGTGCAGACCGCTGGTCCACCCGCCACGGAGAACTTTTCCCAAGAGACTCGGATAGTAAAGATGAACCGTAAGGGCCCTCCGGGAATTCTTCGAGTGTGATATCGTTTCGCTGCGACTCCACCGTAGACACATCGGTATATTCTTGCCGTTCTTCACGCAAAAACTTATCTTTCATCGTTTATCCCTCCTGATCAACTTCAGATGACCAACGTCCACTTATTGTGAGCGAGGACAAACGCATTTATGCATGATCTTTGGAAAACACTGCGTTTATGGTTCTAATCCATCGTCTTATTCATCACCGGATTAATCACGTTAATCATCGCCATCACCATTAGCGAATCCATATTAAAAGTACAAAAACAATGAGGCCAGCGAGGCTAATCCAGGTATCACGTTTGGACCATACCAATAATGATGAACGTCCTCCGAGCGTAGAGTGCTCTCTAACTTTACGCATTTCCATCGCAATGGTCATATCCTCCGCACGTTGGAACAGTGCCATTAACAAGGGAATCACCATCGGACCCAGGTCACGAATTCGAACGGTATTTGGTCTTAAAGCCGCCTTTCCACGTGCCCGCACGATCAGTGAGAATCGCTGCCACTCACTCCAGATCATCGGGATAAACCGAAAGATTAACGATACAGCAAGAGCAAACGAAGCTACGGGCAACCTGATCTTTTTACCGATACCGAGTACCCAGTTAAGCCCTTCTACCATTCGCCCATAAGGTGTCGTCAACGAAAACCAAAGGCTTGCCAATGTGACGATAAACAAACGATACACATTCAGCAAAGTACCCTCCGCCTGCATCAGGGAAAAGCCAAAGTGCAGACCTCCTCCCTCTGTTGAAAGAGTTGTCCCAGATAACGCCGTTGATATGATGAAAAAGAATAATAATGGCTTCATTAACTTCATACATCCAGCCAAAGTCTGACGCGGGAGCACGGCAAGTGCTGCTGCTACCGGCACCAGTGCTAACGTCAATCCCAGCCATCGCTGTTGAAGCATAGCTGCGGTGACCAGCAAAATATACAAAATCCATTTCAGACGCGGGTCCATAATGCCATATAATCCGCCTGAATGAGTCAAGGTGTTCGGAAGAAGCTTTGGATCATCTTCCGTTTTAATGGACGATAGCATCAGTACTTCTTTTTCATATTTCATTACATCGCTCTTGACTTCCATCGTTACCGTCGCTGATGCTTCTTTCAATTCGTTCTGAATCCCCACCTTAACTGACGTGGAATGAACAATACTTTCAGCCATCTCCTCTGGCGTCATCGCGGTCAAAGGCAGCTCAAGACCCGCTGCTCTAAACTGCTGTACCAGTCTCATCGATGGTGGCAGTCCAATCCCTGTCTGCTCCAGCAGTTCAGGCCTTTTGTGAAGTTCTCTCGGAGTAAGATCGGCGATTAGACGGCCTTCCTGCAACAATAATACTCGATCCGCACAAGGCAAAAATGTATCCAGATCATGGGTTGCTACCACGCCCCCACCACCTGCCAGACGATGTTGCTCCAGTACATCCAGCAAAAGCCCGACACTTTGCGCTTCCAACCCGGCGCTTGGCTCATCCAGCAGAAGCCAGTGTGGATTGGTCACACTTCCGAGAGCAAGACCTAGCCTGCGCTTCTCTCCCCCACTTAGAGCAAATGGCGACCTGTCCAGATGAAAACGTCGGTCCAACTCCGAGGATACTGGCGGGTCCCATTCGTTCAGTGCTTTTGTGATCTGCTCTTGTTGCTGTTTCTCTGAAAGTCGATAGGGACGCAGAGAATATGAGAATTCACGCTGAATACTTCGGGCAAACAGTTGTTGTTCCGGAAATTGAAACAATAGTCCCATTTGCAATAAAATCGACTGCGGCACTTTTCCTTCTTTCCAGAAAGGAGTGCCATCCAATGTGATACTTCCAGTATCGGGCGGTCTTAGACCAGCCAACGTCTGTAGTAAAGTCGTTTTTCCTGAACCCGTACAGCCCAGCAGCAAGGTGATTTCCCCACTGTTCAACTGTACACTTACATCTTCAAGCAGTGCACGTTTGCCCGATGCCGATGCTTCTATACGTATATTGGTTAGCTCGATCTCCAACGTGCGACCTCCTTGGCCAGTTGCTCAGGTCGCAGTGGCATGGCTTCTGGCATCATATCTTTTTGCTTGAGCAATAACGCAGTTTTTACAGTAAAAGGAGGGTCCAATCCTAACCGTTCACAGGGAGATAGCTGTACATTTTCCCGAGTAGCCTTCTCATTCAACTCTGTTTCATAGAAAAAGGACTCCGGCGTCCCGTTGTACACACAACGTCCCCTCTCCATAGCAATGATTCGATCACACAGGGTTGCTTCCTCCAGATGGTGTGTAATCCAGATCACCGTTGTCCCCCGCTGGGTAATCTTCTGAACGATGGCCTCGATACGGTCTCTTGCTCCCGGATCAAGCATGGCTGTTGGCTCATCCAGAATCAATATATCCGGTTTGGCTGCGAGCGCTACAGCAATATTAAGCAGTTGTTTCTGTCCCCCGGATAATTGTGAGACCGCCTTCTCCGGGGGATATTGAAGTCCTACGGTATGTAATGCATCTTGCCTGTGCTCCAATTGCTCTTCTACAGATTCCATCAATGGTGACAGCGCAAAATGAAACTCCTCTTCAATCGTATCGCCAAGTACCTGAGCATCCGGTTGCTGCAGTACGCCCCGAACGGTAATTTCATCCGAGATATTCCGTACCCCTCCCGATAGCGGAATGAAACCGATCAGTAGTCCAGCAAGTGTGCTTTTCCCACTGCCATTCGCTCCTACAATACTAATCCATTCTCCTTGGTGCAGCGTAAGTGAAACCCCGTCCAGTGCTTTCCTCACCTGACTACCTTCGGAAGCATAATGCACTCGAACATCTTCTAATGTAATTATAGGCAGGTTGCCTTGCATCGTAAATTAGTCCTTTCCCTTTCTATTGTTATGTGGTACGATCCTAATCGTTAACCACATTTATATAATTGGTTAACAATCATATTACCAAAATGGAGAGGATTGTTCAAACATGAAATTATCTTTGCGAGGCATTGTATTCAGCGCACTTATGGCCGCAATTTTAGTACTTTTTGGTTACATAAGCATTCCCATTGGCTTCTCCCCAGTACCGATAACATTACAAACTTTGGCTGTCATGCTGGCCGGAGGATTACTTGGTCCACTCTATGGTTTTCTAAGTGTCACGATGGTTGTTCTGCTCACCGCTCTTGGATTCCCCTTGCTACACGGGACCGGAGGACTTGCAGTACTGCTTGGACCTACCGGAGGATATGTGATGATGTGGCCGATCTCCGCATTATTAATTGGACTGTTACTTGCACGAATCAACATCAAAGGTGTCACAGGATTCATGCTCGCTTTTGTTGTATTTGAACTATTTGGTTCACTGCTCGTGTATGTATCGGGCGTCCCTTGGCTTGCTTATGCTTACAAAATGGACCTACCTGAGGCCATGATTCAAGGGTTTTATCCTTACATAATTGGGGATCTGATCAAGGCTGTATTTGCTGCCATCATCATTGCGCCAGTGCGCATGGTTTTCCCCCCTCAACGTCTCACAGGTAACATGCATTCCACGGTTATAAAGGCGAATTCTTAATAGAAGCTACATAAGGTAACTAATCTGCCTATCTTTGAAAACGACGAAACCGCCAAAATCACTTTGGCGGTTTTCGTTACTTCTCTTCCTCGAAGGTTATTCTATCATCGGAGTGATCCGTGTAAATCTTCTTAAGTTCAACTTATATATTCACCTGAATTAATTGACGCTCTGTAATCTGAAATTGTTGATCCGCTGTATTTTCAATAAACCTCTGATCATGAGATACATACAGAATCGTTCCTTCATACACCTTAATAAAACGCTCCAATGCTTCCAATGCATGCATATCAAGAAAGTTCGTCGGCTCATCCAACAATAGAATGTTATATTGTCCAAGAAATAAGTGACATAATTGAAGACGAATCGCTTCTCCTCCACTTAATGTCCCAACATTCTTCAGCAAGTCATTACCTGTAAACTGCATCGCATGCAACGCACTTCTCAGCTCAGATTCCTCATATTCCGAACGATTTTTCAGGAATTGTAATACGGTCTCTTTTGTCGTGAAACGATAGCTCATTTGCTGAAAATAACCGAGCTTTGCTTTTGGAGACATTGTGATCTGATCTCCCACATGGAAAACATGGTTAAGCAATGTGCTTTTCCCACTGCCATTGGCTCCGGTTATCGCTATTTTTTGTTTTAATGGAATTTGAAAACTTACATCCTCCAACAATATGTTTCCATCCACCTCAAGTGTAAGGCGATCTGCCATAATCGGAAATCGGTTGTGCAGCTCCAGTGTCTTTGGCTGACGGAAGATTATAGGACGATCCTCTTGCACCGCTTTTACCTCGTGAAGTTGTTGCATCCGCTGTTCAATCGCTTTGGCTGCGCGGTGCACCGCTTTTTGACTGGTGCCTTTGGATTTTGTTTCAACCATACGGTTTGTTTTTGCCTTGGATTCTTTTTTGGACATGCTTCCGGCCTGCGTTATTTTCTCGGCTTTCTTCATCTTTTCCCGCGCGGCCAGCTCCAATCGTCTTTTCTCTTTAGAAAACTGTTCATGGGCCTGGTTTTGTTGTTCACGCTCCAGCCTCTTCTGTGCCTGATAATCACTATAGTTGCCGGAATATACGCGAACCTCACCTTGATGAATTTCCCAGATCGTGGTCACCAGTTCATCCAGAACCGCACGATCATGACTGATCAGCACAAGCGCCCCATAATAATAACGCAATTCATCCAGTAAAAATGTAATGCCCGCTTGATCCAGGTGTGTCGTTGGTTCATCCAGTAACAGTACTTCATGATAATGAGTGAACATTTGAGCCAGTTTTAGACGGGTCTGTTCTCCGCCACTCCATGCTTTATCATGTTGAAGAATCGCTAATTTACTGAGTAAAGCCCCGTCAACTTCGATACTTTCGTTAGACTGGGGTGGTTCCACTTGTTCCAAATAACCAAACTCAGCATGACGTTTTATCTTTCCGGCTGTTGGTTGGATCTGCCCCGCAATGAGTTTCAACAATGTACTTTTACCCTGACCATTACCACCTACTACACCAATGCGATCCAGTTGATGCACAGCCAGTCGCTCAATGTTCAGTATTACTTTATCCATATAGGTCATCTCAACCTGTTCTAATTCAAAACATATCTTTTCCATATTCGCTACCTCCGAAATAAGATTTATTTCGTATCGATAGCGAAGCACACTTCTATCGATACGAGCTTATCGTGCCAGCTCGTATCAATAGAACAGTAACGTCATCATAGCGGTTACCTCCAGTAGTCTGTATTGAGCGCCTTTACCTAATTATTTAACTGATTAAGATAATCAGAAGAAAAACAAAGAATCACAGGCCACGGCCTGTGATTCAACGTAAACGGGAAAGCGAGTATAACACTTATTTTAAGGTCAGGATGATTGAAAATGACAGACTGATCCCGTTTACTCTGAACCAATAGTCAGAGCCTTTGAACGTATTCAATTACCGATTCAAAGGAAGGAAGCGCAGTCTCATCGCATGTGTCATGTTCAATAATCCACCTTTCATTATCATGTATAGATGTACAATTCCAATTATAATTTTCCAATTCCACCATGTCAACGGAATGATGAAAACACTAGCCATCAGATTAGTACATCAATCTACTTTTGTTCCTGAACATTACCGCTACTTAACTTTAATAGAAGCTCTTGGCTACTAACCCGACCTGTAGCCTGCGGAATCACTTCTTCGTAGTTGGCTGAGTTGGTTACAATAATAGGTGTCACCGTATGATAACCAGCAGCCTTAATCTGTGCAATATCGAACTCAAGCAACAGATCTCCCGCTTGGACCCGATCGCCTTCCTTGATATGGGAGACAAAATGCTGTCCGTCCAATTTAACGGTATCAACTCCCACGTGAACCAATATCTCAGCACCGGTGTCTGATACTACAGCCAAGGCATGTTTTTTCTTGAATGCAACGGTAACTGTGCCGTCAAAAGGCGCTACAACTCTGCCCACAGTTGGCTCAATCGCAATCCCTTTACCCATTGCTCCCGATGCAAAGGCCGGATCTGGAACTTCCGACAATTCAACAATCGTTCCTTCGATTGGGCTAAATACATTTTCGTCCGAAGCATTCGTTGCACGAACAGATTGCTGAGCGGATGTCGTAGATTCGGATTTTGTTTCTTCTTCAACCGGATCTTTGAAGCCCATGATGTACGTCAGTACAGCCGAAACAACAAACGATACTACGATACCCAGAATCAATCCTGGGAAACCTTGTCCGCCTGGTCCGTAGAAGATTGGCAAGGTCAGTAGTCCCGGTGCGCCAGATGCAAATGCCAATGTGCCCGCTTGACCAATGATAGCTCCACCAACTGCACCACCGATAACTCCTGCAATGAATGGACGTTTCAGTGGTAATGTTACCCCATAGATGGCCGGTTCCGTAATACCGAACAAAGCCGTCAACGTGGATGATCCCGCCAATGTTTTCAGTTTTTTATTCTTGGTTTTCAACATAACCCCAAAAGCAGCACCTGTTTGGGCAAAGATCGAAGCTGTCGCAGCCGGTTTAACCCCATCCTGTCCATACACTGCAACGTTGTTGATAAATACTGGGATCAGACCCCAGTGTATTCCGAATATAACGAGCAGCTGCCAGCTTGCACCCATAACAGCTCCAGCCAGCAATGGACTGAATCCAAAAGCGGCAACAAGCCCGGCTGCAATTCCATTACCTACATATACGCCAAATGGTCCGAATACCAACAGTGTCAGAGGTACCATAATCACTAGCAAAAATAATGGCGTAACAAAGTTTTTCACACTATCGTGAAGTGTTTTATTAAAGAATTTCTCCAACTTGCTCATGACAATGACAGCTAAAATGATAGGAATAACTGTAGATGAATAGTTCATCAAAATGACAGGGATACCGAAGAAATCCGTTGGTGTTCCCTCTGATTTCAACGCGACGATGGACGGATAGATTAGCGCTCCTGCAATCGTCATCGCGACAAACATATTTCCTTGGAATTTACGTGCTGTTGTAACCGCTAACAACAGAGGCAGGAAATAAAAGAGACTATCTGCTGCTGCATACAGGATTGTATATGTTGTTTCTGTCGTTTCCAGCCATCCAATATTGCTTGCAATCAACAATAACCCTTTTAG
Source organism: Paenibacillus sp. FSL R5-192 (assembly GCF_000517845.1). NCBI lineage: Bacteria > Bacillati > Bacillota > Bacilli > Caryophanales > Paenibacillaceae > Paenibacillus > Paenibacillus sp. FSL R5-192. The sequence goes on along the minus strand of NZ_ASPR01000014.1, from coordinate 1,193,997 downwards.
AATACCGGCTCCCGCCATAACACCCAGAAGTGGTGCAAAGATGCTGGATATGATATCGATAATCCCCCCGAGCCCTTTGGCTGCTTTGCGAGGTTTTTCTTTATCTGACGAATCGTCCAGAATGTTACTGATCTGTCCAATGGCACTATAGACTTCAGGCACCTTGTTACCAACAACCACCTGAAACTGTCCTCCGTTTTCTTTGACTGCGATGATGCCTTCTGTTTTCTCCAGTTTGGCTTTGTCTGCCTTGGCATCGTCCTTCAATACAAACCGTAATCGTGTTGCACAATGAACCAGCGATTCCACATTTTTCTCACCGCCAACCAATTCTACAATCTCTTTGGCCAGTTTCTCTTGACTCATGATCTGCACCCCCACTTTTTCTCAAACAGGCCTCTTACCGATTTTTTTGCACGCAAAAAACCTAAGCCTTGAGCAAGGGGACACAATGGTCCTGACCTTCTCATGACTTAGGTTTTGCCTGCATAACCAGTAACAATCCCAGTTAAATCGTATTCAATTCCTGTTAATCACATATTATTATAATAAAACCATTTTTGTCAACATTTAAATATTATCGATTAACCACTCGTTCGATATGAACCGTCAGATACAACTTTTCTTCATTGGTCAGCTCATGGTTGTACTCTTTTTTGACAAACAACTCAATTTTCTCCATGCACGCTGCGGCATCCGGATGTTTCTCCTTAATCATGTCATAGAAATGATCATAGTTGTTGTCGTAATGCGTACCACTGAGCACACGCTGGGAGAAGAACTTCAGATGTGTGATAAAGCGAAAATAACTGAGAGAGTCCTCATCAAATTCCATTTTGAAATGATATTTCGCTATATTAATAATCTGCTGGATAAACTTCGTAATATTCATCGTTGTAATAACTTCTTCGTTCATCTCTGCGTTAACAATATGAAGAGCAATAAAAGCGGCTTCATCGGGTGGAAGCTCAATATTCATTCGGGTGTTGATCTGTTCCAGCGTCCTCAGACCGAGTTCGAATTCGGACTTGTACAACTGTTTGATCTCCCACATTAATGCGTTCTTAATCTCCACGCCTTCCCGATAACGTTCGATGGCGAAGTTAATATGATCTGTAAGAGATACATAGATGTTCTCATTCAGCTTTCGGCCCAGATTCTCACGTGCATAAGTGATAATCTCTTCCACAATTTCAATCAGTTCCATCGGAACTTCCCGCAGCAACATTTTGAAATTATCGGAAGTTTGTTTGTTTTTCAATGCAAATACTTTCTGGATGCGGGTCTCTTCTACTTTATCCCCCGGCTTTTTCTTAAAGGCAATCCCACGTCCCATCACCACAAGCTCTGCTCCATCCGCCTGATAGATGCTAATGACGTTATTGTTGATAACCTTTGCTATTTTCACTTCAATCCCCCCGTCACGTTCCACTCTCTTGGCAGTTATACATCGTCTTTTGGGCATACAAAAAAAACCTGAAGCATCACAAAATAAACAAGACATGGTGGTCTGCTTTTTTTGGTGCTTAGGTTTTGCCTACTTCGAGTAGTAACAATCCCAGAAACGATATAATTGCGTCAAGTATAGCGCGAACCTGACTATATGTCAACGCTTTCAATGCGGGGACAAACGGAAGTCCCATGGTTATATAAATTGAATTAGAGAATATTTACACTAACTACTACGATGACAGAACAACCTTCCGATCGCTGTTATCCCCAGCTTTTTTCTGTCCTCTCCGTTTTGTGTAGAAGTTTAGTTCAATTTATATAGATGAAACTTCCGATGTTTTATTGCCGTACAAGACCATTTTAATTCAGAAAAATATAAATTACGCGTCACCCAAGTTTGTTCCGTTGGATTCGATCACATTTTTGTACCACTCAAAACTCTTCTTCTTCAGTCGTGTCAGCTCACCTTGACCTTCATTATTACGATCCACGTAAATGTAGCCATAACGTTTTCTCATCTCACCTGAGGAGGCACTTACAATATCAATAGGTCCCCAGCTGGTGTAACCGATGATGTTCACTCCATCCTGAATGGCCTCACCCATTTCAGCTACATGTCGTTTCAAGTAGTCAATCCGGTACGCATCATCCACTTCACCTTCCGGTGTAACCTCGTCATTGGCACCAAATCCATTCTCAACAACAAACAGCGGCTTCTGATAACGATCATGTAGTTGATTGGCGGTAATACGGAATCCTTTGGGATCAATCGTCCAGCCCCACTCGGACTTCGCCAGATATGGATTGGCTACCGAGCCAAATACATTACCACTGGTCATATTTTTGATAACTTCCGGATCGGTACTAGTTGTACGACTTGAATAATAACTGAATCCGATATAATCTACGGTATGATTCTTCAAGATTTCCGCATCACCCGGCTGCATAACAATGTTCAACTCGTGATCTTTGAAGAAACGTTTGGCATAACCCGGATATTCCCCACGTGACTGCACATCGATGAAGAAATAGGACTCTCTATCTTTTTCCATGCCCTGGAACACATCTTCCGGATTACAAGTATACGGATAGAAGCTTCCTGCGGCGAGCATACACCCAATCATGGCACCAGGAATAATCTCATGACATGCCTTGACTGCCAGTGCACTTGCAACCAGTTGGTGGTGAGCAGCCTGATATTGAATTTCCTTGATGTTATCCCCTTCATTAAACGCCAGCCCCGCCCCAAGGAACGGAAGATGTAACAGCATGTTGATCTCATTAAATGTCATCCAGTATTTCACCTTGTCTTTGTACCGAGTGAATACCGTTGTAGCGTAAGTCTCGAAAAGAGTTACCAGTTCACGACTTCTCCAGCTGCCATACTTCTCGATCAGATGCACAGGCACATCGAAGTGAGCTAATGTAACCACAGGTTCAATGCCGTTTTTCAACAATTCATCAAATAGGTTATCGTAAAATTGTAATCCGGCTTCATTTGGCTGTGCATCTTCTCCTGTCGGGAAAATTCGTGCCCAGGCAATGGAGACACGCAGTGCTTTGAATCCCATTTCGGCAAATAGAGCAATGTCTTCAGGGTAACGGTGATAAAAATCGATCGCTTCATGCGAAGGATAGAACTCGGTAGCAAGCGGCGTAAAAGCTGGAACATTGCCTTTCATAATGCTTCTGCGGTTCTCTCCTGTTGGCAGCAAGTCAACGATACTCAGCCCTTTGCCATCTTCCAGATACGCGCCCTCAGCCTGATTGGCAGCAATGGCTCCACCCCACAAAAAGTCTTTAGGAAACTTAAAATTCGTCATCATCATTCTCCTTCCAAATATGTAATTCAGCTACCCGCTCAAATCGTTAGAATATTAAAAAGACAAAATAGAAAAAACCCGAACCAGCCTGGGTACACGATTACGTGTAAACAAGCCAGCTCAGGTTATGCCCATATCGGTAACATTCCCAGATCATGATTATGCGGATTGGATAAAACTTTAGCAAGAATCAGAACAGTTGTCAACTTCTTGAAACCGGTTTAGCTTCGGATTGCCCACTACGATATTTGATAGAACGTAGCACATGTGCCGCCAAGAATCATCTGTTGATCTAGTATAGGTAGGGCATTAATGTGATTCATAATGAGACCATATACTTCAGAATACGTAGCTGAAACGTTGCTCACGGGCCAGTCGGACCCGAACATTAACCGTTCTGCACCAAAGGCTTCTATGGCGATATTCAGATAGGCTGTAAAGTCGCTCGGAGTCCAATTTGCCCAGTCTGCTTCCGTCACCATCCCTGAAAGTTTACAGTACGCATTGGGTTGTGCGGCCAATGACTCAAGCGCTTCTTTCCAGGGTGAGAGTATACCTGATTTTATGTCGGGTTTGGCTAGATGATCAAGTACAAATCGCTGTTCAGGAAACGCCTTAACCAGTTCAACGGCATAAGGCAGTTGCTCCTTGGACACCAACAGATCATAGGCCAAATCATACTCCTTAAGCAATGAAATTCCGCGCTGAAAGTCTTCTCTCAATACATACTTCAGATCAGGTTCATCCTGTATGACATGACGTACGCCCTTCAGATACGGATTGGACGCGAACAATTCAAGCTGATTCCGAACTTCATCCGAACAAAGGTCCACCCATCCGACAACACCTTTGATACATTCATGCTGATCTGCCAACTGCAGAAGCCACTCGGTTTCTGTCAGTGATTGTCTGGCTTGTACCGCAATACATCCATCCAGTCCTGATTGCACCAATAAAGGTTCAAGATCTTCCGGAAGAAAAGATTGACGAATGGCTTTCATCTCTTCGCCAATCCATCCGTACTCGGCGGCATTGTATTCCCAAAAATGTTGATGTGCATCCAGCTTCATATTAGATCCCTCCCAGGGTATTTAAATCTAATTATCATTCAAAAGCAACCATATGATTTTCATTTCCAATGAAATAAACGCTCACTACGCAATCTATTCATATGACAAAATCACTGATTTTCACATGATTTTTATTCCAATTGTGCAGGTATTGTCCAATATTAAATCATGATATAGTAAATTACGAAAACGCTTTCAGTACATAAATCGGTGGTGATTCCAGCATTAGACAAGTGAACTTTTGTTTGCGTTGAGCTCTATTTCCACCCTGCTTAACCGCTATTCATGTTCAACCATTCTCTATTCGAAGGAGACTATATTAATGAAAAAAAACCGCAAATCAGTCTTATCTCTTACGCTCTTGACTGCCCTGATTCTATCTCTATTCTCCTCTGCTATGGCTTCAGCTGCAACTGACAACAGCGAACAGGCCAATACCTCAGCCGCGCCAAGCAAAATGCAGACCTACGTGAACGCCATGGAGCCTGGCTGGAATCTGGGTAACTCTCTTGACGCCGTTGGTGAAGATGAGACAGCCTGGGGCAACCCGCGCATTACGAAGGAACTAATTCAGTCGATCGCTGCTGAGGGCTACAACAGTATCCGTATTCCTGTGACCTGGGAAGCCCACATCGGTGACGCACCCAACTACACAATTGATTCCGCTTACATGAATCGGGTTCAAGAAGTAGTAAACTGGGCCCTCGATGCGGATCTCTACGTCATGATCAATCTTCACCATGATTCCTGGCGCTGGATCAGTTACATGGAGAAAGACCATGACAACGTGCTTGCACGTTACAACGCCGCTTGGACTCAGATTGCGGACAAATTCAAAGATGCATCCGATAAACTTATGTTCGAAAGTGTTAACGAACCACGTTTCTCTGAAGGCGGCACAACAGATGCAGCGATTGGATATCGCATGCTGGACGAGTTGAATACTTCTTTTCACAAGATCGTAAGAACTTCGGGTGGAAACAACGAGACACGTCCACTTGTGCTTCCAACGATGCATACCTCTTCCGCTCAACCTGATCTGGATGAACTGAATAAGACCATTCAGAAATTGAATGACACCAATATTATTGCAACCGTTCACTACTACGGGTTCTGGCCATTCAGTGTGAACATAGCAGGTTACACCAAGTATAACGAGGAAGTACAGAAGGACGTTACCGACACTTTTGATCGGGTATACAATGCTTTTACAGCGAAAGGCATTCCAGTTATCGTTGGTGAGTATGGCTTGCTTGGGTTTGACCAGCACACAGGTGTCATTGAGCAAGGCGAAAAACTGAAATTCTTCGAATTTGTTGGACAATATCTGCGCCAAAAACAGATGACAACGATGTTGTGGGATAACGGACAACACTTCGATCGCACAAGTTTTACTTGGTCTGATCAGGAATTATTTGATACCATGAAAGCCAGCTGGACAGGTCGCTCATCCACAGCCGAAACGGATCTCGTATATCTTAAACAAAATGAAGCCATTCAAGATAAGAAGGTAAAACTCAATCTGAATGGGAACAAATTCAATTCGTTGAAAAATGGCACTACCCCTCTTGTAAGAGGTAAAGACTATACGATCAAAAAAGATGTACTTACGTTAAAATCCAATCTGTTGACCAAATTGACAGCCTCTGGTGATTTGGGCGTAAATGCCACACTCACAGCTGGATTCAACGAAGGTGCTGACTGGAACTTCAATATTATTAAATATGACACACCTAAGTTGAACGATGCAACTGGTACAACCAGTGCATTTGCCATTCCGACTACGTTTAATGGGAACCAACTGGCAACGATGGAAGCAACATATGCAAACGGAGAAAACGCCGGTCCACAGAACTGGACTTCGTTCAAAGAATTCTCCTACACATTTAGCCCAGATTACGAACGTAATGTGATTGAGCTGAAACCTAACTTCTTCAATGAAACCAATGATGGTGAAGTCACGCTTAAGTTCCATTTCTGGAACGGAGATGTGCTGACGTACAAAATCACGAAAAATGGAACAAGCGTTGTTGGCGTAACTTCATAATAGTTATAAGGATTCCCCACTTGATCTATACCTGTGGGAATCACGAAACGTTCTGTCCAGAGCCATCGGTTCGAACAGAACGTTTTTCCTTTTAATCAGATATTCCTTCCACTTCCATTATGAATGACCGTTCACAATAAAAACGAAACATTCCCACTCTGGCTATGAATGACATACGTCGCACCAAGCCCTTTATATACAAGACCAACTGGAGCCTTGTTACTGGAAACGACATAGAGATGTTGCGGATACCAGCTGTGACACAACTGGATATCCTGGCAACACTGAGGCAGATTATTCTCGAACACAAATGCATTTGTGATCATATATTCGGGTCGAGTCTGTTGCATCCCTTCCGTTTCTTGAATATAACGCACAGGAAATGCTCCAAGGGTTTGAAGTTGTTCCCGTTCCTCTTCACTGTGTACAAGCACAACGAAGGCTAATCCCTTTTTCAGTAATAAATCCACGAAATTCATCCCCGCTGCACTGTGTCCTGCTGATACAACAATCATTGCTTCATCCATTGCTGTCTACCTCGCCTTCACATCAGATCCTGCATATATCATCTCAAGTACGTTATGTGCGAATCATAGTCCTCTGTCTGCCTTTCCGCAATTGAACCGTATCCGATTCAGAACCTTCCTGATTGATTCCAGACCAAATTCCTCTTTATATCCTATGTAATCTGCCCTTTACGCTCTGAATCTCCTTATATCTCCGTTAATCATAAGCGATTAAAGAAATCTGATTAACCGAGCCTTAATCGAAGATATATCTCTTTTTAATCGCTTACATGCACAGATTCAAAGCAAAATGTCTTAATACTTTGGCTAAAAGTAATACAAAAAGACAAAGGAAACCTGATGATACATCAGTTCCTTTGCCTTGTATGATTTGTATTTCTCTACATCCATGTTCCAGTACATTTCTATTTCAAACGATCACTTATTGAGGTTCTTTGAATTTCACTACTAGCACCGCTTCCCCATTGGCTTGAACATGACCTGTTGAGGCTGCTGTAACAGTTGCTATGGTTTCGTTTCCACTAGGGATCAACACAGGTGTAATCAAAGGCAGACCCGCAGACTGAATGACATCCATGTCAAATTCAATCAACAATTGACCTGCAGTTACACGATCTCCGCTATTCACATGCGCGGTAAAACCGTTTCCTTTTAGTCCAACCGTATTAATTCCGATATGAACCAGCATCTGTACACCTGTTTCATGCTCCAGAATCACCGCATGTTTACTCTTGTTCATGACATGTGCGATGACACCATCAAACGGTGCGTACACTTTTCCTTCTGATGGTTCAATGGCAATGCCCTCACCCATGTGTTTTTCCGAGAACGCCGGGTCAGGAACCTGCTCCAGAGCAACGACGGTACCGTTCATTGGCGAAGCGATTTCGAGAAAATCTACCTTAGGACGATTGCTTGTAACGGCTTCGGTAACTGAATTAATACGCGGATTAGATTCCTCTGCTTTAACTTCAGTTGATGTTACTCCACTGTTCTCATGGCTCACCGATTCTTCTGCGACCGGTTGATCCTTATATCCGAAGAACCAGGTAAGTGCAAATGCAATCGCCATGGCAACTACGTTGGACAAGATATACAACGGCAGTTGGCTGTTCAGATAGAGCAGTGTACCGGGAATAACCGTTACAGCCATGCCCGTACCTTGCAGATGGAACAGAGAAGCGATGAAACCACCTACACCACCACCAACCAGCCCCATAATAAATGGTTTCATGTAACGCAAGTTAACTCCGAAGATAGCCGGCTCGGTAATGCCCAGAAATGCGGACAAGGAAGAAGGTAATGCGAGTGCTTTGAGTTTCATATTTTTGGTCTTCAGACCGACTGCGAGACAAGCCGCTCCTTGTGCTGCCATGGCACAGGTAATGATGGCGTTGAACGGATTGAATCCCGTTTTCTCCAGTAGCTGAATCTCCAGGAAATTAAAGATGTGATGTACACCGGTAACGACAATAATCTGATGGAAGAATCCAATGATAATACCTGCGATGCCAAACGGAAGATCCAATACGGCAGTTGTTCCATGCAGCACCCACTCTTCTAGGGAATGGAATACGGGACCAATCGCGAATAGTCCAAGTGTGATCATAACCGTTAACGTAATAAAAGGAGTCAGAATTAAATCCAGTGCCTCAGGCACCCGTCTTCTTAGTACCTTCTCAAACTTGGCTCCAATCAAACCTACAAAGAACGCTGGCAGAACCGATCCTTGATAACCCACGACAGGTATAAAACCGAACATATGCAGCGGCTGTGATGATCCATCTGCTACCGCGTAGGCATTGGGTAATGCCGGATTGACCAGCATTAGCCCCAGTACGATACCAAGTACCGGACTTCCGCCAAATACGCGGAACGCAGACCACGCTACAAGCGCAGGCAGAAATGCAAAGGCCGTATCCGTCAGGATCTGAGTGAACAATAGGAAATTGGCCGAGATATCATCCGGTGTTGCACCGAATAATGCCAGAATTTCATTCTGGGTAAGTAATCCACGCAATCCCATGAACAGTCCTGTAGCTACCAGAACGGGAATGATGGGTACAAATACGTCACCAAACGTGCGGACAGCCCGTTGAAAAGCATTTCCTTCTTTTTTCCCCTGACTCTTCACATCGTCCTTAGACGTTCCTTCGATGCCCAGCTTCTCAACCTCTTCAAAGATTCGATTCACTGTTCCCGTACCAAAGATAATCTGATATTGACCTGAGTTGAAAAAGGCGCCTTTCACCTTCTCGATGTTCTCGACCGTTTTCTGATCAATCTTTTCTTTATCTTTCACCATGATGCGAAGACGTGTTGCACAATGTGCAAATGATGCGATATTCTCTTTGCCCCCGATGGCATGAATGACTTCCTGGGCAATGCGTTGATTCTCCGACATGTTATCTCATTCCTCTCACGTAATACTTAATAATGCCATTGAGTTGCTTCAAAATCAGCTTTGCCTCCGCGTGTAAAGAAACGAATGTCTACGCTGTCCCGGCTGGGGAAAATCCGGCTGGTAAAGACCTCTTCCCCATCGTTCACAAAGATCTCGACCGAGGACGAATCTACGAACAGATGGAACTTAATCACGTCCGCAGTAAGTGTGCACTGTCGTACAATGCCATTCTGCTCTGCCAGCTCGGTACCAGACATCGTCCGATCCAAGACAACTTTCTGCTGAATCCGATCATACAGAAGAACCGTTTTTTCAGTTCCATTTGCCCGGAATTCGATGCCTACAACCTCTGCTTCTACATGGCTTATCTCACATATCAGCTCATAGGCAATCCCATTAATACCAGTGAAAGATCGACTCTCATTGTCAATTGTTGCGCGAATATGTGTGTCTTTATCCTGCTGACGTAATTGCACCATCTCTGCAACCGGTTGTTGAATTAACTTGCCGTCTCTCAGTGACAATTGCCGAGGAATGGTGAGGCAATGAGCCCAACCGTTATCGTCTGTCGGATATTCCAGATCGGGAAGTCCCATCCACCCAACCAGAATACGTCTTCCGTCCGGGCCCTGCATTGTCTGCGGCGCATAGAAGTCGAATCCACGATCCAACTCCTGAAATTCACCATGATTGAACTCTCTCGTCTGGAGATTGAGCGGCTCACCGATCAGATAACCGGATTGAAAAATATTCTGATAATGATCTCCCGCAGCGTCTAAGCCTTGTGGGGAAAAGACAAGTACACCTTTCCCGTCTATCTCCATATAATCCGGGCACTCCCACATGTAACCAAAGGAGGTTAACTGCGTGCGAATTTCACCAAGAAACTCCCAGTTGTTCAGATCAATGGAGCGATACAGCACTGTACATCCCGTCTCATCTGTTCTCTGCGCACCAATGACACCATAATACGTGTCTCCTTGTTGCCACACCTTGGGATCTCTGAAGTGTTCCGTGTATCCGGCTGGCACAGACGAGATCACGGGATCATTCAGTTTGGTTACTGAACCGCTTTCATCCATAACTGCCAGGCATTGATACGGATGTCTGACCCAATCCTCATCCCTTGTATTGCCTGTGTACAGCAAGTGCAGCTTGCCGTCTTTTTCAATTGCACTGCCGGAATAAGCTCCGTGTGAGTCATACCTGGCACCCGGTTCGATTCCAATTCCGACATTTTCCCAGTTCACCAGATTCTTCGAGCGGGTATGATACCAGTATTTCATGCCATGTTCTGTCCCAAGTGGAAACCACTGATAGAACAGATGATAATAGCCTTGATAATATGCAAAGCCGTTAGGATCATTAAGCAGACCTGTTATCGGCTGAATGTGATAACTTTGTCGCCAAGGACATACGGATATCTGTGCTTCAAGCTTCGCAATCTCTCCAGGCTCCGCTTGCTCAATTCGTCTGTAGCGTTGCTCTCTAGTCATTTTCATAGCTGTTCTCCATTCTTGCTTATATAAGTTAGACCAAGAAATTTTACACTGGGACTACGATGCCAGAACAACCCTCCGATCGCTGTTATCCCCAGATTTCCTGATCCCTTTTCTAAAGGGTGAAATCCGGTGCTAAAGGCGAACACTACGTTTCTTCAGATTTTTTCTGCCCTCTCCGTAAATGTTTATTTCTTATTTAACTTATACGAAAATCAAATATAGGAACCGGTTCCATTAGACACAAAAAAATAATTCCATATGGCATTAGTGCCTGCCCGTGTTCGCATATCCGCATTGGATATTCACAATGGAACCGGTTCGATGGAATTATCATAAAGGATGTTTTTATAATTTGTCAACGCTTTCTCGAGGAATTAGTTCTACGTCCAGTGTTGTTCGTTCCTCCACCGACTCGCCTTTGACCAGACGAATAATGTGATTCGCCGCTACTTTGCCCGCCTGCAAATAATGATATTTCACAGTCGTGAGCGTGGGGTGAATCATCTCTGTAATATCATATCCGCCAAATCCCGTAACAGACAAATCTTGCGGTATGCGGATTTTATTGGAGAATGCAATCTTCATCACACCCAGTGCGATATTATCCGTAGCCCCCACAATGATCGTTGGTGTGATTTCTTTCAGAATGGCTTCAGCGGTAACGATGGCTTCCGACATCTTAAAGCTTGTCTCATAATACTTCACTTCACATCCACCACACTCGGCGATTGCTCGCTGGAATCCTTGTTTACGATAGATCCCTACCGCCCGATCCTTCTCGCTAACCCCCATATACACGATCTTGCGATGACCCTGTTCGACGACATATCTGCCCATCTCATAACCTGCCTGATCATCATTGTGAACCAGACTGTGCAGTTGCTCATGCTGCTGCCCTACCAATAACACCGGAATCCGTATATCCTCAACGGCCTTCAGATGTGCTTCGGTCACTTCAGCAGCCAGTAGAATAATACCCGATACCTTCTGTCGTGCAAAATCATAGATGGCATCAATCTCCCGTTGCATGTCCTGACTTGTATTTGCGATAAGCATCTGGTACTGATTACTCCGCAGTTCTTCATCAATTCCGATCAATGTCTGGGATGTTGCAAAAGAATCAAGACGTGGCACAACCGTACCGATGATACTGGTCTTCTTAGCCTTCAGACTCTGTGCAAATGTATTGGGAACATAGTTGTATTGTTTGATAATGCGCTCAATCTTCTGGCGTGTATCCTCACTAACCGATCCGCCATTCAGGAAGCGAGAGACCGTGCTTTTTGCCACACCTGCCATCTGAGCGATATCAGAAATCGTTTTATTCATAAAGACTCCTCTTGTTTCTATTAACTAGTTTACCTTTTATTATACTTCGAATCGCGAACCTATGGCGAATTTGATTCAACTCCATTTATCGCACGTCTATGGTACATTCCCGATGTAATAGCAAAAGCCCGATATCAATGTGACGTTCATACAGAAGTATGATCCGACATTCATCAGGCTGTTAAACTTCCATATACACGTTTGCACAGACCACTAACATAAGAACGCTCGCCCTGCTGACTCAGACCTCAATAATAATAGGCAAGATCATAGGTCTTCTTTTTGTTTGAGCGTAAATATAGTGACCGATCTCGTCTTTCAGCTTCCTTTTGATCACATTCCACTGATTCACCCCAGCCCCGGTCAACTCACCCATCCGGTATAGAACAAGCTCATGGATCTCATGCATGAATTCTTCTGAATCCTTAACAAATACAAACCCTCTGGAGATAATTTCGGGTGACGTGACCATCTGTTTTTCCGTTTTGCTCAGTGTAGTCACAATCACCAGCATGCCATCGGAGGACAGTTGCCTGCGGTCACGCAGTACAATATTGCCGACATCACCCATGATCAGACCGTCTACGAGACTATTTCCCGAAGCAATTTTGGGACCCAGCGAAGCAATGCCGTCTTTGTACTGGACCATATCCCCATTATTCACGATAAACACATGATCACGCTCTATTCCTACGGATTCAGCAAGCAGTCTGTGTTGATACAACATGCGAAACTCACCGTGGATCGGAATCAGATAATCCGGTTTCATCAGAGTAAGCATCAATTTGAGTTCTTCCTGACTGCCGTGTCCGGAGACATGCATTCCTGCTGCACCACTTGAACCATATATCACACGTGCTCCGAGAACATACAGGTTATCAATTACATGTGCAAGATTTCGTTCATTGCCCGGAATGGCTCCGGCAGCAATAATGACCGTGTCCCCGGCGTTAATTCTTACGTGAGGATGTTTACCGGATGCCAAACGTGACAATGCTGCCATCGCTTCTCCCTGGCTACCGGTGCATAATACAACAACTTGTTCTGGTGGAAACTGATCCGAATCGATAGCTTCAATCAACAATCCATCAGGAACTTGCAAATACCCCAATTCACTGGCCACCGATACCACATTCACCATACTTCTGCCCAACAATGCAAGTTTGCGACCCGTCTCGAATGCTGCATTCACAATCTGCTGTACCCTGCTGACATTCGACGCAAAGGTCGAGATGAATACTTTTTGTTTTGCACGGATAAAGGCATCCAGAATGTGATCCCCCACAACACGCTCGGAAGGTGTAAATCCGGGTCTTTCTGCATTAGTACTCTCGGAGAGCAAAATATGGACACCCTGTTTGCCAATCTCGGCCATACGGTGTAGATCTGGGAAAGGTCCATGTACAGGCGACATATCAAACTTGAAATCTCCGGTATGCACAACATTGCCTGCTGGGGTCTGAAAAAAGATACCAAGACAATCCGGTATACTATGACTGGTTGCAAAAAAAGAAACCTCGATCCCTCCCAGCGTAATGCTGGAATGAGCATCGATCGTATGCAGGTCGGCCTTGCGCAGCAGCCCATGCTCCTTCAGTTTAAGTTCGATCAGCCCACGAGTGAGCCTGGATGCATACACCGGGATGTTCATTTGTTTTAACAAATAGGGAATGCCACCAATGTGATCCTCATGTCCATGGGTAACCACAAGACCCCTTACTTTATCCAGATTCTCCAGCAAATACGTTACATCCGGAATGATCAGATCAATACCAGGCAATGTCTCATCGGGAAACTTCGAACCACAGTCAATCACGATGATGTCCTGATGGTACTGGATAAAATACATATTCTTTCCTATTTCATTCACGCCGCCAAGTGCAGCGATATACAGTTTGTTGTTGGCTAGATTCAACTCTATTATTCCTCCTCTGCGTGGCAATCGTATACGATACGGATCTATATTCCTAGTATGGAAGCAATCGCCTCAGTTATTCATTTCAGCGGGATTATGCCAAAAAAACCACCACGGAATTTTCATTCCATAGTGGTTTATACGAAAAATAAATACGGTTACACCAATGATTTATCACGCTGTAGTAATACGTCTTGTTCATAGGTTTTGATATCGGTGATCCACTTTTCACGAACTGGAACGCCTTGTTGAGCACAATAGTAGTCCCAGATCGCGCCAAACGGATAGGATTTGAACTCTTCCGTTAAGGCAAGACGCAACGTGTAATCCCCTTCCAATTCGGCTTGTTTCAAGGCATCCACTGGTTCGAGCATCGCTCGGAGAAGGGCTTTGATCGTGTTGCGAGTCCCCACAACCCATGCAGCTACACGGTTAATGCTTGCATCAAAGAAATCCAATCCAATATGTGTGGTCGCAAGCAGATCATGTCGAACCAGTTCACGGGCAATTTCCAGCAACTCATCGTCCATAATTACCACATGGTCACTATCCCAACGCATCGGGCGGCTTACGTGAAGCAGAATGCCACTTGTAAACAAAGACAAGGACGACAGTTTATTGGAAATAACCTCTGTTGGATGGAAATGACCCGCATCCAGGCAGATTAACGTATCATTTTGCAAACCGTAACCCATATAGAATTCATGAGAACCCACCACATATGCTTCCGAACCGAGACCAAACAGCTTACTCTCTACCGCGTCCAGGTTGTGCTCCGGGTTAAGTGGTTCGCCGAATACTTCATCCAGCGATTCTTTGAGACGTTTGCGTGGTGTCAACCGGTCAACCGGATTATCTTTGAATCCGTCCGGTACCCATACATTGGTTACACAAGTCTGACCAAGCTGTTCCCCGAAATAAGCACCAATCCGGCGGGATGCCTTGCAGTGATCAATCCAGAACTTGCGAATTTCAGGGTCTGGATGACTGAGCGTGAACCCGTCACTTGATTTTTCATGGGAAAAACATGTTGGGTTGAAGTCCAGACCGAGTCCTTGTTCTTTTGCCCATTTCACCCAGTTCTCATAATGCTTTGGCTCAATCTGATCCAGTTCAACCTGCTCGTCTGTATCCGTGTAGATCGCGTGCAGATTGACCTTATGTTTGCCGGGAATCAGAGCAAAAGCTTGCTCCAGATCTTTACGAAGTTCTGCTGGTGTGGTCGCAGCGCCCGGATATTGACCTGTAACGGAAATACCACCTGTTAACTCCCCATCTTTATTCAGAAATCCTTTGACGTCGTCGCCTTGCCAGCAGTGTACGGATACTTTGATCTCCGCGAGTTTGTTCAGTACCTCGTCCGTATCAATTCCGTGCTGGGCATACAATGCCTTGGCCGCTACATACGCTTGCTTGACTTGGTTATCCATCCGCAAGAACCCTCCTAATTTAACGTGTAAATGCTGCCGGTACACCGCCATCAATGGTCATCATGCAACCGGTTGTTTTTTCGGATTTCGAAGAAGCAAAGAATGCAATACCTTCCGCAATATCTCTTGGATAGATATTCACGAGCAATGTCGTCCGTTTGCGATAATACTCTTCCAATTGATCCGGTTCAATTCCATATGCCGCTGCTCGTTCGTTTCTCCAGGAACCGTTCCAGATCGCTGAACCCTGTAGAATGGCATCTGGAAGAATCGTGTTGACACGAATGCCATACTCTCCACCTTCTGCTGCAATACAACGTGCCAGATGTGCTTCCAGCGCTTTTGCTGAGCTGTAAGCCGAGGCACTTTTACCTGCATACACCGAGTTCTTGGACCCGATAAATACCATGCTTCCACCAATACCCTGCTGTTTCATCAGCTTGAATGCTTCGCGAGCCACGAGGAAATACCCTGTACCCAGAACATTCATATTCAGGTTCCATTCTTTCAGGGACGTTTCGTCAAATGGGCTGGATGTGGCCAATCCTGCATTGTTTACGATGATATCCACTCCGCCATATTGCACAGCAACATCTGCATAAGCAGATTGAACGGCTTCCTCATCGGTGACGTCCATTTTCAGCGCATAAGCACGATTCTCACCGTACTGATCATTGATTTCCTGTGCTACCTTCTGTGCGCCCTCTAGGTTGAGATCAGCAAGCACCACATGTGCGCCTTCAGATACCAATCTGCGTGCTGTTTCACTTCCGATACCACCTGCGCCGCCTGTAATAAACGCCACTTTACGGGAGAATTCGGTTTCTGCTGGAGCCAGGGACAATTTGTACAATTCCAGCGGCCAGTACTCCACATTGTAAGACTCGTTTGCACTAAGTGATACGAATTGGCCCAAGCTAGTAGCCCCACGCATAACGGCAATCGCTCTGTGATACAACGCTCCGCTTACTTGGGAAAGCGCCCAGCTCTTGCCTGTGTTGATCATGCCCACACCTGGAATGAGGATAACGCGTGGTGCCGCTTCGAACATGACATCACCTTCGTTTTTGTTGCTCTCAAAATACTGTTGATACTGCTCTTTGTAGGCAACCACACCTTCTACCAGCTTGGCTTTTAAACCTTCAATATCTTCCGCATCCGGTGTCCAATCGATGAACAAAGGTACCACTTTGGTATGTACCAGATGATCCGGGCAAGCTGCACCCACCTGTGACAATTCCGGTGAATCTGCTCCGCCCACAAAAGCAAGTACGTCCTCTTGATCGTCAAAGGACAAAATCATTTTTTTGCTATCCGATACCGCTCCACGAATTGTTGGCATTACACGAGATACGATCTGACGACGAACATCAGCGGCAAGTGCCGGGTGTTTCACACCACCAAACAAACTTCCTTCGTTCACCCGAGCTTCGATGAATGCTTCGGCTTCGTTGATGATCTTGATGGTCTGAGCGTAACATTCCTCGGATGTTTCTCCCCAAGTCACAAGTCCGTGTTTTTCCATCAGTACGAGTTCGGCATTGGGATTCGAGAATACGCTTTCAGCAATCATTTTAGATAAGGTGAATCCTGGACGTACGTAAGGCACCCATACAAATCGATCACCGTAGATCTCTCTCGCCAATTCCTTGCCGTTATGCGCACAACACAGGCTGATAATCGCATCCGGGTGCGTATGATCCACATGTTTATATGGAAGGAATGCATGCAGCAGAGTCTCGATAGAGGCACGTGGGTGCTTGGCATCAATCATGCAATGTCCCAGATATTCAACCATCTCTTCATCCGACATGGATTCACGTTCAATTAATGGTCGAATGTCTTCGAGCCCAAGTCCGGTAAAATGTTTCGCTTCCATGGAACCCAGATCAGAGCCGCTTCCCTTCACATACATTACTTCTACATCACGACCACGAAAATCCTTCACTGTCGTTTTGGTAGACGTATTACCACCGTAGATGTTACATACACTGCGATCAGTTCCGATCAGATTGGATCGGTAAACCAACTGCTCAAGTCCTGTTGTTTTCTCAGATGCCTGCGATGCATTCCATAAACTCTGTACCATTTGTTTCCCTCCGATAATGTTTGTTTTATTCCTAATCCGAGTTTAACATCTTTGTTTTATTTTGAAAACAAAATATTTTAAAACCAAACGGAAATATTCAAAAGTCATAATAGATTGAACTATTTTATTAAAAAAACACCCTGACGTGAACGTCAGAGTGTTCCTGTTTCATCGGCGGATTAGAAAATCCCCGCTTTTTGGGAAGTGTTTTTAATACCATAGGTATCATTAACTACGGTGTTGCCAAAACTCGTTAAGCTTCCGTTCGGACCAGTAGCCATGTCCAGATAGTTCAGACCGGAGCTGTTTCCGTACCAAGACCAGGCAAGCCAGCCTACCCCTTTTTCCTGACCATATCTCATGATGGCATACTCGTCCACATCACCGTTTGTGTGATATCCCCCGAATTCACCAATGATCAGAGCCAATCCTTTGTTCAGCACATTCTCCATATTGGCTTTGACCGTTGCAGCATCTTTGCCAGCATACTCATACATATGAATGGAGAAGACCGTATTTTTTTGAGAATCGGCTGCAAATACACTTTGTCCATAATCCACGATGGATTGAGGGAACTGCCCCCATCCGGCTGCATCCACAATGAGCGTATTTTTAATTCCCGCATTTCGGAGTTTCGGAATGGCTTTTTTGTAACCATCAGCCCACGCACTTCCATTCCACGTTCCATACCATTCATTGGCGATATTAACGATGACCCGATCTTCTTTGCCAATCAAAGCTTCCTTAATACTAATCCAGTAGTTCACCGCCGCATCCAACGAATTATAGTCATCTTTCCCTGTAGCGTCATGCACCTCGAGTACAGCTATCATTTTATTTTGGTTAACCACATTAATAATATTTTTAACAGCGTTCAGATCATCTTTGGTGTACAGGCTACCATTCGAAAGAACAATGCGTACCGTATTGGCACCTGTTTTGGCGATGGCAGGGATAGCGGTATTCAAATCATTTTTGAACCAGGAATGTCCGTGATTAACACCTCTCATGACAAAAGCCTTGCCTGTGGAATCGTATAACTTGTTACCGCTTACATAAAATCCTGTAGCAGCAGATGCTTTGGGTGCTGCACTCCCTAATACCATGAACATGAGAGCAGCAATAACCGTAAAGATTGTACACTTTTTCAGATTAACCATTCGTTTGGAACCTCCTGTATTTGTTTTTTTTATTTCAATTAACCCTGCTCTAGGCAAGAAGTTAACTAAAATCGTTGGTAATAGAAGTTTTTTTGTTATTAAATAAATAAAAATTAACTTTATCTAATTTACGTTAATTAGTTTAAATAAACTTTATCGTTAAGGTTATGAAGTTATAATAAATTGAAAACGCTTACCAGTCAAGATCTTTTTACCATGATTAGGAATCATTTGTTTTTACATAACACAGCAAAAAAGGCTCTCTCCCCTCACAATCGTTCGGAGAAAGAACCCTCTGTATTATTAACGAAAGTTAACTCTGGTTTAAGTCTTGTTTATCTGTTGTTTAACTCCTGATTTGACTAAGCATCTTCCCTAACACCCGTCAGTACCAACCCAACCCGATACGCTGGTCTCACACGAATCTCATTAAACTTTCCAATCTCCACGCCCTCAAACCGCTCCACATAAGCCTGATTCACATAACTCTCAGTCGTCCCTTTTCGAATTGGGGTTATAGACAGACGAAGCGTCTGATCAGCCAACAAATGACGGGATTGCTTCAAACCAAGCATCCAGCTGTGTCCATAGTGAATATGATCCGTTAACATCTGATGATGAATATGTGCTGCTGCAACGTCTCCTTCATAATCAATCTCAATCCACACGTCATCTACTTGTTCCGGCCACGCTGTGTCCAATCTCAGTGTTGCTGCATACTCTTTCGGGTAATCAACCTCTACAGCAGGCTCGTAAGGCGAAACTTGGAATGTATACGTACCGAATATTCCCTGCTTCGACTGGGATGACGCAGCATATTTAGAAGCTGAAACATGCTCTGGAGCCGGATAGAAGGATACCTCCATCTCTGGTTGCTCCACAGATGTACATAGGAGCATCTCATTCTGTACATACAGATGACTGCTGCTAATTACAAGCCTTTCTTCTCCGCCCACACGGAAACGGTAGGCATGTAATGCCTCTTCACGGGTCAATGTAATGATTCGTATGATTATACCGTCCGATGTTGTGATTCGCAGATGATGGTCCTTGCCGGCAATCGGATGTATCACAACTTCATTCCCCTGCTCCGATACTGTACCTTCAGGCATATCCACATTTGTAACAGATGTTGCATCAACAACATACTCAGGCGCCATACCTTCATGGGCATAAAAGACAGCCGTAAGCTCCTGATTTACCATAAATCGGGTCAGTGGCTGAACGGTAGCACTAATGATCTTCATTCCATTCAGATTCATATGGAAAGGCAGTATGGCTGCCATGCCGGATTTCAGCTGCATCGTTCCTTCTCTTGGATAAAAAGCAGTCCCTTTGCTGGTATGCAGTTCCAATTGTATGTCTCGATCAGGCATCGCCACATGATCCTGATAATTATTCATGAACAGGAATCCCGAGCCATCTTGTTGGCGAACAGACCAACGCATATCCATCGTGTTCTCCGGTGTTATCGCATGTTGACCATCCGGTACAACACAGCCCATTGGTGCAAGTAACTCACCGTATCCTTCCAGGAACATGGACAAGGTACGAATGCGGTCATACGATTCACCAACACGCCCAAATTCCCCGAGTGGCGATTGGTAATCATACGTCATTTTCGGCAATGCCTGCTCATTCATATATGAATTTTTGCCTATCGGATTGGTCCCCCCGTGATACATATAATACCCAACCAGATTGCTGCCGTTCGCAAGTTTCACAATGGTCATCGCCTCGACGCTGTCCGCATCAACGACCGGACGAGCGTGATAACTGACCTGCATGCCTCCAGCAAGCTCGCAGTACGCAGCGGGGTACTCCAGACTGTCATAATCCACTTCTTCCACAGGATTCATATGCAGATCCCGGAATAAATACTCCCGGCTTGGAGGCTGATTAGGAATCCATGGTGTGTACGCATAACCCGCTAGCATAGGCAATGTTCCTTCTTCAGGCACCGCAGCATTGCCCCAGGCCGTGGCAGTATAGAACATCGGCTTCATACCGACTTCTTCGGCAATATCGCGAAGCATCTTCAGATGTTCTCGTCCATCCCGACCGGAGGTAATGTATTTTTCGCGGGTATATCCCCAGGCATCCATGGGTGCGCCAGCGTGCATATACTCATTTTCCAACTGTACCCCGATAACAGGGCCACCCTCCTGATAAAAACAGCCGTTGAGCTGACGGGCAATCTCCCGATATAATCGCTTAGCGTAATACAGATATCCTTCATCGTTCGACCTGACTTCGAATGGATAACTGAATAACCAATCCGGCATTCCACCATTACGCACTTCCCCATGACAGAATGGACCAATTCGCACGATCAGAGGCAGCTCATGTTTGCCACACAGATCCACAAAGTGCCGTAAATTCAGATTTCCTGACCAATTGAATTCGCCTTCCTGCTCCTCGTGAAAATTCCAGAAAACATAGGAAGCGACAATGCTCACCCCGCCTGCCTTCATCTTCAGTAATTCTTCTTCCCACTGCAAGTAAGCGAATCTGGAGAAATGAAACTCACCTACCACGGGAATATGGGGTTTAGCATTACGAGTCATATAATAGTTTGTAAAATCATACGATTCCCCTCGTAGGCTTTTGCCGCCACTGCCAGTCATGCGACCCACACGAATCTCTTTATCTTCCGCATCCAATATAAAGCGAATATGGCTACCTGCTATATTATCATTCATGGATTATATAACTCCTTCGATATAAATGGGATGTGTTGAAACGATTATCAATTATCGATGGATGATTGCCCCTTGATGATTCGGGTTTTTCTCCAGTACCCGCTCCAACTCAAGTTTGGCTTCACTTGTCCGCCCCAACCCCAGAAGACCCAATGCCCGCATATACCGGCAATGTTCTTCATTTCGCTGATCTAAATCGTCGTCGAATACCAGAAAATCGGGCAGAGATACCGCAAAATAATCCATTCGGATATGATCATGCATATGTCTTTCCGCATAGTCAATGAGTTTGTTAAACCGTCGGTTTGCTTCCTTCACATTGCCAAGTTTCTGCCAAGCCAGACCCTGATAATAGATGGATTCCGGCGGTTGATCATTATAAAACATCGCGCTTGCCGGTTCATTCAAACCGATGGATGCTTTGTGGAAACTTTCCTCTGCCGACTGATTACTCTTCAGTTGCTGGTAGGCACAGCCAAGATAAAAGTAAACTGGGTTGTCTCCGGCTCCCTCCAATTTACCTTCACCTAAGTTCTCCGGGTAAACCAAAGCCTTCTTCAACAATTCCATTGCTAGTTCAGGTTGTTGTTTCTCCAGATTTCGCTTTGCCAGTTCCGTCAGTGCCGTAACATATTGTCCTGTTACCTTGCCTTCTCCACCCTCCCATGGATGAAACCGCCGGGTCTGAAGGGCATTCCATGCTTCTTGATGACTACCTTGCATATTCAGTAAAGTCACCCACTCGATATACAGATCATCACGGTGGTGAACCAACTCCATATGTTGTTCCAGCAATTTGATTCGATGCTCGCAGGAATACCCTATCTTCTTGTGCAATTGATCCAACTCGTAGAAAATTCGGGCATCCTGTGAATCCAACCGGAAAGCTTCCTCTAATGATTCCAGTGCAAGATCGGGGCGATTCAGCTTGTTATAATAAGCCAGTCCCAGATTCCGATGTACAGTCGAATATTCAGCATCCACCTCGCGTGAAGTTTCCCAATGGGTGATTGCTTCCTCGTAGCGTTTATGATCATATAACCAATTTCCCAGGTAATATTGAGCACGCGCATCATTCGAATCCACTGCCATTGCATCCTGAAGCACCATGAATTCAAATAACGTATTAGGAAAACAATAATCCGTTGGAGCAGCTTTCCCCTGCTTTTGACATTCCCGGGCCTGCTCCACATCCCCCAGCTGACGATACAAGTAAGCCTGAGCATAACCAACCATAGGATACGGCTGTGCAATTTCGGATTCAACATAAGAGAGTACCGTCAGTGCTTCTTCCCACAATCCACAATCCGCGTAGTCTGCGGCTAGATTCAGATAATTATAAACGTCTCCTCGCATCAGACGATGGAAATGCTCACGTGTTTGCCCCGCTTGTTCTCTCTCTGAAGGTGTAGTCGCTCCGCTATAGATCAGGACTAATTCATGTGCAGCTCCAAATTCAACCGGGTCCAGTTCCAATGTCTCACGCGCATATTGAATGGCCTGTTTATCTTGACCCAATCTACGTAACAGAGCCACCTTCAGATGCCGAGCCTTATAATTTCTGGTATTACGAATCAGCGAACGTTCGATGTGATCCAACGCTTCGATGTCCCGTTGTAACGCCGTATCGATCTGAGCAAGCATGTAATAACCCGTATCCTGATACTGTGCAGACCATACGGCTTTATACAGGGCTGCGTAGGCTTCTTCCTGTTTCCCCTGTAGTTTCAAACTCAGACCGAGTTGGTAAAATGCTTCACTATCATACGGATTTGTATTTTTCCATGTCAGTGATTGCACGGCCTGTCTGAAATGCTTCTCTGCATCTTGAAACAACCCTCTACGCAGCAACAATGTGCCATACGCTATGTTTAGACGAATATCCGTTGCATCACGCTTCAAACCTTCCAGATAATAAGGTTCCGGTTCATACGTGGCATGCCGATATTGTTCCAAATGAAGACCCGCCAGATATAGTTGTTCATTCGTACGAATCTCGGATGGTAGCGGAAGTGGTGTGGCCGGATCTGGAACTTCCTGAATCTCAGAACGTACAGGTTGATAGGCTACAAGTACTTTTCCTTCCGCAGTTCGAACACTTAACTTCACCTGATGCCATTCATCTTGTCCGCTCCACGGGAATGAAGATTTATATAGTTCCGTAGGTGAGATATTACATCTCTCGTGGAGATATACCATGGTTGGTCCTATCACTTCAACGGTCACTTGTTCAAAAACCGACGTCGCATATACCATCACGGTTACCATTCCGGTCGTTTCGTCCATTTCCAGATTAACCGCTGCATCAATCGTTGCATTTTTGACCATACCAATTCCTTTATACGGCATAAAATACTGCGAGAATGATTTCGCTTCATAGGGCTGTAACCACGTAAAATCAGGTTGATTATCGGTATAGATCCCGGTCATTAATTCAATATAAGGTCCATCCTCGTCCGTTAACTGACGATCCCAGGCTTGCCCGAATTCCCCGTTCCCCCAGGTCCATTGCTTCTTGCCCGGAGAAATATGATGATTGGCTACATGCAACAAACCTGCCTGAATCCCATGGTCATAACCCCCTACAAAATTATAATCCGACTTATACGCCATATAGGATGTTGGAACCGGTATGTTTTTGTATCGCGAGATATCCACACCTTCGGAATAGTCCATCTTGTAATAGGTGCCGGTTGCGATGGGAAAGCGGGATACGTCCCGTTTTCCATGGTCCAGCACAGCCGTTACATCAGGTGGAAACACGGATTGCGTATGATCGTTGACAGCTACAGCCGGGTTGGCCCACCATAGAAAAGTTTGAGGTGCGCTGGTGCGATTGTATACCTCGGCATGGATTTCAAGATAGGCTTTGCCGGGATGTAATGTGAAGCCAGCGGTCATTTTGGTACCATACATGCGGTCAATCTCACCCACCCACACGGTAGCGCTCCCATCTTCATTACTGCCAAATGTATAATCGACTGGACCAAACGTGTTGGGCCGATGATGCTGTGGCCAGTTGAATTCAATTCCTCCGGAAATCCATGGCCCTGCCAGACCCACGAGCGCAGGTTTAATCACCCGGTTATAATATACAAAATCGTAGTTGTTGGTCCGATCCAGCGCACGATAGATCCGTCCACCCAGTTCGGGCATCATCTCGATACGTACATATTCATTTTCGAGAATAACTAATCGATACGACTTCATTTTGGCCTCATCTTCAATGCTGTCGATCACGGGATGCGGGTACACCTTACCCGAACTCCCCTGGTAGATTCTCTTTTCAAGAAACATCGGATTTTTGTCCGCTTTACCTGTACCATAGGTTGGAATATCTCTGGTTTCTTCCCATATGCGAACATTTGATTTCGCTGTCACGTGATTCAATTCCCTCACTCCTCGGCCTCGTATATATTGTGATCATACGCTCCGACATGCAGGAAGAACATTGACATTAAGCGGTTCTTGATGGACGATCTTCGGATTCCCCCATAACCAAAGAGAGCACCTATCCACTCAATAAAGCAGTGAAAGGTACTCTCTAATCGATCTTGATTAACTTATCTGCGACGTGCAAAATCCACAAATCTGAACTTGTCCGGTCTGTGCCTCGACTCCGTATACTGAAATTGACTGGCATCCTCCAGGTACACCTGGCTCCTCACCACAACTACATTGTGGAAACCTTCAAGGTCAAGTAATTTCCTGTCCTCTGCGGTGGGTTCTTCCACCAAAATCTCTTTTTTGGCAAACGAAATGGAAAGTCCCAGCTCTTGCTCAATGTACTGATAGATGGAATCATTACAGATCTCTTTGCTGAGCCCAGGAACAAGCCGCTGGCTAATATAATCTTTGTCCAGTATGACATGCTCTCCATCCACTTTGCGCACACGTCTGATCTCCCAGACCTGTTCATTCAGACCAAAGTTAATCTTCTTGTGCAACGCCTGATCCACCTGCTGCTCCTCGAAAACCTTCACATACGTTTGAGCACGATGTCCCATTTTTTTGGCCAATTCCTTGAAGCTAACCAGACCTGAGATGGGAAAATCGATCTTGCGTATATCCAGTACAATCGAGCCCTTGCCTTGAATCTTCTGAATATAACCTTCTTCATACAACATTTTCAATGCTTTGCGAATAGTCTCTCGAGACGTTTGATAACTTTCCGATAGATCCAGTTCCGATTGAAGTAACGTCCCTGCCTCAATCTCTCCGGTCCGAATACGATCTGCAATATCTTCATATATCCGGATAAATTTATTATTCATTATTCATCACCATTGTTCATTACCCTTTTTTTATCATATTGGCAACCATTATAGCATTAAAAACCAATCAAGCGGTAATGTCGTTACTGCCGATGATTGCAGTATCACATGTAAGAATCAATTCAATCTAGATATGACGATCAAACGCTGACGCTTTCTCCACTTGATCTGTACGGTTCTCATCCATAACTTGAATCAGCTTATTTAAACGGAAGATCAGCGCTGCAGCTTCGGATCTGCTTAAGTGCTGCATGGGACGGAAGCTACCGTCTTCATATCCGGTAATCATGTACAAACCTGCAAGTTCCTGCACTTCTTCTTTGGCCCAATCGGATACATCAGTCTGGTCGGTAAACGCTCTTGGGGAAGTCAGCGGTTCCGGTCTGATTTTACGAACAACATTTGCTATAATCTTGGATGCCTGTTCCCGTGTCACCAGCGCATGTGGAGCGAATTTGCCGTTCCCCATGCCTTGAACCATCTCATGATGAACGGCTGCCTTAATCTCAGGAGCAAACCAATCCTCATCGTTCACATCCTGAAATCCATGTTGTTCATTAACCGTTGTGTCCACACCCATCAGACGCACGATTAATGCAGTGAACTCCGCACGGGTGATCGGACGGCGTGGCTCGAAGCGAGTTTCACTTACACCTTGAATGATATTTTGTTCCGCCAGCCAGGTGATCTGATCTTTATTGAATGTTTGGCTGATATCAATAAATTTGATATTTTTTTTCACAGGTACATCAGGCTGCTCAGACGGTTCTGGTTGTGAACTCACCTCATCGGCTTGTTCCGATGTACCGTTTGGACTCGGGGTTGCACCGCCACCGCTCCAGGCGGATGGTGGATACGGAAAAGTCATGGCTGCGGCCCGTTTTCTTTCACTTTTTTCACCTGCTGAATTCTCCGTCCATACTTCCACCTCATAATGCTGCTCGGCATTCAGTCCTGTCCATACATGACTGCGCTGCGTGCCACGGTAGATCTCACGATCTTTATGGGTGATCACAATCACCTCATTTATTGAATCCAGTTCCCAAGTTAGCTTAATCGTGTTAGTACCTTGCGCTATGGCTGCTACTGTCAGTTCCTCGGAAGGCAACGTCTCGAATTCCGGAACCTGGAGCGCCTCACCCTCACCTGCCTCATTAAATGGAACGATTGCAAAGTCAGTATAACGCTCGGCACTGTTTAATTCAGACACATGTATGGATGTCTCCGTTGTTGTTCCCACAAGCTCTTCGTTTCGATAAACTCGATAACCCCCAGCACCAGGAATCAGTTCCCATACAATGTCTGCACCATACATGGAACGCCCCTCTACTACAGGAGATGAAGTAGCACTACCGGGCAAAGTCATTGCATGAAGGTAATAACCACCATCACTACTGCCGGAGGCATTCATGGCCTTCACTGTATAGATATAGTTCACGCCCGGTTCGAGTTCCTTGTCGTCATAGAACATTTCGTCTGCAGGAACACGAGCAATCTCTACACCGTCACGCTCAATGATAAACTGCTCGGCACCTTCGACCCGGCTCTGTTCCAATAGAAGACGAATGTGATCCTTTGCTGAATTAAACTCTACTTTGACCGGAGCTGCTGGCTTGGTCAGAACGGAATACGCCAGCTTCTCCGATGCATCTCCCTGATCATTCTCTGTGTAGATTTCAATCGAGTACTGTTTGCCTGCATCCAGTTGATCAACAATAAACTCTTTTGTTTTGCCTCGGTATACTTCTGTACCATCCAGTAATATAACGAAAGTTTCGTTCCCATAAGGGAAGTCCCATTCCAATTTGGCGTGATCTGTCTCCGGATATATCTTCATTTCCAGTGAATCCACATGAGGTAAGGTGTAAAAAGGAGTCACGGTCATTGGGCTTCCTGAACCAGCCGTATTATAAGGAATAATCTGTACCTGATCATATCGGGTTGCACTCTCCAGATGAGTTAATCTCACATCTGTGACATCCCCTTCTTCAATCGTGGTGAACATCTGATCTCCGATACTTATGGTATATCCCTCCGCACCTTGTACCTTTGGCCAAGAGATCAATCCCTCCTTTTCCCCAATCATGCTTGCATGTAAAGGTTCATGAATGGTCGCAGGCAACGTTCGCAAGTGAACTTCGAAACCGGAATCACTCTCTCCCGTTGCATTGGATGTTTTGATGATATATGTGTAATGCTCTCCTGGTGTCAGTCCATCATCTTCAAATGAAGCTTGATCTGCTGGAACCTTAGCGACTTCAACACCATCCCGCATAATAATGAATTGCTCTGCTCCCCGTGTAGAGCTTCCAGTCAGGTCCAATACCGCAGTCTGATCTGTGATGTGTGTTATGCCTGCCGTCTGAGGTGATATGGGTTTCGTTAAAACCTGAATCTGAATAGGCTCTGACCGATGACCATCTTCATTAATCGCAACAAGTTCGAATTCATATGCTGTGCCATCCAGCATGCTATTGAGATGTACAGACGGTTCAGACACGCTTTGTACATCTCCCGTTACCTGATTACGAATTTCATATGCAGCCGCTCCCTTAACAACATCCCAAGCCAGATCCACCACATGTGTTCCAGCTTTCACTGTTATACTTTCTGCAACCAATGGCAGCGTTTGAGTCATTATACCCAAAGTAAGCGGTGCACTCGTTCCACTCGCATTGACTGCCCGAATCACATAAGTGTATTTCGTTCCTGGCAACAGATCCTTGTCTACAAATTGGGTTTCACTTGAATCCATCTGAGTGATCTCTCTTCCATCCCGTTCAATGACATAATGATCTGCCCCTTGGACACCTGTGTTACTGAAATCCAGACCAAGGCTGTTTTTTGCCACATCATATACTGCAACCTTAGCGGGTTTCTCAGGCAAAGTCAGTAGAGATACATCCGTCGCTTCAGAACGAGTTCCCTGTCTGTTGACCGCCCATAGTTGATAGCGATGCCACGTTCCATCCTTGAGTCCTGTAATCGTTGCTTCATTCTCCATTCCTCTATAGATCTCCTTACCATTCTGCTCAATCACGTATTCAGCGGCACCTTCCACGACAGACCAGGAAACTTTTGCATGATGTACTCCTGAATCAACAAGTACTTCGGCAGGCGACACAGGTTTGGACAATCGGATGAGCTGCGCTGTTTCACCTGATCCAGAAGCATTCACAGCCTGAACTTGCAAAGCGTACTCTGTACCTGGCAACAATCCCTCAAGCATGTAGGCCAGTTCTGATGTTCTGCCCATTTCTGTTCCATTGATTTTCACAATATAGAGATTTGCTGTATCTACAGCTTGCCATGCAAGTCCCATACTTGTCTCACCAGTCGATGTGACATTAAGTCCTTCCGGCCTGCTAGGTAGCGTAAGAATTGTACTACTGGTAGATACACCGTACCCGGCAGCATTGCCCGCCTGTACTTCATAGGTATACTCATGACTGCTTGACAGGTGGTGAACTGCGAGTTGTGTATCTGATATCTCATGGCTCTGTCCATCGATGACAACCCGATATTTCGTTGCCCCAGCTACAGGTTCCCAGCTCAAGATTGCTCCCTGTTCAGTTACTTGAACAACGTGAATTCCCGACGGGCTTTCTGGTAACGTTGTTCCTGATACCGAACTGCGCATCCCCTGACCACTTCCGTTCACTGCTTGTACATCCAGTTGATAAGATGTTCCTGAACTCAGTCCCGCAAAGACCCATTCTTGGGTTCCAGCAGGAACCGTTCCAGACTTCTCTCCATTCAACCATAACTCATAACGATCGGCTCCTCGTACTGCTTCCCAATTCAGACGAAGGCTCCCTGTGGAAGCATCGGATACCTGTAAGCCGGACACCTGCCCAGGTAAAGTCTTGAGCAAAGGTAATCCTGCCAACGGTCCTGTTCCTGTCTCATTTCCGGCTATTAACGTATAGCTGTACTCCGTTCCGCTATCCAGACCCGAGTCCAGATACTCCGTCTGCTCTCCTTCATATATGGCTGTTCCATCGCGTGAAAGCCCATAATACGTTGCAGAAGTCACTGTCTCCCACGTTAATGAAATATCATTCTCCTGAATTTGAACGGCCATAAACTCACCGGGCATTGCCGGCAGTGTGAGAAATCCGGTCCTACTGCTACCTCCTGCGCCACTTTCATTCATTGCGGTTACCGAGATGTTATGAATGGTTCCTGGAACGAGGTTGCTGACATAGGGAAGGCTGCCAGGATCAGATACCGTCTGATCAAATACGATTGCACCGTCTGAAGTAGTCGCAATAATGCGGTAAGCATCTGCTCCTCGTACTGGATCAAATTGAATTTCGGCCAAATTGGGCTGTGAATCTACTTTTCTAACGTGCAACGTTCCGGGAGCTGCCGGGGTAGTTAATACTTGAACACTTAGTGCATCACTTACTCCGGTATGGTTTCTCACTCTAACTTCATATTCATAGACCTGACCACCGCTTAGGGAGTTATCGATTATACTGTGGTTAGGATAATCCAGTGTCCATGACTGTCCTGTCGTTTTATTCGTTATCTCATACTGATATCCATTGGTATACCTTTCCCCTGTTGGCAAATCCACTGTAAGTTCAGCTGATGTCTCAGCGATCTGTGTCATTCTCACATGACTCGGTTGCTCGGGCTTGCGTTGAATATGGTAAGGTGATGATGTTGTCTCATATGTATTCCCTGCTCTGTCCATGGTTTTCGCATGGATGTACCATATACCTTCCGATTCGATGGATATTTTATGCTGGTCAGAGCGAGCTTCAAGCCAATGCTCCGGTGATTCTGCACTGTTCGTAACTTGATAGAATCGTTCCAGTTCCTGAATGCCTGAGTGGGCATCGGCATACTGAATGGTAGTGGATATATCCATGTCCGTCCAGCCATGTCCGTTCGGTGCAAATGTAATCGTTGGAGCCATCTGATCCACATAGGCGATTCGACTCACTTCCTTGCTTACATTGCCAACAGTATCCCTTGCTCGGGCCCGAATAGTGGTAGCGCCGTTTGTACTAACTGTACCGCTATTTCCTGTCATATACGGGGCATCATTCATGCTGTATTCATAGGATATCGCTTGTTCATCCATACTTCCAGCGATCGTGAATTGCACATGTTCTTTACTCCATCCAGAATGACTTATACTAATCACCGGCTCGGTTGGAGCTGTCGTGTCGATTCGAACCGTAGCCTGAGCGGACGTGCTTATATTGCCTACACGGTCAAGTGAGCGTGCATATACGATCGTTTCTCCCTCATCGGTAACCGTCACTTCACCCGTATAATCGATCCAGGGACCTTCTTTGTTAAGTCGATATTGGCTCTTGGCAAGCCCACTGCCCGCATCTTCACCACTGTTTATTGCAAGAGTTACATCCTGATTCGTCCAATCCTCTTCACTTAACGTAATCGTTGGTTGCTCAGGCCCAGTCTTGTCGATTCTGGCTGTTGCCGAAGTGGAAGCACTGACATTGGCGGCCCGATCAAAACTTCGTGCGTAAATCTCGGTTATCCCTTCTTCACTTAGTGTAAGAGGAGCCTTGTAGTCGATCCATTCTCCCTCACTTCCCAGCTTATACTGTGTCAGACTAATGCCACTTGCTTCGTCCGTACCCTGCGTTAATGTCACGATTACCACCGCTTTTGTCCATTTTGGCGGATTCAACGATATGACGGGAGGCGTTGGTGCCGTCCGATCTACTCTGGCTGTCACAGCTGTTTCCTGTCCCGTATTACCAAACGCATCAATACTGCGTGCCATAACAGTTGTGTTGCCTTCACTGTTTACGGTAAACGGAGCGCTATATTCACGCCATTCTCCTGCCGGACCGACTTTAACTTCAGTCTTCTGAGTTCCGCTTAAAGCATCCTTTCCTTCTTCAACCGTGACCAGAACATCTTCCTTGGTCCATGTGGATGGAGTGACTGTAACGGAAGGAGCAGTTGGACCCGTCGTGTCTTTAATCATCTCTCCAGCGGATATAAACGGGGTCTGTATCCCTTCACCATTCAGTGCCGCCACAAATACTTCATATTTTCCGTCCGCGAGTCCGGTCAGGGCAAACGCTGTACGTGTGGAAGTTGTTGTTCCCGTTGCGAGGACTTGCCCACCTGGACTGCGTATTTCCGTTTTGTAATGAGTGCCCGCAGGGTTACTATTATTATTCCAACTCGCTGTAACAGAGTTCCCTGATTGTGTCACAGCCGCAACAGCGGGTGGATTCGCCAATGTATATTTGGTGGATGGACTGGAGTACCCCGTGAAGGAACCACTTGAATTTTTTGCTCGTACAGCAAAAGAATAACTCGTATTCGGAGTGAGCCCAGTCACCTGCCGACTGTTTGATGTACCTGTATCCACGATCTGATTCGTCGTCATATTTTTCAGTTCATACGTTACGGATGCATCATTCGCCTTCTTATCCCAATTCACCGTCAAGTTATTAGAATTAACCAATGTATATGTCGGCGTTCCCGGCACAACAAAACTCCTTACCGTAAAGTTAATGGTTCCTGCTGAGGACACCCCACCTTTGTCATCCATGACCCATACTTGCAACGTGTGCGTACCATCTGGCAGGGTGTCAGGCAATGTGTAATTGGTGTTAAAAGACTGATTTGAACCCGTCGCGGTCATCTGGGTCAAAATGTTCTCAGACCCACCATCAATGGACCATTTCACGGTCAATAGGTCGCCTACATCCGTATCTCGCGTTGTACCAGAGATCTGAAGTTGCTCGCCTTTGTAATACGTTTGCCCCGAAGAAGGAGCCGTTAGTGTAAATGAAGGCGGAACGTTCTGAGGGCCGATTCCCACGATCGTTGAAAATTTGCGTGAAGCCTGATTCGCTGTTGCTTTGGCATTCCACCAGAATTGTGCAGCTGTATCACTAGCCGTAACGGTCTGGCCTGGAGTGAATGACGAAGGTAAAGAACCCCCTGTTAGCTGCGCATTGTCCGGACCGCTGTACTGTCCCATGTATATGCGATCTGCATTCACAACATTGTACGTATTCGCATAAAAAGCCGTGACCTGAACGCCGCCGCTGTAATTGCGCCATCCATTCTCGATGACTTCAAACGGAGATGCATCATTGCCATTCACCATCGTATCCCAATAAAATGTTCCACCCAAATTCAGTGCCGATCCACTGCGGTTGATGGCTTCCAGTTCAACCTTCATGTATCCACCTTGTGAGGTAGCATTAACGATAGATACACGCAAAATATATTCGACATTGTCCTTTTGCCGGGACATTTCAATCACATTATTGTTAATTCGGTAATAATTAAGCGGCAATGTTTTGAAGTTCACGGGTGATCCATTATGGTCGATAATCGTGGATACATTCCCTGTATCACCACCGTAAAATACATTTGTGTTTGGTAGTAATACAATTCTGTATTTGCCATCACTGTTCATCTCTACTTTCACTTTGGATGATTGTACAGCCTTCATGCTGACCGTATCGGATACAATCCCGATCGTTTCAACCGTTTCAGCCATTACCGTGGCTGCACCCCATTCAAGCAACAGGGCTTGAGGTGATAATAACGCAAATGCCAGCACCACTTTGGTTAACTGTTCCGCTTGTTTCTTCACACGTTTTCCTGATTTCTTCAACGTCTACTCTCCTTTTTGGCACACAAAAAAAAGGAGGCACCCCAACAAAGGAACGATGTCCTAAGTTGGGGTGCCTCCCCTAACAAGTGTCATTTTTTCTTGATTATAACGATTAAGCACATGAATGTAAACACTTGATCATGAACGCCTTACTTCTCATTTCTCATCTCTGATCTTTAATAACGCTTCGTCCAATGCGCCAACGACCTTGTCACACCATACATCAAATTCCGGATCTTCGGTCTGTAACTCAGGATGCTCCAGAATGTGTTCAATCGTACTTCGAATGCCCTGATCGGCTCTTGTCGTTGCTACAAATTCCGGAACAAGCCGCTTCAGCTTACTGTTATCAAACACAACGGTATTGGCTTTGTCACCCAGCAATCCGCCGCGAAGATCCTGATCACTGCATGCTGCCAAGAACTCAGAGGGTACATGTACCGCATGAAGCTTAACACCCAACACGCCAGCTATAATTTCATGAATCTGATTCCAGGTGACGGATTCATCTGAGGTGATATGTACCGATTCACCAATGGCATGGATATTTCCCATCAGCCCGATAAACCCTTTGGCAAAATCAGTATTGTGCGTGATGGTCCACAGTGAGGTGCCATCTCCATGGATGATAACGGGTTTGCCTTCACGGATACGCTTGAGAACCTGCCAACTGCCTTGAGCACCATGAACACCGAGAGGTACCGATTTGTCGCTATACGTATGGCTCGGACGCACGATGGTCACAGGGAATCCATGCTCGCGGTATTGTTTCATCAGATAGTCTTCACAGGCAATCTTGTTGCGTGAATACTCCCAATATGGATTCGATAAGGGCGTCCCTTCCGTGATCCGGTAATCAGCCAAAGGTGTCTGATACGCCGATGCTGAACTTATAAAAATAAACTGCTTGGTTTTATCCTTGAACAAACGGTAATCTCGCTCCAATTGAGACGGTACAAAAGCGATAAAATCCGCCACAACATCAAATTCCAGATCAGCTATCAGTTCCGCTACACGTGCCTCGTCATTAATATCCGCTTGAAGTACCTTGACTTCTGCTGGCAACTCATCGTTCCGATTGCCGCGATTAATTAAATAAAGTTCACAGCCTTGCTGTGCAAGCATCTCCGTAATGGCCGTACTGATGGTGCCAGTCCCTCCAATAAATAGCGCTTTCATTTCGCCACCTCCTGATCGATTTTACCCACTTTTCCATGATATCACGCACCAAAAAAAGGAGCAAAGCTCGGTGACCCGAAACCTTGCTCCTTCAGCTTATACGACCTTAATCGTTGCATATATCATGTACATGCCGCAATGGATCTCATATTCTCCCTTAGGCAGATCTTTGTCGACCGTATAATAATTGGGTCCCTTTTGCATGTATAGATCCATGCCAAGCTTTTGTGATCCCACTGATTTCACATGTGTCACCGACCGGGTCAGAATAAAGTTGATTTTGGTCGGTACGCCAGCCTTCACCTCGATAACGTCTGGTCCAAAACCATCGTTGCTCACGTCCACATCAATGACTTCATATCCCTTCAAATCCTCCGGAGTCTCAGCTTGTGCAGTTACCGCACTTCCCGATCCGGGGGATACGTCTTTGCCCATAAAATAAACCAAAAATGATCCAAGCAGTACAACAACGGTCAGACCCAGCGTTAACCAAGGCCATGTTTTTCCAAACCAGCTTTTCATATAAACACTCCTCATTCGATGTCCCATCAATATTCAATCCACAGACGGATGTATTCATTAAGCATACCTGATTCGCATGACAATGAAAATGACCCCTCTGGGCTATTGCGATTGAGCAAAAATATTTCAATAGAAAAAGCCTGATTTCTCAGGCTTATCTACGGGTATTCCCGTTCATGCTTCGCAATATCCCTTTTTGTATAACTCAGGAATAGATCGGTGTATTCCGACTTCGTCTCATGCGTAATTTATACAACTCTGGCAGGGCTACACCAATGAGCACAATAATAACTCCGAACCATTGCAATCCGCTGACATGCTCATGGAGCACGATTGAGGATAACAAAACTGCAATTGGAAGCTCCACTGCACCCAGGATTCCGGCCATGTCACCACCAATATGCGGAACGCCGATAGCGAACAGTACTGGTGGAATGAATGCCCCGAAGAATCCAAGCAGCAATCCAAATACAAGCAACTGGCTCCAGATCAATCCGTTAAAGAGGAATGTCGGCGGGAACAAAATGCACAGCAGGATCAATCCGCCTGTAACCATCCACGCACTGCGGAAGGCTGGATGTGCTGAAGGAACCGCTTTGCCGCTGAACAATACAAACAGGGAATAACTTACGGCTGCCATTAATCCAAGTGCAATACCCAGACCGTTGAACTCACCCAGTCCCTGTTCCAGGAAACCGGCTGCCAGCAAAGTTCCGCCGAACAGAATGATCAACGTCAGGAATGTGACTTTGTCTGGACGTTGACGTTTGCTTATCGCCTGAATCAATACACTAATCCAAGTGAACTGGAACAACAGGATAATGGCAAGTGAAGCCGGAATGTAACGCAAAGACTGATAATACACGAGACCTGTTATTACCGTTGGTGTTCCAGCAGCCATCAATATCAGACGTTGTTTCCACGTCAACCGCTTGAATACCTGTGCCACGGCTCCTGATGCTTTGCCATTTGCCTGTGACTTACGTTTTGTTCTAAATTTTGTGTATAGCGCAAGCATCCAGGATAGAAGAAAACCCGTGATCAGCTGTGCTCCCACAACCTCTCCAAGTTTATATCCTTCGCCGTACGCCAGAACCACAATCGTGGATAATATGCCATAGCTCATCGCTCCCGCGAGAACGGACAGATAATATTTCATTGTGAATAAACCTCCTGATGATAAGAAAAATACGCCTGCATGTTGGTTCATGCCAAGGTCACAGACACCATCTAAATGCAAAAAATCCTAACTACGAGCAAGGAATACATTGATTCCTTGGCATCGTAGTTAGGAAGTATAGGCTTCCCGTAGAGACCCTCGCCCTGTGTACACTTTCGGCCTGCGAGGTTATACGAAATGATATATGCAATTTGATGTAATTCGTGTGTGACGACTTTTCATATATTACATGGGAGGTGAGATGGTGTCAACCCTATTCCGTATAAAAAGTTGAACTAAATTATTACACCGAGTCGCTTCGATCGCTGTACCATTCTTCGAGTACTCTGATTACGTAAAAACGTCATGTCCGATTGAAGCCTGAGGAGTCCCACTCCAATGTTTGCTGTAAACCTGCCTTCAATCCTTCCAGATCCAGCCCATCTACGGCAAAAGCCTCACGGATCAAAGGCGGCGCGACAAATTCATCATACTTGCCCAGATAAGGCGCTTCATCTTCAGCCAGTAACGCAGATGCGTCTTCAGCCGTTCGGCATTCACTCATGATCTCGGCTAACAATGTTCGTTCGTCGACCTTGCCGGATACTACAAAATAATATGGCTCCATGGGCACAACCGAACGCAAGGCAAGTTTCTTGGACAGATTATGCTTCATCAGGCGCTCCAATGTACGGAATGATTTACTTCCCACCCAAGGAAGAACGTACATCGAATCTCCCCCTGCCGGAATCACGACCTGCTTCAACAGTCCGCTTTCACGAGCTAGGCGGCGCGCCCGTTCAAGTCGATTGACGGCTTGTGGTGACAGATAGGGATAGATGGTCGAGTCGGACAACACTTCACGCATTTTCTGTACGACCGACGTATGAATATCTCCTCCCGCGCCAAGCCATAATGTATCTACTTTACCTTTTGCAGACTTCACATACACAGCCTTGTGCTTGTGATCAACCTCTTCCACTTTCCACAGTTTGCCTGCGAGCGAGAAGCAATAGCCAGGTGGGGGCACGGTTGTAATCGAACCAATCTCTTCCGAGCCGTTTAGTACTTTATGTTCCTCATCGTCTTTAAACACGGCGTAGAAGCGATAATTATTCACAATTTTCTCACCTGTCAGACCGATGATCAATGTTCGATCCTCTGTCCATTGCAGATGATCTGTATCGATGAGGTAATTCAGGAATACCTGATATTGATCAGGTCTAATCAACGCAAATGGAGCCAGCGAAAGGATGGCTTCCGCAAGATCTCTCGGCTCCGCCTCCCCCATACTTTTCAACATGCTCATCGTCTGATGGTAGAGCACACCTATGGGCATTTTGCGGGCTTCAAGCGGCTCGACCCACTTCGTTTTTACATACAGTTCGATAACAGCAATCGCACGCATCAACGTCCACGGCATACGCGCTGGCAATTGCGCTTCCTCGTCCTCGTCCTCCGGACATACAAAAAGCATCTCCGATGCCATGTCCTCTCGTCTCCCTGAACGTCCCAGACGCTGTACAAAGCTGGACGCACTATACGGTGCCCCCAGCTGAACCACACGTTCCAGCTCGCCCAGATCAATTCCCAGTTCAAGCGTGACGGTTGCCGCAGCAACAGCTGGCCCCGATCCTGTGCGTAGGGCAGCTTCCGTCTCTTCCCTCAGCATGGCCGAGATACTTCCATGATGCACATGGAACACATCACGCTCTTGCCTGCGAGCCGCGACTCGCCGCATCTCAAGAATGGTGACTTCAGCATCCGTTCGGCTGTTGGTGAAGATCAACGCTTTTTTACGATGTGTACTCTCATAGATGAAGTCGTAGTAGGCTTTGCGTGCGTTATGAAGTTGCTCCGCCTGCTCCTCGTCCTGCGCATCTGGAAAAGAGAAATGTTCCACCCGCAGTCGCAGCTTGCGACCCCCCGATGAAGAGACCACATCCACCCCCTGCTGCGTTCCGGCAGCAAGCCAAGATGTAGCCGCATCATAGTCACTAAGTGTAGCGGACAAGCCCACTCTTCGCGGTGCGCAGCCAGCCATACGCTCGATTCTGGCAAGTTCACTGAGTACTTGAATGCCCCGATCCGCTCCCATGAAAGCATGCACCTCATCGATGATGACATATCGCAAGTCATGAAACAGCGCCGGGATTGCATTCGGTCGATTCATGAGCAGACCTTCCAGCGATTCTGGCGTTATCTGGAGCACACCGGACGGATTTTTCATCAGTTTTGTTTTCTCCGCCTGAGGTACGTCCCCGTGCCAATGCCAAACCGGAATATTTCCTTCGGATAACAGATCCTTAAGACGTTCGAATTGATCGTTAATCAGGGCTTTCAGAGGTCCAATGTACAAAATGCCAACCGATTTGGAAGGCCGTTCATACAGCTCGGTCAATGCAGGAAAAAAAGCCGCCTCCGTCTTGCCGGAGGCTGTTCCCGCCGCAATCAGCATATGATGCGGGGTATGAAAACAGATATTACAGGCCTCAATCTGGGCAGGACGAAGCGATTCCCATCTTTTTTTATATATAAATTCCTGAACAAACGGCGCCAGCCGATAGAACGGATTATCACTCATAATTCAAACTCCGCCAGAAAGTCGTCCAGATCATCTGTATTTGCGGAAGCATCTGCCCCTTTACCCGTTTCCTGAGGTTTGGCAACCCGCTCGCCAAGTAATTGAGTATAAGTCACTTCAGGATTCTGGTGTAACGTATGCAGAACATCCATAAAGTCTCGTACCACTTCACGCGTGGTCAGCAATTCATCCGCACCCAGCCGGTTCACCGCCGTTTGCATAAAATCAACCAATTGTTCATCCGTCAGACTTGCGCTGTATCCAAAATGCAGGGCATGAATCTGCCGCAGCTTCTGGAGCAAAATCAGAATCTCTTCATGCGATAACATCGCCAGCTTCAAGATCGGACCTGTGTAATTCGCATACGCTTTGGCTGCATAACGACCATCAATAAGCCTGGAGCGAAGCGCTTCATAGCTGTATAATCCGCGCCGTTCATCCTCCACAAATTGCGGCGTACCACCTACAAATATGCCCAGGTGCTCTGCCTTACCCTGCATCGTATCATTGAACATGGTCAGCAATTTCTCATAGTTGCTTTGACGGGAGACACTGTTTGTAATTTTGTACAGATTCACCGCTTCATCAATGAACAACAACAATCCTTTGTAACCAATGCGCGCTGTGAATTCAGACCATAATTTGAAGTAGTCGTACCAGTTGTCATCGTCAATGATAACGCCAACAGCCAGTTCTTTTTTCGCTTCCGTTTTGGTTGCAAATTCCCCTCGAAGCCAGCGAAGGGCCGCCTGTTTGCGATCATCATCAGCCAGCTTGTACCCGTTCCAGTATGACGCCAGTACTTTGGCAAAATCAAAGCCGTGAACCAGATTCTGCATCTCCCCCGTCACCGCATAGATCTGCTTCTCTACTTCCAGCGGCAGAGCGGGATCATCCGGGCGCAAGTTCTGACTCTGCATCGTGGATTGTTGCAGCCCTGCGATCCATTTTTGCAAAATCGGCTCCAACGCTCCCCCATCCGGGCGTGTGCGTGTAGACAAACGAGTCATCAGTTCGCGATATGTCGCAAGTCCCTGGCCTTTAGTTCCCACCAGTCGTCGCTCAGGTGACAGATCCGCATCTGCCACAACGAAATCCCTATCCATCGCATAGTTACGAATCATTTGCAAAAGAAAGCTTTTACCGCTGCCGTAACGACCCGTAATGAGTTTAAACGCTGCGCCTCCCTCGGCGATATTGTCCATATCCCGCAAAATGGCTTCCACTTCCGGTTTCCGACCAACAGCAATCTGCTCCAGTCCTATGCGCGGGACAACACCCGCCGTCAATGAATTTACAAGTGCGGTGGTCAGCCGCTTTGGTATTTTAAGTTCTGTCACTGCGTATCACCTCTTCACATGTTCGAACACATCTATATAATCAGGAACAATCCGATCACCATCAATCAGAAGATCACCGATCGTTTCCATAGCCACATCATTAATTTCATCCAGCAGAAGCGTAGGCATCGTTCCATATTGCTCAGCCAGACGCATCAGCTCCGTATCTGGACTTGCGCCAAGTAGGACATGAATCGTTTGCACCTGCTGAGGGGAGAGTTCCTTGGCAAAGAGCAGCCATTCTTCATCAAGATCAGCCTCAGCAGACTCGTCCCACTGCAACCTAATCGATTCTACTTCCGCTCCTGTTGCAATCTCTACTGCAGATGGCTCCGACTCCATGGAACCTTCAGTTGGAGTGATCTCATTCCTTGCTTCCAGTACATCGAATGGATTACTTGTAACATTTGCGCTATTAACCTCTTCATCCTTCACTTCAGAAGGGTGATCATCCTCAATTGTAAGCGCCAATCGCACGTACTCACTTTCCTGCTGTAACGATGCCAATTTCTCTGTATCAATCCGAATCATCGGTTGTTCCACAGACTCCGCCTGCTCGATCGCATATGCTTTGTCCAGGTAACGTTCAATCAGATTTGCAAGTTCGGGTTCAAGAGTCTGTCCTCGCAATCGGCCTCTGAATCCAAGCAGTTCACGAAGTTTATTTTCAGTACATCGATAGATCCGCGTAACCATCTGCACAAATTCAGCCTGTTCACCTATGGGCATATATCTGAACGATACCGATCTTCCATAGATCGAATCATCATAGACTGCTTTGCGAAACAGAATGCGCTCCATCGTGCGTTCATCGTTAGGATCACACTCAGGCAACAGTCCAACTTGTCGCGTACGTTCCAGGTACGAATCAACCAAGGCCATGACCCGCGGGATGTACTGCTCCATCACTTCTTTGCCGCCATCTCTATAAAATTTACTGAGTGTAATATCGTAATCATAATATCTTTGCAGCATATTCAGCGATATATCCGATACATTATCCTGTAAAATACGTTGCAGCTCCCTATCCAGCATCTCTGCTGGCAGGTATCCGCCCGAAAGGCCCATGACCTCGGATAAGGACATCTCCATCTGATGGACCAGCACATAATCGACCATCCACTCTTGCATATATATATTTAATTGGGGCAGCCGTTCACGGTAGTTCACCCATAGCTGCTTCAATTGATCATAACCATCCTGAGGATTCTGCCAGCCAATGCCGTTAATTAACTCGTAGATATGAACAAATAGATAGGACAGATCGGTATCCGGGTATCTCCCCTGACGTACTTCCTTCCTCCAAAACATATACCACTTGCGCTGGGCTTCATTCATCACGCCATACGTTGGCCAGTAACTCATAAAGGGAACCCACGGGGATACATCCCCCTCCATCTCTGCCCACTGCTTTGCTTCCTCTACAAAACGTTTCTCTGAGGACAATATGCCTCCACGATGCTGCATCGTATCATGTGCAGACTGCACAATGGTTGAACGATCGGGAACCGGAACCGCTGCTGTTTCAGGTTCTTCACTCAGATCTATCTCCATAAATTCCAATTGTCTTGAGTTGTCTTTCATAGAACGTTATCTCACCCTCCTCCAAGACAGAATACGAACAAGTGTATCCATAGGGATCATTATATCACTTGTCCTGTGTCTGCGGTGACGAAATTTAGATATTCCTGGACACAAAAAAGAAGGCATTTCTGCCCTCTTTTCATCATGTCTATTTAATTTTTTTCTGTCCTCTCCGTTAGGTGTTAAATGTATTATTTCAACTTATATAGTTTCCTTTTAATATATGAAATAAAGTCCGCCCTACGTATTAATCCACTGGTCCAATAGACGGAATGTCTCTGATGCGCTGTTTACCATGTTGTCATGATCTTCTGGAGTGCTGATGGACTGCTGCAGCAACCCCGTAAACTCGCTCCATCTTGTTCTTGTCTCTGAGCCGTAAGCATTGAAATATTCCAAACCACGATCAGCCTCAATGGGCAGGAACTGCGACAAACGCTTGGTCATGATTTGTCCACCGTTCGTGGACCCCTCAATTACATACAGGTATCCAAACAAACGGGCAGGTGTTAAAATATCCGGCAGTTCTTCACAGAGCGGAAGTTGGCTGATCTCTTCTTCACTGGCACCCAGATTTCGTAAATCTTTCTCCAACAGTCCAGCCTTGCCTCTAATCTCGATATCCAATCCCGTACTTCCCCAGAAAGGCTGTTGTACAGCCTGATCTTCCAGCGGTTTCAGGAATCCATAAAATTTCTCTAAATATGTTCTATATTCTTCTATTGTCACAGTTTGATTCATAATGGCTTTTGCATAAGGGTTCTGTTCTACTTGTCTGTGATAATGAGCTGTCTCGCTCTTCAGACGTTCCATAATAGTTGTTGCTGTCATCGTAGTTATCCCCTTTCACAATCTGTTACAAGCAAAGACTCTATGTAAGTATACTTATTCTTGTT
This sequence comes from Paenibacillus sp. FSL R5-192, assembly GCF_000517845.1. Classification (NCBI taxonomy): domain Bacteria; kingdom Bacillati; phylum Bacillota; class Bacilli; order Caryophanales; family Paenibacillaceae; genus Paenibacillus; species Paenibacillus sp. FSL R5-192. The sequence goes on along the minus strand of NZ_ASPR01000014.1, from coordinate 1,151,379 downwards.
TGAGAAAACTATATGAATCCACATCCGTACACAGCCAATACATTCCTCCGTTGTTATCTTAACTGACTGTAATCTGTATGTTTTAGTATTAACCGAAAACAATAAAAACGACCCTATAATCTGGAAGGCAGTAGATTTCAGATGTCAACATGGTACACTAACTTTATATCCTGTCATTGGAGGAATGCATTCTATGGATCTTACAGTTCAAGACGTTGTACTTCATCTCACAGATAACATTGAATTGCCGGAAAACACGGTAGATCAGCTCATTACGGGCTCACTTGATCGTAAGGTCACAGGTATTATCATTGCTTTTATGCCCACACATTATGTTATTGAACAAGCCATACAGCAAGGTGCGAACTTGATCATTGCGCATGAATCTCCGTTTTATAACCATCACAGTCATACGGATTGGCTTGCAAATGATTCGGTTTATGCGGACAAAAGAAAGTTGATCGACGAAGCAGGCATTTCCATCTATCGATGTCATGATATCATCCACCGCTTCCAACCGGATGGCATTACCGAAGGACTGATTCAGGCCTTGGGGTGGTCCTCTTATGTGGAGCAACAACTAGCGGAAGCAGACATCCTTTCTTTTCCGGAAGGACGCACCGCCCAAGCTATTGCTCACCATGTGAAAAGTTCCCTTGGCATCGATTATGTACGCGTTGCAGGCAATGCGGAAATAGTCTGTAGACGTGCAGCGGTACTGGTAGGTTTTCGTGGTAATGGACATGTGACAATTCCCTTGATTCAGAATGAGCAATTGGATCTCATCATTGCAGGAGAAGGATTTGAATGGGAAACACCGGAATATATCCGTGATGCTGTGCAACAAGGCAAGTCCAAGGCAATGATCATGATGGGGCATGCCGAGAGCGAAGCTTCGGGGATGAAGCTATTGGCAGACAGGTTGGCGGAACGTTTTCCCGAGTTGTCTGTTCGTTTTGTAGGCGAGAAGCCTGTTTACACTGTGATTTAATAGCATGATTGGATTTGTACGGAGAGGATCTTCTAGCTGATTGCTTCTAATCTCATTGCCTGTCCTACCCCGGAGCTTTGGATACTTACTATGCTCCGGGGACGCTGGGCAGACTCTCGTTTCAGTTCTTGGATAGCTAACGAACCTGACACACTCTATTGAGCGAATTTTTGCGGATTCTCAAAAGTAACAAATCGTAGACACCCTATTCCTCCATCCCCCCTGTTTTACCGCCCATTTCTACCCAACATAACCCAATTAGCGTCGCTGAGATTCGTTAGATTTCTCAATTCAATCGGATCAGTACAATAAGGTGTCACTGGTTCGTTAGATTATGATGAAAAATGAGTACTGAGCACATATGCCACGCCTCTCTTCATGCCCCATCTGGATTTCCCGAGTTCTTTATTGTACTCTAAATGCTGTGACTTCAAAGCTCAGGACATTTGTCCTTGGCGTTCAGAGTCAATTTATCATTTAATAATAGAAGTCGAAGTGATTGAATAAGGAGCGTACATATGAGAGGAATTATTTTTGCATTACTGGGCGGCGCGTGTATCACGCTCCAAGGTGTTGCCAATACTCGGATTAGCACCGACATGGGCACATGGCAGGCCGCTACGATTACACAACTGACAGGATTCATCTTAGCGGCGCTGATACTAATGTTTGTTAGAGACACCAACCTTCAAGGACTCAAACAAGTAAAGCCTATGTACTTGGCTGGAGGTGCTTTTGGCGCCGTCATTATTTTCAGCGAAGTGACAGCAATTCAGCAAATTGGGGTTACATTCACGATCTCGGCTCTGCTCATTGCTCAGCTGTTCCTGACTTTTCTGGTGGATAGTAACGGATGGTTCGGCGTGGTGAAACAAAAGATGAAACTGCCGCAATTTCTAGGCATTGCCTTAATGGTGACTGGTGTCATTATTATGAAACTATAGTTTTTGGAGAAGGATTGAAACATATCGTCGGGGGTGAATAACAGCGTGCAAGAGATCCATAACGAGCAACAATTAATACAATATCTGAAGCAATATCAACTCGAAACTGTATTTCATGAGCCCCTGCGTACACATATGACGTTATGCCACTTTGAGAAGTGTGAACTGATCTGTCGTGAAGGGGAAACTTCCGAATATTTGTACGTACTGGTCGAGGGTAAAATCAAGATTTTCACCACCTCCGCTCAGGACAAAACGCTGGTGCTTTGTTTCAAAACACCGCTTGAAGTTGTCGGTGACATAGAGTATGTCCGTGAAAGCGATATTGTTAATACGGTTCAGGCCGTGTCACCTGTGGTGATGCTTCGCATTCATTATCAATGGCTTGCTGAGCTTGCCAGCGATTATGCACCTTTACTTAAATTTTTGCTTAAAATCATCTCTCACAAATTCTACATTGACTCGAATTTTTCCAATTTCAACCTAATGTATCCCGTTGAGGTTCGTCTAGTCAGCTACCTGCTCTCCATCTCAACAGAAGAAGCGGGCAATGTCGTTCATGAAGAGCTGGACGCGTTCAATCTGACCGACATCGCGAATCTGATCGGCACCAGTTACCGACACCTAAACCGGGTCATCCAGAAGCTCTGTGCAGACGGGTTAATTGAACGACATCAGGGATTGATTATGATCAAGGATCGAGCGGGTCTAAGGGAAATAACAGGTCACAATATTTATGAATAAGGAGTTCGACAACCATGTTAATCACAGGTATTTCGCTTGCACTACTGGCAGGTGCACTTGTCAGTCTGCAAACGATTTTTAATAGCAAAGTCAATGAACGCACCGGTTCATGGTCCACAACAACGATGGTGCTTTTCACCGGATTCATTGCTTCGTTCCTCATCTCTCTGCTAGTGGAGGGCAAGAACACATTTAGCTTCCAGCATATGCAGCCCTGGTACTGGCTCAGTGGAGCCATCGGCGTTGGCGTGGTCTTCTGTCTCGTCCAAGGGATGAAGCTGCTTGGTCCCACATATGCCATCTCGATCGTACTGACGTCCCAATTGAGTTTTGCGCTACTATTTGATTCCATGGGATGGCTCGGTCTGGAGCAAATTCCTTTTTCGTGGAATCAGCTGCTCGGTGTACTTGTCATTGTTGGGGGAATTGTGTTGTTCAAGTTCGGTGGAAGTAAATCGGAAAAATCAGATCAGTCCCCTGGAACGTTGCAGTCTGAATCGTAAACGAACAAAAAAGAGTGTCCGTCCAATCCCGCAGATTGGTCAGACACTCTTTTTATGCAATCAAACCACGTATGGCCTCGTTCTCTTACACGAACTCTACGTTATGGTAGACTTGTTGAACATCTTCAAGGTCCTCAAGCGCATCGATCAGTTTCTCGAACTGAGCTTGTGCATCCTCTGGAAGTTCAATATGGTTTTGCGCAAGCATGGTCAGCTCGGCTACTGTGAACTCAGTAACACCCGCAGCTTTGAATGCTTCTTGTACAGCGTGCTTAAATTACTATACTCTCACTTTGCATATGAAAATTTAAGGTTTATGACACCAAACTATTATTAAATTTCATCATAATTGTTATGCAGATCTCAATGTTAATACATTTCTCCTCAAGGTAATGAGAAAAAATCTTCTACACTAGCACACATAAAAATCTAATTTAAATGTTACTTAAATGGCAACGCCAGTGAACTAAATGATACACTCTTCTTCAAGTAACTTTGAAGTATATTCTTTTAATTGTTCCTTCAATGTTAATTTTGAAGCTAAATCAATGTGCTTCCCCTTAAATTTAGGAATAAAAAAATCTAACATAAAAATTTCCTTTAATACTTCTAATTGATCATTAATGTACTTCTCTAAGCCAAGCTCTACCTCACTTAACTTTCTAAAATTCAGCAAATCTGTAGACGTAGGACTAGAATGATGAATCAACTCAGAGTATTCTCCATATAAAATATCTAGTTCTTCTTTTTTATTTAGTTTCCCCATTAGACGAGTACTCATTTTCCTTCTCTCATGATTCCTGATTGAAGATTCTAATAGATGTCCATGATGATGAGCATATATCATTCTGTACAATTTTTCTATTAACAACCTAAAAAGCGAATCAACTAAATATTTATCATTTATAGGTATTATTAACAATAATCTGGAAGCGTAACTCTTAAATTCACATAGCAAATTGTAAAAATTCTTTTCTTGGTATTCACTTTTATTGAAAATGTTACACATTACAGAAATATCATTAACGGAAAAATATAAATCTTTAAGTTTATTCAAGGTTTCACCAGACATTTTGTCATAGTAGATAGGATACTGCTCACTAAGATAATCTATATAATTATTTACAATCCAATTGTTATTCATCAAGTTCTTCCTTATGATTTCTGGAATATTTATTGATAATGTGAGTTACTTCATTGGTGCTAATATCTCCTGTTTTATCAATCATTTCAAGTACTATCTTTTTAAATAATTTAACATTATACTCCAATTCTTCTTTTGTGTTTTTTTCAAACTCTCTTATCAATTTTGCAATTAATGCCGTTCTATTGTCATATAGATAATCTCTTATCTCAGTCTGTACTTTAAACTTATTGGTTAATTCCTTTAAATCTTTATTATTTTTAAACAGTTTTCGCGACAAAAGAGTAGGGATTAAAACGCCATAGAAATCCATTCTTGTTTGGTTTGAATCCTTTTTAACTTCAAGTAGTTTAATCCTCTTCCACAGCGCTCTCATTTTCCATCACCTCTATTCTTTGAATAAATTCATCACAAATATTTATCATCATTTCATCTAAGCTTTTGTCGCTCCTGTCTACAATGCTTTTATCGAAAGTAGAGGTAGATAACTTGTGTGACTCTTGAAAAACATTCTCAAATATATAAATTCTGTTGTCTATAACTATATCTGCCACATCTAATCCACTCATGAAATCTGCCTGTTTTGGTTTGTGACCTAGATGTACTCTCGTCCACATCACACCAAGATTTTTTGGTTGTGAATTCTTAAATACAGTGTTTCTTTGACTGTAGACGATATCTTTAACAACTCGTTCTAACAAGTCTACACCAAGAACAGAATAAGCATCTGGTACTGCTGGAACAAAATAGTAATCACTTGTGTAGAAGGACATTTCTGTATAAACTGAATATGTAGGAGGGCAATCCAAAAAGATATAATCATATTCTCTTCTAAGTTCGTTATCTATTATGTAGTCCATCAGCTTATTAGGAGTACTTGGATTCTGCTGTCTCTGTAAGAAAATAGTCTCTAACTCACCAGGAATCAAATCTAAATTTTCGGTTAGTTCAAGTATTACATGTTTCTTAGACATTCCTACTGCGTCTTGTTTAAAGATATTATCCACAGAACACTTAAAGTCAACTTCTTCATTTTCTTTATAATATGTAGTTTTCTTCTCAAACTTCTCTAACAGGGATTGAGTCAAGTTAGCTTGAGGATCAATATCAATTAGTAAAATTTTTATTGATTCTTCACCACGGGTATATCGTTCTGATAAGTAGAGAGCAATCTCTCTACAAAGTGTAGTTTTCCCCACACCCCCTTTCATATTAATAAATGAAATAACTTTAGCATTCCTTGTCATTGATAAAACCTCCTAATTTCCACTTATAACTAGTATTTTATGGGCTAAACTAAATATAGCATTCAGAGTGCAACTGGGATAGTTTTTTCTATTCTGCGTTACTTCATAGTATTACTTCCATTTGTTGTTTCTATGTGAATTCATTACTTTAGTCCCTATAATTCGATAATTGTATATTTTCTATCAAAAATCGACAGGTGAACTATGTGTAAACTTTATAGAAAATAAAAACAATAATTTATTTAATGCTAATGACTCTGAAAAGAAAAGTTTAACTAACCTATTAAAACTTCAACAAGTCTTATAAAGAATCGGCGGGTCATTTAACACTAATGACTTTCCACTAATCTGTATAAAATAAGCATGACTTCTCTACCACTATTATATAGTGTTCAATCATGTAAAAAATTTAAGTCCAGGCCCTCTTAGTTTCGAAGAACTTCGATATAGCATAAACGTGAATCGGTCATCCCCAACATACACTTTCACAATAACTGCTTCTCCAAGCAATTGTAAGTGTAAATGAAAGAGAGATTTCACTTATTTTTCAACTTTTTCTAAGGCATATCTTCAAACCTGCTGAAAAAAAGCGAGCATGAACTTGTCCGGATCAGGCAAACGCACTATATCTGAATTTACGCTGTTAATGTACCTTTCATGTGAGACGCATGATGATCGAGACAACGCAAAAACGTTTTTCTACAGTCCAATGAAATGCTTCGCTATAGATGGAATCTGGGATCTTTCTTTAGCACGTGGTTAGAACAGAGCAGGAGCCTAAGACCAGCCTAGAAATTCTTTCAAATAAGATCTTAACATCAGCAATACTAAGCATACTCTGATATACCTTTATAATTTTTTATTTTATTAAAATATGTACAATTACATCTAAATTAATTATTACATATTTCAGCAAAATGATTTTAAAAATTCATTAACGTGTCAATACAACAAGGTCGGTCCTTTGCATACTTCCAAATTAACACTCAACAAATTCTTTTAAAAAATTCATCACAATTTATTACAGCATCATACAAGCAGGCTTTCCAATAATTTACTCCATACTTCCTAGCGAACATTCTAGCTTGCATTCTCAAGTTTTCTCTATGGTCCTCTATAGATAATGTTTCATTATGGATTACTAAATCGTGAATATTAGATAATTCTTCTTCTATAACCTCTGAGTATTCTTCAAGCAACTCAAGTTTGTTAAAATGTCTTTCTATTAAATCATACTGCTTTGGTTGAATCTCAGAATGCTTAATTAACTCAAATACTACAGTTGGAATTTGGTTCTCTTCATCTAAAGAGTATACTAATTTCGAAGTTAAAAAACGAACATTGGGAATCGAATCATAATAGAAATTCAGAAAAAGCCTTTGACCATTTTCTAACCAGCGATCATTTTTTTTAGTATTACATCTACCGCAACATGGAATTAAATTCGGAGGAAAGATTGAAAATTCAGGAAAAACACTCTTTGGTAAGTAGTGATCGATAGTCCTGGGTTTATCAATTCCACAATAAGGGCAAGAATTCTTGTGTTGTGCAGACTGAATACTTAATATCGTACTCACTACTTCTCCCTCTAGATAGCCTGATTTATTTCTGTTATAGCAACTCCCGAGTGCCTCTTTATCCATTTTGTCAGATATTGTACTTTCCGAAATTAACTCTAAACTTACATTTATCATTTCATATTCTTTATAGCGTTTGAATACTAAGGTTTCTAGATTTTCTAACCGATCACGTTTATCTATGTTTTCTGTGTTTTTAGAATTTGTTTTAATTTCTGTGTATACATCTTCTGCATTAAGCTTTGGCATTTCCAAGATCTTCACCCTTATCCTCCTTATTTTTATTTTTGTATAAACTGTTCAAAAAAGTAAGTGCATTAAAACTTAGATCATCATCAAATGCAGAAATTATATCTTCCTTAGTATAGTTTTCCGACATTTGTCTAAACCATGTTTTATAGTTGCTTTCATGCTCTCTAACATCAAAAATATCGTTCGTAATAGTACTGATATTTTCCCCAAAACACTCTGTTTGTAATATCTCAACATTTGGACTGTTATTAATTCTCGAAAAAACATTAACGTATATAGAAGGAATCTCCTGCATGATTAAAGGCGAATGAGTTGAAATTATAGCATACGAATCGAACTCCTCTAAAATTTCATAGAACATCCTCATGAAATTCGCTATTGCATTTGGATGTAAATGAATTTCAGGTTCATCAAATAACAATAATGAATCATCTTCTATATTTGCTATAACCTCAGTCATAGTAGTAAGTAAAATATTTTGTCCAGAACTTAGATGAGTAGTGAGTCTCTCTGTTTTTTTTCCTTCATTTCTATCTAACCTGATTTTTTCTACCAGCTCTATATGTTCTATTTCAAAAACATTGCTCATTATTTTATACCATTTATCTCCTCTTCCCCTATCCTCTAGTTTACTGAATGATGTATAGAAGTTATCCTCCATCTCTTCTAAGGATAAAATCCCATGCTTATTTCTCAGACCACAATAAACATAACTGAACATTACATTCTCTCTAGACCTTTTCTGTTCACCCTCAGCTTCTGAAGCTTTCTCTGTACGATTAAATGGCTTATAAAGCTCATCAAATGCGCTATAGGATAATGTAATGACCTTACTAAATGAAGGTCTTTCAGGATGAAAGTGTGCCTTACCGTTAGTAGCACCACTCAATTTACTTGCTAATTCCGTTAGAACTTTTGTCTTTCCTGTTGCGTTTTTACCTATAAAGGCATTTATTCTATGGGGAAGAGTACACATATAAGGATTTTTATTTCTTCTAAAGTTCAACTTAACTACATGCTTTTTTGTTGCACTTGGAACTTCACATGAAAATTCGAACCTAATTTGTTTATCTACTTTACGGCCTAACATTATATCCTTAGCTTCCCTGAATGCCTTCTCAGCTTGACTAAAGCGTAATAATGAAACACGAAAAATGTTTTTGTTTCTGAATTCATTTGAAACTTTAATATTTATAGCAGCATCTCTTAAGCCATCAAAAATTTCGTTGTGTAGTGATTTATGAATTTCGGTTCGTATATCCATATAATAGGAAACATCTTGACCCAAAGAACAATACGAATCATCTAATTGAGTGAATGATTCTTCGATAACATTCCGAGTTACCGGACTTTTAGTTGACATAATTTTAACATCACCAAGATCAATATACTCGTTGTTATTTGAAAAAAATCTGCTATGAAAAAGAGTTTCTGCCTCACTATAGTCATTCCAATGATCAGTTGTTAAAACAATACATGGATATTTTTTTTCTAAATTCAGTGTTCTACCATACCTTTTAACATAAAATTGCATTTTAATCACCCACTCATACTTGACTGATCATATAGTATTTCTAATAATTCATTTACATCAAGACCATTTGGTATTTTAATGTCTACCTTATTTCCAGTAAGAGCTAAAATATTTGCTTCAATTATAGACCAAGCTATCTCAATCAGTTTACGGATACTAGATAAAGTAAAATTGGTATCTTTGGCTAATTGCTCTATGCCTGTGAGATAGGCTTTGTCATTATGAGCGAAAGCTTTATCGCGCCAATGCATCAAATCTTTTATCATTTGTTCACATTCAATAATATTCATATTCTGTTTTTTTATATTTTCAGATATCACGCTACCTGTGGTAGAATGTAAACCATAATAAAATATATTTGATTCTGAGATAAATAGTAAATTTTGAAGATTCCCAAAACTACGACCTTTCTTTTCATATATTTTAGAAAGCCCAATAATTGTATTGTTGAGCAACGACCTCATAACAATTGTAAAAAATGCAGGTGCAGCTTTCATCGCATCAAAATGACCTCCTAGTCCCAAAACTTTATAAATTTCAAAAGAAGCATTAACAGAAATAACTTGATCCTTAAGAGCATTCCAATACCCAACTAATTCTTCTTTACTATGTTCAGTCATCTGTCCTTTTCCTCCTTGATTTTTGATTAGACCACGCTGCTTTACACTATTCTGGGTCCTGCTCTGCGACAAACCGCTATACTTTTGACTGAATCTTCGATTTTTCTTTTAAAATTAACTAGGCATACTTCCCATTTTATTCACTAGTATTATCTCCAAGTAGTAAATCATCATTCTAGAGTCACCTTCAATTCGCTTTGTTGAAAAATAGTCTATCTCAGCACGTGAAAAAAGATAACTAATAGTATTCTTCTAGCAGTTTGTTGATTCTATCACCTTCCTGCTTCTTATGCATTTTTCTACTTTCTTCTTTTTTCCGGCGTAAACGCGTATTCGTCTTCAATAAGAGTAATTTTGAAATTCTCAATATCTTCTTTCAGAACACCATGATATGTATCTAAATCTATTAAGTTTAATTTCATTACAATTGCTCATTTGATATCTTCCCAGGACCCTTTTCATTTTCATAGTCATTTTCAGCATCGATATTAGCGAATATTTTCTTGATGATTATCAATATCCTTGAACTCTGATTTTGCTAAGTTCAACTTAGCCTCTTCCCATTTTTCAAAGTTTATCAAATATAATATTGTTCATTTATCCACTGTTACATTTCTTATTAGTTCTTTTCCTCAATAGATTGAACACTGTCACACCTCACACAGCGAATATAATCAAACAGATTTAAAATAACCCTAATTTTGATCCTCCTTTAACTATGCAGTCTTGAACCTATAGTAATTTTGGTTATATATGCTATATTTTAGTTCATTTTTAAAATTGTATCAATCGTGAATATCTTCGATTCAAGAGCATATGTTAGCCACTCCAATATTCCAACTTTAATGCTCTCATTATTAAGTTCATAAAATATGCTTTGATGTGATGTTGACTTCTACTATTTCAACAACCGAAAATTCATTATATAAGTAATTCAGAAATACCCTATTGTTGTTTCTATATCCTTTTATAGTGCGGATACTATAGTCCTTGATCTCCTAATCAAAAGAAACTCTTTGTAACCATCTTCAAATAACATAAAAAAACTCACTCCTTATATGGATTTTCCCATACAAAAAGTGAGTTTTAATACTGCCCTTAGACATCTTAGATAGGAAAACGTATATCATCATAAAAAGCACCAAGCGCAAACATGTATACCCTTGCTGAGCTATAAAAATGATGAATTCTTCATATTTGTCCTACCCTGACAAGGCTACAAAGATGCAATCATACCACGTATCGCCTCGTTATCTTAAACAAACTCTACGTTGTGGTAAACTTGCTGTACATCTTCTAGGTCTTCAAGCGCATCGATCAGTTTCTCAAACTGAGCTTGTGCATCCTCTGGAAGTTCAATATGGTTTTGCGCAAGCATGGTCAGCTCGGCTACTGTGAACTCAGTAATACCAGCAGCTTTGAATGCTTCTTGTACAGCGTGGAATTGATCCGGTTCTGCATATACAATTACAGCATCGTCTTCGTCCACGATATCACGTACATCCACATCTGCTTCAAGCAGAAGTTCCAGTACTTCCTCGGAGTTTTTGCCTTCTATACCGATAACCGCTGTTGGATCAAACATATAGGCAACAGAACCGCTGACACCCATGTTTCCGGCATTTTTGTTAAACGCAGAGCGTACTTCCGGCGCTGTACGATTTACATTGTTAGTGAGTGCATCAACGATGACCATCGCACCATTCGGTCCGAAGCCTTCATAACGCAGCTCTTCATAGTTCTCATCCCCGCTGCCTTTTGCTTTTTCCATCGCACGATCAATGATGGCTTTGGGTACATTATACGTTTTGGCACGTTCCAGCACGACTTTCAGTGCACGGTTCGCTTCCGGGTCCGGTTCGCCCTTCTTGGCAGCTACATAGATCTCAACGCCGAATTTAGCGTAGACCCGGCTCGTGTTTGCATCTTTTGAAGCTTTCTTTTCCTTGATATTATTCCACTTACGACCCATATCGTTTCCGCTCACTTTCAACATTTAATCTGCTTTCTACTATGCCATTATATCTTGTTGAGCGTACTTCAACAAGTTAATACCCACGAAAAAATGGGAGTAACTGCGGTGATTATCCATCTCCATTTGGAGATTAGCCTCAGTTTATCTTCTCATAAATCTCTCGGCGGCAACTAACGTTACCTCTATTCACTCCATATATAGCAGACAAGAAGCACCCCATAAAGGAATGCTTCCGCCCTAAATCAGTCCTAATTTCAGTTCATCTTACCCGGTCAATTAAGCGTGAAATTGTCGACCATCCAACACTTCAGGAACATAACCCGCACGAATGACAAAGTCTCCGAAATGTTCCCCTTCATTGCGCTCTTTGGCATACTGGTTCACCATTGGAGTTAACGTGTCCAGAATCTCGGTTTCGCCAATGTTTTCTTTGTACAGCTTATTCAAGCGATGTCCGGTGAAGCTGCCACCGAGATACATGTTGTATTTACCCGGCGCTTTACCGATAAATGAAATCTCCGCCAGCATCGGTCTTGCGCATCCGTTCGGGCAACCCGTCATCCGAATGACAATCTCTTTGTCTCTCAGCCCGGCTTCGTCCAGTACAGGCTCCAGTTTGTCGATCAGGGACGGCAAGTAACGTTCGGACTCAGCCATCGCAAGACCGCAGGTCGGAAACGCAACACAAGCCATCGAGCTTCTGCGTAGCGCAGAGTAATGTGCACCATCGGTCAGATTGTATTGTTGAATCAAAGCTTCGATCTTTTTCTTCTTCTGGCTGCTGATATTACCGATGATCAGATTTTGGTTCGCAGTCAGACGGAAATCACCCGTATGCACTTTGGCAATTTCACGTAGACCCGTCATAAGCGGATAACCGTCTACATCTTTTACACGACCATTCTGAATGAACAGCGTGTAGTGCCATTTGCCATTATTACCTTTTACCCAACCATATCGATCTCCGTTAGTCTCAAAATGGTACGGACGTGCCGCATCCAGTTTCCATCCCAGACGGGTGGTCAGCTCTTCGACAAACCACTCCACACCACGATCATCCAGCGTATATTTGAAACGAGCATGTTTACGAACTGCACGATCTCCATAATCACGCTGAATCATAACTGTTTTCTCTGCAACATCAATCATTTGCTCCGGCGTACAGAAACCAATGACTTTGGACACCTGAGGATAGGTTTTGGCGTCACCATGAGACATCCCCATGCCGCCTCCTACGGAAACGTTGAAGCCTTGCAACTTGCCGTTCTCCACAATAGCAATAAAGCCAAGATCCTGTGAATAGACGTCCACATCATTGGAAGGTGGTACAGCAATACCGATTTTGAACTTCCGTGGCAAATACACTTTGCCATAGATTGGTTCAACTTCTTCATCCGAGTCCTGGGAATCAACCACTTTCTCTCCGTCCAGCCACAGCTCATGATAAGCCCGGGTGCGAGGGTCCAAATGATTGCTCACCTGACATGCCCACTCATACACTTCAGCATGCACATCGGATTGATTCGGATTTGGGTTACACATCACGTTACGGTTCACGTCACCACATGCAGCCAGTGTGCTTAACAACGAATCGTTTACTTCGCGAATGGTGTTCTTAAGATCCCACTTCAATACGCCATGCAGTTGGAAAGACTGACGTGTGGTCAGACGAATCGTCTCATTCGCATATTTATGTGCCACTCTGTCCATCATCAACCACTGCTCCGGGGTTACAATCCCACCGGAAGCACGCACACGTAACATGAATTGGTATGCAGGCTCCAGCTTGGATTTGTGACGCTCATTACGCAGGTCACGGTCATCCTGCATATAACTACCGTGGTGTTTCATCAGACGGTTGTCGTCCTCTGGAATAGCCCCCGTGATACGATCAGCCAACGTTTCGGTCAGACTTCCGCGCAAGTAATCACTTTTGATCTTTATATCTTCCACATCGCTATTCGTGCGCTGTGGGTTAAGTAAGTTATTATAAACCATGCTGCTTTCTCCTCTCGTCTCTGCGGGATGGTGCAATCCGGCTGGGCCGGTGATTAATAGACGTCCCGCTGATAACGTTTCTCCTGCTGTAACCGTGTCAGATATTCCGATGCCTGCTCAGGCGATAAACCGCCTTCTTGTTCAAGAATCGTGGTGAGCGCAGCATGCACATCATGTGCCATTTTTTTCTCGTCACCACAGATATATACGCTTGCACCTTCCTGAAGCCACTGGTACAGTTCTTTGCTGTGTTCCAGCATGAGATGTTGTACATACACTTTCTGTTCCGTATCACGTGAAAAGGCTACATCCATCTTCGTGAGCACACCATCTTTGAGCCAACGTTGCCATTCCGTCTGGTACAAGAAGTCCGTGGCGAAATGCTGATCTCCGTAGAACAGCCATGTCTTGCCCTCTGCTCCTGTTTCTTCACGCTCACCAAGGAAAGATCTGAACGGCGCCACACCTGTACCTGGGCCAACCATGATGATTGGTGTATCCGGGTTCTCCGGCAGCTTAAAATTCGGGTTATGCTGTATATATACAGGCAAGGTGTCGCCAGCTTCGATTCGTTCAGCCAGATGTACCGAGCATACACCATAACGTTCTCTGCCACGCGCTTCATAACGTACTGACCGAACGGTAAGATGAACTTCATCCGGGAAAGACTTCGAACTACTCGCTATGGAGTACAGACGTGCTGGAATTTTGCGAAGAGCAGCTACAAATTCTCCGGCAGGAATCCCTTTCAGATTATAATCCTGAACCAGATCCAGCAGATCACAGCTATTCATGACTGTACGGAATTCGGAATCATCTGCAAGTAATGCCGTTAGGCCACTCCTAGGATTCAGTTTCGCAAGTTGTTCCACGACCGGTTTCGTCACAGCTGTAATTTCAAAATAACGCAGCAACGCTTCGTGTACAGATACCTGATCGCCGTTTTTATTCACGGTCACGCGTTCATCGGCATTCCATCCCATGGCTGCAATCAATTCCTCCACAAGGCGCGGATGATTCTCAGGGAATACCCCAAGGCTGTCACCTGGCTCGTAATCCAGGCTGGAACCTTCCAAAGACAACTCAATGTGGCGTGTTTCACGGTCCGATCCTCTGCCATTCAGATTGAGATTCTCCAACACTTCAGCCTTGAATGGATTCGTGCGATCATATTCGGATTCCACGCCACTCACCGTAGCTGTAACAGCCTCCGTGGTTACCGTACTCGCAGCAGCAGATGTACTGCTTAAGGATGCCAGTACTTCATTCATCCACTCTGCAGCTGCTTCATCAAAATCAACATCACAGTCCACGCGTGGTACAAGGGCTGTACCACCCAACTCCTGCAACCGATTATCGAAGTCCTTACCTGTCTGACAAAAGAACTCATAGGAGGTATCTCCCAGAGCCAACACCGAGTAACGAAGTCCTTCAAGCTTCGGAGCCCGTTTGCTGTTCAGGAATTCATGCAGCGGAATCGCATTATCCGGTGGTTCGCCTTCGCCATGCGTACTGACGATGATGAGGAGATTTTCAATTTTCTTGAGTCCGTTCGGTTTGAAATCTCCCATCGATGACAACGTTACCTGAAGGCCTTGCTCTTCAAGTTTCTTGGCCAGCTTCTTCGAAAGGCCACTGGAATTCCCGGTTTGTGAACCAAAAAGCACGGTAACTTCCCGGGATACTGGCGGAGCACTGACAGGTGCAATACCTGTAGATGGTGCAGCGTGTACCAGGTTAGCTGGAGCCGCTATTGTCGCGCTTGCCTGAATTGCTGCAATATATCCGCTCAACCAAGTACGTTGTCCATCGGTCAATGTAGGAATAAGACGATTAAGCAGTTCAACTTGTTCTTGATTAAAAGGGCTGTTTGTCACTTGAAGTTCCACTGTTTGCCACCTCGCGCATTGCTTCGATTTTAATTCCGACTAAAATCATCACATTAATTTAATTTCTTCTCTCTAAAACCTAACACACCGGGTGTTGAGGGTCAATTTCAATGATTTTATAGCATTTATCAGTTTCGCTGATAAAGGACAAAAAACAACAAAAACCCTCCTTTTTAAATCAAGGACGGTTTTGTTATATTTTTAAATTTGACAGCCAGCTCAAGTTGAAGTTGAAAGTGGAGTATAGTCACTAAAATGATTTCCCAGCACTCTGCTTTTATCTCCGTATACTTTGTCCAAGTGATTCTCTCCCCATAGACATATGCGGTCAATGATGTCCTGCAGTGTCAAGCCGTACTCTGTCATCTCATACTCTACCTTGGGCGGAATCTGGGGATGAATGATCCGATGGATGATTTCATTCTTTTCAAGTTCACGCAACTGCTGGGTTAAGACCTTCTGGGTAATGCCAGGAATGGCTCTGCGAAGTTCGCTTGTTCGTTTTTTACCTGATATCAGCTGATGCAGAATAAGAATCCTCCATTTTCCACCGACCAGTTCCAGCATCGCCTGCACACCACTCTCATATTTTTTCATTTCTTGTTCCACTTGTACTCCCCCATAATTCACATATATGTATATCCGTTATTAAAAGTAACCGAAGAACCCCAAAGTATCTACAGCACTCTCAGGTGCGTACTTCTCAAGAAGATGTCATGAAACTTATAATAACATTGGTCAGAATGTTTAACCAAAATAAAAAGAAAAAAGGATGGTTACTCCTACATGAAAGTTAAACTGGTCGTTACTCACCCAAGACAGGATTCCCTAACATTTGCCGTGATGAATCGTTTTATAGAAGGTATGCAGGAGAATTCCCATGAAATCGATATCCTCGATCTATATCATGACGGATTCGATCCCCTATATCGTGTAGAAGATGAGCGAGACTGGCAAAATCCCGATAAACAGCATGCTCCTGTGATTCGCAAAGAGCTGGATCGTGTGCTTGCGGCTGATGCCATTGTATTTGTTTTCCCGATCTGGTGGTACAACGTCCCCTCCATGCTCAAAGCTTATCTGGACAAGGTATGGAACATGGGTCTGCTGAACAAGGCAAACTCCAAAAAGGCACTGTGGATTGCACTAGCTGGAGGAACGGAGGCTTCATTCCATAAATACGACTATTACAACATGATTTCCAACTATCTAAATAATGGGATCGCAGGCTATGCGAGAATGCAGGAATCCCGAGTCGAATTCCTCTATGAAACCATATCAGAATCCAAAGAACATATTGAAAGCTTGCTGGAGCAAGCATATCAAATCGGCAAACATTACAATTAACAATTCGCAGACATTACAGATAACAACTGCAAAACGATAGGAGATTACTCGTTCGTTGAGTAACTGACTTTTCGCCCATGACGGGCGTACAATCAAGAAGGCTTACTCCAACCTGGGTTCCAGGTCAGAGTAAGCCTTCTTTTTCACACGCTACGATTCTGATGTATCATCATTTATTCCATACCAGTTTGTCCATCATCGCATATAACAATGTAGCCGATTCAGCTCGGGTCGCTTCGGCAAGTGGGTTCACCTCACCATTGTACCCGTGGGCGATGCCAAGATCCACAAGTAATGCCACACTGTCCCGGGCATAGGAGCGAATCTCGGAAGCATCGCGGAAACGAGTAAGGTTATCTGTTGCAGCCGTCTCGGAGTCAACTAGTCCAGCCACCGCAAGTGCCCTCACTGTCAACGTCATCATCTCTTGACGAGTGATCGTAGACTCTGGCAAGAAGCGCCCGTCACCGGTACCACTGGTGATACCTAGCGAACGCGCAGCTGTAACTGCTTCGTAGTACGAAGCCTTTTCGTTTACATCAGAGAACGCATTCCCGGAAGAAGCATTCAAACCCAGCGCAGTCATCAACCATTGCATGTATTGGCCGCGAGTCATCTCCTGTTTTGGATGTAACTGCGTGGAATCACCCTTTGCCTCTGCATCAATTACACCTCGGACAGCCAAAGCCTCCATTGCTTTCTTGGCCCACAGCACTTCTGCAAGATCTGTGAATGTCTGCTCCACAGACACAACAGCATAATTTCCTGTGAATGATGTTACGGAAAGTACAAGCTGCCCGCTTTTTTGATCGTAGTAACTTTGCGGCAACGGGGTTGCCACACCGTTCGCACCAATGGCAAATGCTACAATCCGATCCTGCTGAGCATTTTGTGAGGATTGGAAAGGCAGACGAAGGTTCAACCCGCTTTCCGATGGCCATGGTTGACCATCCAGTTGAAGTTCAAGCTGGACTCCATATTGCGTGCCGAGCTGATCTGCGACTGTTTTTGGCAGCTCTGTTCTGACCAATCGGATTGATGCAATCCCATCACCAACTATATCCTTCATTAACAGTGTCGCAGGAAGCTCCAACATTCCCAGCTCTGTAACAATGTTGAACACATGTGACTCACCCTGATCTATCAACACAGAGGCAGGCAGAGACAATTCATATGCCGTTGCTCCCGAAACCGGCTTCAGCCGAAGTTCGACCAAGCGCTGACCCGCATCTGTTGAGGGGGCAACTTTAAAAGCATCTTTAATCGTTGAAACATCCACGTTGGACTGCACTACACCCTTCTGATCAGACTGTCCCTGCAACTCCAGAACAGAACGGTCCTTCTCCGGTTTAGGTTGTGGTACCGCATTCTCTGCACTTGAGTTACCACTTCCGGATTGTCCACCATTGCTGGATGAACCAGAACCATTTCCTGGATTTCCACCGGAATTGCCACCTGAATTACCACCCGAACCAGGGTCCGTGCCTCCAGGGGAACGAACATATGCTGGCACCTTCACTGTCAACGGTATAGTCAGGGCTCTACTGTCGTCAGAAGTTCGAGTAATTTCCAACTCCAGTGTTACTGTTGTTTCCTTGGATGGTGGGACAATCGTTCCATCGGTTTGAATGACCGACGGTACCGAACTGGAAGCGATCTTCACCGTGAAACCTTGCGGCACGGATGGTAACTTCAGTTTTTTTGCACCTGCGGAAGGCTGTTCCAATGCTGTGATGCCTGTAGCTACATCGGCAGCGCTCTGCTGAGCCGTGTGCACCTGATAAGCGGAAGATACACCTCTCAAGGATTGCCCCGTCGCATCAAAAGCTTCCACTTTGTAATAATATTCCGTGCCAGGGTTCAGTTCACTGTCCGTGTACTCCCGTCCATTGCCGCTGTAGACCACCTTATACTCTCCTTGCTCACGATCTGAGCGGTAAAGCTTGTAGCTTGCTGCACCAAGATGAGCATCCCAGCGAAGCGTTGCGCTCGTTGAATCTATCGCATCAGCAATAAGGCCAGCACTATCATTTGCAGGTGGCGCGGCGTCAGGTTTAACGATCATAATCCAGCTAATCATCGGGTCCTGTGATGCCGTATTACGCACGGTCAACTCCAGCTTGTTGTCCGACACGCTGATGCCTTTGTTGGCTCTAACACTGGCAGGCGTAAAAGTAACTGCACCGGTATTGGCGCCATTGATGATGAAATTCGCCCTGCGCGATGTATTGGTCCACGGATCGTTGAATCCGGCGTAGACATCGTATGTCCCGTTTGGCACATCAAATCTATAGGTTAAGTCCGTGCCTTTAGGAGAATTGCTGACATTACCACCGTTCAGATAACGTACGGTCGAGAATATATCCCCGCCATTCGAACCGGATGCCAGTGCATCTGCGCTGACATAACCCCAATTGTGTCCCTCAGCCGGAGCGTACATCTGGTCCGCCGTTCCCGGGTTCGCAAGCGTTCCCTTCATATAAGCACCCATGAGACTGTAATCAGCCGTTTCGTAACCTCCGCTGTTCACGAAATACAGTGTATTCTCCGGAATGACATTTACGCGAACTGCCTGCTTTTTGTTGTTATATTCCGGTGTCGTTACCTGTAATGTGAGCGGTCCTGGCTTGGCAAAATCCTCTGCCGTCATGGTCCGGTTATCAATCGTCCATACTGCTGGCGTTGATACCAGTGCTCCACCGTCGCGCACATTCAATGTTGTTGGCAGGGACGGTACTTTGCCTAACGCCACGGCTTCTGGCAACGGATCAGCAATATCTACCTTTCCCATCGAATTCAGCAGATCAGGTGTCCAGCTGTTATACCACTTGATCGCGATGTCGGAGCCTATTCCAAACTCAATTGGCAAGAACACATATTTTGCAGCATCATTCGAGAAATTACCACCATTCCACGTATCCCCCACGTAAATGAATTTTCCTTTTTCCGGATCGACCGGAATGACGGAAGTGGTCTGTGTGCCAAATGCTTTTCCTGGATCGGGATCACTCGGCAACGTGCGCACGAACGGATTGGTCTGCGTTGACCACGGGCCAAAGATGTTGTCCGCCACCGTCACTTTGTTTTCGTTAGGGGCCCAACCGGAAGCTCCGGAAGTCAAAATATAATATTTCCCCTGATACTTGAACATCGCCGGTGCTTCACGTTGCCCTCCCGGGAACACACGCACGTAATCGACGCCGTATTCCGCCTGATAGGTGGAATCTCGTACCGGATTGCCTTTGTCATCCGTTCGTCCTTCCTTATGCCACCCTGTTACGTCACTGTAGTCTTCATTCAGTTTGGAGATATACAGCGTCAGGTTTTCCTCACTGGAATAGATCAGATAGCCAGTGCCGTCATCGTCCTTGAACAACGTCATATCACGTGCCATACCCTTATCGGTTGGGAAGAAATCTTTCTCCCCTTCGGGAGCTCTGTCCATCCGGTAACTCTTCTGATACACAAAAGGCCCTGTTGGAGAGTCGCTGATCGCATAACCGGCCCGTGCCTTACCATAATTCGCATTATCGTTATAGGGGTCTTTGTCGCCGTCCATGTGGGCCCACATCACGTATTTCTTCGTTTTGTCGTTGTAGATGACCTTTGGTCGTTCAATAATCCGTCCTTTGCGGATATCTGCCCAGATATCCACGCGGTCTTCACGCCCCGCATACAATTTGGAGATCAACGGGTCATTGTCAAAATCATCCATGGATTGAAGTGTTGTTAAAGCCATGCCTTCATCCTTCCAATTCATCAGATCCTTGGATGAATACACACGCACACCAACAGCTGGCCAGCCGCCCTTATGATATTCGCCATACCAGTAATAGGTCTCCGTCTGTTCATCATAGAAAAAGCCAGCCCCATGAGCATCAATCGGCTTCCCGTCCAGATCTGGCCACAATTGCCCCGGTGTAATGCTTGTACGAATCGTCGCAACACCACGCGGTGCGGATGCTGGAGAAGTTACACCGTCCACGGTCGCCTGAATGATGTAAAAATATCCTGTGCCCATCGTTAGACCGCTATCGTTATACGTGTTTTCTTTGCCACTATAGACCTGCTGATATGTACCCGTAGCGCTGGTTGCACGGGACACGGTATATGTTACATCAGATCCAGGCAGGACATTCCACCCCAGAGAGATTGATGTATCCGTCACAGCTGTGGCGGCGAACTCTGCTGGAGAGTCAATGGAGTACGTCGTGGCTTCTGCAACAGTGAATGCTGACTCACCTGCTGCATTATAGGCCGTCACACGATAGCTGTAGCTGGTGCCCGGCTCAAGTGCATTATCCGTGAATGTGAGCCCTTTACCTTCATAGATTTGCTCGTATTGCTCACTTCCAGCTTCGGCCCGAACCACGCGATAACCAGTTGACTTGTCCACAGCGGACCAAGATAGCTTCACGCTTGTGGCATTAGGTGCTTCGGCCTTTAATTCGCCAGGAGCCTGTGGTGCCGCCGCAATCGTCCGAACTTCCAGAGGAGCAGTCCATAATGACTCGGTTAGACCTCCGTATTCATAAGCGAGCTTGTAATAATACACCGTATCCCCGCTTAATCCTACATCCGTATGTTCCAAAGATCCGGTACTGGTTACCAGAGAATAACCGCCTTCTGGCGTAGAGGAACGGTACAGGCGATAGGCTGATGCACCTACGATTTCAGACCATTGCAGTGAAACCGAAGATGCCGTCTGCTCTGCAATGGCGAGCAAAGCATCGTTCACTGGTGGCTGCTCGGCAATAATAACGTCATCCATATGTACCGACTGCCACTTATTTCGAATGCCAACAACACCTGACCCAATGGAAGAATCGTTTAAATCAAATACCAACCGATCGGAGCCATTTTCGGCGATATATCCTCGAATGGTGGCACCCGACAGCACTATTTTGAGTGTGTACCACGTATCTTTGGCAAACGCATAGTCCACCGTTTTCAACGTTGTATCGCCGTTATTCACCTTTTTGCTGAAGACCAATTTGTTGTTAGGTACCTGCATTTGAAAATAATAATAGTTGCTCTTATCCTGAAACCGCGGCAATATTCCCGGATATCCTTGACCGGCTCCCGTGTAAAAGCGCATGGACACGGTCATGTCCGACATGGAGTCTCCAGTAGAGATGATGCCTTCATTGGTATCGCTCTGGAAAAGCGTGAAGTTGGACGCATCTGTCGGGTCAGCAATCACTTCCCAGTTGCCTGAGCTTACGTTCCACGCAGGTGATTCCGTGTAATTCCCATCCGAAAAATCGTCCTGCAACAACGTGGCGGGTATACTGCTCAGATCGGCATACGCCTTACTCGGCAGCATCAACGGTCCCGAAGACAGCGCAAGTGTTGCTGATAACATAAATATCATGGGTTTCCTGAGTTTATCCAATGTTCATTCTCTCCTTTGGCGTGAAAGATGAAAGCATGGTTCTTGAAAGCGCGGTGTTGTTGTTCAGCCTATCCTCAGCAACCAGTGGTCAGTAACGAGCTCTTGTCCACCTCCTTATTTTAATGAAACCGGTTTCATTGGAGTGCAAAAAAAGACCCGTCTTCCCTTCTAAGTGCAATGATACCCATACGGAATACCGTGTTTTCTTTGCCCCTATGCAGTGAAACAGGTTTTTAACATATAAATGTAATCGCTTTCCTGAATTATATTATTGCCTTATTCAAGCTGTCAACTGTGAATTGGGCTCAAACATTTTTCGTTAAAACCACGCAAAAAAGGCGCGAGTTCTGCCTGTTTTGCAAGCAAAATTCGCGCCTTTTCTCACGCTTCGAGCTTGTTCGCAAGCTCGCACGTGATTCGTAATCAAAAGCGGACTTTTTGAACAACCTCTATTTAGAATACTTTTGTTGTCCACGACTCACAGTTCCACGTCTCCGTAACGACATCACGGTAGAATTCCGGTTCGTGGGAGATTAGAAGAATACTGCCTTTGTAAGCCTTGAGCGCACGTTTCAACTCTTCCTTGGCATCAACGTCCAGATGGTTCGTCGGCTCATCGAGTACAAGCAGGTTGGTTTCATTATTGATCAGCTTACAGAGACGCACTTTAGCTTTCTCGCCACCACTCAGTACAGCTACCTTGCTCTCAATGTGTTTTGTAGTCAAACCACATTTTGCAAGTGCAGCACGCACCTCGAATTGGGTATACGAAGGAAACTCCTGCCAGATCTCTTCAATACATGTATTGTAGTTGGCATCCTTCATCTCTTGCTGGAAGTAACCAATCTCCAGATGTTCACCGCGTTGAACGGTTCCTTCCAGAGCTTGAATTTCACCCAGAATACTACGCATTAGGGTTGTTTTACCGATTCCGTTCGCACCAACAAGGGCGATCTTCTGTCCACGCTCCATACGCAGATCCAGTGGTCTGGACAACGGTTCGTTGTAACCAATCACAAGTCCTTTGGTTTCGAAAATGAGCTTGCCGGATGTTCTTGCATCACGGAAGTTGAACTGTGGTTTCGGTTTCTCCTTAGCGATCTCAATGACATCCATCTTGTCGAGTTTCTTCTGTCTGGACATCGCCATATTGCGTGTAGCTACACTTGCTTTGTTACGCGCTACAAAATCCTTGAGGTCAGCAATTTCTTGTTGTTGGCGCTTGTACGCCGACTCCAGCTGCTGTTTTCTCATCTCATGCACTTCCTGGAAGTGATCATAATCGCCCACATAACGAGTTAGATTCTGGTTCTCCATGTGATAGATCAAGTTGATAACACTGTTCAGGAACGGAATATCGTGAGAGATCAGAATAAATGCATTCTCATATTCCTGCAAATAACGTTTCAGCCATTCGATATGCAATTCATCCAAGTAGTTCGTAGGCTCATCCAAGAGCAAAATATCAGGTTTTTCCAGCAGCAGCTTGGCAAGCAGGACTTTGGTACGCTGTCCACCACTCAAATCATTGACATCTTTATCCAGACCGATATCCGTCAGACCCAGACCACGTGCGGTTTCATCCACTTTGGCATCGATCATGTAGAAATCCTGATTTGTCAGTGTATCCTGAATCGTACCCACGTCTTCAAGCAGTTGTTCAAGCTCCTCCGGTGTAACATCGCCCATTTTGCCATACATATCATTCATTTCCTGTTCCATGTCAAACAAATACTGGAACGCGCCGCGAAGTACGTCACGGATCGATTGGCCTTTGTTCAATACAGCATGCTGGTCCAGATAACCAACACGCATCCGTTTGGACCACTCCACCTTACCTTCATCCGGCTGAAGTTTTCCTGTAATAATGTTCATGAAGGTGGATTTACCTTCACCATTGGCCCCGATCAGACCAATATGTTCGCCCTTCAACAGGCGGAATGAAACGTCGTTAAAGATAGCACGGTCACCAAAACCGTGACTTAATTTTTCTACATTTAATATGCTCATTCATGACACCTTTTCTATATAGACTTAATTCTTTGTATATTATAAGCGTTATATCCTGCACAACTCAACGCCATATTAAAAATTATTCCACCTTTTTGTCTGAAATTTGCCTTATATGAAAGTATGGGTTAAAATTTTGCCTTAACGAATTACTATTATATAGAACGGAGCTCTTCGAAGAGCATCAGGTGAAGATTATGATTGAGGTGAAACAATCCAAGTTGGGTGATGGTGGTGAGTTTAACCGCGGGGTATTTGCTACCGTTGATATTGCCAAAGGAACGCTTATCCATCAGGCACCCGTTGTGCCTTACCCAAATGAAGATCATGAGCATGTCGAAAAAACGATTTTGGAAGATTACGTGTTCGAATATGGGGCGAATCATACCGCAATTCTGCTCGGTTACGGCAGTCTGATCAACCACTCTTATGAACCTAACGCTACTTACGATATCAATTTTGATAACCACACCTTTGACTTCTACGCGTATACAGACATCAAAGCTGGAGAAGAAATCGTGATCAATTACAACGGTGAGGAAGACAGTATGGACCCGTTATGGTTCCTGGACGATTACGAGGAGCGTATGCTGGAGTTCAATAAGTCCAATGATGATGAGGTTGAAAAAGAGACCGAACCCCAGTCCCTGGATACGGGCACGAGTAAATAAACGTTAAACTCAAGTAAAGTTCGCAAGCACTCTATTGTATGTGCGAAAAGAACTCACTGTACCCGGTGAATGATGAAATGAGTAACTGGAGACTTTTCACAGTCCAAAGTTTAAACACACAAATAAGCAAGTCCTCCGTTAATGGAAGACTTGCTTATTCATGTTGTCTTGCTTTCTAAGCCAGATACACCTGTTCATGTTTTATTGTTTATCGTGCATCTTAACTTGTTTTAATCCGTAATCGGCGGATCTGTATGCAAGTCTTGATCGGGTGTCGTGGATCTCCACTTGGTAAAGGCTACCTCGAACCCTGCACGCTTTGGTGAACACAGAAATGGACCTGCATGTTTGTTCGTTGGATAGGCAAACCGTGCAACCCGAATTGTACGCCAAGGATGCTCATCTGTGCGAGCACGAATGACAACAGCCTCATTACTGTAGGAGGCTCTGATTGTTACGATTCGTCCACCCCACTCTGGCACAGGAGAGAGTGACCAATCGGAATACGTATCCGTCACGACGGCTCCAACATGTGCCACGCCATCATTGACCTCAACTCCGGCCTTGATCCATTGGTCTTCTCCATACCATAACATCAATCCCGCCTGATCATATAATTCGGTGAATGAGCTTAGATCAAACGATACCTCAATCGCTTCCGTTCCGTCCCATGGAGCAAGCATGGCATGTCCATCCCGATGACAGAACCCGTAGAATGTGTTCTCCCAGAAGTCACTGCCTTCCCGAGCTTCCACAACGAAACGATCCCCATCCATCCGTGCAGCAACGGGTTCCTTAGTCCACTTGCCTTCATGAAGCCCAATAAAATCCGATGACATCGTTATTTTCATCCTTCCTTCCATCCCAAAGGGGAGTTCATCACCACTTCATCACTTCTAAATTAAAGAACCCAGATCCGATGCAGCAGTAGGATATGCAAAATTCATGGTGTTTAACTGATCGATAGTCAGATTGAACTGAATCGCCATTGCAAAAAGGTTAATCAATTCTTCTGTTTTGCTCCCGAGCACATGTGCGCCCAGAATACGCCCGGTTGATTTGTCGATCACCACTTTGGCCATGGCAAATTTTTCATGAGTTCGTTTGTAAGTATACCATTTCGACATATCATTTACCTGCACCTCGTAGCCCTCTTTCTTGGCTTGTTCCGTGCTCATACCTACAGCTCCAAGGGCAGGGACAGTAAACACAATGGAAGGCATCACCTTATAATTAGGTTTGTGTTGATTTCCCTCCAACAAATTGAACGATACAGCCCGGGATTCCTGACCTGCTAACGGGGTTAAAGGCAACCCTTTTGTATCCGTTACATCGCCAGCAGCATACACTCTCGGATTACTATCACTTTGCAAGTACTCGTTCACCGTAATCCCCTTTTTGCTGTAGCTGACGTTGGCTTTCTCCAATTCCAGCCCATCCACATTGGGAACACGCCCGGCTCCATGAACGACAAGTCCGCACTGCCACTGGTGATCTGCACCATTACGTGTGCCATGAACGACATAGGCGTTCCCCTCTTGCCGTATGGACTTCACCTCCGCGTTCAAGTGAACATGAATGCCGATCTCTTTTGATTTTTGCAGCAAAGATTCTACAAGCTCCGCATCAAACGACTTCAGAGGCTGTTCACTCCGATGCAGGATATGAACTTCCGTCCCGGCTCTAGCCGCAATATGCGCAAACTCAAATGCAATGTATCCACCGCCTACCAGAACTAAACGATCCGGCAGCTGTTCCAGATCCAGAAAGTCATCACTATATATAAGATGCTCCGAGCCCTCAATCTCAAGTGAAGCAGGTCTTGCACCAGTAGCAATCAGGATGTGTTTGCCATGGAGCACTTCTTCTCCAACTTGAATATGGTCTTCATCGACAAATGAAGCTTTACCATGGAACGTATCCATTCCAGCCTGTTTGAATTGATCTTCACTTGCTCTAGGTATGCTCTCGGTAAAGGTGCGTTTAAAGGCCATAAGTTCAGACCAGTTGATGGTCGCCTGTCCCTGAATTCCTTTCCCTTGCATCCGTTCATTCCAGTCAATCAGCTCAGCCGCTCCAGCCAGCACTTTCTTGGGATCACAGCCACGCAGTGCACACGTTCCGCCGAACTCACGTTCATCAATTACAGCAACTCTCCAGCCAGCTTCAGCGCAACGGGTGATAACAGAGCTTGCCGCGCTTCCTGTGCCAATTGCAATCAAGTCATACGTTTCTTGTGTCATCATGGTTCCTCCTCATCCTTTTGGTGCATCTATTGCAGGGATGCCTGAAGTTACAGCAATCCAGCCTGTTTAAGGTACTCTGCTGCAACCTGTTCAGGATTCTCTCCCTCTACGTTCACGTCATAGTTCATCTGACGCATCTCATCATCCGTAATTTTTCCAGCAAGCTGATTCAGCACCTCAACCAGTTGTGGATATTGATCTGCCGTTTCTTGACGAAGCATCGGCGCACCTTGATACGGCGGGAACAATTCCTGGTCATCCTCCAGCACAACGAGTTCATATTGTCTCAACTCACTGTCTGTGGAGTAAGCATCAACGAGATTAATATCTCCGCGCTGAAGAGCACCATAGCGAAGCTTGGGTTCCATTGTTGCAACGTTTGGGAATTCAATCCCATACTTTTTCTGTATGCCAAGGTATCCGTCTTCCCGATCCGAGAATTCCAGCGTGAATCCTGCTTTGATCTGCTGCTCAACCGGTTTGAGATCCGAAATGGTCTTGAGATTGTATTGATCTGCGATGCTCTTTGGAACGGCCAACGTATACGTATTGTTGTAATCCATTGGGTTCAGCAGCACCATGTTGAACTGGCTTAACATTCCGTCTCTTGCTTGTTCGTAGACCTCTGTTCGATCCGTACTCACAGCCGTTTCCTTCATAAATTCGGAGATCGCTGTCCCCGTGAATTCGGGATAGATGTCAATATCACCCGACTTGAGTGCATTGAAAAGGAATGGTGTTTTGCCTAATCCGGGTTTTAGTTCAACGGTCAGGTCTGTGTCTTTTTCGATTAACAATTTGTACATATTAATGAGAATTTCGGGTTCCGCCCCCAATTTCCCGGAAATGACGAGATCCTTCTGACCACCACGTGCCACGAAAGGAATGGTAATCACAAGTATCGCGATTATTGCCAGCGAACCAAGGGTAACCAGTGTTTTCTTGAAGGATAATCGTTGGAACTGACGCAATAGTACGTCAAACAAAATAGCCAGCAAGGCAGCCGGTATGGCTCCAAGGATGATCAGTGCCGTATCGTTCCGATCAATGCCCAGCAAAATTAATGCACCCAAACCTCCTGCGCCGATCAAGGCAGCAAGTGTTGCCGTTCCTACAATAAGGACCATAGCGGTCCGAATTCCGGCCATAATGACAGGCATCGCCAGTGGCAGTTCCACTTTGATTAGACGTTGCCAACTATTCATGCCCATCGCATTCGCCGCTTCCACCATGGAAGGATCAACTTCGGATATGCCTGTGTACGTGTTGCGGAGTACCGGAAGCAGCGCATACACCACCAGTGCAATGATTGCAGGAAGTGTGCCTATGCCGAATAACGGGATGAGCAATCCGAGAAGCGCCAAGGAAGGTATCGTCTGCAACACAGCCGTAACCCCAATAATCGGTTCAGCGACTTGTGGCTTGCGTGTCAAGTAAATACCAAGGGGAATAGCGATGAGGACAGCAAAGAACAGTGCGATAAATGAGATCTGAATATGTTCCAGCAGAGCAGACAACAACTGACCTTTGCGCTCACTGAACACCTCCGTGAATCTATTCATGTCCTTCACCTCGTTCCTGTAACTGACCAGACCAGTATTTCATCAGATCAACTCGACTGATCTCGCCAATAATCTGGCGGTTACGTTCAACCAGCAGATGGTCATGGGAAGCCATGATATCAACTAACTCCGTCAACGTAATGGATACAGGAACGGCAGTTTTAGCTGATTTTGGCACATGACCCGGTGAGAGTGGTGACATGATGGATTCGAGATCAAAATCAGATTGTGAACTCGTATCGGTGTTAGGACTTCCAACAAATTCACGTACGAAGTCATTAGCTGGCTGTCGGATCAGTTCTTCCGGGGTGCCTACCTGCAAAACCTGTCCATCCTTCATAATGCAGATGCGATCCCCCAGCTTCATCGCTTCCTGAATATCATGGGTGACAAACACAATTGTTTTTTTCATCTGACGCTGGATATCCAAAATATCATCCTGTAATTTCTCCCGACTCATTGGATCGAGTGCACTGAACGGTTCATCCATCAAAACTATCTCGGGATCGGCAGCGAGTGCACGCAACACACCAATTCTCTGCTGTTGTCCTCCGGATAACTCGGACGGTTTACGCTCACTGTACGTATCTCCGTGTAAACCCACCATGTCCAGTAACGTATGTACACGCTCCTTGATTTGATCTGACTTCCATCTTCGCAGTTCAGGAACAACCGCAATATTTTCGGCAATTGTCATATGCGGGAATAGTGCAATCTGTTGCAGCACATATCCGATATTCCAGCGCAATTCGTGAATGTTGTATTCATCAATTGGGCGTTCATTAATGCGCACTGTTCCATCTGTTCGTTCAATCAGGCGATTGATCATTTTGAGCATGGTGGTTTTGCCACATCCACTCGGACCAATCATGACGAACAATTCTCCCTTGTTAATGTTGAGGTTAACCTGACGCAAAGCCGTTGTTCCATCAGGATATTGTTTTGATACATTTTCGAACTGAATCATTCGCTCTCTTCGCCCCTTTATCTAGGGCGTGTTTCAGACACGCCCTAACATTCATCTTCATCTATTTCCCCAAAAGTGTGTTCGTATAATCACTGCTTTCCTTAGTGTCCCTTGTTAGGGAGAGATCCATATTCGAATCAACGATGTCAACATGCTGGTAGACATGCAAAAAGACGGGCACTAGGCACCGTCTTCTCATAATATGAAAATGTTTCTTCCATTATTTCCTTACTTCCATATGATTCTGAATAAATTGCTCGAATGAAATCGGGTTATTCCCCGTTAATTTTTTCACCGTATCCGTCGTTTGATCTTCTCTCCCCTCCTCCCGGATAGGCACATCCAGTCCTGCGAGGACAGCAGCGTATTCTCCTGACATTCCTGCGCGAATCATGCTGTTCCTCAATTTATCATCGGACAAAGATTCATGCTGGATGGACTGACCCAGTACACGGCTCAAGACGTCTGCAACCTGTCCATAGGACAACGACTCCGGCCCTGTAATGATATGCTCCGTATTATGAGGAACAATATCCGTCAGAGCATGGAACGCAACTGCCGCGATATCATCTGCACTAACAAATCCAATTTTCCCGTCACCCGTAGCACTGTATATTTTCCCGAGTTGGTTCGTTGTCTCCCGATGCGGCCCTTCCGTAAAGTTCTCCATAAAATAGGAAGGCTGCAATACAGCCCACTCAGGAGCATGAGCTTTTATATACTGATGTACTTTGCCAAATATAGGACCCTCTTCATCAATTGAAGCACTGCCAAGTAAAACGAATCGCTTAACGCCGCTCCATAATGCTTCCTTGATGAATGGAATGATGACGTCTTCTGGGGTCATGTCCATGACTGGCAAGACAAGGTACACCTGATTCACATTTTTCAGCGCCGGCGCATATGTCTCGGAATCATACCAATCAAAATAGACATAATTATCGGCAGAACCAGAAAGAGATGGTTTAGTTCTTCCTGCCAAACGCACCGGATAATGATGCTTTTGAAGTATGGCCGCAACACGGCTTCCTGTCTTTCCATTAGCTCCGGTAATAAGTGTCAACGGTTTATCATTGATCATGCTTGTTTCCTCCTAAGTCCGATTCGAGTACGACCATCGGATTCCAATAGTCTTTATAATGTGTAATTTTTCCATTAGAGTGGCTCACTACAGAGATGTACGTTTGGTTGTATGGCTTGCCTGTAACTAATGAACGCCCTTTACAAGTAAATTCAGCCACAAACTGTTGTTTCGTGGAATCAGCCAAGATCACCGGTTCAGAAAACTGCTGAATTTCAATCATCCCCAGCAGATTATGAAGATGATTCGTAATTGCGGCTTTGCCTTCCAGTTTCTGAGGATATCCTGCTGGTGCATATGGGAATTCGAAAATAGCGTCAGATGTATATAGCTCCAACCATTGTTCTAGTTTTCCCTCCAGTAGCAATTGAGTAAATCCATGCATGATCCGATACGGTATATTATTGCCCGCTTCCAACTGCTGAGATTGTGTCATCCTTATTTCCTCCTTCAGTTTGTTTGGTGTTTTTTTTCCAGACCAATCGGTCTATAATAGTCAAAAAATAAACGCCCTAAGCGTCCATTTTCAAGAAAACGTAAAGAATTCTTACTCAAATCATGTAAAACGTTAATCCATAGCCCTTAGGGTCATCTGTACAAAATCCCGCAGCGCTTCTGTGCTTGCACCGCTCTTAGCCGTAAAGGTCAATGAGAGTCGGGAATAATTCAGAAAACGGGCAAGCCCGGGCAATTCTTCCTCTGCGTGCTTCAATTCGCCGCTCCTCTGGCCTCGTAACAGCGCAGTATGAAAAACATCTTCCATTTGTTGGTTAGTGGTTTGAATAAAAGCCGCGATTTCGTGATTTTGTGGTGCCTGTTCAACCGCGCTATTAATGATGAAACATTCATTACGACGTTCGTTGTCTGTCAACACGTTAACCGCTTCGTTGAACAACTCCGTCACGCCTTGCCTCACACTTGTGCATTCGTTTAATAGTTTGATCCCCGCCTCTGTCTTCTGCTGAATATAGAATTTAAGAGCAGAGACAAATAAATCATGTTTAGTTCCGTAGGTGTCATACAGGCTTTGCCGCGCAATGCCAAGTTCACTCAATAGTAAGCTCAAAGATGTACCTTCATAACCGTACGCTCCAAATACAGACGTTGCTTTTCTTAGAACAGTCTCCGTGTCAAACTCCTTGGCTCTTCCCAATTTCAGACCTCACCTCCCTATTCATTATATAAAGAATACCTTTTCCAGACTGATCAGTCAAGAAAATAAATGCTTTGATTTTTGCCAAAGTGGTATAATGGGAATAGAAGCTGAATGAATTCTTTTACCACTTACAACCATGACCACATATAAAGGAGTGTACCTATATGTATATTCAAATTACAGATTTGGCTGCAAAACGATTGACGGAAAGCCTGAATGACCAACCCGGTTATTTCAAAGTGATCTATGACTTGGAAGGTTGCGGATGTAACGGAGTTATCGCTATTATTATTGTTGATGAACTTGCGGCTCTCGACGCGCAGATTGAAACCAATCTGGTGCCATTCTATGTTGATCCGAAGCAGCAGCTAAACCTTGAACAACACATGAAGCTGGATACAGAAGAGAATTATCCTTCTTTCAAATTAAGCAGTGATTCTGGTGTGCTCAGCGCCAACGTTCGCGTCCGTGACACCCGTGCAGTAACAGCGGGAAGCTCCCGTGGATCTGACGCCTGCATGTTGTAATACAGTCTCCATCATACTTGAAGTAATCTAGTATTATCTCTCTTCACATCAAAAGCCGTTGCATCTAATGCAACGGTTTTTTTAACGTTCTTTTCCTTATATGCCTCTATCAGAGTTGAAGAAGAAGAAGAAGAATCTAGCAAACTTTGTTTACAACTCGGAAACAATTGGAGAACCTATGGATATAATCCTCTAGTATACTCGGTATATAGATTCATATATTCCGAGGAGGAACACACACCATGAAATCTTTTACTCGTAAATCCATCATATCTACAATTCTCATAGGCTCTGTTGTAGCAGGTTCTGCTTTTACTACGTTTCCCATCACTTCAAGCCTGAATCCTGTCGCGTCTGCTGCAAGCTCCAGCTTCACTCAATTTCTGCATGATAATGCACCTGGTCGTACAATCAAAACGATTAAAAATGTGGCAACTGTGACTAATGTGTCCAGTACGGTTGTACTTGTCAATAAAAAGAGAAATCTACCTTCAACTTATGCACCTCAAGATTTGGTTGTACCTAATATTCCTTTTAGCTTCTCAGGTTCCAGTCCGAAGAAACAAATGCGTAAAGTGGCTGCAACCGCGATAGAGAAATTATTTGCCGCTGCCAAAAAAGACGGCATCGATATCAAAGCGGTGTCGGGCTATCGCTCGTATGCGACTCAGAAATCGATCTTTGACCGTAATGCCAGCATCAAAGGTGAAGCTGTTGCCAATAAAACAAGTGCTCGGCCAGGACAAAGCGAACATCAAACGGGTCTAGCCATGGATATCTCCAGCGCTTCGGCTGGTTATGATCTTCAGCAAAGCTTTGGCAACACCAAAGAAGGCAAATGGCTGAAAGCCAATGCCCACAAGTACGGATTCATTATCCGTTATGGCAAAGATCAGGAGAAATTGACTGGTTACTCCTATGAGCCATGGCATGTACGTTATGTAGGGGTGTATATTGCTGGTGAGGTTACCAACCAGAAACTTACGCTGGAGCAGTATTTGGAACGTGCTAAATAAGGCAAGTTTGAACCCAAAGCGTAGACAGTTATGTGATTAGATAAAAGAAGCGTGACTATAGATAACATGACTGAAGGAGAAGATGGGGCCGCAACTGGCCCTCTTCTGCTTCAATTTTTCATTTACACACTTCATCATGTCCCAACGATTTTTCTAAAGACCAGTGGCAGTCTCTTCAGACCTTCTGTTCCAGCCCAAGAGCCTACTCCAGCAAGTATTACATTATGGCACAAATAAAGTGCGACATTGTACACGATAGGGCCTAGAATAATCTCCACGACTACAAAACGTTTTAACGTCGAAGATTGGATCACATATACCCGAAATTCATGAGGGTCATGTCCTCCCATATACCTTGCGATCAATGCTTTCATGAATCACCTCTAGTGTTTTATTTTAGCGTATGGCAGACAATCCTTGTCTTATTCTAAAATAATACTTACATAAAGTAACTAAGTGTGTTATAGTCAGTTTATAAATCATACATAAGCGAGGGAAACTACCATGAGTGAGTTGGAGAATCTAGTCAAAAACCGAAGATCGGCCGTTATTTTTGAAGAAGGAATTGAAATTTCGGATTTGGAACTGCAAGAAATGTTTGCCCTGAATAAATTTGCACCATCTGCCTTTAACCTACAACACACGCACTATCTTGTAATTAAAGACGAGGAACAGAAAGAGAAAGTCTATGAAGCTTCCCAGCAATATAAGGTAAAAACAGCTTCTGCGGTCATCGTGGTATTGGGCGACATCAATGCGCATCATCATATCCGTACTATTAACGAAGGCCTGCTGAACCTGGGCGCTCTTACTCCGTTCCAATACGAGCAGGAATCCCAAAGTGTCACCGAATTTTACGAATCTCGCGGCAGATTCTTCCAACGTGAGGATGCGATTCGCAATGCCAGCCTGTCTGCCATGCAATTGATGCTGATCGCTCAGGATCGCGGTTGGGACACTTGTCCAATGATTGGTTTTGACTCGGAAGAACTGCAACGGAGTCTGGAAATCCCTAACCATTACGTACCCGTTATGCTGATCACCATCGGCAAAAAGTCGGAAGCCAAACAGCGCCCACGCGGTTACCGTAAACCGATTAACGAATATGTTAGCTTTAACAAAATGCACGCTGAATAACATATAATATAACAAATTATATAAGTTGAACTAACATTTACACGATAACGGAGAGGACAGAAAAAACCTGAAAAAGCGAAGCGCTCGCCTAAAAGCTTTCTGAAAGAAAGCTGCATCGGAAGCATACGCTATCCCCGGATTTTCCCCTTTAGAAAAGGAATGGAAATAAAATCTGGGGATAACAGCGATTGGAAGGTTGTTCTGTCATCGTAGTGTCAGTGTAAATAATCTTTAGTTCAACACAGCAAAAAAGCCACGATATCGTGGCTTTAATACGTTTCATAGATCAACGTATCCAACATGTGAAATTCATCGTCAAACTCCGCATATATGTACAGTCGACCAGCAGGTGTATCCCCCGCATCATAACCCAATCGGAAATATTGATCTCCCTGAAATTCTACATCAGCCAAAATCAATGTATTGATATCTTCGTCCGGATGAGCCTCGGCAATGGTTTTAAGTGCCTGCTCACCAAGCATGTCCCACCGTTTCCACGTCTCTTCCATATATGAGGATAAGGCTTCCATCTCTGTCTTGGTTGAAACCTGTGCAGTGACTACCAGTTCTTTATCCTGAATAAGTAAGCACATCTGATAGTTGGACATCGAGACGTCATACTGAAACAACCCCATACCCGGAACTTCATGATTGGATTCAAACATTAGATTATCTGCATACTGCAGTCTTTCCAGCTTGGGATTAGCGCTATAATCCAACTCGGTTAATTTGTTCTCGGAACAGTACAACTCTTTTAGTTGTACGTTATGGCGAATATCCAGCTTGCTAATATGGTTGTTAAAACAACGGACACTCTCCAAAACCATATTTGAACGAAAATCCAACTGTTTGATATGATTGTGGTTACAACGAAGTTCAATCAAGTTTGGACAACCTGTTACATCAAGTTCCAACATGTAATTGTTGGCGCAATCAAGTCGCCGCAGTTGCTTATTGTGTTCAAGTTCAAGTGAGAAAAGAGCGTTATAACTGCAACTAAGTTCCTCCAACTGCTCAAGGGGCTCTGAAGCCAGCTCCGACAACATATTCCAATGACACTCCACCGTTATAAGTTTGGAATTATGAGAAAGATCCAATTTGCGAAGTCGATTAAAACTGCAATCCAGCACCTGCAATTCCGAATTGGAACGGAGGTCCAGTGTAAGAAGCTGATTCTCTCTGCAACGTAACGTCCTCAGCTTGTGATTCTGAGTAAGATCCAGACCGCTCAATTGATTATAGGCACAATTCAGCTCTTGAAGACCCCTGAAATACTCGATTCCATCAAGATTGCTAATATTGTGATTTGAGAGTTCTAATATCTCAACCTCACAAACGTCACTCTCCTGAATGAAATCCCGCTGATCGCAAAAACGATCCAACACAACTTGCCTGAAACGCTCATCCGTGAAGGCATAAGTAATATCCATGTCTAACGCCTCCCCTCTCATTTTGCTCTATTGGAACAGTCTTCCAACATATTATCACTATTCTATGAGTTTCGTCTCCAGGATTCAACAATTACCTAAGCAATTTTTTTTATACCATGTTAGCATCAAACATGTAAGAGAAATCGTACAGAGAGGAAGATTTTCATGGAAATGGTTATCGAAAACCTCCCGTCGTATCGTATCGCCTATGTGCGACAAGTTGGTTCGTATGGGCCTGCCAACAGTCAAGCTATGGAAATGTTAAAGAGTTGGGCTAGAGCCAAAAATCTGCTTACTGCATCGACCGTTTTATTTGGTATCCCCCAGGATAACCCGGAAAGCACGATTCCCGAAGATTGCCGATACGATGCTTGTATTGTCATTTCGAAAGATTTTCCTATGGATGAATTGACCCCCGATCTAAACGAAACTGAACTTCCAGGCGGGCAATATCTGGTTTGCAAAGTCAAACATACTACAGAGGCTGTTCAGCAAGCATGGACTGAAATTTTCCCGCGTTTGCAGAGTAGCGGTTATACTCTGGATAACAAGCCAGTTATGGAAAGGTATACAGGCCATCTTGTTAACCTTGATTTTTGCGAGATATGTGTTCCAATCAGGCTTGTTTAGTTGCAAAAAAAGTGACTTCAGTCAATGAAGTCACTTTTTTGCTTTGGGTTCCAACAAAGACCACTGAACCACTAATCTCTTCACTCGGCTCCCTGCTATTGCTAATCAAGCTTAGAAGAAGATTTTTTACTGAATTGTATTACACTTTCAGTGCGTTGAGTATCCTGGTAAAAAGCATTGGAGCAACTCTACCAAAGCAAATGTAGATTGTTGCATTATTGTTTTTCAAAAAATTCAGTTGCTTTATTCACGTATTTCAAGTATTGCGAAGGTAAATCCTCTTCATAGTAGATCGCTTCAACTGGACAAACGTCTAAACAATCAGCTGCTTTTTCTGAAATACATGCTTCGGTAATTACAAAAGGCATTTCTTCCAATCTCCTTTTCGTATTAGAATGATATCTTATCGCGTCTTCAATTGAATCTGCATGAAGACTATTTCTTCGGCCAATTTCTCCAACCGACTCAGCGCATCAGCATCTTCGATTTTATTATCAGCACCAAAATGATCACTATTTAGATAAACATATCTTGGCGCTACATATGAACGAAAAAAGCCCGCGATCGGTTTTAATTGATTTTCGACAACCAAATAATGCTGATATGTGCCCCCAGTTGCAATAAAGCCTATCACTTTATTATAAAAACTCTGCACAGGGAGTAGATCGAACACATTTTTCAGTACACCTGTCAAAGAGGATTGATATATAGGTGTGCCGATAACGAAAAAATCAGCATCAATCATTTTTTGGATTACTGACCGGGTGTGTTCATTATAATCCTCTAACTTGCGGCCATCGCAAAATTCGATGTTTTTGTATTCTCTCAAGTCTATTAGTTCAATTTCAATTTCCGGATGATTTTTTTTCACGAATTGTAGTACAGTATCCACACCAATTGCATTTTTTGATCCAATCAATGACCCAGACAAACCTATTAATTTCATAACTGGTCCTCCTAATCACTTATCTGTATTTGAACTATTCCGTTCGTTCTAATTGACAGTCAGTCATTAATTTGAGCATACTACCCAAGTTGATTTTTCCTAACTGCCTCATCAGTTGTTGTTCACACTCTATAAAAATACTTGTGAGTTGCATATCTATCTCTGCTGTTAGATGTCCCTTACTGCTCATAGATGGTTTAGGAATCTGTAAGGGCTTAGACGACACCAATTTATATATATCTTGCAAGGTTATATCATGCGGCTCCACAGACAACACATAACCACCATCAATACCCTCTTTTGTCTTAACATATCCCACTTTTTTAAATGAGCTAAGGATACGGCGTATCCTAACAGGGTTTACACTAATCTTTTCTGAGATCTGAGCACTGGTTAGTTTCTCATTCTTATGTGAACTAAGGATAATGAGAATGTATATGACAACACTTAGCTCACTATTCATATTAGGCCCCCTAGTTCATTATTCTTCGTAGTTGTCCTTCAAATCCAATGGCATGAACTGTAGGAGGCTGACCTTTATCAAACCATGATTTTCTTTGAAATCTTGCGTCATTTACCTTGCTAAGCATATCAGAGCTTCATGTTACTGCTATGACCTGGTGATAATTTGGCAGTAGGATCAATATAAACTTTAGCATTGTTGATTGCAGTCGGAGCCTCTCCGAAGCCTACAGCGATCAGCTTAATTTTCCCTGGGTAGGACGTAACGTCTCCAGCTGCAAATACTCCTGGAATATTGGTTTGCATCCGCGTATCAACAACAATAGAGCCGTTATCAACTTCCAATCCCCACTCAGCAATGGGACCCAAAGAAGAAACAAAACCAAAATTCACGATAAGAGCATCACAAGGAATGATTCTTTTCTCCCCCGTTTTCGCAATAGTGACTGTAATCTCGGTTATCCGTTCATCACCAGTTAACCCGGTAATCTCAGACGGAGTGACGATATTAACTGAAGATGCCCTCAATTTTTCAACGCTATGTTCGTGAGCACGAAATTTATCTCGTCTGTGAAGTAAAGTGACTTGTTTGGCAATGGGCTCAAGCATAAGTGCCCAATCGACTGCTGAATCTCCACCACCGTTAATAATCACGTGTTGATTGGAGAACTGCTGCAAATCTTCAACAAAATAATGAAGGTTAGATTGTTCAAACTGACTCGCGTTCTCCAGTTCCAATCGGCGTGGTTCGAATGCCCCTATACCTGCGGCAATAATAACCGACTTACTGTAATGAATAGATTTATCTGTAATAATTTCGAAATGATGTTCCCCTTTTTTTAATACCTGTTGTACCTTCTCCTCTAAATAGACATCAACCGGAAATAATTGCATCTGCTCCAGTAAATTTTCAACGAGTTGAGCAGCTGTAACCCTTGGAAATCCAGCAATATCATAGATATATTTCTCAGGGTATAGGGCAATCGCTTGACCACCTAATTGCGGCATACTATCAATAATTTTGACACTTGCTTGACGCATACCAGCATAAAAAGCGGCAAACATTCCAGTTGGACCACCACCAATAATTGTGATATCAGTAATTGATGGAGTAAGTTCTAGTGACAATGGGAGCTCTCCCTCTCTTTATGTTTTTATAATACACAACATAATATACTATAATGTATAAAATATATAAATATCAAATAAAATTATTTATTAAAATCAAACCTAAACGATAGATTTGATATTTTTATACTTATGTGTATATTATGTATATGTTAAAGAGTTGCTAATAATAGAAATGAAAAGATGGGAGGTGTGGAGGAATATGCCCTTTGTAATTACAGAGCATTGCATTCATGAACAAGCTGCCGATTGTCTTGATGTATGTCCAGTCGATTGCATTGTAAAAGGAGAAGACCAATATTTTATCAATCCTGACCAATGCATAGATTGTGGGAACTGTGAAACAGCTTGTCCTGTTGGAGCTATTTATTATGAGGAAGATTTACCTGATCATCATCAAATATATGTAAGCAAGGCACTCGACTTCTTTAAGTTAAGTTAAATGAATATATAAAAAAGATGCTTCCTAGCGTTATGCTAGGAAGCATCTTTACATATCTAATACGTTCAATTACTCTTTTTTTACTTTTATGGAATATGTGCAACGTTGCCCGCCGTCAGCCAAACACTCCATTCTTTTGACTTCAGCATCCCCAAGTAATGA
The DNA here is from genome assembly GCF_000517845.1 of Paenibacillus sp. FSL R5-192. Taxonomy (NCBI): domain Bacteria; kingdom Bacillati; phylum Bacillota; class Bacilli; order Caryophanales; family Paenibacillaceae; genus Paenibacillus; species Paenibacillus sp. FSL R5-192. The sequence continues at coordinate 1,111,646 of NZ_ASPR01000014.1, read as the reverse complement.
TTTAAACATACTTAATTCACATTGACAAACCTTCTTATATTTCATGGCGACGTGACTAATTGGGCAGTTATTTTCCTTTAAAATAAATTCATCATCGCTAATCTTCTCAAGTCCCACCATATAGCCATTCTCATTCTGAATGTTCGCAAGTGTCTCAACACGCTCCGAGATATTTTTCGCTTTCATACTTTGGTCATATTTTTCGATCATTTTATTTTTGCGACTTTCAAAAATTTTCTCAACAGCTTCCGATCCTAATTGTTCTTCAAGCTCAGTCAATATATCCAATGTTAGTGAATGATATTTATTAGGAAAATATCCTACAGACTGTTCAGTTAAACAATACACTGTTGTTGGTCTTCCAATAGATTGTCGCTGTATCTTAGACGTAATTAAATTATCTCGTTCTAGCGATTGGATATGACGCCGAACCGCCATGGTGGTGATCCCAAGCTCATCGGTAAGATCTTTAGTAGTCATGTCCCCTTTGGTTTTAAGGAGATGTAATATAATTTCTCTGGTTGGAAGACTATTCACCAGATCAGGATTAGTCATTTATGATTCAACCTCCTTACGAATAAACAATTTTTAACACCTTCGATTTCGTGTATACAATCCATGTATATCGCTCTCGTTGTTTACATCATCTCATGTTCTCAGATACATTATATCCTTAAACAACCGATATAACTAATTTTATATTTATTATATATAATATATGTGTTAATTCAAACTCTAATAAATGGAAAATAACCCAAACTATTAATTGTGATCATATAATACGAGAATACAAACTAAACTTTATATACATAAATGTTGATTAAGTATATAAAATGAAGTATGATCAATTTAGAAATATCATTATATTACATTGGAGGAATAACACATGACATATCAATTACCTGCATTACCCTATGCAAATAACGCACTCGAACCACATATTGATGAGCAAACGATGATGATCCATCATGATCGTCATCATAATACTTACATTACGAATCTGAATGCTACTCTGGAGCATTTTCCTGAGCTGCAAGGGAAATCTATTGAAGCTTTGATCTCCAATCTGGACAGTGTTCCACAGGAACTTCGCGCAGCTGTTCGAAATAACGGAGGCGGGCACGCCAATCACAGCTTGTTTTGGAAAATCATTGGCCCCAGCGGGGGAGGAAATCCAACAGGAGCATTAGCAAAAGCGATCGATAATGAACTGGGCGGATTTGAAAAATTTAAAGCGAAATTTACGAAAGCAGCAACTACTCGGTTTGGCAGTGGATGGGCGTTCCTTTCCGTTGCGAATGGAAAATTGAAAGTCGATAGTCTTCCTAATCAAGATAGTCCTTTGATGGAGGGGGAAACTCCGATTATTGGTCTGGATGTCTGGGAACATGCCTACTATTTGAAATACCAAAATAAGCGCCCAGATTATATTAGCGCATTTTGGAATGTAATCAATTGGAGCGAGGTAAATAAGCGCTACGAACTCGCAATCAAACAAAGCATTGATTCCAACTTCATCATTTCATAAATTCAAGTCTTCAACTATGCTACTAAGAGTATGACCAAAAGGAGAAGAGCAACCTCATTAGAGATTGCTCTTCTCCTTTTTCATTACACCTATTAGAAATTAAAATGCCCAGTTGCCTTTACGGAATACCGGCTCGATTGTACCGTCTTGTAACTCACCATCGATATCCAGTTCAGCGGAACCGATCATGAAATCAACGTGAGTCAAGCTCACATTGCACTCATGCTTCAGTAACTCTTCATTCGACATCGTTGTGCCATCTTTCATGTTGAATGGATACGCACTTCCCACAGCCAAATGGCAGGATGCATTTTCGTCAATACCCGTATTGTAGAAAATGCGATTCAGGTTGGAAATCGGGGAGTCATGTGGTACGAGAGCCACTTCACCCAGATAACGTGCACCTTCATCAGTAGCAAACAGGTTCTTCAGATGCTCTTCACCGGATGCTGCCGTAAACGCTACAACCTGTCCATCCTTGAATGTGATTCTCATCTGATCTACCAGTTGCCCGTTCAGGTTCAAAGGCATGGTGCTGCTAACATACCCATTCACTCCACTGCGCTTAGGCATGGTGAATACTTCTTCTGTCGGCATGTTGGCAACCGTGTATACGCCTTGTTTATTTTCGCTACCACCGCCACCCCAGATGTGGTTGTGAACCAATTCAATTTTCAAGTCTGTACCTGGCGCACGGTAATGCAGGCTCTTATAATTCTTTTTGTTTAAGAGATCACTCATAGTATTCAGGGTATCCAGATGTTCTCTCCAATTTTGTACGGCATCTCCGCCATCTACACGGTTCATTTTAAAGATGGTTTCCCACATCACGTTGATTCGATCTTCTTCCGGGATGTCGGCAAATACTTTGTTCGCCCAAGCCTTGGTTGGGGCCTTGATCAGACACCAGCTAATTTCATGGTTGCGTGTGTATTTGGCATATCCTCGACGTGCGTGTGCAGCTGCCTTGGTAGCACGGGAAACGCTGTCGGAGTCAATTCCGTTATACAGTTCAGGATCTGGAACTTTGATCGTCAGGGTAGCGCCGCCTGCTTCCGCAAACTTTTCCATCATATCCGCTTTCCAGGCTGGATAATAGTCGAAGCTGTCATTGGAACCATGTTCAAAACGACTGCGGGTAATATTGTCGTCATCAAAGTCCACTTGTACATAATTTGCACCAGCCGCATAGGCTTTTTGCACAATGAGACGTGTGAATTCTAGCGTTTCGATGGGAGCAGTGACGAGCAGATCCTGTCCTTTTTGAATATTCACGCCAACTTTAACAACTAGTTCTGCGTATTGTTCCAATGACTTTTCAAAGGTTTGTTCAAATTGACTCATGGTTGTGTTCACTCCTGTTTCATATATTATGGCATGGTTTGCAAACTTGGGATCTGTTGAGTGGCCGTTACAGCGAAGGATCGTTCTTTAGATCGTCGTTGTCTCCAAATTTTCTTCATCGTATTTTTCAAAGGTTAAAATTCGGAGACAAATACGACCGCTTTCGCTTCTGCAGAATCGATTCCTTCTCTTTCACTACGCAGGCACAATTCCCAAAATTTCATCTATACAAAATGATCTAACTATTACGTTTTTCTTGTTCGCGTAACTCAATCCGGCGGATTTTACCAGAGTTGGTCTTTGGCAGATCCGTAACAAATTCGATCTTGCGTGGATATTTATAAGGTGCTGTAATTTCCTTGACGTGGTGTTGCAGTTCACGCATCAGTTCCGGTGAAGCCAGTGAATCGTCTCTCAACACGACAAAAGCTTTGACAATATTGCCACGGATCTCATCCGGACTTGCAACCACCGCGCATTCCTTCACGCTGGCGTGTTTCATAAGTGCTTCTTCCACTTCGAATGGTCCAATCGTGTAACCCGAACTGATGATGATATCGTCACTGCGGCCTTCAAACCAGAAGTAACCTTCTTCGTCTTTGCGTGCACGGTCCCCTGTTACAAAATAATCGCCGCGCTGACTCGCTTCCTTCCGTCCCTCATCCTGATAATAGGACCGGAACAAGGCTGGCATCTCTTTGTGCACCGCGATATCTCCTACTTCACCCGGAGGAACAGGTTGTCCCTCTTCGTCAATAATTTCAATCAATCCAGGTGTAATCGACTGACCCATGGAGCCAATACGTACAGGTGCATCTTTGAGACTGCCGATTAACAACGTGCTCTCGGTCTGTCCATATCCGTCTCTAATAGTCAGATCGAAGTGACGCTGGAAGATTTCAATGACTTCCTGATTGAGCGGTTCACCCGCTGAAACAGCACTGCGCAGATGAGACAGGTCATAATGTCCAAGATCATCGGCTTTGGCCATCAACCGATATTCCGTTGGTGTACAGCAAAGGACATTAATTTGATGTTCCTGCATCAGTTCCAGATAACGCTTGGGCTGGAATGATCCATTGTAGACCAGTCCGGTCGCGCCTCTTCCGAGTACCGACAGGAATGGGCTCCAGATCCATTTTTGCCAGCCAGGTGCAGCCGTTGCCCATACGGTATCTGAAGGTTGAATATCCAGCCATAATGAAGAAGCGATCCGCAGGTGGGCATATCCCCAACCGTGGCTATGTACAACTCCTTTGGGATTACCAGTTGTGCCCGAAGTGTAAGCAAGAATAGCCGTATCATCACGGTGAGTTTCCACCGCGGCCATCTCTTCGGGTTGATTCTGCATTAACTGATGCACATTCACCCAACCTTCAGCAGGTACGCTAACCTCTTCATTCGGCGATGCCACGATGCGATATGCCAGTGACGGCAGATCCGCGTCCATCTTTTTCACTTCCGAGGTCGTCTCGGACCATACAATAACAGCCCGCGCCTCAGAGTGACGCAGACGATATTCCAGATCTTTTGCCCGTAACATCTCGGAGGAAGGAATAACGGCAATCCCCAGTTTCAGACAAGCAATATAAATGACATAGGCAATAATACGGCGTGGTACCATGACCAACACCCGATCACCCTTCTCTAGTCCAAGTTCACGCAAACCTCCAGCAAGACGATTCGCCTGCTTGAACAAATCACCATACGTGATCTCTTCCAGTTCTCGTTGATCGCTGAGCCATCTAAGTGCAATCCGGTCTGATGGATGATTCTCCATCTCGGATGTCAGGTTATAGCTTTCAGGCGAAATCCACTGTTCAAAGTTCAAATGGAGCCTCTCCTTCGTAGTTCAATTGTAAAGCTTCTATATATTATACCCTAAATCCTAGGACCAGGTGCTATGAACTAGGTTCATTCTGAAAAAAATAAACATAGGTCAATTAATGAACTATTATAATAGATCTTATCCTATAAAGAAAATGACATATACAAAATGACGCCTTCCTGATTGATCAGATAGGCGCCATTTTCATTCTTCATTTATATTACATTAATTTTACCTAACTATAATTTTCACACAGCTATACTGTGTATGTTACCACGGATAATTACCCATTCCATCCAAAATGCTTTCGATCTCATTCAACTCTTCCGTTGTCAGATCAGGTGCGCTTAGCGCAGCCACGTTTTCTTCAATCTGGGACACACGGCTTGCACCAATCAGTGCAGAGGTTACACGGTTACCACGCAAAATCCAGTTCAGAGCCAGTTGGGAGATCGTCTGCCCTCTTCGCTCGGCAACTGCCTGAAGTGCATCGAACTTGGCAATCCGTTCGTCCGTATATGCTTCTTTTTTCAAATTGCCTGTTGGATTGGCGCGTTCTTCCTTGATCTTATCGACATATTTATTCGTCAACTGACCGCGGCCAAGTGGACAGAATGCAATGGAACCTACGCCCTGCTCATCCAGTACGTCCTGCAAACCGTCTTCAATCCAGCGATTCAGCATCGAGTAGTTTGGCTGATGAACCAGACATGGCGTACCTAAACGACGCAGAATAGTTACCGCTTCTTGTGTCTGTTCTGCATTATAATTGGACAAGCCTACATACAGTGCTTTACCTTGCCGCACGATGTGATCCAGCGCCGTCATCGTTTCTTCCAATGGCGTGTCCGGATCTGGACGGTGATGATAGAAAATGTCTACATAATCCAGTCCCATCCGACCAAGACTTTGATCCAGACTGGCAATCAGGTTTTTGCGGGAGCCCCACTCGCCGTAAGGTCCATTCCACATATGGTAACCGGCCTTCGAGGAGATGAGCAGTTCATCCCGGTAAGGACGAAGATGTTTTTTGTAAATCACGCCAAAGTTCTCTTCCGCTGATCCTGGAGGTGGACCATAGTTATTCGCCAGATCAAAATGGTTAATTCCGAGGTCAAAGGCACGCAAAATCATCTCTTCCTGAATATCCAATGTGCGGTTACCACCAAAGTTCTGCCATAAACCCAGCGCAATTTGCGCAAGTCTGATTCCGGATTTGCCGGAACGTACATATTTCATCTCATCATATCGTTGTTCACTCGCAGTATAGGGCATCGTTATTCTCACTTTCCTGTAAGGTTTGTTGAATTCCTTTTCATCTTAGACATTTTCCTGGATAAACGATATGGCATTTCACTTTGAACATATGGAATAATGATTGTTATCTATATATACTAATCTTAAATAATTAATCTTTTTAGCTATTTAGTATGTTAAAATGCAAGATGAGACGAAATCGTACAGGAGTGAATACCCTTGATTACGTATATGTTCAAAAACAATCATTTTCAGGAGCTTCAGCTCCTTCATTATGGAACCGAAGCCTGTACACCAGGTCACCACTTTGGCCCTGCCATGCGAGACTATTATAAAATTCATTATATTTTGAATGGCAAAGGCACCTTCGAAGTTGGTGGCAAAACGTATACCCTGCACAAAGGACAAGGATTTCTGATCGTTCCGCATTCCGTCGTGCATTACGAAGCAGATCAGGATGATCCATGGGAATACAGCTGGGTTGCTTTTCAAGGCAGCAATAGTTCTTCCTTTTTACAGCAGGCCTGTCTGTCCGAGCATCACCCGATTTTTGAGCCGGGTAATGAGGATGACGAGATGCGATCCTGCCTGCACCGAATGATCAATTCTCGCAATACCCATAAAGGCTGGGAGATTAGCATGACTGGTTTGTTGTATCAATTCTTCTCTATTTTGATTGATCAGGCCAATTCAGAGCATCTTCAACCCATTCAGGATTATTCGAAGGAAACGTACGTAACGCAGGTAATGGACTTCATTGAAATGAACTATGCCAATGCCATTACCGTGCAGTCCATCGCTGCCCATGTCGGTTTACAGCGCAGTTATCTGTGCTCTCTCTTCAAGGATCAAATGGGAAGCAGTATTCAGTCGTATCTGGTCCATTATCGGATGCGCAGGGCAGCCGAACTGACGCTTGATCCCGGTCTGACCATTGGTGATATTGCCCGTTCTGTGGGCTACACCGATCAATTGCTTTTCTCCAAAATGTTCAAAAAAGTGATGGGCGAAGCGCCCACCTATTATCGCAAACATAAAACAGCACCCTCCCAGTTAAGTTGTTAATTGGGAAGGTGCTGTTTTTGCCAATCGTTTATCCTTACAATCGTTATTCCTTACATTCTTTTCATTGGTTTATACCGTCTCCGGCATGGATATGCCAACAACTTGCACTTTGATTTCATCGACCATAACGCCGGCTAATTGTTCTACAGCCTGTTGAACATTATGTTGAAGTTCACGGCAAACCTCATGCATCTTGTTACCATATTGAATGTTGATGCGCAGCTGGATGGTTGCCTGATCGTCTTTGACGTGTACGTCAATCCCTTTTTGCAGACTCTTGCCGCTGATGCTCTTGGCAATCCCTTCAGTCAGTCCAACGGACATGGAGGATACACCAGCCGTTGATTGAGCGGCCATCCCTACGATCTTGGACAGCACATCATTCGAGATATGAATGGTACCCATTTGAACAGATTGAGGTGCGATATATTCAGGTTCATTGTATTGTTTTTCGATAATTTCAGACATGTGCTCCACTCCTTCGAATAATTAAATTCTATGCATTCTGCCATTTGTCCTTAAAGAACATGTTATAGATTCGAACCAAAAGAATTTTAACGATCATATAAACCGGGATAATAATCAGGATGGCAATAATTCCACCTAGGTCGCCTGCACCCAACACCAGAATGATGGTCGTGAGCGGGTGAATATCCAGCTTTTTGCCGAATACGTACGGTGCAACCAGGTTGTCCTGAATCTGCTGAGCGACAAGAATAATAATCAGAGACCAGATGGCAACCGATGGTGATACCACGAGACCCATGATCACAATAGGTACGGACGACACAATCGCTCCGATAAACGGAACAAAGTTCATGATGACCGCAATTACCGTGAGCAGTAATGCGTACGGCAGTCCAATGATGAGGAAACCGATATACATCAATACACCCAGCGCCAGATTGACCAAAACTCTTCCCACGATAAAACCACTCAACGCCTGATCAATCTCAATTACAACATCACGGCTGTCATTTTGGAAACGTTTTGGAGCGATATGTGCCAATTTACGACCAAATTTCTCGCCTTGTAACAGCATATAGAACAAAAGGATCGGTAGTGTAAACAAGATGATCGCAAAACTGGAAACAAGTGAGAAAAATCCACTTACATAGTTGGTTACAAAGTTAAATCCTTTGTTGATATACTCCGTGATCTGGGAGAAAGGTGTCGAGCCCTCAGGGAACAAGGCCTGAATGGCACCATTTTGCTCCAGCTCTCTGAGCTGGTCACTTAATGAATTAATTAAACTTGGTGCGTTATCGACCAGATTGATCAGTTGCTCACGTAACGATGGCCATAAACCAATGATGAAGAACACTCCCAGAATAGCAATAACCAGATAGATTAGCAAAATACTTAGCGTGCGATTTATTTTCTTTTTCTCCATATAATTCACAAGCGGCCTTAGCAGATAATAAAAGAACACCGACAACATCATCGGCACGGTAATGACCGTGATCATGGTGACGAGCGGCTGAAAGATGAAGCTTACACGTGATAATAAATAGATATTAACCAATATCAGCGCCAGTGCAATACTGAACCGGACAAACGTATTTACTTTGAACAAAATATTTCCCCCCACATGGACATTTCTTCTCTTATTTAATTTGGAATCTCAATGGTAAACACGGTGGTCTCTCGCCCACGCCGGGAAAGGATCAGCCGTCCGCCCATTTTCTCCGTATTACGTCGTGCGATGGACAAACCAAGTCCGGTGCCTCCGGTCGCTGTCCGCGCCTCATCCCCTCGTACAAACGGGTCAAAGATCGTTGACCATAGTTCTTGAGGTATGCCCACTCCGTTATCTGCCACCTCTATCACCACATGGGTATGAAGCGGAATGAGTTCGACCCGCAGTTCGGTCCCGATTGGATTATAAGACAGAGCATTGGTAATCAGATTCTGAATGACTCTGGATAACAGCTCCGGATCGTACCTCGCGTAGATCACCTCATCAGGAACAAGTACATGAAGGACAAACTGTTTCTGTTCAATCTCCCCATAGGTATCTGCCATAATCTCGCGCAGGAATTCTCCAATCTCTCTTCTCTGAATATGCATGCGAAAATCGGGCGAATCCACCTTGAGCAACTCCAGCATATTCTGTATCATGCGTGCAACTTGAACGGACTTGTTATAGATGTATCCCAGATACCTCTGCTGCCTGTCCTTGTCCTCTCCACGCCCTTCCACCAATGCCTGCGCATATCCCTGTATGGATGTTATCGGTGTCTTCAGATCATGTGATAAATCTACAATCAATCGCTGTTTGCTCTCTTCGGCGTAACGTTTCTCCGCAGAGGTGTTCTCAATAACGTCAGCCATGTAGTTGAAGGTCTCACCTATCTGGACAAATTCCCTCTCGGCTGAGATCGACATCCGTGTACTATAATTTCCCTGTATCATCTGCGTAAGACCCGAGGAGAGAATACTGAGTGGTTTTTTGATTCTCCGTGCGACCCAATAGCTATAGACAAAGATCAACAATAAAACCAAACCGATGCCAATCATAATGTAAAAGGATAATGGATGTTTCAGATTGGTAATCAACTGATTATCATTAATTCGCACGCTGACCAGATCACGCGGGATTTTGAGCAATACATACGCTGCCGCTCCTTCTGTCGAGAGAGGCGTGATCGAATAATAGTATTCCTGGTCACTCCGATTTTCCAGTCCATCATACAGATCGGCTTCACGGTATTGCGTGAACGCATCTTGCTTGTCTCCCACATGACGAATGACATTGCGATTCGCATCCAGAATTTCAATCCAGCCGCCGCTGTCCTTGAGACGTTGAATCTCTGTGTCTTTGCCTTTCGACACCGAACCTCCACCGGAATAAAATTCGTTCTCCAGCTCTTCCACATATACGTGGGCTTCAACATTCAGATCCGGATCAACCACCTGATCCGAAATGCGAAAATCCACGACATCCAGTGAAACCATAAGGTACACAATCAATACCAGTAACAGCAAAAAGAAGTTGAACAGCAAGAAGTCCAAAGTCAGGGATGTCTGCAACAGTCGCTTTTCTCTAGCTTTCCATGGGCGCTTCAATTTTGTATCCCAGTCCCCTTATCGTTTTGAGATATTCCGGTTGTCTGGAGTCACGCTCGATCTTCTCCCGAATATTGCTGATATGTACCATGATAGTACTGTCCTCGTGCGCATAATAATCGCCCCAGACCGCTTCGTATATTTTTTTACGGGTGAACACTCGGCCAGGTTGATCAAGCAACAACTCCATAATTTTATACTCTGTAGAGGTCAGTGTTACAGGACTTCCTGAACGAAAAAGGATACATTGGGATCGATCCAGCGTCAGCTCACCTAATACCAGATTCTGTTCTTTCGCTTCGGGGATCTCCGCTGCATCAAATTGATTAACTCTTCTGAGCAACGCCTCTACTCTGGCGACAATCTCAAGCGGGTTGAATGGCTTCGCTATATAATCGTCTGCCCCAAGTCCAAGTCCAAGGATTTTATCGTGATCCTGACTTTTAGCGGATAGGAACAGTACAGGCATGTGATATGTAGCTCTGATCTGTTTGATCAACTGCAATCCATCCATTACAGGCATCATGATGTCCAGTATGACCAGATCGATCTGTGTTGAACGTATGCATTGTAATGCCTCGGCTCCATTCACCGCAGTTTTAATGGTATAGTCCTTCTCCAGATATAGTTGAAGCAGTTCAACAATCTCTGGTTCGTCATCTGCAATTAATACGGTGTATCTCATGTTATTCCTCTCATTTCCTATACTCTATGCCTATCTCTACATTATTACTATATACTACGTCTCTTAATTCAACCTAAATCATTTCTAAAGATAATCTAAATAAATAGAAATAGAGCCCTGGCTCAGGCCAAGGCATTAACTAAAAAAGGGCTGTTTTCAGCCTACATTCAAGCTTTTCGTTCTTCATTCAGGCTTTTCAATCTTCATTCGGACCATTTGTATTAGATCATCAGATCAGTCCTTAAGCGAACGAAGCCACGGCTCAACTCTCCCCAATAAACGTTCCTTGTCATACTGAACATATTGGTTCGCCCGATTGCGCACGGGATCACCCGCGTAGAAACGTTCATATAGATCATGCCTTGCTCCGAGTGGACTTCCGGTCAGCTCCCATGCAAGTTGAAAGAGCCGCATCTTCTCCGGGGCTTGCATCGTTACTCCACCAAGATATTTGCCTATCATGGAACCCATCATTTCATTAGTCTCAAACGTACCTGAAGGAATCTGAATCAGACCACCCGCAGCAATGGTCTTCAAAATCTCCACCGCGCGGGGATAATAGTGATTGCCCAGATTACGTGCGGTTTCAATATATTTGAATTCCGGCAGCCAGTTGCCAAATGGGTCCGGCTTGGATTGTGCTTCAGCAGCAATAATCAGTCCCTCGATAGTCTGCATCTGACTGATCAGCTCTCCGAGTTGTTCCTGCACATTCAGGAAGGAGTCCACCCCGATCTCCTTGGCAATGGCTGAGGTCACGGCTGTAATAAACTCCAGTTTCGAGTGTAATCGAATGACACTCTGATGGTAGGCCAGACTGGCCGAAGCTGTATTGCAGCGAATCTGCCATACGGCTTCAGGGTTATTGTGCAGTAATACACGTTCCCAGGGCACAAATACATCATCAAAAAATAATACAGCATCCATCTCATCATACTGCGCACTGAGTGGATGTGATTTATCTGTATCTTTTGTGGCAAAAGATTCACGACACATCATGTGCAAGCCCGGACTGTCCGCGGCTACAATTACCATATGGGCCAGCTCTGGCAGGTGGCCTGGAATTCGTTGAACGGGATAAGCAATGATATCATCCGCATAAGGCGCTGCTGTTGCCACCATTTTGGCCCCGCGGATCACTACGCCCTCCATATTCCTTTTGACAATTCGCAGCATGGCATCCTCATCTTCTCCAACAGGCAAGGAACGATTAATCTGCGGGTCACGCTGGACAATTGTCAGGAATGCATCTTTTCGTTTGGCTTGTGCAAAATAATCCGATATTTTGTCTGCAAATGCCGGGTCATTTGATGTCATTTCATGTCGTGTTGCATACCAACCGGTCAGCCTCGATCGGGCATAATCAGACAATCGGCTCATCACCCCATACGTCCGATCGGCCCACAGCCGAAAAGCATCCGCCCTGCTGTTTACGTCAGGAAGTGAACGGGGCACAAGAAAGGAGCGATGCACGTAAGTTCCCGTCTGTTCATCCCAATAGGCCACGGTTTCCCTTGTCTTCGGGTCATCCACCAGATTGAACAATCCTTCTATGGTTTGAAGTGTTCCCTGAAAGGCCCGATGCCCAGTTACCTGGATACGCTCTCCGTCCAGCCATACATTCCGCTCATCATTCAAACGTTGAATGTAAGCTTGTCCACGAGACATCGTGATACTCATGATATGTCCTCCCTCTCAGGCACCGGCCTGACATTTCTGTAACTCCATCCTTCTAACTGCTTGAGAAACTATGTAATGATACATTCTGTATCTAACAAAATAGTACTGTGCCAGGGATAGAAAAGTCAACAGACACCGAGCGAAGAGTCCGGTGTCTGTTGGGCCATGCTATTTTAGACTAATTTGGAATACATGTGACGCAGATACCGCCAGCGTACGAGTGCAAAATACAAAATCTGCATGGAAGCGAACACCAAGAAGATGCGCAGGCTGTATCCAAAGACCGAGAAATCAACCAGTTGCTGCAACGCCACAAAGGCAACCGAACTGTGGATGACCGCCACCAGAATCGGCAGGAAGAACATAAGCAATAGCTGCCTTGTTACGATCTTACGGAGTTCGGGACGACTCAGTCCCATTTTGCCAATCATGCGATACTGCGCTTCATCCCGTTCTAAATCTGCGTAAAGTCTGAAATACGTGAAACTTGCTGCAAAGGTGAAGAAAACAATGCCGATTAGGCCGCTCAAAATTAGAATGATGCCATTGGTCTGCTTGGAATTAAGCCAATCCACCACAAGCGCGCTGACCTCGTAATAACCTTTTTCGGAATGATCATCTTGAATGGATTTGATCAATTCAGGAGCAAAGCTGCGTGTACCCATCCAATCTTTCACGATAAATTGTATCGTTCGACTCGAATAGAAACCTTCAGGCATGCCAACTTCCTCGTTGTACGCAGGTCTCATCTTATTAAACAATTCGTCGGTTACGACGTAGAGATAAATTTCATATTGAAAAGGAATCACAATATCGGTACCAGGTGTCGATAGCTGGACAGGTATGTGCTGATTATCAACCTCCAGATTGACCTTTCCTCCCGAGGCTCCTTTTTCAACCTGTTCACGGTACTCCTTGCGAATCGCCAAATTGCTTGGTGTCATAAATGACTCATCGATTTGTTTCAACGTACGTTCTTCATACCCCAGTGCCTTCGCAAGACGGTTATAATCACTCAGTTTGATAATCTTCCCATTATTATTTTCACCTATAGGAGCATAACTGCCCTTCACGTAGGGAACTTGATGATCAATCAACGTTTCTTCAATCTGCCGAATATGTCGCTCGGAGTTTGGAGTATCCCAGTTATTCATATAACTGAATGCGTACGGATTCGACATGGACGACAACCCCGGGTCAGCAATAGCAAGCATGGTGCCAATTCCCGTAAATGAAGAAGCTGAAATGATACTTACCATGAAAAACATGATGGCGTTATCTTTCATTCGATAGGTAAGTTCAGATAGGAAGAGCAGATTGGTTTTACGGAAAAACAACCTTGGATTTCTTTTCAGTGCCCGAATGATGTATACACTGAGCTGCGTGAACAGAAAGTACGTACCTGCAATAACAACCACGACACTTGCGAATAATAACGGAAAGGAGAAGCTTATCCATACAAAAGTGAATACTCCTGCATAACCCCCGCCAATCAACAATACGGATAACAAGGCGAGTAGACGTGAGGCTTTGGGTTCCGGTTTCGGTTTTTCCTCTGATTTCACAAGGTCAATGAGAGTTCCTTTGCGAATGAGCAAGGACGAGGACATCGCGATCACAACAAACAGCAGCAGAAATGCACCTGCCGTCAGGGCAATGCTTTTTAGCGGAAAATAGAATCGAAGGCTGTTCTCAACAGCCAGCATGGAGCCACAGATCAGCAGGATCAATTTGCCGAAAATAATTCCGAGTCCAATCCCGGTAATAATGGAGGCTAATCCGATACACATGTTCTCCATAAACAGGAGCCGGTTCATCTGTTTACGTGTCATGCCTATGATCAGGAAAATACCAAATTCCTTCTTGCGCGTCTTCAGAAATGAACCAACGGAGTAGAGCAGGAACAGGAATGAAAAGATGAATATAATGATCTCTGCAATCACAAACCCCTGATTCGCAAGCAACGTAACCGTCCCACTTGATCCCTTTAACCCCGCTTTCAAATCAGGATGGAACAGGAGCAATGCGTAAGTAAAAAAGATCATAACGGAAAATGTACTGCTCAGAAAATGAGCCAGATAAATTCGTTTGTTACGAACAACGTTATTAATGGCGAACTGGCGAAAATTCATGTCCTGAACCTCCCATTAGGGATAATACATTAATAATCTTCTGGTAAAAGGCTGCGCGATTATCGCCGTAGTGAATTTCATTATACAGTTTGCCATCCTTGATAAAGACAACCCGACTGCAATAACTTGCAGCTACTGCATCATGAGTGACCAGCAGCATCGTAGCCTGATCCTCCTGATTGCGCGTTTCGAGAATCTCCATGACATCTCTTGCCGCCTTCGAATCCAGGTTGCCTGTTGGCTCATCGGCCAGAATCAGCTTCGGGGAATGGATAAGCGCTCTGGCAATGGCCGTACGCTGTGCCTGTCCTCCTGATATCTCATATGTCCGTTTGTTCAGAATACCCTCGATACCCAACTTGCTTGCCAGCTGTTCGACACGTGTGTTCATCTCTGCTAGCGAAACACCGTCAAGAGTCAGTGGCAGCACAATGTTTTCCTTGACTGTCAGTGTATTTAACAGATTGAACGATTGAAAAACAAATCCAAGCTCTTTGCGCCGGAACAGCGCGAGTTCGTCCTGATTCAATTCAAACGGATTCTTTCCTGCAATCCGCAGTTCGCCTGATGTTGGGTGATCAATGGTTGAGATCATGTTCAGCAGCGTTGTTTTGCCACTACCCGATGGTCCCATGATGCCAACAAACTCACCTTCCTGAATACTGAGGTCAATACCTGATAACGCTTCATAAGATACGATGCCTTTGTAGATTTTACTGATCTGTTTCACAGAACAAATCTCCATGGTTACAACTCCTTAGTGATATATGAATTCAAAATCAAGTTACATTCATGCTATGTGCATGTGTATTGTGCGTGGCCTTTCCTGTACTCTTATGACTACAGTCTATCGAAGTTTCGGCCATTCTCCTATGGTTTAACCTTTCATCAACATGACAATGTTGTAAGGTTGCATCATGAAAATCAAAAAGACGCCTTCGCCCCGATCAGGCAATAGACGTCTATACATACACTCACACTGTAATTCATACTCCACTCACACTTCTTAAAAATACACACCTTATGTCCCAATCTCACCTCAATCTGTCACTTCAGGAGTTGAATGTAATTCGGACAGTCGTTCCTTCGCCGTACACAGATTCAAGATCAATCCTATGATTCATCCGTGTCAACACTTCTTTGGCAATATACAGCCCCATGCCTGTGGACTCTTTGAAATGCCGCCCGTTCTCCCCGGTGAAGAAAGGCTGGAATACCCGGTTTAGATCAGACTTCGGAATTCCGATGCCCTGATCCTGCACTTCCAGTATGATGGAGCGTTCGGCTTCATACGCACGCACATAGATCTTTTGCCCGCTGCCCGCGGAGTATTTGATTGCGTTCGACAGTAACTGTACCAGGACAAACCGAATCCACTTGGCATCGGATTGCACAACCAGCGCAGGATCTATATGTATCTCTGGATAGACGTGATTGCGGATGAAGAACCGTTTCAGCTCATGGATCGCCTCTTCCCCAGCGGTCCTCAGTATCACAGGTTCCACACTGAAATCCTGTTCGAAGGTATCCAACCTGGCCACATACAGCACAGTCTCCAAACCTCGCCTCATCTGGTCCGCTTCCTCCCGAATGCTTACGAGCCGAGGATCATCATCTTCCTGACCTTCCACGGTCAACTCAATAACGGATAACGGTGTCTTCATCTGATGGACCCATTGGTTCATGAATGTCAGATATTCTTGCTGCCGTTGTTCCAGCCGATGAAGATGAGCATGATACTGGCCGTATTGTGAATCCAACAACTTCTCCAGCGCCAGTGATAAAGGACTTGTTTCGTTCAATGGTACAAATTCCTTCAGCGAATCCATCGACCGTGACATCCGGGTATAAAAGGAGCGATGTGAATAATAACGATACACCAAATATCCGATGTATAAAAACAATCCCAGCGCTACGGCATAAGCAGCCGTGACCCAATCGTTGTAACCGTCATACCAGAACACCGCAACAACGGTGAACAAGATGGCAATAACCCAGCACGTTAAAGCGAGATGTTCTCGTATAAACAATCTCATGATGGTGAAGCGGCCTTCCAGGTATTGTTCAATCGGTAACCCGAACCTCTGACCGTTTCCAGTGCGTCCGTAATACCAAGTTCGGCTAATCGTTTACGCACCCGAGTAACGTTTACGCTGAGTGTATTGTCATCCACAAAAGAGTCATCCCACAGCTTCTCCAAGATTGTCTCTCTGCTCACAAGCTTTGGACTGCGGCGCAGTAACGTTTCCAGCAAGATCGTTTCCTTCTTCGTCAGCTGCACTTTGCGATCACCAAGCTGAATCTCCAGTCTTTCCAAGTATACGACCAAACCGTCCAGTTCCACCTTGCGTTCTTCGTCACGTGCAGCATAGTCCCCATATACCCGGCGCAGCTGACTTCGAATTTTTGCTATCACAATCTCATGCTCAAATGGCTTCGTAATATAATCATCCGCCCCGTTCTCCAGTGCCATGACCTGATCCATCTTCCCACTCCGTGCGGAGATAAACAAAATGGGGCATGTAGACAGCGTACGAATCTGGCGGCACCAATAGAAACCATCGTAACTGGGCAAGTTGATATCCAGAAGTACCACATGTGGCTGTACCTGCTCAAACTGTTGTACAATCATCTCAAAATCCTCGACCAGAACGGCCCGGTCCCCGTAGCGTTCAATATGTGATTTCAATAATCCCGCAATCTTGGGATCGTCCTCTATTATCATAATGGTATACATTATTGGATCTCACCTCTGGCAAAATCATAACACAGGATTTATTATCGAGCATCGACTTCCTTACGCCAATCCACAATATCTGCATTCAATTGCTTCAGGTCTCCGGAAGCTTTCTGATCATCCGATAACTTGTATTGTTGCTTCAATGCCAGGATACGATATACACTCTCATCAATTCGGGACTCGGTGATCTTGCCTGACTTTACTGCACTTATTAGCGTATCAAAAATCGTCTTGGCACTCTCATAACTGTGAGCTACCAACAGAATGTCACTTCCAGCTTTGACAGTTGCTAGGGCTGCCTGGTCCAACTTGTAGTTCTTCGCGATTGCACCCATACTCAGGTCATCTGTGATGACCACACCATCATACTTGAACTTCCCGCGCAAATGTTCACCTATAATGACATCCGATAAGGAAGCCGGATGATCCGGGTCCAGCTTCGGGAACAAAATGTGTGCAACCATGACCGCCTCTACCTGCTCCTTCACTGCGGCCTGGAACGGAATCCATTCAAGCTCGGCCAGTTGTTTTTCCGTTTTATTCACGACAGGGAGATCGAGATGGGAGTCTACGGACGTATCACCATGACCCGGAAAATGTTTCACTACCGGAATAATGCCTTCACTACGTAATCCCTTCATCTCTGCAATCCCCATACGTGACACCAGTTCTGCCGAGCTGCCGAATGAACGATCTCCAATTACCGGGTTCTTCGGGTTACTATTCACATCCAGCACAGGGGCAAAGTCCACATTAAAACCCGCAAGCTGAACCTGTCTCGCCAACAATTCGCCCATCGTTTCAGCAAGCGCGCTGTCTTTCGTCTCGCCTACTTTTCTACTGGAAGGAATGGATTCCACCGTCTCCGGCATACGACTGACTTTGCCACCCTCCTGATCCACACTCATGAAGATCGGTACCGGGTTGGACTGATTCGCTTCCTTGATGGACTTCACAAACTTGGCTGTTCCCTCGAGTGTTGATACATTGTTGGCATAGAAAATAATGCCCCCTACCTTTTGATTCGTAATCATCTGTTTGGCTTGATCATCCAACGTTGTCCCTTGAACACCGGCCAGTATCATCTGTCCAATCTTCTCTTCTAACGTTAATGAACTAAGCTGCTCCTGCACCGGATCGACTTCTTCTTGCGGTTCCTCTGGTACTTCTTCCTGCGGTGGAGCGGTATTCTGCTCCGGCAATGAGGAAGATTGCCCTGAGTTGGAGCCAGCGTTCGATCCGGTATTCGAGTCCGTTGCGGAGGAAGGTTTCTGTGCTTGGCCACATGCCGATAAAAGCAGAACGATCCCCAGCAGAAGACACATCATATGCAGTGGTTTTCTCCATTTATTGTTCGAGTTGTACCTATAGTTGTGCAAGGATATTCATCCTCCTTATGTAATGTCATCTTGGCAACCCTTGGGTTCAGGCCTAACCTTATCATAAGGTGGTGGATTTTCAAAATAAGTCGTACTGAAGATTGAATCGTTGTTTAGACACTTAAGCGGTAAAAAAAGTGGTTGCACTGGAACCTGAGATGTGGAACTTAATGGTGTTGTGACTAGGCGCGTGTGCGATGTATGTGGAGAATAAAAAGGAGTAACGGTGCAGAAAACGATTTTCTATTGTGAATTTTTCATATGTTGAAATTATTAGTATAGGAAGATCAAAAAGCCGCCCAAAGGCGGCCTATTTGTTCGTTTTTGTTTTACTTTTTGTTATAAATCGTTGCCGTTCAGTGTTAGTTCACCTTTCACCAAACGTTATTAGGCTTCTATTAATGGAGTGTTTGCAACACTTCTGTTGTAAATGGAATGATTTCGGATATGCGACCTTCACGAACTTTGGCAGGCCATTCGGGATCACTAAGCAGAACACGACCCAAGGCGATCAAGTCAAATTCATTGTTCTCCAACTTCTCATTTAATTGATCCAAATGGGCATCCCCTGTTCCCTGGTTCTCGGTTGCTCTGTCTACAAATTCAGCTTCAAGACCTACCGATCCAACGGAAATGGCTGGTTTACCCGTTATTTTTTGCGTCCAACCCGCAAGATTCAGCTCAGATCCTTCGAATTCCGGTAACCAGAACCGGCGTGTAGAGCAATGGAATATATCCACGCCAGCAGCACTAAGTGGGGCCAAGAATTGCTCCAATTGTTCTGGCGTCTCCACCAGACGTGCCTCATAATTCCCCATCTTCCATTGGGAGAACCGGAGCACAATTGGGAAATCAGGACCAACCGCCGCACGACAAGCTTCAATCACTTCAACTGCAAATTGAGTTCGCCGTACCAAATCACCACCATAATTGTCGGTCCGTCGATTCGTCTGCTCCCAGAAGAATTGGTCAATCAGGTATCCATGGGCTCCGTGCAGTTCAATGCCGTCAAACCCGATTCGCTGTGCATCCGCTGCCGCTTGGGCAAATGCCTGTACAAGACCTTGAATCTCCTCTTCCGTTAATGGTTCACGTGATGGTTCACCTGCCATGCTAACCCCTGACGGACTTACAGGATCAGCTTCTGCGTTAGGCAAGTCACCGGAACGACGTGCTGTACCCACATGCCACAATTGTGGCATAATTTTGCCACCCGCTTCATGTACTGCTTTCACTACATTAGCCCATCCTTGCAACGAATCTTCACCATGGAATAATGGAATACTCGCTCCACTAACCGAAGATGGATGATTAATGCCTGTACCTTCCGTTATGATGAGCCCCACTCCACCTGCTGCTCTGCGACGATAGTATTCAGCAACTTCTGGTCCAGGTACACCCTCCGGTGAGAATCCGCGAGTCATGGGTGCCATAACGATTCGATTAGACAATGTTAGCTTGTCCGAGGTGAAAGGTTTGAATAATGCTGAAGGTACGTTCATAGTACATTGCTCCTTTGCAATTGGAAGTGTGGAACTCCGCATCCACATGAAATGCGACATGCTTTTGTATATTGTAACACGTGTAATCCAGTTGACTGGTTTAGGATTATTTCTCTATCCATTTTATAGTTTCTTAATTTTATTTTCAAATTTTCGAAGTTGGGCGTTCAAACTACTCTTATAGAAAAAAAAGAAAGCTACCTTACGGCAGCCTCTGTTGGATCACACTACCGAAGCAGTCTGACATGCACTCTACTACATCTTAAAGTATTTTCCCGGTCACCAATAATGTGGATGTAGCATAGTATATAATCCATAATCTTCCTTCCGATTTAATTAGCATTCACGGGGATATCACTGCGATTCACTCGAAGCAATTTACCTGATGAAGTTGATAACACATCCGGATCGGTACCCAGACCAAAGTAGTAGTCACCCTCGTTCTCTTCGAAAGACTTGGCATAGGTGTCCTGGTTAAAACGTAAAATCTCATTCCATGTGGTCAGATCGGTTGATTGGTAGACCCGATTGATATACAGATTGGCACTTTGGCGAGTATACGTAAGCACATACACCTTGCCATCACGCAACAGCACATCGGTTGGGAGCGCCTTGGCATCCGGGAGGTTAACTCGCCTTGCCTGATTGATGTCGGTCATGACATTCAAAGATTTGGGCAGCAGCTGCCCATCATTAAACACGCCACCTGCTATATAGAGCAACTTGTTATTGAAGTTAACATTTTTGCCTATTTTATTATAAGGAATCGTGCCCGTTTGATAGGTTAGTCCAGGTAGCATTTTGTTACCATAGATGACAACATCCCGTTTCTCAAGATTTTCATTAATCTCCAAAATATTAGTTTTGTCATTCCATATTTTATTGGCAGGATACATCATGCCAGATGCATATAACTTGCCATTAAGATGGAACATGGTATAAGCCCGGAAACCAAACGTATTAATAGTCGCATATTTCTGCCAAGTTTCACCTTCATTATGAGAGATTAGTATGGTTGGTTTGGACTCCGTACCCAGCGCGGCAAACATCTTACCCTGATACGATGCCAAATCGTAAACGTGTACACCCAGCGGCAAATTGCGATATTTGGTCCACACCTCTCCATCCAGACGATAGAAATTGCCCAGTTCCCACTGTTCACTATCCGAATCATTGCCAGGAATATATAACTTATCGTTTAGTACTCTGTAGATATCAATCTGTTCCTCATCCACATACATCTTCGTTGATGGCAAGATGCTCGGGTTGCTGTTAGTCACCGACTGGGTCTTGAATTTTGCATTCGCTGTATCATAATAAATGACTGGAATAGGGCCTGAATTAGGAGCTACGCCCAGATTGCTACTATTTCCGTGGCCCAAATATATCTTGCCGTTGTACAGTTGCATGTCCCAGACGTTATTAGCATATGGTGTTTTGGTAAAAGGTCTGCCTAGCAGTTCGATCTTCGATGTTACATCCGCTGAACTGATCGGTGCATTCGACACCTTGGCAAGCCCACGTTCCGTCGCAGGGGGTTGAGTCGTTGAGGTGGTGTTTTTCGGCTTGGAGCTCCCGATAAGCATCCAGCTCATTCCTGCGACAATGGTCAAAATTACGGCTGTCCATTTTGTATGTCTCTGCATGTCCGCTTCCTCCTTCATTTTTTCATCATTAATACCTTCACACCAAGATGATACAATTTGTATCTTTTTATACTATGTAAAACCACCCGCACATGCAACAAATTCCGCCCTATTTATACAAAAAAAGTAGACAACACATCTGTTGATGTGCTGTCTACTTGTTCTTACTGTCTGTGATTTCTATTCAGCTTTTACCAAAATCTTAACCTGATTTTTCTCTTTCAACAGTGCTTCAAATCCATGCTCTACCACTTCATCCAACGAAATTCGTTTGGTCACCAGCTTGTCAGCCGGGAAGAAACCTTTATCCATCAGACTGATAACCGCCGGGAACACATCGCGATAACCAATAATGCCATTAACTGTACGTTCTTTCATGACAATTGAGTTCGGGTGAATCGGCGCTTCCTGTTCAAAAATACTGACGATCATCAACTCTCCACCAATACGTGTTGAATCGATGGCTTGTTGCAGAACACGTGGAACACCAGTTACTTCATAGGCTACGTTAACGCCGCCTTGTGTACGTTGATGGATCTCTTCCACGACATTAAACTGCATTGGATCAATCACAATGGCACCGAGCTCTTCGGCTTTTGCTTTCCGTTCATCCGATAACTCCACCACATAAATATCCGACGCTCCCGAAGCTTTAAGCGCTTCGATGACCAGTAGTCCGATTGGGCCTGCGCCAAACACAGCTGCTGTATCTCCCACTTTCAGCTTGCTTTGGCGCACAGCGTGAAGTGCTACAGCTGAAGGTTCAACCAACGCACCTTGCTCATACGAGATTGAATCCGGAATGGCATGTACCATGTTTTCTGCTGCAGTTACATACTCGGAGAATCCTCCTCCGCCTCCAGCCAGTCCGAGGAAACCCATCTGATCACACAGATTGTATCTGCCCTGTTTACAAGCTTCGCAGTGTCCACATGCATAGATGGGTTCTACCACAACACGATCGCCCGCCTTGAAACGCGTAACACCTCCCCCTACTTCAACCACCTGTCCTGAGAATTCATGCCCCATAACTATAGGCGCTTGTTCCCCTGTTAGCGGATGCGGTGCTTGAGCGGGAATGAAGATTGGACCTGCTGTGTACTCGTGCAAATCACTGCCGCAGATACCGCACCATTCCACTTTTATTTTGACCTTTCCTTCTTCAGGCTGAGGTTCATTAATATTTTCGAGACGTAAATCTTTGACTCCATGCCAACGTAATGCTTTCATTCATTTCATCTCCCAGATCATAATTTGTGATATAATCGGAAACGTTTCCGTAAATTAAATATGTCACATTTTAGATACGCTGTCAAACATATTTCTCCATTAATATGTCTATTTCATGATCATATCGAGTTCACTTAAGAATGCTCGCACTTTAATTCAAGTGATCTTAGCGGTATTACAAACGATGTGATCCTTGTTATTAACATATATCATGGCAAATATTATTGTAGTCCCATTGAAATTTAATCAGGCATTGCCATAAATCTGGCCCATTCACGGGATACTTCATTGTTCAAATGTTATAATCAAGTTATATAACTATCGTGAAGTTCATACATATTCCTAATAATTCGGAATCGTTTCCGATAAAGTGAGGTAACCGTACATTGAGGAAAGAACAGAAACTTACGATCAAGGACGTTGCAGAGCGTGCCGGCGTGGGCATCGCTACCGTATCCCGGGCCATCAACAATTCAGAAGGCATCAGCAGTAAAACACGAGATAAAGTGATGCTGGCCATTGAAGAACTGGGGTTTGTACCCAACACCTCGGCACAGAGTCTGAAAATCCGGCAAACGCACCAGATCGCGCTTGTTGTACCCGACATACGTAACGCCATCATTCCGGAAATCTCCTGGTCTGTAGAGCAAACGGCGAAGCAGCATGGGTACCATGTCGTGCAGATCAATACGGCAGGCAATGCCAGAACGGAGCTTGAAACCATTCGTAATGTCAAAAAATTGCATGTGGACGGACTGATCTTCATGCCTCTGGCGTACCCCAAAACGTTACCCGGACTGATTGATAAAGCGCCGCTCCCTATCTCCATGATTAATTACGGCAAAAAACTGGAACCTGGCATGAAGGCAGATATCGTCTCTCTTTCTCAACCCGAAGGCAAATTGGTAATGGAACATCTGTTCAAGATCGGTCGGACTCGAATCGCATACGCCGGTGCACCGAAGGACATTATTGAAGAACGCTTTCGTGCGTATGAGCAAGCCGTAGGCCATGTGGACATTTCTCTCGTCTACTTTGGTGAGGACTTTTCATTAAATACAGGTGCCAATGCTGCAGATTATTTTTACGGACTTACGCATATGCCAGATGCCGTCTATGCCATTAATGATATGGTTGCCATCGGATTGGTTAATCGGTTCAAGGAGTTAGGGGTTCGTGTACCTGAAGATGTGGCTGTTGTGGGTGTGGATAACAATCAATGGACAACCGTCACGTCTCCTCAGATTAGTTCCGTGTCCATTATGGGCGAAGAAGTCGCCAGACTTGCTACTGAGCTGTTGTTAAAACGAATTCGGGAGATGAGCACGACCGATTACGAACACATCCAGTTTGAACCGCGCTTAATCGTTCGTGAATCAAGCGTAGCCATGATTCATTCTTCCCAGCGAGGGCCACACAGTTAAATTTGGTGAGGGGGACGGGTCACCAGGATAAAATGTATTTTACATCCGTCCCTTCATTTGTTTTCTACACAGATATACTAAAAAGGTGTTGCTCAGGTCTAACTCTTTCCTGGCAGCACCTTATTTGTCGTTGATTCTATATAACTATAGCAGAGTCATACTCCGCATACGTTCATTCTAAGAAAGCAGTTGCCTGATCGGTGTTCCCTTCAGGAACATCGCTATATTCTCTACGGTATGATTATAATAGATCTCATAATTTCCACGAGTCACATAACCCAGATGCGGTGTGGCCAGAACGTTGGGCAATGTTCGCATCACATGGTTAACTGGTAGCGGTTCCTGCTCATATACATCCAGACCTGCACCAGCAATCACACCACGCTGCAATGCCTCCACCATAGCTTCCTGATCAACAATGCCCGCTCGCGACGTATTGATGAGTAGCGCACTCGATTTCATTAGTTGAAATTCGGCTTGTCCGATCAGATTCCGCGTACGATCACTCAATACCAGATGAATGGATACGATGTCGCTCTGTGCAAGCAATTGCTCCTTGGTCTCGGACCAGATGACACCATGTTTTTCAGCTTTCTCTTGTGTCAGATTCTCGCTCCAGGCCATCACATTCATACCAAATGCTTGTGCGATCTCAGCCATGCGAGTGCCTATCTTGCCCAAACCAAGCAATCCAAGTGTTCTCCCATGCAGATCCAACCCGACCGTGCTCTGCCAGTTTCGATTGGAGCGAAGTGCATTATTTTCCGTAACCAGTTGTCTGGACAGCCCCAGAATCAGTGCCCATGTAAGCTCCGTCGGCGGATTAGAGCTTCCCTCGGTTCCACACACAATAATCCCGTTCTTCTCTGCAGCCTTTAGATCTATCGACGCGTTGCGCATACCACTTGTAATCAGAAGTTTTAGATTAGGGAGCTGCGAAATGACCTTCTCTGGAAACGGTGTACGTTCCCGCATCAGGACCACAATATCGAAATCCTGCAATTCCTGAATGACTTTTTCTTCCGAGCCCATATAGTTGTTGAATGTCTGAATCTCCACCTGATCCATCAACGGACCCCAATCCGCCGACGTCAGCGCAACGTTCTGATAATCATCCAAAACGGCACAGCGCAACTTCGTATTCATTTCTGATCCCCTCCTATATCTGCTCAATTCTCATATATATTGTAGCAACTCCGCATCACTTTAAACAGAATAATTCCCTATTAATGTAACAAAGACAGCGTAACTTGGATGCTCTGCTCTACAAATAAGCGGTCTGGTCCTGATTTCATCAGTACAGTCAGTCCAATCATGGATACTACCAGGGACTGTGCGACCGCACTCGCGTTCATGTCAGTAGACAACTCCCCGCTCTGTTGCCCTCGTTCTATCGTTTCTTTGAAAAGAACACCCAGGTACATCTGATGCTCCCGTGTAAGGACAGCGAATTTGGGATCATGTGGAGCCAGCTCAACCATCGTATTAATGCAAAAACAGCCGTGACTAGGCTCGGTTACACTCCCCTCTGCTCCAATATGTTCAAACAATCCACGAAAGGCTTCCCGCACGGAGGAGCCCTGTTGAAGTCTGGCTCTGACTTGGGCCGCATGCTGAGTGGTATACCTGCGAAGTGCTGTTTCGAATAATTCCTTTTTATCGCCAAAAGCCGCGTACAGACTGGGACGTTGTATGCCCATTGCGGTCGTCAAGTCATTTAAAGATGCCGCTTCGAACCCTTTGTCCCAAAACGTATGCATCGCTGCATCAAGTGCTTTATCCGTATCAAATTCCCGTTGTCTAACCATACAATTCACCTCTTTATGTATCGATCAGTATGTTTATATATTTTAACCTCACTCTTATTACAAAGTCAAAACCTAATAACCGGAAAGGAGTTTTTAGCTATAAATGAATCGAAAAATCTGGAATATAAGCGATCGGATAATTATTTTGTCGTCATATTCTCTGGGTAAAAATCTTTAGTTTAACCCTAACCCAATTCTCTGTTGACAGAATTCACGCAAATAAAGTATGGTTATTCCGAAACATAACATACTGATCAGTACATAATAGAAAGGTGACATTCATTTATGCAAACTTCTTCTCCAGATGCACAATTATCCAATAAGGATCGTCCTGCCATGTCACGGTTAGTTGCTCTTCTTTTTGCCGTGTGCAGCGGACTTGCGGTCGCCAATATCTATTATGCTCAGCCTTTACTGGACTCCATCGCTCAAGAATTCAGCCTCTCGCCATCATCCATTGGGATTGTCATCACAGTGACTCAAATATGTTATGCCTTGGGGCTGTTCCTTCTTGTTCCGCTTGGTGACCTCTTAAATCGTCGCAAGCTGATTATCATTCAAATGCTCTTCTCTGTACTTGCACTAATTCTGGTAGGCACCTCACAGTCCAGCTCCCTCTTATTCACGGGCATGGCTGTCGTCGGTCTACTCGCGGTCATTACGCAAACGCTCGTTGCCTTTGCTGCACACTTGGCAGCTCCTTCCGAACGTGGTCGCATTGTCGGTCAGGTAACCAGCGGAATCGTCATTGGCATTTTACTTGCACGAACGGTTGCAGGTACGCTGAACGATTGGTTCGGGTGGAGATCGGTATATCTCTTCTCTGCCAGCCTTACATTACTCGGAATTGTCGCCTTATATCTTGTTCTCCCAAAGCAGCAGTCCCCGCAAGTAAAACAAAGCTACTTCCAATTACTCGGTTCCGTCTTGCAACTGTACCGTGAGTTGCGTGTGTTACGAGTACGAGGTGTGCTAGCCATGCTGATTTTTACAGCCTTCAGCATCTTATGGACTTCTATGGTTCTGCCACTAAGTAGCCCTCCACTGTCCCTGTCTCATACAGTCATAGGTGCATTCGGTCTGGCTGGAGCGGCGGGAGCATTGGCTGCTGCCCGTGCAGGTAAACTTGCCGACCGGGGCCTTGGGCAGAAAACAACGGGTGTCGCCCTTGTCATTCTGCTCTTGTCCTGGCTGCCCATCGGTTATGTCCATCATTCTCTCTGGTTTCTGGTCCTGGGTGTTATCCTGCTGGATCTCGCCGTGCAGGCCGTACATGTTACCAACCAGAGCCTGATCTACGAAGTTCGCCCCGAAGCACAGAGCCGCCTGACGGCAGCTTATATGATCTTTTATTCCATCGGCAGTGCAACCGGCTCCATCGTTTCTACCCAAGTGTATGCATGGGCGGGCTGGACAGCCGTTTGCTGGTTAGGTGCTGGCGTTAGTGCAGCAGCCCTTGTGTTCTGGATGATCGATCGTTATATGCATCGGAATCTCGATCGTTGAATTAGTCCAGTTTATTCCACACCACAATAAAGAGGGTTGCCAACGGACCAAATAACAGGGAAATCAGAAACCAGTTCCGACCACTTCTGTTTTTTCCCTGAGCCAGTCCGGCATTAATCAAGGCAAGTGTGCCCCAACCTACAAAATATTCATTATCCATCAAACGTCTTCTCTCCTCTATCCATTCAATTCTGGCTACTGCTCAAGCATATCTTTGAGCTCACGATTACGATCCTCCAGAAATGCCTGCATGTATCTCTTCAGCACAAGTCGCTCCGTTGCCCATCCCAGTAATCCAAGTGGAGCTTCGAATCGAAGTGTGTCTCTCATGCAAGTCATCTGATCCCCAATTACGCTGAAATGATGTTCATGTCGCATGCTCTTGAAAGCCCCTTTCTCCATCTGATCCACAAAGAGGTAAGGTCGTTCAAACTGCACAATTCGGGACTTCAACTTCTGTCTGACCCCAAAATGAGTAGCCTGAAATGTAACGGTATCCCCTGCTCCAATTCTTCCTGTGGTTACTCCTGCAACTGCTCGCTCTCTTGTATGTTGCCAGACGGTCTGAGTATGTAAATCAATATCCCGGGCATAGTCAAAGCATCGTTCAATCGAGGCATGTATCGTAATCTCGGTTGTCACTTCAATCATAGCGATCGCTCCTTGGCAGGAAAAATAAGGTCTTTGCAAAGTATACGCTTGCTTCCTTGGTCGAACAACACATCTAGGATGATATAACAAAAAACGGGTCCCCTGTCTTCGTACAGGAGGCCCGTCCTCAATATAAGTAAGGAATACAGATCATATTTAGATTAAATAAGCAATTCATCAATGGCAAGCGTACGCTCTTTGGAGAGATCGCGATATTCTTCAGACTCCACTTTGATGAGTGGTTTGAAAATATCGGACGTATTGTTCATGACAATAACACCTTTTTCTCCATTGCTGAGCAGTACCTGTTTCCCGATGAAATTAGGAAGCAAATGTTGCATCAATGCCTGAACCGGTTTTTCATTCAATTTACCAAATCCCATTCCATAGATATCTCTAAGGTTGTTGATCAGATTTGGATTGCTTCCTCCGTGGTTCCCGGATCTCATGCCTATATAGATATCCGCTACAGATACAATCTGTGTATATGGATGAATTTCACTTTTCTCAAGTTGCATCGGATAACCCGACCCATCTTCCCGCTCGTGATGTTGCAGAGCAACCAGTGCTGTCGCTTCATCCGTCATCGAATTTTTGATAATTTCATGGCCATATATAGTGTGACGCCGCATTTCAAGCTGCTCATCAGCCGTCAACGGTTCTGTTTTGTTCCGAATCCGGTGGGAAACTTTGCACTTTCCAATGTCATGCAGATAACCACCGCGACTAATCTGATAACTCTCCTTCTGAGAATATCCAAGCCAATTCGCGAGGTAGAATGACAACAATCCTACCTGGATTGAATGTGTATAGTTATTGACGTCATCCCGCTCCAGCATCATCAGGAGATGAACGACATCTTTTTGCTCATCCAGTCCTTCAACCATCGGTTGCAGTGCATCATCCACCATGGTGGCGTTGAACTTGCCAACGGTCAGAGCTTCGAGAAAAGCATTTTGATAATTATGTACAGTCTGAATAAATTGGGACTTCAGCTCTTCTTCAGGCGGTTCTTCCTTCGTAGTTATCCCCGAAGCATGCTTTGCGGCTGCTGCAAAAAATTCTGCTTCAGTGATTTCCTCTTCGCGTGATTCAATATCTACATAATCTACACGGTGCTGCATAAGCAAGGTGATATCCTCACCTTTGATCACAGTTCCCTTCCCGAGAACGTGTAATCCTGCATCGCTGAATGTATCCGCAGTTAGACGGTCTCCGTCTTGCAGGTTCATAATATGGATTCTCAAATCGGTATTCCCCCTGAACAATTCATTATAGTAACAGCACCCAACGGAACGGGGCCACAAAAATACCTATACTTCTTTATATCGTTATAATTCTTCAATTCATACATAGTTCAAACGACCTTAATCACAATGGTAAATACGAACGCCTATGACTTTATCCTCACTCCAATATCCAAATTAGTCCCGGTTTTAAGCTTTTACACACTTTTATGCCTCATCGCCGTATCAGAGTAAGCCAACGAAGTTCAAACGCTCCGTTTGAACTTCTTCAAGACATCTCAAATTAGATTTTGATCGAACCCAGACTAGCCCCTTTAACAAAAAATCGTTCAATGCTCTTCTCGACCGAAGCATCGGGAATCAGCGGTGGTGCCTGATGGGGTTTGGTACGTGCATCAATAATCACCTGATCACAGCCCCAATGCTTGTGGTCATATCCGCTATTAACCCCGTACATATCATGTGAAGGGTTGCTTCGAGTAAAGGTTGCCCATAAGAAGTTGCTGAGGTTAGCACTCAGGAACGAACTGTCGTCACATAGAATGATCATCGGACACGAGTCCAGACCTCCCTGTTCTTTCAATAGAGACGTGAATGCTTGCATCTCCTGTGCTATATCCGCATAACTCGTAAAGGCCGATGTCTGGATCGAAACGATACCCGGCATGATGAGCTGTGGATTCTCATAACCACGAATGTTTTTCAAAGACTCCGGAACTTCCGCACACAGATCCCGAACCTTGTCGCCATACGCTGCAAAAACTACCTTGCTTCCGCTGTTCAGTCCTGTACCCGAATAATCGAGTGTATCAATCGTTGTATGGGTATGGAAATGAATATCCCGCTGCATATCCATACGCTCCAAGATATAGGTCAGGAATTCAACTTCCTTGTGGGTATCCAGAGGTTGCTGATCCTCAGCAGTAATAAACAGGTACTTCGCCAGACTGAGCTGACCCGTACCCAAAATACGGTTGGCAATCGTAAGCAACTCTGTCGGCTGCTTCACCGCCTGATATGGGGTGTAACGTTCACTGCCGATTGCAAACAGCAATGGATGGACACCTGCCGCATCGACCGCATGTACTTCTTTAACACCTGGAATCTCCTGTTTAATCGCGTCTCCAGTAATCTCATGAATCAAATCGCCAAAAGCCGTATCCTCTTGCGGTGGACGACCAACAACCGTAAACGGCCAGATGGCATTAGGTTTGGCATAGACTTTATGCACACGCATTAGCGGGAATTCATGTGTCAGACTGTAATAACCCAGATGATCACCGAACGGCCCTTCGGGTTTTGTCTCACCTGGGTAGATATCACCCGTGATGACAAAATCAGCATCATTACTGATGCAATATCCGTCCTTGTAACTGTACCGGAAGCGACGTCCAGCGAGCAGACCGGCAAATGTCATCTCACTTAGTCCTTCAGGCAAAGGCATAACCGCTGAAAGTGTATGTGCAGGTGGACCACCAATGAAAATACTCACTTTCAGTGGTTCTCCCTTTTTGACCGCTTTGGCTTGATGTATACCAATTCCGCGATGAATCTGATAGTGTAACCCAATTTCCTTGTTCATTTCAAAATCATTGCCATCCAGTTGAACCCGGTACATCCCCAAGTTTGAATTCATGATTCCTGGTTTGTCCGGATCTTCCGAATAAACCTGTGGTAGCGTCACAAATGCCCCACCGTCCATAGGCCAATGTTTGATGAGTGGTAAGTCCGAGATTTGAATCTCTTGCGCCGACACGGGTAGGCTTATAGATTTCTGTTTTGGCAGCGCCTGCCACGCAGCAAGACCTGTGCGGACATGCTGAAATGGCGTCTTAAGCGCCTTCATGGGATCGTCACGAACAGCCATGACCCGTTGTACGCCTTCCAGCGTACCGCGGAACATGAACTTGCTTCGTTCCACCGTGCCGAACAGATTGGATACGGCCTGGAACTTTGAGCCTTTTACATTTTCGAATAACAACGCCGGGCCTTTAGCCTCGTGCACTTTCATGTGGATCGCTGCCATCTCCAGATGAGGATCAACCTCTTCTTTGACCCGAATCAAATGACCATGCTGTTCCAGATCGTTAATACAATCTTCCATATTGCGATATTTCATTGGATGGCTCCATTCTGTGTATGATAAATTAATTAAGTTCATAGATTCACATAACGTCTCTTCTATTTTATCAAATGATCCACTGCTAAACAAAACTATATGTGAAATTTTGTCGCGAATACATATATCAAAATAAGCAATCTGGCAACAATCTGAATCCTGAACACACAGGAACCGATTGTTACCAGATTGCTGCTCTCTATTTTCTGGCTTTCCTTAAGATGGAGGTGTAATGGTCGATCTGGGGATCGTGACAATAAACTGTGTACCTTTTCCTACTTCGCTCTCTACATCAATTGTACATTGATGCAATTTCAAAATTTTAATGACAATGGACAAACCCAATCCATTCCCTCGAAGCGAGCTGCTTCGCGCTTTGTCCACCATGTAGAATCGATCAAAGATATACGGGAGTGCTTCCTCAGGTATTCCTTGTCCAGAATCTCTAATCAATACCTTCACATGTGAAGATGACGTCTCAATTTCGACATGAATGATACCCTGTGCACCGGTGTATTTGATCGCATTGTTTATTAAATTCTGCCAGACCTGATCAAACAAATCTTTGTCCACTGTGATCTCGCAGGGCAACAAATCCAATTCGATCTGTATGTCCTTCTGAGCCCACTGCGGCTCTGCCAGTAAGATCACCCTTCTTAATTGTTCATCTACCTGGAATGTGGTGAAATGAACCGGATGATGCTCTGAATCCAGCGAGGCTAGCCGAAGCAGATTATCACTGAGCCTCGATAAGCGCAGCGTTTCTTCATATATAATATCCAAATGCTCTTTCTGCTCTTCTAATGGAATAACACCATCTTGTAGTGCTCTGGTAAATCCTCTAATTGATGTGAGCGGAGATTGCATTTCATGAGAGACGTTGCTGACAAAGTCATCACGAACCGAATCGATTTTTTGCAACTCACTGGCCATATGATTAAAGCTCTCCATCAGTTCGCCAAACTCATCCTGATTATTATGTTTCAAGCGAACCGACAGGTCACCTGATGACATCTCCTTCGCTGCAACCGTTAATCTCTTAATCGGTTTCACAATGTACCCGGACATGAACAGGATTAATAAGCTGCCAATCACCAGAACTGTTAATAGTGAGGTTAAGAGCGTGTTTCGCAGTGTATGAAAAAGAGAGGAGAAATCACTTTGAATCAGAAATGTGCCGATCCCCTCGTTTGTTCCAGGAACACCTATGGTCGCGACTCCATCTTTACTGGACAGAAAAATGGCATCCGTTGTACCCGCCTCAAATAACGAATGAACTTTGTCCTCTGGCAAGGAAGATAACACTTCACTTTGTTCATTCACGGGAGTGATATTTAAGCCGTAGCGAGCAAAGATACCTAAGCTTGATTGTACTTTTTCCGGATCATCGATCAGGTTAATCAGTGTAGCGAGATCTTGAGCAAAAGTAACCATAAATCGATTCGGTGTCTTTTCCTGGGACCCGTTATTTATCATAAAGGAGAGAATCAAACTCACCAGAACAATCCCGATAAACGTAGCTACGATGCGAAGTCGCAGGCTTTTCCTAAACATTTTCATGCCCGCTCCAGCCGATATCCAAGTCCTCTTATCGTTGAGATCACTAACTCAGGAACATGTTCAAGACGTTCCCTTAACCGTTTGATATGTACATCAACTGTACGCTCATCTCCTTCGTAATCGATGCCCCATATGTCATCTATAAGCTGTGTACGTGTGAATATTTTCCCTGGCGAACTCGCCAGAGAAAATAACAATTCACATTCCTTCTTTTTCAATTCGATAGATTGTCCATCCGAAACAACCATCAGATTGCCCAAATCAATCGTTACACCGCTGATCTGAATCATGTTTGATGCACTTTTGTTATATCGTTTCAGTAACGATTTTACACGCAAGATTAACTCCACAGGATCAAATGGTTTAACCAGGTAATCGTCTGATCCTGCATTAAATCCTCTGACTTTGTCCTTGGATTCTCCCTTGGCAGTCACCATCAGGATGGGAATATCCAGATAAGACCGAATATCTTCCGTCAGTTCAATGCCGTCTATTCGCGGCATCATCACATCCACAATCGCCAGATCAACTTTCGTGTGCGAGAGGATATCTAACGCCTCTTGACCGTCTGGTGCTTCCAGCACGGAAAATTGATTCTTTTCAAGATAGATTCGGATTAATTTACGGATATGGGAATCATCGTCCACCACCAGAATTGTGTTCATGTAGCCATTATCCTTTCCAAAATTGATATTTATTCGTATCGTAAGGATTCCATCGGGTCCAGCTTCGCCGCTTTTGATGATGGCATCAAACCGGCAACAATACTAATCGCTGTACTTACCACGATACCAAACAAGATATAATATCCCGAGAGATTAATGAGTTTAGCTCCAAACGCATTGTCCAAAAGAATGTTTAATACATAACTAATGATCACTGCAAAGATTACCGCAATAATACCACTAAATACGCCTAATAAGGCAGATTCGGAGAAGAATATTCGCTTGATATCTTTCTTTCTTGCTCCAATCGCTCGGAGAATTCCGATCTCCTTTGTCCGTTCCACGACACTAATATAGAGTACTACCAGTATCATAATACCGGATACGATCAACGAAATACCTGCAATACCCGCAAGTACAATGGAAGCCATACTTACATATGTGGTGATATTCTCCATGACCTTGGCCATTTGGGAGCCTGCGAAACCAGCGTCTACAGCAGCTTCATTGATATCATTTACATATTTCATATCGGTTGCATAGGCGTTAACTTGAATTGGCCCAATCGTTATTCCTTCGTCCGCATACATTTGCTCCAGCGTCTCTGATGAAATGTACCCCGGGGATTGTTGCATTGGAGATTGCGGATCTGCCGCTTCGTAGATCCCTGAGATTGTTACTTCTTTCTCCAAAGTCACTGGTTTATTATTACTATCCATCTCATTGATATATAAAAACACGGACTTGCCGATCATGGTTTCAGCTTGATCATCTCCGCTTAATTGTTTCGCTGTATCGAGAGGTAACAGCATCTGATTTTCTACCGGCAGAACACCAGTTGTCATCAATGCTGGATCAAAAGCATCCGTTAACGTTGTTAACTGTGTGAGTCCTACACTTTGTTTTTCATTCACCATAGTGGATTTGCCTGTAATGGTCGTAATTGTCTCTACATGATCCACATTAGGAAAATTGCGAATCGTCTCTACATCAGCTTCGGTGAACGGTTCACCTGGTGCCATCAAGGCCTCGGGACCTTGCATGTCCTTGGCTTCTTCACTCGGCTTTGTTATATCCACGAGCAAAGGGTCCATACTTGAATTGATTTCGTCATTCATATACGTCGTTATTCCATTCCCCAAGGAGAGCATCAGGAGTACACTTAATATACCTATAGATCCACCCAAAGCGACCAGAACATTACGCTTGCCGTTGAGTTTCATATTTTTAAGTGCCATCTTGAATGAAGCAAGCAAGCTCAGGCTACGGGAAGAATCCTGACCACTCTCGTAAACAGCCGTAGAAGGATCTTTCAGGTGAATATCATCACTAATACGCCCCTCTTCAACCTTCACAATCCGTGTACCGGAGTCAGCGACTTTCTGCGAGTGAGTTACGGCAATCACCAGCATTCCCTTTTTGGCTATACTGTCGAGCAGAGCGAGGATTTGATCTCCGTTTTCCCTATCCAGAGCACCCGTCGGTTCATCTGCAAGAATAATATCCGGATTGTTGGATAATGCCCGTGCGATGGAAACCCGTTGCTTCTGACCGCCAGATAACTGGTTGGGACGTTTGTTCAGATGATCCTTCAGTCCCACCTCTGTCAATATATCAACAGCACGTTGGTTGCGATCCTTCTCATTGGTATCCGTCATTTGCATCGCAATCGTTACATTTTCGAGGACAGACAGATGCGGGATCAGATTGAAATTTTGAAAGACAAAGCCGATATTATTCTTCCGATAATCATCCATTTCCTTCTCTGTCATGGCACTTAAGTTCTTGCCACGAACAACGACGTCCCCTTCATAATCGGAGTCCATGCCACCAATGATATTCATCAGTGTCGACTTACCACAGCCAGATTCGCCGAGGATGGAGACAAATTCCCCTGTCTCAAAACTTAAGTTCAAACCGTGGAGTACCGGAACTCTTTCTTTTCCATATAAGGTGTATGATTTCTTCACATTTTTAACTTCTAGTATTTTCATATGGATCTCTTCCTCTCCTGATCATGCACGATATCTATCTATTTGATGTTCATATCGTAACAAATCAGTATGAACTGATAATGAACTGGACCAGTGCACCTATAAGAGGTTGTTCAAAAGAACTATATACAAAAAAACCGAATCCTTAGATATAAGGACTCGGGTAGTCTTATTTCGTTATTGCATTTGATAATATAAGTTAAACTAATCATTTACACGATAACGGAGAAGACAGAAAAAACCTGAAAAAGCGAAGCGTTCGCCTTTATCCCCGGATTTTCACCTTTGGAAAAGGGATTCAAAAAATCTGGGGATAACAGCGATTGGAAGGTTATTCTGTCGTCGTAGTGTCAGTGTAAATAATCTTTAGTTCAACTTATAAAGTTTAGATTAATCCTGCTTTTGCCAGCAGCCTTTTCACAATCGCGGCTGACTGCGCACGACTAATGTCTGCATCGGACATCAGTTTGCCATCAGCACCTTGTACCAGCTCTTGTTTAATCGCGGATGCAACTGGCTCTGCTGCCCAAGCCTGTACTTTAGCGCTATCGCTATATGTGCTAAGCAGACTTGTTGTCTCTGACGCGTCGGCCTGTGCCAGACCGACCAGTTTCATCGCACGTGACACAATAGTCAGCGCTTCAGCACGAGAAATTTCGCTATTCGGACGGAAGCTGTCGTCAGCATAACCTGAGATTAGGCCGTAGGACACAGCCGTCTGAACCTCATCCTCATACCAGCTACCAGTCTTCACATCTGTGAACGATGCCGCTTCTGTACTGCGCGGGGAGTGCAGCCCCAAACCTCTTAACAGAACAGCCGTAAACTCTGCCCGTGTAATACTCCGGTCTGGCGCAAACACGTTCTCACCGGTGCCTTGTACGATCAGACGGGATGCCAGATCCTGTACGTCATCCCGACTCCAGTGACTTGATACATCGCTGAATGTTGCCGGATGATAGATCAGGGCGTAAGTGCTGTTCGTCAAGCTGTTAATAATAGCAGAATCTTGCACGTTACCTTTGATAACCTTGGTCGGTACATGCAGAAGGCTGCCATCTGGCTGAAGCACAACTCCTGTCGTGATCTTTGAACCATCGACACCTTCTGGCAAAGTAATGGAGCGCTCTACATAAGAGTTGAAACGATCTACATTAACTTGCTGTCCATTCCAGATCGCTTTTACTTCAAAATCAATCGGAGCTGCGATCACCGTTGTGTTCTCCAGCTTATCCGCTGCAGCCTGAATTGCTGTTTGTTTAGATGTGGCACTAGGCACAATAGCGATTTGGATTGTGATATCTTCCAATGGAACCGTGCTTCCGAATTGGTTCAGAATCTGATCCACTTGAATCTGGTTAGCTGGAAGTGTGTACGTACCGCTATCAGTCTGAATGACAACTTCGGCATTACTTCCTTCCATTGTTTTGACCAACTTGCCGTTCAGTTCACCAACGACCGCACCCTTGCCAGTACCTGTAATAGGCAGCAGAAGCGTTTTTAGTCCACTTCCAATCTGATTGATGACTTTGTCATTATCCACATGAACCGTGGTGGTAACCTGATTGTTTACCGTTGATGTGGTGGCCGTAGCAGACTGTTCCTGTTTCTGACCGTTCACATAGATGTCTACACCTTTAGTTACCACCGGAGTCGATGGAACTGGGGTAACGACTGGTGAAGTTGGTGATACACTTCCTCCTCCTCCACCTGAAGAGTTACCAGGATTCGGTGTAGGTGTCGAACCGGAATTGTCGCCACCTGAATTTGCTGCTGTAATTGTGATTGTTCCACCAGACAACTGAGCACCACTATTGTGTTCTACATTTGTAAAATGCCAATGTTCTGAATCAGTTTGATCTACGGATAGCTGTTTCGTTCCAGGCGCCGCATTGCTTTTGGCTTTGACCTCAATATCAAATAATTGGGTTTCATCTACAATTGAGTGGTCACCCCCAGTAAAATCAACCCAGATGATCCGTACCCAGCCTTCCGCATTATTAATTTGGTACTGGAAGTCTGCTACACCATCTTCATTTGGGGATGTGCTGATGACGTTGACAGATTTAGGCGTGATACGGACAACTTCTAGGGCAGATGTATCATAATCAATCTGCATATTATAAGCGCTAACCTGAGAATAGGACTGCTTTAATGTAACAGGGACATGAACCGTCTGCCCCGCCTGTACACTAACATTTGCAAATTGCACCTGTGATGGTTCTGCCGGTTCTGCCCCAGCTATACTCGGGAATACGAGAGACGAGAGTAGCGTCAGTGCGATGAGACCTGACATTGTTCTTCTGATTCTTGGACGTTTCTTTTTCGGTTGAAACATGTATTAGCCTCCATGTCTGTATCAATTGGTAGAATGTATGGTGACGATAGAAAAAATATTGTTATTCGTTATTTAAATTAAAAAATATGAATTAATCAGGGCGTTGTATTTTTTCTTTTCCAACAATGTATACTCGTCTAGGCTCCGTATTCGTATCCGAAGTGGAATGAGTAGTCACTTCGAGCACAAGATAATAACCTTCGTCCTCAGATGTAACGGTATGCTGTTCTCGTGTCTCCCCTTCTATTGGAACCATATCTTCTCCTGAAGGGTCTGTTGCGCGGTACCACTGATAAGAAGGAGTATTAATGTAATCAATATCATCACCATCAACATCCATTAAATAATAATCTGTGGCAATTGTGTTCTCCATGTAATTCTTCAATTGACCATTCAGCACATACGGCGCATCGTCCACTTGTTGAAAGGTCAACACATAATCATTGTTTTTCGCGCCAAGTGTTTTATTGGCATATCCGTTTAACAACGCATTCATATCCCCCAAAGTGGGTTCCGCATTACGATCCACGTCCATTCGGTTCATCTCTACATAAGAATAACCGCGGCGACTGACCATATTACGAAGATAAGTCAAAAGTTCTGCTGCATCCGCAGAATTCACTTTTCCGTCTGCATTTACATCCCCTTTTTTACTAATGTTAAGTTCAAAGTTATCCGTAACCGTTTCCGGTACATCAGATACAGTATATTGAGCTTTCAATTCAATATTGATCTTGCCGCTCTTGTAAGGAATAACAACCAATGTATTTTCATTTTCTATCGTTTCTACATACACCCTAGCTATACTGTTATCACTTGAGTTGGCTGTGAGCATACTAAACTCATCAGATCGTAAATGGGTACTCAAATCAATTCTAACTCTATTGTTCATTACCTCGATGGGTACACCGGACACAAAAGAAGGATCGTTTTGTTCCGATGAATAATTTAACCAATGGATGCCGTCGTTGAGTACAGGCCGTGAAATGTTAATCTCTGGGCCAATTTCACCTGCGTTAGCTTGAGGAAGCGCTCCACCTATAGGCAACGCAATGCCCAGCCCGATTGCAGTCAACATGCTTTTTTTCAATATCGGCTTAAGCCGTTTTTTGTTTTGTTTCCCCTTCAATTCATGTTCCTCCTCGTATACATTTCAAATTTGAACAACTACATGCTCAGTATAACGACCCATTCTGAACCGATTCTGAACAGGACCACAGAACTACTTCCAGTTGAAATTCGACAAAAAACGCCATGGAGTAAGCCTCCATAGCGTTTTGAACACAAATCATTTTCCAGTTTGGATCAAATTCACCTAAAATTAAATTCCCTCAACAATTCTTTTGGCTCTAACCTTCACCTCACGGTAAAGTTCATCCTCATCGATCGTGAGCAGCTTCCTGCCTCTCATGAGGAGCTGACCATTCACGATCGTGGTGTCCACGTCCGCCCCATTTACGCTGTAAGCCAGTAACGATTCTACCTCATGTATCGGTTGAAGATGTGGTTTCGCCAGATCGATCAGGATCAGATCAGCTTTGTGCCCCACCTCAAGCATACCCACTTCATCCAGTAGACCAAGCAGACTAGCACTTCCACGTGTAGCCATGCTTAGTACGTCCTTGGCTGGCAAGCGAGTGGGATCGCCATAGTCCAGCTTTTGCAGCCAGGTCGCGGCTTTGATCTCCTCGAACATATCGACGGTTGTGGCACTTCCCGCTCCATCCGTTCCGATTCCCACGTTAATTCCCTGAGCCAACATCTCGGTAATTGGAGCAATTCCGCACCCCAGCTTCAGATTGCTGACTGGATTGTGTGCTACACCGCCGCGCATGCCCTTCAATCTGCCGATGTCCCTGCGATTGAGGTGTACACCATGCGCAAGCAACACATGTGCCTGTTCGAACATCCCCGCCTCTTCCAGATACTCTGTCGGTGTCATGCCATAGCGCTCACGAATCTTCACAACTTCTTCCTTCGTCTCAGCCAGATGAATATGTAGCGGGATATCCTCTGTGACAGCCAGAGCAATGACTTCACGTAGCTGCTCCATGGGACATGTATAGGGTGAGTGGGGTCCATACATGGTTGTTATCCGCCCATCGGCCGCTCCAGACCAGCGCTCTACAAGGTCGATCGCCTCCTGCAATCTGCGTCCCCCATCATCCTCCATGAATACCATTCCACGTGTAAGCGATGCCCGCATCCCCGTTTGCTTAACCGCTTCTGCAATCTCATTCATATGAATGTACATATCCGCAAACGCAGTGGTACCCGAACGGATCATCTCGGCGATGGATAACTTGGCACCCCAATAGATGTCTTCCGGGTTCATCCGTGCTTCAGCAGGCAGCATTTTGCGTTCGAGCCAGTCCATCAGCTTCAGATCATCCGAGAATCCCCGGAGCAGACTCATCGGTGTATGTTGGTGGGCATTAATCAGTCCTGGCATGGCAACCTTATTGCGTCCATCGATAATCTCATCTTGGGGGTGAGGCACAATGTGTTCAGCAATATGCGTAATGCGATCACCCTCAACACGAATATCCCCCGTAAAGGGGGCATCGACATCTTTCATCGTTAGGATCGTAGCTTGCTGAATCAGTATACTCATTACATTCACGGCTCCTCTGAATTGGTTGTGGTTCCTTCCATATCCGAGGGTAAGCCTTCACGTAACGGCAAGGTCAAGTCATTTTAATTTTTGGATCGTCATCTTTCTGAAATGTTGTATAAACGGTTTGGGGTCGATTTCGACCATATATGGATATACTCCTGTGCTTGTGTGCAAATAGAAAAATCCACCTTCATCACCCATACGGCGAAATGACATATCAAACACTTCCGTGATGTTGAACTCGCGGTATTTGGTCACGATTTTATCTGAATACAGAATCATGGAGCGGGCATTCATCTCAATCTCTTGGGCGAGACCCGTCACTTCTCTCTGTACTTTGTAATAAGGTAATACAGCAACGCAGTTCATGATCTCCCTCCATTCATGCCATGATTATTGTTCCATCATAGCAGATCGGAGGTTCTCAGCAAAAGAACATGAAACTAGGTGATCTTGGTCGTCACCTTTAGTGGCGTATGAAGTGCATCCTGAATGTCTTGCAGAGAGAGACACTGTTCAATATGAAACACACCATGTGGCAACTCTGTTTTATACACACGTTCTGCCACGGCTGCAGCTACCGCTGCTGTTGCATCTGCTTCCTTTGCACCGACCAGTAGTTGTTCGACGCGGATTTGCTCACCATTTTCCCATCCTACGGCATCGACCTTGACCGCATACATCGGTTCTCCCCCAGGAATAAGGCCAAATGCCTTAACCGTTCCATTCCGAATAGACGGGATACGCAACAACGAAAACAACCCTGCACGTTTGGAGATTGCCATGGATCTTGTGATCCAGCGGGAGTCCAGACAGAGTCTGGTAGATACGGTTGGAATACGTAACGTCCGAGCAACCACATGCTGATCCGAAAAGTTAAATCGATACGCCTTCCGGTTCCCTAGTTTTGCTCCAAAATCAATACGTTTGCCATCTCCGAAACTCTGTACCTCAGCAGGTTTGCCCTTTTGCATCACTTGGTAGGTGGCATTCATCTGATCAACGGTCCACTCCACGGCAGCTTTTCCGTGCTTCTCTCCAAGTCCCAGCATTACGGTAATGTCTGCTTCCTCAACCTGATCCATATGCATGGTCGCTTCGCGCACAAGCAAATTAGTCACTCCAGGTGATAATCCAACGCTGAGGATCGCGGTCGATTTGGAACGTTGCATTTTGGTGTGGAGCTGTTCAACCTGAGCGAGAAAATCATATTTTGCAGAAATATCAATATAGTCGGTTCCGGCTTGTGCGCAGGCTTCAACAAAACGGGTATCGCTCTGATCCACACACATGATGACCAGCTTCACAGGCCGTAACATGGATGGCTCCACAGGTTTTGTTACATCCAGTTGAAGCGGTAGCACAGCACCACCTGTAGACCTGCTGAACTCTTCCGCACGGTTCATGCGTGTACCCGCAGCCCATACTTTACCCGGGAACAATTTCCCCAGTTGAGTACATATCATCTGCCCCACTTGACCATAACCACCAACCACCCAGATCTGATCTTTCATAGGCTTCACGTTAGTTTCGAATTGCATAATACCCCTCCACCCAGAACGCCCCGAAGTAACGTGTAATATGTGAGAAACCGCATTCGGTCAGTAGCTGAGTCATCTCTTCAGAGGATATTGGATCGGATTCACGGCCCAGGGAAGCAGCAAAGCGCTCCCACTCTTCAGGAAGGACGCCCACACTCAACATGTGATCCTTCCAAGCTTGCATCATGATTGGATGTGCAGGTGAACGAAGATCGGCATTTACAGCCGCAATGATCAGTGGTGCACCCGGTTTAAGTCTAGCTGCGAGGCTGGTCAGAAACGTTCTCTTGGCCTCCATCCCCTGAAGGAAATGTAACATGAGCATGCTTGTCGCCCCATCATATACAATATCCTCCGGCAATTCTTCAACCGTGACAGGTTGCAGTTTCACTCTGGAACCGATGCCTGCTTCCGTGACTCGTTTCTCAGCAAGTTGCAGCATGGGCTGTGATGGATCTACTCCAGTCAATGTCCAACCGGCATGACGTGATCCGAGCAGAGCAATCTCTTTTCCCCCTCCCGCACCGGCAACAAGGATATGAATATCGTTGTTATTCGCGAAAGATGCTGACAGCAGCCGTTCCATTAGATCATGCATATGAGAATAACCCGGAATTTTCAGGGCTATCGATTGTTCGTAACGATGAACATCTGCTGTTTCCCAGCTCATCGGTGATAGATTGTGATTCATGGACACCGCACTCCTCTTGAATTGAAGTTAGACTTGACTCGTTGTTCGTCTAATTTCATTATAGAAGGATACGGCGAGCCTACAATCCCAGAACATTGGGATATGCGCACAGAGAGAGGAGTAATCTTGTTGACATCACGTATTGATCGGAACCACAGACTTATCACTTCTCTTGAAAAAGGAACCTGGACCTCACATACCTATCGGGAAGCTGTTCTTAAGCAGATCCATACGGTTATACCTTACGATGCATACTGTTTCACTACCGTTGATCCTCTGACTCTTCTCTCCACAGGAGCCGTGACAGAAGATGGCATTGAGGCCATTCATGATCGGTTATTCATCAATGAATACATGGAAGAAGATATACATAAATACGCTGAATTAATTCGCAGCGGTGAGCATACAGCTACACTTCATACGTCTATGAACTCACAGCTTGAACAAAGCCAACGTTATATCAACATTCTTCAGCCAGCGGGGTTCGGTGATGAACTACGTGCTGTATTGGTTAGTGGAGACGCTTGCTGGGGATATCTGACCCTATATCGTAAGACAGAAAGTGCTGTCTTTACAGAGGGGGAGCGGTTG
This sequence comes from Paenibacillus sp. FSL R5-192, assembly GCF_000517845.1. NCBI lineage: Bacteria > Bacillati > Bacillota > Bacilli > Caryophanales > Paenibacillaceae > Paenibacillus > Paenibacillus sp. FSL R5-192. The sequence goes on along the minus strand of NZ_ASPR01000014.1, from coordinate 1,067,809 downwards.
ATGATTCAGTCCTGGACCGCTTCTATTGCATCGATGCTGCGGTCCACGAGCTTGACACTGATCGATGAGATCACGAGTGAAAGTCCCGAGGAACCCGGAATTTTGATCACCTCAGACACGTTCCAGCTCTTATCCCTGAACGCCTCCGCTCAATATTGGCTGTCCCAATTGCGCATGCTGGAACATGTAGGGCCGGATGTTCTGCCCCGTCCGGTACGTGCAGTGAGTTCCCACCTGCAGCGCAAGAATCGGGCAGATCTGGCCGTGGATACTCAGATCGCTCCCGAATCACCCTCCAAAGTTTGCATCCAACTTCCGGATGGGCGTTACCTCATACTTCATGCTAGTCTCATGCAACAGCTTACAGGGCCGGATCAGATTGCAATCCGTTTGGAGCAGGCGATGCCACAGGATTTGCTGCCCTTGCTCGCCGAAAGCCATGGATTATCCAGTCGAGAGCGGGAACTTCTCGGATATGTGCTCCGCAGTTATTCGTCCAAGGAAATTGCTGCTGCGATGCATATTTCTGTCTACACCGTTCAGGATCATTTAAAATCCATTTTCGCCAAAACCAAGGTATCCTCACGTCGCGAGCTCATCTGGTATTTCGTTTCCCGTTTTCAGCTGTCGGATGAATCTGCCATATAAATCTTGAATAATTCTCCAGTATCAAATTAACTATCAAATGAGAAAAAATCAAAAGATGCCAATACGATATCCTCGTAATGGCATCTTTTTCTATAGCTATTGTTTAAAAAGCATAGCGGTAATACAGGGTAACTTCGATGTTTGAACTTTTGATATCGTGCATTCTGCTTTAAAATGCAGCGCACAGTCCTGCCAAACCGTTTTCCACAAAAAATTCCGACTATATTATTGATTGTGTTATTTGGCTTTTGCTAGTAAATAAAGAAAATATGGAACACTAATAACTGTAATAACGATTCCTGTTGGCACATCTCCTACGAGGCTAACCGTGCGCGTAATCGTGTCAGCCAACACCACGACTAGTCCCCCAGCCAAGCTGGCAGCCGGAATGAGCAATTTGTGATCGGGACCGACCAGTTTTCTGGCCATATGCGGAGCGATCAATCCAACGAAAAAGAAGCTGCCTCCCACAGCTACACTGCCAGAGGATAAAGCAACAGCAGCGATTGACAACCCCAAGAACTGTCGCTTCACGGAAACACCAAGCCCCTGTGCTGTCTGATTGCCCAAATGGAGGGCATTCAGTATGCGAGCCTTGTAAAAAATATAGCCGAGTAAGATCAAGACCCATGGTGTCAGTATGGAAATATAACCCCAATCATCGCCCCATAGGCTTCCCGCCAGCCAATACAGCATGAAGTTCATCTGCGAATCATCCAGCTTGAGTGTCAAGAAGGTCGTCAGCGCCCCGTACCCGCTTCCTAACGCGACCCCGGTCAAGATCAAACCGATTGGCGAGATGTCTCGTCCGCGGCGATACGATAATAAGAAGATCAAACCCGCTGCCAATAGTCCGCCAACAAAAGCCAACAGAGGCAGAGCAATAAAGGAACTCTTGCCTGTGGATGCAATGAATACAACGAAGAACAGGACAAACAAACCCGATCCCGAACTAATTCCCAGTGTTCCCGGACTAGCCATGTCATTACGCAGCAAACTCTGCATCACGACCCCCGCCGCTCCCATTCCCAGACCTACCAAAATCGAAAGTACAATTCGTGGCAAACGAAAATCAAACACAATCAGATTTTGCTTATCGGTACCGTTTCCTATGAGAACGTTCAGCACTTCTAGCGGTGAAAGATTCATTTTGCCAGAATTCATGCTAATGATCGCAAACACAAGTATGAGCACCACAAGCACTACATTGATGATAATGCCTCGTTTCATCGTATAACGCCGCTTGATCATTCATATTCCCTCCTTTGTCTTCGAGCCAAGAAGAGAAAATACGGCACACCAATGATAGAAAATATAATGGCAATCGGCGTTTCGAACGGTTTATTGATCAAACGTCCAGCCAAATCAGCCGATACGGTCAGCAACGCACCATATAAAGCCGCTGCCGGAATAATGTATCGATAGTCGACACCTACCATATATCGCACAATATGCGGGGTAATCAGACCCACAAAACCAACCGGGCCAACCACAACAACAGCCAATCCAGTCAGCACAAGTACAATAATTGTCGACAAAATCTTGACCAGTCCGCTACGAATGCCGAGTCCACTTGCCACATCATCTCCCAAACTGAGCAATGTAACGGAAGGGGACAGCGCCAGTGCCAGCAGTATACCCCCAACAAAGAGCGGTGAGATAATCAGCAATTCTCCCCATTTGACCCCCGCTGTGCTACCCGCCGTCCAGAATGTCAATGCTCGCCCCAAATCATAATTGATTGCCAAGTACTGACTGAGTGCGCCAAACAACATTGAAATAGACAGACCTGCCAGTACAAGCCGCTGAGGCGTCATTCCGCGATTGCCCAGTGACGCGGTAAAGTAAGTCATACCGGTGGCGATCGCTGCTCCCAGACAAGCGAACAACATCATCTGCCAATACGAATAACCCGGCAGAAAGGCCAGGCATAGTGCAATTGCAAATGCTGCGCCAGAGCTAATCCCCATCAGCCCGGAGTCGGCCAGCGGATTACGCGTTGTCCCCTGCATGATAGCGCCACATACCGCAAGGCTGCACCCAACGATCAGATCAGCTACGGTACGCGGGAGACGCATGGTTTGAATAATTTGATGTTCAGTGAGCATTGGATCAAATCGGAAAATAGCCTCCCATACCGTTGCTAACCTCATATCAGCAGCACCAAACATAATGGATGCCGCCGACATGAGAACCGTTAATCCAAGCCCTATTACCATGTACATGGTGAAGTTCATCGCCCCACGGCGTTTTTGTTCAGGCTTGCTTTTCATCTCGTTTCCCTTTCATCACCTATTTACAATCCAAACGAATATGGATATTAACGTCCATAAATTCGACTGGTCATGTTTGAAAATTTGGAGTGCTCAATTAAAATTTCGTTCTAACTCTTATTTAGCTAATGCTAGCAATTGACTAACAATATAATCAATCAATGCACTGGAAGTCATTACGTCGGTGGACCAAGATAGCGAAGAGTCTACCTTTACGATCCGATCATGTTGCACAGCAGGTATGGCATTCCACACTGCATTATCAGAAGCAACGTTTCCATCTCCTAAGAAGATCATATAATCCCCAGAGTAAGCGGGTAATACTTCCATGGAGACATCGCCCCAATATTTATCTGCATCGATAATATCCGTTTGGACTTTTGCAGGTGCCTGCAATTGAAGTTCATCATAAACAAGCTCGCCAACGGCATGCTTGGCTCCAGCTATGTAGTTACTTTTATCACTGAATTCTCCAACCGTAATCGTCACATCGGATAGGCCCGCATTCTGAAAGGCTAGCTTTGCTTCTTCAATTTTTCCGGTATAAGCATTCAAAACATCCTTAGCCTCTTCCTGTTTGTTCAAAACATCGCTAATAAATTGTATCCGCTCTTCTGTAGTCATATCACCATAGGGAACATAAATGGTCGGGGCAATTTTGGATAAATCATCATACGACTCATCGCTCCATGCCAAAATGATAAGATCCGGCTCAAGCGTCATGATATCTTCCGGCTCCATGGCTACTTTTATGGAGTCTGTAATCTGGTTAGCATAAACAGGCTCTGTCTCTCCCCGTGCAGCTCTAGCCACACCTAAAGGAGTTACACCTAGGGCTACCACATCACCAACCAAATAATCGACTACAACTCGCTGAGGGTTGTTAGGTACCTCAACATCACCCTTAACTGTGGATATCGTTCTGGTCTGCGAGACTGCTTCTGAAGCTTTTGTCTCCGACCCTTCTTGTTGTGTCGCCTGCTGTGTCTGCGCAGGTGTTGTATTTGCCGTTCCCCCATTATTCGCTGGCGTCCCTGACGTACATGCCGTTAATAACAGCATCATGCTTATCGCCGCCGCCAAAATCATTTCTTTACTTCTTAAAGATCCAAACATCGTTGATTCCCCATCTCTATAAGACTTAACTAGACTCGCTAGTTCCCTCTCATCGTAAGGGAGATGAGAATCATTATCAATACCATCAACCTGCATGGATAGTGCGTTTATTTTCCGATAATCACTTGGCGTCATCTTGTAATGCTTCTTAAACATGCGGAACAGATTTTTCTCATCTGTGAAACCAGCTCCAGTTGCGATTTCTTTAACTGTCGCTTCTGTATGTTTCAAGTCATGACAGGCAGCTTCAATCCTTCTCTGAATGAGATACTCCTGTAAGTTCATCCCTTCCCTTTTTTTGAACAACCGCGTCAATTGTCCACCACTGATCCCAAACATATCGGCAATTTGTTGGAACATAATCGGCTCCCTGTAATGTTTATCGAGATATACCTTGGCAGAACAGGCTGGATCTGGCTGGAGATACCGAATCTCACCACCCTCCAAATCCCTGAACACCTCATGAATCAATTGATATAAAAAACTTTTGGCCTGTAGCTGATCCATCGCCTTGCCACGTTTCCAGCCATTCATCATCCGTTGGAACCAATCGCGTAGCAAGATCGGATTACTTGGCGTATAACCAAACTGTTGAACAAATGGATTTACTTGCTCCAGTAATTGTTGCAGATGTTTCTTGAAAAAGAGAGGTGATTCTGCTCTATAAAACACCATAAATGTCTTCACCATCTCCTCTTTAGGCGTAATACTGAGCAGGCTCCCCTTCCCGCCGTGAACTAAACCGAAGCGTTCCATTGCAAATGTGGTTTCATTCAGTTGGATTTGCGCTTCTCCCCCATATGCATAGATAAACATGCTACTAGGCATTTTATATTGCTCCAACGGGTATTGTGACGCTACATTCTGAAAGCGTACATCTATTAATGTAATGATCGAACGTGTCCAGATACTGGCCATCATATCAATCATCTCTGGTGTAAATCCCTGTCTTGCTTCTTCCTCTTGCATCTACCCGCACTCCTCGTTTCACTTTTTCCAATGTATACATCACTTAATAATTGATATTGATTATCAATATCACATTTGATCAGGTAAGTATATATCATTAAGTGATATTGGGAAACAGGCAGTGGACGTTATGCTTTCCATCCGCTTTCGTAAAAAACTAAAAAGGAACACCTGATAGTACAAAAAAGAAGCCTGATCCATATGGATCAGGCTTATTCATTATGTTTATTGTATTTAACAAGATTACGTAGTCACCATGTTTCTCTTGTCACCTGCGACCAAATTTATTAAGACTTTGCAGGTTTCCGAGAAGGTTTGGCGGAGCTGGATTTTTTATTCTTTTTCTTACTTACTTCCACAACCACAGGCTCCTGTGGGTGTTCCACCGGGTACATTTTACGGAACAATAATGTCTGTAGTACCAGGAACGAACCCCCAACGGTCCAGTAGAGCGGCATCGCTGCCGGAGCTGTAAGAGAAAAGAATGCCATCATCAATGGGGAGAGATAACCCATAATGGCGAACTGTTTTCGCTGCTCAGGCGCCATATTGGCTTGTGATACCTTGGCTTGAATCAGATATATGACCGCAACAACCACAGCGAGTACGTAGTCCGGCGCTCCCAGTTTGAACCACAGGAACGAGTGGGAGGACAACTCCGGTGTAAGTCGGATGGCTGTGTAAATACCTGAAAGTATAGGCAGCTGAATGAGCATCGGCAAGCAACCAATGTTCAGCGGATTGAACTTATGTTTCTTGTATAGCTCCATCGTTTCCTGAGACATCTTTTGCTTATCAGCAGGATCATTTTTGCCTTCATATTTTTTCTTGAGCGCATCCATCTCGGGTTTCATGGCGTTCATGATGACTCGTGTTCCCTGCTGGGACTTGGCTTGACGCATCATCAAGGGCAACAATGCTAAACGAATGACCAGCGTAATCACGATAATCGCGACCCCGTAGCTTCCGTTAAATATGGTGGCAATATGCTGAATCAGATACGACAGTGGAAATACAATGTAGTGATTAAAAAATCCCGGTGTCGATGAAGTAATCTCCGACACGTTGTTGCTGCATCCGGCAAGCAGCATGACTGCAAACAAAATGACAATCAGGCCATAGATCCGTCCCTTGCCCGAAGTAAAAGTGAATCCCTTGTTGGTCTTATGTTCCATATATATCCTCCTCGTTGATTTGTTGACCAATCGTTCAACGAGGAATGACAATCTGGTTCATCTTCATCGGGCGCTTCTCTTCGTCTAATCATGCGACTCCAGTCTTCCTGTCTATGCTGTCTGTCCAAACACAGGGCGGGAAGTACAGGTTCAAGTCCACCACCGGCGCCACCTTCCATCCAGTACTCTGTCATGCCACAATGAAGATGGGCAATATAGGCATAACTGACGGTGAAGATGAGTCCAATCGAAAATAAATATGGTAATAACTCCTGCAGTTCAAACAAGGGATTCACCCCCTTTATAGGTTAGTTTTTATATTATAACACTTACATATTGTTTTTGCATAAATCTGTACGTGAAAACAACTACTATTCAGCTATTCCGTTCTCAATTTGGACATTTCTAGCTCAGCTCGGTGTCTCGCCACGTTATAAGAAGGCCATGAACGATCTGATGAATCATCGTCCAGGTAGGCTTGACGTTCCAGCATTTCCCTCTTGAGATCCGGATACTCCTCCTGAGCAAACTCTCGAAGCAACGGAACTGCATCTGCCGACAGACTTGCCAGATAGGTTGCATCAATATTGCCAGTCTGATGATAACGTTCTATGTTCAGCTCGGCAATCCGTTTATCCATGCCCACATAATTGACAGCAACATATGCAGTGAGCGCAAGCACAATATACCAGCGGATCAGAGGTATTGATGTGTACCGTATACGAAGGCCAGCAATCAGCAACAGGAGTGCGAGGAAGATCATGAATGCGTGTACCAGGAAGCGGATGTACGTATATCCATATGCCTGCTCATACAGATTTAGGCGCATAAACGCGGAATACAACATAATTGCTGAACAACTGACCAGAATCAGGAGAAGTACCTGATGTACGATGGAACCCGTTTTGCCACTCGAACGGGTATACTGCAAAGCAACAATAAGAATAAAGAAGTTAATACCTGTGACGAGAATTAACTCTGCGAATCCACTTCTCGCATAATCTGCGTAAGACAGATCTACCGGAAGATGCCCCTCTCCTGCACCAAAGAGATACGAAAACTGCACAAGTACAAACAAAACGTACACACAGTTAATGACAATCAGCATCGTCCCCACAATGATGGGGTCCAATCTGAATGGTTCCCGCTGAACCGGAGTGCGTTCGGGCTCGGGTGTAATCTTATTTGTAACCTTACCTTCAGTGGCCGGGTCCACAGGAGAGAATATATAGGTGTGATCACGCTTATCAACCGTGGATACTGCTCCATTTTTCCAATGTGCGTTCGCTCTCTTCTCTGCCTCATATTGCATTGGCTGTACAAATCCCCATACATAACCAAACAGCAATACACCTGCGATGACAATCCAGATGATTCTTGGTATCCCTGGAGTAAAAGCCAATTGATTCAGCCACTCCGGAAAACCGGCTAAATACTGATCAAAGACCCCGTCAGCAGAGGACAGTAATGCAACGACTACAATGAGGATAGGCAAGGACGCCACAAGACCAATGAGTACTTTGAAAACAACTGTTTTCTGGGATTTGCCCATGCCACGCCCGCCTGCTCTCACAGCAATAGCAGCAACAGTCCCCCAATGACGCATGGCTTGAGGTAGCAAGTGGTCAATAGCCGTACCAATCAAGCCAATCTCCCACCACTGCTTCTGTTTTCTGCCCATCAGATACGTCATATGTAAGATAACTACGCCAGGTATGACCAGAAAATTAAGAACATACAGCAGTTCATTGTCGTATAACAGGAACGTTAGCGACAACAATAGCACTACAGCCGCTACAAAAGCATCAATGAACTTGAAAGACCTCATGCGGTCCCTTGCAAACAGATACATGAACACATAAAAGAGAATTACAAAGATAGGATACGATACGCCAATCTCATTACCATAGAATAAATACTGGTGAATGATCGCCAGCATCCATGCAGACAGTAGCGTGATTAGAGCGCGTTGCGGTGAAGCCATTATTTTATCAATCATGGGAAAAACCTCCATTAACCTTTCTATGCTATATTCTAGATGATAAAATAGGAATATAAATAGAAATTAAAATCGACAAAACTTCTTATTTTAGAGGAATACGTCAGAGTTCACCTCCAGGAGGGAATCAACACTTGAAATTACATCAGCAATATCTGCTGTTACATCGTCATTACGGTCACCATACAGAACATGAACTTACACTCGCCGATCTCGCTGAGTTGCTAAATTGTACACACCGCAATACGTTAACGATTGTCAAAAAGATGGTTGCCCATGATTGGATTCGTTGGGTTTCCCAGCGTGGCCGGGGTCGGCGTTCTTCACTGACTTTGCTTGTTCCGGCTGATCAAATCGCCGCAGAATATATGATGCAGGCCATGAATCGCCGGGAGTTACAGGAAGCTGCCGAGCAGGTGAGCGCATTCTCCAGTTCAACAATCATGCAGGATCATCTAAACCAGTGGTTGCTTGGATATTCAGGACATCATACGGAAGCCGGCACCAATAATGAGCAGATTGATACGCTTCGGTTGCCCCTCCGCCAACAGCTTCATGCGCTTGATCCGCTGTACATTAATCTATTAGCTGAATCCTTTGTTACCAGCCATGTCTTTGACGGGTTGGTTCAGCGGGGTGAACAGGGAGAGATCCTCCCATGTCTCGCTCATACCTGGGATGTCAGTGCAGACCGAAAGACCTGGATCTTTTATTTGCGAAAAGGTATTACATTTCACGATGGTCAGTTGTTGACGGCCCATGATATAGTGCATACGTTTGAACGACTGCAGTCTACAGATCGCCGGACACTGTACCGTGATGTAAGTAAACAGATTCTATCTATTGAAGCGGTCGATTCCTTAACCGTGTGTTTCCAGCTTAAAAATCCTCATGAATTGTTTTTGTCCTTCCTGACAACAAGTCGTGCGGCGATTGTACCCTCACCAGGAACAAACGAACATAAGATGAAGCATTCGGGTGATGTGCATGGGATGCAAAAACCTGTTGGGACGGGACCGTTCAAGGTCACCGCCTGGGATGATCACTTGTGCAGACTTGAAGCCTTTTCATCGTATTTTCAGGGTAGAGCACATATGGACCGGGTAGATATCCTGCAAATTCCGTGGAGTGCCTCGGCAAAAATGGACGATAGCCAAGATATCGAAACTCCGTTCTTTCATCTTGTTCATAATCCGTCTTCGTCTGCGGGTGCAGACTGGACACAGATTAGTGCAGGTGTAATGGTTCATAAATTACTCACGTGTAATACACAAAAAACCGGACCGTTAAACGATCCGGAAGTAAGAGCACACCTTCAGTCATGCCTTGCTGGAATGTATAGAGATGACGGACATGCAGATAACTCTGAGATCGTGGAGACTGATTTTAGTGCGGTGAATACCAAGAAAGTCCTGGCCCACTCGGAGGGATTTAGCGATATATCGATAAGTTCCGTATCCTCCAGTCCCATCTCCCTGCACATTGCAACCATTCCACAATATCGCAGGGATGCCCAACATCTGGCGTCCATACTGGAGCAATGCGGTTTCTCCTGTACCGTCCGAACCGCTACGATGGAGCAGTTCAAAGGAAATCTGAGGTTGGAATCTGATCTGATTCTCTTCTCTCTCATTCGGGACAGGGACGAAGAACTGCGAAGGTATGATCTCTACTCTACGTTATCTGAGCATCTGGAAGATTCTGCTCGTATAACGATCCATGAGATCTTGCAAACCATCGTCGCCTCTCCCATCGCTGCGGATCGAACTTGTGAATTAGACTGCATTGAGCAATTTTTGGTTGGTCAGAATTTACTGTTCCATTTATCTGAAAAACCAGTAGAAACCGCTTATCTGCCTTCAGTACGTGGTCTATCTTTCAACAGCCAGGGCTGGGTAAACCTGCGTCATATCTGGTTTCCGTGAATGCTCGTTAAACGAGCATAATAATACTTTCATTTCATGATGCGGTAATGATTTTGGATACCTATGAACTGGTCATTGGGTCGGCATCCACCTTCTGCTGTATTTTTTCATTTATCGTCGAAATGGTATCCTTCCGACGATAAATACCGAGAAGTAAACCGACCATGGCATATTCGAAAAGCAGGTGATTTCCATATCCTATTAAAGGAAAAACTATGCTAAGAATTGGAGCCTTGCCGGTAGTCATCGCCAATGAATAGATGATTTGCAACGCAAACATGGATGTGATACTGATAATTATCATTCGACCGAAATCATCCCGAATGCGAGGAAGCATCTTCACCATACTTGCAACAAACCAGATGATACCCACCAATAATATTATCCCGGCTGACCAGCCAAACACATCAATGAGCAGAACACCTGGGTAATCTAAATAACTCATTTTAAACATGTCGAACGTTGTATCAATCCCATTACCCCACCAGCCGGCTGATTGAATAATTTCAATAATGGAATTGTTACTATAGCCACCGTAAGGGTCATCCTGAAGATTCAAAACGACGGAAAGCCTCTCTAGGCGGCCGTACTTATCTGCAAAAAACAATAACAATACAAAAATACTTCCTGTTACAGCAGCACCTAAGGCTGTATAAAGCCATTTTCGCGTGAGCCAACCAAATAAAATAATGGACATTGTGCCAAACAGAAACATGCGAACCCAGTCCGACATTTGAAACAATAGCACTACAGGTAACGCTACCATAGCAATATAGGTCAATATGGATTGCATATTGCAGTTTGAATGAAACTTCTCCTGCACAATTGCCCCTATGGCAAGTGGCAAAATCCATACTGAAGCAGTCGTAAGGTCTATTACAAATCCAAGTGGTGCAATCAGGAATCTGCTCATACCATAAAAATCCGTAGATATCATTGGATTAATCCACAAAAGGGCATTAAGTAGAATATAGATCCACCAAGCAGCTTTTTTCAACTTACGATAATCAAAGTAAATAAAGAACAACATCAACATTACACCTATAACGGTGTACACCACATGCCCCCGATATAAGGACTGATACTTTTCATCTGCGACATTCATCGTAAAAATCCATATCAGTAACAGGCTAGTTATAGACAAACCAATTAGTCCAACTAACAGCCCCCAATGCATGCGATGACGATGCAATCGGTGCATACTCTTGCCTACGACAGCGGGATCGCCCATCTGTTCAATGGCATATGCAATTGCTTCTTCCTCTGTATAACCTTCTTGTTCTTTATCCAAAATCATCTCTTCCATGTGGTTTCCCAACTCATCACGCAGGTCGTTATGTACTTCGCGAGCTTTAACCTGAACACACATGTGATCAAGATAATGCTGAATTCGCTCATGTCGATTCGTCATGTCAGGCCTCCTTCCCCAAGCACCCGATCCACAGCTCTACGGAACAAATTCCACTCTGCTTTTTTACTTTGTAAGGCCTCCATGCCCTTGTCACGAATCGAATAATATTTCCGTTTACGACCTTCAACCTCCATCCAGTACGACTCTACCCAACCTTCAATCTCCATAGCATGCAAAATAGGATATAACGTGCCCTCTTTCAGATTAAACACACCCTCGGATTGACGATGTAATTCCTTAATTAATTCATAACCATACAACGGTCGTTCCTGAAGCAAGGTCAGAATCAATGTTTCGGTACTTCCTTTAATCATTTGTTTGTTAACCTGCAACGCACTCACTCCTTCCTTTTCAATTCATTTAGCAAGAGTTTTTAGATTTCGAAAAATAAATTTTTAAATCTCTTCTTTTCATATACATCGGAAACCTATGCATAGAACAACTAGGTATGATATTACCTTATCCTTCCTTTTCTGTCTAGCCAACAAGCTTCTTTATTTATGTTAAAATAAACAAGTCCTTTCATTCACGAACTCTAATGATGACTCTATATATTCGTGTGTTTTTCAATTACATATACTATTTTTTCAATACATTTAAGGAGGCATTACATTCATGAGCAAACTAATTTTCTTTCTCGGTGGGGCCGGAAGTGGCAAGACCACACTAGCAAAAGCCCTTTCCCGTAAACATAAAGCTGCTTTCTTCGATATGGATATTCTGCTTCGTCCCGCGGCTGAGGCGATCATGACCCTTCAGGGACTTGATCCTTCCGACCGAGATTCGCCTGAATACAAAAGGTTGTGCCGTGATCTTGGGTACCGCATTACGATGGACGCCGCTCTGGATAACGTTCAGTTGGGTATCGATACGATTGTTGTGGGGCCATTTACCAAGGAAATCGGTACCCCGGATTGGATTGCTCAGGAACTTGAACGAATTGGACATACTCTGGATGATACGGATGTGCGTGTGGCCTATATTTATCTTGAGAATGAAGCGTTGTATCACAAACGAATCTCAGCAAGACAATCCCCACTAGATGAATGGAAGTTAGCCAACTGGGATGCCTTCACAGCTTCTCTCGTCCGTAAAGAAATAGCCTGGCCTCTCCCTGCTTCATCCGTCGCTTATATTGATAATTCCAGTGATGATCCTGCGATTGCCTATGCTGAACTTGAACGACGGATGTACGCGTAGTTTTATAAAATCTACTTCCCAATTCCTTTGCACGATGTCGCTTTGCATGGAAAATAAGAAGACAAAACAAAAAAAGGTATTTGTCGAGACCCCCGTTGGGTCATCATGACAAATACCTCTTTTCATATATTCAAGATTATTCAAAACTCACTCTTCATCCTCCACAATTGCGGGATCACGCAAAAAGGTTTGCGGAAGTCCTGCCATAATAAGTGCGTACTACGGAATCGCCATTACATTCAAACTGATAGATTATAGATGTACTTAAATGTAAGAGAACGAACATATCTCAACTCAAAGGAGAATTTCATGAAATCTCACGTAGCAACATGTCCAACTCAACAACAACAACAGAGCTACAAATCAAATCCTAATTGGAAACGTGCCGTAGCCAACATCCTCCTGGTTGCATCTCTGAGTTTCACCACAATAACCAGTGTATCGGCAGAGAGCAGCCTCCCTCTTCCTCAGGTAAGTCCTCAGGAAACTGAATCGTTCATCAATCAATTCTTCGCCCAACCTGAAGTGAAGTCTGCTTTGAAAGGTGCCGTAGTCACGGTTGTTCACGACCAACAGATCGTGTTGAATAAAGGATATGGTTATGCCAATGTGGAAAAACAAATCCCCGTCGATGCCGACTCCACTCTATTCCGTGTAGCCTCCATCTCCAAAACGCTGACAGCAACTGCCATTATGCAATTGGCCGAGCAAGGTAACGTAAAGCTTGATCAGGATATCAGCGCATACACAGATGCTTTGCATCTGACCAACCATACCGGAACAGCGTTAACATTGGAACATCTGATGACCCACACCAGCGGGTTTGATTTCACAGATGCAGCAGCTACACCCAGGGAGTTGAATCATCCTTATCCGCTTGAGCAATTCATCCAAGACAACAAACCGTCCGTTGTTCGCAATCCAGGAGAAGTTTTCCGTTACGACAACTACGGCTATGCACTCTTGGGCTACATTGTTCAGAAACAGTCCAAACTTCCGTTTGAGACTTATGTACAACAGCATATATTCAACCCTCTTGATATGTCGGATAGCCATTTTACACTAAGCAAAGACACGCTGAGTAAACTCGCAATTCCTTATGGCGCTGAAGGACAAGAACTTCCGCAATATCCCAATGTACCGGACAGCTCCCCTGAGGGCGGATTCATTACAACTGGACGGGATATGGCTCACTTTATGCTTGCGCAGCTCAATCAAGGTACGTACCAGGGTGCACGTATACTAGAACCGTCATCCGTCCAAGCAATGCAAACGCTGGATGTCTCCATACACCCGGATATACCTGGAACAGGTTACGGATTCGAATCCACCTATTCGCAGTATAATCATGGACGGAAAGTCGTGAGTAAAGCAGGCGATCTGGACGGATTCCACTCCAATCTGTGGCTGTTGCCTAACGAGAAGACTGGACTATTTATCGTCTCCAACAGTGATGGACCAGATCTGCGAGAAGCGCTTTTTCAAGCATTTATGGATCATTTTTATCCGAGTAATGAGGTCCAAGATGTCAATTATAGCGTACCCGAGTCTTCACTCCATTCCTACGAGGGACTATATCGGGATATCCGTTTGCCTGCATGGTTGTATGATATTACAGCAACAGAGAAAGGTCTTCAGGTTATAGATGCTTATGGCACTCACACTTTAACACCCGTTAAGGACATGTTGTTCATGGATGAGGAAGGCAAGCTCGCTGGTTTCAAAAAAAATCAGTCAGGTGAAATCACGTATTTCTATTACAACAAGTCAGATAGCTGGTCCGAGAAATTGCCAGAAGCCAAACCTTATGAAGATGTGCCAGAAGACCATCCCTATGCTCCGTACATCTATCGTTTAACACAGATTGGCCTGTATCCACAGGATCAATCCCTATTTGAACCAGAGAAGCCTGTTAGTCGTGGGGAGTTTGTAACACAGGTTGTGGGCATAAGCGGAATGTCCATTTCAGCTCAATCACCAAAATTTAAAGATACCCAATCAAGTCCCTACGCCGCCTACATTCAAACCGCTCTTGAACTGGGTATTGTGCAAGGTAATACTCGTGGATTGTTCCATCCTGACCAAGCCATAACAAGGCAAGAGGCCGCGGTGATCATATCGAGAACGGCACAACAACTCCTTGGCGCACCTGCCGTAACTGCCGATCTCATCGGTTCACAGGATCGTTGGGCTGAAGAAGGTGTCCAGTTTGTGGTTGCTCTAGGTCTCTACGGTCCGGAAGTATCTGTATCCAGCACCGGTGCTGTGGATTATAGATCGAAGCAACCTATGCTGAGGCAGGAATCATCAGTTTTGATGTACAAAATGTTAGGCACTCTGCTACATTAACATAGAGTGATGCTCGGCAAGCCATGTCATTGCTACATGGCTTGTTTTTCCACTTCATTTTACCAACGATGCATTTTATAAGAACGGATGATTTTACCATGCGACTAAAACTCTCATTACATAGATTCATGAAAACTAAATTTAATTTCGTATGGTTTGTAACGATGTTGTGCTTTATACTGACAGCCACGTATATCCATATCTCTTCATTTATGAATCCTTATATCGGACTTTCGTTGACACCAAATGCCTCCAATTCTTGGGCAGTACATGATGTAGATCCGCAAGGTTTAGCTTATACATCCGGGATTAGATCAGGTGACACCGTTATCTCCTTGGAACCCAAAGGAGGAGTCCGGTTACTCCATCAAAAAGGTGTATTCTTAGTGACTGAAGCCTACATCATCGACGTTGAGAATTCTCACGGTCAGGCATCCGAACATACCATGAAGCCTGGACCACGTGAATGGTTCAACATCGGCTTCTCATCCATAGTAGAATTATTGCTATTGTTGACCGGAACCTATGCCTTCTTTAACCAACCCGGTTCACGAGTGATGCGCCTGTTCTACCTCCTTAACCTGTCCATGGCCATATGTATACTGACGATATACACATCCCAGTTGCCTTTATCCAATTATATTCTGGCCTTTTGTGCGGCATGGTTACCTTACTGTCTAACTGCTTTTTATGTGTCTTTTGTATTCCGTACCCGTCTGCATCGTTTTCGATGGTTATTAATCATCAGCAGATGTATTGCGATTGCCTACTCTACTGGCCTTGCCTTTCTGTACATCAAGCAGTGGATGATGACCGATATTCAGATCAATCAAGGCATTACTACCGTCAGTACTCCTGTTGCACCGTCTGGTCCAACCAATCTGCTCAACTTTATTCTTTGTGCAACCCTTCTGATCTTAATCTGGATGACATGGGTTAATCGTAAAAGCTACAATCGCAAGGAGCAGAACCAGCTATTGCTCATGTTAACAGGAATTATTGTCAGCCTGATTCCCTTCATCATCTGTTTTGCTATTCCAACCCTGCTTCAAGGTGAACCGTTATTGCCTGTAGAGTACACATTAATTGGATTTCTGCCTTTATCATGGATGTTCACTTATGTACTTGTACAACGGAGTATGCTTGACCTCAAACTGGTTATGCCAAGATTGATGATTCATGGACTATATGCTTTAATCGCATTTTTACTGTTTCTGGCTGCTTCTCACCTGCATTCGTTAATTCATATCAGCTTGCTGTTTGTCTCGTTTTTGCTGATCACTTGGGTGTATCAGTACACGCTCACACGCTCACGCAAGAAAAACAAACTTAACAAAGACTGGCTGGAACACCAGCAACTGCGGTTGACTGTGCGAATGGCTGAGCAGCAAAACATGCGGGACATGATTCACGTGTTTGCCGAGATGTTCCACAAGATGCTGGATATTGAAGGTGTAATTCTCATATGGATTGATGATAAACACAGATATTCTCAGGAAGGCACAGGGATTTTTGCTTCCATTCAGAATATAGATAACCAGATTTTGGATATTGAAGTTTTACGACAAAAATATGAATTGGCACAGGTTTGGGAGCTATCAGGTGAACCCACTACGGAGACGATAGGATTTTTGGGCATCGGTCACAAAGAAAATCGCACCCTTTTTTCAGCAGAAGAGCAGGATATCATTGATCAAGGCAGGCTGGAAGCAATTCGAATGCTCGTCAATGGGAGACTCTTATCCGATCTGCAGAAGCGATATGAATACCGTGTAGACCAGACAGCTCTTCATGAATACCAGATACGCCGTCATCGGCAGTTCAATGATATTATGATGGAAGCCCAACAGGCAGAGCGTATGAAAACCTCTTATTTCCTTCATGATCAACTGCTTCAAAACCTGATTTTCCTGTCTCGTGATTTGGAGGAATTACACGATACCGGAGATACGCATAAG
The DNA here is from genome assembly GCF_000517845.1 of Paenibacillus sp. FSL R5-192. Taxonomy (NCBI): domain Bacteria; kingdom Bacillati; phylum Bacillota; class Bacilli; order Caryophanales; family Paenibacillaceae; genus Paenibacillus; species Paenibacillus sp. FSL R5-192. The sequence goes on along the minus strand of NZ_ASPR01000014.1, from coordinate 1,050,786 downwards.
GATCAAACGGCTGTTTGGCTGGAGTGCCTGTATGCTTCCCAGAGAGATATACGTCAATTGTGCGATGATCTCTACCCTCATATTATGGATCGAAGTGATCTTGAGGAAGCGTTGCAATGGCTCATCCGTACACTTCAAATGCAAAGTGGCATCAGAATGGAACTAAACTACAACGCCCTCTCTGAAGAGTTGAAGCACGAACCTCTGAAGTCCACCGTCTTTCGGACGGTCCGCGAACTCATTATGAATGTGATGAAGCACGCACAGGCGTCGTTCTGCTCCATTCAGGTACATACAAGGGATACTGACTTGATTCTCCAAGTAGAGGATGACGGCTTGGGGTTTAATGTTCATACCACATTTGATACTGCAACAGGGCACTTCGGTTTGATATCCATACAAAGCAGCATTCAGCATCTCGGTGGAGAATTCACCATACATTCCAGCCTTGGCAAAGGAACCTCAATCAACATCCGTTTGCCTTTAACCAAAGGAGCAACTGAACAATGAGCGAACCCATTACAGTCGTACTGCTTGATGATCACCCCCTGGTCATGGAAGGTCTCAACAACCGCTTAAACCGCGAACCCGGCATACAGGTAATAAAAACATTCAGCGATCCATTGCTTTTTTTATCCGAAGTAGAGGCGTTGCGACCAGATGTTGTTGTGATGGATATCCGCATGCCCCAGCTTGACGGGTTCGAGGTTGTGAGAAGATTGAAAGATCAATACGGGTTATCCGTCAAAATTATACTGCTATCCGGATACAACTATCACGAATTCCAGTTAAAAGCTTATGATCTGGGCGTTCATGCCTACTTGTCAAAGCAAGCAACGTATGGACAGATTATCAACGCCATCCACCAAAGTATGTTGGGTCATGTGCTTATTCCAGAGAAAATGTTATCTCCTAATCTTGAGCAATCCCTCACAGCAACTGAACGGGAAGTGCTTAACCGCATTGCACTGGAGATGACCAACAAGGAGATTGCACAGGATCTGGCGATCAGTCCACGTACAGTGGAGTATCATATAACTTCTATTACGCAGAAATTTGGTGTGAAGTCCAGAGTTGGTGCTGTAGTCAAAGGCTATCAGGCAGGGATTCTCGGTGACGTAACACTCCCTGAGAAACGGTAAAACATGTACCACTTTAAAAGAACAACAAAAGAGCGGCAGAACACCCTGTAATACAACCTGAGGTTTGTTCTGAACCGCTCTATTTGTTGATTTACTTTACTATGAGGTTTTCCTATAAGGAGCATTCATGCTTGATACGTCTGCTCCTTTACCCGCGCTGACGTGCCGCTTGACGTTCAGCAATGCGAGACTTAATCATTCCGTGACTTTCATCAATCTCTTCCGGTGTGCACGCGGCTTTCAGCTCATATACTTTCACCGGAGAACGGTCGATAATATCCAAAAACGAATCAAAAAAGGTCATGTCTTTACTATGGATGTATGGACACCAATGATCTGATAACCCTACGGTTTCATGAATATGCACGCCAACCACGTGATCAATCAACGCGTTAGCCTCACGTACATTATCGTACAGCCCCATTCGATCCATCATCATGCCGTGACCAATATCGTACCAAAGACCAAGCGGTGCGCCCTTCATTTGTCCAATAATCGTTCCCGCTTCGTGCAAAGTCGGCATCTGATAACAGCGTGAACGGGTCTCAATACCGAAATTCACCCCGTATCCCCGCTGCTCCGACAAGTTACATACCTCTTCCAGACTCTCCTGAATAAGGCTCAGGTAATGTGCGCTGCCATCTTCCCGCTTCTCCAGCATCTCTTGCCATAAAGATTGATATGCTGGTGAATCCGGTCCTTGATCGTGGTATATCTTTTTCAACGCTTCATCTATATTATATTCAAACGGAACCTCACCGGGATGTACAACGACAGCCTTGGCCCCATAACGATGTGCGTACTCGGCTGAGCGAAGTAACAGCTCAATCGCCCGTTTGCGGCGCGGTTCATCATCGAACCCAAGCAGGACGGAATCCGTCCCATAGTCGGGATCAGCCACATGCGGGAATGTATTATGCACACTGGATACACCGATCTCGCCCCGTTCAATCATCGGTTCTATCGTCTGCAGCATCTCTTCCGTAACGTTATAATTCAGCTCAACTTGTTTGAATCCAAGAGACTTGATCTCCTCGATCATGCCTTGTCCGGTCGTATGACGTTTGATATTCCAACATGTTGAGAACGAATATTCCTGTTTGTCCGTATACATCATTGGTCCTCCTGTCTCTCATTCTATCGCCCATTCATATTCCATTTATCTCTATCTATATAAGTTGAACCAATACACTTTATACTAGATCACTCCAATTGCAGTACCATCTTCTGATCGCTGTTATCCCCAGATTTTTTTGATCCCCTTCTCCAAAGGGAAAAATCCGGTGATAGCTTATGCTTCCGATGCAGCTTTCTTGCAGAAAGCTTTCAGGCGAACGCTCCGCTTCTTCAGATCGGTTCTGCACTCTTCGTTCTCGTGTAAATGTTCAGTTCATCTTATATACCTATTTATTCCTCAATCCGTTGTCTTCACGGAGGGTGAGTTTAAATCTCATCTTGTTTGCCGTCTTTCCAGGCACATAACGATAGATGATCTCCGCATGATTCACGTACATTAACACGGATGGTTCAGGTGCTTCAGCCTTCACGGTACACGTAAGTCCCGGGAACTGCCATAACGCTGGTGTAATATCCTGCTGCCGAAGGGATGGCCCTCTGATTTCAAAATAAACATCGATTTCTTCCGCCGTATCCAGCTCCACATCAATGGTTAACGAATCTGGTGTGAGATCCGCATCAAACGTTACTCCGCGCAGATGACTGTTCCACCCCTCGCCTACCTCACGGCGGATCAAGCGAAGATAATAACGCTCCCCCGTCTCTGTCTGCCAGTGGATCGTGGCGGGATGCATCTGGCCGTTGGTATTCACGCTTCCCGACATGGCCCCGATCATCCGATCCTCACCGATCCAGGCTTTGGCTGTACACAGATTCCGATTGGACGTTGGATCATTGCGCTCACACAGTTCCATGAACTGTTTCTGCACAAGCCGATCTTCTTGATGAGCCTTGAAATACGGCACGGCTTCAGCGGGCACATCCACCCCAAGGAGCGCAATCAGTGGATCATGGCCTGACTCACAGTTGATTCCTGCCAGATATTCATACCCTTCTCCAAGCAAGAGATAGATAAATACACCGATCGAACTATGCTCTCGCATCTCCATGTCGTACGCCCGAGAGAATGGGCCGGAGAGATTCTCCAGGTTGGCATTATAATATAGCGCAATGTTATTCCACAGCCCATGTTCAATCCGGTGTCCGATTTCGATCAAACGTTCCGTGAGTCCATACTTTCGATACATGCCAAGCACGGACAGATCAACCCCGTAATACGTTGTCGTATTGAACTCCGCGAATGTACCGTTGTATTGTTCAACCTCCTTCATCAACCCCTCCGCCTGTTCATCCGAATGCTGAATCCAATCTGTTCGGTTCAAGCGATGGCCGTAGTAGTGGGTAATGAAAATATGCATCAACTCAATATTCGTGTTCATTGGAATTACGTCGGATAACCTGCGTTCTATTGACCCTTGAACAGCCAGTTCCATCGCATGGTCCATCCGTTTCATGAGTGTCTCCGGCAGTAGTTCGGCGAATTCGGCAGTTACGACCACACAGACACAAGCGATAAACTCGCGCCAGTTGGGATCATAGCTGATCCAGACCGGTGGCAGAACCTGATTCACTGCCGAATGAAAAAGGTGTTTCAGTTGTTTGGGGTCTACTGCCTCTGTGAGCAGAGAACCCTCTTCCTGTAGTTTATGGATAAACTGCGCAGACACCTTCTCAAAGGTGCGTTCCAGGAAATAGGCCGTGCCTGGCGCAAAAGATTTCCAAGCATAGTGACCCGCTGGTGGATGCACATCATTGGGGCGGGTCGCGAATGTTCCGTGATAGATCTCATCCGGAGCGTCATATTGAACATCGAGCACCTTGTGGAACACCCGTATCGCGTGTTCCACATCACCAGGCTTATTTCGAATCAACAACCCGAGCGCATAATGTGCACTGGCTCGTGTGCTATGCTGCGATGAATCCTCTTCTTCAAAACTGCGAAGCAGATCCATTTCCTTGTCATAGAAGCTATCCATCATCAACATGGACTGATTTATAAGATACTGTTGTTCTTTCGACATCTTCTCTACCATTCGTTGTGTCATGTCATGTGACCTCCCGAGACTATAGGTGTGTGTTCAAAAAGATCAGTTTTCAGTACCAAGAAGATGGAATTAAGCTAGAAATGGAGTAGCGGAGCGTAGGACAACTACGTGAGCAACGGACATTTCGGCTAAATTTCATATTCGATGCTGATGATGCCACTAGGCATCATTCGTAATCAAAAGTGAACTTTTTGAACAACCTCTATTAACCTTTTACAGCACCTACCATTACGCCACTGATAAAGTACCGCTGCAACCACGGATACACAAGCAGGATCGGTAACGTGGAGAATATAACGCTGGCTGCTTTCAGACTCTCAGGCAGGACTTGAACAGCACCAATACCTTCGTTCTGCATCAGTTCTGTAATCTGGTTTTGCTGAATCATCTGATACAATTTCAATTGCAAAGGGTATAGTTCAGGCTTGGTAATATACATGAGTGCATCCTGGAAACCATTCCACCGTCCTACCGCGTAGAATAGGCTCAGTGTTGCCATAACCGGAAGGGATAGCGGCAAGATGATGCGCATAAGGGTTCCAAAGTGGCTGCTTCCATCAATGCCTGCTGCTTCTTCTAGACTTTCGGGAATCCCTCTGAAGAAGGTAATGAGGATAATCATATAAAACGGACTAATCAATCCAGGCAGAATAAGTCCCCATGTGCTATCAAGTAGATGTAGATTTTTGATCAGAATGTACTCGGGGATAATGCCGCCACTGAAGAACATCGTCACCACAATGACAAGCATGAACCACTTGCGCCCTTTTAGATTACTCTTCGCCAGTGGATAAGCTGCTGCAATGGTCATCACCATGCTTAGCACCGTACTCAGGACGGTCAGCCAAATGGTATAGATGAGGGAACGAATCATTGATCCATCTGCAAATACCTTGGTATACGCCTCAAACGATAACTCTTTGGGGAAAAAGGAAACTTCTCCTGAACCGATCGCCCGGTTTGAGCTGAGCGAGATCGCAATAATATGAATGAATGGTGCAAGACACACCACCATCGTAATGATAATAAGAATGACGTTTACCGTGTTGAATATTCGATTCGCCGTGTTTTCAGACATCTCACTCACTCCTTACAGATCATATGTGAATCAATCCACTACATAATGCTCTCATCGGTTAATTTCTTGGACGTATAGTTCGCTCCGAGTATGAAGACAAGTCCAACTAATGCCTGGAACAAACCTACAGCTGTTGCGAGCGTAACCTGACCAGATTGTAAACCGACACGATAGACAAATGTGCTGAGCACATCCGAGTATTCACGTACAGCCACGTTACCGATAATAAACGGTCGGTCGAAGCCGATAGAGATCATGTTGCCGACATTGATGATCAATAAGGTAACAATCGTTGTTTTGATGCCTGGCAAGGAGATGTGCCAGATTCTGCGTAGCCGACTTGCTCCATCCACTTCTGCGGCTTCGTAGAGTTCCCGGTTAATGCCCGTGAGAGATGCCAGATACAGAATCGTACCCCAGCCTGCACTCTGCCACACGCCTACCGCAAGATACGTGAAGAGCCAATAGTTTTTGTCTGAAAGGAAAGGTAATGGATCAAATCCCATGCTCATCAAGATATTGTTAATAAAACCGGATTGTGTACCGAATACCTGAAGTACGATCCCTCCAATAATAACCCACGAAATAAAGTGAGGAATGTACAGTAAAGTCTGTGCCAACTTTTTGAACCAGGCCTTCTTCAGCTCGAATAATAAGATGGCTAATATAAGTGGTGCCGGGAAGGAGACCAGTAGATCCAGCATGTTAAGCACTAACGTGTTGCGTAATGCCGTGTAGAATCCCTGATTTTGAAACACTTCTCTGAATGCATCCAAGCCAATCCACTCACTACCGGCGATCCCTTGAAAGAAGTTAAAGTCCTTGAACGCAATCTGCACGCCATACATTGGCCCATACTTGAAAATAATGAAGTAGATCATGGGCAGTAGGAGCAACGCATATAGTTGCCAGTTTCTGCGGAAATAGATGCTTGTTTTCATATACCTTCCCCCCATGTCATTCAGGATTCTTCATCAAGGCGATGTTGCCATCGCCCTAATGAAATCCCTGTTCTTTGTTGTCATACACATTAGATGTGATCTCTACTCTACTTATTTCATCGCTTTGTAAGCTTCTGTACGTTCATCCAGGATTGCTTGACCACCGCTCGCCATGTAGTCCTTCATCATGCTGTCATACGTAGCTTCAAAATCAGCGGGTTTGGAAATGGTTGTTTTCACGAAAAACTCCATAAACTTGTCTTTCAAGCCGTTACCGTAACGTGCTTCTGCGTCAATCGGTTTGGAGAAACGTACCGGTTGAATGGTGTCCGTGTTAGAGATCGCTACCGACTTGCGCATATCATCCCGATACTTCGACTCTACCTGTACGACATAAGCCTCTTCATTTTTCTTGTCATCTCCAACGTATTTACCATTGACGATAATGGCAATGTCACCGGAATTATAGATACGACCTGCGATTTCAGGAGAAGCATCATCTTTGATCAGTGGAACTCCATCCACGAGCTCATAGTTCTCGTTTTCAACACCGAATTGCAGATCGAACAGGTTGTTGCCCGAAGCCATCCAATCCAGATACTTCGTCGCTGCTTCCGCATTGTTGCTTGACTTCGGAATCATGACATACATCGCATTGGGTGCATAAGCCGGTTTGGCGAATTTGCCTTCGGAGTTTTTGAATGCATCAATCGGTGTCATCACTGCACCAGGTTGATTGGTTTGCAGGTTTTTGTACGTACCGGAGATATAAATCTCCCCTGCATCCTCGGTGTAGAATCCAACTTTGCCGTTAGATACATCTTCCCACAGCTTTTTCTTGTCTTTGTCGAGTCCAAAGTCCTTGCTCATTAATCCTTCATTATAAAGTGTGTTCATATATTTCAGAGCGTCCTTGAAACCAGGCAACAACGTTGGATAGTCATTGGAACCCAGTTGCTGCGTTAATGTATATTTCTGTTCTTCCGTCAGCGGTTCAATGAATGACCAGATCAGTGGTTCATATTGAGCCGAGGCAATGGACATCCCCATCGGAATAAGTCCTGTACCAACTTTACCCGGATCTTTTTCCTTAAAGGCCTTCAGTGTTGTATGCAGCTCCTCAGCTGTCTCAGGGGAAGGCAATCCGAGTGCATCCAGCCAGTCCTGACGAACATAGGATGCGTACTTCCCAAGTACAAGACGTTTACCTGGAACCGCGAACTGTTGTCCATCGTATTGACCGTAGGCCAGCGTTTCATCTCCCAGGAACTTCTTCAGGTTAGGACCACTTTGATTGATCAGATCCGTAAGTTCGGTCAGACCTCCTTGCTCTGCATACCGGTTGAATGTTCCCGAATCGTAGGTAAAGACGATATCAGGTACTTCAGAGCCACTCGCCATCAGAACGTTAAGTTTCTGTACTTCCTCCGAGCGTGGTACCGGAACAAACTGAACATCGATGTTATTTGGATCACCAAACTTCTCTTGAATGAAGCGAGTCAGATAACTGTCCGAAATGGTGTAGCCCGCCGGAGTGTTTCCCCGATCGAAGATTTCTACTTTCAAAGTCGTTTTCCCCCCCGAACCCGACTCTCCAGAGGAAGATGTTGATTCGCTTCCTGATGAACATGCAGATAATAATAGAGTGAATGCTGTTACCACTGCGAGGATTGAACTTGCCTTGCGTGCCTTACGTCTTTGAAATAATCTCATTTGACCTTTCCCCTTTCGCACACTCTCTGAATGGATTCACATGATTGCCACTCCACTTTGTTCATCCCATTTTGTTGCACCTGTGAATGTCACTAATCATTACATAAGATCTGATATTTAGACAATAAACTATTTTCAACATGTGAAATTCACGTTTTTTAAGTTAAATACCGCGATATATAAACATATTTCCTGACAATATGCAATTTTCACACCATTAACGTTAACTATAATAACATATTGTGTTGTATTCATTTTGGTTTCTCATAGACAATCTGGCATCACCCATCTTGCAATAATCTTTTTTCCATTAAATCTCTCTTCAAAAAATGAAAAAGAGACCACATCTTATGTGATCTCCTTGTTTAGCAACACGTGTAGAACGATTCGACGCACTAATTCCTTGGCGGAAGATTAAACTTCATTTGACCAAACAACGTATCGATGGCATTTCCCGCAAATTGATCGATGACATGTTCGTTGATCGTGTCCGTATGTTCCAAAATCAACACATTATACTTCTCATCATAATGCATTCCGCCCAAAATAAATCGTACTGGAATGTTCTGAGATGTCCCTTGCTTCGAAATGGCTTGAATAAGTTCGGATTCATGCCTTTGTTGACTTGTCGTGTAGGTACCAACAGGTATAGTTATCGTATATGACGAGTCATCTACATGAAATGTAAATGTGTTGTTGCTTGCTGTAATGGTAACCCGTTTACTGATATCTACCGATCCCCACACTTGCTGTCCATATTTGTACACCATCTTCAACTCCTGCCCTATTAATCTATGAATTGTCATAATGCTAGTATAGGACATTCGTAAAATTCATTAACAACATACCAGCTACACTGGCCTAAGATCGTGGTTGAACATCCAAAAAATCTCCTGCAAAGAACGATAAGGGACGAAACCTTATTGCCTCATACAGGAGATTTCATAGATATCTCTAGGATTATTGGATTTTACCCGATACTCGGATGTTCTAACACGTGCAATTCCGTTATTGATCCCCTTGTTTTCCACTCCGCTTGCGATAGTCCCCTGGTGTCACGCCCATAATCCGTTTGAATACCCTGCCGAAAGAGATGGCATTGGCATAACCCACTTGCAGAGCAATATCCTGAACAGCCATATCGGATGCAGACAACAGACGACAGGCCTTTTCGACCCTCAGTTTCACCAGAAAATCAACAAACTTCATCTCAAACTCTTCCTTGAACAGATAACTCGCATATTTGCCCGAGATCTGGAACCGATCACTCAGATGTTTCAGCGACAGATCCGGATCATCAAAATGCTCTTCAATATAAATCCGGAGCTCGTTGATCATCGCTCGATGACTTTTCGTTTCATTTACAGATACATAATTGCGATAAACTTCTTTAAGCCACTCCTGCAAAATCTCTTGAATCCCCTCGAGTGTCTCCACCTGCTGGATATCACTGCGAAGACGAGTCAGGATTTCCTCGGAAAATTGGCTTTGCAACCGCTCAGACAGCTCCCCGAATTCACGGGACAACATCTGGATTAACGCCTGCAGCAACATGCGAATATCGTTATCTGTAATCTGATCTTCATTAAACGCAACAAACATCTGATCCAGCTGCGTTCGCCAACCATCACCGGTTAGTCTGAATTCACGGACAAAGTCTGCAAGCATCTGCAAATACTTGTACGATTGCAGCTCAATACGATCTGGCAGTTGCTCACTGAGAACGATCGCATCTTTACCAAGGGTAAGTCTATGCTGCAAACCCGCATCTGCACTCGCATAGGAACGAGTAATCTCCTCCCAGCCCGATACGGTTCGTCCAATCCCGAACGTAAACCGTAGGCGGAAGTTTTCCGCAATCCACATATGCATCTGCTTAGCCAGATCCATAAGTAATTCACGGTCCAGTCCTTCCTGCTCATCCGATGCAATCACCACAATAAGCCTGCGGTTCCCAAACCATTCAGCCCAACCGCCGAACTGGGTCTCATTCTGCACAAGTTCTTCCACTACGTTCATAAGCGCAATCTTCAGAATATTCTGATTGGTCGAGAGATCGTCACCATTCATCTCCGCAATGAGGACAGCAACACTCTTCGGTTCCATGAATCGTTCCTCTAGCGGTTGCAGATGGCGAAGTCGCTGACGGAACGAATCCATTCGCTCTCCTTCCATCAGATCAACAAGCAACTGTCTGCGATGAATCAGCAAGTTTTCATGATGTTGTTTCTCATAGTCAACCGTTTGAGCAATCAGATGTTCCAGCGCACGGTCGATGAGTGCCAGTTCATCCTTGACGGATGGTGCTGCTTCATCCTCCTCGGCACGTGGCTGTAACGCCTGAATTCGATTCATGATGAGCTGGATGGGGCGTGTATTTCTGCGAGTAATGTAGATTAGTCCCGCCACCGCACCAACAATCGTTAATAAACCAATACCGATCCACACATAAGAAACAAGGGAAACCCATGAATACAGTTGTCCGGATTGAATACCACTCTCGAAGACCAGACCAAGTTTGTCCGCAGTCACACGATTAAGGATTTCACCTGCTGAAGAGTCCATTTGATGCGCGGTATAGATCAGATTGTCGCTCTTATCCCGAACCTGAAGAACAGATAACTTTTCATTGGTCATGTTATCAATCTGCCGTTCTACTGCATACATGCGGATGGTAATGACGAGCAGTCCTTCCCCGCCCCACGGTAACGGAAGCCACTTATTCATGCTAATCACCTGTGAAGGTACGTCGAATGAACGTTCCTTATAATCACGTGGCAGATTCCAACCGAGGTTCTCCCGATTTTTCAAGGCTTGCTCAATATAGGCACGATCTTCGAAATCTTCCAAACGCATCATGCCTCTGGGCGTAAGAATCTGGGAATCCGACATACGATAGAGATAAATGGATTGAATCATATCCTGCTGATCCAGCATACGTCCCAGCCCACTTGCCGCATCATAGATGAACTGACTCGATAATTGTCCCTGTCCAGCTTCCAGAAAGCGACTATATGTTTTGTTTGCACCAATGTCTTCAAGCAACCGAAGCTCAATGTCACTTAGCGAGCGCTCCAGTGTATCCACGATATAGCGGGTGGAGATCATGTCAGCTTTTTGTGTTTCGTTACGTGAGAGTTCGTTGACAATCAGGAAGGAGAGAAAGATCAGAATGGAAATCGTAAGCAGAAAAATAGGAAAATACGAATACATCAACTTGGTGTGCCAATTCCGCTTCAGATTTACTTTCATAGGCTCCAACTCCTTCCATCTCTATTCTAATGAGTATGCTCTTCTCTGTTCTTTGGCCTGCCTGCTGACGATATACAGAATCACTGATCCTAGTGCCGCACTGATCGTGCAAGCCAGATACATCAGTGATGGACCGCCGGAATCGAGTAAATATCCGTTAAGCATATTACCAACAATTCCGCCCAGGCCAGCAAACACCATGTTAAATAAACTTTGTCCGGTGGCCTGCATTTCCCGCCCCGTAACCGATGCCACATATTCCACTGCTGCAATATAAAAGAATCCGAAGGATAACCCATGCAGCACCTGAACGCCAATCATGACCTCAGGCGTCGGCCATAGCCATTGTATCCCCCAACGTAACATATAGGCCCCCGCTGCAAGCAGCATCGTGCGTTCATGCCCCCATTTTCGGAGTATGAATGCCGCTGCCAACATGGATGGAACATTGGTAATCGACGCAAGCAACAACGCCGTACCTGTCATGGTTACAGAACCGCCAGCCATCTGAAATGAAATAACAAAAAAGGAGTTAAACGCAGTGAGCGTTTGGTTAACCAGGAAACAACCTGTTAGAAATAGAAGGAATGTCCGGTTTCGGAGCAATCTTGCCAAACCTACGGAGAAGGTTACCGAGGACGAGGATATGCTCGTCTGCCGGGGAAGTGTACTTGCCAGTATAGCGCTCAGAATGTTAAACAGAAGAAATGGCAGCCATAACATGTGAATGGAAAACTGGGAGAGATACATCCCTGCGGCAAATCCCCCAACTCCCGTTCCTATGCTGCCGAAGAGTCGGATCATGCCATATGAGGTGTTCGCGGCTCTCGCAGCTGTAACCGCATAGGAGTCAGCAACGGGTATTTGAGTCACTTGGAATATAGTGCATAAAGTATAAATCAATATTAATATAAAGTACACTTGAATATTGTAGAAATACGCTAACGATGCAGGAACAAGCAGGCTTATCACCAGTACGAACCGTGTCTTTTTAAAATTATCTACCAGAATTCCCCATATAGGTTGAAGGATAATAGATACAAGTGTGCCAAACGCCATAATAAATCCGGTTTCTTTACTGGAAAAACCTTGTGCAACCAATATGGGATTAATGTACGGGTTAAACATCCCCCCGGCAAGCCCCATAAACAGATATAGGCCCTGTAATTGGAGTAAAACACGTTTTGCATCCTTGGAATCGGCTTTTATTTTCTCTGTGTAAGCCTTCATATGTCTACTTCTCATCCGGATCTCCATCCTTTATTTCTGTAGTTGCTTCGCCTATTCTCTATTTTTAAGCGCGTGTCAGACTGGACTTGATTGCAGCCAATGCCCCGATTGCTCCTGCTTTGTTCCCCAGTTCAGCTACAGCTAAAAGTGTAGGCAGAACAGTGTAACGTTGGAGGCGTGTGCGCACTTCATTTAGATAATAGGATGGATTGGATGCAGCCACGCCACCACCGATCACTATAATGGAAGGATTGAGTAAAGCCGTAATATTCGCCAGACCTCTCGCCATATAACGCATGGGTAGTTCCAGAATCTCCAGGGCAGCAAGATCACCCGACTCCGCTGCTTTGAATACATGCCTGGCTTCAATCTGTTCCGCTTCCCCTCCTGCCAGACTCATGATCAGGGATAAGGAACTTCCCTTTCCAGCAGCAAAATAACGCCTCGCCTGTTCGGTAATTCCCGTACCTGAAGTCACTTGCTCAAATACGCCAAAGGAATCCGCATCCGCAACGTAACCGGTATGAAGCCCTTCGTCTCCTGCAATGAAATGCCCAATCTCACCTGCTGCTCCATTCTGGCCGCTATAGAGCTGTCCATTCAGGATAAGAGCAGATCCAATGCCTGTTCCAACCGTGACCATTACACAGTGTTGATGTCCCTGTGCTGCCCCTTGATCATATTCTCCCATTGCCGCCATATTCACATCATTATCCAACATGATATTCCCGCTGTAGTACTTCGCAATAACAGGGCGAATATCTAGCTCAGGCCACTGAAAAGCGGGAGCATTTCGCAGTATCCCCTCCTCTTGCAGAATCACACCAGGGAATCCCAAGCCTGCACCTTTAAGTTGATCCAGACTGCATCCAACTTCGCGGCAGAATATTTCCAATTCAGTAAATAACCATCGGAAGAACTCATCCGGCTGATCACTGGCAAGCGTAGGCAAGATACGTTCATGAACTTCATTTCCAGCCTGTTGTGATGACAAGAGCATTAATGTTTTGGTGCCTCCAATGTCAATACCTGCAATCCAGCCGGATAGATCACCTCCAACCGTACCATTCTGATTGGTCTGATAATTATTACTTACGTTTTTCACGGATTCTGTCATGCCTTTTCCCTCCTCACATGTTGTATATCCAATCTCTTATTCCATGGCTTCCTGCTGAAGGTTCAGCATCGTTTGTTGTATGGCCACCTGTACCGCGCCAGTGACAACAGCCTGCTCACCAAGCTTGGAACAGATTAACTGTGGTTGCACAGGGAATTGCTCAGAGATGATCTGCCTCAGTAAAGGCAATAACATATCACCGTTCCCTCCTACACCTCCGCCAAGCACAATGAGATCTGGAGCAAGCACAACGCTAATCTGACGCAGAGCGGAAGCAATCTTCTGGCTGTATTGTTGTAGAATGTCTAACGCCTCTACTTCTCCACTGCGCGCAGCTTCAAATAACTTCTCGGGAGTTAGGTGTCTGTGAAGATCATCTGCACCCGAATCAGCAACTTCCAATAGTTCATCATGCTGATCTAGATAATCTTTCGCCAGTTGCATCAGACCATCAGCGGACAGCACTTCCTCCAGACGTCGGCCATCGTCCACCAGCATCTCCGCGATCTCTCCAGTTAAGCCACCTAAACCTCGAAGCAGTTGGCCATGTACCATGATGCCAGCGCCTGTCCCTGTACCGATGGAGAAAAAAACAAACAAGGGATATCCTGCTGCTGCACCACTCCGATACTCCCCAAGGGCTGCAAGATTCACATCATTTTCCAGAATTACTTCACAGGGAAAAGCTCCTGACAACGATTCTAGAGAGAAAGCTTCTTCCAGACCCGCTAACGGGTCCACAATACGATTGATACGCCCTGATTCAGGCAGCACTACGCCTGGTATACCAAACCCGATGCACTGAATCTGATCCCAGTTCAGATGATTCTCATCAAGCAGTTCGTTCATATGGCTTCGAAGAAGTTCCAACATCGTCGCTTCTCCTCGCTCATAAGCTCCTTGAACAACCATGGGATATGTTCTATAGGCAATGATCTCTCCATTCAGATCGGATAATGCAACCCGAATACGTGTTGCCCCGATATCTATACCACAGACATAATAAGCCGTTTCGTTGAAACGAATGAGGGTTGCTTTTCGACCCTGAGCGTTGTCAGCTGGCCCCATTTCCCTCACCAGATTACGGTCAATCAGATGTTCGACTGCCAAAGATACTGTTGGTTTACTGAGTCCGGTCTGACGGCTGATATCCGCTCTCGACATGGTTCCCTGAGTTATGAGGGCATCCATGATGAGATTTTCATTCAGATTGCGGATATACTGCGGTGTGCCAGCCATGTTATCGCCTCCTCTTATAGTTAGTTAGGTTTATTAACAAATTGATTAAATTCAATATATCATCGTGTTTGGTAGGTGTACAGCTTTTTGTCATTGCACTCTTTTAGTAGAAAGTTTTACTAGAAAGAACCAACCTTCACCTGTAACACAGAAGCCTAATAAAGGAATTATTATACAATAATAGACGTTTATACATTTCCGAAACAGTGACACGCTCATAGAATACCTTATCACGATCAGGGAGGTTTTAATATGTATAGAAAACATCATAAATGTCATCATCCAAGACCAAAGTGTTTTTACAAAAAAATTACGAAAACTTGTGTTACCAAAGTGAAATATGTCCCTACAAAGTGTAAAAAACACTGTCATGTCACTGTTGAATATTGTGGAATCAAAAAAAGAAGACATTATTAATACTCTTTTGCCCTTCTCTTCAGAGAAGGGTTCTTTCTTATTGAACTAGGTTAATACCGGATACCATTAACCTATCAAAAAAGTTGCGGTGATATTTCACCGCAACTCCTTTCTTCCTTATATACATATATTCATCAAGTTTTAGAGAGTTCAATAAATCCTTCACCGAAAACATCACGCACGTCATGAATGGTGATAAAAGCAATCTCATCTTCTGCTCGTACAATCTTCTTGAGCATAGAAACTTCCTGCTTGCTAATCACAATGTATAGAATTTCTTTCTTATTTTTTGTGTAATAGCCATGACCGGACAGGACGGTTACTCCGCGATCCATCTTCTCAATGACTTGCTTTGCGATTTCATCCTGTTTGGAAGAGATAATCATGACTGCTTTTTTCGGATTGAGCCCTTCAATAATGAACTCCATTGTTTTGGTTCCGACAAACAGCAAGACAATTGTACACATTAATCCTTGTGGTCCAATGATGAAGTATGAGGAGAAAGCCACAATCAGATCGAAGAACAGAAGTCCGTAACTGATATTCCAATCCAGATATTTGTTGGCAAGTCGGGCCAGGATCACTGTCCCCGCCGTTGTGCCTCCCACTCTAACAATCAAGCCAATTCCAAGACCGGCAAATAATCCGGCAAAAATGGTATTGATCCAGAGTTCATCCGATGCAATCGTCCAACTCTCCGTCAGATGCAGGAACAACGAGTTGAATACCACTGCAATAATCGTATATACCGTAGTCGTTTTATCAAGAAACCGATATCCCACAATTAACAAAATACCGTTCAGGATCAAGTTCATCAGTCCTGGGGACCATTCAAACAGGTAATACAAAATAATCGTGATACCCGTGACGCCGCCTTCAGCCAAATCGTTCGGGATGACAAACAGGTTCACCGCCAGTGCAAACAGAAATGCACCTGCCATAATAAATAGGATATCCGTAATTCGTTTCTTCATTATGCATTCCATCCAATCCATCAGAAATCAACCTAATCGACCCGTCTCATAAGTTGTCATAATCACTCAAGGATAGATTTTACCATGCTCACAACAAAATTTGTATACATAATACAAATTGTTGCGTAATTTGTGCAAAGGAATTAGTAAAACCTGCTCTTCTGTCTTCTGCAGAGCTATTGAGTATCATACACCCATGACAAATGTCATGGTCCATCATTGATATTCATCATTACAGAAGGCTGACGTTTATGACTTACTGTCATGTTCGGATTGTTTTACAATGATAAAAACGCTTCCTACAGGAAAGTCTAGCGGGAAACGCCAAGTTGTAGCTGATTACAGTTATAACGATTGAAGGAGGACACAATTTTATGAACAGATCAAAAGAAATGGCCTTAAAAAAAGAAGTTACCCCTTACGAAAAAAATGATCTCAGACTAAGTATCCGCCAGTTAATCAATACATTGCTCCCGCTCTTCTTGTTATGGGCTGCAGCTTACTTTAGCTTATCGGTTTCCTACTGGCTGACCTTCCCGATTGCCTTGGTGGCATCCGGATTTGTACTGCGGACCTTTATTATTTTCCATGACTGCTGCCATGGTTCATTCTTCAAGAGCAAACGCGCCAACGATATTCTCGGTACCATTACTGGTGTATTAACAGTGACACCCTATCAGCAGTGGAAAAACGAGCATTCTATCCATCACGCAACAAGCAGTAATCTTGACAAACGTGGTGTAGGTGATATCTGGGTTATGACGGTTGACGAATACAAAGAAGCTTCTACTTGGGGTCGTCTCTTCTATCGGATTTATCGTAACCCGTTTGTATTGTTTTGTATCGGACCCATTTACGTGTTCCTGTTGGCTTACCGTTTTAACCGCAAAGGTGCTAGACGTAAAGAACGTATCAATACACACCTGACTACCGTATTGATCGTTGTGCTCTATGCATTCATGTCCTGGTTAGTCGGATGGCAGGCTTTTGTAATGGTGCAGGCACCTATCTTCTTCTTCTCCGGTTTCTTTGGTATCTGGTTGTTCTACGTCCAACATCAGTTCGAAGAGACGTATTTTGAACATGAAGATGAGTGGAGTTATGTAAAAGCAGCTGTTGAAGGCAGTTCTTATTACAAATTGCCAAAATTATTGCAATGGATCAGTGGTAATATCGGGTTTCACCATGTGCATCACTTGAGCCCACGTGTACCTAACTATTTCTTGGAAGAAGCACATAACGCAACACCACCTTTGCAAAAAGCAACGACTATTACATTACGTTCCAGTCTGGTTGCCCTGCGCTTCCGTCTGTGGGATGAAGATTCTAAACAGTTTATTAGCTTCAGACAGCTCAAAAAGCTATCCCGCAAGCCGTATGTTCAACCGCCTATCCGAGTAACCAATCCAGCGGGTCTGACAGAGAAGCCTTAACTCTGTCGGATTCGTTTTCTTGTGTTCAAGCCATAGTCATGCTACAGTCATGCTAAAGTTGAGTACAAGTTTGAGGAGGAGAATTCCATTCAAAAGTGGATGCAAAATTTTTATAAAAAAACAGGGTTGAACCTTTATGTATGGCTCGCCTTTTTCATCCTACCATTCTATTTTATATCGCAATATTCTAAATTATGGACGATGGTAACCGGCATCATCATTATCCTCGTTTTCTTCGTCTGTTACCTGCTCGCCTTCATCACCAAGGGCTGGCAGGTGTACATGTGGATTGGAATGCTTATTGCCATATCCATTACGATGACGATCGCCTATGATTATGCGTATTTCTCATTGTTTCTTGCTTTCTTTATTGGGAATATTAAAAATAAAGCCGGTTTCTTCACCCTCTACTCGGTGAACCTGGGAGCCAGTTTCGTAACCATTAATTACGGTTTCATTAATCAGAGTTCTCTGTTGGTGAGCCAACTCCCGTTTGTATTCATCAGCTTAATGGCCTCCATCCTGCTCCCAATCAGTACGTATAACAAAAACAAAACTGAACATTTGGAAGGCCAATTGGAGAATGCGAACAAGCGACTTGATGATCTCGTAAAAATGGAAGAACGCCAGCGTATCGCTCGTGACCTGCACGATACACTTGGACAGAAGCTCTCTTTGATCGGTCTGAAAACCGATCTGGCGAGACGGCTGCTCCGCAATAATCCCGATCAGGCCGAGATTGAATTGAACGACCTCAGACAAACGGCAAGTACAGCTCTGAAGGAAGTCCGGGAAATGGTCACCACTATGCGTGGTACACAATTGGTCGATGAACTGTTCCGGGCGGAGCAGATTCTGAAGGCCGCTTCGATTGAATTTGTGCTGGAAGGTAATCCGAAGTTACAGGATACGTCACAATTGAATGAAAATGTGCTCGGTATGTGCTTGAAAGAAGCTGTCACGAATGTCGTCAAACACAGTCAGGCAACAACCTGTACTATCATCATTAAGGAAACACTAGCGGATAATGTAGTAACCGTTCAAGATAACGGTGTTGGAATAGAACGAACTCGCAAACAGGATCGGCGCGGAACAGGAATTTTGGGCATGAAGGAACGACTTGAATTTGTGAACGGATGTCTGGATATTCCCTCTGCGACAGACATCCCGGGTACAGCGATCATTATTCATGTTCCGAAACTCGTTCGCAAACCGATAAAGGAGGCAGAATCATGATTAGAATTGTAATCGCGGAAGATCAGCGCATGATGCTCGGCGCCTTGTCCTCCCTCCTCAATCTGGAGGAAGATATGGAAGTCGTCGGACGTGCCAGCAACGGCCAGGAAGCCCTTGCCCTTGTCCAAGAGCTCGCACCAGACATCTGTCTGATGGATATAGAAATGCCTGTAAAAAGCGGCCTTGAAGCCGCAGAAGAACTCAAAGGAATGAGCTGTAAGGTCATTATCCTGACCACTTTTGCCCGGACCGGATATTTCGAACGTGCCCTAAAGGGCGGTGTCCGTGGTTACCTGCTCAAAGACAGTCCAATTGAAGAACTTGCCGAGTCGATCCGCCAAGTTATGAATGGCAGACGTATCTTCGCTCCCGACTTGGTAGATGAAGCTTATGTAGAAGAAAACCCACTGACAGAACGGGAGAACGCTGTACTAGGCCTCATGGCAGATGGGAAAAACACCAAGGAAATCGCCGGGCATCTGTTCATTACAACGGGAACGGTGCGTAACTACATCTCCATTATTCTCAACAAGTTAAATGCCAGTAACCGCATTGAGGCCATCACTCGCTCCAAGGAAAAAGGGTGGTTCAAATGAAAGTACCGCTTTAACCCATTGAAACAAAAATAAGCATGTACCCCGGCTGCATAAGCTGCGATAACATGCTCAAAATAAAAAGCTTGGCCCAGCACTTCCTGGGCCAAGCTTTTTTAGGTGTATCGTAACAATCCCACACTCATCTCTTCTACATAGCAGAATATCCGTAAAACACTCAAGATTTATTTCACAGATACAACCATGCCAAGAGCTTCTAATGGCACTTGATCGGTCTTAAACTGATGAATTTGGTTACCGTCCTGCCATGAGATCGTTACAAGAACAGACTGTCCACCACTTGGATATTCAACCTTGATATACCCTTTATCTTTAGGTACAGGCAAGGTATGTAACTCCAGGTACTCCACCATTTTTTTCGCTATGCCCGGATTATTCATTTCATCTTCGGATACCGAACGAATTTCCAGCGTCCATCTACCTTCTTGCCAAGTCAGATATTGACTGCCTGCGGCACCTTCACTCATGCCTTTGATGCCATGTCCCAGATCCACAGCCATATCTGCTGGAATATCTTTCAGGTCCGTCTCAGGGAATATTTCTGGCTGATCCGGGTCCTTATAGGTCTTCACTTCATAGGAAGCCAGTACAGGTATCTTACTGTCGGATGCAGTTAAAGATTGATCATTAATGGCAACAGACTGAGTGGTAGCGTAGAAGTTTACCTTAAATGCATCCGCAGTATTGGACAGTATTGCCGCCCCCAAAGATGTACCCTTGTCCAATGTGAATGAAGTGGGTAACGCTGCATCCTTCATCTTCAACTGGTTGCGAACTTGCTTGATCACATCATTCACACCTGAATGACCAGTGGCAACTTGGTTGTCATTTGCCTTCGATCCTGATGTGTCTACATTATCTGTTGTGCCCGTATTCTCTTTGGTTCCTGTTTCATTTTCATTAGAGAAATCAGCACCACCGCTGCCGGTCTCGGTCTGCTCCCCCACTGTTGTTGTTGGTGAAGAGCTATTCTCTGATGATGCTGCATTTGAATCCGGTCCGCCACATCCTGCCAGAGCAAGTAAAACGGCTGTCGTTACTGGAATCATGATCCATAATGGCTGTTTCTTCATGATGTGTACCTCCTTCGTTGTAGCCAATCTAAAAATTCAAAAGATTAACGCTTGTCGTTCCAGAAGTTAACCGGCTGTACTTTTTTGCTTAATACTTCAAAACGATACCCTTCTGCCTTCAATGTTTTCAATACTTGCGGTAATACTTTCAGCGTTGCTTCCTGGTCGTGCATAAGCACAACAGGTGTTGTTCCGCTCTTTTGCACATTGTGGATCTGCTTCATTACACTGTTATAGACTTTCTGGTGATCCTTCTTGTATTTCCAATCTTCCGAGTCGACATTCCAATCCCATAGATGGAATCCACCCTGGCCCAGAAGTACACTACGGAACGCAGGCTTGAGGTATGGTTTACTACCGTATGGCGTCCGCACGAGACTTGTTTTAACTCCGGCAACCTTGTTCAGACTTGCATTGGCCTGTTGCATTTCTTTCAATCCGCTATATGCAGATTTATAGAATTTGCCTGGAACGTGAGTCACACCATGCAGACCCAATCCATGCCCGTCAGCTACGATACGTTTGGTAGCCTTCTGAAATTGCTCCATTTGAGGTCCCAGCATGAAAAACGTTGCCTTCGCATGATATTGATCCAGAATATCCAGTAACTGACCCGTATGAGCAGTTGGCCCATCATCAAACGTCAGGTATATGATTTTGGAATTTGCTTTGCTTGCACCATCCTTGGATGCAGCTGATTTGGCAGATACCGACTGCGGCAATAATAGTGGAATGATTAATAAAATAGCAAGTGTGACCATGATAGATTTACGAATATGTAGCATAATTAAAAGTCTCCCTTGTGTGTTAAATTTCCCCGGGTGTCCATGTTTTTCTACCTTCATCCCTTGGCGATTAATCCTAATACTATCAAAGATAGTGGCTCCTGTTCTCGCTCCAAAGGCTACGGTAGAGTTACACTTTTGTCAGATAAACCTAAAATTTAATACGAATTTGATAGATTTGCGCAAAATAAGATCCCGTCAGGATAGATCAATTGTGACATATCCTCTATTACCCACATTCAGAATTTTGATAGACCTTTCCTCCAATTCAAGTAAATCTATACAATCATTAAATATCGTTGCATGCAAAAAAACCTGCACAAGTGCAGGCTTCTTTGTCTTCAATCAGCATATGGCATCAAACCATCATCCCTTGCAAGGGGATTGCCCCCATTGCTTTCAGGATCATTACCTCATGCTGTATGTAAATGGTGTTTTGACGCTGGAATCTTCTCGACTCCCAACATGCATTTATTCAGCAGGAGCAGTGAACGAACGTTTGCCAAACTCGGCATCCAGCATGTAGAAGGCATTGCTGTCTTTTTCAATGCGGCGCAGCTTCTGAATAATATTGTCAAACAAAGCTTCCTCTTCAACCTGCTCATCAATGAACCATTTCAGGAAATACATCGTTGCATGTTCACGTTCATTCAGAGCGATGTCAGCCAGATTGTAGAATTTTTTCGTGTTTTGCTGTTCATGAGCATAACCATGCTCAAACACATCCAGCATCGAAGCATATTCATTCTTCGGTTCTGGCAAAGCCTCAAGTGTGGCACGTTGCCCACGATCATTCAGGAATTTGTATATTTTCATGCCATGGAATCGCTCTTCTTCCGCTTGCACGATGAAGAAGTTCGCAAATCCATCCAGACTTTTGCTGGAACAATAGGCTGCCATAGCCAGATATACATGAGCGGAATAAAACTCAAAGTTCATCTGTTCATTTAAAGATTCTGTTAACGTTTGGCTCATAATCAAAACACCTCTTTCTTTCTCTAGGGATGGTTATATTCTAACATAACGTAAGCAGGACTTACACCGATTTTCTACAAAATTCGCCAAGGACTGAACGAACAAAAAAGCTCTGCCGCGATGGCAGAGCTTCTTTCATTCTTTAGAGATATGCAATTATACCAAGAACGCTTTGGAGATGATAACCAACAGGATGAACAGAACCAGAATGGCACCTACAGAAGTGAAACCTCCGTATCCGTAGCCTCTTGTTTCTCCACCTAATACTTCGCTCATTGACCGTACCTCCTCTGCAACAGGTATGGGTTATCTTATGCAGGAAGAACGACTTTGACAGGGCGGATGCCCTAATTATTCAGATTGCTGTTTTTTTCGTTCAGTACCGGGGAGATTGCACACGCATGATATCCAGAAAAGGTACCTTCGCTGTGAACTCTTCTTCGGTATACTCTACATGCACAAGTCGTGTACGGGAGTCCATTTTGACGATGACTCCTTGCACCTGATCTTCTTTGCCCCATACCGTCAACAGTACTTCCGAACGTTCCCGAAAAGCTTCAACCAGCTGGTTTCCCAACTCTTCGAGTTCAAACTCATCCCGTGTAGGTCTTTTTGCTACTTTTGCTTTTGCCAATGTGGCTGCCTCCTCTACTCCGACGTCCCGATTCCACGGGTTGATTGCCGAGTTCATATTCAATTAGTATACCATTCATTTACGTTCGTGTAATCTCATGGCAACCAGAATGAGCAAATTCCTCAGGCAAGTTACCGTTAACCGTGATACCTCCTATTCTTCTCTATACTCCACAATGATGCTGTACTCATTCGATCGGGTTTCGCCAGCCCGTTTTTGTCCATTCCATTCATACGTGTACCTGGCAATCAAGTCTCCTTGCAGCGTCCCCACCTTCTCAGAAGCTAACTTCGCTACATACGAGATGTTTTTTTCCGTTCCAGGCTCAATCACGCCCACATGCAGAACCCGTGGTGTGGAATACTCTGATATGCTCAATTGGAGCTCACCCGTAGCTTGACCAAGCCATCTGGCACCCTCAGGTAAAATGCTCCCAAGTTGTACACGTGCCGGCAAATTACCCGTATTCCCCACACGTACCTGAAAAGTGACGGTACCTCCCTGCTCGACCAATGTGGGTGTCACTTGAACATAAGCCTGAATTATCGGCGCTTTCAATTCGACCACAGCTTCATTGGATGTAATCATCCGCTGCACTGACCGTGAATCTGGCAATCGAAATGTATACATCAGGCTAGCATGATTCACATACCTGTAGTCATCAGGCATCGATTCATCTCGATCTGGAAGTTTCGCTTCGAACTGAATATTCAGAACCGACCGGGCTGTCAACGTCCCCAGATTAAGCCCTTTAGCCAGATTGGTTCCGGGACGTTTAACCCCATTCCAGCGCAGGCTGCCTTCGACAAATGTCACACCTGTGGGCAGTCCATCCAGGAGAGTTCCATCGACCGCATAACTGCTTGCATTGGAGACGGTAATATTATATTGGACGACATCGCCTAATGTGGCCGTTACCGGGAGCACACTTTTCACCACAGAGACCTGGGGCTGTATCACTTCCAGGGTAACCTGATTGGAGTAGACCGTCTCCTGCTGTCCTGCCGAGATATACGCCAGTACAGCTACACTTGATATTCCGTTTGCATCGCTTCCCCCAATAACCTGAACCCGATATTGTATTCTAATTGAGCTTCCGGGTAAAATCTCTCCAAGTTGTATGCCCGTATCAGGCGTTACTTGTGGCGCAAACATTTCATCTACGATGACACTCGCAGGTATAAAAACAATACCTTGTGGCAAAGAAATCGTTACTTGGGCATTCGTGGCTGCAATAAAACCCGGATTGCTAACGATGACGGTGTACATGACAATATCCCCTGAGAAGGTATAGATGTGATCAGCCTGAAAGGAGATCTCCAGCCGGGATGAGACCAGATTGACCTCCACGATATTGGATTGTTCCATACCTGTAACCGTTCTGCCTTCCGGTGTCAAAAACTCATAGTTAACCTGTGCCTGATTCAGCAGCTTCAGTGTCTCAGGTAAACGCAAGATTACAACTTGGAAGTGGTATCGCAACGTGGCTCCGGGCGCGATTTCAGCTGGAGGCAATCCTCTCTCCGGTGATGCTCCCGGTAACGGAATACCATCACGCAGTACACTGTTGGGAAGCAGTGCCGTCTCTGCAGATAGCTGATCCAATAGGTACACTAGGGCCGTAAGATTTCCGGTGTTAACAATTTCAACACGGTAGATAAGAGACTGCCCTAAGGCAGCCTCCGTGACATTGCAGACTTTTCTGACTTCAAGCCTGGGGCCGATCCACGGTGTTACAACCGTATTCGAATAGGATACCTGTTCCAGTTCAGTCGCACCAGAGCTGAATCGAACCAGGGACTGATTCTTTAGCCAGTGGGACAACGGACCGGAAGATTGGCTCATATCACCACAACCTCTACTCTGAATGTAACCGTAACGGAAGCACCCGCAGCAATCGAACCAAGCGTGATGCCTGTATTCGGATTCCCTGTTGGTCTTGGCACACCATCCACCGTAACACTTCCTGGCACAAATACTGTACCGACAGGTACCGGGTCAACCATGACCACATTATTCACCACTTCAATGCCGCTATTGGTTACTACAACCGTATAGGTGATTACATCACCGACAACAGCATCAATGGCACTTGTACTTTTGGCAACAACAACATTTGGTGCAGATACCGGGATAACCAGAACATTCGAAGATACGGTCCCCGTCAACAGACGGCCATCGGGTGGACTAAATGTATAGTTGGCCACCGCCTGGTTAACCAGTTGCTGATCCTGCGGCAACGTATCTACAGTCACCTCGAGGGTAACCGTTACAATAACCGTACCTCCGGACGGTATGGTACCCACAACGATACCCGTCTCTGGATTGGCACCTGGCTGTGGAACACCATCAATCAGAACACTGTTGGGAAGCAGTACGGCTCCATTCGGTATATTGTCCGTTAATGTCAAACTTGCATCCAGATTCCCGCTATTGTTAATGGCAAAAGAATAGGTGATGGTGTCACCAATGGTTGCATTGGAGGTGCTCCCTGTTTTGGTTACGGCAATAATCGGCTGATAGATTGGTGTTACAACCGTATTGGAATACGCTGCTCCCGAGAAAACACCCGATGTGAAACTTACGGAAGACTGACTGCTCACTTGTGGTGGTGTTGGAAGCGTATTGACCCGTACTGCATACGATACCGCTATCGATGCTCCAGGCGCTAAACTACCAAGGGCTATGCCCAGCGCCGGGTTTGCCAAGGCCCGTGGGACGCCGTCCACCAGAACACTGCCTGTAACAAATGTGGTGGCTGGGTTAATCGGATCGGTGATCACAATGTTGTTTACCGGGTCAATTCCTTCATTGGTCACAACCATTTCATACACAATCGTGTCGCCTACCACGGCATCAACTACCGAAGCCGTCTTAACTACACTCACGTTCGGAGCAGATACTTGAATGTTGAGTGCGTTGGACGTAATCGTGCCTCCAAGTGTTCTACCATCAGGTAATGTATACGAAAATGTCGCAGAAGCCTGATTGGTAATGGACTGGCTCAAAGGTAACGTCACAATCACAACGGAGAAGGTAACCAGAGTTGTTGTGGAAACGACACCAAGCGGAATACCCGAAGCTGGATCTGCACCTGGTGCAGAAGCCCCGTTAATAATAACGCTATTTGGAACAAACTCTGTTCCTGCCGGAATGGTATCCGTTAACGTGACAGATGCCCCATAGTTCCCGGCATTGGAGATGGCGATGCTGTACACAACGGTATCCCCTACCGTTGCTATCGTCTGATCTCCCGTTTTGACTGCCGACAGAATAGGTTGATAGACCGGAGTTGTAACTGTATTGGAGAATGTGGTCGCTGAGAAAACACCTGATGTAA
This sequence comes from Paenibacillus sp. FSL R5-192, assembly GCF_000517845.1. NCBI lineage: Bacteria > Bacillati > Bacillota > Bacilli > Caryophanales > Paenibacillaceae > Paenibacillus > Paenibacillus sp. FSL R5-192. Next base: position 1,024,471 of record NZ_ASPR01000014.1, on the reverse strand, counting down.
AGCTGACAGTAGACTGATTGTTTAACACTGCACTTGCCGGGAGCGCCGTAACCTGCACACTAAATACAACGGTTACCGTAACACCAGGTGCGATGGAACCAAGTGTTATTCCCGTAGAAGGATTGGCACCAGGGCGCAGAACACCATCGACAAACACGCCGGTTGGCGCAAGAACGGTACTTGTCGGCACTGCATCCGTGAAAACCACATTGTTGACCGTTGCAATTCCGTTATTGGTTACAGCGATGCTATACGTTACGATATCACCAACTGATACCGCCGTTGAAGTTGTGGATTTGACGACATCAACATCCGGTGCCGATACGGTAATGGTCAACACATTGGATAGAACAGACTCCGTGATGTTTCGCCCATCCGGCAATGTATATGATAGAGCCACCGAAGCCTGATTCACCAGTTGTTGCGGACTTGGCAGCGTATCAACAACTACTGAAAAGGTAATGGTGGTCGTAGCTCCGGGAGCCACATTACCTGCGGGGATGCCCGTTGCTGGATTTCCTGCTGGCAGCGGTTGACCGTTCACAATAACGCTATTTGGCACAAGGATGGTTCCGGCTGGAAGGTTATCTGTCAGGTTAATCTGGGCTCCATAGTTTCCCTGATTGCTCACGGTTATCGTGTAGCTGACTGTATCCCCAACGGTAGCATTTTGTGTACTGGCTGTTTTTTGTGCTGAAAGAATAGGCTGGTACACCGGAGTGACCACGGTATTTGAAAAGGTTGTGCTTGAGAATGTACCTGAGGTAAAACTGACCGTAGAGCGATTGCTCAACTGATCACTTGGCGGGATCGCGTCGATACGGATACTGAATGTGACCGTCGCGGACGTTCCGGGCCCCAATGTACCAAGGGGTACCCCACCTGCCGGATTGGCTCCGGGTTGCGCAACCCCATTCACTGTGACACTCCCTGTAACAAAAGAGGCTCCAGCTGGAATCGGGTCTGAAAACTGAATATTGTTCACCGGTGCAATTCCGCTGTTGGTCACCAGAATGGAATAGGTCACTGTATCTCCTACCGTAGCCGCAGTGGAAGCTGTGCTTTTGACAACAGCGACGTTTGGTGACGAGACCGGGAACGTGAGTGTATTCGAAGTGGCTGAGCCAGTCAACGTCCGCCCATCTGGAGGTGTAAATGTAAAGGATGATGTAGCAAAATTGCTAAGCTGCTGTGGGGATGGAAGTGAATCCACAACAACGGCAAACGTGACAACAGCCGTCGCCCCCGCTGCTACAATGCCTACCGGAATACCTGTTCCTGGTGTTACTCCCGGCTCTGGCACACCGGATACAACCACACTGTTGGGTACAAAAGTAGTCGCAGAAGGAATGTTGTCTGTGAGAGTAACATTTGCTTCCAGATTGCCAGCATTGCTGACCGTTACCGTGTATACAACCGTATCACCTACAGTTGCATTTACGGTATTTGCTGTTTTGACAAGTGAAATCTGCGGTTGTATGACCGGAGTCTGAGTGGTATTGGACGATGATGACCCTGAAAATGAACCGGATGTGAAGCTGACCGTCGACTGATTGTTAATCTGCGAAGGAATCGGCATGGTAATCGTCACCTCAAAAGTTACGGTAACCTCGGCTCCTGGAGCCAACGTACCGATTGGAATGCCGGCGGTCGGATTGGAGAGCGGGAACGAAGTCCCGTTCACAATGACACTTCCGGGTACAAATGGGGTATTCGAAGGAAGAGGATTGACATATACCACATTATTAACGGCTACTGTGCCGTTATTACGAATAACAGATGTGTATCGAATGACATCTCCGACTACGCCGTACTCTACATTGTCACTGTTGACAATCGTAACATTGGGCAGAGACACTGGAATAGTGATGGTGTTTGATGACGAGAGACCGGCAATCGTTCTCCCACTTGGGAGTGTGTAGGCAAATGAAGCAACCGCCTGATTAATTAACTGCCTTGCATCTGGCAAACTGGTAACCGTTGCAACAAAGGTGACCGTTGCACCTGAGCCCGCAGCAATCTCTCCTAGACTGATACCCGACTCCGGGCTGACTCCAGGTGTAGGTACGCCATTAATAATGACACTATTTGTGCTGAATACTGCTCCTGCTGGAATGGGATCTGTCAAGGTAACCGTTGCAGCTATGTTACCTGTATTGTTAATTTGGATGGTGTAATTAAACGTATCGCCTACAGTCAAACTTGTTGTACTTGCTGACTTCACCACTTGGATCACTGGCAGAAATATGGGGGTATTTACTGATATAGAAGAAGAAACACCGTTAAAACTGCCTGATGTAAATGCTGCATTGGCCTGGTTACTAACCAAACCCGTAGATGGAACGGAATTCACTCGGGTCTGATAGGTCACAGTTACACTGCTTGAGCTATTCAATGAACCCACTGCGATTCCCGCAACGGGGCTTGCGCTGGGAACAGCAGATCCATTAATCGTGACACTACCCGGGACAAATTCAGAGCCGGATGGTGCATCCGAAATCACCAGATTTTGTACTGTACTAATTCCTGCGTTTGTTGCAACAACGGTATACGTAAGCACATCTCCAACTGTCGCATCTGGTGTGTTTACTGTTTTACTAAGAGAAATATTGGGAGCCGATGCAGATATACGAACGATATTGGATAAGCTACTGCCTGAGAGATTCCTTCCACTTGGAAGCTGGTACGTATAACTTGCTGTCCCTTGATTCTCCAGTGTCGGGGGATTCGGGAGTGTGGTGAGTGTAGCGCGAAACACCACCGTAGCCGCAACTCCCGGCAGGAGGCTGCCCAGTGTTATTCCGGTTAATGGGCTTGTTCCAGGACGTGCAGTACCATTCACAGTTACCGAATTCGGGACAAACGTCAGCCCCGCTGGAATCGTATCCGTCACATTCACTTGAGTCGCTATATTCCCACTGTTCGTGACCACAAGTGTGTATGCAATCTGATCCCCCAGTGTCGCATTGGTTTGGCTTGCCGACTTGTTGATACCAACAACAGCTTGGTATACAGGGGTTGTAATGGAATTGGAGTTGGAAATGCCCGTGAACGAACCAGAGCTATAGGACACTACCGCTCGATTGACTAACGAACCTGAAGCAGGCAAAGACTGCACATTCACCTGAAACGTCACCGTCGCAGAACTTCCGGCCGCCAATGTCCCAATGGAGATACCACTGCTCGGATTCGCAGACGGTACAACAGTTCCCCTTACGGTTGCACTGCCGGGAACAAAAGTTATTCCAGCAGGGAGCGCATCTGTAAGTACCACATTGTTAATCACCTGAATACCGCTGTTGGTAGTAACTACGGTGTACGTGAAGGTCTCCCCGACAGCAACATCGGTGACTGATGCTGATTTTACCGTGGTCACATTGGGCAATGTTACCGGAATCGTTAAGGTATTCGAGGCGATGTTTCCCGTGATCGTCCGACCATCAGGTGAATTGAAGGAATAAGAAGCTGTCGCCTGATCCACAAGAGTCGGCGGTGTTGGCAAGCTTGTTACAAGTACCTGAAAAGTCACGGTATTGGCACTTCCTGCCGCGAGGCTCCCCAGATTAACGCCAGTAACCGGATTGGCGCCAGCAATCACATTTCCATTCAGACGAAAGCTGCCTGCTACATATGAGCTACCACTTGGAATGTTATCCCTCAATGTAACGTTGGCAGCAACATTCCCTCCGTTGTTCACTTGCAGTGTATAGGTTACCAGGTCACCCACCGTGGCATTGGTGGTACTCGCCGATTTCACAATGGACAGGTTTGGCGAATAAACCGTAAGGGTGGAGTTGTTGGACGGAATAACTCCGGTAATGACCGGCCCCCCTGCTACACTTTGAAATGTAAAGGCTGCATTGGCCGAATTCACCAGTTGCAGGATGCTTGCATCCTGACCGATGAGTGCTCGATAGGTTACAACAACACTGCTGGATAAAGTTAACGAACCCAGCGGGATGCCTGCCGTCACATCAAGTGTTGGACGGGATACACCTGCAACCGTGACACTACCTGGAATAAAGGTAAGACCTGCAGGAAGTGAATCGGATAAAACAACACTGGCCGCACTCGCAGTGCCTGCATTGGTAACGGTAACCGAATATAGAATACTATCCCCGGCAACTGCACCGGCGGCGACCGTTGCCTTAGCCAATGTGATCTTGGGTGCATTAATATCAACTTGAATTGCATTGGCGTTGACAATGTAGGCATCCCCCGAGGTCGTTAATGTCAACACCGCAGATGACTGGTTATTAATCAGTCTTGCTGAAACATCCACATTGGTAATATCCCAGCCTTGACGTCCACCGATAATATTCGTACCTGGAGCTCCGTTGATCTGATTTCGTGTTCCAAACGTTCCTGTTGTATTAAGCGCTCCGGTATCTCCGTTAATCTGAGAGGCAAAAAAGTTCGCAGCTAGATTATTGGGCCCAGACAAAGCAACCGATGTAGCTGAGGTCGGCCCGAATAATGCCTGGTCACCGGTCCGGTTCGCGTCGCCCTCCTGTGCACTGAACAGTATTCTTCCTCCCAATACACCGGAAAGGGGCGTTGCAAATCCAGTCAGTGTGGTAACAACAGGTGGTGAAGTGGATTGAACGAGTACGCCCCCTGCACGCAAAGACATGTTGCGAAAAGGCAGATTGGGATTCTGATAAATGACTCCAAGTGTCCACCCCGCATGATTGGCCGTGGAATCATTTGTAATAACAATAGTCCCTACCACTGCTCCGGTGATATATGTACCTGCTCCCCCATTTTGTACAAGTGTGGTCACATTAGCGGAACGTACATAGCCAGCAGCACCGCCCCCCAGATCGAATTGATTGTAGGTAAGTGGATCAGGGGTAACACTGGAAGTCCCTGCGGGTGTAATAAACGTAACCGGATTGTTGATGGCAGCACTCAGGTTGACTGTACCATTAATGTAACTTCCGCCCCAGATCAATTCTGCATACAGAACGGTACTTCCAGCAGGTAGTGTAAGAATGGCTGCTGAACTGTTGCTCTGATACAGGCTTGTCGTTCCCAGTGGATAGGTGCCGTATTGGAGGCTGGTGTTGGTTGTGATAAAACCTCCAATACTATCCTGTGTTCCGGGTACTCCCGCTGTTTCCGAACGACTCAGTCCAAGCGTATTTCCTGTAAATGTAATTGCTCCCGTAGCATTAACGGTTGAACGAACGACAAGAGGAATGAAGATCACCTCCCCTTCATCAATGATTTCCTACATATGGAACGGAGCCATGTATATAGTCTATGAGTGTATTGTTGAGTTTTGTTTGTCCTCCATAAAAAGTTTGTGACAACTCGAAACTTCTGTGAGTCTTGTTCTCTCATAACAGTTAAATACATTTGCGTTTTGTTCATTGTGATTTATAATTATCATATACGAGAGTAATTCTGTCGTACCATTATGATGCAGTCAGCGGTGATATATGAAAGGTTTCCATACGCACAATAGTCACATTCCAACAGAGTACGAGTTCAAACATTCCAAATGGATTCAAAAAATGCTTCATGCCTACTGGGTTGTTACGATTGCACATTTCGCCATTCAGATTGGCTGTTTCCTGTTTCTGGAGTACGATCGCACACCTACAGATTTCTTGATGAATGTCCTCTTCTGGCCTACGGCCGTCAGTAGTTCATGCATTTTGTTCGCAAGCTGGGTTGATCGGCGCTTCAGTTCATATTCCTTTTACACCATGTCTATAGCCAGCACGGTTATCGCGTGGACGATTATTCATGTCAATTATGACATTCGGATTATATTAGCAATCTGTCTGTTGCCCATCTTTGCTTCGGTGCTGTTCTTCAGTAAAAAAAGAGTCTGGATTGTCTTTCTGATGCAGATGACTGGTTACTTTCTGGTTTTGTTCGATCCGGCCTACCGGTTGTACCTGTCTTCATTTGACATGGTATCCATTCCTGCTTTTCTAATCCTAGGTACATATGTAGCACAGGTTATCGTAACCAGCGGCGTTGAGGTGCTCGATGATCTTCAGGCCAGCATGCTTGCCAAGCAGGACCTTATTGTGCGAAATGCCATTATGACCAAACAGTCCAAAACAGACGGTTTAACCAACCTTTATAATCAAAGTTCATTCAAGGATTATTATGAAAAAGCATTTGAGTATGCCAACAGTGGCATGAGTCTGCATCTGGCCCTGATCGATATTGATGACTTCAAATCCATTAATGATACGTATGGTCATCGGGTTGGAGACATTATTCTGGAGAAAGTGTCCCTGATCATTCAGGAAACCATTACCTCAAGTGATATTGCAGCACGGTACGGGGGCGAAGAGTTCGCCTTATTGATGTTTGAGCAATCTTTCAAGCAGGCTTATGCCTTGGTGGAACAGATTCGTCAGAAGATTGCCCTGATGGGCCATCTGGAACTTGAAGGAGCTTCCATCACGGTGAGTATCGGTCTCAAAAGCTACAGCCCTAATCTAACCAAAGACAAATTGTTCGAGGAAGTGGATGCCTGTCTGTATGCCGCCAAACGAACAGGTAAAAATAAAACCGTAACATCACTTGATCTGACTTCATCCTTGGCAGAGAAAATATAAATAAAAAAGTTGTGCTGTACACCGGAATTCCGGTTTGTACAACACAACTTTTTTTGGGTCTGAATATGATCAGCAGGCCGATCTTTTTCATACATCTATGTTCTCATTCCGCCCATTCCCAGCGATGACGATTTTGCTCCAGCATCGGATGCAGGTATTCGGACGATCCATCAATGATGAGACGCAGCTCTTTGATCCAATCCTTGAAGGAATCAAATGAAGCAAACATATTCGCCATCTCTATCGTCAAATACAGAAAGTGAGGGGCTGGATATTCCGCAGTGATATGGCGCAGCGCGCTATCCACAGGTGTATATTTCTTTCTCTTGCCCTCAAGCCCCTCCACACGTATACGCGAAGTTGGATGTTCCCGCCGCCAATCATGCAGGCGGTCTTCTCTTTTGTAATATGCCTGTATCGAATCCTTGCTCATTCGTTTAAACGTGCTCTCGTGTAAAGGATACAACACAAGCTGTATGAATGAACGGGTATCTACCGTTGCAGCGGCGCGCTCGAGTTGCTCATCCGTCACATGTTCAAACGAGTCATAAAAAGTCAGTGTGCCTTTGCGGCTGGCCGCCGGTGGCTCATAACCATAAGGTACAGATGTATATTTTCCAGACATTTCACCCCTCCTTGTTTATACGCACATTCGCACAAAGGTGATTGGGATAACCCAGCTCATGTTATTATACGCTAACGATCTTGCTTCAACTCGGAATAAAATGTCATTCTGTTCTTGCCTGCACGTTTGGACTCATACAAAGCTTCGTCCGCCATCCGAATAATCTCACTTGGGTTGTCGCTGTTGGTTGGATATTCGGCACCTCCGATGCTACATCCAATTCGAATTCGCTCGTATTCGATAATAAACGGCTTGTTCAAGCTTTGAATGATGGCTTCTGCATAAGCCATGGCTTCTTCCCTCGGATGACTTCCAACAGACTGAAGTACAATCAGGAATTCATCTCCGCCCAATCGGACTGTTATCCCCTTCACCTGACCAAGAGCAGACAGTCGCTGGGCCACTTTCTGTAACAGTACATCTCCAGTCTGATGTCCAAGTGTATCGTTGACCCGTTTGAATCCATCGAGATCCAGATAGAGAAAAGTCAGCGTGTGATTTTCACTTTCGGTCTCCAGAGACTCCTCCAGATACACTTCTAGGGCAGTGCGATTTGGCAGTCTAGTCAACTGATCAAAATGCGCCAGATTCTGCATCACGACCAGCTCTGAGTTTTTATTCATAAGAGAGGTCAGCATATCCCGAAGTGAACGGGACAACACTTCAATCTCCTTAATCCCCTTAATCGCAGGAATCTCAAGCTCTTCCCCTGCACGCAGTCGATTGGCTACTCTGGTAAGACGCACAAGCGGGGCAGAGATCAGACGTGAGACAACCCAGCCAATCAGTGCAAACAGCACGGTAACGGCGAGTCCAGACCACACATTAAACCACATTAGGTCAAACACAGACGCAAAAGCAGATGACTTGACTTGACGAATGACTACGGTCCAGCCTAATCCGGGAAAATCCAGATGACCCTGGCTGTAGGCAAACCCTGTCACATATTCATTACCGTCAGGCCACTTTTCAATGGACCAACTGCTCTTGTTGAGCTGGGCCTCTTCAATGCCAGGCAATACTAACGGTTTACCGATCCATTCCTTCGGCCCGAGCAGCACTGTATGTTCCTTTTTGCTAACGATAAAAAATTCAATGTCCTTTTCTTCCCTTTTCAATGGGGCAAGTACGGATTCCTCGACTTCCTTCGCCCATTCCCAGCTTAAATGTGCAGCGAGCACACCTTGAATCATTCCTTTGCTATCCTTCAGCGGAAAACTGATATCGACAAATTGCAACGGCTCTCCCGTTGGATTCGGAAGCAGCTTGGCAAGAAGGACTGCATTATGCACATCTCCAATGAATTTACCCTTGATTCCCTCCTGATACACAGGTCGCTCTGATAAATTTTCCCCAAGCAAGATACCATCCGTAGCAGCTAACACTTTTCCCTTCGGGTCCATGAATCCAACCCATGAGAATGAGGGAAAGCTATCTTGTAACTGATCCAGCAGCATCTGAATCTCATCAGGTTGGAATTCATCTTCCAACGAAGCCATTCGGCCCAGCAGGTCCAGTTCACCCGCGCGAGCCGACATGAATCGATCCAGCTTGTCCGAAGCCTGTGAGGCCGTGCCTGTAAGCGAGTGACCAATCTCAGTCTCTACAGCAACAAATGACTTTTGGCTGAAAATAGACCCAATCGTCAGGGTAACCAGCAAGGATAACACAGCAAAGATGACTGTAAGCACAGTTCTAATTTTGAATGACATTACTTCCTCCATTACACGGTGAAACCATCTTGCTTCTCAACATAACTATGCTGTAAAGAGTACACGGAATGTCACCTCGGACGTGTCTCAAAACTCGCTGAAGTGCATCTTTTACCGCCTTTTCGCCCCCTGCTGCGTCACTTTCCCTTGACGTGCCCCGGCACGCCTGCGGAAAACTTCCTGGCTTGGAACGAAAATTCGGCAAAATCTGCTTCTTCGGAGTTTCAGACACGCCCTAATCGTTTTCATATTTATCGGAACTTGTGTGTTTTTTTATTATACATACCCATACAATATTATACTGAAATCTTCACCGTGTTTCTTCCATTCAAAGAATAGACACGATTCTGTATATACATACTTGGGTTATGAATATAGAGAGCAAGCATATTCTTCAAAGGATCATGCGCCTGTATGTCACAGAGAGAGTAATCGAAATAAAAAACATTGGGGGTGTAATGTTGAGCCTGCTTCATGTTGCTGTTATTCTGCCTTTTGCCGCTGGCATTCTTCTTGCCATGCTGCATCGTTTCTTCCGTAAATTACATTTGGGATGGCCGGTTCTCCTTGTCCCGGCACTATTATTTGTATACTTTGCGAGTCTCATACCCGCTGTGTCACAGCGCAATACCGTATCCGGAAATATCCCGTGGATCCCTTCACTGGACATTGGATTCAATCTGTATCTGGACGGTCTGAGCCTCATGTTGACACTGCTGATCACCGGAATCGGTGTCCTCGTTGTTCTCTACTCCATCTTCTACATGGATATGAAAGAAGCGCTGAACCGTTTCTACCTGTATCTGTTGATGTTCATGGGAGCCATGTTGGGCGTGGTACTGTCTGATAATATGATCGTGCTCTACGGATTCTGGGAATTGACCAGTATTACGTCATTCCTGTTGATTGCATTCCATTACAAACGTAAAGCCTCGACTTCAGGAGCACAAAAATCATTCCTGATTACGGTATTTGGCGGTTTCGCCATGCTTACCGGATTCATGATGATGTATCTCATTACAGGAACATTCAGTATTCGTGCAACCATTACAGGATTGGGTCAGTTTCAGGAAAGCGCACTATTTCTACCCGCACTTATCTTGATCCTGATTGGAGCTTTCACCAAGTCAGCTCAGTTCCCGTTCCATATCTGGTTGCCGGATGCCATGGAAGCTCCGACACCTGTTAGTGCCTATCTTCACTCAGCCACCATGGTCAAGGCCGGACTGTACGTTGTCGCACGGTTTACACCAATCTTCGGTGGACAGGGACTCTGGTTCTGGCTCGTTACTGGCGTTGGTCTTCTGACTTTGTGTTATGGATCATTCCTGGCGGTGAAAAAAAACGATCTCAAAGCGATTCTTGCCTATTCGACCATCTCTCAACTTGGTCTGATCATGTCCCTCTTAGGGGTTGGATCTGCTGCTCTCTACTTCGGATATGGCGAATCCTCTGCGATGTACACTGTGGCAATAACCGCTGCGCTACTTCACCTGTTTAATCATGCAACCTTCAAGGCCGCTCTGTTCATGGTCGTAGGGATTGTTGATCATGAAACGGGTACACGTGACATACGGAAGCTCGGTGGACTTGCTTCATTCATGCCAATCACATTCACCGTGGCATTGATCGGCTCACTTGCCATGGCGGGTATTCCGCCCTTCAACGGATTCCTGAGCAAGGAGTTATTCTTCCAGGCGATGGTGGAAGTCACGCATCTGCGAATCTTTGGACTTGGGTCCTGGAGTGTTCTATTGCCGGTATTCGCTTGGCTTGCAAGTGTGTTTACCCTGATCTATGCGCTAATTATCGTGTTCAAAACATTCCTCGGTCGTAGCCAAAGCGAGATCCCTGCCGAGAAGTTGCACGAAGCGCCAGCTGGCATGCTCATTCCGCCTGTTGTTCTAGGTGTTCTTGTCATTGTATTCGGACTCTTCCCGAATCTGCTGGCCGGATCACTGATTGAACCGGCAATGGCCGCTGTGCTTCCATCCCTCTTGAATGGAAATGAGCGCTTCGATGTACATTTCTCCCTATGGCACGGATGGACTCCGGAACTGATTATGACAATCGGAGTCGTGATTCTCGGAATCACTCTCTACAAGCTGTTGCCACGATGGAGGAATATTTATGAGCATTATCCACAAGGATTAACAATTAACAATATGTACCACGTCGTGCTGGATAATCTTCAGCATTATGCACGCAAATGGACGGAAGCCTATATGAATGGCTCGGTTCGTAATTATCTCGTTTACATTTTCTCATTCACGGTCGCGTTGCTGGTCTATGCCTTCTTCCGTTCAGGAGAAAATATTAGCTGGAATCTGCAGGGCAATGCACCTTACTCATTCTATGAGGTGGTACTGCTAGTCACGCTCATCGGTGCTGCAGTTTCGATTCCTTTTGCCAAGAACAGACTGTCAGCAGTCATTATGACCGGAGCGGTTGGTTACCTCGTAACCCTACTGTTTGTACTCTTCCGGGCGCCAGATCTGGCGTTGACACAGATGATTGTTGAGACGGTATCGGTTGCATTGTTCCTGCTCTGCTTCTACCATCTGCCTGAGCTTCAACGTGGCAAATCAAGCCGCAGTTATCTCACGGTAAATATGATCGTAGCGATTGCAGTCGGAATCGTGATGACTTTTGTTGCACTAGCGGCAAGCGGAACAGCATCACTGGACAGCATTTCTACCTTCTTCCTTCAGGAAGCGTATGACTCGGCTGGTGGTAAAAATGTCGTGAACGTGTTGCTGGTAGATTTCCGTGGCTTCGATACGTTATTGGAAATTATGGTGCTTGGCGTTGCTTCGTTATCCATCTACTCCATGATTAATCTGAACCTCGAAGCAAAAGATCTTGGAGCCCGCTTGAAGTTCCGTAAGAAGGACGAGAGTCAGGATTCCGAACCTGCTCTAGATGATGAAGCGGACAATACGAAAAAGTATGGTAACCGGGAACGCAGCTCATCCTCGTGGGATACTGTCCCTTTGCAGAGTAATGATGTATTGCTGCAAACGACCACCAAGGTTGTTGTGTTCATCATACTGACGTTTGCCATGCACCTCTTCTTTGCAGGTCACCACAATCCGGGCGGAGGTTTCATCGGCGGCTTGGTCACAGCGGCAGCGCTCGTATTGATTGCCCTGGCATTCAGTACAGATACGATACGCAAAGCGTTACCGGTTGACTTCCGTATGCTAACAGGAATCGGATTGGGTATAGCTTTACTCACGGGTGCGGGTTCATTTATATTCGGAGTCCCGTTCCTAAGTCAAACCTTCGGCTATTTCGAACTTCCTTTGCTGGGAGAGACAGAACTCGCTACAGCCATGCTGTTTGATCTTGGCGTGTATCTCGCTGTCCTGGGTGTCACCATGACCATCATTCTACAGATCGGGGAGGATCGCTGATATGGAAATATTGATGTGTGTAGCCGTTGGCATTCTGTTTGCGGTTGCCGTCTTTTTAATCTTGTCGCGGAGCCTGCTCCGTATCGTACTTGGCATGTCCATACTAACCCATGGCGTGCATCTGCTCTTGATCACCATGTCACGTCTCAAAACTGGGGCACCACCACTGCTTGGGGAGATGGCTGAACGTTATGTCGATCCACTTCCTCAGGCTCTGATACTAACTTCGATTGTTATTAATTTTGGCCTCACTGCGTTCTTCTTTGTTCTCTCCTATCGTTCTTATCTGAAGTTAAAAACAGACGATATGGAAGAAGTAAGGGGGCGTCCATATGAATAATCTCGTCGTTCTGCCGATTCTGTTGCCTTTGATTACAGGTGTTCTGGCTCTGCTGTTTTTCCGGAAAACAAATATCCAGCGGATCATTAGTGTCATTGGACTTTTGTTCACAGCAGCGGTCTCAACGATACTCATTACGCGGGTAGCTCAGACTGGAGTTCTAACGCTTAATATGGGTGGATGGGCACCTCCCTATGGTATTGTGCTTGTTGCGGACATGGTATCGGCGCTACTTGTCGTTGCCGCTTCCATCATTGCACTGGCGTGTCTGCTGTATGCGTTTCGCAGTGTGAACAAGGAGAGGGAAGAGCACCACTTCTATCCGTTCTTTCATTTTCTAATCGCGGGAGTTAACGGTTCATTCCTAACCGGAGATCTGTTCAATTTGTTTGTCAGCTTTGAACTGATGCTCATCTCTTCCTATGCACTGATCGTATTGGGAGGTACCGAAAGACAGCTTCGGGAAACGATCAAATATGTCTTGATTAACATCGTTTCTTCAGCTCTTTTTGTCGCTTCCATCGGCTTCCTCTACTCCATTACTGGCACACTGAACATGGCAGATTTGTCCGTCAAAATTGCTGAAGTGGGACAGAGCGGAGTCATTACCTTAATTGCTGTTCTCTTTCTGATCGTATTTAGCATCAAGGCCGGTCTGTTCCTGTTCTTCTGGCTGTCGGGCTCTTATGCGGCACCACCTGCTGTCGTCACTGCATTGTTCGCAGGATTGCTGACCAAGGTTGGCTTGTACGCGATTGTGCGAACATTCACACTGATCTTCTATCATGATCCTGATTTCTTCCATGCACTGATCGGATGGATGGCTGGTGCAACAATGGTCCTTGGTGTCATCGGTGCGATCTCATACCGCGATGTGAACAAGATTCTCATCTACAACGTGGTCGCAGGTGTGGGTTTTGTTGCTTTTGGTATGGCCTCGGCCAGTCGCCCTGCACTGGAAGGTCTGCTCTTCTATATGCTGCATGATATGTTGATCAAAACATTGCTCTTCCTGCTCGGCGGCGCCTTGATCGCTGTTGCCGGAACATCCAAACTCGACAACATGGGAGGCCTGATCCATCGCTATCCGCTGCTCGGCTGGATGTTCTTCATTAGCGCACTTGCCTTGGCAGGTTTGCCGCCATTTAGTGGATTTCCAGGGAAGTTGCTTCTCTTTGAAGGAGGCTTGCAGGCAGGCTTGTATGGTCTTACCGGCATTGCGGTGCTTTCGAGTTTGTTGATGTTATATTCGGTACTGCGCATCTTCATACAAGCGTTCTGGGGCGAACCGCCTGCCGGGGTTACAAGACGCCCTTACGCGGTGAACGGCCTTCTGATTCCTGCCGGAATTCTGTTTGTATTCATCATCGTAATGGGTGTGGGGGCTGAAGGCATGTTCCAATTGACCTCCCGCGCAGGCGATATTCTACTGCATCCCAATATTTATATTGATGCCGTATTGAAGGAGTAGATGTCTATGGCCTTTCAGATTGTACTGAATCTTATCATTGCTTTTGTATGGATGTTTCTGAACAACGCCTGGAATGGTGTTGGTTTTCTCATAGGTTACCTGCTCGGACTGCTTCTCATCGGGGGGATGCGCAGATTCTTCCCCCAGCGCTTCTATATTGTGCGCGTCTGGGCCATCTTCAAACTGATTACTCTGCTATTCAAGGAACTGGTGCGAGCCAGTATTGAGGTTATACGCCAGATTATCAAGCCTAAGCTCGATATAAGGCCCGGTATTTTTACGTATAAAACTCAATTGTCCTCGGATTGGGAAGTTACTCTGCTCTGCTTACTCATCTCATTGACACCAGGTTCTCTGCCGCTTGAAATTTCGGGTAATCAACGCAAACTGTTTATTCACGCACTGGATATCAAGGATGAACAGAAAATGAGAGATGATATCCAAAATACATTCGAAAAAGCAATTATGGAGGTGACGCGTTAATGTTATCCTCACTGTTGTTCATCTCATTGCTCATTCTCTCCTTAGCCATTCTGGGTTGCTTGTACAGGGTGCTTCGGGGACCATCCATGGCTGACCGGATCACGGCACTGGATACCATCGGTATCAATGTGATTGCCATCGTTGCCGTTCTGTCGATGATGCTGCAAACCCAAGCCTATCTGGATATTATCTTGCTGATTGGCATTTTGGCTTTTCTAAGTACAGTGGCATTTGCACGTTATATTGAACGGGGGGCGGTATTCAAAAATGATGGAGATCGTTAAAGTAGCCGCTGAAACCGCTATAGGTCTACTCGTACTGCTCGGTGCACTACTCAGTGCACTCAGTGCATTCGGACTTATTCGTCTGCCTGATGTATATCTACGTGCCCATGCCGCAACCAAAAGTATGACACTTGGAGTGTTCTGTGTATTAAGCGCTACATTTTTCTACTTCTGGTATTTCGATAACTATATCAGTGCCCGCTTGTTGTTAGGTATCCTGTTTGTATTCATCACGGCTCCGGTCGCCGGACATCTGAACGGACGGGCCGCCTATCGCACAGATGTACCACTGTGGGAGCAGAGCGTGCAAGATGAACTGGAACCCTTGTTAAAAGGAAAAAAAGTGAACCATGAAGCCAAGGATATGATGGAGTAATCCCCAGTCTAGGCATAACAAATACCCCCGAGGATCAGCCGCCCGTTTCGCGGCATGTTCCCGGGGATATTTGTTTATTTTGCATACACGGATCATATCAAGCACTGATTATGCAGACTGATTAAGTAGTAAAGTCAGAATCCATTCAGTCCCTGTCTTCTCAGGTCCGCAGCCACAATACGTGCAAGCTCCGCAGCCCCTTGACGATTCGGATGCAGACTATCCCCTGTCATATACAGAGCAAGTGTTGCCGCAGGACCAATGGACGTGAAATAAGCAGAACTTAACTTATTCAGTTCAACCAGGGTGACTCCCTCTTCCTGAGCGAGTGCACGTGTGGATTGATTGTACCAGCGGTTCTCCGCTTGATGCACATTGGCTGTATTAAAATCTGTTGCCCGGCCCTGAGGCGTGGAGAGGATAACCGTTGCTCCTTTGTTCTTCGCCTTACGTACCATATCCCGCATAATCTCTTTGAACTGCGCCTCCGTTGTATTGTTCTTGGCATTGGTATCGTTAATTCCGAATTGCAAAATAAAATAATCTCCCGGCTTGATATACTTCAGAATCGCTTCCATCTGACCATCATCGCGGAAACCTCTCGCAAATTGACCACTTGACGCCATATTTCGAACCTGGAAGGTGGAATTGTTCACATAGGACGGAAACAACTGTCCCCAACCTCCTTGTACACTGCTACCCAGCGGATAGTAATTACAAACTGTTGAGTCACCACCAATGTAGATTGTGCGGTTGGTAACGGTCTGATTGGATAACTTCCGGATTTCGAGTGCACTAAGTGTGAAGGCGGTGCCTGCCTTTCCTTCTGTAACCAGCAGGTTTAATTGCCCGTCAGTCACCGGAATTTGAAACTGGTCCGTTGCCCCGTTGCCCGTCATATTAATGATCTGGTAGACACCTTCTGCAGCCACACTCGCTCTGGCAGTATTGCCCAGGACCACTTTAACTTCATATAGGCCATTGGACAGATTCACATTGAAGGTATTGGTGCTCTTGGTGCCGTAAGTCAGAAACTGCACAGCGTCACTCTTAACCCCGCTTCCTGAGGCAGGCACATTTCTCATATTGGTAGGTGTGTTGAAGCCATAACCTTTCGTAGGCGTATAGGCATCTCCTGCGGACACGCCTGTGTAACCGCTCTCAACACCACCCGAACCAAAATCAAATCTGTAATTGTCCGTTGCCGCTTCGGCGACTTGCCCTCCACTGCTTCCCAAACCGATGCCCGTTGTACTTGCAAACAGAACAAAACAGAGCAGTAGCTTTACCGATATTGACCATTTCATCACTAATTTCTCCTCTCGAATCAGAATTATATTAGTTGAAGATCCACAGCTTCACAGAACTTGATCAAGCCAGTCATAAGCCTTCGCTCCGCTAATCTCATGTCCACCGGTAAAGAAATCCGCATCCAGTGATTCTGCTGCTCCCGCCTGCTCATATATGTGTGTCAAACGGGCATACGCCTCTCTCGCTGCATGGATTGGGAACACCTGATCATCACTTCCAGCTTCAATAAAAAGTGGCCTAGGCACAATCAGGCCGATGAGATCCGGCAACTCCGCTTCACGCAGGATACCTGGCACATAGTTGTCCAGACAATGGTTCCGATCCAATATGCTGCCCTGGAATGTATTTGCATAACCGCTTACCACAGTTGCCCTGAACCGTTCATCCAACGCGGCTGTAAATGCGGTCACCAGCCCACCGCCCGAGATACCCATGCTTCCAATTCGCTCCGAATCCACTTCTGGCCGAGTCGATACATAATCCAATACACGTGTTGTTTCATACACCCTATGACCGGCGAGGGTCTTCCCCACCATGAGCAGATGCGCAGCAATCTTCGTACAGGAGCTTACCCCTGGTGGCGCATCGCGGTCCTCTTCCAGTCTTCGATCACCAAATCCGAGCAACTCTGGAGCCGCAACCACATAACCACGCTTCACAAGAGCTACTGCAAAGTCCTTGTGTAATCCGGGCTCGCCTGTCCGTAGTGACCCATCCGGTTCCATACCCGATATCTCTCGGCTACCGTAGCCATGCCCATGACAAGCAACGATAGCAGGTCTCTTGTTTTCGGTAATGCTTCCATCACCCGGAATTAATAAATACACTGGCATGCGAAGTCCTGCATAGGTCGTGATTTCAATCCGCTCCCGAATATATCCGTCACATGTAATGCGCTCCAGTAAGACAGGATTCAGTGCGGCCGCCATCGTGGGAAAACCGCCCAGCCGTTCTTTCACACGTGTACGTAACTGACTGCGCCATAACTCCAGGGGTTGATCTGGATGATACGCGGAACGACCACGAAGATTCGTTTGTTGTTGTAGATAGGCTTCAATATCAGACATGGGCCTGTGTCCCTCCTGTTTTTCATAGGATAACGTAGATAAAAGACTGTTATATGGAATTAATTCCATCCATTATAGAACATCTATGTCACCCATGAATTGAACATGTTTGCCTGTTTTGAATGGAATCACATGATTTCTAGCCAAAAAAAGGATATCTCCAACCTGAAGACAGGTTACGGAAATACCCTTCATTTCATCTGACCTGGCAGCCACCAGTTCCACCTGCCCATTAATTTCATCAATGCAGGTACCAGTATTAGACGGATTAATGTAACGTCAATCAACACCGCTGCCGTGATTCCGATCCCTAACTGCCTCACACCTGCGACTTCAGCAAAAGCAAACGGCACAGTCACCGCAAGCAGAATGGCCGCTGCGGAGGTGACCAGACGACCTGTAGAAGCCAATCCCTGTTGGACAGCCACATCGCTGTCTCCGGTTCGTCTATACACTTCCTGAATACGGCTCAGCATAAACACACCATAATCCATGGATATGCCAAACACCAATCCTGCAATGAATACAGGAATCATAATGGCAATGGCTGACGGCTCCATACCTAGATGTCCTTCATTGAACACCCACACCAATATGCCAAATGAAGCGGCTAAGCTGAGCAGATTCATCACAATTGCCTTGATTGGAATGAGCATCGATCGGAATGCCGCCAGTAACACAAGATAATTGGTGACCACTACAAATACCAGCACTTTGGGCAGTTGACTTGTGACTTCTTGCATTATTTCATACTGCTTGGCAGCTTCCCCGCCATAACGTAGTTTTACGTTGTTGGAACCTGGTGCATGATCGCTATTCCTCATTCGTTCAAGCCAATCTGCAACCTGTTCCGAACCAGGTTCCCCGTGCACGGTGGCTATCAAACGTATGGAATGGTCAGAGACCGTTGAATGCAGCCATGCCGCCCTTATTGACTCCTTGCCTTCTATGGAAGGAGTGAGCGCCGACGGTGGAATTTGTAAAAGGCTCTGCGAGTCATTTTGATTCGGCTGTAATAGGCCCCATGGTGAAACAATGCTCAATACTTCTGAGTCCTGCAGTAGTTGATGGGCTTTGTTGTGGGCCATCTGCCAGTGAGAGGCAGTCAACAGTTCCTGCTGTCCGCCAATCACCATCTCGATGGTAGAGGTATTCTTTTGCCCCAAATCATGTTGCAACTGCTCTGCTGCCTGGCGGGACTCCATTCTCTCTGGCAGTGAAGAAGCATCCGGGACGGACAGTTCCAGCCGGGTCACTGGATATACACACAGGAGCAGCACAACCGTACCTCCAATGGTCATACTGACTGGGCGTTTCATGACCATTGCAGACCATCTATGCCAGATCGAGCTTCTGGGTAACCAATGGACTAACTTTCGCCTGAAGACCCGACCCGCAGACAGTGACAGCAGAGCTGGCAGCAGCGTAACATTTAAAAGTAGCGATAGGAGCAGAACAATAATGGCCCCCAAGGAGACACTCAGAAACATCGGCAGTCTGATCCAGAGCAGACCCATCAGCCCAAGGAGCACGCACGCTGCCGAGAACAACACTGCTCTGCCTGCTGTACGCAATGTTCGCTGAAGAATCTCGCTCCGCAAAACCTCGCTCTGCATATCCAGGCTACTGCCCGTAACGTTAGCTTTGCCTTCATCTTCATAGGCCCGCTGAACTTCTTCCCTGTACCTGCTCAGGATGATCAGGGCAAAGTCTATACTCAGTGCCATACCCACCATGGGAATCACATTAATGATAAAGTTAGACAATTCCAGATGATAACCAAGGAGTGTCGTGACTCCCATGGCGGTAATCACAGCACTGATCCCCATCATGACAGCAATCAATGCAGCATATAGCCCCCTGAATGCAAAACACAAAACGATCAGGGCAATCGGCAGGCCCACCATCTCTGCCCGTTCCAGATCACGAAAGCTCAGATTATTGACATCCTGCTGGACGACTGCCTTTCCCGTCAATTGCACCGTACCTGGACCGTCTGTTGCCAGCACGGCGCGCAACTGCTCCAGTGGGGGACCCATCTGATGCGCGGGCACATCCATTTTCACAAAGGCATAGGCCCTTTGGTTTTGCAGCGTCACCCTTTCGCTAACATCCAGAGGGGACGTGATAGAGGTTACCGCAGGCAACACTTGAACCTGTGTCAAACGATCCTTGATCCACTGCCGGAACTGTAACGGCGAGGTATTTTCCTTTTTCTCAAACACCAGAATAACCGGATCAGCAGGAGATCCGAATTCATCCTCCAGAACAAGTTCAACCGCTTGCGCATCCCCGTGAACCCGTTTTAATCCGTGATCTTGAACAATGTCAGGTAACTTCCATGCCCAGACCGCTGACATCCCGATGATAAATACCCAGCAGAGAATAATGAACCGCGGATATCGGCTGATGAAGGCAGCAAGTCTGCGATAACCCATACCTAAGCTCCTCTGCGATCAGATTAGTCATTCGATTATGTTCATCGGTAAGATCATAAGCACATTCATACACTTACGGTGTATATCTCCTTCACTCGGGTTCGCGAACTATTGAATGCCATGATTCACAGGTGTTCTGTTCGCAATGGGGGCAGGGATGTATGTAAAAGGAAGTAACTCTGCCGTCAGTCCCGGGCCAAAGGCCAGCGCTATCCCACTGGAATGCTCTTCCTTCTGTCTGTAATCCTCACGGATGGCTTGAAGAACAAAAAGAATCGTCACGGACGACAGGTTGCCATAATCCCGCAGGATGTTTCGGCTGTAGGAGACCTGCTCATCTGTCAACTGATACAGCTTCTGAACGGCATCCACGATGCCTCTGCCTCCCGGATGGATCGCCCATATTTCCGGTAAACCGCTCCCCTCCAGCAACCGTTCTACCTCTGGACCGAGATGCAAACCAAGCAGCTTCGGAATCTGTGGTGACAGGTAGAGATCAAAGCCTGTATTGCCCACTTCCCAGATCATTTCTTCTGCACAATCCGGGAGCAGCGTTGAGTGCCCTCGGCCTAGTCGAAAACATTCATTGCGGTCTGTTCCAGACGCACCAATAACACAGGCAGAGGCGCCGTCTCCGAAGAATGATGCTGCATATAGGTCGTCCCGTTTGGCAGATGGCTGAAAGTGAAGTGTACATAGTTCCACACACACGATGAGAACTGTAGCCTTCTGATCTGTCGTTACAATGGAATTCGCCAGTTGGATCGCCTTCAGACCGGCTGCACATCCTTGAAACACCAGTGGAATCCGGTTGATCTGCGGTGACATTTCAAGCTGTTGGATCAGCCGAACATCAAGTCCGGGCAGGAATTGCCCCGTGCAACTCACCGTAATGAGATGTGTAATTTCCGAGGAGGTTACGTCTGCATCCTGAATGGCCTGTCCGGCCGCCTCGAGACCAAGTGGAACAGCAGCAGCTTTGTATTTGCCCATACGCTCGGATGTAGTCGGAACCTCGTCCGCATTGGTAAAGGGTAAATATCGGCAAGAATCAACAGGCTCAAGCAGATTCGGTTCACACGTATACCGAGTCTCTACACCGCACTGATTAAAGATTCGTTTGGCCCACCTTCTCGCATCTGGCTCATGTTCCAGCGCTTGCGCGAGACGGGCAGACACATCCTTTTGCTCAATACGGTGGGCAGGCCACGCCGTTCCTATTCCCATAATACTTGCCCCAGTATTTGCCTCAAGCTGGTTCATCGGCTTAACCCCCTTATAGTACGTGTTCAAAAGTAGGCTTTTTAAACAACCTATATATAAAATAGGTTCATATGACATGTGTGCAGGATATAGTACAAGTCTATTCACTACCTGTCCTGTTTATGTTCATATTAACAAGCAAAGGCGGACAACTTATGCGAGTTTCGCACGTGCTGTCCGCCTTTGATACCGGATTAAACCCGTTCCTATATTACATATTCGATCTGTCAGAACTATTCAGGCCGAATTATCGTGAATCTCTCCCCAAGCTTGGCATAATCATTACCCGCCAGTCGGCTGACTGGTTTCAAATGATCCATCAGGATATAGCCCTTGTCCGGATTGTAGACTTGTTCGCTGAAATGATACTGTACAATGCGTACCAGCAGCAGGTCACTCACTGGTTTGCCCTCATCATTCGTGATCGGAATGTGTTGATACAGCTCACACTCCATCCGAATGAGTGCTTCCTGAATTCCTGGCACAGCAACCTTGGTACTTGGCACTGTAGTCAGTTTTGTCCGCTCAAGCTCACTTTCGTGGGGTTCCAGTATGGCTGCTGTCTCATTCACTTCTGTTATGATTGCTTCATCACAGATATGCACGACCAGTTCTTGATGAGCAATCACATTACGTGCAGTATCTTTCATGATACCGTCTTTACGTGCAATAGATATGGATAACAGCGGTGGGTCCGAACTAACCACATTAAAGAAACTAAAAGGCGCTGCATTAATTACACCATTCTTATCTGAAAGTGTCGTCACAAAAGCAATTGGGCGTGGTACCACCGAACCACTCATCAGTTTATAGTTGTCTCTTCCCGTTATTTCACGTGGATCCAATGTATACATATGTAAATATCCCCTTCCATGCTCGTGTAACAAGTGTCAATTTCACTTCAGGACACGATAACACACTCATATTTATTATATATCGTAAAATGCTAAATTAACAAAAAAAACTCCCTGGTGCCCACTGCACCAAGGAGTTTGAACATGCCATTTCGTATTGGCTATTTCTTATTTAACGATGCTGTTCTGAATGTCTTCCATAATTTGAAGGTTCGCTTGAACTCCGCTGTACAACCAGCTACTGGACCGGGTGAATTCAAAGACATTACCTGTCTTTACAGCAGGAATGCTCTGCCATACGGCATCTTTCAGCGCTTCTGAGCCTGCTCCCTTGTCACTGTTCACCAGGAATAGATAGTCTGTGTCCATTTCCGCGATCTTCTCCAATGAAATCTCAGACCAGTTACCCGTTGCCTTCGCAGATGCTTCCTTCACAACATTAGGCTCTGCAAGTCCAAGTTCGTTGTACATCACTTCACCACTGGAAACATTGTTGCTTACAACATAAAACTTGTTATTGAACAACCACAACGCTGCGGCCGACTTTGTTCCTCCAGTAACAGCAGTTACTTTTTCTTTGATTTCCTTTGCCTTGGCATCATAATCGTCAAGCGCCTTCTGCGCTACATCCGATTTGTTCAGAAGCTCGCCGATCTTGAGCAGAGCCTGACGCGAGTCCTTGTTGACCTCATCTCCGAGTACATAAGTAGGGGCAATTTTGTTGTACTGTTCGTATTTCTCCCCTTCAACTGTACTTTCAGAACCCATAATAATCAGGTCTGGTGAGAAACTGGCCATGGCTTCAAAAGGTAGATCACTTGCAATACCAGGTATACCATTCAGATCGGTTTGCAGATAATCCTGCAAACCACTGCCGTTGTTGATGGCCCATTGTGCTGCTGGCTTAACACCGAGTGTAACAAGATGGTCTTCCAGATAAGACGCGATGATGCGCTCCGGATTTGCGGGAATTGTTACTTCGTGTCCCATTGCATCTGTTAATGTGCGCTCTGTAGCGGCTTCTGTTTGTGTCTCTGTCTCCGTTGTTGTCTCGCTCTCTCCTGCTGCTCCATTCTCTGCCGTTTTTGTTCCACACGCGACCAACCAGATGGACATAACCATCACCGTCATTAGAAGCATGATCATCTTTTTATTTCTCTTAAACACTTGATATATCCCCTTTCAATTCATTATAAAAACCTTATTCGGCGTTATTGTGACAGATTTCAATGTTCAAAAATATTGAAACTATTATTGATACATATAATATCCGTATGTACATTTGTCCGATTCCATTGACAATGATAATTGTTATCAGTTCAGTTGTCAATTCGATTATGTGGCGAGGCGATCATATAAAATCTTCTTGACGGCATTCACATATAGGCGGATGCCGCCATATGCTGAATGCAGAATACGACGACAGGAAGGATGTTCTGTACATGTATTACGAATATAACCCTTATCTAAGTTATGGAGAAGACCGTTCCTTTCAATTGCCTCCCCTGTTCCCAGGAGGTGGCGGTGGCGGCACACCGGGTGGTCCGACGTTTCCTGGTATCCCTGGCGGTCAAGGCGCCTATCCTCCATACATTCCAGGCGGAGGACCCGGTCCATATATCCCTGGAGGCATTCCAGGTACAATTCCGGGTACAGCACCGGGCGTACCTGCGCAACTGACTCAAGGCAACCTGCCCACCCTACTTAGTGCCTATCCTCGTCCGGTAGGTCAGCCTCCGGCAGAAATGCTTTTTTTGTATAACCTGATCAAAAGCAGCCCGGGTCTGCTTCCGCTCTTCCTCCAGCAACAGCCGCAAAGCCTCACTCAAGCGGTTCAATTTGCACAGACTGGTGCAGCGGCACCTCGAGAGAACGAAGAACGTGCGCTGCCCAACTTTTGCTATAACCGGTGGTCCCTTGTCTTCACATACAATGATGTCTACCTGATGTGGCCTGCAATTAATCTGTTTGGTTTTGTGGTGGGGTACTTCTATCCATTCCTCACGCCAGGTATACTGTCCAATACACAGATTTTGTTTGCGCTCTGCTAAACCTGTCCTTACCTACAGCAAGAGCCCCACTTGGAAGCATAATTCCTTCCAAGTGAGGCTCTTTTTCGTCCTTTTATCCAGATGTACCTTTACATTACTAAGACTCCATAAACGCAAGGTGTACAGAATCAGTACATTTAACTCAACACTTGATCGTTCTGGCGCTTCCCGCCTCTACTGACCATTAGGAAGTAAATCACCAAGGCACCGAGATCAGCACACGCGATAACGATTCCCATTGGCACAGCTGTTCCTTCTCCTCCGAGACCTACGAGGGGAGCGACAATACCACCGAACAGGAACGTCATCACACCAATAAGCGCAGACGCACTGCCAGCCGATTTCTCCTGATTGGCCATCGCCAAAGCGAAGGACGCGGTATTGACCAACCCAACACTGGATACCACCAAAAATAGCGGAATCAGTACAGAGATTAGATTACCTCCAGCCAGAATGGCGATGAGCAATGAAGTTCCTCCGAGCGCCGCGGTTAGCAGCCCCGCGATTAACAGGCGAGTCTCTGATACCTTTCCTGCAAGTCTGCCGGCAATCTGACTGGCCAGAATAATGCCTAACCCGTTAATGGCGAAGCATACACTGAACATTTGCGGGGATACCCCGTATATTTTCTGAAGCACAAACGGTGAACCTGATATGTACGCAAACATGCCAGCAGCTACAAATCCTTGGGTTAACGCATAACCCATAAACTGACGATCCCCCGCGATTTGGCGAAACGTAAGTAATGTCTGCTTCAATCCTCCGCTTGATCTGCGATTGGAAGGCAATGTCTCTCCAAGACCGAAAATGACAGCCAACAGCGTCAGTATACCGATAAGGCTGAGCAAAATAAATACGCCGCGCCACGATGTATATGTCAACAATTGTCCACCAATGATTGGTGCAGCAATCGGGGCTACGCCGTTTATCAGCATTAACAGAGAGAAGAACCGTGTCAGTTCCGGGCCCGAATATACGTCTCTGACGATTGCGCGCGAGATGACAATCCCTGCCGCTCCAGCTACACCTTGAATGAACCGCAGCACAACAAAAGAGCCCATCGTCGGGCTAACCAGGCAAAGTATGGAGGCGATCGTATAGAGCACAAGCCCTGCAATGAGCGGTGTTCGCCGACCACGTACATCACTTAGAGGTCCGGCAAGCAACTGTCCAACCGCAAGTCCAATCATACACGCCGTCAGACTGAGTTGAGCATACGATGTAGATGAACCAAACTCATCAGCCAGCGTGGGCAATGCGGGTAAATACATATCCAGGGACAACGGCCCGAAGGCCGACAATGTCCCCAGAATTAAAGCCATCCGTACACGAGATGTGGAGTTTGTGTTCAATGAGGCTGGTGTACTTTTCATCAAATACTACTCCCCGCTACCCAACAGCTTGAGCAGGTTGGACGGCAGTGTGAACTGTTGATTGTTAATAATAATACGGCGCAGTTCTTCTTCATCCCGCTCGTTATCGGCGTCCTTAATCTCCTGAATTTCCCGGTGAAGTCGCTCCATCTGTTGATCCAGCGCATTTGCCGAATCTGCCGCACTCTTTAACTCTCTCGTCAAATGCTCGGGAACATCCTTATTGTATTTATAAAAAATCTTATGCTCCAGACTCGCCCAGAAATCCATCGCGATTGTACGGATCTGGATCTCCACACATGCTCGTTCCTCACCATTGGACATGTACACAGGCACTTCCACCAGAAGGTGAAGGCTTTGGTAGCCGTTTGGCTTTGGATTCTCGATGTAGTCTTTGACCTCCAGTACACGCAGATCACTCTGGTTGCACAGCATATCCTTAATGCGATAGATATCCGAGATAAAGGAACATGTAATCCGTACCCCGGCGATATCCTTGATATTTTGCTTAATGCTCTCAAACGTTAACTCATGATTTTTGCGGAACATCTTGTTCATAATGCTCTCAGGAGATTTCAGTCTGGACTTTGTATGTTCAATTGGACTGTAATCATGCAAAGACTGGAATTCTTCCTTCAGGACTTCAATCTTGGTCTCCATTTGATCCAGAGCAAATTTATAGATCATCATAAATCTGGTAATTTCATATTTGAATTTCTTGAATTGATCGATTGGATGTGGAGCGTTCATCATGGCTTTCTCCCTTTCTTTCTGCACACTAAAATTAGTTTTATGAATATGAGGACAAGCGGTCAATCCACATGTCTCCTGAACCATTATAAATCATATGGAGCCAATAAACGAATTTCTCACATTTGGGCTGGTGATTCAGCCTGGAAGGTATGGGAACTTATTTTACGCGCATCCTATAGAAGCATCCCTGTCATTTGGCCTGTTATTATTAATAAAAGAGGTGGATTTTCCTGCTCTATCAAGTGACATATTCATCCGATACACTTCGGGTTAAAGCTTATTTATACCTGCCACAAGGTTGCTCATTACCTGATATCACGACATATGAAACTTCTCATCCCGGCTCTGTCTCCTCTGCCTATCCGGAACTCGCTTCCATACATAAGTCTCTACATTTGCAACCGCTCGCCAGCCATTATCCTGCTGCAACAATGCATGATACGGATAACATACCGGAACAGTGGCCAGTTCTGCTCTATTGTCGCGGCGGACTTGGCAGCTATGGCGGGGTAAATACCGTTTGGCTTGAGCAATTTGTACATAAAGGTTATATCGTGTTCGCCCCATCCTATCGTGGCAACGAAGGCGGTGAAGGTCGTGACGAGTATGGCGGAAAAGATGCCGAAGATGTGCATGCCGCTTACCGGTTGATACAGCGTTTACCCTTTGTTGACCCAACTCGCATATCGTTAATGGGGTTCTCCCGTGGAGCCATTAATGCTGTACATACCGCAACTGCCTATAATGAGGGACCGGACAAAGTACATAAGTTAGTTCTTTGGAGCGGTGTCTCCGATGTGGAACGCACTTACCATGAGCGAACCGACCTGAGGCGTACATTGAAACGGGTGCTAGGTGGTTCCCCACGCACGGTTCCAGAAGCTTATCTCGCCCGTTCTCCCTTGTCGAAAGCGAACAAACTATCTTGTCCCGTGCTAATCATGCATGGTACATCAGATACACAAGTGAATTATAGTCACGGAACCCGAATGTATCACTGGCTTAAGCGCCAAGGTGCGGATGTCACATTTCATGCTTATGGCGGGCAGGATCATCATTTTCACGAGAAAATACATCAGTCAGCGGTGAACAATATGTTTGATTGGCTCGCTGCACCTTAAGTCTTGCGCGATGAATTTCATTTTGAAGATGCATGGGTTATGGCTGTATACTGGAGGGGCTACGTTTTTTTGAAAGGACGGATAGGATGAATCAAAGCACCCTCCAAAAATACGCCATGTTGCTTCTCTGTATGTCTGCCGGAATGGTGGACCTGATCGGATATCTGGGACTGGGGCATGTGCTCACAGCCAATATGACGGGAAATGTTGTACTGCTCGGTATTGCCATTGCCCGTGCTCAGGAATTTGTCGTGCTGCGGTCATTGCTTGCTCTCATCGGTTTTATTGCCGGCAATGCCATTGCAGCACATATGGTTGGACCTGTGCAGACCAAAAATGGCTGGTCTTCTAAGGTCACAGCCGTATTTACTGTTGAAAGCATATTGCTCCTGCTGTTCGCGATCGCCATGATTAGTCCATTTTCAGAACAACTGTCTTATCTGTTAATTGTCATCCTAGCCGTTGCAATGGGGATGCAAACAACTGCGGCACGCCGCATTGGCATTGCTGGCATCTCAACAACCGTGCTCACCAATAATTTGGCCGCTGTGGTCGAGGATACCGTAAACATCCTCAAAAAGCTGCGACATGCCAATATCCGATCGTTAACCAAAGCCTTGTCTACAGACTCCTACCTTCGTGCAGGTGCTGTTGTCATCTATTTGATCGGCGTCATTGCAGCCGCATTGTTATTCCACCGTGTGCCCATGATTGCAGTCTGGATTCCTGTCCTGATCATTGGCGGCGTAACCCTATACGCCCGA
The DNA here is from genome assembly GCF_000517845.1 of Paenibacillus sp. FSL R5-192. NCBI lineage: Bacteria > Bacillati > Bacillota > Bacilli > Caryophanales > Paenibacillaceae > Paenibacillus > Paenibacillus sp. FSL R5-192. Next base: position 996,185 of record NZ_ASPR01000014.1, on the reverse strand, counting down.
TTACATGCATGGGGAACTTCACAACAAAGCGAAAGTTAATAAAAGTTAATAGTAGAAGAAGTAACCTGTCCATGTTCAAGTGGCTGTTCAAAAGTCCGCTTTAGGATACTGAAAACTGGTCTTTTTGAACACGTACTTTAAATTGTTTTAAGTACAATCACGCTATTTATTTCATCAAAGCAGCTTGTTGGCGGATAAGCTTGACCAGATGCTGTGCAGCAGGTGATAATACCTCCCCGGCTCGTGTACATACGGCAACCGTATTTCTCAGCTGTACACCTCGAACAAATACACGTGCCAGCCTGCCTTGCTGCACATCTTCGTTCACAACCAAAGAAGATATAAAGTTGGCCCCATAACCTGCCTTCACCGCACTAATCGTTTCGTTCAGCCCGTTGAACTGAAGCGCAATGCGGGGAGCGGCCAGGTTATTTGTTGTGCAAAGGGAAACGAGTCGCTCACGTGTAGCACTGCCTTCTTCGCGCATGATGAACGGTTCTGCCATCATCTCATGCAGCTCGATTTCTTTTCCCGCATACGGATGGTCAGGGTGCACAACAAACCACATCTCATCGTCAAACAATTCATCCCATTGGACACCTGCATGTGTAATGCCACTTCCACCATACACTGCAATCTCTGCCTCATAACGAAGTAATTGGTCAAAAGCCATCCGGGTGTTGGTTGTGCTCACAACAATCTCCACATCCTCGTGCATTTGCTTAAACCGAGCAATCCAGCCCGGCAACAGAAAATTTGAAGGCAAGTAGGTTGCCGTAAGACGGATCAGTCCTTTCTTGCCCTCCCGAAAATCCTGCACAAAATTCTCGACATCCTGCTCCAGCATGAACAGACGTTCCGCATAACCTGTCAACTGTATCCCCGCATCCGTAAGCACCAGTCTTCTTCCCTCCGAAACAAAAAGCTGGATTCCTAATTCACGTTCAAACTTCTTCACCTGAGAAGATACCGCAGGTTGACTAATATTTAGTTCCTCTGCGGCACGAGTGACCCCGCCATATCTCACGATGGCATGAAATAATCGTAATCCATGCAGATTCATGTTTACACCTCTTCCACGTCAAATTACATAATCTAAAGTTATATTATCATACATAATATATATTTTATTTATATATCTGCTCCATTTATAGTTGAAATATGAAATCCAATACAAGGAACAAGGAAAGGAACATGTGAACATGAAAAATATAAATACGACGAACCTACAGCATACCTGGACTCAAGTCGACGACTACATGAATGATCTGCTGATTCCGTCAGATTCCCTGCTGGAACATACACTGCAAAGCAATACCGAAGCTGGACTCCCTGCTCATGACGTAACACCGAATCAAGGAAAGTTACTTCAGCTCATGCTGCAAATCCAAGGCGCATCCCGTGTACTTGAAATCGGCACTTTGGGTGGATACAGTACCATCTGGATGGCAAGAGCGCTGCCTGAACACGGACGCATCGTCTCACTGGAATCCGAATCACACCATGCAGACTTGGCCCGGGCCAATCTCACACGAGCAGGACTGATGCACAAGGTTGACCTGAGAGTTGGTCCTGCCCTAACCACCCTTCCCGATGTTCAGGAAGAATACAGGGAACCGTTTGATATGATCTTCATCGATGCTGACAAACCGAGTAATCCCGATTATCTGAGATGGGCCCTGCGACTGACTCGGCCGGGGAGTCTTATTATTGGTGATAATATCGTCAGGGACGGTGAAGTGATCCGCACAGACAGCACAGACCCCAGAGTTCAGGGCGTTCGATCATTCCTGCAGTTGATCGCGGATCACCCTCGACTTGAAGCTACAGCACTGCAAACGGTCGGTAGCAAAGGTTACGATGGATTCGTCATTGCTCGTGTGATTGATGCCCCTGAACCAAAATAAACAGTGGTCAATTCTTCCGCAAATTCCCCTTTCCTGTTAAACTGGAATCACTGCACAGGCAGACTGGGGGGAACCACTTGAGAGTTTTACAACATATTAATGATGAAATTCGCGGCTGGTCCCGCAATATTCAACTGTTTTTCTTGGCTAGCATTCTGTATCAGATCGGAAATGGTATGTTCTCTGTCTTGTATAATCTGTACATTCAGGGTCTGGGCTATAATGATACAATGAACGGCCAAATTGTAAGTATTCAATCACTCGCAACAGCCATTATGTTTGTTCCTATCGGTCTATGCGGTGATCTGTTCAGCCGCAAGCGATTACTCATTACCGGGGCGTTATTCAGCGGAATCTTTCTGATCGGACGCTCCTTCGATTATTCGGCTACAGGACTGATCTGGTTCGCGGTATTCTCTGGCCTTTTCGCTGGAGTATTCCAAGTACTGGCCATTCCTTATCTGGCGGAAAACGTCAAGAAAAGCCAGCGGCTGAAGATGTTCAGTTATTATTCATCTCTTGTGCTCGCTTCCCAGGTGCTTGGTAGCCTGGGTGGCGGTGTATTCGCAGATTTGTTACATACGGCAGGACTCGCCAAGGTGACCGGATTGCAGACGGTTTTATTTGTCGGTGGTGCAGCAACACTAGCTGCATTTATTCCACTGTTATTTGTAACCGAAGGCAAGGCTGCTCCGCAGACAACCATTCCGGCGCAACCCGTTCTTCAACCCAATGAGGAGCTAAAAGAAAGTTCAACAAATATCCCAAGCACGGACGATTCGATCACGAAGAAAAAAGATTCCCGACTGATTGGTCAGTTTATAGTGACTCAGTTGTTAATTGGATTAGGTTCCGGACTGGTTGTACCGTATCTGAATCTGTATTTCACCAATCGGTTCTCGGTTTCTCTGAGCGGCATGAGCTTACTGATTGCACTTGGTCAGATTATGACGATTGTATCGATGCTGATTGGTCCTACCTTGGCGGCAAAGGTCGGAAGCGTAAGAGCCGTTGTCATTTTCCAGGTCATGTCGCTGCCCTTCCTTCTATTAACAGGCTTCACCAATCTGTTGTTCATCGCTTCGCTCAGTTTCTTGTTCAGACAAGCATTGATGAACGCAGCCAATCCCATTCATTCAGCCATACTGGTGGATCGGATCTCGGACAAACGCCGCGGCATTGCCAATTCACTGATGCAGACCTCGTTCATGATTGGTTGGGCGACCATGGGACCCGTTCAATCCTATCTGGTCACCACGTACGGAACGTATTGGGGTTATGCGATCACTTTCAGCATCACAGGCTGTCTATACGTTATTTCATCACTGATGTACTTTGTAATGTTCAGAGAACCCAAACCTTCCGCTACGGCTCTCTCAGGATCTTAATGAGTTGAACACTAGCAGTCTGGTTGTTCCGCAGATAACGCAACGTATCTCATCATCAGGAGTGATCACACATGAACATGAATCCTTCATTAAACCTGAATGCATACCTGAATCTCATACCACCTCATTCAACCGGTAGGCTAAACGGATGGAACTGATGCGCAAGCTTGGTTCCCACGTTGTCTTTCGGTTTTTTCTTAGTCTGGGTGTCTCTGTTCTTGGCGGATTGCTGTTCACAGTCATTCATACACCGATCCCGTGGTTGCTCGGGCCAATGGTATTTATGCTGCTTGGCTCCCAAGTCGCCAAATGGCCGCTCATGTGGCCTGCCTCCATTCGGGACTATGGCATTCTGATTGTTGGTTATTCGATTGGACTCACCTTAACTAAAGAGGCACTGCACGGCATTTTGCTACAACTTCCCATGATGCTTCTGATGACCTTGCTGTTAATCGGATTGTGTGTAATTACGGCCTACATCGCTTCAAAGATAACCGACTTTGACTTCCCCTCCCTGCTGGTTGGCAGTATTCCAGGAGGACTATCCCAGATGGTGTCCCTCGCAGAAGAGATGAAATCTATCAATCTGACGCTGGTTACCTTTTTGCAGGTGACTCGGCTGATCATGATTGTCTTCTGTGTTCCGTTCCTGCTATTCAGTCCGTGGTTTGAAGGTACCGCAGGTGGAAGTTTGGATCATCCGTTCATTGACGTAGCAACGTGGGGTACCCTTTTTCCCGAGATTCTTCTCTATGCTCCGCTCTGTGTAGCTGGTGCATGGGTTGCACGCAAACTCCGATTTCCGACGGCCTTTATGCTGGGTCCCATGATTGTCATGTGTGTCGTTCAATTAAGCACAACGATGCATACGCCCAGTCTGCCAACCTCACTCTTAAACGTATCGCAATTGATGATTGGCAGTCACGTTGGACTGATGCTCAAGCCGGAACAGTTGCAACGCAAGACACAGACAGTCACGCTAGCGGTGATGAGTAGTGTACTGCTCATTGTTGGTGCGCTTGGATTGAGTTATCTGTTAATGAATGTGTTCTCCCTCTCCGCGGCAACCTCACTACTCAGTATGGCCCCTGGCGGGATGGATCAGATGAGTATCATGGCACATGAAGTGAATGCCGATCTTTCGGTTGTATCCGGGTATCAATTGTTCCGCATCCTGTTTATCTTTTTCATCGTCTCTTCCGTACTGAAGATGATTCTTGTACATATGTTAAAAGAAAAGAAAGCAGATCCCTCACTTCAATGATCATATTTCGCCCCGATTCCATGACAAAGAGAGTATCCATTTGATGTCACATCCTGCGGATACTCTCTTTTATTTGTACAGACTCATCTTCAACATTTGGCCCTCATTCAATTTTAAGCATAATGATGTCTTATGAATAAATTCGGTTGTACATCCAGCCTACAATGCCCACCGTAACCACTGTTGCCCCAATAATAAATGCATAATAGCCAATCTTACTTTTGGACTCCGAAGTCTGATGGTCATAATAATCCGAGTTACGTCGGTAAAACCCCATCCATAACTCTCCGATCATATTCACTACAACCAATACAAAACGTTTAACAAGCCCCATTGTATTCGCGTCTCCTCTCTCTAATCAACCTTCTTCCCTATTAAGTATAATTATCCCAATTCATTAAAACAACCCACTCATATTACCTTCGGTGCGGTTTCATGCTCCAACCAGTTTAGAATATCAAAGGCTTCTTGGTCGGTGCTACCACACATCTCTTCCTCAGCTTGCAATCCACTGCATACCGCAGGACGATCTTTTTGGCCAAAAATTCCGCAGCGATTATCATCGGTAAGCTGCACACAACGTACACCTGCCGGCTTGCCATGAGCCATGCCCGGTATCGGTGATGATATGGAAATCGCGATACAACATGCGGCACAGCCTGTCCTGCATTCCATACATATTCCCTCCTAATTTTAATACTTATATTACTTACAATACGTGTTCAAAAAGACCGGTTTTCAGTACCAAGAAGATGGGATGAATTCCATCTTCGATACTGATGATGCCATAAGGCATCCTTCGTAATCAAAAGCGGACTTTTTGAACTACCTCTGATATTATGAGCGATTTATCCAGGTCCAGGTTCGAGCCAGCCCCTGAGCAATTCTCCGATTCATGCTTCGATTGGAAAAATACCCCCCATGACTTAGCGGATTCCAACTCATAGCCACGCCGCCAGAGTTCACTTCAATGTCTTCTTTGACCGCTTTCTCATAAGCGGGATCAATGGGGCGTAATGGATAACCCAGAATATCATCCCGATCGTAGAAGTTCACCCACTCCCCTTCCAGCCCAGCATAGTACTGATTCACATGGGAAGAGGGCACCTGAATTGGACAACTAAAGTCATGGTAACGCAAACTCCATAAGGGCAAGGTTGTACCAAAGGAGTAAAAATTGGTCAGCGTATCCCCCCGCTCCAGAGCCGAGTTCACATCCACAACCTCAGGCACACGACTGGAGGGATATTGCAGATCGTAGAAGAAGTTACTGGCGATTACGGCACCCAAACTATGGGCAACCACACAGAGCGGAGCTTCCGGTCCATTACGCTGTGCAAGGGTATGCATCGCCTGATTCAACGTTCGATGTACGGCATCGTAGTTATGGCCTTGATTTTCCACCGGTTGATAAGCAACCGCATCAGCTAGGTAGTGGATGACAAATCGGCGCAACGCCTGAAAGTTCAATCCCGGAGAGCTGACGAGCTGTTGAAAAAGTGCCTCTTCCCGCTCCTCAAATACATCCGCCCAATATACAGGTTCGATATCCAGCATCTGTTTAGTGGCTCCAGGCAAGACCATCACCTTGTCCAATTCCTTATGCAAACAAGCAATCAGCTTGTCCGCGTACCCATCCTTCCGCATACCCAGCCCGTGAATGACCATCACCGCAATACGTGTCATGGCTCTCCTCCTCATCGATTGACTAGGATCTCTTTCTCCACCATATGAACGCCACGACTCGAACATGCCTGAAGCTTGCTTTGTCAGAAGAACCTTTCCAACCACCATTATTTTAAAAATGTGATTCTTCCATTTTATATACAGTTTACCATGATCGTCATGAAAATAACGATCATACAGCAAAAAGGAGCTGCACATCACGCAGCCCCTTCTTGTTGTTGTATTCAATTAACCTTTCAGGTGAACCTTCAACACACCGCTTTGATTAGATGTAACATCACCTGTCGTGACTTCCACCCGCTCAACCATATCCTGACCATCTGGAATGATAATCGGTGTAATCAGCGGGTATCCCGCATCTTCAATTACCTTACGATCAAACTCCAACAGCTTTTGTCCAGCTTTTACATGTTCGCCAGCTTCCACATGCATGTTGAAGCCTTCACCCTTGAGGGATACTGTATTAATCCCGACATGGATCAGAACTTGTAATCCACTCGCGTGTTCAAGAATCACCGCATGTTTACTTTTGATTACATGAGCTACCTGAGCATCGAACGGAGCAACAACAACGTTGCCAGAAGGTTCAATCGCTACACCTTCACCCATCTGTTTCTCGGCAAAAGCCGGATCTGGTACTTGCTCCAGTGACACGGCCTGGCCTGTTAAAGGCGCCATGATTTCCAGTGTATTCACGGCTTCGTCTCCTACTTGAGCTGCACTACGTGTGCGCTGGTTTGGATCTGTTTTTGCAGTTGAAGAGGTAACACCCGAAGCAGACTGCGATGTAGCCGCTTTAGGCTCAGCAACGGTTTCATTGCTTGCACTACGATCTTCTTTTCTCAGTTTGGCTCTGCCAAAAAGGACGGTCAGTACAAACGGTACAACCAAGACAATCGCCATGCCGATGAAGAAAACGCCCCATTTGTCAGGGAAAATCGACAGGAATCCAGGTACACCACCTACACCGATGGAGGTTGCCTGAACATTATTCATCGTCAGCAGCACACCACCAATCGCGGAACCGATCATACCAAAGATAAACGGATAACGGTAACGGATATTCACTCCGAAGATCGCCGGCTCAGTTACCCCGAGGAAGGCCGATACCGAAGACGTTGCCGCAAGTCCTCTCATTTTCTTTTCACGCAGGACAAGCATCATCGCAAGTGCCGCCGAGCCTTGTGCGATATTGGACAATGCCAGCATCGGCCACAGGAACGTACCGCCCTGACTACCAATGAGCTGAACATCCACCGCGAGGAACGTGTGATGCATACCGGTGATAACGAGCAAAGCGTACAGACCACCGTAGATCAGACCACCCAGCGCCGCGTATGAATCGTATACATAGATCAAGCCGGATGTAATTGCATTTGCAATAGCAAATGTAACCGGTCCAATAATCGTAAATGCCAGGAATCCGGTAATCAGCAACGTAACTGGTGCAACGACCAGCAGTTTGATCGAATCATGTACCCTTTTATTCAGGAAAATTTCCATCTTCGCAAGCAGATAGGCCGATACCAGTACTGGCAGAACCTGCCCTTGATAACCAATCTTCTCAATCTCCCAACCGAACAGATTCCATGTTGGCACCGTGCCATTATTCACAGCATCAGCGTAACCATATGCACTCAGCAGATCGGGATGTACCAGAATGAGACCCAGCACGATCCCGAGCAGCGGACTGCCGCCGAACCTTTTTACAGCTGCCCAACCAATTAGAGCCGGCAGGAACGTGAAGGCTGTACTTGCGATTGTATTAATAATGGACGCAAGATCCTTCCAGGCTGGATAAACATCCACCAGTGATTTTCCATCAAAGAAAATGCCTGGGCCTGTCAGAATATTGTTAATCCCGAGCAAAAGACCTGCCGTAATGATTGCAGGCAAGATCGGAATGAAGATATCCGAGAGTGTTTTAATCGCTCGCTGGATTGGATTTTGCTTTTTACCAGCAGCCGCCTTCACATCATCCTTGGAAGAACGATCTCCCCCGGTAATCTGAATCATCTCATCATAGACTTTATCCACCAGACCAGGCCCAATAACGACCTGGAATTGTCCTTGGGAAGAGAACTGTCCTTTGACCAGATCATTCTGATCCAGACTTTCAGTATCCACTTTACTCTCATCGTACAAGGCAAAACGGAGTCGTGTAACACAGTGTGTAGCAGCTTCAATATTCTCTTTGCCACCGACAGCCCGGACGATCTCCTCAACCTGTTTTTTATCGATTGCCATAGTGTCACTTCCTATTTATAAAATGTGATTAGTCCTGTTGTGGCACAAGCCACATATAGGATGCATACGGACTGAGAGAGATTTCCTGCGTCAGCACAGGGGCTGCCTCCGTATTTCCTATGAGTAACTCTGCTGATTTGCCTGCAATGTGATCATTCCAGACCGCTTCCGGAAGCGAGAACGTGACGTCTCGTTTACTGAAGTTGGATACAACAATCAGAGTTTCACTTCCATTGGTCCGTGCGTACGCGAATACATTCGGGTGTGCATCATCCAATCGTTCATACAGACCGTCGATCAGCACGTTAACCTGTTTACGCAGGGCAATTAATTTGCGGTAGTGATAGTAGATCGAATCTGGATCAGCCAGCTGCTGTTCCACGTGAATGGAAGGATACCGCTCATCCACCTTAAGCCAAGGTGTTCCGCTAGTAAATCCGGCGTTCTTACTTCCATTCCATTGCATCGGTGTCCGAGAGTTGTCCCGGGAACGCTCTTTTACAATGTTGAATGCTTCTTCAGCGGATTTGCCTCGTTCTTCCTGAAGCAAACGGTACATATTCGTTGATTCGATATCGCGGAACTCGCTAACGTCATTCCAGACCGGATTCGGCATGCCGATCTCTTCTCCCTGGTAGACATAAGGTGTACCTTGCATGCCGTGTATCGTTGTTGCAAGCATCTTCGCACTCTCGGCATGATAGTCACCATCATCGGCGAATCTGGACAGTGCCCGAGGCTGATCATGGTTATTAAGGAACAGCGCGTTCCAGCCACCACCAGCTTGCATGCCTGTCTGCCACTCACTAAAGAGCTGCTTCATCGCTTCGAAATCATACGGCATCAGTTCCCACTTCTGACCATTCGGATAATCCACTTTCAGGTGATGGAAGTTAAACGTCATCGAAAACTCCCGGGAAGCCGGGTTCGAATATTGGATACAATGTTCCAGTGTTGTGGAGGACATTTCCCCTACGGTCACCATGTTGTAAGGCCCGAATACTTCATCGTACATCTCGGTGATGTACTCATGCACACGCGGTCCATCCGTGTAGTATTTGCGTCCATCACCCGGTGACACGCTACCATCATCATCAGGGAACCGCTGGTCTTTGGAGATCAGGTTGATCACGTCCATACGGAAACCATCCACACCTTTTTCGGCCCAGAACTTGATCATATCCCGTACAGCTTTGCGTACTTCTTCATTCTCCCAATTGAGATCTGCCTGCGTTTTATCAAATAAAGTCAGGAAATATTGTCCCGTCTGTTCATCGAACTGCCAAGCAGGCCCACCGAACTTGGATTGCCAGTTGTTTGGCACACCGCCATCCGGAGCAGGATCTTTCCAAATATAATAATCCCGATACGGATTATCCTTGGAAGAACGGGATTGCTGGAACCACTCATGATCGGTCGAGGAGTGATTCACCACGATATCAATCATCAGTTTCATATCACGAGCCTTCAGACCTTTCAGCAGTTCGTCAAAATCCTCCATCGTTCCATAATCCGGATTAATCCGGTAATAGTCCGCTACGTCATACCCATTATCATGCTGCGGAGATACATATACCGGCTGCAACCACACAATATCGATACCCAGATGCTGCAAATAATCAAGCTTCTCGGTTAATCCACGAATATCTCCAGTACCCGATCCGGTTGTATCATTAAAACTCTTCGGATATACCTGATACACCGTTGATGTCTTCCACCAAGATGACGGAGTTGTGTTATTAGAACTCATGTTAACGCCTCCAATAAATTGTAATGCTCTTATGTGATGTTCTCGGCTAACTTCATATCTATATTACATAAGTAAACATGTATATACAAGTTGAAACTATAATATGTATATTCTCCGCCTCTTCTACACATTCCCCATAAATCTTTCCTCTGTAACATTTATTTTGGAACCTGCGTTCGTGAACCCAATGATATCTGTATTGAGACAACAAGAAACCGTCTGTTCTTCCCACCATTGGTGCGGGCAACAGACGGTCTAATTTGGTTGAACTTGGTTGAACTTTTTAAATGTATTCTACTGTTTTTTACTGTTGTAATGGATTGTTATTATAAAGTTGCTGTCACTTGACTTCATCACCACAGCGGAGACACGCCTCTTACGACATCTCTGGTGAAACAACGGCTTTCCCTTGTTTTTCCTGCATATTCAACTTCAATAAAGATAGTGCAGCTTGCTCTTCCCTTTCCAGTTCAGCGGCACTGATCTCACCAGAGAGTACGGCACGCATTCGCTTTTGATCCAGCAGACCTTCCCATTTTGCCACCACAAATGCTGCGACACAGTTGCCCATCAAGTTGGTGAATACACGCATTGTATCCATGAATCGATCTGCACCAAGCAGCAGAGCAACCGCTGCTACCGGAAAAGCATTGACAGCCACTGCCGTTGCGGACAGGGCCAAGAATGCGGAGCCAGGTACTCCTGCCATGCCTTTGGAACTTAACATCAACACCAGCAAAATCGTAATCTGCTGCATCAATGTCAGTTCAATCCCTACGGCCTGAGCAACAAAAACCGTTGCCAAGGATAAATAGATCGAAGCGCCATCCAGATTAAACGAGTACCCCGTCGGCACTACAAGACCCACAACCGCACGATCACAACCCGCCTTGGTTAGTTTGTCCATCATGCGTGGCATCACCACTTCTGATGATCCGGTTCCAATCGCCAGCATCACTTCAGAACGGGTATATTTCACAAATTGCAGGAAATTTAGCCCGGTAATCCACCAGGCAGCCAATGCCAACATGACCAAAAACAGCAGTGCTGCGCCGTAACAGGCCAGAATCAGCAGACCAAAGGACGACAATGTGGAAGCCCCATAAGCACCTACCGTGTAAGCCATGGCTCCAAATGCACCAATTGGTGCGAGTTTCATGATATAACCGATGATACGAAACACAATGCCGAGCAAGTTCTCAATCAGCGTCAGTACATTCTCTTTTGCCTTACTCTCTGTTGCTGCCAGGGCAACCCCGAACAGGCATGCCACGAGCAATACTTGCAGAAGTGCATTTTGTGCAAAGGCATCTACAACACTTGTCGGAATAATATTCATGATAAAGTCTACCGTATGCGGTAACTCGGAACCATTGGTTTTTGCTTCAATGCCGCTTGCATCTATGGTTGAAGGGTCCACGTTCATTCCGGCACCGGGGCGAAGCAGATTGGCTGTTCCCAATCCAAGTACCAGTGCCACTGTAGTTGCAATCTCGAACCACACGATGGCTTTCAGCCCGATGCGACCTACCGACTTCAGATCACCGATCTTGGCAATACCTGTTACAATCACCATGAAAATCAGTGGTGCGATGATCATCTTGATCAATTTGATGAAACCTGTTCCGAGCGGTTGCAGCAGGCTACCCAGATCCGGCCACAGGATGCCTACGCCAATCCCGATGATTACCGCTACAATAATTTGAAAAAATAATGATTTCATAAATGACATGAACGCTCCCCCTGTTTGCGGTCAATTCGGATTTCCGTTTGGTTTCCGTGTAACTTTTTATATCATTCTAAAAGGGAGTTCAACAATGGAATTTCAATTTTTTTGTCATTTGTACCAACTCTATTGGTGAAAATTGAACCTAAAACCGAAAAAAGACGAATACCGCGTCAGTTATCTTGACGTGATATTCGTCTTTTTCCATAAATCCATTTATTATTGAACAGCGGTTAAATGTGCATCACAGGGTAATCGATTCTCCCGGGGCTAGCACACGTCCTTCCAACCCTTTTGCAGCAAGTTGCTGCACGAAGTGTTCCGCATCCTGACGAATTACCGGGAACGTATCATAATGAACCGGAATCGTCAGTTTGGCATTAAACCATTCGGCCGCTTGCAGCGCATCCTCAGGTCCCATGGTGAAATGTCCACCAATCGGCAAGAAAGCTACATCAATATCATGACGATCACCGATCATTTTCATATCCCAGAAGAGACTTGTGTCTCCGGCATGCAAAATCGTTTTACCACCAATATTAATGATATATCCAGCAGGCAACCCTGCATACATGATCCGTTGTTCTTCTTCGAGCACAATCCCGGAAGTATGGAACGCCTGAATCATTTTAGCTTGAGCAAATTCAAGATCTACCGTTCCGCCCATGTTCATGCCGAGTGTATCCAGACCCTTCCAAGACATATATGTAGCCAATTCAACAATAGCCACAACTTTGGCGTTATTTGCTTTGGCAATAGGTTCAGCATCGAGGATGTGATCCATATGTGCATGTGTCAGCAACACAACATCTGTCTTAATATCTTCAGGCTTCGTGACGGCAAGCTCGTTGCCACGCAGGAAGGGATCAATGATCAGAGACTTTTCTTCTGTGCCCAGCTGTACACTGGAGTGACCGTGGAACGTAATATTCAACAATTTGGATTCCTCCCGACATATGTTTTATTATTTTGAAAACCACTATATATTATAAATCATACCTCTTCACCAACGCAAAATCACGCTAGCCTCCGTGTCACCGCTGCTTACGATATACTCTTGCTTCATACGGCTGAAGCTGAATCGCACCTTCATCGGTAGAATAACGTCTGCTCACATTGCTGATGATCAGCTTGGCATGCTCGGAAGTCCAACCTTCCGGCCAGTGCATCTCAGGTTCATGCCCACGGAAATTCAGAATGACCAGCATCTGCTCATCTTCCAGCGTTCGGGTATAGGCATAGATATCCGGATCATCCGGTAGCAGCAGTTCATACGCACCATAGATAAGTACTTTATGTTGTTTGCGAAGGGCAATTAACTTACGGTAATAATGCAAAATGGATTGCGGATCACTTTCGGCATCAGCCACATTAATCTCAGGATAATTATCATTCACCTGAATCCACGGCTGACCCTGGGTAAACCCTGCATGTTCCGTCTCATCCCATTGCATCGGCGTGCGGGCATTATCGCGACTCTTCAGCCAGATCGCCTGCATAACTTCATGCTTTGATTTACCTTGACCAATGTAATGATTGAAATAATTTTTGGTCTCGATGTCCCGGTATTGTTCGATATTCGGGAAAGCGACATTGGTCATGCCGATCTCTTCTCCTTGATAGATGTAGGGGGTCCCTTCGAGTGTAAGCATCCATGTCGCCAGCATCTGAGCAGAACGCACCCGATATTTACCATCATCACCAAAACGGGAAACCGGACGTGGCTGGTCATGGTTGCCCATATAATTGGCGTTCCAGCCTCTACCATGCAAAACCGTTTGCCACCGGCTCATGATTTCTTTGAGATCGGTCAATTTCCATTCCTTATAGTTCCACTTACCAATTCCGGAGGATTTAGCATCAATGAACATATGCTCAAACTGGAATACCATATTAAGCTCGTCACGATCCGTGCCCACATAAGCCAAGGCCTGCTCAGGTCCAAGTCCTGAAGTCTCGCCAACTGTCATGGGTCCGTAGGGTTTCAGGATCATGTTATTCAGTTTCTTCAAGATCGAGTGTACCTGTTCCAAGTTGGAAAAGAGCTGATACGCTGGAACCACCGGCAGATTATCCGGATTGTGGGCACTTGGCAGCCCCTCTGCCTTGGCGATATGCGCCACTGCATCGAAACGGAATCCGTCGACCCCTTTTTCCAGCCACCAATGCACCATCTCATACATCTCTTCTGCCATCTGTGCATTGTTCCAGTTGAGATCCGGTTGCTGTTCGGAATACAGATGCAGATAATATTCATTTGTCTCGGGATCATGCTTCCACACTGAACCCCCAAAATAGGACTCCCAATTATTCGGCACCTGTCCATTTTTGCCTGAACGCCAAATATAATAGTCCCGCTTTGGATTCATCTTTGATGAACGTGATTCGGCAAACCACGCATGTTCATCTGACGTATGATTCAGCACCAGGTCCATCATGATCTTGAGACCACGCTTGTGGGCCTCTGCCAATAATCGATCAAAATCCTCCATCGTGCCATACTTGCGTAAAATGCCGTAATAATCCCGGATATCATATCCGTTATCATGTCCTGGTGAATCGTAAATGGGACAGAGCCAGATCACATCTACGCCCAAATTCTCCAAATAATCGAGTTTCTCATAGATCCCCTGCAAGTCGCCATATCCATCTCCGTCCGAATCCTTAAAGCTGCTCGGGTAAATCTGGTATACCACACTCTCTTTCCACCAAACGATATCGCCCACCTCGCTCTCATCATTGTTCAATATATAAATTGAACTAAAGAATATTTACACTGGACACTCCGATGACAGAACAACCTTCCGATCGCTGTTATCCCCAGATTTTATGAATTCCCCTTATAAGGGGAAAATCCGGTGATAAAGGCGAACGCTTTCGCTTCTTCAGGTTATTTCTGTCCTCTCCGTTTCGTGTAAATGTTTAGTTAAATTTATATATAAACTCTGCTCACGATATAAATAAGCCGTTAATATGTTTTATCCGAAATGATTCCCTTGTAAACATTTGAAAGGTATCTTATGCAAGAAGACCCGGTCATGGACCGCGATCTGCGGTTCAATTCCGAGTCTTTTTTTGTGAATATAAGACTAACTTAAATCCAGTGTAACCTATCCAGGCACCGATCGTGTTCAGAATAATGTCATCCACATCAAACGAACCTACACGTGTAATCAATTGTGTGACCTCAACACCCAGCAGAAGCAAAACAACTGTAGATGTAAAGGTCAGGAACGTACGGCACCTTCGAAACAACCATGGGATCCAGATGCCCAGTGGAATGAACAATACGATATTGCCAAACAGGTTTTTGACCCAGGTATCTGTATTGTACCTCTCCCTCTCCATAAGAAGTGGACGAATCGTCTCGAAGGGTACGAGATTATATTGATAATACATGCTAGGTGTTCGTCCACTGACAAACAGTAAAATGCCCATAATCAGTAGGTAAAGCACTGCCATGCAAGCAACAATGGTCAGTATCCACTTGGAGTGGAGCCACGACTTTTCGCTCATCCATCTGTCCTCCGACCTTGAATTCCGCGAAGCGGTAAGGTCTATTTTAACGGGATATATATCTTCATGTCCAGTTGTTCAGGGGTCGATTTCCAGACATCCGTCACTTCAAAGTCTGGTCCTTCCCTCCGTTCATAGTTAGACTGCGGCAACCAGCTGCCATAGATCATTTTCCGAATATCCTGCCCGGAGCCTTCCACGGTGAACTCTGCATACAAGCCGCCCGGAATTTCAATCGAAGTAAAACCGGGTTCAAGTACCTGCGATGCTCCACTGCTTTCTTCACCCACAATAAAAGAAAATGCTCCATCCTCTTCAAAATGACAGGCCACACCATAAGCCATATCAGGTCGTGTCCTCTCCGGGATCGCCATGAATTTCTGTTCCATGCCAAAATCGTGATAAAATCCGGGTATTTCAGCATAATGCTGATTGTCATTCAGGTTGGTCTTATATTCATAGCCGACAATCCAGTTCGGTTCCCGTGTGACCAGACGGGGTGTGTTCATGTGGAAAGTTCCATCAAGCCGAGTTCGATAATCGTTAAAATCAATGCTCTGTTGCATCTTCAGAAGAGACAACTGATCCACTTCCAGCTTACGTAGCTTCGCCGGTGTCATTCCAAAGTAGGCTGAAAATGCACGGGTAAATGCCTCTTGAGATTGATAGCCAAAGCTCATCGCAATGTCCAGTATGCCTTCCGATGTGCCCCGCAGCATCCCTACAGCTTCCGTTAATCTGCGTCTGCGCACGTACTCCAGTACCGTGAATCCCGTGATCGCCTGAAATAAACGCTGAAAATGAAACGCCGAAAAGCTCGCAGCAGCGGACGTCTCTCTGATATTAAAATCATCTTGCAAATGCTGCTCCAAATACTCAATAGCAAGCTGAATTCGTGTGTAATGATCCATAGTGACGGCTCCCCTATCTAATTCAAAATATCAAACGATTTCTTATGTAGTATGACTGAGATCCAGATCTTTTTTTTGATTTTGTGTGCGAACTTGTATGACGAAAGATACGCGAGTTCCGATTCTCTTCAAGTTGAATGACACTATGATACACTGTATGCCAAAAACCCCTTGTTCTACAAGGAGATGCTCTCTACGCTGGTTGATTTACCAACAGAGATAGCTCTTGTGAACAAGGGGACTTGTTTGTTTAACAATCTATGCTTAACCTTTCCAGTTCCCGGACACGGGATGAATACCCCAGATATCTGTCGCATACTCACTAATGGTACGATCACTGGAGAATATGCCGGAATGTGCCGTGTTTAATATCGCTTTCCGAGTCCAGCCCGGAATATCCCGATACGCCTGGTCAATCGCAGCATGCGCGTCGGCATAAGCAGCAAAATCACGCAATACAAAGTATTCGTCACCATGGGCCAGTAAGGAGTCATAAATATCCCAGAACTCCCCGTCACGATAACAGAATGCACCTGGATGCACCAGTTGCTCCACGACCTCGCGAATGCGTTCATCGTGCTGCACGATCTCATTCGGACGATAGCTGCCAGAACGATAATACTCAAGTACTTCGTCTGCACGCAGACCATAGATGAACATATTTTCTTCCCCAACCTGCTCCGCCATCTCCACGTTGGCTCCATCCATCGTGCCAATCGTTAAAGCCCCGTTCATCATAAATTTCATGTTGCCCGTACCGGAAGCTTCCTTACCTGCGGTTGAGATCTGTTCACTAACATCCGCAGCGGGGATGATCTTCTCTGCAAGAGAGACGGAATAATTTTCGAGGAAAAATACCTTCAAGCGGTCATTCACGGCCGCATCCCGATTCACCGTGTCAGCCACGTTGTTGATCAGCTTGATAATTTTCTTGGCAAAATAATAACTCGGCGCTGCCTTGGCACCAAAGATGAACGTACGTGGTACCATATCAAACGAAGCATCATTCTTAAGCCGGTTATACAGATGCATAACATGCAGAATGTTCAACAGTTGACGTTTGTACCCGTGTAGTCTCTTCACCTGTACATCAAAGATGGAATCCGGATTCACTGCTGTCCCGGTATGATCCAGAATATACGCAGCAAGCCGCTCTTTGTTATCCCGCTTAATTGAACGGAACTGCTCCTGGAATGATGTATTATCCGCAAAACCAGCCAACTGGTCCAGCTTGCCCGGCTCTGTTATCCATTCGTTACCGATTGTATCCGTGATGAGATCCGACAGTTTCGGATTGGCATGCATCAACCAGCGGCGATGGGTGATACCATTCGTTTTGTTATTGAAACGCTCTGGATACAGTTCATAGAACGGAGCCATCTCGCGCTCTTTCAAAATCTCGGTGTGCAGAGCAGCAACACCATTCACGCTATGACTGCCTACAATCGCCAGATGTGCCATCCGTACCTGATCGTTTGCAACAATCGCCAGATGCCCTATGCGATCCTGATCTCCCGGATACCGGTCCAGCAGCATGCCACAGAAACGTTTGTTGATCTCTTCAATGATCATGTAGATTCGTGGCAGCAGCCTGCTGATCATGGATACAGGCCATTTCTCAAGAGCCTCACTAAGCGTTGTATGATTGGTATACGATACAGTACGGGTTGTGATATCCCATGCTTCATCCCAGCCGTAACCCTTCACATCAATCAGGATGCGCATCAGTTCTGGAATAACCAAGGTTGGATGCGTGTCATTAATGTGGAAGGCCACTTTATCAGGCAAACGATCATACGGTAACTCCAGCTTGTTGAACGTACGCAAGGCGCTCTGTACACCTGCTGAGCACATGAAGTATTGCTGCTTCAATCGCAGCAACTTTCCTTCATACTGAGAGTCATCCGGATACAGGAATTCCGAGATTGATTCAACCGATCGGCTATAATCCAGATAACCGTAGTAGTTCGAAGGGGTGTCGAGTGAAGTTTCGCGCTTTGGCTCGGCACTCCATAGACGCAATGTATTCACATGGGTTTGACCATAACCGATGACAGGCACGTCATAGGGTATGGCGACAACCGATTCGGCATCTTTTGTAACAAACTGATATTCTCCATCCTGCTCATGAGCTTCTACTCGGCCCCAGAACTGTACTTCCACCTTTTTGTCTGGACGGCGGACTTCCCATTCATTGCCCTTATCCAGCCAATTGTCGGGTAACTCTACCTGATTACCATTGATGATTTTTTGCTCAAACAACCCGTATTTATATCGAATCCCGCAACCATGTCCTGCATATCGTAGTGATGCGAGTGAATCCAGGAAACAGGCAGCGAGTCGTCCCAGACCTCCATTACCGAGTCCTGCATCCGCCTCCTGTTCTTCTATCTCCTCCAAGGAGAAGCCCAGCTCAGCTAAACTGTCACGCACCAATTCCAATTCATTCACATTCAACAGATTGTTGCCGAGCAGACGTCCAATCAGGAATTCCAGCGAGAAGTAATAGACCTGTTTATCCTGGCGCTGCTTGAACCCCTGATTCGACGCTGCCCAATCCTGGCCTGCATATTCACGAATCATGCTTCCCAGTACATGGTACACGTCTTCCTGTGTTGCTTCTTCAATCGGTTTGCCCAATTTGCTGACCAGATTCCGTGTAAATATACTCTTGAACGTTTCCTTGTTGTCAAACAAAAGTAGGTTCCTCCCGGGGAAATCCTGCAGGATGGTGGCGGTTCATACACTCTGTTGCTCAACATTGTGCAAAGTGGCCGTTCCGGTTACGAATCGTTCTTTTGATCGCTGTTGTCTCCAAATTTTCTTGATTAATCTATATAAATTGAACTAGAGAATATTTACACTGGACACTTCGATGACAGAATAACCTTCCGATCGCTGTTATCCCCAGATTTTTTTGATTCCTTTTAAAATGGGAAAATCCGGGGATAAAGGCGAGCGCTGCGCTTCTTCAGGTTATTTCTGTCCTCTCCGTTTTGTGTAAATGTTTAAGTTGAATTTATATAATCAAGGGTAAAATTTGAAGCCAAAGGCGAACGCTACGCTTCAGAATCGATTTCGTCCCCTCCACTACGTTTGCATGCTGGTGAGAACTTTCGAAGATGCAATTCATGCGTCGAAAGTGTATGAACCTTAAATCCATCCTGCAGGATTTTTATTTTATATATATTTATAGAAGATATCGGTTACGTGGGGGCATTAGATAATAGTACTTTTCGCTAAGATGTATGGATTTGACGGGTCACCGATCAGCGTCTGTCCTCCGGTCAGCTTCACGTCTTTATCGAGAATGACGTTCTCAAGTACCGTCCCCTCACCAATGTAACATTTCTGCATGATGATGGAACCTTTTATTTTGGCACCCTTGGCCACCTGTACACCACGGAACAGAATGCTGTCCTCCACCTCTCCACCAACAATGCAGCCATTCGCGAGAAGTGAATGTTTAACATCGGCGGTATCCAGGTATTTGGCAGGCGCTTCGTATTTAATTTTGGTCTGGATCGGATCTTCCTTGAAAAGTTGTTCATATTGCCCTGTGTTCAGCAGATCCATACTATTGCGATAATAACTGTCAATGGAATTGATGACTGCGTGATAGCCATCATATGCATACGCAGCGATATTCAATCCATCCGGATTTTTTTGAATCACATCCCGGAAGAAATGGCTCTCGCCATGATCGATGCAGCGTTGCACCTGGCGCAAGAACAATTCTTTTTCCATGATGAAAATTTCTGTATATATATTCGGGTGATTAGCGCTTTGGTGAATGTCCACCACGTTACCGTCCCCGTCATGTTCAACTTTGACACAGGCGTCATGTTCAGGCAGCAGCTGATCTACTTTTTTGCAGACCAGTGTAACGTCCGCTCCTTTACTGATGTGATACCTGTAGACATCCTGGAGGTCTGCTTTGGTCACATGGCGACTGCCCGCATGCACAACATATTGTCCTGCCCCTCTGTGGAAAAAGTCCAAATTGTTATGGAAATGTTGCAAATCCCCTTGTGATGTATCTGTTGGATCGTTCCAGTCTGGTGGCAAAATAAACATGCCACCATGCTTGCGATCCAAATCCCAAGGTTTACCGTCACCAAGATGGTCCATCAACGAGCGATATTTTCGCCGTACAAATACACCAATACTCTCAATGCCTGCATTCATCATATTGGATAGAACAAAATCGATCAGACGGTAACGCCCGGCATAAGGCACCGCGGCTCCGCAGCGAAAATACGTCAATTCTTTCAATTCTTCAAGTTCATGGTCAAGGTTAATAACTCCGATCAATTGTTTCATCGCATGCACCGTCCTTTTGACTTCAATTAGGCCTTGCTAGTTATTCCTTGGCGAAGCTGACGTTCCAGTTCTTCCTGATCCACGAGCAATATATCACTCTCATCTTCCGGTGCAGGCGAAATCTGTGTTCCATCCGGAATAACCAATCCTTCTGCGATAATAGCTCGGTAAATGCGCACATTTTGCCCGATTTTCACTCTTGGCATGATCACCGAATCGATGACCGCACTGTTCTCACCAACTTCAATTCCATAGAACAGAACAGAATGATTGACCTCACCATGCACTACAGTACCTTCACTAATAATACAATTCCGCACCTTGCCCGAAGGTGAGATGTATTGTGCAGGTTGGTTCGGATTACGTGTGAAAATACGCCAGTCCGGATCATTCAGATTAAACGGTGTGTCTTCGTCCAACAGGTCCATATTGGATTCCCAAAGACTGCGAATGGTACCAACGTCTTTCCAATAACCTTCAAATGGATACGCATATAAGGATTTTTCATTTTCAAGCAATAAAGGAATAATATCTTTACCAAAATCATAGGAGGTGGATGCCTGTTGTTCATCCTGGATCAGGAAACGTTTCAGTACATCCCACTTGAAGAGATAGATACCCATGGAAGCCAGTGTGCTCTTGGGCTCAGGAGGTTTTTCTTCAAATTCATAGATGCTATAGTCATCGTTGGTGTTCAGCACTCCGAACCGGCTGGCTTCTTCCAATGAGACATCAATGACCGATATGGTGCAATCCGCATCTTTTTCTTTGTGATACTGGAGCATTTTTTCATAGTCCATCTTATAGATATGATCCCCTGACAGAATGAGCACATGCTCAGGATCGAATTGTTCAATAAAGTTCAGGTTCCGGAAGATCGCATCCGCTGTACCCCGGTACCAGTTGCTACCGTCTTCACGTTCATGTGGAGGAAGTACATATACCCCGCCGTTTTTCCGATCCAGATCCCAGTCACTGCCAATGCCAATATAGGAATGTAAGACAAGTGGTTCATATTGGGTCAATACACCCACTGTATCAATACCAGAATTAGAGCAGTTACTCAGCGGGAAATCAATGATTCGGTACGTGCCGCCAAAATATACAGCCGGCTTAGCCAGTGATTTGGTCAATCCTTTTAACCTCTTACCTTGCCCTCCGGCAAGTAGCATCGCTACAACTTCTTTTTTCGCCATCATTACAGCCTCCTCCACGTGCATTCGTTCTGATTCATTTCAGAGCCCATAATCGATATTCTGTTGTGTGGACACTGTTGTCTTGATTAGGAGCTTGCTGTACAGATGTGTAACCGGTGAATCTTTGTTGCAGTTGAACTGCTTGGATTGTAAAGCCTGAAATAGAGATGATGCTGGTGTAGAATTGCTTGACTGTCTTACAGAGGTGAATGTTAGATGCAGAACTTAAGGTGTAGCTCGTGAACAATGAAATAGTCTACTCCTATTTAACATTAAACACGAAACGGACTGGGGAATCTTACTGGAAAACATCGACATCAAGTTGCGGGTAAGGTTACCCTTTCTCTTGCCGCTGTTATTCATATTGTATTCGATAATAGAGAAGCAAAATCCTTTAGTTTTTGTGCAAACATTAAGTGGGAAAATAAGTAAAAAGAATGAGTTCACATGACAAAAAAGCCGACTTTCGATCCCGGCTCATTTTGTCTGTTATTTTGGTGTATCCGTTCCTGAAACAGTCTATATAATTTTGCGGAACAGCTCCATTACTTCATCCTTGGACGGTTGATAGGGATTACCTGGTGCACAGGCATCTTTCATCGCGTTATCGGCAAGCAGTTCCACATCGGGATCTTTTACACCCAGTTCAGACAGTTTCTCAGGAATGCCGACTTCCTTCGATAGCTGACGTATGGCCTCAATGACGTAATCGGAACACTCCTCATCACTTCTACCCTTCACATCCATACCAATGGCCTTAGCAATATGACGGAATTTGCCGGGTACATGCTTGGCGTTCAACTCTTCCACATAGGGGAGTAACATTGCGTTACAGACACCATGCGGCAGATCATATACGCCACCCAGTTGATGCGCCATCGCATGGACATAACCCAGGCCCGCATTATTAAAAGCAATCCCGCCAAGGAAACACGCATACGTCATATGTTCCCGCGCTTCCAGGTCACTGCCGTCTCTCACGGCTCTTGGCAAATATTCAAAGATCAGTTCAACAGCTGCTGCAGCTGTCGCACTTGTCACTGTAAATCCACCCGGTGTAACCATCGCTTCTACGGCATGTGTCAACGCATCCATTCCTGTGGCCGCTGTGAGACTTGCAGGTTTGCTGAGCATCAGCTCAGGATCATTAACCGACAGGGAGACCAGACTGTTGCGGTCCACCATCACCATCTTTACTTTACGTTCCTCATCTGTAATCACGTAGTTAATTGTCACCTCACTCGATGTGCCAGCCGTTGTGTTAACAGCCACAAGTGGCACGGACTTGTGTTTCGATTGATGAAATCCTTCATATTCGCGGATATGCCCACCGTTCGTAGCTACAATACCAATGCCTTTGGCAGCATCCTGCGGTGAACCTCCGCCTATCGATATAATGGCGTCACAGCCATGATCCTGGAATACTTGAAGTCCATCATGTACATTCTGACATGTTGGATTAGGCTGAACCTCATCATATACTACATAATCTAACCCTGATTTTTTTAATATAGACAGTACCTGCTCTGCAACGCCTGAAGTAATCAATTGGCGATCACTTACAACCAGCGCTTTGCGGATACCCATCTGTTCAATCATCTGACCTGCTTCCTGTAAACAACCTCTACCCATCAAGTTCACGGGCGGAACATAATATGCATGTGTTGCCATTTGAACCAGCCTCCTGTAACCCCTGATTTACTATCTTCATTGTAACTGAATCCGTTTTCAGATATAGTGAAATAAATCACAATGAAACCGATAAATGTTACACTTGAGGTTGATTTTTCCCCGTAATGATAAAGACGACCCAGACACCCGAAGGTCTCCAAGCCGTCTTACTTACCTATCTTAAAGCTTTATCCACTACTTATACCTTACCGAAGGTACTCTCACTAAAAGCATCCTTACGAAGGCTTACAGCGCCTTATCGTTCACGCCGTCAAGCCATGCCTCAATATCGCCAATTACGGAGGATACACAGCCATCCTCGAATGGTGAGTTCAATCCAGCCAGTTCAACCAATCCAGTAAAGGACAGGCTTCCTCCCGCTTTGCACAATGTCAGATAGTCGGCCCATGCGGACTTCATGTCCTCATTGCTGCGTTTCCAGAACTGGAATGCACAGATTTGTGCTAACGTATAGTCAATGTAATAGAATGGCGATGAGAAAATGTGACCCTGTTTATGCCAGAAACCACCTTGCTCCAAATACGCATTATCTTTGTAATTGATGTGTGGCAGATAGGTCTTCTCAATGTTGCGCCATGCCTGCTTGCGCTCCGTTGGAGTTGCACTCGGGTTCGCATACACAAAATGCTGGAATTCATCCACAGCTACACCATACGGAATGAACAACAGACCGGAAGACAGGTGATCAAACTTGTACTTGTCCGTATCTTCCTTGAAGAACAACTGCATCCACGGCCATGTGAAGAACTCCATACTCATGGAATGAATCTCAGCCGATTCATATGTCGGCCAGTTGTATTCAGGCACTGCAAAATCACGGCTCTCATACACCTGGAAAGCATGACCTGCTTCATGTGTCAATACATCAATATCACCGGAGGTACCGTTGAAGTTGGAGAAGATAAACGGCACTTTGTAATCGTTCAGGAACGTACAATATCCGCCGCCCTGTTTACCTTTTTTGCTTACCAGATCCATAAGCTCGTTTTCGGTCATCATCTGGAAAAATGCATCCGTCTCTGGTGATAATTCAGCGTACATTTTTTTACCATTATCGATAATCCAGTCCGCGTCACCCTTAGGTGTCGGGTTACCCGTCTTGAAGCTGAAGCCCTGATCGTAATAATACAGCGTCTCCACATCAATCCGATTACGCTGACGCTCTCTGAGCTTGGTCGCCACAGGCACGATATAATCACGAACTTGTGCCCGGAAATTAGCAACCATCTCGGCGTTATAATCCGTACGGTTCATGCGATCATAGCCGAGTTCCACATAGCTTGGATAACCCAGTTTCTTCGCGATCTGTGTACGTACTTTAACCAGTTCATCGTAAATGCGATCGAATTCAGCTTCATGTTCAGCCATGAACGTGTATCTGGCTTCCGAAGCACGCTCCCGCATGGAGCGATCCGTGGACAGTTCAAATGGATGAAGCTGTGGCAACGTGCGCTCTTCACCTTCGAACGGAATTTTGGCCGATGCGATCAACTGATTGTATTCTGTGGAAAGTTTGTTCTCCTTCTGGAGCTCTTCAATAATTTCCGGGCTGAATGTTTTCAGTGAAAGATCCGCCAGTTGGAACAGCTGTGAACCCCATTTTTGTTCCAACTCGTTGCGGAATTTGGAGTTAACCAATGCACGGTAAAAATCCGTGATATATTCCTGTACAATTGGTGCATTCTCATCCAGAAATTCGTTCTCCGCCTTGTAAAACTCATCATTGGTATCAATGGAATGACGGATGTAGACCAATTGGGCTTGTGTCTCAAAATCACTGCGCAGCGCGTTAATCTGATCCATGAACCCACTCTGTTCTTCAACCGTTGCCGCAGCTTCAAAACCGCTCAACAGCTCACGGAAAGATGTCTTGATGTGTTCCAGATTCGGACGTGTATACGTATACTCACTAAATTTCATTTATGTACACCCTTTCCTGTTTGGCAGAATTTCGGGAGTATCCCGAGTTAAACTACCCCCTATTATACAAAAGAGCAGCTAAAAAATCCCATAATTACGAAAAATATTTGTCCATCGGTCAAATTGTGCAACATGAATGGTTACAAATATTACTTACTTATGTAAGGTCAGTGCCTCACAATTTTTCCCCACACAAATAAGCCCGCCTCGCGTTAGCGAAGCCAGCTTATAGGTTGTCTCTCTTCTTTTCACATTTAAACAATACTAGCTTTGGTCTTTATCCATAATCTGATAGAACCAGCCCATTCCGACCATGCCCACGACCATAATAACGGCCATAATAATGATATATGTCATGAATGTAACCTCCCTGCTTCCGTATATTCATCACACTACTACTAGTGTACACGGTGAATCGCCGTTTGAATTGACCGAACATTGACAAAAATACGAAATCTTTAATTTTAATAAATGGATTATTTCCCCGATCACACTAAATCATACGTACCTCGCTGCACGGTGCAAAGTTTCATCCGCCATGCTTACGGTGTATACTATACTTCTATGAAATGGAATTTGGATTTTTACGCAGAAAGGTTGAAAGACATGTCAACTCGCATTCCCTTACGTCAGCTATTTCTTACTGTTTTATTAGCCCTTATGTTATCTGTTTTGACCGCCTGTGCTGATGGAGAAGCCCATCTAACGGTAAATATGGATGGATCAACGGATCTGGATCTCAATCTCAACGTAAAGAACTCCGCTCTTGGAAAAATTGGACAAGACAATCTCATGCCTCTGATCGCAGATGCATTGAATCGAAATAACTTCCAGGCAGAGGTTTCGGAACAGGGAGATCAGAAGCAGCTCACAGCGACCACCCATTATGAAAAAAGCAATAAAACCAGCTTTGATACGTCCAAGTTACCACAAGGGATCAAAGTTGAACAAACAACTTCCCCCGGCTTCTTCACTTCCAAGATGCACATTACAGCAGAAGCCGATCTCATGGAGTCCATGCCCGATGGTGAGATCAAAAATCAAATTAACAAGGTGCCTAGCTTTCTTAAAAACCTCTTGTTGAAAGATGTTAACTTTGACTTCAAGTTGTCTTTGCCCATCAAGGCAGCCGATTCGAATGCGGATCAAGTGGAGGATGGCGGAAAAACGCTCATTTGGCACGTTTCACCCCTCCAGATGAATAAACTGGATCTGACTGTACAGGTTCCTAATATCCGGAATATCATCATCATTGCAGTCATTGGTCTATTATTAATTGCTGCTCTGCTCATTTGGTTTTTTGTTCGTCGCAGGCGGGCCAGACGGCGCCACAGTGCAAGATCACATCGCGGAAAAAATTAATTCTTCACACCAATTTTATTTGTGACTTGCCAAACGGTGTTATGGATAGTAGAATACATCCGTACTGTGTGAACGGTTAATTTTTTATTAAGCAAAGCTAAAGAGGTGACAGGTTTCATGAATATCCGCGAATGCCCACTACCTGGTATCGGAGTTAAGTACCAGTTTGATACAAAGGGCGGCCATCAGTTAGTCATTATTGTGCATGAGGACGGACGCCGTGAATTATTCTCCGTTGATCCACAAGACAACGAAGAACTCACTCTGATTGCAGATTTGGAAGATGACGAATGCGTGACTCTCTCCGGTTTAATCGGAGGCTGGTCGTAAATGACAGAATAACCTGTACCTTGAATTTCAAGGCGCAGGTTATTTTTCCGTTACGTTACCCTTTGAGAGCGGATATATGGAACCCATGTATTCAGTACACGGCTAATCTCTGTGGAATGAAACGGTTTGCTGATAAAGTCCTGCATCCCGCATTTCAGACACTCCTCACGGTCACCGGCGCCTGCAAAAGCTGTAATCGCTGCAATAACCGGTATTTCTGGGTGGGTCTGTCTGATGTGGCAGGTCGCTTCAATCCCATCCATAACGGGCATTTGAATATCCATAAACACCAGGTCATATTGAACCTTGTTCAATGAATCGACGGCCTGTGCACCATTCTCAACGATATCACAGACTCCGCCAAACTTGCGCAGCATCTCCTCCAACAGATGACTGTTGACCGCTTGATCCTCAGCAATCAAAATTTTGATGTCATGGGCAAGACTCGCTCGATCCAATTGCAGTTCATCATTCGTGGTGATTTCAATCGGGTCATTACTTTCCTCTAACCACCGCTCCACTACGAGGGTGAACTGGAATTC
Organism: Paenibacillus sp. FSL R5-192; assembly: GCF_000517845.1. Lineage (NCBI taxonomy): Bacteria > Bacillati > Bacillota > Bacilli > Caryophanales > Paenibacillaceae > Paenibacillus > Paenibacillus sp. FSL R5-192. The sequence continues at coordinate 968,425 of NZ_ASPR01000014.1, read as the reverse complement.
TGCCCCCTCACCGATCTCACTCTGTACACCAATCGCTCCGCCCATTAATTCTACCAGTTTTTTGCTGATCGCAAGGCCTAGACCTGTCCCGCCAAACTTACGATTAATGGCCGGATCAAGCTGTGAGAAGGATTGGAACAACTGATGCTGCTTTTCTATTGGAATGCCAATCCCCGTATCTCTCACCTTAAAGGTCAACATCAGGTTATCCTGACCATGCTCATCTGAGAAATCAGCACCTACGCTCACCATAATACGGCCCTGCTCTGTGAATTTAACGGCATTACCCACCAGATTAATCAAAATCTGCCGGATTCGTGTCTCATCCCCTCGAATGCGTTCAGGAATATGGTCCGACACTTCACAATAGAGTTCAATATTTTTCTCTGATGCCTTCAGTGCAAACAGCTCGATCACCCCACCCAGCATCGCCTTAATATCTACAGGTGCGCGCTCAAGATCCATTTTGCCTGCTTCGATTTTGCTGAAATCCAAAATTTCGTTCAGAATGTACAAAAGGGATTCGCCGCTATCAATCATGATTTCCGCAAAACCTTTCTGTTCATCATCCAGCTCGGTTTCCATTAACAGATGGGCCATGCCCATGATGCCGTTTAATGGCGTACGAAGCTCATGACTCATGATGGCGAGAAACTCGGACTTTGCCCGGTCTGCATGCTCTGCTGCTTCCTTGGCACGTATGATGTCCTTAACAGATGTCATATCACGGAAAACCAACACTGCTCCGCGCGTTCTACCCTGATCCATAATCGGCTTCAATTGGAACTCTGCCAGGAAACTGGACCCATCCTGTCTCCAGAATACGGATTCGGTACGTGGCAGACCTCGTCCCTCACGAACAGCCTGTAGAATTGGTGTATCCTTGGATGGGTAGGGGATGCCTTCGCTCTGCATTTGGATCATCATCTGTTCTAATGGTTTGCCATTCAATTCACTTGGACAGAAGTTCATGATCTCCGCAGCGGCCGGATTGGCAAAGTTCAGATTCCCTTCCAGGTCCAGTCCAATAACACCCTCAGACATGCCATTCAAAATCAATGCCCGTTCATAACTAAGATTCTCGATTTCCTCGACGTAACGTTTGGACTCTGTAATGTCACTCGTAATCCCGTAGACCCCAACAACTTTGTTCTCCAGTATAATAGGAACATTAATCACATTTGTTTCAATCCGCTGCCCATTTTTGTGAATTAAACCTATCTCGTAGCTCTGTGCATTGCCCTTCACCGTTTCCTCAAAATGATATCGAGTCTTCTCCAGATCCACAGGATCAATGAGGTGATCAAAAGGCCGACTCAGCAGCTCCTCTTTGGTGTGTCCTGTCAACTGTTCCTGACCCATATTTGCTTTCAGCAGATTGCCTTCCAGATCAAGAGAAGCCACACCTAGGGGATTACAGTCAAATAACGATCTGTACTCCTGCATGCTTAACTGTTGTTGCTGGCTGGCTGTGATATCCCGGGTTACGGCGACCATCTCCATTAATTCACCTGAATCGTCATATACATAGTGCGTAATCGTATCTGCCCATACCGTAGATCCATCCTTATGTAACAGGCGATAATTGAGCCGTTTGGGAGCCAGACCCTTTCTCTGCTCTTCTACGTACGCTTCAACCAAAGGCACATCCTCCGGATAGATCACAAATGTTCCCGGCTTACCTATAACTTCTTCCAACTCATAGCCCAACATGCTTTTACATGCATTCGATACATATTTAAATGTACGACTTGAATCGGCATCATGTATTGCAATCAGGTCTAGTGAAGACTCCGCCAGCAGGCGAGAGATGCGACTGCTCTCTTCCAATTGCTTACGTTGCACAATGAGGATTTCCTCTGCATCTTTTTGTTTCGTAATGTCAGCAGCCTGTACCAACAGATACAATGGCTCACCATTCGTTTCATCCCTAACAATGCAAGCTCTAATGGTTGCCCACAATAACGAACCGTCCTTTCGTTTCAGACGAACCTCCGTCTCGTACATCGGACTTGTTTCATGAGTCATTTCCCAGAACTTGCTGCGGAATTCCTCCATATGCAGATCTTCTTCGTAGATCATATGTATGACCGAAGTATCGATCAGTTCATCTTCACTGTATGCAAGCATCTCGCAAAATGCAGGATTAAGCTGCAGCCACCGTCCATTTACATGCGATGCGACAGCAATGCCGATTGGTGCGTGCGTATACAATTGTTCGAACAGAGATCGGCTCTCTGTAATGGATTTCGACATTACATGTCCTCCTTTATGAGAATCTGAATGTATTCCGTATGAATAGATCGACCTGAACATAACTTCATCTATAGAGTACTACCCCAAATGCCATCATTGATAAACGAGATCGGACAAAATCCCTACTTGAATCGACATATACTACACAATACCCGTGCTCTCCCGATTATACAATGTTGAATATTCGAATAGGAACGGAGGTTATGGATCATGATCATTGTTGCTAATCAACCCGTCCAGCTGAACCGCTCGGAATGGTCTGATTTTGAATGGTATTGGTTACAGCAACTCCAGAATCGTCCAACGAGGTATGTGTACCAATCCATGGATCATCTTCGATTTGAATGGGACTTGAGGGGCTCTCTCGTGGAAGCCGCGGAAGGACTGGATCGAAGCGGTGTGAGTTTTGCCTCCTTTGAAAAATCCAGATGTAATCCTGCCTACTGGAATCGTAATGCGGAAGGTGGGTTTGAGCTAAGATCAAACGTGACCCCCGCCGACGGCATCCGGGATATCTGGAGGAATGGACACTTATATGCCTTTGAATGTGCAACAGCCACCGTTATTGTGCTGTATGGTGGCGTACTGGGAAGCATTCGCGAAGACGCCTTTAATTCCCTGTTTCGCAATCTGTTACTCTTTGACTGGCATTATGACAGTGACCTGCGATTAACCGAAAAAAACGGTAGCGAAACCGCCCTGCCAGGAGATGTGCTGTATTTCAAAAATCCGGATGTTTCTCCGGAAACCCCCGAGTGGCAGGGAGAGAATACGTTCATGCTGCGCGAGAACTTGTATTATGGTCATGGCATTGGTATTGCAAGTGGCGAAGAGATTATACGTACCCTGAATCAGTTCCGCGTTCCAGGTAGCCGAGTCTCCGCCTACTTAATGGATATGGTGATCTATCCGGACTTCTTTTATTTATCCCGATTCGCCAAAAACAGCCAGAATAATATTGCCGCTGGTTCTACGCCCGTATTACCCGGACAGTTATATGTACGACTTGGTGGCAGCCGTTATTTACGCAGCTGAACTACTGAAACGGAAACGGATTTTGCATTAAATTGCGAACAATACCTCAATCCAAGTGATGACAAACAAGCCCAATACAGTAGCAGTTAACCTGCCACCTCATTGGGCTTTTTTTACATCCAAAAAATCATTACTATATCAACATTCGCGTTACCTTTGTGCTACATCGAGGATCACTTCTGGCAGTTTACGCATTCGGGTCCAGTTGCACAACAACCTGTTTACCACTTACCTGAACACCTGTCGTTTTGCTACCGAATTTAGCCAGCGATTTGCTCAGTTGCTCAGCCCACTCCTTGCCTGCAACTCCTTCTTTGGCTCCATGCACCTGGATGACGAGTTTTACCGAATCACCCTTCTTCAGAATGCGCTCCGCCTGAGACTGCTTCGTCTCCCGGTCATGATCTTCCATCGCAAGGTTCAAGCGAATTTCCTTTACTTTACGTTTATCGGGAGATTTACTCGCTTTTTTCTTCGCCTGTTGCGCTTCTGCTTTGGCCGCTCCTGCGCCAATCAGCTTGCATGGCGGTGGACTTGTCATCAAGGACAAGCACACCAGATCTACTTTATGCTGCTTTGCAAGTAAAAGTGCTTCCTGCGTGGACATCACACCCAGATCTTCACCATTCAGGCCGGTCAGCTGCACTTCGGCTGCTTTGATCTTTTCATTTTTGATCATGATTCTTCCTCCTCTACATCAAAAGCCTGTCCTGACCATTTACGGATCAGAGCAGGCTAGGATGGTGTTGCTACTTATTTTGTAATACATATCAGCGTATGAATATGCCAATCGGTTTGATTTACAGCGTGTTGAATGCTTCAGTCAGAACCGGTACAATTTGTGATTTGCGTGATACTACGCCTTTCAAGATAGCTCTGCTATCAGACAGCGTCACATTGTAGGCTTTTTCCACCGCTTTAGTGGATGTACCATATGCCAAAGCTACGGAATCGTTGTTCAGAATGTCTGTTACGACAAATACAAACAGGTCAAGACCTTTACTGGAAATGATCGCTTCAATAGCTGCTTCAAGCTCAGGTTGCTTCACGAGAACATCATTCACGTCAACAGCATTAACCTGTGCAATTTCCACTTTGGATTGACCCATTACGAATTCTTTGGCATCCAGGGAAATCAGTTCAGCAATTGTTTTTTGGCTCAGATCCGCACCGGCTTTCAGCATGTCCAGACCATAGCTGTCTGCATCTACACCAGCAATGGCAGCCAGTTCACGCGCAGCGGCTACGTCCTGCTCTGTGCAAGTCGGGGATTTGAACAACAGGGAATCGGAGATAATGGCAGACAACATCAGACCAGCAATCGGTGCACTCACTTCGATGCCATTTTCTTTGTACATTTTATTCAAAATGGTTGCTGTACAACCTACAGGCTCTGCACGGAAATACAGAGGTCCGCTTGTCTCAAAGTTAGCAATACGGTGATGGTCGATAACTTCAACAACAGTCACTTCCTCAATATCGCTTACACTTTGCTGACGCTCGTTGTGGTCAACCAGAATAACTTTGTTTACTTCATTTGCAGCTGTTTTAATCAGACGTGGTGCTGCAATTTTGAATTGATCCAGTGCAAACTGGGTTTCACCATTGACTTCGCCGAGACGAACAGCTTCAACGTCCTGACCCAATTTTGTTTTGAGATCCGCATAGGCGATTGCCGAACAGATCGTATCCGTGTCGGGATTTTTGTGACCGAAGATTAACGCTTTTTCCATATTCATAGCCCTCCGTCAATTCTGATTTATATAAGTTTAACCAAAGAATGTTTACACTTGCCACTCCGATGACAGAATAACCTTCCGATCGCTGTTATCCCCAGATTTTTTGATTCCCTTTTAAAGGGAAAATCCGGTGATAAAGGCGAACGCTCCGCTTCTCCAGCTTTTTTCTGTCCTCTCCGTTCTCGTGTAAAAAGTTTAGTTGAACTTATATAGAAAATATATGTCATATTTAATCATACCCTACTGATTATAGCGCTAATAAGGCTTAATTCCAATCCCTTTACAGCGAATTAATTGCAAATCATTCTCAGGCAAGTCATTTTGGAAAATAGCCAAACTTGGTTCATTCCCTCAAGCTGATATGCTATGTATCCTATTTATTCCATCGTACAACCTTATAAATTAGCATACGAAACTCTGATACGCAACGAAAACATTAAATCTCAGGCTCTTCCGCGCTCTGCCCTTGCCGTACAAAAAAGGTCTGTAGACTGCCGTCCTCGCTAATCTCCAGCAGGTTCAGTTGTGCTCCGTAGGCACAACCACCATCAATGCCAATTTTGTCTCCGCTCGGGTCAAACCAAATGCCTGTCTCATCATGCAAATGCTTCACGGGGGTGTGTCCAAATACGACCGTCTCTCTAATCGTCGTTGGTTTGGAATAGAATGATTCACGAATCCAAATGAAGTCCCGCTCGGACTGGCTTCTCCAATCCTCGATATCCGGGTTGATCCCGGCATGCACAAAAATATAACCCGGAATCTCGTACACCAGCGGAAGCTGTTCCAGAAAACGAAGATGGTGTTCATAGTGTGTACGTATCCACTTTTTGGCTTCAGCATAAGCTTCCCAATCTATCTGTTGCTCATCATAAGTAAGCTCCAGATCCAGATAACTTGCCATCGTCTTTAGTCCACCGTTGCGGATCCAGTGTTGATCATATTGCTCAACATCCTGGGTTAACGCCTTGACCATCATGGCATCGTGATTGCCTTTAATCACCATAATATCGTGCTGTTGCTGAAGCTGCATAATCTGTTCGATGACCTGTTTGCTGCTTGGACCTCGATCCACATAATCACCGAGTAAAATCAATTCATCCTGCTGCGGATTATAATCTGCAAGCTTAAGCAGTGCATTAAATTCATCGTAACAGCCATGAATATCACTAATGACACATCTGCGCATGTGAATCTCTCCTCTCCCTGATCACGCAAGAGTATAACCGGAACCTTGCATGAGCAAGATTCCAGTCTGTTCAGAGTAGTTATTCCCGCTTGCTTACCATTAGTCCTGCTTGAGTCCAAAGGCTTCTGCAATCAAGCCGAATGAGCGCAGACGTGCTTCAAACGAATGGACCGCTGATGCAATAATGACTTCATCTGCTTCATGGCGTTCAGCCATTGCGGTAATTTTGTCTTTCACCTGATCCGGTGTTCCCACGATGGAAAAAGAACGACGTTGACGAATCTGTTCCATCTCCATCGCTGTGTATGGATAGTTGTTCACCGTCTCCAGAGATGGGAATGAACTTTGTTCAAGACCTCGTCCAAGGCGTAAGAAGAAAAGTTCATTGCTGCGTGCAAGTTCAGCAGCTTCTTCCTCTGTCTCCGCGCAGAATGCCGAGACAGCAATCATTGAATGTGGTTTGTCATTCAGGATGGACGGTTTGAAATGTCTGCGGTAATGTTTCATCGCTTCTTCGCCGCCTGGTGTTCCAAAGAATTGGGCAAACGCATATGACGTCCCTTGCGCTGCAGCAATTCTCGCACCTTCGGAGCTGGAACCCAGCAACCACACTTCTGGTACCGTGGGAACCGATGGTCCGGCTACCAGAGATGCAAACCGATGATCCTCGGGCAACTGCTCGTGGAAGTATCCGCCCAGATCCGCGATCTGTTGCGGAAAGAATTGTACATTCGATGATTTCCCCTCATTCAGAGCTCTGCTGGCAATTGGCATACCACCTGGTGCTCTGCCAATCCCCAGGTCAATCCGCCCCGGATGCAAAGCTTCCAGCAGACGGAAATTCTCTGCAACCTTATAGGCACTATAATGAGGTAACATAACGCCACCGGAACCTACACGAATACGATCCGTATGTGCAGCCACATGTGCAATCATAACTTCAGGACTGGAGAATGACAGCGCACCACTACCGTGATGCTCCGACATCCAGAACCGGGAGTACCCCAATTGATCCGCATGTTGTGCGAGTTTCACCGTTTCCTGCAACGTATCCTGTACACTTCGTCCTTCATTGATATGTCCATGTTCGAGTACACTCAGTTTCATATATATTCAATCCTCTCGTCTGTTAGGTTCATAAGTACTGTGAATATGAGATCAGCGAATATTACGCGCTTTTGCTCACTTCATTCTTGCTCATTCCATTGTAACATTAATTATTACAGTTTCAAACTTTAGTTATTCTCTTTATTACCACACTTGTGCAAGAAACATGCAAAAAAACGCCACCAGCTTTTGAACTGGTGACGTTTTTGATCTGACCTATTGCAGAAAATTGATTTATGGTGCACGTTTCGGTAGCAACTTCACATACTCATCAGACAGTTTCATCAGGCTGAGCACATGTTCATAATCGGCACGATACGGTTCCAAATCCGTTACCGGCTCGTATGTCTTCAGCGAATAGGCTGTTCCATCGTCAAAGCCCGCACCCGGGATAAACATAATGTCATCGTTGACAAATGAACCCGTTGGCAAGTAATACCGGATACCAAAGGCATTGTGGTCCATGTTGAGCAGATCATGTCCGAAGGCAGTGAATTTCTCAGCCTGTAGCGAAACTCCCATCAGATTCATAATCGTTGGCAACATATCCAACTGACCGCCTGGCTGCTCAATCACTTGTCCTTTGGTCTGTTTCGGCGTATGAATCATTAACGGAATATTGAATCGACTTACTTTACCGTCATAAGGGACGCCCAGATTGGCCTGAATCTGCTGTGTGATCTCTTCATCAGCAGGCAGACCAAAGTGGTCCCCGTAGAGTACTAAAGTAGTATTATCCCATAATCCGTTCGCCTTCAACTCATTAATGAGTTGACCGATGGCATAATCCGTATAGTTGATCGCTTGCAGATAATCGTGAAGCAGTTTGTTCGTGATGGTCGCAGGAATCGTGATCCGTGCACGATCAGCGGGAACCGTAAACGGCGAGTGGCTCGATGCCGTTATGAACTGAGCATAGAACGGCTGATTCGCAGCCTGATGCGCAGTCATTTTTTCCACACCTACACGGTACAGCTCTTCATCCGATGGTCCAAAGTCATTGAATCTGTCGTTCTCGAAGCTGGGCTTGTCGAAGTAACGAGTGAATCCGAGTGCCGGATACATTTTGTTCCGGTTCCAGAAGGTGACGTCATTAACGTGATACGTCTCGGACTCATATCCCTCTTTTCCTAATAACTTGGGAAGACTCGGCAGTTCACGGTCACTATACCCTGCTGACATGGGAACAACTCCGGTTGGATAGATAGACGTGTTCGACATGAACTCCGCGTCTGATGTGTTTCCCTGTCCGATCTGTTGGAAAAAATGAGAGAAATAATAGCTTTCTTTGGCCAGATCATTCAGTACCGGTGTTAACTCCTGACCATCCAATGAAGCATTAATCGGGAAATTCTGAAAGGACTCCAGTTGCAGTACAATCAGGTTACTACCTTTGGCCTGACCAAAATATTTGGCTTTCACGGCTGTACCGTCACTTGGTTTATCCTGATACGGATACTGGCTAACCAGCTCATTGATCTTGGCAATGGTTTCGTTAATGTTGCCATTGGCAATGGCCTCATTTTCTTTGCTCGTCAGAATGGCAGACGATACCTGGTAGTTCAGGAAACCGAGATTCTCGGCTCGCACCAACTCGTTATCAATCGTTTCACCTTTGACAATAAAACTGCCAGACAGCACGATGCAGAATGCAGCCGTAAGCGCAACGCCGAGCTTGCCCCAGTAACGTCTACGAATTCTGCCAAAAGTCAGACCGCTATCGCGGTAACTGCTGCGGTTACGCCCGCCAGCACGTTTGCGCATAATCAACCATATTGGCAATGCCAGTACGATGTCTGCAAAAAACAGAAAGTGCTCCGGTCGTACCAGTGGTCCGATACTTCCCCGTACTTGGGCAACTTGCCCCAACTCACTTAGCGCGGTATATGTGGGTACCGAACTGAAATGAACGTTATACAGCGTAGCCGCGAACAACACCAGAGAAAACAGAATATTGAATCCTCCGTATACTGCTCGCTTCCAGCCTTTGGGCACGATCAGATCCAGCAGGCATACCACGGTTAGTGCGCCTAATGCGTCAGTTAACAGACCGATGCCGGACAGACCCTGGAAAAAGAAATACCGTAGCAGTGACAGCTTCAGCAGCATAAGAATGAATAACACGGCGAATAAGGTCCGTGATGAAGTTCGTTCATTTTTGGAATTATACATGGTCGCTTTCAACCCTTACCCTGAAATTTTACGTTCATTTTACAAAACGCATATTTCAGTATAACAGTTTTCTGGTTGCTATTCCATGGAAGTTCCGTGTAGGACAGGGTGAGCGTTACGCAATTGTAGAAATATCCGTGTTCTGCGTGTCTGCTCCCTCTCTCTGTGCCTTAATGGCTGCTTGTGCAGCAGCAATTCGTGCATAAGGGATCTGTTCAGGCAAACAGCTTACGTAATCCAGTCCAATGCGGTGGCAGAACGTAATCGACTCCAGGTCCACAACATTTTCCCCACAGATCCCTGTCTTCAGATGAGGTTTTCGAATTCGACCTTGGACTACCGCCATCTCAATCAGTTGTCCGACTCCCTCAATGTCCAACACATGAAATGGATTATTCGTTACCGTACGAGAGTCCGTATCACGTTGAAGGAGAAGGAGCCGCTTCTCAGCTTCATGGCGACTATATCCAAATGTCATCTCTGTCAGCTCATCCGTGCCAAACGAGAAAAAGTCAGCCTGGCGAGCAATGTGAGTCGCCGTCAGCGCCGTTCTCGGAGCTTCGATCATCGCCCCCACTCTATAGAGACAATGCCGCTTCTCCTCACCAAGCACTTGGTCCGCCACATGATCCACCAGATCTCTCATCACCTGAAGTTCATGCACATGACCGATCTGCGGGATCATAATCTCGGGACGTACCCACCAGCCTTGCCGGATGCCTTTCACCGCTGCGCGGAATATCGCTTCCAGCTGCATATCAACGATCTCCGGGAACACCGTACTCAGCCGACAAGCCTGTTGCCCCAATGTCGGATTATGTTCATGCAATTCACAGACTCTGCGAATGACACGCTCCAGTTCCTCCAGTTCATTCTGATGGTCTTTTTGCTCCTGCCACTCCTCTGCTTGTAACCACTCACGTCGTTTCTCCAACACTCCCAGATCCGGTAACAGTTCATGCAACGGCGAATCGAGCAAACGTATCGTTACCGGGTATCCATCCATCGCTTCGAATATTTGTTCAAAATCAGACTGCTGCATTGGCAACAGACGCTCCAACCCACGCCTGCGTTCGGACTCACTGTCTGCCAGGATCATTTTTTGTACAAATGGTAACCGCGCAGGTGATAACAGCATGTTCTCCGTCCGGCATAGACCTATTCCCTCGGCCCCTTGTAGCCGTGCTGTCATGGCATCCTGTGGATGATCTATATTGGACAGTATCGTCAGTTCCTTTATTTCATCAGACCATTCGAGCAGAAGCTGTAGTTCCGGTGTACCACTTGAGAACCCTTTCAACATCTCCGTCACATGCCACGGCTCGATACGTAACAGCGCATCCGCTTTGGTGATTACCCCTTCATGCACAAAATCAATAGTACTCTGCAAGGCGGCCTTAGCACTCAAGCACGCTGGACTGACATGCAGAAGATACAGCTCCCCTGAATCGATAATGAATTGGATTTTTTGAACTTTCCCCAGATAGCGCTCCAGATAACTGCAAGCATCCAACAGAAGACCATATAATCCAGGTTCTTCTCTCCGCAACTGATCCAGTCCTTCATCCTGAGATTGGGAAAAAGCAGATGCAGAGTACTCGCCTGTCATGCCTCTTTCGCCCGTACCCGGATGACGGGAATATACCGTGCCGCTGCCGCTGCGTTCACCTTGCTCACCATTAACCATCACCTGAATAAGAGCCGGAGCTCCTTGATGATCCCCTGAGTGTCGAGTAGATTGGAGAAGAAGTTCTTGCTGGGAGTTAAGTCGTGGTGCACGTTGTGTATGAGAAACCGCACGAATCGCTTCTTTTAATTGTAATTGAACATCTTGAGGGAATGGATGAAACCCTATATCTTCTATTAATTGCTTATATTCTGCAATGGCGAATTCCAGCTTCGCTTCATCGAGGATCGAGAAGTCACCCAATTTCTCTTCAAATAGGGAATACGAGATGCCATGTACTAGCTGACCATAATCCTGCAATAAAATTCGATAACAATTAAGCGCATACTGTCGATCATTGGTCTGCCTGGCGAACCCTTCAACCGTCACATCATTCAATCCCACATGAAGCAAAGCAAGGGATTCCATATCATGGGAACTCGCTTCACTTGACCTCACGGCAAGTAGCAACGGTGCTAAAGCATCGCCGAAGAATTTTCCTGTTTGCCCTTCCAAGTGCCGAACTGCGCTGCCAATCTCTTGAACTTCTTCTGTGGAAAGATGTCCAAGACGGGTACAGAACGCGCGACAGCCTTCCCTTGTTACAATGAACCCGGCCGGAACGGGCCAACCTGCCTGAAGCAACACTGCAAGTCCAGCCCCTTTACTACCCATCAGCCCTTTCATCTCTGCCGTACCTTCTTCCAACAGAACTACCCGTTTCGTCATTACAGCGCTCCCATCTGCCATTACATGGCTATGCTTCAAAGGCAACTCAACCTTTCGAATTGCCCTTTAGTTAATGGTATGTTGCAATGAGGCAGTCAAGGACATTTGCTTCGACATTTGTGTTCGGAATGTAAAACGTATTTTCTATCTTAACGTATACGTTTGCCCTTTTTGAATACCGCCGTGCGCGCAGGTACAGAAGCTAGAGCGTGTTGGGCGTTCAATGCCCGTACTAACATGAAGTCAGCCGGATCACCAACGCTTGGGGTTAACTTGCCATTACTCACCCACGAATAGGTGCCTAACAACCTGTCATCACTGACCCAATTTTCACGTTCAGCCATTCGGGAAGCTCGCTGCAACATATCGCCGTTGCCAAATGGTGACCAGGCATCACGGATGTTATCGGAACCAAGCATAAAGTTAACACCTGTATCGAGAACCTGGCTTCCTCGCGGCATTGGACGATCTATAGGTACACTAGATACAAGTGTTACTCCGGCTTGTTTTAACACATCAAGGGTAGGCTGTACGCCGGATTCCGTTTGCTCCCCCAAGCAATAGGCATGGCTAACCGCTGTTCGATGCTGAAGTCCTGCCTCCATTGTCAGTTCAGCAAATCGCCGTAAGGTGGCTAAACCGGTTTCACCTCCATCATGAAGATGAAGATCGATCCCCTTATCTGCAGTTGTAGCGATATCAAACATCATCTGTAAACTGCGTTCCATATCCCCATCCAGACCTGCCGGGTCGACACCACCAACCAGATCGGCCCCCAGTGCCAGCGCCTCCTTCACGATCTGTTCAGAAGATGAACGAATGAGCCCTTGCTGAGGAAATGCCACAATCTCAATGTCCATGTAATCACAAAGCTCATCTCGTACTCGCAGTATGGCCTCCAGATTTCGGAGACCCACCTCAGGATCCACATCAACATGTGTACGAATGCGCGTTGTACCGTAATCTATCATTTGTTCCGCAAGAACTTTCGCCCGTTCTCCCACCGTTTGAGTCAATTCACTTAGCAGTTTTTTTTCATAAGCAAGATGGGACTCCAATGTCTGGAACGGCTTCAGGGGAATCCAGCGTTCACCGGTATGATGTTTATCCAGATGGCAATGCATGTCTGCAAGTGCCGGAAGGTACACAAGCCCGGCAGCGTTCCATGAATCGGCATCGCTCTGGCGAGCATGTATGATTTGATCCTGATCAGTGGATTCTGCTATAACCTGTGTAATCTTCCCCTCTTCAATAACCAACGTGTGTGTTCCCGTAGGCAAAAGTACATTATCGATAACTAATTTCATAACATTCTCCATCCTCCACTCTTGTAGTCAGAAGGCGACCTTCCTTCCATACTCCAACAGGTCGCGGTCGTTCAATAATCAGTTCACGCCTTGACTGCACTGGAAATATGACCAGATCGGCCTGTGCTCCAGCTCGAAGACCGTAATTGTCTATTCCGAGCGCCCGTGCTGCACCAAGTGTTGCCATCTCCACCAAAGTATCGGCATCCTCTTCACTCCCCATGTAGGCCGCATGGGCAAGCAACCAAGCGATATCAAACGGATTGCCATTACCAAAAGGTGTAAAGGCATTTTGAATATTGTTGGTGCCGTAAATTACGTTCACCCCCTCCTCCCGCAACAAACCAACCGGCGTTATGCCTCTGCGGGTGTTATCGTTATCCGCTCGACCATTCAGGTACAGATCTGTTGCAGGAAGGGTCATGAGATGGAGATCTGCCTCTGCAATCTTTCTAGCACATAACTTCACCTTTTCCCGTGGCATAGCCGCAAGCGAAGTTACATGACCAGCCGAAACTCTGCCCTGGAAACCATAAGCCAAGGTCTTATTCGCTATGTGAAGTATAGCTTCATCATCAGGATTTAGTGAGAAATCAGCATGAAAATCAAGGGGGCGATTGTACCGCGCAGCCAGTTCAAACGCAAAATTCAGATGATCATCCAGTATGGGATCAACATAAGTAATTCCACCAATTACGTCGGCTCCCATCCTTACTGCCTCTTCCATAAGATCTGCGGTACCTGGGGCACTAATAATCCCTTCTTGCGGAAAGACCACAATCTGGATCTCCATCATATGCTCCATTTTTTCTTTCACAGTCAACGCACTGTTCATAGCCCTTAGTCCCAGCATCGGGTCCACTTCAACATGACAACGGAGTCTGGTTACGCCGTAACGGGAAAGTTTTCGGATGACTTCTATGGATCTTTGGATCATATCGTGCTCCGTGAACCCTGCCTTAAGCGCAGCTGTCATCGAGATCGCTTCCTGCAATGAGGCAGCATCACCAGGCATGCGATCAAGCAAAAGCGCCTTTTCCAGATGGATGTGGGGTTCAATTAATCCCGGCAGTACGAGACCACCCTTAGCATCAAATATAAATCCATACTGCCCATGATTTTCTTCAAGTTCTCCATGGATCATACCTGTCATGTCACTTATGGATGAACCCCCACCGTCCGAAGACGGCAGGATCTGCTCAATGGTTGTACCATGCAATACGATATTATGAAGTCCATGACTCCCGGGAATCCGGCAATTTTGAATGAGTTGGCGGATCATGTTGACCACTCCTCCGTTCGTTATTTCAGAAAGCTTGCGCTATTGATCTCAACAAAACCGGATGGACTAATCCATACCCCATCCACATCTTTGGAGAGGGCTGCCAGATTCTCGCCATTACGGAACGGTAGAATTGGAACATCGTTCAGCTCAAGTTGAATGGCTTTTTCATAAATGGCAGTGCGTTTATCCGGGTCCGTTTCTTTCCGGGCATCTTCAATGAACTGATCCACTTCCGGATTATTATAGAAGGAATGATTACCAGGGACTCCTTTGGAGGTGCTATGAAACAGGTTAAACTGATTATAATCCGCATCGCCTGTTGCATTACCCCATCCACTCAGGAACATTTCGGTTTCCCCTTTGGCCGCTGCATCAATGTAAGCTCCAAACTCCAGTACTTTCACCTCAAGATTAATTCCGATACCTTTCAACTGAGACTGTAACACCTCTGCTACGTTCACTCTTGTTTTGTTATCACTGGTATATAGCGTGGCCGAGAACCCCTCCGGATACCCAGCCTCAGCAAGCAAGGACTTAGCCTTGTTCAGATCATAACTGTATCCCTTCACATTGGAACTGTATCCGATCATCGTGGTTCCGAGTGTGGAGTCCGTTACCTTGCCAATATTGTTGTACACGCCGCTGACGATAGATTCCTTGTCCACCGCGTACGCTACAGCCTGACGAACCAACGGATTGTTAAATGGCTCTTTGCTTGTATTAAACCCTATATGGTCCGTAGAAAAAGCCTCGTAACGCCCCAGTTTCATGGTTGAAGATGCTTCAATCCGTGCAATCTCCGTGGAGGGAACCTGTTCGGCTACCTGAGCCTCTCCTGTCTCAACCATCGCTAAGCGAGTCGTATCTTCCGGGACGGTTTTAAATTCCACTTTATCGATGTTTGGTTTGTCACCCCAATAATTATCATTTTTAGCAAGTACAATTTTGTCTCCTGGCGTCCATGATTCAAATACAAACGGTCCTGTTCCGCTAGGCTCCTTCACCATATCTGTTCCAGCAGATTCTATGGAAGCCGGGCTAAGTATATTTCCTTCCGCACTGGCAAGCAACGACATGATTGGAGCGTAAGGATAATTCAGGATAAACTGAATCGTATGCTCGTCCACCGCCTTCACTTCCTTGATCATGGAGAACATGCCTGCTTTGGGTGTAGTCGGAATACGTTCAAACGTTTTTTGCACAGCCTCTGCATTAAAAGGTGTCCCATCATGGAAAGACACTCCCTCACGCAGTTTGAACTCCCATGTTATATCATTCCGTTGCGTCCATTCCGTAGCCAGCAATGGTTGATACTTGCTGTTCTTGTCCATCAAGACAAGTCCTTCTGTTATTTTATGATGGTATACCGCCATCGAATTAATCTGGGAACTGTACTGAGGGTCCAGATTATTTGCATCACTCTGTCTCGCTATGACCAGTGTACCTCCCGATTGGCGTTCTCCCGGAGAGACCGCTTCACCACCTGCTGTAGATGTTCCTCCCGATGAACAGGCACTAATTACAAGTGTCATGGACAATGCCAGCATGCTTCCGACAAACCCTCTTTTTTTCATATAAATCTCCTACTTCCGTTATGAATTGAATTGGATTGAATGATGTAATATGTCTGAATGTTACACGTTAACAAGATTCCCCTGATATATGAATGCCCCTCGCCTTGAACGCCTTGCGATCGCTTCAGCCGAGCAGGAAGCCTGCACAAGAACCGCTGTCGCTGGATCACCAATGAGAGGCCATTGAACATCACCCTGTTCATCTAACGGGGTGATTCCCCCTGTAATATATCCCAGTGTCTCGGCTAATCCCCGTTCTGAACTCCATCGCTCACGCTCGGCCAACCGTCCGGCTCGTTCCAATATGTCACCACGGCCGAAAGGTCCCCAGTGATCCGTAATGGTATCTTCACCCAATTCAACTCGAACTCCGTATTTCTTCAGAAGAGAATAGGGCATCCAGCGGCTAAGCGGTACAGTCGACGTTATCGAGATATCCAGTTCCGCAAACCGTTCGGCCAGTTGCACCTGCATCGCTTCTGTAACGTCTGCAAAACCCAGTGCATGGCTCACATTCACTCGCCCCTGCCAACCGGCCTGCTCCGTCATCGCCGCAAGACGATTCATCGTAAATGTGCCCAAATGACCCGGATCATGAATGTGAATATCCACTCCTGCATTGGCCTCCACCGCCAAGTCCATGATGGTAAAGAGTGATTTTTCAATATCATTATCCACCGTTGCCGGGTCCACCCCGCCTACCCAGCGCGCACCGCGTCGTAGTGCCTCTTTCATTTCTGCAACGACGCCACTTCGTAGAAGACCATGTTGTGGAAACGCCACGATCTCACACGTGAGACTCTCGCTAAATTGAGCCGCAGCTGACACGGTTGCTTCAAGGTTGGCAAGCCCAATCTGAGGATCAATATTGCAGTGGGTTTGCACATGCGTAACCCCGCTGGATTGAAGAAGAGACAATACTTTCACAGCCCTCTCCTGCGCATGCGGCAATTGCCGTGGCAATAGTTCACACTCCTCTGCAATTCTTTTGAAAATTCCTTCAGGCGGCGTCGGCGCGATCCAAGGTCCACCGTAATATGTTTTATCAATGTGAATATGCATTTCGCGGAAGCCGGGTAAAAGCAGCATCCCTCCCGCATCCCGATCTGAGCATGGCTTGGCCAACCCCGCTTCTTCTTCATTCATCAATTCTGTAGTAATTGTTAACGAATCTGAAATATTACGATTTTCCGTTTTAACGATTCGCATGATTTTTCCATGCTCGATCCATAGATCAAACAGTTCACTTATGGTCCCGGTTATATGATCATTCTCATAACAATACCCTTGTTCCAAACGCACATTACGTAACCAATACGGTGTATGCTGATGCTGTATAATGCCCCTCATCCCCTTCTTCGTCACATGATTCGAATCCAATGAACTTCCGTAGGTTTGTCAGACAAGCTCACTCATGCACCATTCGGTGTCCCGTCTGATCATCCCAGATGAGATGTCCTTTGGAGAAAACTGCTTTTCTTGGTGCTCTGCGGGCTACAGCTTCCGCTGCACAGCTTGCATCGACCAATACCCAATCTGCCGAATCGCCCGGAACTGGCCACACCCGTTCACCTTGAGCATCCAGTGTTTCTCTGCCTCCCGTGATCAGTCTCAGCGACCGGGCTAACGAACGTTCATCAATCCAGGCAAACCGTTCTGCGAGTCTTGAAGCTCGTTCCAGAATGTCCCCGTTTCCGAAGGGTTGCCACGTATCATAAATGTTGTCACACCCTGCTTCCACATTCACTCCATGCTCCCACAGCAGAGGCAAAGGTGGCAGTGTTCGACCATGAGGCGCACTGGTTATGATGGTTATTCCCGCCTCTGCCAACAGATCTGCTGTAGATCGCGCTTCTGCCTCACTGACTTCACCAAGTGCAAATGCATGACTGATCGATACGTTACCCTGCAGTCCTGCCTCCACAGTTAATCTTGCCAATCTCTTCATTGTATAGGTGCCCAAATAATCCGGATCATGGAGATGCACGTCAATACCTGCACCCGCTTCAACTGCAAGCTCCACCATCAGCTGCAAACTCGCTTCCAGATCTGTGTCCATTGTTGCAGGATCAACCCCGCCAACCAGATGAGCCCCTTGCTGAAGCGCCTCACGAACCAATGCCTTGCTGCCTGAACGCAATAAACCATGCTGAGGGAACGCCACAACCTCATGTGTAATCTGATGACGATAAGAATGGAACAAGTTCAATACGGGTTCCAGTTGTTTCGTTCCTGCTTCAGGATACACATCGATATGGGTCCGTATATGAGTAGAACCTGATTCGATCAGACGTTGAAGCAGAAGTTCAGCCCTTTGCAACGGCGGTGTGACAAGCTGCGGAAGAAGCCTTTTTTCGATTTCACATCTGCCCGCCACCCCGCTGGCGGGTATAACCGCTTGCCACGGTTCACCCAGCAACGTTTTGTCCAGATGAACATGCTTCTCGGTAAATGAAGGTAACATCAGCATTCCTCTGCCATCATACGCAGGCTCCGCCAGAATCTGTTCTCCGTCCATGTTGACCGAATTCATCCTGTCAGCCGCAATGACTTGCACAATCACCCCTTCTCTAATCTGTACATGACTAAGTTCTGTTTCCGTACCCCGTACAGCATCCCCGTCATAGACATAGCGGCGTTCAATCTGAACATTAAGCAGCCAGTAGTCTGTTGAATTCATGTAGTCCAATTCGCATCTCCCCCTTCTTAGCTTCTTTGTTTTAGAGTTGGAGGCTATCAATCCTGCCTTGAATTCCATTCTAGCGATTAATTGTCATGTTTATTTACATGATCTTTACTTAATTTTTCGTTATTTTTACTTCATGAGTAAAAATCCTTTATTTTTCATTATTGTGTGTTAGTTTTATTAACATAATAAGCAATAAAGGAGGCTCCTATGAATCAATCTGTGATCACACCTGCTGCTCCACACACGGTAATAAGACCTGGTCAACTGCGTAAGTTTCTTACCCGTATGGTAGCAAACAAACTAGCCTCTGCCGGAGGCCTCATTGTTCTCTTCTATATTATTGTTGCTCTTTTTGCCCCATGGATTGCTCCGTACGATCCTTATAACATTCATCTGCCTGACAAATTACTTCTCCCCTCCTGGGATCATTGGATGGGTACGGATGATAAAGGTCGCGACCTGCTTAGCCGCATCATTTACGGAACACAATTATCTCTATTAATCGGTGTTGCTGCTGTAAGTATTGGTGCAATCTTCGGCGTGTTTCTGGGACTGGTAGCTGGTTACTTCGGTGGCTGGCTGGATGCCATTATTATGAGAATCATGGATATCCTTCTAGCCTTTCCGGGTATTTTGCTCGCTTTGGCTATTGTTAGTGCACTGGGAGCAAGCCTGATCAATGTCATGATTGCTGTCGGCGTCTTCTCCATTCCCATGTTCGCACGAATTGTAAGAGGCTCAACACTGACCGTCCGTAAGCTCGAATACATTGATTCCATACGCACGCTTGGCGGAAGTGATCTGCGAATCATTCTCGTGCACATATTGCCCAATATTATGTCGCCTATTATCGTGCAGATTACGTTGCGACTCGCAACTGCAATTCTGTCCGCAGCAGGCCTTTCCTTTCTAGGTCTGGGTGCTCAGCCTCCTTCCGCAGAATGGGGCGCCCTGTTAAGCAGTGGACGTGATTACATGTTCAGTGCCCCATATTTGGCTCTTTTCCCCGGCCTTGCCATCTCTACACTTGTGATCGGCTTCAATCTGTTTGGTGATGGACTTCGGGATGCACTTGACCCCAAATTAAAATAACTTTGCTCATGAAAGGAAGAGAACATCATATATGCTGACCTACATTGTGCGACGCCTCATTCAGACCGTTCCTGTTATATTCGGCGTCATTCTAGTCGTCTTTCTCATTATGCAGATGGTCCCCGGAGACCCTGCCGTTCTCATCGCCGGAGACGGAGCATCTGAAGAAACGGTACAAGCCATCCGCCATGATCTGGGACTTGATCAACCTCTTCTGCTGCAATACATCCAATATGTACTCGATGTGTTTCGCGGAGATCTGGGAACCTCGTATCGCTCAGACCATCCGGTAATGGACGAAATTATGCTTCGCTTGCCCACCACCATTCAATTGGCACTCGCGAGTATTGTCATCACGATTGTACTTGGTATGATAGCGGGAATTGTATCCGCCACCCGCCAACATAGTACAGCGGATCGCCTGATCATGCTGGTTGCCCTGCTGGGCATCTCACTCCCCAGCTTCTGGCTGGGCATGATGTTAATCTCCTTTTTCTCCGTCAAATATCATCTATTGCCCGTTACCGGCTGGGGAAGCCTGGAACACGTCATCTTACCTGCTATCACGCTAGGTGCTTCGGGAGCCGCCATCGTTGCCCGCATGACCCGTTCCAGTATGCTGGATGTCATTCATCAGGACTACATCCGTACCGCACGGGCAAAGGGTCTGAAAAATAGACTCATCGTGTACAAACACGCCCTCAAAAACGCACTTATTCCCGTAATCACAGTCATCGGATTGCAATTTGGAACACTGCTTGGTGGGACCGTTCTGGTCGAATCTGTTTTTGCTATCAATGGTCTGGGGCGATTGATCGTTGATGCCATCCGTATGAGAGACCTACCTGTCGTTCAAGGAGGCGTACTTGTCGCTTCTGTCATTTTTGTATTCGTGAATCTGGGTGTGGATCTGTTATATCGGTACTTCAACAAAAGGATTGAGATGGATTAAGGAGGAGGAAATCGCATGGCTATGGTATCACAGGAGAAGTTGCTGGAAGTACAAGGACTGCAAACATACTTTTTTACGGACGAAGGAATTAGCAAAGCCGTTGATGGCATTGATTTCAGTGTATATCGCGGAGAAACACTAGGTCTGGTTGGAGAATCCGGTTGTGGAAAAAGCATGACATCTCTCTCTATCATGCAGCTTCTAAGTCGGCCGGGACGAACGGTTGGAGGTCAGATTTTGTTCAAGAATGAGGATCTGTTAACCAAGTCTGAAGAACAGATGCGGCGCATTCGTGGCAAAGAGATATCCATGATTTTTCAAGAGCCGATGACCTCGCTGAATCCTGTTTATACAGTCGGAGAACAGGTTGCTGAGGTGTTCAGGCTGCATGAGAAACTGGGACGGAAAGAAGCTTGGACAAAAGCCGTTGAACTGTTACGCATGGTAGGAATCCCCTCCCCTGAAGAACGCGCGCATCAGGAACCCTTTCGGCTTAGTGGTGGCATGCGCCAACGCGTCATGATTGCAATGGCTATGGCTTGTCAACCTGATCTGTTAATCGCAGATGAACCCACGACAGCGCTCGATGTAACCGTACAATCTCAAATTCTTGATCTGATGAAGCAACTCCAGCAGCGTATGGGCATGTCCATCATCCTGATCACACATGATCTGGGTGTTGTAGCAGAAACCTGTGACCGCGTGGCTGTTCTATATGCAGGACAGATTGTTGAATACGCCTCTGTGGATTCCATATTCGATAACCCCAAACATCCCTATACCCAGGGACTGCTTCAGTCACTGCCAAGGATCGATGAAGACCAGGATGAGTTGTTAGCCATCCCGGGAACTATTCCGAGTCCTTATGATCTGCCTTCAGGTTGCCGATTCGCTCCCAGATGTGCTTTCCGCAAAGATATCTGTTCTACGGCTCAGCCTGAGCTGTTGAAGAATTCCGATGAAGAATCGGTACGCTGTTGGATGTATGACGAAAACTGGAGTGGATCTGATGCAAGCGGCCAACCGCACATCTCGAATCAGGAAGGGAGTAAAGTGATATGACAAACATCCATGTGAAGCACCAATTATCCGCAACGGACATGAAATCTTCGGCACTTTCGAGTTCTGATGTTCTTGCTGATATCAGGCATTTGAAACAATACTTTCCGATTCGAGGAGGCCTGTTCGGCAGAGTGGTTCACCATGTCAAAGCTGTGGATGACATCAGCTTTCAGATTCATGCAGGTGAAACGCTCAGCATTGTAGGGGAGTCGGGTTGTGGCAAATCAACGACGGGCCGTTCCATCCTGCGACTCGATGACCCAACGAGTGGAGAGATATATTTTCAGGGTAAGAACATTCTAGAGTTAAATAAAGCTGAGTTAAAGCGAATGCGCAAGGATATGCAGATTATTTTTCAAGACCCCTTCGCCTCTTTAAACCCACGCCAGACCGTACGGCATATTTTGAAGGAAGCACTGGAGATTCAGAAAGTCGTCCCCCGCAGCAAACAGGATGAACGCATCCGTGAACTGATGGACAATGTTGGTTTGCGTCCGGAGCATATTGATCGTTTGCCTCATGAATTTAGCGGTGGGCAACGCCAGCGGATTGGTATCGCTCGAGCACTTGCCCTGGAGCCTCGATTGATTATCTGTGACGAAGCCGTCTCCGCACTGGATGTATCCATTCAGGCTCAGATTATTAATTTACTTAAAAAACTTCAGAAACAACATCAACTGACCTACCTGTTTATTTCCCATGATCTTGGTGTGGTCCGTCACATCTCTGATCGTGTAATCGTGATGTACTTGGGCACAATCGTCGAGATCGCTGATAAAAAATCGCTGTTTGATCACCCGCAACATCCGTATACACGCGCACTGCTGAGTTCCATTCCATCGACGAAACGTAATCAGCCAAAAGAACGTGTTCATTTAACCGGTGATATCCCTTCTCCCATTCACCCACCTAGTGGATGCCGGTTTCATACACGTTGTCCATTTGCAGTTGATCGTTGCTCTTCTGAAGTTCCCGAACTGCGCACCATTCATGAGGGACATCAGGCTGCCTGCCATCTGATTTCCTAAAATCATGAATCCTTTTTGGGCACCATTTACAAAATGCTTTCCCTCTATTGAATCACTTACCAAAATAAATTAATATGACAATACATTTCTCTTTCAACTTCATAATTTAATAATTTTATGATTTACGGATGGCTCTATCCGATTCAATATACACCCGATGCTAGTATGGAGGACCATCATGATTAATCTTGATCAATTTACTCTCATCGTCCTAATATTCATTATCGCTCCCATCGTGGGGGCGATTGCGCTATTAATTTTGTTTTTTTTCGAGAAACAACTGGACTTGCTTCGGATGCAAAAAAGACAGATCGAGCTGGAGAAAGAGTTCCAAAAATCACTGTATGTACAGCTCAGTCAACAGATCCAGCCTCATTTTATGTTTAACACCCTCAATGTCATTCTCAGTCTCGCCAGACTACGTCGTACCGAACAGGTTGTCGGTGCACTCGAGGTTTTCTCCAAATTCCTCAAATTCAAGTACAATACCGATGAGCCCATGATTCGTCTGGAAGAAGAGATTCGTTATACCGGTCATTATCTGGAGATTCAGCATCTGCGGTTCGGTGAACGCTTGCGACTTGTAACGGATTACGATGAGAATGTGCTTGATGCTTATATCCCTCCCTTTGTGCTTCAAACGATTGTAGAAAATGCGTTCAAACATGGACTTGAACCAAAAATGGGCCCTGTCGAGTTAACCATCCGTTGTCTTCGAAATCAAAAGCAAGTGTTGCTAACCGTAATCGATAATGGTGTGGGTCTTAAACCAATATCCTCAGATGAAATGATTCAAGGACATGGGCTGGAAAATATCAGAAAACGACTGCATATCTTTTTTGGTGAGGAGAGTTCGCTCAGCTTATCCGCTGAAACACAAGGAGGAGCTGTCGTTGAGGTCCGTTGGCCCTATACCCAAGAAGAGATATTGAAAGCTCATTAGAAACAGAGAACGATACATCACAAATAGGGGGACTTCATCATGAATGTATTGCTGGTTGATGACGAGCCTCTGGAACTGGAGCAGCTGGAATTTCTAATTCAGCCTCAATTTCCTTTCTGGCGTCTCTACAAAGCTGCCGATGGAACACAAGCCAATTCGATTGGACAAGAAGTACAGATTCAACTCGCCCTGCTCGATATCAATCTCCCTGGCAAATCCGGTCTGCTCGTTGCCGAGGACCTACGCCGTCTTCACCCCGAAATTCATATTATCATGATCTCTGCACACCACAACTTTCAATACGCTCGTCAATCGATCAAGCTGAAAGTTATGGATTACATCACCAAACCCGTTATTGAACAGGAGTTGCTTGAAGTACTGCATGAGTTTGATCATAATGACTCGCCAGCTGTGCAGTCCAAAGTCATTCAGGAAGCACTCCAGATTATGCAAAAACAGTTTTCAGGAAAAATCAATCTCTCCGGGCTCGCCTCAGCTGTTCACATGAATCCAACCTATCTAAGCCGACTCTTCCATGAAGAAGTAGGCATCTCTTTCTCTGAATATCTGAATCAATTGCGAATGGAGTACGCCAAACAGCTTCTTCACCGCCATTCAGATTTGAATATTGCAGACGTTGCTGAACGGTGTGGCTTTAACAGCCAGCACTACTTCTGCACACAATTCCATAAACATGTGGGGATGCCACCCAAAAAGTTCCGTGAGAAGAGGAATTAAGATGCGTTACAATCATTTCCACGAAAATTTGGCGACGCCTGTCAAACTGGGTATTGGACTTGGAACTATTGCGTTGCTTGGAAGATGGCTCACCGGCCTCAACATTGTAGATTCGCCTGAAGCATTGATGCGTTATGGCTTGTACGGCACTTTGGGGTACTCTCTCGCTACCGCCCTCGCGCTGATGTTATTCGGGTGGTTGGGTAAATATGTGCGAAGCCACTCCGGTGATGCGGCAACAATGAGTCAATGGCTCACAGCCAAACTGACACCTTCAGGGGCTCGTTTGATGACAGGATTGTTTGCGATATTACTTCTGGAAACGGTGCTCCTGCAAGGAATGGTGTCCGGATTCTTCTTCCATCAATTATTTGATCTTCCCGAAGTTGCTGGGCGAACGGCTTTTATTGTCATCTTCTCCTTGCTTGCAGGTTTTATTGGATTACAGACACTTTATGCATTGGCTATCCCCCAAGTCATTCTGACTTTCAGCGTTGCCATCATGTTTCCTTTGTTTTATTTTATCCGGCAAGGTGTTGACCCGGTTTACTCTGGAATTCGACTCTATCATCCTTATATGCTTGTGATCGACAACCATTCTGCCCTGCTTTTTATAGCAACTGGTATATTGGTGGGACTGGGACAGGTTATTGCTGATCCGGCTACCTGGCAGCGTCTATTTCACATCGAACGATCCAAAATTGTGCCAGCATTTATGATGTCCGGCATGATGTATGCGACCGTGCTGATGGCTTTTCTACTGCTCGTGATGGTCTCCATTCATTCTGGTGGGCTGGCAAATATACCGTCTCTGATTTATCCGCTATTATCCATTACCCATTCACCCGTTTTGTTTGGAATGTTGATTATATGTCTAATTTTGATGTTCACGGTGTCCTATATGAGCCGGTTTCAAGCCGTTCTGAAATTATGTATGGAACAATTCAACCTTGCCAACTCTGGTGAAAAACGTACTCGGAACAGCATCATTTGCATGGCCATGTTTATAGCAACCATCATTTCCCTTTCCGTGTCGATGACGCCGATTCAAATCCTGTATTTGTTCGGATCATTGCATGGTTGCATGCTTGGTCCCATGTTACTCCTGACTTTAATTCACAAGCGTACACAGGGCATTGCACTTCCCCTTATCACACTGGGGGGATGGATCGCTCAATTTTTGCTTCAGCTGTTTTCCTCTTTTTCGGGGCTTGAACGAATCTGGATCAGTAGTGCTGTGTCGGCTGTTCTAACCTGTATTTATATATTCATAACATTAGGTCTTCGTCGCCACACTCAACACATGTCAATGGATTTATATCGCTAATTCATCGTAGTGAACAAAAAAGAAGCCCCTTCAGCTAAGCTGAAGGAACTTCACATTTTTAGTATTCACTTACCTCAAACGTCAGCACCCGATCAAACAGGATATAATCCTTCCGACTCTTAAATGGCCCTTTGTTGTTGTCGTGTTTATCGATGGCATACGAAGCTTTTCCGCTTCCCGCTTGCTTGGCTTCATACCAGTTGATGAAATCATTTACTTCTTTCATGCTTAGGTCGAATTCTTTCTCCAAACCCGTTGTCATGGTGACGACAAAGATGGCACGGTTGGTGGATGGTTGCTCTGGTTGTTCCGGAGTTGTAGGTTCTTCAGGTTCTGGTGTGGTTGGTTGCTCTGGTTCCGGATCAACCTGACCGTTGCTCTCAATAATTGCTGATGCTTCGTTTGAGTTAACACTTTCACCAATAGGATTAACAGCAGTCACTATGTAATAATAGGTTGTACCTGAGGTTACATCTGGATCTGTATAATTGGCCTTGTTTACGCCAGTTGCCACTGTTGTATATGGCCCATTTGCTGTAGTCGATCTTTTAATTGTGTAACTGGTTGCTGTTGCTACTTCATTCCATGTCAATCCAATGGATGATTCATCTGCAGATGCTTCGAGATCTAATGGATTAGCTGGAGGTGTGATATTATACAGCTGAAACTCGGATACACTGACTGTCCGTGTATTGGAGTAATTAAACAAGTTAACTTTTGCTATTCCTTTGTACGTTGTAGGAAGATAAATTAATCTTCCATCAGCCTGATTTGCTTTTACTGTGTACCAATACGTCGGTAAAATCGCCTTTCCAGTGGAATCGAATAATCCAATTGAAACATCAAAATCTGCTTTTACACGGATAGCATTCGCTGTAACTGTTCCATTAAAGATTCCAACTGCATGATCCACCGCTGTAGATGGCGTGTTCCATTTTTCTATAATCGCGCTTGTAGCTTCATTATTATCTGTTAATGCATATGTAGATTTACTCCCCTTGCTTTCAGTATCGCTAAGTGTCATTACCATCTTATCCATGAGCCCGCCGCTATAATCTACCGCAGCATGTACCCCTGAATTAGATGCAAAACCAATTGTAAAAATAAATGCTCCAATAAATAATCCGACTTTCTTAAAAAATGTTGTTTTCACATGAATCCTCCTAAAGTGTTTATGTACAAGCACACTTTAGTGTATATATGTTTATGTGTCTAAACATAAACTTGCTCATCTATAAAATTCAGCTAAATTCTTGAATTTTTATTTTTTTATTGGATATTGAAAAAGCCCAAGAAGAATCAATCTCTCCTTGCGCTTCCAGATTGTAAATCTAAGGAATTAGCTATTCCCATTCACCTTTTTTGATGTAAATAGCATCATAAGCAACAATTACATTCGTTTTATCTGTTACCTTTTGTATATCATCGAACACAACTTCTTCTTCGCCGTAATCTACTAAACTCGAATCAACTTTTTCGAAGATCCCACAATCCTTCACATAAATTACATCTGGATGGTTAGAATCATATCTTAAGCTTTCAGGAAGATCTTCACCCGAAATTTCATGCGATTCGGCAACCGTAGTCGTTGATATTGCTGTAACAGGGGTCATTCCAATAACAGCTATTACTAAAAGCGAGGCCCAGATTTTTTTCGCATAGAATGTCTATTCTCCAATTCATTTTTCCTATATTATACATTAAAATGGAATGTTATAATATTTTCTCTGATGTTGAATCCAGCGTGTTTGTTATTTTGTAGTTTGTCGCTCATTGTAATTCCTCCACTGTTTTGATTTTTAAAAACGAAAAAGACCGCCAGATATATGACGGTCAAGCTTCAAGATGATTATTGATATAGATATTTGAAAAATAAAACTACACAAAGAACACCTATTATCAAAAATATAATTGCTGAGTTCCGATATTTTTTCCACATCCGAATGGCATTAGCAATATTTAGTATGCCTAGTGCAAGCATGTTAATACGAGAATCTACTTGAAACAAGTTATATACTAGCATAATGACAACTACTACCGAGGTACACCAGAACCAAATTGGAATTTTATCCTTTATCATTGATCTGCTCCTTTAGTTTATATCCTATCTGTTATAATATATTCCTCAATCTAATTAAAATTCCTTTATTTAGTCTATTAAACAAACAGATTATAGATTAACGAAAAGGATAATACCAGTAGATTCATAGAGTGCCCGTGAGTTACATCACAAAATTTTGATAGTTTTGAAAGTTATATGGTTTTCTTAATTTTTTCGAAAAACATCTCACAGACCATTCATTATCAAGCCATAAACCGCAATACATCCTCAATCTTCTTCCCATGAGAGATCACACCGTAGTTCATCCAAGACATAAAATCCACTTCATACACATTACCGCTCTTCACCGCAGGCAGACGTTTCCATTCATCCCTATCGAGCAGTTCGCGCTCCTCTCCAGGTTTAGCAGAATTTCCAGTGTCAAATGTAATCAACAAGTGATCCGCATGAAGCTGACTTAACTGGTCCAATCCAATGAAAATCCTCCGCTCGTGTCTTGTCCATTGCTGCACACGGGAGTGGGGAGTCAGTCCAAGATCCTGATAAATTACAGGTCCGACATAGCCCTGCTGAACCCCATAGAGAGTAATATCCGAAGCAGATATACGCAAAAAAGCTACTGTTTGACCACGCATATAACGTGCTAACCGACTCTTAGCTTCCATTGCCTTGTCCTCATACGCACCAATTACATCTTGAACCCGATTCACCTTCCCTAACACATCGGCTGTCGATCTTAAAATGGAGCGCCAGTCCTCTCCCAAATGATCTACGTAAAATGTAGGTGCTACCTGCTTGAAGCGGTCCAGATTCCATCGATCATATCCCTTATCCAGCATGATAAAGTCCGGTACATTACCCAGATTAAACTGCGCATCCATCTGGCTCACATCAAATTCAGGTACGTCATCCAACCCCAAATATTGCTGCCTGCCCCAAGAATGATGCGAACATTGCAGTACAGGTTTTACGCCAAGAGCCAACACAAAGTCCTCCAGATAAGGAGCAAAGACACGAACCTCTTGACGGTGATGACGGCGGTATAACCCAGGTGAAATACCAGCGTATTGCTTAAATCGGCGGCCAAAATAATACTCGCTGCTAAATCCCACATTCTGTGCAATTTCATGGATGCGATCATCCGTAAGCTGCAATAGTTGCTTCGAGCGCTCCAGCCGAACCGCATTTACATATTCAAGCGGGAGCTTGCCCGTAATTTTTTTGAATTGCCGAGTGTAGCTGGCTCTTGTTAGACCAATATCTGCTGCGAGCTCATCCACGGTTATGGTCTGATCATAGTGGTCGCCAATATAACGAATTGAACTTTGAAGACGGGCACGGTCATCGGGTACTTCTGTTTCGAGGGCACTATGGCGAAGCAAGGCACGAAACCACTCCTGGAAACGAAGCTGTACCTCCCATTGCTCCAGCCAATCGCCAGTGACCTGTTGACGCAGTATTTGTTCCAAGGCTTCCAGACAGGAACTCCACGGACTGTAACTGAGTTGCATAAGCGGTAATAATGTCGGAGAATCTGGACTTTGGGAAAGTTCCTGCTGCTTCTCCGTGTTTCTTCTAGACAAAGCGTTCGAAGTCTCTTCTTTCAACTCAGCCACCATAAGATCAAGCTTATAATACTGCAATTCACTTTCTGTCCAAGGCGAACCTTCTATTTTAACGGATGTTCCAGCCGGAACAAACATAATCATTCCTTTTTCCAGATGAGATTCCCGATCTGAGCAAACTATTGAACCTTTCCCAGACGTTACAACAAATATGGAGTGTGAAGTCGACATTCTGTATAACAAACGTTTATTGATATGAGATTGATGGTGATCTACGTATTCCATATGCTGAAGTGAGCATAGCCAGGGCTTGGGGATCAGTTGTATTATCGTGGGGCACATGTTCATCGTCCTTAACTGAGAATTATTATCATTTAAAATAGTGTATACGAAAAAAGAAAGCCCTTCAACCCTGGCTGAAGAACTTTCTTTAAGTAATCGATTCAATTATGGAGTCAATTTTTCCAAGAGATCATCAATTTTCATGGAATTTGCTGTAATCGCACCTGATTGCCAATGTGATCTTTCCATAATATATACCTGATTGTTCTTAACGGCCGGAAGAGATTTCCACAATTTGCTGTCAAGTACCTTCAAGGCTTCCTTGTTCTCAGGAGAAGACCATTCACCATTGGAAGGGAACACAATAAGATGATCTGCATCAAGTTGCGGCACGGCCTCTTCAGACAGAATTTCCTGGTATTCTTCCATCTTGTTAACCAGAGGATGAGGTGTTAGGCCAAGCTCCGAATAAATAAATCCGGTGAACCGATTTTTCACACCGAACAGTGCCAGTGTATCATCGTTAACATTCAGTCGGACAACTGCGACAGTCTCGTCTCCAACCGCTTCCTGCAACTTCGCCTTAGCATCTGCAATCTTGGCCTTAAATGCCGCAGCAACTTCTTCACCCTTGTCCGGTTTCCCTACAACATCGGCAATGGTTTTCAAAATTTGATTCGAATCCTGCAGTACGCTCTCAGGCAGACGATATGTCGGTGCCACCTTGGAGTACATCTCATATTTCTCCATATCTACCCCACCATCTACAATGATGAGATCCGGATCATATTCCAACAAAGCTTCAATACTCCCCGTAGTATCAAATTGAGGAACATCCAGTCCTAAATAATCCTGTACACCCCACATCGGGTTATACCACTGCACTACAGGTGTAATATCAAGCGCCTTCAAATAATCTTCCACATATATTCCAGCAATCCGCTGTGGTTGAACCGGAATCGTCACATCTCCAAATTCATCCTGTACAACTCGTGTCGCAGGCTCTGTCTCGGTTCCAGAAGTATTTTCTCCAGAAGCCGCACTTTCAGTTGCAGTTGCAGGAGTCTGTTCCGCATTCGTAGCGGTATTTGTACTACATCCTGAAATAACCAGACCCATGAGCAGTAATGTAATCGTCCACCCTTTGAAACCTTTAACTAAACCTACCATGTTACCCTTCACCCCTATGTGATCTGTTGATGTAACCGTGAGAATATCTCACATATAATGATTATCATTCTCATCGATTGCTTAGGTGAATTGTACCTTATGCCTCAGCCGACCCACAATGTACATTTGATGTTGTTTTTTTATACAAACGAAAACAACCCTGTTGGTCCTCCCCCGCTTATCGCAGGGGCAACCTGCCTTGACGATAACTTTCCAACAACTGATCCACAAAGAAATCGTTCGCCGTACCCTGTAACAATGCAGCACCAATTAAACCCATATCATCACTCACATACCCCGCTAACTCAGGTTCGCCGGTGAGAGCCAAGGTCTGTTTGAACGCCTGTTCCCTACATGCGCGCAGCACCTCTTCTTCAGCCACCACTTTATCTTGAGCCCATCGTACAAAAGCTTGCATCCACTCGTCAGCAAATGCAGAAGCATCCCTTTCATCCAAGTAAATTTCCACATCCAATCCTTCGAATGTCTGCTGGGTCAGAATCCGTCCCTCGTTAAGATCCAACAGTAGCTTCTCCACATCCGTTTTGCTCATTGATCTCTCCTCCAGTTCCTCGTCAAGTCAGATACATCTCTGGTATAACAAAACGTTTCATCATCTGCTTTGGATCGGCTGTAAAATGATCCAATTGAAGTTCCTCATATTCGCTAAGGATACTTTCAAAGATACCAGCGATCACACCACAATCTGCCAAAGCATTGTGCCTGTGAATTCCATCTGTATTCAGATCGTAATACCGAATCAGAAAATCCGTAGAGACGGATTAATGCCTGTACCTTCGAGATCAAATATGCAGTACATTCTATCCTGTAATGAAGATACGCTTAGATTTTCAATAAAGTATGTATCAGGCAACAGCGTAATTTTCATCGGCCAACTCACTCCTCCCCACTATCATTCTGGCAAATGCATTTCTCATATATAACTCTGTCACTCCCACAATCGGGTGACCTGGACCAACTTGCGCGTTCCATCAAACTGCAACTTATAGATATCCGGCATCGTAGTCTTCTCCCAGAAATCATAACCGTAGGAAGAATCATAGTGTTGTAAAATAAGTGTCATTACATCTCCATGGGTTCCGATGACTACCTTGTGACCCACATGTTTATCCAAAATTTTCTCGATTACCGCTACTGCCCTTGAGCGAGCCTGTGCACCAGACTCCCCACCTGAATACGCATACGTAGGATCACGATACAACTGCTGCTTGGCTTCACGAAAATTAGCATGCTTCACATCTGAACTCGACAACTGGCGTTCACGCAAATCCTCCTCTGTCACCACAATTCCATCTGACCAATCTGCCAGAATCTGAATCGTATCTACCGCTCGCCTGTAGGGGCTAGAATAAAACAGTTGAATCTGCTCCCCATGGAGCAGACTGGCAACCGTTCCCGCATCTTGATGACCTTGCTCTGTCAGTCCACGCTCGCGTTCCTGTCCTTCAACATATCGAGACTCCGCATGTCTGACAAAATACAAAAACGTACTGGCCTCACTCATCATTCATCCGCCAACCCTTTTTTCTTCTCAATGACAATCAGGCAGGTACTGTCTGGCAAAGGCGCAGGCTCACCATTTTCCTTCATGAAGATCATTCGTTCTCCAAGTGCTTCCGTGTACCCCTCCTGGAGAAAATGTCGGAACGTAATCATCTCGGCTTGTTCACCCAGCGCTTCTCGAATACAGTTCTCATAGGCTGTCGGCGTGAATATACCGAACTGTTCCTGAATTTCATGCACGTATGCCTCTTCGCCCCACGTATAGGTGTAGAGAAACTCCATTGCATCGTTGATCGGCAATACGACCTCATTGTCTGAGACCCGCTCATATTGAATTGCACGTCCCTGAAAATCCTCTGCATACCGCTCCAGCCAGCGCATCCCATCCGGTTCCAGGAAACGAATCCGGCGCTTCTGCGCCTCCGGCTCACTCATGATCCCATCCCGAATCAGAATTCTTCCTCCAGGTGACAGCACACGGAATGAACTTCTCAGCGCTGCTACAACCGTATCGGAATTAAATCTTCGACCGTCCAGTTCAATATATGAATATAATTCATGCAGAATGGATGAAAAAATAACCGTATCCACTGTGCCCGGCTGCACATATTGCTCCAGTTGTAGGGCATCGCCCTTCATCACTTGCCAGCGATGTCCCTCAAGTTGTTTTTTGCGTTCCAGCGCTTCAATGACATTGGCTGAGATATCGATACCAATCGGCTCCACTTCCGGTTTTTCCTGCTCAATCAGATCCAGCAGAATTCCTCCACCTGGACCAATATCCAGTACTCGTTTACCAACGATATAGTCGAGCAGTACTTTTTTGTAATCACCGGAGCTGTTCATATCGGACAAATACGTCTCTTCGTTGTGGAAACGATCATACGCATCCCGGCGTAATCCGAACAGGTCAAATAACAGCAGTACAGCCTTCTCGTATAACGGCGACTTCTCCGCTTCAATACAGAATGCAATCAGCTTCTCGGCAGCCGGAGAAAATTCGAAGGTCACGAATAATGTATCCGGCAGATCCGTATGACGTTCAATGCGATGGGTTAGATGGGGATAGACGATCTGCTCCCCTGCCACAATCTGTTCCCACGAATACTGTTCCAAATATTTTTCAATCATTCGTTTCTTGTAAATATTGAGCTTCTTGACGCCCTTATAGTCGTAATACATCGTATTCATCAATGGTTCAAAGCTGATATGGCGAACGATTTCAGATCGACTCTCCATGGATGTTGGATGCATTCTCTCGCTGCGAAGTGTCAACAGGAACACTTTCACCATCTCCTGCAACGAAAAATCCTGCATGGCCGACTCCACATACCATAATGTGCGATGAGCCAGCGGAGCCAGCGCCTGTTCTACATCCAGTTCCGTTTGGAGCCTGGCATAAGCCGTATCCATAGCTTCTCCTTGCCGAATGGATGAACTTCTTAAGCGGGATAACCGTTCCTTCACGCTCCAGTCCTCATGATTCGGTCCGGTGATAATCCAGCCTATAATTCGCTGTACCTCAGCCTGAACCTGATTCCATAACGCTCGATCAACGCCTGCAATAATGCACTCATTTAATGCCATCAGTATGGTGTGCAATTCATCTGTAGCAAGCCATCCTTTGACGATCAAGCCGTGAAGCGGAGCATTTTCGGCAAATGGAATCTCACCCCGTATGTATTGACCAATAAGTCCATGTGTAGCAATTAGAGTACGTATAATCTCATGCCTTGGAGTGTGTGTATTCAGCGCATCATGCTCGCTTATATCCGCATTGTTACTTAGAGCACCACTCGGAGAACCAAGTTGATATATACTCGTCTCCTTGGTCTTATCGATGTCATTATCCAGGTGCTCTGCCACTGCGTATAAGTCATATAACTGAGCGGACCCCACATTGTGTACAAACAAGTTAACGCCCTGCTTTTGCCATACCCGCCGTTGCTCCCGTGATCCGGCCTTCGCCGTCTCTGACCAGGTTAATACGTCTTCCAGAATTTCTCGCACCCAAAAAGAAACCTGAAGCTCCTCCAACACATGCAGTGTACGCTCGGTGTACTCCAGTACCGGATTTGTTCCCTCAAGTTCGGCAATGGAATGAATGCGTTCGAGGTTAATATGGGGTTTCTCCGCTGCTGCCAGCAGTTGCAGCCATAACTGCTGGGCTTCCGGCGTATTACCTGACTTGTATGATTGTATGGCCTTTAATGAATGCAGCATAAATATGTCCCCTCTCTTTCTCTAGCCTTTTTTATAAAATCATTAGATTCGTCTATAGAAGTTGAACTAATTATTAACACTATAACGAAGAGGTCAGAAAAAACCTGAAAAAGTGAAGCGCTCGCCTTTATCCCCGGATTTTCCCCTTCGGAAAAGGGAATCCAAAAAATCTGGGGATAACAGCGATTGAAAGGTTATTCTGTCATCGTAGTGTCAGTGTAAATAATATGTAATTCAACTTTTATAACAGACGAATTCGTTCCTGAACAAACTTGAGCAGCTGTTCTACCTCTTGAGCGGGCAAATCCTCGTCAAGACGCGCGGCAGCAACTGGCAGCATCCAGGACTCTATTGCTTCACGTGTAATCCCGGAGAGTTGCATATAATGATGGATGTAAAATTCGACCAGCGATTCACGAGCCTTTTCAAAACCCATTCGTATAGCAGAATCTGTATCTTCCGGCAATGTGGCACTCATTAATATTACCCAGCTTCGAGCCACATCACCCGCAGGATCACCCGACATACCAGTCATCCAATCAATGACCCAGTATTGATCGCCAGCCTCACTGAGCATAACATTATCAGGGTGAAAATCGCCATGACAGATCTGTTGTTGATCAGGCAATGTTGTTAAGTAAGAAAGGACTCGCGCTTGATCGTCCTCCGACAATAATTGAACATTGTGAATCGCTCCAGATAAAATCTGCTTCTGTAAGGGGAGTGTTCCTTCATCATCTCGCTCGCAATGAAGTCTGTAATGGCAGTCAGCCATTTTAAACGCCAGCTGCTCTAGTAACTCCGGTTGCTGAATGATAAGTGATAACAGGGTAATCCCCTGGATTCGCTCAAAAACAATGCCAGCACGCGACGTAGTATGTTCTATCAAGGATACTGCCTGTGGGACGGGGAGTCCTTTTTTGAATGCCAACTCACTTATTCTAAATTCATTCTGGACGGCTTCGTGAGGAAAATCCATTCGATATAACTTCATAATGTGCTCGTTCGAATACGCATAGATTTCCGCAGTTCTTCCTTGACCGATTCGCTCCATATCTACCCTCCCTTTACTCGAACTCACTGCCTCTGATTTTGGAGAAAACCATATAATCAACCAGCGTACCTGTACTGTCCCGCCGCATCTTACGTAGTGTACCTTCCAGCGTATAACCCGCTCGTTCGGCTACTTTGGCACTTCGCACATTGCGGGCATCACAGCGGATCTCCAGCCGGTTCGCCTCCAGATGAGTAATGGCAAATTGCTCAATGCCTTTCACCGCTTCTGTCATCAAACCCTCACCAGCTCGCGATGTTCGAATCCAGTAACCAATCTCAAAACAGCGTGCATTCCAGTCAATACGATGTAACCCGCTGCTGCCTACGAATTCATCCGTATGTCTATCACGCAAATGTAACATCATGTCGGTACGTTCCAGATATTGCAGCCTTGCTTTGCGAACAGTCACTTCAGACTCTTCCAACGAAGGGATTTTCTCGGCAAAAGGTAACCACAACCGCAGCTGCTCCGCACTCTCACGGACCGCTTCATTAACGGCTACGCCATCCCCCCACTGCGGTGCTCGAATTGTGAGGCGTTCCGTGTGGAAGCTCTCGGGAATCGTTAGCATAATTGGATTAAATGAAGACGATTCTGTCATCGTTATACCTACTCCTCCACTTGAAAAATAGAATCAATGATCAGCGGCAAATTATCCCTTACGGACACTGTACCGAATACTGAACGAGCGTGTACTCCCTGATCCCCAAATACCTCCATCATCAGATCCGAGAATCCATTTAGCACTTTATGATGCTCCTGATACGAAGCGGACGCATTAATGAATCCCTGCACTTTAACCACTCTCTTCACCCGATCCAGTGAACCCAACACATCTCGAACGACAGCAAGCACCTCCAGTCCAGCATTCCGGGCAAAATCATACCCCTGCTCTGTTGTGAAGTCTGATCCCAGTTTGCCGCGTTCGGAGGTATCCGGTCCTTTCCCGGATACATACATAATTCCATTCACAATAACGGCATTGGCGTATTTCGCTGCAGGGGCACTGGCCTGTGGCAAAATGATCCCCAGTTCATTTAATCTCGCTTCAATCATCGTATATTCTCTCCCTCTTTTAGGGTCCTCACGGAACCCGATTCCTTGTATTCCTGTCTATAAACTCTGGGTGATACCTGAACGGTACGTTTGAACATCTTGCCAAAATGAGAGAAGTTACTGAATCCCGCAAGCCAGGCGATATCCGTAACGGATTCTTCACTTTCTCGCAGCAAACGCTGTGCTTCCTTCACCCGTAACAGATTCAGATAATCACTGAAGGTAAAGCCCGTCGTTTGTTTGAACAATCGACTCAGATAATGCGGACTAATGCGAAACATGCCCGCCACCTCCGGTAATGTCAGTGGTTTCTGATAGTTCTCATTCAGGTGACGTACAACTGCCTGTGTCTTGGGATGAAGAACCGGCTCACGATCATCGGAGCTTAACCTGCCCAAGTGTTGATTACGATAGGCATGGAGCAACAATTCAACAGCCCGGTGACGGAGCATCAGGTTGCTTCCAGGTTGAGGACGAAGCATTTCATCCACCATTTCGCTAACCATCCGTTCTAGAACCTCAGTGACTTGAGATGGAAACCTTACAATAGGAATCTCCCAACAGAAGGGTTCCTTCAAACCTTCAACTAACTCCGTGGAAATAGCTATGGTTGCAAAAAGCTCAGGCTTCAAATACAGCACCATCCGTTCATGGTCAGGCATACCGCTCTCCAATGTTTTATGAACCGTATTTCGGTCAACAAACACCAGATCACCAGCCTTTACCCGGTAAGTCCGGTCCTTGATGAAATAGATACGCTCACCAGACAACAAGTAATATAACTCATAATGATCATGCAGATGGTCATCCGTCATCGAGAAATATCCAATGCGACGATCATATTCGATGTGCAGTAAATCCGAGGGATCATGAAAATCTGCACTGAAAGGTTCTGTCATGTCGCCCTCTCTCCTTTCCATAAATTATAGCAAAATATGCGGCATTTGAAAGCGGTTACGCATAAAATGCGGCGAAAGAAGTACTCCCTTGTTATAGTCTAGAGCTATATTCAAGGAGGCGATAGACATGAGTAACAAGAAACGTTATGTATTAGTTGGAACCGGCGGCCGCGCCGAATTTTTTTATGGTGCTTTGACCCGGGATTATAGGGATACATCCGAGCTTGTCGGCTTTTGTGATATAAATCAAGTCCGCATGAACTACGCGAATCAACTATTGAAGGAAAAGTACGAGTATCCTGAGGTACCCACTTATCCTGCAGATCAGTTTGATCAGATGATTGAGAACGAGAAGCCTGACTATGTCATCGTAACGAGTGTTGACCGCACCCATCACAAGTACATCATTCGTGCGATGGAACTGGGTTGTGACGTTGTCACCGAAAAACCGATGACCATCGATGAGGAGAAATGTCAGGAGATTCTGGATGCTGTCAAGCGGACTGGCCAGAACGTAAGAGTCACCTTTAACTACCGTTATGCACCGCACCATACTAAGATTAGAGAACTTATTCTGAATGATACCATCGGGAAAGTCACTTCCGTTCACTTTGAATGGCTGCTGAATACCCGCCACGGGGCAGATTATTTCCGCCGTTGGCATCGGGACAAGCGTAATAGCGGCGGATTACTCGTGCACAAATCCACCCATCACTTCGATTTGGTGAATTTCTGGATTGGCTCGCAACCGGATACCGTGTTTGCATTTGGTGATCTGATGTATTACGGCAGAGAAAACGCAGAAGAACGCGGTGTAACGCAATTCTACAACCGGGCAACCGGCAACCCGATCGCAAAGGATGACCCTTTTGCACTGCATTTGGATTCAGACGCACATATGAAGTCCATGTATCTGGATGCCGAATCGGAAGATGGTTACCAGCGCGATCAGAGCGTATTTGGGGATGGCATCAACATTGAGGATACGATGGGTGTTCTTGTGAAGTATCGAAACAAGGCGATTCTTACCTACTCCCTCGTTGCCTACCAGCCATGGGAAGGTTACCGCATTGCCATTAATGGCACCAAAGGCCGAATTGAGATGAACATTGTGGAGCAATCCTATGTCAATTCATTGGGTGACAAAAGTAAAGAAGGTGCATTGATCGGTAAAACATTGCGGGTTCTTCCAATGTTTGATGCGCCATATGAGGTTGAAGTGGAAGAGAAAGCAGGTGGACATGGCGGAGGTGACCCGGTTCTGCTGAATGATCTGTTTGGAGAGCCTGTTGAAGATCCGTTCCATCGCGCTGCTAACCACGTGGACGGTGCCAGATCCATTCTGACGGGTATTGCTGCCAATCGCGCCATCGCGACGGGTTTGCCTGTCAACGTCAATAATCTGGTTCGTTTCTAAGTCCCCCAGGTCTGCACTACATTATTAATTTCATTTAAAGGCTGCGCATATCACGCAGTCTTTTTTATATTTTTGTGGCTAATCTGCAAGTCGACTCGGTAAAAACCTTGTCTCTGAAGCAACGAAGACTGAACCATTTGATGTGAGTTACAATCCACCTGGATTTGCAGAGTTCTCCAAGTTAGCACAGACGACAAATCAGGAGATTGGATTTGGACGAAAAAGTGTGGAGTAAGCTCTCTCCGACTTCTATAACGGGACCGTTCGGATCTTTAAATCGAATCAATAAGCAGACGCTACAAGGAGGAACAAATGACAGAAGAGATACTGAATCGGCTGCGCAACATTTCGATGATGGATCAAGTTCAGCCAGTTAAACCGGAAGATCAGCAGTTATTACAAGAATGGCATGCGTCGGGTATCCGGTTTGCGGCATCGGGCGGACAACTGGAAGCTACGTATTATGCAGCGGTGGAGAATTTGCTTGCTTGTATCCTGCCCATGGGAGACAACGACCCTATTTTACAAGAAGGTGGCATCTATCTGGGATGTTGGTTAGAGAGCACAGGTACCATCAATGCGCAGCTGCTGTCTCGCCTGCTGCCTTCCGTGTCCGAAACAACGTACCTCGCATTTGCCAAGCAGCAAAGAGCAGATGGATTGCTCCCGTATAAACTCACGGCAAACGGACCCTCTTTCCGGCAAATCCAGTTGGTCACTCCGCTGGCACGCAGTGTATGGAACCACTATCAGCTTCATGGCAATCATGGGAAGCAGTCGCCTTTCCTGAACACGATGTATAAGGCTATGGTTCGTTACGATGAGTGGATTGCACGCAACCGTGATACCCGAGGAACTGGCTGTGTAGAGGCCTTCAGTACGTTTGACACCGGACATGACTTATCCCCGCGATTCTGGCATGTTCCGGATACACCTTATATGAATGATGCTTCTGCCTATCACCCGGATTCTCCGATTCTGCCTTTTCTGGCACCAGATCTGACTGCCAATATCTATTGTCAGCGCTTGTATCTGTCCCGCATGGCTGAAGAACTGGGAGAATCGGGAACGGATTGGAAAGCAAAAGCCGAGTCTAGCCTGGAAAGTCTTTTCCGTTATTGTTACGACGAACAGGATATGTTCTTCTATGATCGGGATCGCAATGACGAGTTGGTCAGAGTACAATCCGATGTGTTGCTCCGCGTAATGGCCTGCGAGGTGGGCGACCGTGAATTGTTCGATAACCTACTGCGTCGGTACCTGTTGAATACAAGCAAGTTTTTCGCTAAATACCCGTTTACATCGATTTCAATGGATGATCCCAGATTTGATCCTTTTTCCTCCTATAACAGCTGGGGAGGGGCATCCAATTTCCTGAGTCTGATTCGGGCGCCACACGCATTCGAGTATCATCATCGATATGTGGAGCTAACCTGGGTAATGCAGCCTATCTTGTCCGCTCTATCGAAAGATAAGCGATTTGGTCAGGTACTAAGCCCCTGGACCGGAGAACAAGGTTTTACCGAGACGTACTCACCCTCCATCCTCTGTCTCCTCGATTATGTGGAGCGAATATGCGGAATTATGCCTGTTGGATCGAATCAGCTCTGGTTTACCGGACTGCTCCCCATCGACATGGATCACGGTGAGATCGTATCTGGTAACACGGCTTATAGCCGGAAAGTCAACGGAGTAGGATATGAATTGGTCAACACGCCTGATCGCATGACGGTATATCTGGAAGGCAAGGTTCATCTGGATGGCCCGTCAGGGATTCGACTGGTGACGGATCATAGTGGACATCTGGAAGGCGTTATTGGAATGAGCGTTCGCACCGTTGAGGGAGAGCTTTTCTATCAAGGAGAGCGCATTCCGATTCGGGTCAAAGGAAATGAAATGCAGCGTTATGCTGATGGAAATTTGAGCACCGAGCGCGATATTGGCATCATCCATCCTACGTATCGTTAATTGTTTGTATGCAAAAAGCGCAAGTTGCCGAGGTATACTTCCCCTGCACTTGCGCTTTTGCATTTCTTTATTTCTACACCTTCCGGTTCCACGCCGGGTGACGATAAAATTCAATGGTATCAATATAATTTACCGTGAACTGCTGTTCCACATCCGACAGGTTCAACAGTTTGCGGTCGATTTGCTTCAACCCCATGACCACATCATGCCTTAACAGGTCCATCGCAATTTTGCCTACAAATCCGCCTTCCATCTCCTTATGCTTGGTACGGAACTCTTCATTGTAGATCAGTTCAGGCGTGAATGCCGCTTCAACGAAAGCATTAACAAGCGTAAGCTCATTGCCCTCGATCTGCACTGCCATATAATAATTGCCACGCTCATCCTTAATGAGGTCTTTATACATCTCTACGATCATGTGAATCACTCCTCTATTATAAAAGAAACCCCGTTAGCCTTAACGAACATGGGCTATCAAACGTACACCTTCCTACCCCGTTCCTTCATATACTAGGTACAAATGGCGAACGGAGGAATACTTATGAGCTGGCAGCATCTCCATACTGGAAAAACACTTCAGCAGCGTCTGGCAGAACTCCAGGGGCACCTTGCAGAACTGAATACTCCACTCTCCGGGTTGGAACCGGGACGTATTCGTCGTGTCTATCCAAGGAAGTTTATCAAAGTAAACCGGCAGTTATTCATTCCACTTAGTCTGAATTCCATTCGGGTATTC
Source organism: Paenibacillus sp. FSL R5-192 (assembly GCF_000517845.1). NCBI lineage: Bacteria > Bacillati > Bacillota > Bacilli > Caryophanales > Paenibacillaceae > Paenibacillus > Paenibacillus sp. FSL R5-192. The sequence continues at coordinate 926,576 of NZ_ASPR01000014.1, read as the reverse complement.
GATATTCCTCGAACACGGCGAGGCGTCAGAGTGGGAATCCGCACGACTTTCCCTTCCAGGGATGCATTTAACAATATCAGACTTGTGGGCGTGGGACTGGATTATCTTGAACTCCAGGGAAAAGGCAGAGTCCCTTCCCGTATTTTATTTCCTCTCTCCAGCGTCGAGTCGATCTATCGGCCAACCGCCGGAAGAAAAAACCTGAAACGGGCTTGTAGGCGGAAGTAAAGCTGGTTCTTTTCGCAAGCCATACAATGGTTCCCAAATGTCTGCATACGGGTGCTCCCTTCCAATATATAATTATAACCCATGCAACCACTTATCTGCTGAAGAATCATTTTATGTCAAAAAGCGGTGAGAACAGAACTGCTTCTGTATCTCACCGCTCAGCCAGTTACGGATCAAGCTGACCCTTCATATGTGTACATCAGATGCCTGTCCATACATCCTTGGCATAACGACCTTCCTGCTGAAGCTGATTAAGCCAATCTTCTGCTTCCTTCGCGGATTTGCCATGAATATCAGCGTATGCCTGCTGGAGTGTGGCTTCTACATCAGGTGCCATCTTGCTGCCATCACCGCAGATATACAGATGCGCACCCTCTTCAAACAAAGGAATCAGATGAGGGGCATCGTCTCTCATCAGATGCTGTACATAACATTTCTCCTCCCCGTCTACACGGGAGAAGGCCGTATGAAGCTTCACAAGCCCTTCTTGCTGGGCTGCTTCCAGTTCATTTTTGTACAGATAATCATGTTCGGGATTCCGGCATCCAAAGTACAGGTGGGCTTCGCCAACCTCTTGACCTTGTTCCTTCAATACATGCCTTGCTTGCAAGAAACCTCGGAATGGAGCAACACCTGTACCCGGCCCTACCATGATGACGGGAACCTGTGCATCCTCCGGCAGTTGGAACCCGGATTCCGGTGTCCGCGTGAACATCACGATCTTGTCACCCGACTTCAGGGTAGCCAGATAGTTGGACGCAATACCTTTGTATTCCCCCTGCCCACTCCATGCCGGGGCGCGCACAACACTGACCGTAATACTCGCTTGATCGGGCTGAACACGCGGTGAGCTGGAGATCGAATAATATCTGGCTTTTAATGAAGGCAATAATTCAAGGAAACGCTCAAACGGCAATTCACATGCCTCATATTTCACCAGATAATCCAGCATGGAGATCCGTTTGTTCCGCACTTCGTCCATATACACAGATTCATCAAGCAGCGCTTCAAGTTCCTTCTTATGCGGTGGACATACGGTATATGCTGCCATTTCTCTCAACTGCGCACGAGTTGCCGCCTCCTGAAGCTCGACGCTATGACTGAGCAGATCATACAGGTTCACCGGTTGATGCAGCGGCAGATGCGCGGCACTGCGACCGGATGCATCCAGAACCAGATGCTCAGTACCGGTAAACCCGTATCGACGAAGTACACGTTCCACAAGTTCCGGTGGATTCTGCGGCAGAATGCCCAGATGATCCCCTTCCTTGTAGGTTATGCCTTCAGGCAATTTGATCTCCAGGTGACGTGTGCTTCGTTCACTGCCCGCGTCGTGAAGCTCCCTGTTCTCGAGTACTTCTGCCACATGGGCATCATACGTATCCGCAAGCGGTGTTACGGCGAGCCCACTGACAAACTGTACAGATAGTGAGCTGCGTTCACTATTGGAGCTTGTGTTCAGTTTCAGTCCCATCGTTCGTGCGAGATCTGGCCATAATTGCTCTGTCCAATCCCCCACCTGTTTCTCAAAATCTCCGCTAGCATCTGACTCACCCAGTGGTGATAACCGCTCTGCTCCTCTGGAAGATAACTGTTCATCTATTAAACGCGGAATACGCTGATAGGTGCTGGCCCAGTTGTGGTCACCGCATCCAAGAACGGCGAAACGCACACCTTTGAATTCATTCGCATCTGCATGTTCGATCCACTCGACAAACATCTTGGCATTACTTGGCGGCTGACCGTTATAGGATGCACTGACAATAATGACGGCACCCTCCTTTGGCAGTTTGCCAACACGATCATCCAGCGTAGCGACCTCACTCCGGAAACCCTGATATCTGGCGGTATCCGCAATTTCACGTGCAATGCCTTCAGCGGTACCCAGATTGGAACCGTACAGAACAAGCATCGGTGTGTGGTGGGCATTGGCTGCATCCGGCTCCGTTCTTTTGGCAACTGGCTTTGGTTCTTCAACCGCTACACCCGGAACGGCCATGACTGGCTGCCCGCCACGCGCACGTACACGAATTGTGAAGTTATCCGGTTTGAGCGTCAGCGTTTCTTTCACCTTTAACTGATAATCAGAATGATCTATGAAGTCAAAATGCTTCAACACCATGCCCAGTACCAGCGTTGCTTCCTGAAGTGCAAACTGCTGACCAATACAGGCCCGTTGACCGTTACCAAAAGGTTTATAGGCATCATGCGGCACTTTGCTCGGATCTTCGAACCGTTCCGGGCGGAATTCCTCTACGTCGTCTCCCCAGGCTTCGCGGTCACGATGCAGCTTGGGAATAAGTACACTGACACTGTCTCCTTTTTGCAAAGGATATTGACCCGCAAGTACCGTGTCCTCTTTTGCATACAGGGAAAATGCCGGGGCCGTAGGCCATAACCGCAGTGCTTCATTCAAAACCATGCGAACATACTTCAGATTGCGAACCTGGTTGTACGTGGGAACCGGATCTTTCAGAATCTGATCCACCTCAGCTTGTGCTTTAGCCAGCGTATCCGGATTCTTCATCAGATAATAAACGGCGAAGGATAACAGTCCACTTGTGGTCTCATGTCCAGCAATCAGGAATGTAATAATCTGATAACGGATGTTCTCATCATCTAGCGTTTCTCCTGTTTCCGGGTCTTTGCCGCTTAGCATGTGGGACAACAGATCATCTGCGCCTTCCTGCGGTTTCTCTTTGCGCTCGGCAATAATGTGATCCACCAAAGAGAACATGGAACGGATATCCTGTTCAAACTGTTTCTTTTTGGTGATCATCAGCTTGTCTTGCAGACGCAGTCGCTGCAATGAACTCATGGATTCATCCAACGCACGAACCATACTTGTAATGAATGGATGTGGTTCTTCCCGGTAGAAGCTGTTAAACCGATAGTTGAACCCACACAGACCAATCGTGTCGAGCGTAAGGCGTGTCATATCATCCGGAACGTTAACCGTCTCATCCGGGTTCAATCGTGACCATTTCTGAACCAGCTGCACAGCCAGATCAATCATTTTGTTATGATATCCCTGCATGGCACGTTGACTGAAACTTGGCAGCAGTACGTTATGGGCTTTTTTCCAATTCGGCTCCTCGGTCCAACTCGTAAATAGTCCATCTCCTGCAAAAGCGCGAACCTTCGCAAGGGGTGCCCACACACGTTTGTCGAATTTGGATTCATCCGTTACCTCGGCAACCAGTTCGTGACCGGAAATATACAATTCACTTCGCCCGGGGTACTCCATTCGAAAGATCGGTCCATATTCCTCAGCAAGTTTCACCAAAGATTGTACCGGCTCTTCAAAGTTCAATTGCGGCAAATTGCCCAGTGGGCCAAATGTTTTTGGTTGAGGCACTGAAATTGGTGGCATGACGCTCACTCCTTCTTCCCAAGTTAAGAGTTCTACAACTAAAAATAATGACTTGATTTACAGACGCGATTACACTTACTCTTCAGATCAACAGATTCAAGTTATTTTTTGCACATTTTCATATTTCATCCAGATAACGACAAAACCATCAAAGAACTAACTGACTGAAATGGTATATTGGTCATTTTTGATTAAAAAAAATGGAAGACTTCGTTATCTTCTTTTACCCTAACATTTCCAGTTCTAATCTTCAACAGTCCCAAAGTCATAGGACCTCAGGACAGGGATTAAGGTATAATTATGAATTCTTTAACAGAACCTGAATAACTGACTCCATCTCTAATGGAGCTACTGTCGTTTCATAACGGCCATGGACGTTCCCACTGCGATCAATCAGGAATTTGGTGAAATTCCATTTGATGCCGTCACCTTGATACAATTCTGGATGCTTCTCTTTCACAAAGGTGTCCATCCACTCTCCTTCCTTCGTGTCCAGATCATAACCTTGAAATGGCGCTTCTGTAGTCAGATAACGAAACACAGGATGCATCGATTGCCCAACGACCTCAACCTTCTCCAAAATCGGAAAGGATATCTGAAACTGACTTCTGCAATACTCAGCTACCTCAGCGCTACTACCAGGTTCTTTGTCGTTAAACTGGTTGCACGGGAACGCCAGAATCTCCAGCCCCTGATCACTAAATTTCTCATACATCTGCTGAAGTTCACTGAATTGCCGGGAGTAGCTGCACCGACTTGCTGTATTCACAATAAGTAGCACCTTCCCTTTAAAAGCAGAAAAATCACCCTTGTGTTTATCCATAAACGGAACTTGGTAAGAAAATATACTCATCTGTATTCATCCTCCTCTTTCTCTTTTGTATCTCATATGAACTCTCTCTTGAGATGGATTATACACCTCCATTATTAATAGGTGAAATATATAATAAATATAATTTTAATAGTTTTTAACTATAGTAGACAAAATAAAAAACTGCCCTTAGCAGTCACACACTGCATCTCGGACAGTTATCAAAATCATGATGTGCCATCACGCTAAACACATCGTTAACCCATAATTAAACCATATACAATGCCTGGTCCGTGTACCCCAATGGTTAAATCATTTTCAATATCGGAAGAGCGGCTTGGCCCGGAAATAAAGTGGATGCCTGCTGGAAGATTCTCTCTCCCCGCTTCGTCAAATCGATCCAGCGTCTCACCCAGTCTGGTGTACAGTCGATCTACTGGAATAATGATGATGAGTACCGTAGGCAAGAGACTGACCGAACGACCTTTTTCCGGTGAAGAAAGTACAGTAACCGAGCCTGTGTATGCTGTTGCATAATCCGCCATAACCACACCGATATCAGCCTCAGCTGCCCGAGCCTTCCAGTTCTCATCCGCCTGACTATTCCAGACTGAGATCTGTACATCCGGAAGCTGCTCTTCCAATCCGAGATCCTGTAACGCCTGTTCATTCTGACGAATGATATACCTGGCACTCAGTTCATGAGACTTGTTGGCAATAAATTGAGATACTTCTTCCATATTCTGAACCCGGGCGATGTGTGCGCCTACACTCACAAAGTTATCCGTAAATGCTTGAATACGCTTCTCTTCATCCCATTCCAGCTCAGTCCAAAAGTCGGGTGCTCCCCGAAAGGGTTGGGTCGGCGCATGGCGTTGCCTTGGTCTCCTCAATTTCGAAGCAATGTCATTCATGAACTGCTCCTGTTTCTCCATGGACTTCTTCTCCAATTGCGCGAGCCATTGCTGATGTTCAGTGACCATGCTTATCCTCCCCTTCCTTTCGTTCACGAATAATCTGCTCCATGCGGCTGCGAACAGAAGAATCCATGGCCGGTTGCTTTTGGTTCATTTCCTGATCCAGCTTGTTCCATTGCTGCCGGAAGGATTTCTTGGCGAGGCTTGGGGCAACCCGATAATTGTTCCAGCCTTTAAGTGGACCCAATTTGATTGAAATGCCGTTGTTGCGTACAACTGCCTTCTGCCCGATCTGTCCCAGACGTATGGCCGCACTGAAACGTTTGGAATTGGAAACCACGGCGGCAAAACCCTTCATGCCCATGCTTTCCATTTTGTTTCCATGACCGTCTTCCACTTTACGCCTACGTAGATAAACGAGCATATCATGCAATGGAATTTTAACTGGACATGCTTCATAACAGGCTCCGCACAGACTCGAAGCACCCGCAATATCGTTCCATTCATCAATGTTGCCATTAAGTGCAGGTGTCAGTACTGCGCCAATTGGACCACTGTACGTCCCACCGTAGGCATGACCTCCAATATGACGATATACCGGGCAAGCATTCAGACAAGCACCACAGCGAATACAATTCAGCAACTCCTGGAATTCAGGATCACCGAGCTGTAAAGATCGACCGTTGTCCACGATAATAATATGCATTTCATCCGGCCCATCAGCATCCGCTGTGCGGCGAGGACCTGTGATGCCTGACATGTACATCGTTAGTTTCTGACCTGTTGCGGAGCGTGGCAACAAGGTTGCCATGACTTCCAGATCCGTCCACGACGGGATGATCCGCTCCATGCCCATCAGTGTAATCTGCGTTTTCGGAACAGTGGATACCATACGGGCATTGCCTTCATTTTCGAACAAAACCATGGAACCCGTCTCTGCAATTGCAAAATTGCAGCCGGTCATGCCGATATCTGCTTCAAGGAATTTCTCACGCAGCTTTTTGCGAACAAATCCAGCAAGTACCGTTGTGTCCGGCTCCAGAATTTCACCCGCTTCCTTCGATAACAACTCTGCAATCTGGTAGCGGTTCTTATGGATGGCTGGAATGACAATATGAGATGGCGCCTCGCCTGCCAGCTGAATGATGTATTCACCCAGGTCGGTCTCGATAGCTTCAATGCCCGCCGACTCCAATACATGATTCAGGTGCACTTCCTCCGACACCATCGATTTGGACTTCACCACCGTAGAAGCCTGCTTGTGCGCCGCAATATCCAGCGCAATCGCCGCTGCTTCCACCGATGTATCTGCAAAATGAATATGAACCCCGTTCGCACGGGCGTTATTCACAAATTCATTCAGGTAATAATCCAGATACGCAATCGTATGCAGACGAATCTGACGGCCACGCTCCCGCCATTCATCCCAATTTCCATGTTCTTCTGAGGCAGATTTCTTCCCGTTACGCAAACGTTCTGTCGTGAATTTGACTGCTTTTCGCAGAAAATCATCATTCAAGGCCAGTCCGGCACGTTCTTTGACCGTAGTATCCATAACTCCCGGTTGGCTCATCCTGTTCGCACCCCCTCATACAGTAGTTCCGCCAAATGCATTACACGCACCGGTTCATTCCGATAACGCAGATTACCTGCGATATTCATCAGACAGGCCATGTCCAGCCCCACCAATACTTCGGCTTGTGTCTCTTTGACATGATCGACCTTCTCCGTCACCATCGCTCCTGAAATATCGGACATTTTGATGGCAAACGTGCCCCCGAACCCGCAGCAATCCTCAGCAAATGGGAGCGGAACCAATTCCAGACCTTTTACTTGAGATAGTAGCGCCATCGGCTCATCCTTCACACCAAGCAGACGGCTGCCATGACAGGATGGATGATAGGTTACTTTGTGCGGAAAATGTGCGCCCAGATCGGTTATCCCGAGCACCTGAACGAGGAATTGAGTAAACTCATAAGCTTTGGCTTCCAATCGTTTTGCCTTCTCCAACCATACTGGTTCATCCGCGAACAGCTCGGGATAATGATGAATCATATACGTACACGATCCCGAAGGACATACCACAAAATCACTGTCGTCAAATGCTTCAAGAATCGTTTTGGCCGCTACCCGAGTCTCATCCCAGTACCCGCTATTGTAGGAAGGCTGACCGCAGCAGGTCTGCACCGGCGGAAAATCCAGCCGAACGCCATGAGCGGCGAGCAATCTGACCATGGCTTCCCCCACTCGGGGATAGATGGCATCGCTGAGGCAGGTAATGAATAAGGAGACCTTCATAATTACACGCTCCTATTAACTGATTAGTAGATAAATTGACTAAGAATATTTACACTGGACACTCCGTTTCGTGTAAATGTTTAGTTCAATTTATATAGATAAAATCCAAAAGATTAAACCGTGATGATACCAATATCGTATCCGCTCAAACGTTCTGTCTGTTCAGCCTCCAATGGCTGATCGGTAACGATCGTATGGACTGCATTTAATCCGGATACTCGGGCAAAAGCACGGACACCAAATTTACTGGCATCTGCAAGTAAGATGACCTGATCGGATATGCCAACCATCTTCTGCTTCAGCCTTGCCTGGAGTTCATTGGATTCACTGATTCCGCCACCTTCGAGATGTACACCTTTGCACGACATAAACATTTTATCCACGTGATACGTTTCCAGAGAACGCTCCGCGAGCGGCCCAACAAAAGACAACGAGCGAGATGCCAACTGGCCCCCTGTTGAGATGACCTCAACCTTGTCACGGTTGCTGAGTTCAGTAGCGATTTGGATCGAGTTGGTTAAGACCGTCAGCGGGAAATCCGGCATATTCGCTGCCATATAACCTGCCGTTGTGCTCGCATCCAACAGAATGCGATCACCCGGATTAATCATCGCCAGAGCCGCTTGTGCAATCCGTTTTTTCTCTTCCGCATGGGTTGTCTCCCTGATCCGGTAAGGGATCTCGGGTTGATCTTCCTTCACACTTACTGCACCACCGTGAGACCGGCGCAGTCGTCCTGCCTGTTCCAGACGATCCAGATCCCGCCGGATCGTTTCCTCCGTCACCCGGCAGCGCTCACTAAGCTCGGATACACGCATACTGCCCTTTACATTCACCATCTCCACAATCCGGTCATACCGCTCGGCTGCCAGCATGTTACACCTCACTCCCCGCTTGTGAATTAGATGAAGCCATCACACGCAGAAATCTGCCATAAGCATCTTCCCAGATTGATCCGTCCTGCGGCTCATACACAGTTACCGGAAATGAATCACGAATGGCCTTACGAGCTTCCCAGATATCTTTAAAAGCTCCGCTCGCCATCCATTGCACAGCCATATTCCCGATGGCACTTCCCTCTGCTGGACCTGCCCATACCGGCTTACCAATGGAATTTGCAGTCCACTGACATAACAGGCGGTTCTGGATGCCTCCACCGACCATATGCAATCCGTTGAACGCCTGACCCGACAATTGCTCCGTCCATTCCAGAACTCTTCTATACTTCAATGCAAGACTCTCCAGAATTGCCCGGGCAATAGCCCCCTGATCCTCTGGTACCACTTGCCCTGTATCACGGCAATACTGACGTATACGGGTCGTCATATCTCCTGCTGGCATGAATAGTTCATCATCCGGATCAAACAAACTGGCAAATGGAGGTGCTTGTTCCGCCTGCGCCAATAACGCATCATAGCTAATTCCCTGCCCCTGGCGCTCCCACTCCCGCATGCTTTCCTGCAAAATCCATAGTCCCATAATGTTCTTCAGCAGACGGAATGTTCCGCACGCCCCGCCTTCATTCGTGAAGTTCAAGGCCAGACTCTGGCTACTTATCGCAGGATGATCTATCTCCGTACCCATCAGGGACCAGGTTCCACAGCTCAGATAAGCAAATGAACGTTCCGTTGCAGGAACAGCCACAACGGCTGAACCCGTATCATGCTCCGCAACAGCGATCACGGGAATCGGGGACAATCCCAGATCGTTACAGATACTGCTTCGCAATTGTCCAACAAGGGTACCTGGCAGCACGGCTTCACCAAACAGTTTCTCCGAAATACGAATATGCGCCAGCAACTCACTATCCCACTGCCCCGCTGATGGATTGTATAATTGTGTTGTGGTTGCATTGGTGAACTCATTCACCGCTTCCCCTGTCAGGAAATAACGTAGCAAATCCGGAATCATGAGAAAACGCTCTGCTTCCTGAAGTAACGGGGAGCCGCTGCGTTGAAGCGTTGCCAATTGATACAAGGTATTAAAGCTAAGAAACTGAATCCCTGTACGTTCGAAGATTCGCTGGGAGCTCAGCTCTTGGCGTACCTGATCCATCATGCCGTTAAACTGTGTATCACGGTAATGATACGGGTTACCAAGCAACTCACCATTACTGCCAAGCAAACCAAAATCAACGCCCCAGGAATCGATCCCCAGGCTCTCCGGCTGTTCTCCCTGCTGTTTCACAAGGGCAAGCCCCTGCAACAATTCATGATGCAATCGCAGAATATCCCAGTGCATCCGCTCGCCAATCTTCACTGGTTCATTCTTGAACCGATGAATTTCGCTTGTTTCGATCCCTCGATCATTCAGATGTCCCAGTAGCGCTCTCCCGCTCCCAGCGCCCAAATCATAAGCCAGCACACTCACCGCGCTTCACCAACCTTTCGAACCAATCCTATTTTCCAAACGGTATCCCTTGATTCAGACCGTAACTCTGTACTTTATTCTGTATTTATTGTTTGTTTGTTTTTGTTTAATACTGTTTTACTTTATTTTACGAGTATATCACCATTGTAAGCGTTTGAATACCCTCCGGTTTTTCTTTCTTTTGTGTATACCAAAAACGACTCTCTCCCAACTGGGAGGAGCCGCATTTCTTTTTTCACGTATAAAACTGGCTTTTACTCATCCCCGACTGGGGCTGTACATCTCGTTCAAAATGCTTGAAGCGTGTCCCCTGATACGTCAGCATCCCTCGATCATTTTCCACCATCATCCCATAATGATTTCCGCCAACAATCAGTTCAGTGCGCTCCCCATTGTCGAACTCAAATGTAACATAATACCGGGTAGTCGCACTGCTATCGCCGCTACCACCTGAGACTTCCGTTCGTTTGGCCACCACCGTTGAGTGCAGGGTTAACAAAGCTGCCGCGTTATTTGACATCCCTGAGCGTATGCCTGAAATAATAACAAAAACAATGACTCCCGCAATGATGAGAAATATGGCGCCAATAAAAATCGAAGCAAATGCATTCATTGCAGCAAACTCACTAAATCCCGAAAAAAAACCACCCTGATTGCCTTCAAAACCTGGTACTCCATTCATGTCGTCAAACACACCAAAGCCGTCTACGCTTAATCGGCCCATCGATGAGGACACGCTTGTTAACGCCATTCATCATCGTTCCTTTCCCCTTGCAAAAATAAGATACACCGCCCCCCACGCAAGGAAGGCGGTGCATGCAGACAACCCGTTCTGCCTTGTCCGTATACTATATGAACCAGATCAGGAATACAGACGTTCAAGTTCGTCGACCAGACTGCCGACATAAGCAACCGCAGAGCGAATCGGCTCAGGTCCGGACATATCCACACCCGCAAGCTTCATTAACTCCTGTGGTGTGAGACTTCCACCAGCTTTGAGTGCATCAAGCCAGCGATCTACCGCAGGCTGTCCTTCTTCACGAATCTGCTGTGCAGCCGCTGTGGAAGCCGTCAAGCCTGCCGCATAGGTATACGGATATAGTCCCATATAATAATGAGGCTGTCTCATCCACGTGAGCTTGGCCCCTTCATCAATTACCAGATCAGGTCCCCAGAATTCGGAAAGGATGTCTCCCTTGAGTTGACTCAACGTCTTCGCCGTAATGGGCTCATCATTGGTTGCGCGTGCGTACACCCTGCGCTGTAATTCACCTTCCAGCAGATGTGTAACGAAGTTATGGTAATACGTGTTCAACAATTGCAAAATGACCCAGCGACGCATTCTCGGATTATCGGAACGCTTCAATAGATGATCGGCCAGCAGCATTTCATTCATGGTCGACGGCGCCTCAATGAAATAAAGAGATGGCCGTGTATTCGTAAGCCGTTGGTAACGTCCCGCAAGCATGAAGTGGCCTGCATGCCCCACTTCATGGGCAAGTGTAAATGCTCCGCGCATATTGTTCGCCCATGAAATTAAGATATAGGAATGTGAACCATATATCGAGGAGCAAAATGCCCCTGTTGATTTGCCTGCGTTATCTGCGTAATCCACCCAGCGATCACTGAATGCGCGCTCTACGATCTCGCCGTACTCCGGCCCAAGCACATCAAGTGCTTCTCGAATGAGTGTGCACGCCTCATCATATGTAATGGCAGGGCTAAATTCAGGATCAAGCGGCGCCTTCAGATCACAAAACATCAGTTTGTCCAGACCCAGCTCACGTTTCTTGAGAGCCGCCAGTCTGCGCATATGAGGTGCGAGTTCCTGCTGGATAATATCCAGAATATTATTGTACATCTCTTTGCTCACTTGCTGTGGGCTGAGAAGCATATCTGTAACATCGTCGTAACCACGCAGCCTGGATAAAACAACCTGTTTCTTCACTTCAGTTGCATAACCTTCTGCGAACGTATTTTTGTAATCATTTAATGTCGAGCTGAATGCAGCATAAGCAGAACGGCGCAGCTTGGTATCAGATGACATCTCATAATTATTTTCATAGAATGACCAGGACAGTGGACGATTATTGTCCTCTCCATCAAGAGCATCGTCAAACGTCATGTCTGCCAGTTTACCGCGCAGATAGATACGGTATGGCGAATCCAGCACCTCTCCAAGTGAAGCGAGTACCTTCTCGGTCTCGGGCGTAAGCCGATGTTCTTTTTCTCGAATCAAACGCTCCAAACTGCGCGCATACGGTTCCAATCCCGGAAGTTCTTCAAGGTAACGTTCAACGGTTCCCTCCGGCAGATCAACGATCTCCGAATTGACAAAAGACAAGGACGACGACAGATTTGATAGGATATCTCCTGCTTTAGCTGAATTCTCAATATTGACCGGATTGGTGCTGTCCTCTGACTGCTTCAAGCGGGCATAAGAAGCCGTCTTGGCGATCCGCTCCTGCAAAGCTTCGCGCGCATCCAGACAAGCCAGCAATTGTTCAGCGCCTTCGCCAAGACGTCCTTTGAACGTTGCGATCTGGGCAGCAGCCTGAGGAAGTGATCGAAGCTCCTGCTCCCACTCTACATCGTTTACAAACAAGTCTTTCAGATCCCAAGTGGTTTCTGGGTTTACCTCAGCACGTGTACGTATTTTTTCCATCTGTATATGTCATCCTCCTTGCATTTCCAATATCTCTCATCGTATCATATTCTGCTCATCTATACATGACATCTCCTAAAATGAGACCTAGGGTCCAGATGACAAATTAGTTTATCCGTATCACTCCAATGACAGAATAGCCTTCTGATCGCCGTTATCCCCAGATTTTTTTGATCCCTTTTCCAAAGGGAAAATCCGGGGATAAATGCGAACGCTTCGCTTCTTCAAGCTGTTTCTGTCCTCTCCGTTTCGTATAAACTTTTGCTCATGTGACCATGGTTTGAAAGCAACTAAAAAACCGCTGGTTTATGGAAGAATCCATTTACCTAGCGGTCATTCTGAATATAACTTATTTAGCTTTCTTTCCAAATTACATTTTCACCATAGTTTTTACCCCAGTTATACATCGCGTGCAGGACGGGCATCAGACTTTGACCGTGATCGGTCAACGTATACTCCACCCGAGGAGGGACTTCTGCATATACCTTGCGCTCAATCAGCTTGTCTTCCTCCAGCTCACGTAGCTGGTTGGTCAGCATCTTCTGGGTAATATGAGGGATTAGGCGTTTCAGCTCACTGAAACGTTTGGTACCTTCCAGACCCAAATGCCACAAAATAATCAGTTTCCATTTGCCACCGATCACCGCAAGGGTCAATTCCTTCTCACAGTTGATTTCTTTCAGATTAATCCGTTCCTTCACTTCGGATGCCATAGCTCCGAGCCCCCTCATCTTCAATCTTATATCGCGTATATTACGCATATCACGGGGACACTTCACACGAAGTAAGCTTTCCGCTCCATGCATGATGTAATAAGTACATTCATTCGATACAGCTATCTATTAATTCTACTACAGCCTGGTCGGGATGCAAAGTTTAACTGAGAATCACGGATAAAACCTATACAGATGAATGACTATGCATCGCAGAAAAGACCAGAACCCTTCATAATCAAAGGATTCCGGTCTTTCATCTATTCACTATTCCAGGTTTGCGTGGCGGCCAAACATATCCGCTCCGGTCATACCCTTCATTTCCATCATCGTAAGGATGAGAGCATCCATACCGATTAACAGTCCTTGTTCAAACAACGAGCCCATCGGCTGAATGGTTACATCCGCTCCGGAAGTTGCTGTGTCCTCTTTGGCCGAAGCCGGAAGGCGCACGACCGTAGTTGCCAATTGCCCAATCGTGGACTCTGGCTTGATCGTAATCAGACCTACAGGTGCACCTGCCTGACTAGCCTTTTGAGCCATGGCTACCAGACTGCCTGTCTCTCCTGAGCCAGAGCAAAGCAAGAGAAAATCCTTCGAGCTGATCCCAGGTGTTACGGTCTCGCCCACCACATATACACGAAGCCCCATCTGCATCAGTCTCATGGCAAAAGCCTTTCCCATAAGTCCTGACCGGCCTGCTCCTGCTACAAAAATCTGTTCTGCAGCCAGAATGTGCTCAGCCATCGCTTGCATCTCTGCATCGTCGATCTGGCTTAACGTACGTTCCAGCTCCTTCAAGATGTCAGCTGCGTACTGTGTTTTGCTCATCTGCTTACCCTTGTTTAACGAGACGTTGCATTTCAGCTGCAACTGCCGCTTTGTCTGCTTGTCCTGTGATACCGCCGCCTACAATAACCAGATCCGGTTGCGCTTTGATTACTTCTGGCAATGTTTCCAGCTTGATTCCACCAGCAACAGCCGTTTTAGCATTTTTCACAGCTGCTTTGATCGTTTGCAGATCTTCGAACGGGCTTTGTCCTTCAGCTTGCAGATCATAACCTGTGTGTACACAGATGTAATCTACGCCAAGCGCATCAATTTCACGAGCACGTTGTTCAAGGTTAGGCACGTTGATCATGTCCACAAGAACTTGTTTGTTTTGTTTCTTCGCTTCTGCTACTGCACCTTTGATCGTACTGTCATTGGTTGCCCCAAGCACAGTGATCAGATCCGCACCAGCTTCAGCAGCTTTCATGATTTCATAACCACCAGCGTCCATGATTTTAAGGTCTGCAAGAACTTGCAGATTAGGGAATGCTTCTTTCATCGCTTTTACGGCATGCAAACCTTCATTAATAACGATTGGTGTACCAATCTCAACGATATCAATATATTGTTCAACCTCTTTAACCAGTGCGATACCTTCAGGGATATTTACCAAGTCAAGCGCCAATTGCAATTTCATCATTTATTTCTCCTTTGTTGTTCAAGTATGATTCGTTCCTGTAAAAATAATAATCAGATATTTAGCCTGCACCAATTTGTCTGTTTAGATGCATGCAGTGTTTGTTTTGGCTACTCACTCATTGTAGACCCTGACTATCCATTCAGGAAGTACGCACTTTGAAGTGGGGTAGTTACTTGGGCGATACTATTGATAATTTTTCGTTGTTAGGTGAATCAAATATAGAATTAAACCTCTATTCCAATCCACCCGCTTACAGCTGAACAGCAGCCTAATCATCCAATTAGATATTCAATACAAAAGACCCCGCCACATGGCAAGGTCTTTATCTTTATCGTTTCATTTTCAATCCAGCCATGGCTGGTTTAGAAATTTATCATTTTACAGATATACAGGTTTCACGCATACCGGCTTGGATACACCTGTGCTGTGACCTGTGTATTTCAGACGTCCGCTCTCCTGGTCTACCGTGAATGTCACGAGGTTGTTCGTATCACGGTTAGCTGCGATCAGCAATTTGCCGTTAGGTGTCAGAGCAAAGTGACGCGGATGCTCACCTTCTGCAGATACATGCTCAACCAGTGTCAGGTGACCTTTGTCTGCATCTACTGCAAATACAACGATGCTGTCATGTCCACGGTTAGAACCATATACATAACGTCCATCATTGGAAACCGTGATTTCGGCTGTTGTATTCTCTTTGCCATCATATCCATCAGGCAGTGTGGATACAGTAGACAATTCAGTCAACGTGCCCGCTGCTGCATCATATTTGAACGAAGTAATGGAAGAATCCACTTCATTGATGACATATGCGAACTGACCATTCGGGTGGAACGCCAAGTGACGTGGGCCTGCTCCCGGATGTGTTTTGGTTTCACTGTGCAGCACAAGTTCATTTTTGTCTGCATCAATGGAATAGATCGCGATGTTATCTGCGCCCAGATCCTGTACCATCATGTATTTTCCATCCGGGCTGAAGAATGCGGAGTGAACATGTGGCTTGTCCTGACGTTCAGGATGCGCACCTTGTCCTTCATGTTTCTTCTCGTCCAGAAGCGCTCCAACTTCACCGTTATCCGTCAAGGCTTGCAGACCTACCAGACCACCGTGGTAGCTGGACAGGATCAAGTATTTGCCGGAAGGATCACGCTGGATATGACATGGTGGAGCTGAAATGGAGTCATTCCGGTTCAGCAACGTTAATTTTCCTGTAGAAGGATCAATGCTCAGAGCTACCGCTTCAGACATTTTGTTGCCTTCAGCTGATGCTGTTTCACCAATCGCATACAGTTTGTTTCCTTCAGCATCCACGTTGACAAACGTTGGGTTTTTCACCCCAGCGATGCCGTCAAGCTTGGACAAGCTGCCTGTATCCTCATTCAATTCATATGCATAAATGCCCTCATTTTCCGCTTCGGCGTAAGAGCCAGCAAGTACGAGCAAGCGTTTTGATTCACTCATTACAGTTTCCTCCTCTATGTGTATGTAATCTTGTTGCACCTCTTCTATAATAAATCTGCCATATCAAAATAGCAATCCGCTGTCGCTACCCATCAGGGAAATCCTTAGTTAAGCAAGGCGATTACTACACATCATCATACTGAAATCCATTCATATGAGGTGCATCTTCTGCTATGATAAGATAGGTTTTTCATCCAGAAGGGACTGAATTGCATTGCTTCACTCATTTTTACTCACGTTATATCATGTGTTCCTGCCGATATCACTTCCCGTGATTGGAGGTATTCTGTTAAAACGCTTCAAGAATTGGGATACCCGGTCGCTCTCGACCTTTTCCCTTTATATTTTGAGCCCTGCGCTCATCTTCAATACATTGCTGCATGCCGAGATTACCTGGACGGACGTCACTAGCACGTTCTGGTTCTCTATTATTAATCTGATTGCTCTGTGGGCCCTCGCCGAGCTGTTAAGCCGGGTGTTCCGTCTGGGTGCAAGCGAAAAAGCGGGTCTCACCCTCGTCTCCACGTTTACAAACTGCGTGAATTACGGGCTCCCGCTTGTACTGCTTGCCTTTGGTCAACTTGGACTGGACAAGGCTTCCGTCTACGTCATTGGACAGATGATCATTGTTAATACGGTAGGTATCTTTTTTGCCGCGCGATCCGAATTCACGGTGAAAGATGCGATCCTGTCCGTTTTCCGCATGCCATCCATCTATGCTGCTGGCATCGCCATTGCGTTGCGTGCGTCCAATCTGAGCCTGCCTGAAGCACTCGATGGAGGCATCTCCATGCTGGCTGCGGGCTACTCCCCTGTCGTTCTCGCCATTCTGGGAGCACAGATGCTCAGACCAAAAGGTGCAACGGTGCCTTGGTTGCCCAATGTACGCCGAGCTTTCTGGACCGGGCTTGTAGTCCGTCTCGCAGCTGCGCCAATCCTGTCCTGGCTGATACTGACCGCGCTTCAGGTCGAAGGCACGTTGTTCAGTGTGCTGCTGATCCTCGCATCGATGCCGACCGCAGTGAATGCCGTTATATTGGCTGAACAGTTCAATGCTTCTCCGCAGTTTGTATCCCGCTGTATTCTGTGGACCACCGCTGCATCCATGTTGATGCTACCCATTATGATTGTGATGGCTTCCTGATTAATACCGGAGGTGATACCGAAGCGATATCCGCTTGTCGGCGTTTCTCCAACCGGCGTTCATAACGCCGGTTGAGCGCTCTGACGTAGAAGAATTTTACGACAAAGTACGAAATCACACCCAGAATGACACCAAACACGGACATGCCTGCCAGAATATCCAGTCCACCAAGCAACAATTCACTCACGGCCGACCAGTTCCCGCGAAACAGCTCCATGAATGCACTCTCATGTACCGGTCCCTGTCCCATGCTGTGAGCAGGCAATATCCATGAGCCAATTTGTTTCGCGAGCGGCATCAGGATAATAGGTAAAAACGTAAGTTTCCCGATCACATTACCAACAATGGCTGCTGGCACCGAACCCCCAGACAGTCGCACAATCGGATAAAATACGAGATATATCAGGGAAGCCGTCGAGATCACGATCAGTTCCAGTCCGAACCCTATGGCAAATCCGGTAGATACTTTATGGGCACCTCCGGGAGCACGTAACAATTTGAGAAAATTCAGCTTCATAGCACGTGTTAAACGTACCCAGCGGTTAGTCTTGCGCTTCTGTGTGTTCATACCGAATTACTCCTTATTTTACACAAATGACAACTTGAATCGTCTACTCTTCAGTATATCACACCGCGTTAGCACCTGTAGTAACAATGACTGGTTGTGTCTCCATCTGGACATTACCTGCCACCGCTCGGGAGATCATGCAGGAGGATTCAGCCTTATGCGCCAAGTGCTCAGCCTTGGTCAGATCCGCCTCAGAGGCATCTGCGCTGAGCACAATCCGAGGTCTATGTACGATCCGTTCGTACGTAAATACGTTATTCGTAACATCTACCGTTGCTTCCGATTCAAGCGTTAATTCATCTGGCGTAATATCCGAACGCTCCAGCATCGCTGCCAGCGTGATCAGGTAACAGGTGGAGGCTGCACCCAGCAGCATCTCGTCCGGGTTAGTTCCCGTACCGGGTCCGCCCATCTCCTGCGGAATCGATATGACCGTTTTTAATCCACCTGCATCGATTGTTCCCTCACTGTTACGCCCACCATTCCATACCGCTTTCAGATGAAAAGGATGTTTCATGACATTCATTCCTTTCTTGTTTACACACGTATACACGTAATATTCTGCTCGATCAATGCGCTAACGTGCTCTTCATCTACACCCTGATCTGTAATCACTTTGCCCACACTGCTCATCTCAGCAACTCTGGTAAACGCCTGTATGTTAAATTTGCTGGAATCTGCAAGTAGAATGACCTCATCCGCAATATGGATCATTTTCTGCTTCACCAAAGCCTGTAATTCATTGGATTCACTGATGCCTTTGGTCAGATGCACACCTTTACAAGACAGGAATACTTTATCCACATGATAGGCATCAAGCGAACGTTCCGCCAGTGGTCCTACAAAAGACAGTGACTTCGAAGCCAATTGCCCACCTGTGGCAATCACACGAATCTGCTCCTTGTTACTCAGCTCAGCGGCGACCTTAATCGAGTTGGTTAATACCGTCAGTGGAATGTTTGGCAATCCTGCCGCCATATACCACGCCGTTGTACTTGCATCCAAGGCGATCCGGTCGCCGGATTCCACCATTTTCACCGCTTCGCTTGCAATTCTGCGCTTCTCTTCGGCATGGGCTACAGCCCGTTCCGGATACGGAATCTCCGACTGTAACTCATCCTTGTATTTTACGCTGACCGCCCCGCCATGGGACCGTCTGAGCCTGCCCGCCTGTTCGAGCTTGTCCAGATCACGACGAATCGTCTCTTCCGTCACCCCGCAGCGCTCACTAAGTTCGGTCACACGCATGCTGCCTTGCGTATCCACCCATTCCACTATTTTCTCATACCGTTCAGCTACGAGCATATTCCTTCACTCCAAACCGTTGATTATCCAGTTGATCCTGTTCATCCATCATACCACAGAGCGATGACAAGGAGAATTTGGACCATGTGCAAAAAGAGGGAGCTTTCGCCCCCTCCATTCCAGTTCTGAAGTGTATCTTATTTATCTTCTGCCATAGGGAACCAGCCCGGTGTGTGGATAATTGCATTCCACAATCCGTCAGGGATAACCAGACGTTCCTGATCCGATTTGGTCAGAATCGTTTCAATGTCTTCTTCACGTCCGCTCTCGATTTTCTCGACCCAATCCGGCTCGATAATCAATTCACGTCCAAGAGCCAGCAAAGGTACTCCCGTTTGGAGTGCCTCAGCGGCCTGATCTGCCGTATGAATTGAACCTACGCCAATTACAGGCAATTTGCCGTTCACACGATCCAGGATGAATTCCATTCTAGAACGCGTATCTGCTTCGCCACGTCTTGGCTTGGACCAGAATTCGTTCAGGGAAACGTGCAGGTAATCCAGATTTTTATCTTTCAATGCATCCACCAGTGCATACGTGTCTTCCATTGTGAGTCCCGGTGTTTCCGGTTCTTCCGGGGAGAAACGGTAACCAATGATGAACGGCAGTTTCGTATGTTCGGCAACCACTTTCTGAATCTCATCCACTACAGCAAGCGGGAATGTCAGACGTTTCTCTACACTTCCGCCCCAACGATCTTCACGTCGGTTGGAATGCGGGGAGAAGAATTGCTGGATCAGATAACCATTAGCACCGTGAATCTCAACACCATCAAATCCGGCTTCGATTGCACGACGTGTCGCTTCACCAAAGTCTTTGATAATGGAAGTAATCTCGGCATCCGTCAATTCTCTTGGTTCAGGTGATCCTGGACGCTCACTCGCAACCGCACTAGGAGCAACCACTTGACCCGCAGGTACAGCTTGTTCAGGTGTCAGACGGCCCGCATGGAAAATTTGCAATACGGCAACGGAGCCTTGTTGTTTCATGGTGTCAGCCAGTTTCTTTAGACCAGGAATGAAGCGGTCATCATATACGCCAAACTGAGCCGGGAAACCAATGCCATACTCTGTTACATGCCCTACAGCCGTAATCGACATGCCCGCACCACCGGTGCGACGTGCATAATAAGCAAGTTCAGCGTCGGATATTGTACCATCAGCATTCGAGGACATATGAGTCATGGGAGCGAGCACGATACGGTTTTTCAGTGTAATACCAGTCGGCAGTGAAACTTGTTCAAACATCTGGTTAAACTTTGGATTCATTCGTGGTTCCCTCCTGATTATAAATATCTCTTTTAATAGATATATGAATATATGCGTCCACTTACTGTAATGATTATAGTTACGTTTCACCGCAATTGCAACTTTTCATTTTCTGAAAGGAAAAAAAGAGCAGAGTGTCTCCAGACTCTCAGCCCTCTTCATCTTCTTCACATCATCCAAAGGATATTCAGAAACTCCGAACGTAAGCCAGCTTCTGATCCATCTCTTCCACGCATTCGTAACAATCGTGTTCATCGTTGGCGACCATTGGGGTGACTGGATACAGATTCATCTCTGTACTGTTATAAGATTTCAATAGCGGTAGCAATTGTGTCACTCGTGTATTAGCCGGATCAAGCCAAGTGTTGATCTCTTCTTCGGAGAGGATCGCCGGCATTTTACTGCCAAATTCACGTGTAACCATGTTCGCGCCTGTCATAAGCATCGTGCAGGTCCGAAGCGGCTCTTTCCGCGTATCTCTCCACACCTCGTATAACCCAGCAATACCGAACAGACCGCGATCCGGCATGACAACACGAACTGCATAACTTTTCTTGCCCTCTTGCCGCCAGTAATATAATCCATTGCAGGGAATGACGCAGCGTTTGGTCTCTACCAGTTTGTAATAGGAAGGATTCTCATGTACCGTCATGAGATTTGCGTTAACGGCATCACGCCCCCAGAATGGAATGAACCCCCACCGGAACTCATCCAATACACGCTCACCATCCTGATGCAAAATAATTGGCGTATGCTGGGTTGGGCTGATATTGTAGCGGTTTTTGTAATAATACATCACTCGCTGAATCTTGAAATGATCTCTGACTTGGTCCAAATCGGCTGCCAATGAAAAACGGTTGCACATGCTCAAGCACTACCTTTCCCTGTGAGAAGTTGTACGTATTGTCTGTTATTTCAGGGAAATTATGCATGCATATCGAACAGAAAATGACTTATTTTGACACCATTAGGGTCTGATCTAGATATATTTCATGTTTTTCACGACAAAAACAACGACCTCGGACTCATTTCAACTCAAATATTACTTGTTACTATAATAGAGAATAAAATACATTTATTGGAGGTTTTAAGTATGAAAAGGAAGTTTTTAATGAGCATCATGTTGTTCTCAGCGATTGCGATGTTTGGCAGTACCATCTATGCGGCAACCTTTCTGACCTACGGTTATCCCAGCACCACCATTCCCATTCGTACGTATAATTACGCCTCCTCATGGCAGACTCCCATGGACGCTTCCCTTACCAACTGGAACAATGCAGGTGCCAAAGTTAAATTCACCAAAACAAGTAACTCCCCAAACACCATCACCGCAGGAAACTTCAATAATACAGCATATGGTGTCAACTACGCCTCCGTATCCGGCAGTCAAGTCGTAAGCTTCCGCATCGAACTCAATGCATCCACAATCACCCCTGACGCAACCAACTTATCCAACTTCATTCAAAGCGTATTTGTCCACGAACTCGGTCACTCCATCTGGCTCGGTGACAACCCAACAACAAGCAGTCCTTCCATTATGTCTTACTCCCGCAACCGCAATTCCATGACCCAACCCCAAACTTTTGATATCAATAACGTAAGATCCAAGTACTAATCCGCTACGAACTTATCCCAAAAATCCAAGGAGGATCCCTATCCATGAACAAAAATCGAGTATTAACGCTGCTTCTCTCTTCCATTTCCATTTTATCTGCTGTTGGATGTTCTTCTGTTACACCTACCGCGTCCACATCCGATGCACCCATGACCATTATTGCTTCTGAAGATTACCCGAGTTATGCCAGCATTGGCGACCTGTCCGAGAGAGCAAATACGATTGTGAAAGGCAGTGTTGTTGAGACTCGTGTGGAAGCTTTAAACGATATCGCACAAGTTACTGATGCTGCTAATGAAAACGAGTTAACCCCCGCGTCCGATCCGGGCGGAGAGCCATCTTCTTTTGACAAAATCTATACGATCCACACGATTCAGGTCGCTGAATCCTATAAAGGCGGTTACACTGCCGGGGAAAAACTTGAAGTGAAGCAACTTGGCGGACAACTAGGCAACACCGAGATTATTAATGATGACAACCTCAAGCTGATTCCTACCAAAGACTATGTACTCTTCCTGGAAACGTATGAAGACACCCCTGCCAGCCTGCTCAACTCCGTTCAAAGTCTCTACGTGATTAAACCTGCCGCCAAGTCGAATCAGCCAGGTCAGCAACAATCACAGTCAGAAGTCATTGTGAGTGCAAACCCCGAGAACGACCTTACACTCCAGCTGGAGGATCTGCAAGAAATTCAGAACGAACAAAAGAGCGAATAAACTCTTATACGGTATTCACACTGCTACTTCATCTCCGTACAGACAGCTAATCCCCTCTACTGTTCAGTCCTACATAAGAATATAAAAAACCGTGCTGCTCAGCAAAATGGGCGGCACGGTTTTTTTGAAGTTCCTTACTTAGACGGTGTATTAAGTCCAATAATCCATTCAGCCAGATCCTGTGTCTGTTTCAACAAGGCAATAGGGTCACGGAACCAGGATTGTTCTTCCGTCCATATGTACACTTTTCCATTTTTGATAGCAGGCAATGAACCCCAGATCGGATCTGCCTGAAGATCTTTTAGCTGAGACTTGCTGGTCAGCACAATGTAATCTCCGGCATACTTCGAAAGCAATTCTATGGAGAATTCATGGTAGGCGCCCTGCATCAACTCGGATGGAATGTTCTTTGGCGCTTGCAATCCAAGCAATTCGTAGATGTTACGCCCTCCCCGGCCCGACTGATTGCCAAATATGAAGACTTGGCGATCATATTCCTGCATAACGGAGAATGTAGCGTCAGCTGGAACAACGCTCTGCACCTCCTGCTTGATTTTGGCAATCTCCTCATCAAAATCAGCCAGCCACTTCTCTGCTTCCGCTTCTTTGCCAAGGACTTTACCGAAATAGTTCACTTCATCTTTCAGTGTCGGGAATGTGATGGATGCGATCGAAACGGTTGGAGCAATCTTGCTGTATTTCTCATAAGCAGCCTTGTCCGGATTCAATGTAATAATGAGATCAGGTTCCAGTTCCATCAATTGTTCAACGGAATCCCCTATCGTTTCAAGACCATCCATGTGACCTTCAAGATAAGGACTGTTCATCAGAAATTGGCCTCCACCTATCGGTTTGACACCAAGAGCAAGCACCGTTCCCAGATAATCAATGGCAGCAACTCGCTCCGGATGTGCAGGAATCTCTACCTCACCAAAGGTCGTATTTACCATTTGGGTTTCCACGACTGCCGGTTGTTCGGGTTCAGCAGCAACTTCGGATGTTTCTGCCCCCTGCTGGGCTGTTCCACAAGCACTCAATGTGAGTACAAGCGCAAGCGACATGATCGCTGATTTAAAATGGTTAAACATGTTGATTTCCTCATCTCCCTCATATTGATAATGATTATCATCATCAATTAAAGGATAACGTTCATCCCCTCCTGTTACAATGGATTGATTTGTTGCATTTAATGTACTTTTTGAAACTGATTTCGAGTTATCCTGCTGCTTCAACCGATATTGCCCCGGTGTGATACCGATCTCTTTTTTGAATATACGATTGAAATAAAACGGGTCCATATAACCCACATACGCAGCAATCTCCTGTAATGAAGCTTCTGTGGACGCAAGCAGACTCCTTGCCTCACCCATTCGTAACCGAATCACATATTCTGTCGGTGTACATCCCGTCTGTTCCTTGAATTTGCGTGATACATATTGCGGACTGTAACTCAAGGACTGGGCAAGCAAATCAAGTGAGATGGATTCCCGGTAATGAGCTTTGATATATCGCAAAACCTGATCGGTAAGCGAAGGCTGTTGAAATTCGTTAGACATGCGACTCCGCTGTAACAAGACAAGCTGTACGAGTTGAAAAAAATACACTTTAACCTGAATTTTGCCCACTCGCTCCTGCCCTGACCAACATTCATGTATATTCCGCACAAGCTCACGCAGCTCAAGTGTATGATCCGGCACTGTCGCCCAAGACTCTTCAAACGGATTACGCTGGTTCAACATCATTCGGTACTCCACAAGCACATTGGAGGGCAAGGTTGATTTGTACAAAATCAGATGTACCTCCATAACCCCTGTCGCTTCAAGTGTTAGACGTCTTCCTTTTCCCCCATGCAGCAACAAGAACTGGTTTGTAGTCCATACCTCTTCATCCAGCCAGACCTGCCCCCTGCCTTGAACATACACAAATGCACTGGTTGGTAACACATAATTGCGTATGAACTCGTGTGTTGCGAGTGATATAAGACGCACATCTAGCACGCGAACCTGTACCTGATCCCACAGCTTGATGTCATTCTGAATTCCCATATAAACTCCCTCTCCTAAGCAATCAAACATGCACAATACCCTGGCATTGTGACTAAAAACCCACCTATAATTGATAATGATTATCAATTATAACAATGATGGAACCATCTTTGAAGCCTACCTTCGTTTTTGTTAGATGCCGCAAAATAAAAAACGGTCGAAATCCCTCATAGAGAGATCTCAACCGTTCTAAATTATGGCCTTATTATGTTTTGATAAAGTCAGCTGCCCTTCTCTACTCGACAAAAGACAATAAATACCCGTATCGTTCTTCCTCCATCTTGTCTAACGGAATAAACCGGATCGATACACTGTTAATACAGTAACGTTTGCCGCCGCGATCTTCGGGACCATCATCGAACACATGACCGAGGTGGATGTCACCTGCCCGGCTTCGTACCTCCGTGCGTTCCATCCCAAAGCTCGTATCCGTTGTATAGGTAACAACCTCAGGTACAATCGGCTTTGTAAAACTCGGCCACCCGCAACCGGAATCGTACTTATCCCGGCTGGTGAATAACGGCTCTCCCGTTGCAATATCCACATACAGACCGGGCTCCTCATTATCCCAGTATTCGTTACTGAACGCATGCTCCGTATCATTGTTTACCGTGACCGCATACTGTTCGTCTGTTAATCGTTCCTTTAATTGTTCATCTGTTGGACGTGGATATTGAGCGGGATCAATTCCAATCTCCAGGTCATCCAGGACAGTCATATCAATGTGACAATATCCGTTCGGATTTTTTTCCAAATAATCCTGATGGTACTCCTCCGCCAAATAATAATTCTGCAGAGGCATTACTTCCGTTACGATGGGTTGGTCATATTTTTCTTGCTCTGCCTCTACAGCCTGCCCGATGATTTTGGCATCTTCAGACAACGTATAATATATTCCAGTCCGATACTGAACTCCACGATCATTGCCCTGCTTATTCAAGCTGGTAGGATCAATAACTCGAAAATAAGATTCAAGCAATTTCTGCAAAGATACTTGCTGCGGATCATATTTTACATGAACAGTCTCCGCAAACCCCTGGTCCCCGCGTATAACATCCTCATAGGTTGGATTCTTTCCTTCACCGTTGGCATAACCGGAAGTCACATCCTGAACCCCTGGAATACGAGCCATATATGCCTCCACACCCCAGAAGCAGCCTCCTGCCAAGTACAGGTTACTCAGGTTTTCCTCAGAGACACTCGATGCCTTGACAGGTTGAGTGGATATCGAAGATGAAGCTGAATGGCTCTCACCCCTGTTTCCACAAGCAGACACAACTATCGCTATAACAAGGAGGCACAGGCCCAGCAGCGTCCTTTTCATGACACTTCCTCCCTTCTCACAAAATCTCTTGTAATGATTCCATGATCTGTTCATTGGATGCATGCCCTGGCTGCGATTTCGCTAAAATACCATCAGAGCCAATATAAAAGGAACTAGGATACGCTCTTACACCAAATTCCTTGGCCCATACACCTTTCTCATCCAAAAGAACAGTTATGTTATCATATGGCTGTTGGTCAAACCATTCGGTAAACGCTTGGGAGGATTTCTCTCCTTTGTAGTCCGGCGTCACAATCGTAATGACTTGAAAATCATTGTTTTGACCAGCCAGATTATTCAGGTCTTCCAAACCCGCAAGGCAGATGGAACACCAGGAAGCCCAATATTTCACATACACTTTCTTGCCTTGAACATCAGAAAGTCCAACCGTGTTTCCTTTCAGATCACGCAATGAAAATTCAGGAGCCGTCTCTCCCTTGTTCATCATGGTTGACGAACTCATATCGGATGTTGATGCTGAGGTTGATGATGACCCCGTTTGTTTTGTATCTGTTTGCTGTGATCCACATGCGCTCAAGATCAATAGTACTCCAGTGAATACGATTACAGATACCATCCATTTCCGTGCCGTCTTCATACCAAATTCCTCCAATGATTATTGAAACCAGGTCACTAAGCTGTTTAGCCGGTCTGTCATTAACAATAGTCCCATGACAATAAGAATACAGCCGGAAGTTATTTTGATGACACCCATGTACTTGTATAAACGACGTATCCGCTTCATAACATATTCCGAAAAAACGGACAGAATCAGGAAAGGAATCGCTAACCCAAGGGTATACAGGAACATGAGAAACCCGCCATACAGTGGAGAGCCTTCTCCTGCGGCGATACCAAGAATGGCCGCCAGCACAGGCCCGATACAAGGCGTCCAGCCAAAACTAAACGTTAGACCCAACAGGAACGCTCCGACATACCCTCCCCGTTTGGCTTGATTGTTTGACAGCTTTCTCTCCCGTTCCAGCCAGGATAGTCGGATCAACCCGGTTTGATAAATCCCAAAAAGCACTACGATGGCTCCGCAGATCGCAATAAACGCAGGACTTGAGATCAAATTACCAACGATGCCGGAACCAAAACCGAGTAAAACAAATACCAGGGACAGCCCAAGAACAAATAAAAATGTCCGCAAAACAAGTGTGGACCGCAACCGAACCGAATGGGTGTCAGGCTGCTGCTGATTCGTACCGTTGACGATGCTTCCGGATAGATAAGACACGTATACCGGGATCAGCGGCAGAATACATGGCGCAAAAAACGATAACAATCCTGCACCAAAAACCCCGAAAAGAAAAACCAAATCACTGGTCAAGTCATTCACCACCTGAATAAATACTACGTTTGATTAACCAAGGTTAACGACTGACGTAGATCGGAAGCGTGAACCAGAAGCAGCTTCCTTCTCCTTTTGTACTCTGAACCCCGATCTCGCCACCATGGAGTTCCACAATTGATTGAGCGATGGCAAGGCCAAGCCCGGCCCCCCCATTACTCTTGCTGCGTGATTTGTCAATTCGATAAAAACGTTCAAATATACGCGAAGTTTCCTCGGCTTCAATGCCTTCCCCTTCATCCGTAACTGAAATTCGTATAAACGGCCCCTTTTCTTCGGCAGCCAGAATGATTTTTCCTTCAACAGGAGAGTATTGAATGGCATTTTGCAGCAAATTGGAAAGGACCCGCTTCATTTGTGCAGGCATCATGACCGCGGCTGGTAATTTATCGGGCAAATCGATTTCAACGTTCAGCGTTTTCTCGGCGAGGTGAAACGAAAAACTCTCCAACGTACTGAGCAGCAACTCATCAACGTGACAAGGCTGAGGGTCAAATACCTCCCCTTGCGCTTCCAGGCTGGATAACTCAAACAAATCTTGAATAAGCCCTCCCAAACGCTTCGTCTCAAGTCGTATCGTGTTCAGGTAACGTTGAAAGGTTTCTTTATCCTTAATGACATCATCCTCCAACGCTTCGACGAATGACTGAATGGATGCCAAGGGAGTCCGTAAATCATGGGAAACATTGGCGATCAACTCTCGTCTCGCGGTTTCTGAGTGATGCAGATGATCAAAACTTTCCTTCAGCTTGGAACTCATTTCATTAAATTGCTGTGCCAGGAGCTTAAATTCCTGCGTACCGATGAGAGGGACTTCCGTATGGAAATCCCCTTCGGCAATGCGTATTGTCTGCTGTGTAATTCGTGCAATTGATTTCTCCAATGGCTTAGTCAGCAAATATTGAAGAATAAACGAAAGTAAGCCTACCCCTGCCGTTATAGCCGATAACCAATACAATTGTTCGATTGTAAGCAGCATTTTGGAATAACTGATGAACAAACAAATTAATAATACGCCAATGCCCGTGAGACTGGACAACACCAAGTATGTGCGAAGTTTCATGAACTACCACCCGCAAACTTGTAGCCTATGCCCCAAACTGTTTTAATATATTTTGGATCAGAAGGATTCTGTTCGATCTTCTCTCGTAATCTCCGAACATGTACAGTCACCGTTGTTGTATCTCCCTCATAGCTAAAATCCCAAATCTTGCTTAACATCTGGTTACGGGAGAACACCTGACCCGGGTGACTTGCCAGCAAATACAACATCTCAAACTCTGTAACGGTCAATTCAATGGCCTGCCCGCTGATGTGCACTTCACGCTTGGTAAAATCAATGGTAAGCCCTTCATAATTGATCGTATATTCAGATGTTGTAACAGGTGATGCCTGCGCAATTCGCATTCTCCGCAGGATTGCCTTCACACGCAAAACAAGTTCTCTCGGACTGAATGGTTTGGTCAGATAATCATCCGCCCCCATCGTCAGTCCCATCAGACGGTCCTGCTCCTCCCCCCGGGCCGTCAGCATTACAATGGGCACATCCTCAGTTTGCCGAATCTCGTTGCAAACTTCCCAACCATTCTTATGTGGCATCATCAGGTCGAGCACAATCAAGCTTGGCGTTTGGCTGTGCCACAGCTCAATAGCCTCCAAACCGTCCTTAGCCGTCACGACAAGATAACCTTCCCGTTCCAGATACCTGCGACAAACGTCCGTAATATTTGTATCATCATCGGCAACCAGTACACATTCATTCAAACGAACCCACCCCATATTCCAGAAAATACATTTGAGCCAATCATATCATATGGTGATGGCAATGCTTAGCCCTTAAATTACTTCATTCCCATGGCTGGCATCATGTATTGTTTAATTACAGACTCAGCCGCATACGAATTCCCTTCATGGATGACAGGCATCGATTTCAAGTTAACTTGCATACCGTCTACCATAATTTCTTTCGATCCAATCCACAATTTAATCGTTTTCCCCGCAGGCATCATCGTTTCTTCCATCATTTTGTCATCTTTCATCATCATGTCGTCTTTCATCATCATGTCGTCTTCCATCATTTTGTCATCTTTCATCTTCATGTCGTCTTCCATCATTTTGTCATCTTTCATCTTCATGTCGTCTTCCATCATGTTGTCGTCTTTCATCATCTTGTCGTCCATTTTGCCCATATACATCAGAGTTACAGATCTATCCTTGCTGTCCCACATAATGCTGTAATCATACATTTTCGCCGCCTGTCTCAATTGAACAAGCTCCATGCCATCCTTTTTAATCGTTTTCATATCTGCTGCACTTGCCAATCCAGAAAAGGCCATAGACATCATCAATACCGCTGCTACCATCACTTTTTTGCTCTTATTTGTTTTCATCATTCTTATCACTCTCCATTCGTTTATTACTTACATGGATTACAATAAGCAAGACAGCTTACGATTCTCTAAGCGAAGTATTACGAAACCATTACGATATATAAATGGGGTGAGGTTTCAATAAAAAAACGGTTGAAATCTCTCTTCCGAGAGACTCCAACCGTTTCTTCTAGGTCAAACGAATAAAATCAATCATGGATCGAACCTCGATCGGTCCCGGATTTGATATCACATCATTAGACTGCAATCCCTCTCTAGAAGTGAACTGCACCTTCACCGGAATGCCAGGAATCAAGTCGAAGAAGTTATCTGAGAAGACACCCTCCACATCCGAAGATAACCATACCTGTTTAGCAAGCACGTCACTTTCCAGTACCAGATGAACGCCGTTCTCATCCGCTCCCCCGCTTACATTGATGTTTGCAGGCTGCAGAGCAAGGTCTTTGGACGGTACAAAATAGTGTTCCTGTACGATATTCGCCGCACCTTCCTGTTTCAGATCCAGGCGCAGCAGCGTGTTAGTTGTATCATGACCTTCAAGCCACTCCACGTTACGTAATGACAGCACTCGATCACCTGTATTAGGTGCCAAGGTCACGTCATGTGTTTCATCACGATGCACCGTTCCATCGAACCCGAGCAAACGAATCTGTAACTGCCCTTTTACAGGTTGTAATTGATCCGAGATGATATATATATCTGTTGTATCTTCTTTTGTTCCATCTACCGATACCAACACATCGCTGAAGCTGCGTTTCGCATAATATTGCAATGCTTTCCAACGACCAAGGTAGTCCATACCTGCCCATGAAGCCACCGGCCAGCAGTCATTCATTTGCCAGTAAAGTGTGCCCATGCAGAATGGTTTGCGGCGACGGTGCGCTTCAATGGCTGTCTTCATTGCTTCCGCTTGAAGCACCTGGCTCATATACAGGAACGATGGGAAGTCCTTCGATTCATGCATGTACATATCCATGTACTGTTTGATCAGACGATTGCCTGCCCCATTCTTTTGATGAGCCAGCATGACTTCCGATTCCAGAGCCAGATCCTCTTCTTCTGCGTAAGTGCGTACTGACTTGTACTCCGGGAAAGACTGGAATCCGTATTCACTCATGAAACGACCCACATGCACGTTGTAGTTCTCGAATGGTTCTACATTGTGCCACACGCCCCAGTAGTGGATATCCCCTTCGGCTGTGGATGGGTGCGCATGTTGCGTCTCATCCCCTGTCAGGGATACCAGTGGTGAGGAAGGCCAGTAATCCACACCTGGAGCATACGCTTCAACCACTTCTGGCAGCAGATCATGGAAGATGGCTTCGTAATCGGCCCAGATACTTTCACGCTGCTCGGCAGTAAATTCCTTTTTCCAACCCCAGCCACCATTCTCAACATAGTGCGCCCAAGCCGAATCAATCTCGTTGTTCCCACACCAGAGTGCAATACTTGGATGGTTGCGCAGACGTTTCACATTATCAATGGCTTCATGTCTTACACTGCTCAGGAACGCTTCGTCTCCCGGATACATGCTGCATGCAAACATGAAGTCTTGCCATACCAGGATTCCGTATTCATCACATAGTTCGTAGAACACATCCTGCTCATAGATTCCGCCACCCCACACGCGCAGCATATTCATATTGGACTCGGCTGCGGATACGATCTCATGACGATAACGTTCATGAGTAATTTCAGTGATGAAGCTATCATTTGGAATGTGATTGGCCCCTTTGGTAAAGACCGCAACACCATTTAGTTCAAAGTAAAAGGATGCTCCTGCTTCATCTTTGTCACGTACCAGCCGAATGGAACGAAGCCCAGTCTTCACTGTAGATTCAGCCACAGCTCGCTCACCTTGAAGCACTTCGGTAAGGAAGGTGTACATATGGGGATCACCAAGCCCACGGCTCCACCACAGTTTTGGTTCATCAATGGAGATTGGAATCTCCACAGTCTGAGTTCCAGGTTGTAGCGATACGAATCTTTCCC
Organism: Paenibacillus sp. FSL R5-192; assembly: GCF_000517845.1. Taxonomy (NCBI): domain Bacteria; kingdom Bacillati; phylum Bacillota; class Bacilli; order Caryophanales; family Paenibacillaceae; genus Paenibacillus; species Paenibacillus sp. FSL R5-192. The sequence continues at coordinate 894,548 of NZ_ASPR01000014.1, read as the reverse complement.
ATCTCTGTCCATCTGCGCCGATACGAATAATCGTATCTACCGCTTGTGATGTCTCGACTTCCACAACAGCAGTTAATGAAGCTGAGGTAGCGCTTACTTCATTTTGCTGGATATACACATCATTGATTCGTACCTGTGTCCAACCTTCAAGACGTGCTTCACGCCAGATCCCACTGGTTACAAAACGCGGCCCCCAGTCCCAACCATAGTGATACGGGGCTTTACGTGCAAAAATACTTACTCTCTTGTCGCCAAGTCCGCCAACATCGGACTGATCATTCGATGCAGGTAATGCATATCCGAGCTTCTCCAGCTTAGGCAGATCTTCCTGAATTGGTGACCGAAAACGTATTCGAAGAATGTTGCCGTTCCCCTTCAATACAGACTTTACATCTGCCTTCCATACCCGGAACATATTATCTGCTGATAACACATGCACATCATTCACATACACATCCGCATATGTATCCAGACCATCAAACACCAGCTCCAGATGTTCTTGGGAGAACAACCCTTCGGCAACGTCAAATTCTGTCTGATATTCCCAATCTATCTTATCAATCCATTGTACTTCCTTCTCGTTTGTTCCATAAAAAGGATCTGGAATCTTGCCCAGCTTCAGCAAATCTGTATGCACACAGCCGGGCACCTTAGCCGGCATCCACTCTTGATCTTCGCAAGCCTTGAACGTCCAATTCTGAAAAACATGTGATTGTATTGTGCTCATGACAGCCTCCATTGTTGTTAGAGTTGGTAAACATTATTTTGTTAGGTTTTGTTATTATAAAAACAAATAACTTACAAAACAAAATTAACACGATATGCTTCTTATAGTCAATCTGTTTTGTAATTTAATTTGTTAAACAATCTCTGCATAACAAAAAGACATGAAGCTCTAACCTCTCCATGTCTTTCACCTGATTTCATTTACCCGTATGATCATTGCTAAAATGACCCTTAAGTTCATATCCCATTACTGTATACTGGCGTTATATTCATCACGAATAATTAATTCCGAATAGATCAGCTTGCGTTCATAAGGTTCATCCAGATGTTTAATCCGCCACAATAGCTGATCTACTGCTCTCGTTCCCAGATTCTCTTTGTTAATATGTACCGAAGCAAGAATGGGTTCATCCGTCTGCGTATTGTCAAATCCGGTTACGGCACAGCGTTCAGGCACCTTAATGCCTCGACTTTCGAGTGCCTGAATGACAATGACAGCTGTATGGTCATTTGCGCACACAATAACTTCAGGGATATCCTCCAGCTCCATTTCAGCAACGGATCTCCGGATCTGATCATACTCTGGTCCCAGCAAGCCGTCTTGCTGTTCCCCCTCCAACTGTTTCTCTTCCAGCACCATACGATATCCAAGCCAGCGTTCTCTAAAACTTGCTGCATCGGGCAGTTGCCCGGCAAACTGGAACCTTCTATACCCTTTACCAACAAGCATGAGAACCAGTTCTTTCATACATTTCATATTGTCCGTAAAAACCGAGTCTGCGTATATGGCAGGGTCTTCATGATCCACCATGACAAGCGGAATACGCAGTCTGTAAATCTCCAGCAATACCGATGTCGAGATGGTGCCCACGGTAATGACTCCGCTGATTGCTTCGGGATTAAGGACCGAGAACATTCGATCTGAAGAGGGTTCTGTCAGCGTTAAAATATCCATCCCCTTCTCATTCAACCTCTCAGAAATGCCATCAAACACAGGCCCCCAGTATAAGGAAGATCGATTCTGAGAACGAACGTTAGGAAACAAAATTAATATCGTGCCTTGTCGCTCCGCTTCTGGCTTCATCTCCGTTGATATCAGTGTCTCCCCCGGATAACGCTTAGGCTCAGTTCTGAAATACCCAAGCTGCCCCGCTGTTCTGACAATCATCTCGCGTGTATGTTCACTCACACCAGGCTTGCCCGTCAGCGCACGGGAGACTGCGAATTTGGACACCCCCGCAGCATCCGCAATTTGCTGCATCGTTACTCTTTTGGCCATCCTACTCACCCGTTTTTCCTAATTTTCCATTCAGTGTAGCATAAAAAACAAAAATCAACAAAACAAGGTTATGTTATTTTGTTTTTGTTAGGTAGTTGTTTATCTGTTTCACAAGGTGTGCGACATAACCAAAAAAGGCCCTCTCCCCACCTTCCATAGAAGATGACGAAAGAACCCTTTGTCCTCCAATTATACGCCTCGTGCTCCTTGATCGCCGAGTTCCGACTGTAAAACCGGGCGTTTTCTGCGCCAGAAGATAGGCTGTGGAAGTTTGATCTCTGTGATCAGAACACCGACCAACATCAAAGCTGCTCCTGCATATCCTTGCAACGTTAGCGATTCCCCTTGAAAGGTAAATGCAAAGGCTGCCGCAAACAGTGGTTCGAGTGAAAAAATCAGACTTGTTCTTGTGGGAGAGGCATGACGCTGCGCGAGTGTCTGCAGAATATACCCCAAGCCGCTACACAACACACCTAACCCGAGAATGGCTGCCCAGGATTCAGCCGTATCGGGCATACGTGGCGTTTCCAGCATAAATGTAGCTGCAATTCCCCACATCGCCGCAGCACCCAATTGAACTGTCCCCAATGTTAACGGATCATGCTTCGGTGTGAACTTGCCAGCAATCATTATATAGATGGCATACACAAGTGCTGCTAGTATGCAGAGAATATCTCCCGTGTGCAGATTAAGCTGATGCTGAAGCGTCAGCAAGCCAAGCCCGGTAACGGCAACCAGGATACTGAGTGTCAATCGTTTATCCGGCATACGACGATGCTGGATCGTCGTCAGGATCGGTACAAAAATAACGGCTAAACTTATTAGGAATCCCGCTTGGGATGTCGTGGTTCGTTGCACACCATAGGTGATGAATACAAATGCAGCGAATAAAGCTGTCCCCATAATAGCGCCTGCCACAAGTGTACTGCGATCCATCTTAAACAACCGCCGATGAAAAAGAAGTCCTGCGGCAATAAAGGCAATTCCAAAACGAAATGCGACCAGATTCAATTCTTGTATGGACTCCAGACCCGATTTCATAAACAGATAGGAAGATCCCCATATAACCGTTGCGAGCAGCATCTGTATGTCCGCTCTTCTTGTTGCCTGACCTTGATTAACCTGTACACCATTCATCTTACTTCAACCTTCATTCTATGTATTCTGATCTGTGTGATCGTGCGTCAAACTAACTCGCCTTGGCAAGTATAAACCATCTCTTTGCATTATTAAAATGAATATTTATAATGGATTATATGAAATAAACTCATGTATCAAAAATGGGAAGGAACGGAACCATTCATGTCACTGATCAAATACGAAATATTAAATACCGTTGTGGAATATGGCAGTCTCACCAAAGCAGCTGAAGCTCTGAATATCACCCAATCCGCAGTCAGCCATGCCATCGCCAGTCTGGAGACAGAATGTGGTTTTTCCCTGCTCCATCGCAGCCGCTCCGGTGTGCGGGTTACCGCTGAAGGGGAACGCATTCTGGGATACACACGTGAGATTCTGCGCTGGACGGAACTCATGAACCAGGAAATTTCCCTCATTCGCGGCGCGGAGATTGGTACGGTGCGTATTGGTACCTTCGCAAGTGTCTCCACACAATGGTTGCCGGGCATCCTGAAACAATTTCGCCTGCGTCATCCCGGAATTGAGATTAAGCTGTGGGAAGGAGATTATGCTGAGATTGAGGGCTGGCTAGCTGGAGGTGCCATCGATCTCGGATTTCTATCCCTCGGCGATTCATCACCTTTTGAGACGATCCCATTACAAAAAGACAGGATGATGTGCATCCTGCCTCTGGATCATCCTCTCGCCTCAGAGGAGTCTGTTTCGTTTGATGTTTTACTGGAACAACCCTTTATTCTGCCCAAGTGGGGTGGAGATAACGAGATTGAACGACTCATCCGGCAACATGCAGCCAAGCTCAATGTCGTCTATGAAGTAGCCGAGGATCAAGCCATTATGGCGATGGTCCGTAATGGCCTCGGTATCAGCCTGCTTCCGGAAATGGTTCTTCAAAATCATACCGATTCACTCGCGCTCGTGCCACTCTCTGGAGATCCTTATCGTACAATTGGCATGGCCTGCCCATCTTTGGGCAATCTATCGCCCGCTACGCGGCGTTTCATTGAAGCGGTACAACAGTGGCTGGGCCAGGTAATGTAAATTTGGAGAACTCACTACCTCTGTCGTTAAGATCGATTTCTCCTATCCGTTACTCACAAATTGGATAACGCCGAGGGTCAATATCAGTACAGATATAATCCCAATCGTGATGCCAAAACCAATCAGGAAGCGCACGCCAGGTGAGCGTTTGTTCTGATGGCTGCCTCCCAGGTTATCCAATTTTCGCTCAATTTGATCCAACCTTTCATTTACCTGTTTCAGATCTTGATTGGAGTTCATTCATCCATCTCTCCCTTTTCTGTGTATTCGATCTATTCCCACACCCGATCGAGCTGATCTGCGTAGTTACGGATGGCTCTGTTATAGTCATTGATTCTCTTGTCACTTGATGTGTCCGCAAGTTGCACGAGCAGTCGTTGCATCGCTTCTGCATGTTCACCCAGATTGTAGAGCACCATGGCATAGAAAACTTCAAATTCCCGGTACGCCGGGAATTCTTTCATCCCTTTTTCAAACCAAACCTTTGCCTGCTCATACTGTCCAAGCGTTCGATATGTGCTGCCCAACCCGAGTATCGCCCCTGCCCTGTCCTCACCAGAAAGACCAAGACTTAGTGCCTTCTCATAATGCGGGACAGCTTCCTGCTCCAATCCAAGCGAATCATGTGCCCAAGCCAGCTGATACCAGACATTCGCATTCTCGGGTTCCTGGACTGTAATCTCTTGCAGTAGTTCAATCGCTTCCTGCACCTTGCCTTCTTGTCTCCATTGCACGGCCTGTTCCAAATTACTCATGCTGTCACTTCCCATCTTGCATTATAATTTCCACATATATAATTCAATTGTTTTATTATACCAAAAAAGCACCCTAGAGAATATGTTGTAACAACTCAAGGTTGTCCAAACGCTATTCCATAGTGTGCTTTTTCATTCGATGCAGCCTGTTATAAAAAATGGACTAAAGCATAATTCCACTGGACACTTCGATGACAGAACAACCTTCCGATCGCTGTTATCCCCGGATTTTTCGAATCATTTTAACAAAGGTGAAAATCCGGGGATAAGCGTATGCTTTCGATGCAGCTTTCTTTCAGAAAGCTTTTAGGCGAACGCTTTCGCTTCTTCAGGTTTTTTCTGTCCTCTCCGTTTTGTGTAAATGTTTAGTTCAATTTATATAGCTTAAGCTGAAATCTCTCTGAAAACGATCTGTTCATCGTCTAATTAAGACCATACCGTATTCGCTACCATGACAATAAATACAAGCATGAGATAATTAACAGAGATCAGAAAGTTTACTTTTGCCCACTTCTCATCATCCCGTGTCTTCAGTCCGCTAAGTGTATGCACGAACCAGATCAGTCCACCGACCAGAGATACAATCAGAAATACCAGACCTACGTAGTTGTAATAATACAACAGGAATACAGCAGGAAGCAGCAGAAAAACATAAGGAATCATCTGAAACTTGGTGCGTTTCACCCCTTTAACCACTGGCAACAACGGGAAGCCAGCAGCACGATACTCCTCTACCCGGCGAATACCCAATGACCAGAAGTGTGGTGGTTGCCACAAGAATAATAGTGCAAATAGCAACCAGGCACCTGCATCAATCTCATTGGTTACAGACGTATAACCGATGACAGGCGGCATTGCTCCTGCAATTCCACCCAGCGACGTGCTCCACGTCGAACTGCGTTTCAACCACATCGTGTAAATCACGATGTAAGCGAACCACCCAAGTAGTGCCATCCAGCCTGATAACGGGTTCACCAGAAAAAATAGTACTGCTAGTCCCACAACACCAAGGATAATGCCATAGCCAAGTACAAACCCTGGCTTCAGATGGTTAATGTAATCCATCCTTTTTTTGGTGCGCTCCATCTTTTGGTCCAATTCACGATCCCAATAATTGTTGATTACACAAGCTGAAGCAATAACCAAGGTTGATCCAATCACGACCATGAGCAGAGATAACCAGTTGATATCCCATTTTGAAGCTACCCAGAATCCTACCGCCACCGCAAACACATTTAACCTTAGAAGTCCGGGCTTAGTTAATGCAATCATGTCTTTAAGCATGAGGCTCCTCCTGAACTATGTAAAAACGCCATTCCAATAATGATACATGTACCTACCATTAATTACAATCGCTTTCATTAATTTGTCATAACCAAAAAGCATCCCTCATCGTTCCAATGAACAGGAGGAATGCTTAAATGATGAATTTCATCTTATTTTATGGGATGTATTGTTGCACAATTTTAGTCACTTTTCCGTCCTGCACCGTCAGATGATACGGGAATACGGACAGATCAAGAATACGGGTATTCTCATACAACGATTCGAACTTGGATAATGTCACGGGTTCATTCCACTGAATGTCTGCGCCCTGCATCGTACCATCCCGATCATACAACTGCATCAATACTTCAGCATTGGCACTAACTTCAACTTGTTCCTGCTCTTTGCTGTCATTGACAATATAGTAACCATCTGGAGCACCGTCTATACCTGCTTCCGGATTGCGCTGTGCAAAAATCGCATCGGCTTCTTCACCCTGATACCAGCCAATCTTGTCCACTGTCATAAACAATTTGCCGTCTTCTATATGCATACCTTCAACATAGGCTGTAAACATCTCGGAGTTTGCAACTTGAGCTTCTTTCGCAGAAGTTTGTTGAGCGTCCGTACTACCTTGAGCATTCGCAGGGGTAAGTAAATATGTAGTCAGCACAATCATACCAAGTAAAGCAACAACTGCACCGATCATTCCTAGTTTCCATTGTTTTGTCGCGTTCTTCATAGGTAACATCTCTCCTTAATATGAACGTTACTATTCCTTAACCGGAAGTCTTGCTTCTCAAACGCTCATGTGAACTATCGATTCCAACGTTCTTTCTTTTCCTATCATACTTCGAACAGGGATTATAAAAGTATCAGCCAGATTAAAAATAGTTACAATGTGCGTCATCACTCCTGTCTGTATTCTCCGTAAACGGCAATAACCCCTGAAGGCATCGCCATTCAGAGGTTATTTACTAGGGTGTGTTTTTTAAACTCAGGCAAGTGATACGTTGAAGGATGTCTGTGTCCCAAACATCTTGAAGTCCAAGCTACCTAGTCCTGACGAATGGTCCAGATAACTAAGGAATCGAGGACGTCTTATTTGGTCTTCTGGCGGTCCTTTTATTTTGTAAGGAACATGAGACACGTTATTTGCCAAAATTTCCTGGAAATACGCTATTAACGGCTGTTTATACCAATATAACGTGTGTCAGATTCCTTAGATTGCTACGGGACTTTCAAACCCCTGAATAAGACGTCACAGGTTCGTTAGCGCTCCCCTCTCTATGCCCTGCTCCAGACACGTTCAGAGTTACGCTCCAGCTTTTGGCAGGTTTTTGGCAAGTTTGAAGACCTGCTCAAAATATTTCTTATGCTTACGCATAGATACTAATCTTAATGATTGGGTGTGGAGCTTTGTGCCAAACGAACGAGCATATGAGCCAACATGTGACGTTCATCTTCCTTGCCGACGTTCCACAACTCCTGCAGCAGTTTTTCTTCACGATTACGGGGTTCCTCCCGAGCTGCCAGATAATCCGCTACTTTCTCGGCAATTTTGGCCATCTGCTCCTCACTTAGTCCAATCGATTCTCCCATGGCAATTCGCTTACCCAGATATTCTTTGAATGCATCAAAGTTCTGTAAAATCTGTTCTCTTTCTTCCGGCGCAATCTTCTCAATTGCATTGTCCACCTTGTCAGTTGATACTTGGCCATCTTTATGGATTACATGATTTTCTTCATTCATCTGAATAACCTCCTGCATAATAGTTGTTTATTGGTTTGAAGCTTTAAACTTAATACTCATTGGTTATCTATAATATAAACGTATTGCAGAAGTTTAATCAGTACGTTCAATTCTGTATATATCTTCTATATATGAGCAAGTACACGTTTCAAAAGAACTACAGTGGTTAATCGTTTACATATACGTAACGGTGTTTGGATATGTTAATGAACACCTTATACAATATCGAACCAGGAGGGATTTCCCATGCGTGATAAAACCAAACATGAGAAGACAAACGATGAACTTGAACCAGGAGTGAATACCGTTATCCATCCAGACAAAAACAATCCCGGACCAACCGATATGATCGAAGGCGTGGTTGGTGATATCGTGGACAACATTCGCAAAGATTTCTCACATAACTCGAAGGACAAGAGTTCTTCTTCCAAGTCAACGGATTCATCGGATAAACAAGCGTAATCCTTTTCTCCCTAGCAAAAGATAGCTCAAAAAGTCCTCCTGCCACATGCATGGCTTGGGAGGACTTTTTTGGTAATGAGCAATGGAATAATCAACCTCATAGTTGGAGGTGAAATTCATCGTGAATCCTTGGTCATCTGCTGTAACGCCTTATGAATCCAGATCGCGGCAATGGAACCTTCACCCATCGCAACGGTTGCTTGTTCTGCGTGCAGGCCCAGATCCCCGGCAATCCACACATTAGTCGCTGCCTGCAAGCAGCGCGGATCGGCTTCCACATGTTTATTATCTGCGATTACAGCTCCCAGCTGCTCCGCCAGTTCATAGTGTACCCGGTTGCCTCCAAATGCGATAAATCCACGCTCCGACTCAAAAATCTGCCCATCTTCGGTCAGAACACCGGTGATATGGCCATCCTCAATCTGTTGTACTTCCTGAACAGCCGCTTCCAGATAACGAACTCCCGCCTCTTTCATGCTCCGATGCAGCTCTGCAGATATGGGAGCCTGCTCATGATTGATATATAACAGATCATTCGTACGCTGAATTAAAATCATCGCCATATTGGCACCTGGTTCGCCAGATCCCAATAGTACCGTACGTTGATCCTGAATCTCATAACCATCGCAATCAGGGCAGACATACACTGTTCGGCCCAGCGTAGGGGTTAGACCCGGAATGTCCGGAACTCTATCCGTGAGCCCCGTTGCCAATAACACGGTTTTGCTCCTATATTCAGATCCGGAAGTACCGAATAATTGAATATGTTCTCCCTTACGTTCCGCTTTAATGATACGGTCTTTCTCAAAAGATACACCAGTCCGCTCTGCCTGCATCCTGCCTCGTTCTCTAAGCTCTTCACCGGATACCCCATCGGGGAAACCGAGGATATTATGATAAGTCCGGCACAACGTCGATCTGCCTTCTCCTGCGTCAATTACCAACACCTGATGAGCTGAATAACGTCCAAGCTGAATGGCTGCCTGAAGCCCTGCGAGCCCTCCACCTACAATTATGCAATCAACCTCTCGCATGCTCCTTCTCCTCCTGAACTTCCATTTATCTAATTTAATTAAACAGTTTGTCCTTATATACATTAAACCGTTCAGCCAAGCTTAAACGATTCCTCATATTCCTTATCTTATACCAAAATAAACAGGCCCAAACCATCCGTAGGAATCACGGTGAGTTTGGGCCTATAAGATTTATGATTACTTAGAAGTTATAAGATTCAAATCGCGATGCATTCGAGATGGCGTTCCATACATCCGCTGTTTCGCCGCCCATATACCAGTAAGCCAGTCCAGCGATTTGCCGTTGCTCACTCATTAACACTTTGGCCGATAAAGAACGACTGTCCTCTGCCCATATATATCTTGGCTTACCGTTACTGTTGTACCCGATAATATATTGAACCAGACTTGCATCCCATCGTCTTACAGATCCCGTGGCATGCGCACGCATTCCCTGATCTGCCAGTGTAATGTCCCAAGAGCTGGTTGCTGGATTTACGGAAGACCAGTCTCGTGTATACAATGGAAGGGCCAAAATTGTTTTGGCACGTACGACCTCGGAGAGCATGGTATCCAAAGCCTTTTCCACCCATGGAAGAGACGCCACTGATCCTGCTTTCGGATCACCGTTCCAGTGTTCCTCGTATCCCATCAGCACCATATAATCCGATACAGCGCCCAGTTTGGCATAATCAAATGCATCCGTCCAATCAGTACCCAGGTCTGGCGAAACGTCCACGGACACCACAGCACCGAGTGCGTGCAACGTAGCCGTCAAAGAGGTCACAAATGCCGTTAACCCTTCACGATCCGCAGGATCAACATTCTCGAAGTCCACATTAATGCCGTCCAGTTTATAGGTTTTGACATAAGCGGCTACCTGTGAGATCACTGCCGCTCGGTTGGCCGAACTGGATAACATCTGATGGGTAAGTGCCGAATCGGAACGATTCCCAAGTAATGGCCATAGCTGCCTGTCGGTGGCGGATGCCCAGGAGATCAATGCCGGGTCCGCGTGATCTGTTACTTTCATACTGCTGTTCAGGAAAAACCAGCGTGGGACGAGCGTATTGACCTCAGATTGTTCCACTTGCTTCTTGAATTCAGTTGTAGTGGAGTTATATTGCCAGCCCAACTGAACGCCAAGTTCATCCCCACGTTGTAACTGCTCAGACCATGTTTTCTTTTGTAAAATGGCATCGAGCACTACGGCTGCTTCTTCTCGCGTTACCTGGTCATGTGGTCGAAACACGCCTCCGCTTCCCCGCATTAGTCCAAGTTGATATACCGTCTGAACATAAGGACGTGCCCAGTCCGAGATATCCGCTGCGTCAAAATACGTTGAAGATAAGAGTGATGTCTCTACGGGTTGTTGTTTCAACATTCGCACAAGAAGGGCAGCAGCTTCTTCGCGCGTAATGGAAGCATTAGGCTGGAACGTTCCCTGACCCTTACCCTCCAGAATAAAAAGATTCGTCATAGCGGCAACATTGCCGTAATACCAAGCATTCATGCTTATATCCTGATAGGGATTTATATTATTTTTTACGGGCTTCAAACCTAGCAATCTCACTGCAAACGTCGCAAATTCTGCACGAGTAACGGCCTTCTTCGGTTCAAACGTAGTCTCTGACGTACCGGCAGCAATACCTTTAGCCACCAGATGTGTAATGGCATCCTTGGCGTAACTGGTGTGCGTGTCCTGAAACTGTTGCTGCACGCTTGCAGCCTGTACGGTAGAGCTGTATCCAGCCACTGATCCAAGTGTTAATAACCCGCATAAAGCCATTTTCCATATCCGTTGGTTCGTTATGTCTTTTAATCTATTATTCACATTAAAAAGCCTCGCTTCATTGGATTACGATCAACTATCATCGTATCAAATAGAAGCGAGGCCGTATGTGGTTAAATGTTGGGAAATGCGAAGCTTACTTGTGTACTTTTACGCGCTCTTCAATGGGTTGGAATTCTTTCTCCCCCGGTGCTGCCGTTGGTTTACCAAATGGCATTTGAGCGATCAATCTCCAGTTCTCAGGAATGTTCCATTCTTGCTTCACTTTCTCGTCAATCAACGGGTTGTAGTGCTGCAAAGATGCACCCAGACCTTCTTGTTCCAGAGCAGTCCAGATTACCAGTTGCAACATGCCGTTGGATTGGTTAGCCCAGATTGGGAAGTTATCTGCATAAGCTGCAAAGTTTTGTTGAAGCTGTGCGATCGCATTGTTATCTTCGAAGAAGAGAACCGTACCATATCCGCTGCGGAATCCAGTCATTTTCTCTGCTGTGGATTTGAAGGCTTCTTCATTACCTACCACTTCACGCAAAATTTCTTCTGTGTGATTCCACAATTTATCATGTTGTTCACCGAGCAATACAACGGCACGGGATGTTTGTGAGTTAAAGGAAGTTGGTGTATATTTCACCGCTTCTTCTACGATTTCCTGGATTTTAGCATCCGAAATTGTAGATTCCTTGCTGATTCCATAATAAGATCTTCTGTTTTTCAACGCATCAAAAAAAGTTGTCATTCTTATTCGCCTCCCAAAATTTTTTTTCAATTGCCAACACAGTAACTATAATATAGTAACATACATTAGTCAACAAACTAATTTATTTTCACTAAATATACATTCACTGAAAACATTTCAACAAGTTTGCCCAATACAGCAATTGAAATTATCCTTCGCCCGTCTTTTTACGATAATCCGCCCGGTATTTCTCTTCCGTAGACGAGTTACTTTTTGTCTGATCTTTATTCTTCTCTTCCTGAGCTTCCATATTCAGATCTTCCATCGGAATTGGATCTACGGTCTGTTCTTCTTCATGTCGGTCAAGCAGACTTTCGTGCTCTGTCTTATATTGTTCAGGATTGTCACGGGATTGTTCCTGTTGGGTATCGTTGTTATTCTGATCCGGTGTGCGCTGTTTCATTCATATTCGCCTCCTCTGGGTTCATTACCTTTCTTTACCTGTTCTGCGTGTCCTCTAAACACAGTGGGATGCATTCCTCAAACAAAAACCAACAAAAAAAGCCAACCAGACAAGCTGGTCAGCTCAAAGACGACTTCTATGATTGGCGATGCAATTGGGTACGGTACAGATCAGGCGAACATCCCACACTTTGTTTGAACATCCGACTAAAATGCGAAAGGCGTTTGAAACCGGACAATCGACTTGCTTCTGTCACGGTGATCTCAGGCTGAAACTGAAACAAAAGCTTCGCCTGATTGATACGGCGGTCATACAGGTATTTAAATATCGTCAAACCTGTCATTTCCTTAAACATGCCTGCCAGATATGGCTTGGACAGATGTAATTCCAGTGCCAGATCATCCAGACCAATGTCCTTCATATAATGGGTATCCACATAACGAATAATGTGTTGGACATGCCGCTCCCTCTCCGATGAGGGAAGTTGTTCCTGGACATCACCCTGGCAGATCTCTGCTACAAAATACAACAGATCACACAGTCTGACATTCATTCGCTCTTGCCTGAAATTGCTCTGACTTTGAGACAGACGATGAAGATCATGCAATAGAGCTTCGAATTCAGAGCGGTTATCTCCCTTCAGATTGACCCGGCAATTTCTGAGTTCTTCAAATGGTCTCAGGACCTCAGCCATACGGTCCGGATGCAGGCTGCCGCGGATTGCAGACGGATCAAAATGCAGTGTGCTTCGCTCATAAGCACTGCCTGGCTTCGGATGTGGTCGATGAAGAGTCAGGCCATGCATTAACACCAGATCACCCGGCTCCAGGTTATATACCCGGTCTCCTATGATATAGGTACATTCTCCATCATGAAAATAATAAATCTCATAATGTGGATGTGAATGGAATCCATCTGACTTGCCTGGGTTAAATATGCTGGTGGATCGGTAACTATACTCCAGTGAAGCGCTAAATTGCATCATGCTCGGCACATTCATGCACCTCCTGTTCGGAAGAGGGAAACGATTTGTATCATGCCCCTGTAGGATATATGAAAGTGAAATTATAGAAGCTGTTTAATACTCTCTTGAATCTCGTCGATGGAGTCGACAGGTTCGAAGCGTCTGACCACACGACCCTCTGCATCAATCAGGAATTTTGTGAAATTCCATTTGATTGCATCGCCGTGTAACCATTCTGGTGCCTTCTCAGCCACCATTAATTTCAATAATTTGGCCTGTATATCTGTTTCATCAAAGCCGGCAAAAGGCCCTGATCTTTTCAAAAAGTCGTAGAGCGGGTGCGCCGCTTCTCCATTCACATCCAGTTTGGAGAACATCGGAAATTTCACACCATAGTTAATCTGGCAAAACGATTCCGCTTCCGAACTGCTTCCAGGCTCTTGCTCTGCAAACTGGTTACACGGGAAACCAATAATCTGAATTCCTTGATCCTTGTACTGGTCATACAGCTTCTGCATGTCATCAAACTGGTGCGTATATTTACATTTACTTGCCGTGTTTACGATGAGCACAGGTTTTCCTTCATATTGATAGAGTGGGAAACGCTCTCCACTGGTTCTGGTTACGGTAAAGTCGTAGATGGTTGGCATAAGTCTAGTGCACCTCGCGATAGTTATGTAGTCATACAGCATCATATGTCATTGTTAATTATATACGAAGTTTGAACTATTGTATCGCGCAAGATAAGTTACTCTCCCTTTCAACAGAAAACCCTTCTGCCGCGAAAATCTCTTCGTTCAGCAAAAGGGTTATTATATGGGATCACAGTGACAGCAGCTTCAGCCCTTCACGGCACTTCCGGCCACGCCCTGAATGATATAATGCTGACCCACGAGGAAAACGATGATCATCGGAATAATGCCTGCCGTGGCAGCGGCCATCATGCCGTTGTAATCCACATTGTTCTCCAGAATAAAGTTCTGCAGTCCGAGCGGAACGGTGTACAGGTCTTTGTCGATCAGGAACACAAGCGCATTCTCATAGTCATTCCAATGCCATGAGAAATCTATAATCGCCAGGGTAGCCAGCGCTGGCTTCGCCAAGGGTAGAATCAGCCTGAAGAATATGCGCAGGTGACCGGCACCGTCGATGAACGCCGCTTCCGATATCTCTGATGGCACGGACAGAAAAAATTGTCGCAACATAAACACGCCAAAGATCGTGAACATTCCGGGCAGGATCAATGCCCAATGCGTATTATATATGCCGACCCATTCAAACATCAGGAACTTCGGTACAAAGAGCACCTGCGGAGGCACCATCATCATCGAGAGATAGATCAGGAACAATGTCTCCCGACCTTTGAATTGAATCCGTGCGAAGCCATAGGCTGCAAAAGCCGAGAGAAATACAGCTCCGATCGTGCTAATTAGCGATATTTTCAACGAGTTCAGATAATATGTGGCAAAGGTATCCGCTCCACTCCAAACCTTAATATGATGCTCCCAGTTCAGGCTGGAGGGTATCCACTGGATGGGATAGGTGAATACGTCCGCAGGAGATTTGAACGACGTGCTGATCATCCAGATAAACGGCATAATCATCAGCAGGGCAAACCCGGACATCAGAAGTGTCAGTATGATTTTTCGAATCTGGCTCAAGGACTCCATGCGGACTTTAACTTTAGGTGAATGTGGAGCTGTGGGCTTCGCATTCGTGACAATTGGTTTCTCCATAACGATTCCCTCCCCTCCTTAATAGTGAACCCAACGTTTCTGACCGAGCCACTGCAATACAGTGAAGATCATGATGATGGCAAAGAGTGCCCAGCTAATGGCAGCAGCGTATCCCATCTCGTAATATCGGAAGGCATTTTGGTAGATAAACAGCGACAGGACGGTTGTACTGTTCCCCGGCCCACCCTGGGTAATCGCTTGAATGATACCAAAGTTTTTGATGGTCATAATCAGCCCTGTGATCAGCAGTAAAAAGGTCGTTGGGCTCACAAGCGGCCAGATCACTTGGCGTATCGTCTGCCAGGGGCGGGCTCCATCTATCCGTGCAGCCTCAACCAATTCCTCCGGAATTTCCTGCAAAGCGGCCAGATAAATAATCATATTGTAACCCAGCATGAACCAAATCCAGATGATATCAATCGCATACATGGACCATTCGGTTGTTGATAACCAGCC
The DNA here is from genome assembly GCF_000517845.1 of Paenibacillus sp. FSL R5-192. NCBI lineage: Bacteria > Bacillati > Bacillota > Bacilli > Caryophanales > Paenibacillaceae > Paenibacillus > Paenibacillus sp. FSL R5-192. Next base: position 879,030 of record NZ_ASPR01000014.1, on the reverse strand, counting down.
GGGAGGGTTCGTAATACCGATTCCCCGCAAGAAGCCATTAATGGGCCCCGATGTTGGCTGGAACAGCAGCATCCAGACAAAAGCGATGGCAACGCCGCTGGTGATATAGGGCATGAAATAGAGGGCACGCAGCGTTTTTTGCCAATACACCGACTTGTTCAGCGCCACCGCCACGATAAATGCCAACCCCATCGATACCGGAACCGCTAACAGAAATACAAATGTATTTCGCAGCGCCACGCCAAACAGATCATCATTCAACATTCGGCGGATATTGTCCAGCCCGACAAAATTCGTCTCCGGGCTCATGAATTTGTAATCGGTGAACATGAGATAGAACGAATAGACAGCCGGTATAATAAAAAACAACAGCACGCCAATCATATTGGGCCCAATAAACAGATACCCGAGCCTGCTCTGCCGTTTCATCCAGGATTTATGCATATGCTCCCCCACTCCTTAACATCTGTTCTGGAATTAAGCATAACAAGATGTCCTCTAACATTTAAGGAACATAACCCTGTACCTGATATCACAGATATATGTATTTCGGCAGTGACTTTCGGGAGGAAAACAACATGGAATTGTTCTATTGCTTATATAGAAAAAACCGCCCCATTGGGACGGCCTTTGGACTCATTGCTTTTGCAATCTATTGATTCTGTTTCAGCCAGTCATTATGGCGTTTGACCATGTTCTGTACCGTAACTTCGGCAGTCTGGTTACCGAGGAAGAACTTTTCATACTCCTGTGCACGCAGATCGACCACTTCCTGCGCAATGCTGCGGACAAACGTAGGTGTCTCGTCACCGTACAACACAAATTCCAGAGACTCTTTATCATAAGAATCGGCATAATCGCCCAGCAGATGATCGATCGCAGTCTGTTGATCAACCGCATTGGAGGAAGGCAAACGTCCACCCGCAGCCATCGGCATCATTCCCCCATCGGCGTACCATTTCAGGAACTCCCATGCGGCTTCTTTATTTTTTGACTTGGAATTAATCGCAATAAAGTCACCAAGTCCTCCACTCTTCACCATATCTGCTTCTTGTGCAGCCAGTCTCGGTACAGGGGCAAAGGCGATTTTCCAATCCCGCGGGAATTCGGTCATATTGTTTGATGTGCGGATCAGCCATTCGCCGATATTAATCATGGCAGACTCACCGCCAAGGAACATGTTTTCCACCGGCATTTTGGAAGTCAGCTGCTCTCCGAGCGGAGGAGTGGTTGCATCCTCCTTCATCATTCCGTTCAACGTCTCCAGCCATTTGGTAACGAGTGGATCATCAAGATTGGAAGAACCGTCTGCCTTAACATAGCCGTTCTTCACCAGAACAGAATCGAGCGGGTCTACATAGGAAGCAGTATGCTGCACCAATCCGTATTTGAAGCCAGCAGCCTTCAGTTTGAGTGCATATTCACGAGCTTCATCCCAAGTCCAGGCTGTTGGTACGCTCAGTCCGGCCTGATCAAGCGCTTTCATATTTAAAGCGAAGAAGGCAGCGTTTTTCTTGGTTGGCATCCCGTAATATTTGCCGTCCACTTTCCAGGAAGCCGCATCTTCACCCATTTTCTCATCAATGTTGTAGTCGGTGAACTCGCCCAGATCCAGTGCTGTCCCGCCCTTGATGCGTTTATCCAGATTTGTAAGGGTATAGTTGACGTACAGGTCAACGTTCTGGCCGGTGGACAGCGCCGTATCCAGCTTCAGGTTGCCATCATCGTCATTCACAAACCGTACATATTCCACCTGAATATCAGGATGTTCCGCATTCCAGGTATCCACCACTTCCTGTGGACCATTCTCGGGCGGCACCGCGCCCCACATGGTGAGCTTCACTTTTCCCCCTGCCGCTCCACCTCCGTTATCTCCACCGTTCGTCTCATTTTTACCTACACAGCCGGCAAGCAAGCCCAGCATCAGCGCACCTACGATTAATCCCGTTAATCCTTTTTTGATTCTCATCTGGTCACATGACCTCCCTGAATTGAAGTGTACCTTCCGTTACATCGTAGCAGGGACCTTGCTGGGTTCATAAGATACATATCCATGATTCGGATTGAACAAAAATACGGATTTACTTGTGCTTGCCTGAGCACTCGGTACACATATTCCTTCTACTCATCCTGTGAGTCACGAACGATGGCGATACTGGCTGGGCGTGCAACCGGTCCAACGCTTGAATATTTTAATGAAATAATTATCACTTCCGAACCCTACCCGGTAACCAATCTCCTGTACAGGAAGATCCGTCTCGCGCAAGTATTCAGCCGCTTTCTCCATCCGTACCCCATGCAGGTAGTGAATCAGTGTATGGCCGGTTTTCTTTTTAAACAAAGCACTAACATAATTCTCGCCCATCATCACATATCGTGACATGGATTTGACAGTAATGTCCTGGTCGTAATGCTGTCCGATATACTGAATTATTTTGCTAATCTCCGGATGTTTCACAATTGGCTCACGAACAGGTGTAAATGGAAGATCCGTATCAGACGGGGGCGCAGAAGAGACCGTAAGAGAATCAGGCGAAACAGGCGTTGATGTGAGAACCGGTGTGGAAGGTGGCACTTGATGATGATCTGTCTCTGTCCGGGCTTCAGTCGAAGCTCCCAGTTCTGCACTTACTTTACGGAGTGTATCACGCAGTGAATTCACACTCATGGACAGTTTCAAAATATAATTGGAAGCCCCGTATTCCATTGCACGGCGTACATATTCGAACTCCCCCATACAGGTGAGCATGACAAACTTGGTTTTTAACCCGGCCTGACGGGTCTGTTTGAGTAATTCCAGACCATCCATACCCGGCATGACAATATCGGTCAGTACCAGATCCGGTGTATCCTGTATAATCATCGCCAGCGCTTCGGTCCCGTTACCGGATTCCCCGATGACCGTGAAGCCCAGCTCTTCCCAGGAAATAATCTCTCTCACCGACTCTCGTACGAATACCTCATCCTCTACAAGTAATACTTTCCACATGCCAGATTCCCCTCTCCAGTCGTAGGGCGTTTCTCAAAACTCGCGAAGTGCATCTTTTACCGCCTTTTCGCTTCATGCTTCGTCACTTTCCCTTGACGTGCCTCGGCACGCCTGCGGAAAACTTCCTTGCTCGGAACGAAAATTCAGCAAAATCTGCTTCCTTCGGAGTTTTCAGACACGCCCTAGTCTGATCGCTTCTGTAAGTAAGGCGTCGACAATAAAAAAGGAATGCTGAACCTCACTAATGTCCCCGGCTTGGTATCAATCACTTCAAGTTCACTTTGGCCTTTGAACAATAATCGTAATCGTTCCTTAAGGTTAGACAGACCAATCCCCGGACGTGTGCGGGTCATCTGCTGACGCCGGGATTCCTCCATTCCAATTCCGTTGTCTGCCACCTCCAGCATCAGCTTTCCTGTATCTTGCCTGTAAATGCCGATGCGGATCTGACCAAGCTGCTCCAGTGGCCCGACACCGTGGTGAATGGCATTCTCCACCAGTGGCTGCAAGCTCAGCTTGGGCACGAGCGCATACTCAAGTTTTTCGTCAAATTCACAAGTCACCTCAAAGCTATCGCGGTAACGAATCCGCTGGATATGAAGGTAGGCTTGAACCAACTCAATCTCGTCCTTCAGGTATACCAATTCGACCTGTGAATTCAGGCTGACCTCCAGTAATTTGCCCAAGGAAACACACATCTCGGAGATCTCTTCATTCCCGCTGCGGATCGCACTCCATTTCATTGTATTCAATGTATTCAGGAGAAAGTGCGGATTCATCTGGGCCAGGAGCATATGAAAATGTACCGCTTCCTTCTGGCGTTCCTCCGCCTTGAGTCTGTTGATCATCTGATTGGCATCATCCAGCATCGTATTAAACGTGCGTGTCAGTTCCAGCACTTCTCCGCGGCTGCGGCCTTCAGGGATACGGACCTTGAGGTTTTTGCGTACAACCTCCTTCATCTGGTTCTGCAGATGTGATAAAGGCCGAGTGAACGTCGCCGAGATCATAAAGGCCATGAGCACAAATGCTGCTGTGAAGCCAAAAAACGTTAAAAAATAGCGTTGCTTAAGCCCCGATATCTCCGTGAACAACACAGCTAGTGGAATACGATTTACCATGTACCAGTCCAGTGACTCGATGTATACGTAGTTAATCAGCGTATCTGAATCATTATCCGTCAGATAGGCCTCTGCCGGATGAAGTGCAATTTCCCGGGTCACGTCTGGGGAAAGTACCGCTTTTTCGGACGAGCGGGCAATCGTTTCCCCATTGCCAGTAATCAGGAAATACTCCTGATTGCTCTGCGAATCCTTCAGCATAGACTGAAACCAGTACGAATAATCGATGCTGATCCGTGCCATTCCGTACCTTTTGCCGCCACTGTCCTTCATATACGCATAGAGGGACAACAGATACGGGCTGGAGGATAGCTCCCGCAGGACATGGTTGGTATCCCGGGCATCCCAGCGGTAGAGCAACTCTTCTGATGGAAACGAGTTTGAATCAGTGTTGCCCTTGATGAAGGTCATTTCTCCAAGATGCTTGCGAAATTGTTCCCGATAAGGGCCATAGGCCAGAGCTTTTTTGGGCAAATACGAAGTGTAAACGTTATCATGAAAATCTAACAGTGTGAAGTACACGGAAGGATTATATAGAAAAAAGCTGTTGTTGATCATCTTGAACTTCTCTTCCACCAACGACTTATTCTCAAGCGGAGAACGATTGTCTGGAGAAGTCAGGACGTTTCTTACGGCTGAATCCTGTTCCAGAAAAATCAGGGTTTTGAATGCAATACTCATCTGGTCCTCTAGAGAACCATACATCTGCACCAGTTGCTCGTGGCTCTGTTCGCTGATTTTTTGCTCAACCAGAGATTCGATCTGTCCATAGTTGTAGACATTAAGTACGCTGAATGGCAGCAGAATCAACACCACAAACGCACCAAACAGCCGATACCTGAGCTTATGCGGCAAAAAGGTCTTCCAGTCGGGCTTTGTCATCCCCTCAGCGCTCCTCCTGCAATTATTGAGATCATTATACCATCAGTTCCCCCGCTTCGGCCGGGGCCGGGCTCATTCGCATGGATATGTGATACCAGTTGCCAGGGAAGGGATAGAGATACACAGATTTGTTCTATTGCATTAAAAAAACCGGAGATCTGGGATCTCCGGCTAGGCTAGATATAACGACTTAGCAAATTAGGATACAGGCTCCACTCCCCAGACAAGCTCGCCGTTCCGGTAAAGAGTTACCTTGGTCCAATCGGCAAAAGAGGTCTGCAGCGGGTTAAAGGAATAATCATCCCCCTCGCTGTAATTGGACCAGTCTGCTTTGTGCAACCGGGTATGTATCTCCCCAGAGGTTCCTCCGACCGGGATCACGCCTGCTCCGGTACCGAACTTCAGTTCCAGATAATGGTCCGCTCCAGGAACAGGTGCAGGCAGTTTCACTATGCTGCCGCTGATCTGACTGCCTCCAAGCTGTGCATAATCACAGAAAAAGGATTGTTGTTTCTCCCCGTCCACTGTATACCAGTAACGAATTGTCAGTTCATTCAGGCTAACTTCGGAGGTACCGTTGTTGTGAATGACAAACTGCGGTTTCATTTGGTTATCGAGCAGATTTGTATCCCCTGCACGATAGGCTAGAGTCAGATTGCTAGCAGGCTCTGGCGGCCCTCCACCCTGGACCTTTGCGGAAGCTTGAACGGAATTTACACTCTTCCCAACGCTGTTAACCGCATTCACCACATAGTAGTAGGTGGTTCCAGCAGATACCGCCATATCCTTATAGCTTGTTCCCGATACAGCGGCCACAGATGTATACGGTCCGGCTGCTGTCAGCGACCTGTTTACCGTATAGGAGGTCGCACTTGCAGATGCACTCCAGCTTAGATTGATGCTGTTGTCGCTAACCGCAGTGGCGGTCAGATTCTGCGGAGCGGCAGGTACTGCCTCGACCTGGACCGTCTCTAATACGGACCAATAGGCTGGCTTGGACTGGAGTCGCTCGTCGAAAAGCAGCGGCCAGTTGTTGCGGGCGACCGGGAAGGTTCGTAGCCAGGTATTGGCATCATCCTTGCCCCACAAGGTAACATTTTTGACTGTATCCGTATGCCTCAGGAAGATCTGGAACAGGGACTTGTACAGCGCCGCCTGCTGTGTCTTCAGTTCTTCCGGGAAGATATCATAAGATTGCGAATCATTGGAATATACACTTACATCAAGCTCAGTAATATGTGTTTCGAGGCCCAGCGCCTTAAATTTGACAATGGAACTCTCAATTTCCGAAAGGGTTGGATAAAAGAGGCTGATGTGTGTTTGATGGCCGACTCCGTCAATAGGCACACCCTTGGCTTGAAGGCGAGTGATCAGATTGTAGAGGGCCTGGCTTTTGGCCGGCTCATGGGTATTGTAGTCATTAATAAACAACTTGGCATCCGGGTCGGCTGCATGGGCGAATTCAAATGCTTTCTCAATATATTCTTCCCCGGCAATCTGGTACCACAGACTGCGCCGCAGGCCATCCGGCTCGGAGGCATCAATGACTTCATTCACAACGTCCCAAGCGTAGATCTGGCCTTGATAACGCTCCATTACCGTCTCAATATGCTGTTGCATCCGTTCATACAGCACCGTTTTGCTCACCAGATTGCCGTTGGCATCGTGGAATACCCAATCCGGAGTTTGTGTATGCCAAACGAGGGTATGCCCGCGTATCTCTTGTCCGTTCGCTGCTGCAAAAGCGACTGCGGCATCCGACCCGCTGAAATTATACATACCCTCTTGCGGCTCGGTACTGTCCCATTTCAGAACATTGCCTGGTGTCAGACTATCAAAATGCTTCGTAAGCAGCTGCTTGTCCGGTTCGGTCAGCAGTTCATTGTTCGTGAAGGCCGTCCCAATTCGAAACTTGCCCGCAAAAGCATCCTTTAGGGAAGGAATGTCTTCTTCGATCACAATGGGTCCGAGATCTGGCAGCTTCTCCAATCGGAAATCATCCATATAAAAAGAAGCTGTGGCACGGTCTGGCACTTCAAAATAAACCGATAACTGATTCGCTGGTTCCAGCATTTTAAACTGTGCAGTAAGCTTGGTCCATCCGCCTGCGGATGCGGTACCGAATGTTAAATTTTCATAATGTGTTGTATCTGGTAGGGTACGCTGTAAAGACATATTAAGGTTTGTGCTGGACGCTCCCGCCGGAAGCTTCACCCAGCCAGTGAACACATACGTCTGTCCCACCTCCAAAAGTTCTGTCACATCCAGCGCTGGCCCATGCCATGTCATAGCACGCCCGCTCACTTCCAGTCCATAATCTCCGGTACGAGCTGCAACGGCGCTTGCATGAAGCGTTTCTACTTCACCGCGTCCGCTCCAGCTCTGGATCGTGCCATCTTCAAAATCATGACTCAGAATCAAGGTATTTTCCCCTTCTGCCGCATGGACAGATGGAGCCGCCCAATACAAAGGAACTAACAACGTTATCATCAAAACAAATTTAAGCGCTTTCAAAAATATCATTTTTCTCATCGCTTCCATTCTCCTTTATCGAATATTAGGATGAATTCCTTATTCCAAAGGCTAAGGCCATATCCACCTCCTTGGTTTTAGTTATAAAATCAGAGTCCTCATTCAAACGAATACGGGGGCATACGTTCGGATAAGGACTCCATATGGTAAATTATAGTATAAATTGTCCATGATCTACAACTGAAATGTACTTCCCCTCTAATTTCGGTTAGAAATGCAGTATCCGTTGCTTCTACACTCATTCGCACCAGCTCCTCCATAATCTGGGCAACCCGTAACGAAGTGTATACCTGGTGCTCCGCTGGCTTCAAAAGTTGTCTTTAAAGTTGTCTTCAAGCTTTCTGCTCACTTCTTTCAGCTTACACCCTGTGTCTCCTGCGATACTCAGATGGACTTATGCCCAACGTTTTGGAGAACACTCTACTCAGATAAAAACCGTTCTCATATCCGCATCGCTCGGCAATTTGGTTAAGGGTCAGGCTGCTGTCAGCCAAGAGGTTCTGCGCTTTTTTCAGACGGACCCGTTTGAGATAGCCTGATGGCGTCTCCTGAAAAGCTTCCCGGAAACGCCTTGTCAACTGCACCGGACTCAAGGCCAGTCGCTGCGCCAATTCCTGAAGGCTGATCTCCTCTTCCGCCCGTTCCTCCAGCAGCGCTGCCGCTTCAGCCATTCGTGCGTCTTCGGTGAATCTCCGCTCCTTTAAGCGATTCTGTCTGCGTTCCACCTGATACAACTGCCACAAATCCATCATAAAATGTGTCTTCCAACGGGCAACTTCCCCCTTATTCTCCTCACTGTCCTGGCGTAAATAAGCGTACGTCGAGGCTAACCGCTTCGTGTCATTAATCAGCGATTTTCCGGCTGGTGGCAGAAACTCCTCCTCCTCCAGGCTACTGCTAAACTGTAAATAGTGAAATGTCAGCGGGGTAATGACTGTCCGCCGAAAAGGAACCGCCGGGGGGCACAGCACCAGATCGCCAAAACTCGCTTCTCCGATCTGACCCCCAATCTCATAATGGAATATTCCCTCTTCGACGGCAAAAGCCACCCAAGTCGTATAGATATCTTCCGTAAGAGCAAATTCCCCTTTTTGCTTCCAGTAGATGTGGTTAAGCAGCTCCATGACTTGACCACCCTTTCTGTGAAATAAAGTATATGTTTGATGATAGTATAGTGCATTTAAAAAGTGAATATATAAATCTAAGATGAAATTATAGATATGTAGTTGGAGTCAAGGTGGATCTAACTTCAGTTAAGGAGGTCACAGATATGAAACAAGAGCATGTACAATACGACATCACCGTCATCGGCGGAGGACTTGCTGGTGTATGCGCCGCGATAGCCGCTGCCCGCATGGGGCAGCAAGTGGCGCTGGTGCAGAACCGCCCCGTGCTTGGCGGCAATTCCAGCAGCGAGGTTCGGGTCTGGGTGTGCGGTGCCACCGCCCACGGGATTAACCGTTATGCCCGGGAAACGGGCATCATGGGAGAACTATTTGTAGAGAACCAGTACCGCAACCCGGAAGGCAACCCGTATCTCTGGGACTTGATCATTCTGGAAGCCGTTCGAGCTGAACCCAACATCAGCCTGTACCTGAACACGGATGTACATGAAGTCGAGGCCACTGGGGATGGAGATGAACGCATAATCACCTCTGTTACCGGGTGGATGATGGGTTCTGAGCGCAAAATCCGATTCGAAAGCCAGATCTACCTGGACTGTACGGGCGATGGATTGGTTGGCTTTCTGGCTGGAGCCAAGTTTGCACTCGGCCGGGAAGCCCGCAGCGAATATGGCGAAGAGTGGGCACCAGAGGTGGCTGATCAGATCACGCTGGGCAGTACACTTCTCTTCTATACCAAGGATGCTGGTGCGCCTGTCCGTTATATTCCGCCTTCTTTTGCCAAGGATATTACACAGACCAGCATTCCGATTCGCCGGGTCATTCGCAGCGGGGATTCCGGTTGTCATTATTGGTGGATTGAATGGGGCGGTGAACATGACACCGTTCATGACAATGAGCTGATCCGTGATGAACTGTGGTCCGTGATCTACGGGATCTGGGACTATATCAAGAACTCCGGCAAGTTTGATGCAGATCATATGACGCTGGAGTGGATTGGTTCGCTGCCTGGCAAAAGGGAGTACCGTCGCTTCACGGGTGACTATGTGCTCACCCAGAATGATATTATCAGCCAGCGGGAGTTCCCGGATGCCGTTGCTTTTGGCGGCTGGTCCATTGACCTGCATCCCCCGCAGGGCATGTACGCCGAAGCGAGTGGCTCGAAGCATATGCATGCCGATGGCGTATATCACGTGCCGTTCCGCTCGCTGTATTCCGCAAATGTGCGGAATATGCTCATGGCCGGGCGCGACATCAGTGCATCACATGTCGCCTTCGGGACAACGCGCGTCATGGCAACATGCGCGGTCATCGGCGAAGCCGCGGGTACGGGCGCGGCGCTCTGCGCGTCCATGGGGGTATCGCCGCGCGAGCTGCACGCGAGGCATCTGGCGGTCCTGCAGCAGACGTTGCTGCGGCAGGACGCATCCATCATCGGGGTGCGCAGCCACGATGAGCTGGATCTGGCCCGGCGTGCCAAGGCTACAGCCTCCAGCACGCTGACGGGCATCGCTCTTGAGCAGCCTGGCGAGACGTACCCGCTGGGTACGGATGTTGCCCTGCTGCTGCCTGTGCATCCAGTGCTCAGCGGCCTGGAGCTGCTGCTGGATGCATCCAGCGATACCGCGCTGACGGTAGAGCTGTGGGATACGGGGCGTAAGGAGAACTACGTCCCGCATTCGTTACAAGTTACGGCGACTGTTAACGTTACAACAGGAACTGCGCAGTGGGTGAAGCTGCCGCTCGAATGGCGACCGGAAGAACCACAGAATGCTTTTATAATCATCCGCTCCAATAAAGCCGTCTCACTCTACCATTCGACAGAAGCACACAGCGGGGTGCTGATCTTCTTCAAAACAGAAGAAAACCACGTGTCCAAAAATCTGGAGGATCATGCCACGGATCAGCCTGTCGTATTATGGTCCATGCAGGGGTTGGCGCGTCAGCCATTCTGCTGTCGTACCCTCTCTGAGACTTCGGCATATTCAGCGGACAACACGATTAACGGTTATCATCGCCCTTACGGTGGGCCGCAACAGTGGATGTCGCAGCCGATGCAGTCTGGCAATCCTGAATGGGTGCAACTGACATGGGAAGAGCCACAAACCTTGGCTGAGTTACACTTGACGTTTAATGATGATGTGAACGAGGATCTGGTTAATTTACATCACCATCACACAACATTCCGTGTGATGCCTGAGCTGGTGCGTGATTATCGCTTGGATGTGCTGACACCGGCTGGCGAATGGACACAAGCCGCAAGTGTTCAAGAAAATCACAAAAGAAAAGTTATTCATTCCCTGGAAGTCCCTGTGTCAGCTCAGGCTCTGAGAATCATAATTGATGCCACAAATGGCAGCAGATATGCCGAATTAATCGAGATTCGAGCTTACTAAAACAAAAAGGAGGATACAGGAAACTGTATCCCCCATCCTCCGTACAAGTCCGCCTGATTCTATTCGGCGGTTGGGACCCGCAAGCCCTCAATCAGGATAAACAACGTAAGTGCTTGTCCATATCCCATCGGACTGATCGCTATATCTTTATAAAACTGAGCATCCTGCCCCACAGGTGTACCATAGGACACCTGCTGTACAACTCCGTTATCATCAATATGTTTCAACACCGCTTCAAGCGCACTCAAGCCATTCTGGCGATAGGATTCATCCAGGTATCCATACCGGATTCCCTTAAGAATGCCGTATCCAATCGCTGCCGTTGCCGAGGTTTCTTTGTAAGAGGTTGGATCATCCAGCACAGTGTGCCACATGCCATCCTCACCCTGAAGCTTGCTCAGTGCTCTGACTTGAGCGGTTGCTGTATCCAATAGATAGGCCTTCAGCCCGGCTTCGATCGGAATGATATTCAGGAAATCCATAACTCCCGCCGTATACCATGCATTGCCTCTTCCCCAATGAACAGCACCATAATTATGATTTTCGTTGAAATCCCAGCCATGATAGAATAATCCGGTTTTCTTGTTATATAGATATTTGATATGCACAAGGAACTGTCGTTTGGCTTCTTCAACCATGTCTGTTTTCTTGAAGTATACCCCTGACTTGGCCAAAAATAGCACCGTCATAAACAGGGTATCAATCAGAATTTGACCATCATTGACATCTCCCGTGATCATATGTTGAAACGCACCATCTCCGGTTCGCAGCAGTCCATCCATGATCCAACTGCTCCACTCCTCACAGACCTGTTCGTACTCCTTGTTTCCGGTCAGCTCGCATAATGAGATCAAAGTAAGGAGCGGAGCGCAGGTGTTCACATTTTTTTCCGGTAACCCTTCCATCAGCCTTGCATTATACCATGATTCCAGAAATTCTAGCACTTTGGGATCTTTCGTTGCCTCATGGAGCTGAAGCAAGCCATACAGACCGACACCTTGCGGCCATTCCCATAGATGTATGTCAATTAGTCCGATGGGAAACTGTTCATTGATACTTGTGTTTTTCATAGACTCCATCGCTTGGGATACCTTGCTTATTCTCTCCTGCAGCACCATTTGATTCAGCATGTTGGTTATCACTCCCTTGGTTTCTTGCACACGATTCAGCGCTCCATGTCCAGTAACTTCAGTTGTCCCTTCACTCCATAACCTTCGTGTATAATTTCCTCTTCTTTAATCAGAAAAGACTTGTTCATTCCCCATTGAATTGGACCATATACCGGGTCTGTTAGAGTGAGAGTTAAAGCTTGATTATTGAATTGCGGGCTTGCAGAACGAACTTGGTTGATAAAAGCGTCAAATGACCCGAATTGCTGTTCGCTTCCTGCTCTTATAATCCAGGCGTTCCGCAAGCCAGGTGAAATAAGCTCACGTTTTCTTGTCACCCCGCTGCTCTCCATACTCGTCCCGTTGGCCGCATATATAGCTGCATAACCCTTATCCAAACGGGCAAAGTGCCAGTTCTCATGCCTTACCCATTCCGTGAAGGAGTGAGTAGGAAAATAAGCATGTGTCCAGTCAGAGTTGTGATCCGCAGGAATATCAAACATCATCAAAGCGATCCCCTCATGCTGAACAACATCGGGCAATATCCCATTCCCAGCCCAGAAGCAAGGTCGACCATCCCCATGCTTGTATATTTCTGCCGGATGATTCACCCAGATCAGCGCCTCAGGTGACAGAGATAAATGCTGGACATGCTCCTGATAACCTGGCTTGCCTGGACGAAAGCGAATGATTGAGGATAAGGAGTATTCCTTGGTCCGACAGTGATAGAGCTTGGCGTAACCTCCCTTGCCCTGCTGATTGGCGAACACTAACTGCTGATTGTCCCCGAGCAACAGATGCTCCTGATATTCTGCTGGAGGACTGTAATCGGATAAACTCAAGGCAACATTGCTTATTGAATAATTGTTTACATTGCCAACGCCATAAGCGATCCAGCACATTGAAGTGGTTCCCGCTGCATAACCACCCAGCAGTTCCTTCTCATAGCTGCGCCCAAACGTTGTGGACAAGACTCCTTGATGCATCTGAACGGTAATATAATAGAATAACAGGTCCATTGCCTTTTTGGCTTGCTGTCTGAGCTGTTCATTATGGGCAAATTCATAGATATGCAATAGCCCAACCGCATCAATCGGAATGTATGCACTTGAATTCCATTCTGCCAATCCTTCATCCAAAAAGCGCTCAAACCATAATGCAAGCCTCTGCTCTGCTTTTTGACGGTGTACTTCACCGGATTCACCACTGTTGCTGAACATTTCATCCCCAAACAGCTGTCCGGCTAACAGTTCATTGGTATGGAACAACAAGGCATGGTTCTCACTGAAGAACCACATCACATCATCGCCAGGTTCATCAATCCAATATCGATAGCCAAGAATACTTGCTTTTACCCGATCCCAGAACGGTTCACTGAACAGACCGCTATTTCGCTCATCTCTCCATAGACGGAACAGTCCCACCAGATAGAAGTCACTGCAATCCTTCCGTTGCTCGATACCTTCCACACCCTCAAGCAATATGTTCTCCGCTTCTTGCAGATTACCTCCTGTTTTGAGCATGGCGATGGCCTTATGAATATTGGGACTGCCCTTCTCAGCAATGCATTGCAGAGCCAGGGATTTGCGGGCTTCAATATCCGCAGCTTGCTGAGCAGCCTCATCATAGCTCGTATCATAGGATTGGCAGCCAAACTTCTTGGTTAGTACAATATTTGAAACTGAAATGGCCAGCGTGAAATATACGTAATGATGACCGAGTTGATTCGTATGTGCCAGGACCAGGTCCGTTTCCTTTTCGGCGATGTGTATCGTCTTGTTTTCGGTACCGTCAAAAAAATTGCCATACTGAATATCAACCTCTCTAACGATATCCGGCAAGGGAAGCGGCAGCTTGAGCTTAATCTGCTCACCTCTGAAGAGATCCGAAGGAAAATAAGCCTGTTCGAGGGCTTGCTCTGCGGATTTTACAGACTCAGCCAAATGAGGAGCAATAGGCAGGGAAATCACCAATTCCTCGTCTCCCAGATATTCCAACGCAAAAGCATACATGGTATCTCGCTCAGCCAGATCCTCCCAGCAGGCATAGATCTCATTAATTCCAGCTAAAAGTTCAGCTTTAATTACGATTTCCTGCTCCTTGTTACGCATGAGTGGCGCAAAATCCGTTACCATTTCCCCATTCACCCACAACGTCAGACTGCCATAGGTCTTAATCCGCAAAGAAGCGGTATGAGCAGTCGGAGAAATGAGTCTTGTCGCCGCGTAACTGCGCAGATGTGTCGGTACAAACCAAAATCCTGATTGCTCCACCCGTGGATTATTCCAAGGAGAATACAGTGCCCAAGGCATTCCGTTCTCTTCTCCAACGAAGTCGTCTCCCGGGCTAGGAAACTCGCTCCATTGATCAAAAAATCGCTTCACAGGCTGCGTTCTCCTATGTTCTACAAATTCCTTTCTGCATGGATTCTCATGAATGGCAAAACCATCGATAAGCCAATCATTAATATCTCCCTCCATCGTTGTTGGAACAAAGGCAACAGGCTTCGTATATATGCCGCTGATCATCCAATGATTAATGACCTGATTGTGACCTAATTTCATAGGTTTATAATTCAAGGTATCCATCCCACTCCGGGTGGTATCTGACATTCAACTCATCCTTTCATTCCTGAAGTAATCATACCGCTGACAAAATACCGCTGGAAAACCATAAAAACAATGAGTACCGGAAGCATCGTGATAACGGACATCGCAAGCAAACTTCCCCAATCCACGTTGTATTCTCCAATAAAATTAGAGAGCGCAAGCTGAATCGTATATTTCGATGGATCACTAATCGCAATTAACGGCCATACAAAATCATCCCATCTCCACATGAAGGAGAAGATTGCGAGCACCGCAAGAATCGGCTTCGCTATCGGAAGAATAATGCTCCAGTAAATTTTCCATTCGCCCGCTCCATCCATCCGGGCAGCTTCCAACAGCTCGTCCGGTACGGACAACAAAT
Source organism: Paenibacillus sp. FSL R5-192 (assembly GCF_000517845.1). NCBI lineage: Bacteria > Bacillati > Bacillota > Bacilli > Caryophanales > Paenibacillaceae > Paenibacillus > Paenibacillus sp. FSL R5-192. Next base: position 863,907 of record NZ_ASPR01000014.1, on the reverse strand, counting down.
ACTGCCGCATAAGGAACACACCTGTTGGGGTTGCTGCTGGCGGGATAATAATCGCGAGTAGGCTATTATACAACCCCAGTGCACTCAGCACTTTGAATATAGGGATCATAATTACCTCAATCGGAATCATGAGTGTTGAGACAAAAGCAATTAATATGATCGCGCTTCCGCGGAAGCGATATTTCGCCAATGCAAAACCTGCCATGGAGTTAATCAATAACAGTAGCAGCGTTGAGCTTACAGTTACGATCGTACTATTCATAAAATACAAGCCAAAATCGCCTTTACTGAATGCCTCCTTGAAATGCTCGAAGGTGATTGGCTGCGGCCATAACTTGGGAGGGAAGCTGTACAGATCGCTATTCGTTTTTAGAGAAGAAATCACGACCCACAGGACAGGCAGGAGCCACACCACTGCGGCAACACTTAACAGACTGTAGATGAAGATTTTGACCATAGGCTTCATGACCATTACGTAGCCCCTCCTTTCGATAGACGGAATTGCAGAGCCGAGAATCCACCAATAAGGATAAACAGTATCACCGACATGGCACTGGCCAGACCAAGCTCCTGTCTGTTAAAGCCAATCTCATAAATATATTGAACAATATAGGTAGTATCTTTGCCCGGACCACCACCTGTAAGCGCAAACATAAGTGGAAATGCTTTGAACGCGTCAATCAGAGTCAGCATAACAACAAGCAAGCTTGTGGGCTTCAAAAGCGGGAGCGTGATATAGCGGAACACCTTCATTCCCGTTGCCCCATCCAAGCGGGCAGCCTCATAATAATCCGTAGGTATAGCCTGCAAACCCGCGATAAAAATGACCATAAAAAAGCCTGCACGTGACCACACTGTCGCGATGATTACAGCCGTATTTGCCCAAAAGGAAGAGGTTAAAAAGCCGACAGGTTCCACACCAACCACGGTTAACAGATGATTCAAGATGCCAAATGAATCTCCGAAAATCCACTTCCAGGTCAATCCTACGATAATGTAAGAAATCATGGTCGGCCAGTAAAATACGGCCCTGAAGAACCCGCGCATTCTAATCTCGCGCGCAAGCAGCAAAGCAATGCCTAACGCTGCTGCATATATTAGCGGGACAACAATCGCTGCATAAATCCCCGTTCGTCCGATGGTCGACCAAAATTCCCGATCCCCTATAATTTTGATATAATTATCCAGCCCGTTGAACTTCATTGGGTTCAATCCATCATAGACATGAAAGGAATAATAGAGGCCCAATAAAGAGGGAAATACGATAAAAGTTCCAAAGATCAGGAGGTTGGGTAGTATAAACAGATAAGGAGCAATAACGAGCTTCCTGTTCTGTTTTGCCAGCGTATTTTTGTTTAATCGTTGTCCTTCACTCATCTGCTTGCCCCTTCCTTATGCGTTATTCGAAAGGGAGGCTTTACAGGAATCGCTAAGCCCCCGTATACGAATTAACCACATGGCTTTACGTTTATTGACTGCTAATAGCCTCGTTAATCAGCTTGGCTGTTCGATCCAATGCCTCCTGCGGAGTTGCCTTATCGGATAAAACCTCAACAATATTATTTTTCAGGTCCGTTGAAATTTTGGATATAATGGTCTGTCTGGACCAGTCATTAGCTGCAAGAGGCGAACTGTTCTTCAGTTCATCCGCAAAAATTTCAAACATCTCCTTGCCGAATTCATAATTCAATACAGAGCTGTCCTTCCGCGGACTCATAAACAATGATTCTTGGTTATATTTTGAATTCACTTCTTTGGACGTTAAGTATTCAATAAATTCTGCCGCCTCCTGCTCATATCCGCTGCCTTTGAATGCCATCAGAAACTTCCCTCCTGGCACTGAAGAACGTTGTGTTCCTTTTGGCATATAGGTGACTCCCCATTCAAAATCAGTGATATCCTTGTAATTGCTGATCATCCAGTTGCCAGCCCAGTGGGTAGCCACCGTCCCGGAACGGAACAGGTTGTTCGGATTTTCCCCTCCGAGCCATACGGATTCGGGCATGATACCTTCTTGATGAAGCTGCTTGAACTGCTCCATGCTACGGATTCCGGCTTCACTGTTAATCGCTGCTGCAGTGCCATCCTCTGTTAAGATGCTTCCGCCATTCTGATACAAAAGAGTGGACCATCTATGCGGTGTGACATCCCATACCATGCCATAACGTGCTCCGCCTTTGTCCATAACCTCTTTTAACGCAGCTGTGTATTCATCCCACGTCCATACCTGGTCAGGAGAGGTCGGTACTTTGACGCCCGCTTTATCAAATAAGGTTTTGTTATAAATAAGCCCATTCGCTGTAACATCCATAGGCGCCGCTACCAGCTTGTCATTAATAACATAATAAGGTTTAAGTGAGTCAATAAATTGATCCTCGAATTGGTCCGCATTGTCCACGTAAGGTGTCAGATCAACCGCCTGATTAGCAAATGATCCGGTATCCGTGACCCGGCTCAGGGCAGGTGGCTTTCCACCGGATAACATTGTTTTTAATTTGGTTTGGATATCCTTGAAGCCAACTTCAATCAGGTTGATTTTAACCTTGGTATTGGTCTGCTCATAATCTTTGATGATTTCCTTGATGACTTCTCCTTCTTTTCCGTCAGAGAACCACAGGAAATCCAGGGTTGTTTGTTTTGGATTAGCATTGGTACCTGAATTTCCGCAAGCAGTCAATACGATGAGTAACATGACCAATACCATGCTAGTGATGAGCTTAAACGTTGTTCTTCTTGTCATATCAACATCTCCTTGGAAGGTTCTAATGAATTTTGGCTTCGTTGAGCAATTCACTTTTACGGAATAACTGTGGTGATACACCCACATATTGTTTAAAGGCCCTGCTAAAATATACAGGTGTGTTAAAACCTAGCGTCTCAGATATGGACAAAATCGGTGCATCCGTAGACAGCAACAATTTTTTGGCCTCTGCAACTCTTTTCCGTATAACATAGTTGCTTATGGTATATCCCGTCGTCTCTTTGAAAGAATGACAAATGTAGTATTTATTCAAATGGAGTGTTTTGGACAGTTCATCCAATGAAACATTCTCCGTATAGTTCTGGTTTAAATAATGAAGAACCCGGCTTACGCTTGTCTGCTTCTGGGAAGAACATAAGATAGGATTGGCGGATTGCTCACTGGTTGTTTTCCGGTAAATCCGCAGTAGCAATTGGGTAAGACTCAATTTGACCATTGTTTTGTACCCTGTATTTCCTGCCCCCATCTCCTCCTTGATTCCCTTAAATATAGCTGTGATATACTCACGCTCCTCCGGAGGCCAATGCACCAATAACCCATTGGGATGACGGAATATGGACATCAGATTCTCTAACTGACTGACAGCAAGCATGTCCAAAAGCAATAATTCCGTGAAATTGACAAAACTTCGCTTGTACACCATTTCTCTTGAAGGATTGATTCGGTGGGGCACACCGCCTCTGAATATAAACATATCTCCAGGCAGCGGCTTATATATTCGGTCACCGATTAAAAAGGTTGCATCTCCTTGAATAAAATAATGTATCTCATACCCATTATGCGTATGAACAGGCCATTCATCCTGAAAATTATCTGCTTCTGATCGCACATAAACTTCATTTTCCTGCAAAGCAATATTCGTCGGGGTGTGTATGGTTAGCATCAGTAAGATCTCCCTTCCCAGAATATAAAAAGCAATATAGTTTAATAATTTACAATGATAGCGCTTTACAATGAATTGTATCACAGTTATTTCGATCTAATCTGAACTATATTGCTGTATTGTTGATCACAATTGTTGAAAATGATTAGAAAGGAATTTATAGGGATTCGAAGATAGACACAAAAAAAACCGCTGTCCAGCCCGTAGGCTATCACGCGGTCCATTAGCATTACCTTTCAAACCCATTCATCCCAATGGTTTTCAAGAAAAATGACTTCTTTCTCATAGTGGGCCAGATGACCCTCTTCGACCATCTTCATAAAAGCGACATCTCCATCAGCCGCACGATCAGTCAGTGTTTTACACATGAAACGGATACGGGATATGACCCAATCCTTCAAATCTGCTGGAACACTCAGCCCGTACGTAGCCATGAATAAGGCAATCCGTTCTTTCCGAATAGTTCCGTGCGCCTGGCTGGCGTATGGCATTACACCTGTTCCATCCATCTCTGGTGAGAAATTTGCGAGTGGAACGGATGTATACAAGACATAGGCGATATCCCACATTCGCGGACCCGGACCCGCCATATCAAAATCAATAATGCCTTGAGGACGGCCATCCTTGTACACCACATTATACGGCGCAAAATCGTTATGACATACAACTTCATCTTCTATTATGCCTGGATATCTGTTCGTTGAAACTGATGTTGTTGTAAATCCAGCGGTCGCATCATGGTAACTTCTCAACAGTTTTGCGACTTCAATCAAAGATTCGTCTGACCACATATACTCTTCTAGATCAGGGTAGTCATTGCCTGGAACGATGCCTTCGAGGTAAGAGAGCGTTTCTCTCCCCTGTTCATCTATTCCCAGAAATAGAGGGGCATGATCATAACCAACTTTTTCGAGATGTAAAAGCAGTTCAACCACATATGGATTTGGTTTCACATGCCGGCGAACCGTCTCACCTATTCTGACGACCTGATTCACATTACCTCCCGTTAACACTTCCTCCTGTTGGGCCACTTTCATCCCTCCTCAAGCTAAACTTCCTTGCTATACCCATGATTACGATTTTTCTTATAACTCCCCGGGAATCCCGCGACCAATAGTATGAATCCAACAAAGAACATGAAGTATACGAGTAAACCTGTTGGATGCTCGTTCATCTGAGCAAACTGGGGTACGTTCGTCCCTCCTGACGCATATCCTGCTTCTACTATAGCGACGGAGACTCGTATTGAAATTCTCTCCATCGTTGAAATAAACACACTGCCAAGCATGAGGACTACACCCAAAATCTTGTTAATATTATTCATTTCATGCCTCCTTGATTAACCGTCCACTTTTTATGAGGTTATCTACTTAATGTCTTTCGATTCTCTAGTCCATATTCCTGCATGTTATATTAACGGTCCGTTCCTATATCAACATATCAAATAGCGGCGTCATCACTGACGCCGCTGTTGACGCTCTCTGAATAAGTTACGTAGCTACCACTTGGTGCAGATCCATACTATTTTCGAAAAAGGCTGACCGTTCAACATAATACAGATCATACATCTGTTCATTCATATTAATCCGTTGATATACATCTGGATACACACCATTGGCTAACTTCACATAAGGCAGTTTTTGTACTGCTTTTCTGGATCTTATATTCTGCTTGCGTATCTTCATAAATACCGTTTCAATCCCATGTTCCAGAAACAATTCAACAAAAAAGGCTGATTTGGCTCTTTGGCTATACCCATTTCCAAAAAACGGTGATCCAATCCAAGTGGCTAAAAAACCGGTTTGATGCTCAATATGATATAGATCAATAGTTCCAATAGGCTGCCCTGTTTCATTCAAAATCGTTCGGGAAATCACTGTCTTTTGCTCTTCTTCGGCCATCAATTGTTTGGTCAGGAACAGATATTCTTCATACGATTGGCATTGATAACGAACGTAAGGAGAAACTGCGGGGTCCATCATTAAGCTGTACAGTGAAAGGCATTCCTGCAAATCACGTTTTTTTAACATTCTGTCTACCACCTAGTCCTTTTAGTTCGCTATATCAAGCAAATTAAGTATATAAAAGCTAGTGTGGGATTTAATGAATTCTGTATGTGGCTTATGTAAAATGCATTGGTAAATGTTGTTCATCTTCATCTCCAGTAGCACAAAAAAACGGCATGTCCCTTTTACAGGAACACGCCGTTTACACGGATACAGCCAGACAGTAATTTATTGCATACCTTGCATGATGGCATTAATGATATTTTGCTGCGTCACGGTTTTGTTTGAACGGTTAAACAAGGCGAATCCATGTTGACCGTTATGCCCGTTATCCCAATAAACAGGAACCATTTTGTATTTCTTGGCTTTTGCTGTAACTGCTTTGGCGTAAGCAACACGATAGACATTGTTGCTGGAATCATAGGACGTTTTATCAATGGAACCGAACTCACCAATCACTACGGGATAGCCCTGAGTCACAAATTTGTCGTACATGGACTTAAACTGCGATTCAAGATAATCCTCTTGTCCCCAAGTAGACTTCTTGGCAGGATTCGTAGAAGTTGCACCCCACTGTGTGATATTACCGTTTTCCTCACCTGCAAAATCCCACGGAGAGTAATAATGTGCCGAGATCATGATTCTCTTCTGCGAACTAGGAATAGCCGAGGATCTGTAATTATCTGTCGGAAGAGCAAAGCCATAATTACCAACAGTGTAGTCAATATTGGTATTCCAGCCTGGAATCAGCAACCATCTGGCATTGTTGTTACCTCCAGTCTGACGAACCGTATCCACGAAGATTTGATTGTATGCGTTCAGATTGGCGTAATAGGCCGAGTTTGGATTGCCATAGTTACCATCGAATACTTCGTTCATGGATTCAAAAATAAGACGATCATTGTAGTTGCTAAACTTGGTGGCAACCTGCTGCCACACCTTCTTATATTTTTCCTTAATGGCAGTCTGATTGCCACCATTCACGAGGAGCCATCCACCCTGTACGGAATTAAACCCATCACCATGAATATTGATGATCACATACAGACCTTCATTGTACGCATAATCCACGACTTGCTGAATTCGATTCAGCCATGCCGCATTGATTGTATAATTGGGAGCGCTTCCAATGTTACTCAAATAGGAAACGGGAATACGAATGGATTTGAAGCCTGCCGCTTTTACCTTTTTGATTAACTCTGGAGTTACCGTAGGATTGCCCCAAGCTGTCTCATTCGGTGTACCGTTCACCGCTGCTTCCAGCTGATTGCCAAGATTCCATCCTGCACCCATCTCAGACACTATTTGCGAAGCGTCCGCTGCTGATGCTTTAGCGCTCCATCCCGTAAAGGCTACCGCAGCCACTAATACCAGTGCCAAGCTGCTGATGCCAAATTTCTTCCATTTTTTGAACATAACCATACCTCCGCTTATTCTATTATTTTTAACAAGCAGTGCAGTTAATCTATGCATACAGATTGAATGATTCGAGAATACGTGCCTCCTCTCTCTAATCGATCAAACAAATGAATTCTTCGTCCAACACCAACATAATAACACATTTATGGAAAATAAAGCGATATCTTTATTGTTTTTTGTGACTATTTACTACAAAATAATCCATCTATCCGTTTAAGTGGATTGCTTGGATTTGTTCTCTATCAAAATCAATAATCATAATGTGATCGCGCAAAATATGATCTCCGCAAGATATTGTTGCGCCGTAATCGGCTATACTGTTAAATGTGATATCCACACGATAGACTTCAATCTCATTAAACCAATTCTGATGTACTTTTTCCTGAAGTTCATTCTCATAATATTCCCGAAAGACAGTCTCACAAGTTGAAAACCACTTAATGAAGTCTTCTATTTTATAAACAATTGAATCTAACGGTGTATTAGTGGACACATATATTCGAAAGTCATTTAAATCCTCATCCTGTATGCAATGTTTAAATATTTGCACAGTATTTTGCAGAGTGTAACACCGGTAACTCTCATCACTCTCTTCTTCAAGCTCAATGAATTCATTTAACAATATGATCTTGCTCCTCTCAATGCATATTAAAATAGCTCATTTAACCACTTTACGAATTTTTCTTTCTCTTCAAACTGTGGGTAATGCGCCGACTCGTTGAATACAATGAAGTCTTTGATCGGTGCATCCAATACGTCAAAATAATCACGTGCTGCATTTGCAGTGGTCATATAATCATATTTACCCGTTACAAAATAGGTAGGAATATCCAGATGATTAACAATATCAGGTAAATTTTGATCAAATGCTTCCCTCAGTAAGATGTCTTGTGAACTGAACATCCCTGAATAAAAGCGAATCATATCCAGCCCATTATATTCGGGATTTAAAAGGAATCCTGAAATATAATCTCTATTCTCGTTGATGAGTCTGGCTGCACCACCGTACTTTTGCAACAAAATTCTAGGCGTAAGTTCCTTTCCTTGCTCGATCGAGCTGCGGATTAGCTCCAGTTTTTTAACATCATCTTCATTACCGGCTTGTTTCGCTTGCTCGTACGTGTACTCCAAACTTTCCAGTTCGCTCTGAAGTGTATTAGCCATCTGTCCAATGCCTATATAAGCGTGAAACTGAGCAGGTGCTTTAGCCGCAGCTTTCATCCCGATGTATGTACCAAATGAATGACCGATTAATATAACCTTCTCTTGACCTAACTCCTTAGATACATAATCCCTTAACGCTAACAAATCATCTACTAATACATCTGTTGTGAGATTCGAGTAATCTTCAAAAAAGTGATAGGACTTTCCACTCCCACGTTGATCGTAATGCACCACCGTGAAGTGTTGCTCAAGCTCTTTCTGATACTTCCTTACGTATGGAATCTCCGAGCATCCCGGCCCGCCATGCACAAAAATCAGGATAGGATTAGTCCGATCAACACCCCTGATCATGACTTCATGTCCTGTACCGTTAATTTCGACCTGCTCTAACATGCTGATACTGTTTTCACCTTTAATTTTGGGTGTCCATGTGGGAAATATCAGAGCTACTATAACTATTAAAATAATACTGAATATGCTGTACTTGAGTGTTTTACGTATTTTTTTGCGCATGTAATGCTCCTTAAATAATAAGTTTCATTTGTAATTCTACTAACGTTTCCTTAATCGTAACGGATATAACAATTCAACGGGTTCTATCATCAACTCTTCTTGGAAGATGTAATTGTGATCGGCTCCAACGATACAGAGGATTCGTTTTTCTGGATGAGCTTCAATTGTATTTTTGACTCTTTGAACCATAATCTGATTGCGGACCACCCAGCGAAAGTTCTGTGCCTTCGCGTTTACCTGATGCAACCATTCATATTTTTGTCTGGTTACACGATCGAACTCCTTTGAATTAAAAGGAATCTCGCCAAACTGATACGTCTCCATTTGCTCTGCAAACCAATGATCATCCCGTTGTTCAAGTTCTTGGCGTTCCACGCCCGAATAACCGTTGAATGGATCAAAAGCATTCCACACATCCAATTCAAACCAGTCAATAGGGACAAATGGGATGTTATGCTCCTCGCATAAAGGGAAGACCAATTCCCAATACTCACTGGCTGGTTCTCCCCAGTATCCTCTATCATGTTTGTCCTTAAGATACCTCATCCAACTCTGCGGATGAACTTCACCACAAATGAGATCTGGTTTAAACTCAGTAATCACATCCTTGTAAAGAGAAAGGGAACAATGATATCGCTCCCTGAGTTCAGGATTATGAATGGTTCCGAGTATCCCAACCGTTGTCATGTGCCCAGCTCCTTTATCATATGTATATCGTTCGGCTCTTTGTCATAAAGTTCTTGATCAATCTCGCTTGCAATCTGACTGCCCTGACTTCTATAAAAGGATACCGCTGATTTCGTCTCTGTGGAGGAGATATACAGATACTGTGCACCACGTTTCTTAGCCTCTTCACCTAACTCGTTTAGAATACGTTTTCCAATACCTTGTCTTCTGTACCCGCGTGAGACATACATCAAGTCAACTTGTAATTGATTTCGTTCTTTTCCTCTATATTGATGTGCCAGCACACCAAATCCGATTAATTGATCGTCAGCAAACGCACCATATGCCATGCCACCTTGTTCTAATTCGTACACATATCGATTTTGAATCTCTTTCAAAAGCATCTCATCCCAGTTTGAGCATTCATGATTTTGTTCAAGTTCAACCAATCGGTTCTCCCTCATTTCATAAATGAGATCAATATGTTCCGAGCGATCTATTTCCTGCAGCTGATTCACATCATCAAGGGTCAACGTTCTATACGTTATCATGATTGTTGCATCTCTCCTTCCCCATGTTATTTCTAAGATCCTATGGCTTTATTGATCGAAGTCTGTATTTATCAAAGACCCTTTTATCGTACAAAATAGTGTATTCCTTGTTCTCTTCAATTAGTTTTGACATATCCATTGGAACGGCTATTGTTCTTTCAAGATTATTAAAATTAATTACAGTCATTTCATTTTCACTAATCTTTTGAACAGTAACTGCTTCAAAAATTGAAGTTCGAAAGGAATCCCATAACAAAATTAAAAGCAATAAAAGTAATAGTGACATGATGAGTCCCTTATTCTTATTCACTAGTTCTTTTCATCTCCTTTAGTTTCAAAACAGAGTTCCTCCAACTAAAACTAGCTTATTTTAATTTCAGGTAACTCATTCAAATGATTTATTTCGATAGTGTATTTCTTAAGCTTATGGTTCTCAAGTCCATCCCATCTGTCTGAGAAACGATAAAACATATCTCCGAAGTTCATGCCTTCAGGTAATACATCCACAAGCTTTATTTCATCGATTTCAGACTCCGGTAAGCTCTCCAGCAATTTAACCTCAGCATAAGAAACCATACCAAAGCTCCCATTCCATTCATATACACCATAAGGTATTAATTCGAAGTGTACTGCCCCTGTCTCTTCATAGAGTTCTCGACTTGCCGTGTGTAAAATGGTTTCCCCTATTTCTTTGTTGCCTCCTGGGATCTCCCAACCTCCTCTTTTCCTATTTTTTATAATGATGAATTTATTATTGTATTTAGCGATCACAACTGCAAATTTGATTAACTCCGGATCAAGTTCATCTAGATCAAACCAGTGGCTCATGTTATCTCTCCCATAAACAACTATTCTTGCAATATATAATTGTTAAACCATTGAAGTGGTAACAAGCTATCATCGGATATAATCGTTGTGAATACCGCAATCAATCCTCGCTTTTGGTTAACAAAGATATATTGCCCTCTGAAATGTTGAGTCTATCATTTTATTTCCAACCTGTAGATCACTTCATCATCTGAATTGGTTCTGTTCTCACTAATGAAGGACATGCTCTTGTACAAGTTCTGTGCTATTGCGTTATCCCGTTCAACCGTTAATGAAATAACCTTGCACAACGGATGCTGTTTTGTAATGTAATCTAGAATGGCTCTTATAGCGCGCTTTCCCATTCCTTTGCCTTGATAGGATTGATCGATTTGAAAACCACCAATCCAGTAATTATCTGTACTATCTGGCGTATAACTCAGATAAAAGAAACCAAATACCTTCCCATCAAGCTCAAGTACGTAAGGATCAAATGCTTCATCCCACGGTTTTATATAGGCGTAAGCGATCCCCGCAATAACAGATGGAACTAATGAGACTTGGTGTTCATACAAAGAGATCTCCAGCGCCTCTTCCCAATTCTCTCGGGTGACTGGTTGTATTCTTATATTCACCACTGCATCTCCTCTTTCGACAATCCTTGTTTGATTCTAAAGTTCTTTTCAATTTCACTTACAACCACTTCCAAATGATGTTCAATCAACTGTATCGCTTGTTTTTTATTCTTCGTGATTGTTGCAGTCTTATGGTTTTTGTTAATTGTACATATAACTTCTTCTATATTATATTAATGGTTCCATTTCACAATCATCTTGCATAAGTTCTTAAATGACTGCTTGTAATTCCACGGTTGCAAGCCCATTCTGGACAATACAAACCTCTTTATAATTCGATAATCTCTAATGAGAACATTTGGAGCTAATACAAAAATCAAATCCGCTTCCTGGATGGACGCTATTGTCCAATCTTTGCACTGTACTCCTTCTATCATCCAAGCTTCTGAACTGACAATAGACTGGACTGATTCATCCCTAACATGTTCTGGATATCTCAGATTTTCGGCACTTCTGTCCCAGATGAGATTGTCTAATTCATAGCAAGGAATACCGTATTTATCCGACAATTCTTTGGCTAATGTTGATTTCCCACTACCACAAGATCCAATAATTCGTATTCTCATACATATTCTTTCTTCAAACATGCATAGATAACATTATCAACAAATCGATTTTTCCAATAATAATGTTCTTTCAATATGCCTTCTTCACTGAACCCAATTTTCTCAAGCAACTTCCTTGATCCCGCGTTCTCTGGCTCTACAAATGCTTCAATTCTGTTTAATTCAAGGTTCTTGAATCCATATTCAACGATTTTCTGAGTTACCTCGGTCATGTAACCCTGCCGCCAGAACTCCGGTGCTAACTCATATCCCATCACAGCTTTATAATGTTGTTTCATCCAACCATGAAATCCGCATGTTCCAATAATTCTATTGTCCGATTTCAAAGCAATTCCCCAGCGGATCACCTGACCATTTTCGAATCGTTCTTTCCACCTTTGTATAAGTTCTTCCGCTTGTCTGGTATTCGTAAAACTTTCTAAATCGTAGAATCTTGTAACTTCATCTGAAGAAAAAATATGAAATATGTCTTGGGAATCACTCTGTTTAATCTCTCTTAACAGCAATCTTTTGGTTTCTAGTTCAGGAAATGGAGTCATATTCACTTCACCTCAATCGAGTATACTGCTACATTTTTCCCAATTATATCTACGTCCTTCTCGTGTTTCATGCCATTCTTTTGGGCGACTTTCATAGAACCCACATTGCCATGTTGAATTAGAGATATTAATCTTTTCTGCTTCAAGTGATCCATGCCATATTCTTTCCACGCTTTTGCTTGTTCATAACCATAACCCATTCCCCAGTATTGCTCTACAACCCAGTAACCAACTTCAAGCTCATCATTGCCTTCAATGATTTGAGGAATCAGTCCAGAGGTTCCAATTAACTTGTTATCCTCTTTGTTAAATGCGAGTAACAGCCCTTTATCGTCTTTATTCCAGTTGATGAACTTTTCCAGGCTTTGCATGGTTTCTTCCTTCGTCCAGGGTCCTCCATGTCTAATAAATTTCATCATATTTGGCTCACGTGTCATCTCAAAAAGTAAATCGAAATCATTTTTGGTATATTTCCGAAATATAAGTCGTTCTGTCTCCATCTTTCTCTCAACTCCTTTTTCATTCATAAGATGTAATCGTATTCATAAACATTCAAATATCATGGGGAAACGGACTAGAGTCTGTTTTCATACTCAGGCAAGTTAAACTATGATGGGTGCCAGCTTACTGTCCTAAATTGCTGAAGTTCAGGGTGGATAATACTGGCGAATGGCCATGCGATTTTCTAAGGAACACAGGACATCTTATTCGGCCTTCAGGTCCTCTTTTAAAATTGTAAGGAACATGAGACATCTTATTTCTCAAAATCATCTGACAAAAATGCTACAAAAGTCTATTTTTTCTGGTATAGCGTGTCTCAGATTTCTTAGATTTCGGAGGGCGTTTCAAATTCCCGAATAAGACGTGTCAGGTTCGTTAGCGTTAACACCTAACACTAAACTCAACGCTATGCTAATGCATAACAACGAAAGCATGGGAAGTTCTATCAAACCTTAGCAGTTAATCCCAAGCTTCTTTATCACCAGACCGATAGTTTTGTCCTAGCATCATTCTCATCTGTTAAATATGCGAGAGATTCAAATCCCTGTCTATTTATATGATTATATAATTCCTCGACTTTCTCTAAATCTTTACAATAAACCGTGACGTAGGTACTATCGATCACAAGAAGAACCATCTGACAGTCACTCTCCACATAATCTTCATAGGTGATAATATCTGTTATTTGTGAGCCTTTTGGAAATGCTTTTAAATTCGCAAATATTAAATAATACTCGTTGTCATCAATAATCTTCTGTAATTCTTCTCCATTCATACCCATAATCACATCCGGAAAAAGATCATCCCCTAACGTATCATCAACAACGAAATAGGACTCCTCCTCACCAATAAACCAATCGAAATTAGATACTTCCATTGGTTTTAAAATCTGCCCAAGAAAGCGACCATAGGCATTTGGTATTTCAAAACGTATTCCTCTGTTCATCTGTTCACCCTCTTATCATTTTTACAATTCGAAGCATAATAACAGTACAGTTATTTCAATCGATACTTCTCATTATTTATAATTCCACTTACTATTTCAGGTAATTGTGCTTCTGTAAAATGATTAGTATACAGCTTGTTATCTACTCTCAGATCCGGATGATTTTCAAACTCATCCAGCAGAATTATACTTCTTTCTTTCATTTGATATTCTTCTGCTCTTAGACGGTCTCTACGAATAATTGTCTGACGATCAACCATCAATACAACATAGATTATGCGAACATGATAGTCTGCCAATTCTGCCATTAATCCATCAATGTCTTCCGGAAAGGCCACATAGTCCAGCACTACATCGTATTTATAATCCAATAAGTTTTTCACTAGACTAGATATATTTTTCCAAGTTAAGTCGTTTGTATCCTTATCAAGCCAGGGTTTACCTCGCCCTTTGACCGGAAAGTGACTAACCGTATCTCCAGAAATGTAGGCACTTTTATCTAAAGTCTGAACTAGCAGCTTGGAAGTTGTAGATTTCCCTACTCCAGGGGGGCCAGATATAATATATAGGTTTTTACTCATTCTCTATTCTCCTTACAATATCTTTTGGAAACTTCCAATATCCAGTTTTCTATCGAATTTATATCCAATCTCTTTAAACAGAGCACATTGTTCATAACCATTTCTCTCAAATAATGATTTACTTCTTGTATTCTCCATGCAAATCGTCGCAATTAAGGCATGGAATCCTTGTTCTTTTGCAATCTTCTCAATAAAACGTAGTGCTTGTTTCCCCAAGCCTTTTCCCAAAATGTCGGGCTTCAAATATATGGTGACTTCACCACAAATGTCATATGCCTGTTTACTCTTATACTGGGTTATCAGAACATAGCCCATCATTTGATTGTTTTCAAGAATTACATAAGTTTTATACCGTGTATCCTTGTTCATGACAGAGGATTTAATCTGATCAAGATCTAATTCCTCCGTATGAAACGAAATCGTTGTTTTCATTACATAATAGTTATAAATCACTCTAATTTCAGGGAGGTGTTGTTCGGTTACCTCTTCAAAATTCACAATCGTCAATTAGGTTCCATCCTCTTCTGTTCATGTCTTCATCATATGTATGAAATACCGCGTCTAGATTTAATTCACCGTAAATATGAGGATATTCCCTGCCTTCATTATACAGATCTTCCCATATATCTTCTGACTTTATTTTAGAATCCCATTAATCAACGCGGCTTCCCACTCTTTTCTTAAGAGTACATGTACAATCATCATCCAAAATCCTCCTTAATCAAAAATGATAATTATTTGGATAGGACCTTCCTCAATATGAGTTCTATGATTTCACTAGTCTCCAGATGATCGGTAATAATGCGAGTTTGAAATTTTTCATCTTTGAAAGCTTCAACACACTTTGGTGCTTGTTGATACTGCCAGCCTCCATATTCATCTCCACGTTTAGCCAAACGATGATAAATCGTCTCTTCTGTAGCCGTAAGGCAAAAATGATGAATGTCCTGATCGATCTCTTTCAACCCGTTATAGATGTAATTAAATTTTTCCTCTTTATAGATGGTCATGGGGATAATTAAGTGTCTGTTGTATTTCTGCTTTACTTCTTTAGCCGTCTTTACGGTTAGAATTTTCCATAAATCGATATCTTGAAAATCATCCGTACGTTCCCTTTCCTCTCTACAATTCTCCGGAAGAAGTTTTCTGAGCATATAACCTATTTCTTCAGGATCGTAGATCATGCTGTTTGCAATTAAGGGCTGAAGTGCTTCAGCTGCAGAAGTTTTTCCCGAACCAAACGCTCCGTTAATCATTATAATCATTTGATCCTTTCACTCCCATTCAATGAAATTTTTCAATAGAAACAATTCTTCTCATATACAATTTCATCCATTATAAATGTTTTCCTTCCACTTTTGTGTTACAAAATGGCAAAAAACATGATGAAAACCCATTGGGTCAACCCAACGGGATTTCATTATAATGCATTATTTTTCAATCAACCTTGAGCTTGTTAATGTATTTCCAAGTAATCGATGTATATATCCCATGTCCCGTCATCGGCTGTTACAACCAATTCAATGACCTGATTTCCCGTCCCATGACTGATATTATTCAGGGTATAAACCGCTGGAGCGCTTCCGCCAAAGTAAAAGGTTCCCTTCGTCTGTCCGCCAATCTTCAAATCAACTCTAGCCATGTTGGCATTGTTTGAAGCTCCACGAAGCGAGAAATTATGAGTGCTCGTTGCAAAATTCTGAGTGTATTTAACCAAATCATTGTTGGCATAAAGGACCACACCATTGAAAGGAGAACTGATATTGCCGGTGTATTGTCCACCTTTGGTCATGTTCTCAGCTTCCACTTTTGTTCCGTTACTCGGGGGATTGGTAGTGCTATTATCTGGCGCGACTGCCCGACCGGTAGTTGATGAGATCATACCTGAGCAAAGGCCACGATTCTTCAGATTTTGTGCAATCTGCGGAATGGCCTGAAGTGTCGTCTGGTACTGATCATGCATTAGTATGACGTCACCACTTTTCATCGTATTCACAGCTGCTACAATCTGGGCTGCGCTGGCACCATTCCAGTCTTGGGAATCTACGTTCCACAGTACTTCCTTCAGGCCGTTTTGGCTCACAACGGATTTCAAGGTCGCATTTGTCGCACCGTAAGGTGGTCTGAACAGTTTAGGTGAACTTCCGGTAATAGACTGGATCGTCTGTTGTGTCCGAGTAATCTCTGACGACATCTGAGAACTGTTCAATGTAGTCATGTTTGGATGTGTATAGGAATGATTGCCAATCCACATACCAGCTGCTACTTGTGCAGAAACCAGAGATTTATTATTTTGTGCATTTTGTCCAACATTGAACATCGTTGCCCGTAAGCCAGCCTGCTTCAACGCGTTAAGCATGTTTGTTGTATTTCCAGATGGGCCATCATCAAACGTCAGACCTACATAACCATTCGGACAACTTGCATCTGCAGCACGAGCATCAGGCACCCCCGGAATAGAAAACAAGGTACCGAAAAGTGCGAGAGATATTACCGCCTTTGCCAGCTTAACTTTGAACATAAAATTACCTCCTCATAATATATTCACAGCATACTACCTTCTACACTCCCTCTCTTTATCGAACTCTCACCCCTCGAAAAAAGCGCTTTCAAAAGTATGTAATCCGCTACGTCCTTTCTCATAGAGAAGAGCTTTTAGTTCAAGGTGAGTTCAGTATAAACGATAAGTTTATTTAAAGTAAATTGAATTTTATCCAAAATGTTCTATTTATTCACGAATTCTAGAATCGCCTGTTGTACATCTCCCGTTTAGCACTCTCCTGTGTAAAGATGTCCTCCGGGGGCACCATGCGCTTCGGGAGTGTACGCCCTGCAATAATTTCTTTTGTAGCCTGCATAAGCTGAGGACCAAGCAGCGGGTTACATTCCACCACAGCGTTGATTTTCCCACTCGCCAGAATTTCAAGTGCTTTGCGGGAGCCGTCCACCGAGACAATGATAATGTCCTCTCCCGGCTTCAGCCCAACTTCTTCTATCGCTTGTATGGCGCCAAAAGCCATTTCATCATTATGGGCAAAAAGAACCTGCGGCCGTTTGTCTTCCGGGACCTGAAGGAATTCTTTCATGACTTGTTTGCCATTGTCCTCCGTAAAATCGGCAGGAGCACTTTGTGAGAAAATGATATCTGCTCTGGTTTCGAAAATGCTTCTAAAGCCCTCGCCACGCTGGATAGAGGGTGTAGAACCACTCGTGCCTTGCAGTTCGGCAATCCGTATCAAACCCGGATGATTTCGCATCCGATCCTGAATATACTTCCCGGCCTTCACACCTTCCTCATAAAAGTCCGATCCAATCGTTGTCACAAAAAGTGAAGTGTCTTTGACATCAACTGACCGGTCTACGATGATAACAGGTATACCTGCATCCCTGGCCTCCTGAAGAATACCATCCCAGCCCGATTCCACGACCGGTGCAATGGCAATGACATCTACCTTTTGCCTGATGAACGACCGAACAGCCTCGAACTGTTTCGTCTGAGACTGTTCTGCATTTTTTATTACAAGGGAGATTCCCGATTCAGCCGCAGCATTCCGAATAGACGTGGAGTTTGCCAGACGCCAGGCACTCTCTCTGCCCAGTTGTGAAAAACCCAAGACAATCGGTTTCGTAGAGGTATCCCTTGCTACCGCTGATTCCATCCATTCCTCAACGGAGGGAAGAGTTTCTAAGTTGTTAGACGAGATGGGAGAAGGAACAGATTCAGACTCAGGGGCTGTGCAGCCGACAAGCAGCAGTAGAATGAACAAACACAACCGGTTCACATGTCTTCTCACTCACGTATCCCCCATCTCCATGTTACGCTCAGCATTCACCAATGCAGAGCGCATATTGTTATATCATTGTTTCGGTATCCGTGTTCAATATCATTTAATTCGATCAACTTAATGCAGTGATTTCGAGGATACTCGCCGCCCGCTAAGAAGTCGCTGGAACAAAATAAAAACAAACAGCATCAGGCCAATCACAATCTTGGTCCACCATGAGCTGAGCGTACCTTCGAAGCTAATTATAGTTTGGATAGCCCCCTGGATCAATACACCAATAAAGGTTCCCGCCACATATCCTACACCACCTGTTAACAAGGTGCCTCCTATTACAACAGCGGCAATGGTATCGAGTTCAAGACCCATGGCGTGTAATCCATAACCGGATAACATATAGAAGGTAAAGACAACACCGGCAAGCGCGGAACACAAACCGCTGAACGTGTACACCAGGATTTTGGTACGTGCAACCGGCAGTCCCATGAGCAACGCGGATTGCTCGCTTCCGCCGATGGCGTAAACGTTGCGCCCAAACCGGGTGTAATGTGCCAGGTAGATCGCGAGTAGTACAATGACCAGAGCAATAATCACATTAATGGAGACAAAGCTGCCCCCTGGCAGGGAAATCTTCGCCTGCGCAACCTGTGTGTAAAATGGATTCGTAATGGTAATGGTGTCGAGACTGATGACATAACACAGCCCCCGCGCCAAAAACATACCTGCCAGTGTCACGATGAAAGGCTGAATTTTAAAATAGTGGATGATCGCCCCCATGACTGTGCCAAACAACGCACCCATGACAAGCACCATAGGTATAACGATCGCAGGCGACCATCCTTGCTTCTCGACCAGACTTGCGCTAATGATGGTCGTCAGCGCAATGACAGAACCTACCGACAGGTCGATTCCTCCCGATACAATCACAAAAGTCATGCCAATTGCCGTGATAATCAGAAAGGCGTTATCAATGAGAAGATTAAGCAGTACCTGAGTGGAGAAGAACCCCGTATAGCGGAAAGAGCCTATGGCAAACATCACGGCCAGCAAACCGAAGGTGACAAAGACCGGGAGATACTTACGATTAAGAAACATGGCGGTTAACCCCCTGTTCGGCTGGAAACTTCCGTTTTTTCCAACGGATCACCATGGAATTGCGGAATGAATCGGATTGAATCAAACAAACGGCCAGTACAACAAAGGCTTTGACAACCAGCGTAACTTCTGGCGGGACTCCAATCATATAGATCGTCGTTGTTAAGGTTTGGATAATGAGTGCTCCAACGACGGTACCCATTAGATAGAAACGACCACCATTGAGCGAAGTACCCCCGATGACTACAGCAAGAATGGCATCAAGTTCATACCACAGACCTGCGTTATTGCCATCCGCACTGGATACATTCGAGCTGAGAATAAGCCCGGCAATGCCGGCACACAGACCACAGAAGACATATACCGTGAGAATAACCGTTTTTGAACGAATACCTGCCAGTTGGCTCGCGTTTGCGTTACTTCCAACCGATTCGATAAACAGTCCCAGTGCCGTTTTTCTCGTCAACAATGAGGCAACTAGCAGCACAGTTAATACGATGAAGATAGAAAAAGGCAATGCTGCAAGCGAACCTGCACCGATATAGGCGTAGTTCGCGTTGGATACAGTAATAATCTGTCCACTCGTAATCAATTGCGCAATCCCACGTCCGGCTACCATCAGTATAAGCGTTGCAATAATGGGCTGGATTCGGGCAACCGAAACCAGCGCCCCGTTCCATATGCCCAAGATCAGTGAGAGACCTATAGATAATCCAAGTGCACCCAACACAAGCCAGAGCGAACTCTGATCCACTCCTCTGCTGATGCTCATACAAGCCACGGCACCGGAGATCGCTACAATAGAGCCCACGGACAAATCGATACCTCCGGTTGCAATCACCAGTGTCATGCCGATCGATACCAGAATTAAGGGCGCTCCAAAATTGAGAATATCAATCAAGCTGCCATACAGATTCCCTTCACGCATGACGAGGGAGAAGAAATCCGGAGAGTACAGCAAATTAAAGATTAAAAGTAAACCAAGCATACATAACGGCCAAAACAAATGATGTTTACGCATCTTGCCCGCCATCTCTTTAACCTCCTGCCATTGCTTTCATGATTTGCTGTTGATGGATCTGATCCCCGCTAAGTTCTTGCACTTTTTTGCGGTCCCGGATTACGGCAATCCGGTGGCTGACTCGAATCACTTCTTCCAGCTCGGACGAAATGAACAGCACGGCCATTCCCTGCTTCGACAGAGAGAGCACCAGCTTCTGTATCTCAGTCTTTGCACCGATATCAATTCCACGCGTAGGTTCATCGAGAATCAACAGATCGGGGTTCATCAGCAACCACCGTGCAAGCAACACCTTTTGCTGATTACCGCCGCTCAGATTTTTAATTAAATGCTCCGGGTTTTTCGGATGGATATTTAACAGGTTGATGTACTTTTCGGCGATCTCATCCTGTTTCTTGCGTGAGATGGGTTTGGACCAACCTCGTGTCGCTTGTAAAGCCAGAATAATGTTCTCCCGAATGGTCAAATCATCGATTATGCCTTCGGTTTTACGGTTCTCGGAGCAAAAAGCAATATTCTGATCAATTGCATGACGCGGCGACTTGACCGTACTTCCTGTATCTACAACGAGCAGCTTGCCTACATCTGAACGATCTGCACCAAAGAAAAGGCGAGCGATCTCGGTACGACCAGACCCCAATAACCCAGCCAAGCCCACGACTTCTCCCTTGCGAATGTCCAGATCAAATGGCTCAATTGCTCCTTTGCGTCCAAGTGCCTTAGCGGTAATTAACAGTTCTCCCGACTCCGCCTGGGTAGCATCCGCTTCCTTCGGAAGCTCCTCAAGCACCTCGAGCTCCTTGCCGATCATCTTGAGAACCAATTCCATGCGTGGAAGTTCTGCGGCTATGTACTCTCCTTCCAATTCCCCGTTACGGAGCACCGTTAGACGATCCGACATTTCGTATACCTGATCAAGAAAATGAGTAACAAAAAGAATTGCGAGACCTTCACTCTTTAATTTGTGCATAATACGAAACAGTTGCTGAACCTCGTTTTTGTCCAGACTGGATGTGGGTTCATCCAATATGAGCACTTTTGCCGAGATGCTGAGTGCTCTTGCAATTGCAATCAGTTGTTGCATCGCGACCGAGTAAGTCTGTAAAGGAGCCTTAACATCGATGGACAGATGTAATCTGTCTCGCAGAATGTTCTCCGCATCTTTGTTCATTTGCTTCCAATTGATTTTGCCAAATCGCATCGGCTCCCGCCCGATGAAAATATTCTCAGCGACCGTTAAGTTCGGACAAAGATTGACCTCTTGATAAACGGTACTGATTCCCGCCTTTTGCGCTTCAAGCGGACCGGAGATCGAAAGATGCCGGTTATCCATGGTTACCGTTCCTTCATCAATGGAATAAACGCCAGTCAGAACTTTAATAAGCGTCGACTTCCCCGCTCCATTCTCACCCATCAAGGCATGAATCTCGCCCGGAAACAAGCGAAAGCTGACGCTGGATAGCGCTTTAACCCCGGGAAATTGTTTGGTGATGCCTGTCATTTGCAAAATGGGTGCTTGCTCGGCCATATAACCCTCTCCTTTGTTATGGAAAAAAGTCATTTAGCGACAGCCTGGTCGAAAAATGACTTTTCGGTGTTATACGAATCTGCTTTTAATATTCACGTGTTGGCAATGCTTCTTTGGCTTGCTCCGATGTGAAGGTCGTCTCATCCGTAACGATTCGGGGTTCGATGTCTTTCCCGTCCACTACCGATTGAACCGCTTCCATTAATTGAGGTCCTAACAACGGATTACATTCAACGATAAAGTTGATTTTGCCATCAGCAGCAGCCTGCATCCCATCCTTCACGGCATCCACAGAGATAATGGTAATATCTACGCCTGGTTTCAATCCTGCCGCTTCAATGGCCTGAATTGCCCCGAGTGCCATATCGTCATTATGTGCATAGAGAACATCTATTTTTTTATGTGCTTTGAGGAAAGCTTGCATGACTTCTTTGCCTTTGGCACGTGTAAAGTCACCCGATTGTGAAGCAATCACTTTAAGCTTCGAATTGGAAGCAATCAATTCCATAAAGCCCTCTTGACGGTCATTCGCTGGTGCGGAGCCTGTTGTACCCTGCAACTCAACAATGTTGATCTCGTCTTGTGTGTCCTTGTATTGGTCACTAAGCCACTGACCTGCTTTGCGTCCTTCTTCTACAAAGTCGGAGCCAATAAAGGTTTTGTAGAGGGTTTTATCCGGGGAATCCACAGCACGGTCCGTCAAAATCACGGGAATTCCTGCATCCTTCGCTTCCTTCAATACGGTATCCCAACCGGATTCTACAACAGGGGAAAAAGCAATCACCGTCACCTTCTGTTGTATGAAGGATCGCAAAGCTTTAATTTGATTTTCCTGCTTCTGTTGCGCATCGGAGAATTTCAAATCATAACCCGCCTCTTTGGCTGAATCCTGAATCGACTTGGTATTCGCCGAACGCCAGCCACTCTCCGCACCAACCTGCGAAAAACCAAGCGTAATTGTTTTGGCGCTGGCAGGTGTACTGCCATTCCCACTCGTTGAAGTTTCATTATCGGAGCCTGCTCCTCCATTGGTACTGCTACATGCCGTGCTGACCAGCATCACCATAGCCAATGTTATGGCAAGTCCCCACTTTTTTTTGGTTCGCATGTTGTGATCCTCCCTTTTTTCGTTTCACCTTGTGGTGTGACCACATTATAGAACGCTTTCATTCCAAGCTTATATGGAGTCTCATACTTTATTTATGTAATAATTTAGTAATTTCAAAAAATGGAGTTTAAAAAGTGTAATTTCTTTGTTTAATTGTGTAGTATTTAGCGATTCTCTTACATATTAGAAAATCATGTTATACTAATGATACATTTTTGATCCCTTCAGATGGAGTGGAATACGTTGAAACTCATTCAATGGATTGCTTCAAGCCTCAGGCTTAAATTACTCAGCATGTTTATTATCCTCAGTTCAGTGCCACTGATCGTGGTTGGATTGATTTCTTACCACAAATCCTATACGGTCGTATCCAATCATAATAAGGCCTCGACACAGCTGGTTGCTGACCAGCTTGCCAGGAACATTGACATCTTGTTTGAGGATACGGAACGGCTGCTCGAACTGGGCAAGAACCCGCAAGTGCTTCAATACTTGTATTCTCAATCGGAGTCCTACCCGGAAGCCAAAGCCATCCTTCAGACATACAATCTTTATCGGGAAACCTACAAGTATGACAAGGTACTTAATATCTCATTCGTGAATTTCTATGGAAAAGGCATAAGTGAACGAAAAGGCGTGTTCAAGCTGGAACGAAATCCGCTGCGTAACCCATACTTCAAGTATCTAATACAGTATCCGGATGCCATTCTGCGCATCCCTCATTCTGCAGCCTATGCGGAATATAACAGGCTGGATGGGTTTGCTTACCCTAAACAGAATGCGCTTTCAATTATAACCACGGTCAAAGAGCGAATTACACATGAGGTCATCGGGTTCATAGTGATTGATTTGAATGATTCATTCATTGATGATTTTTTGACGAATACCCCCATTAAGGATTCCGGTTTTTTCTATATTAGTGATCAATACGGAAATACACTCTTCAGGCCGGATGTCACCCCGGCATCCATAACCATGATGGATCAGATCCGATCGGTCCCTTTACATCTACAGCACGACAGCTTTATCCTGTCTGCAGGATCCAAACCCCAGTTTGTTGTATACATCACCTCAAAACAGACCGGATGGAAAATGATCGGGGTAGCTCCTTATCAGGAAATCATTGCAGAGGCCAATAGCATTCGCCAATTGATCATCATTACGGTTTTGTTAAGTGCTTTCTTTGCGATATCGTTATATTTTTTCCTGAATAACCGACTGATTCTTCCCATCCGGATTCTGATGAACAAGATGCGTAAAGCTGCAAACGGTTACTTGGAAGCCAAAGTCACACCACACGGCTCGGACGAAATTGCTGATCTGGGCAAAAGCTTCAATGTGATGCTGGATAAGCTCAAAATGTCAATCGAAAAGAGCATTCGAGAGAATGAACAGGTGAAAATAGCTGAACTACGTACGTTGCAAGCTCAAATCAACCCTCATTTCCTGTATAACACGTTGGAATCCATCCTATGGATGGCTGAAGCAGAGAAAAAAGAAAATGTAATCAAACTTGTGCAGGCCCTCTCGAAGTTCTTTCGTTTGAGTCTGAACAAAGGATTCGACTGGGTATCCATTCAAACCGAGCTTGAACATGCGCGGAGTTACTTGGTTATTCAACAGATGAGGTACCACGATATTCTCACCTACGAGATCAGCGTTGATCGTGAGCTTCAGGATTATCCCATTTTGAAGATGACGCTGCAGCCCCTGATTGAAAACGCGCTCTACCATGGGATCAAGAACAAACGCGGTCAAGGGCTGATATCCATACACGGATATGTAGAGGACAATAGCATCATTCTCACCGTACAGGACAACGGAATTGGCATGTCTGCGGATCGATTGGCACAATTACGTGAAGAGCTGGAGAAGCCGGCCGGTTCCCGTTCACCCCAAGATGACGAGCAGGAAGGCGGATTTGGTCTGCTCAATGTACATCACCGGATTCGACTCTATTTTGGACCAGCTTATGGCGTTGAAATGGAAAGTACCTATATGGAAGGCAGCACATTTATGATTCGTATCCCCAAAAGCAAGGAGGTTAACCGTTGAAAAAGGTGATGATTGTGGATGACGAAATTGGAATTCGGGAGAATATACGGAGCTGCATCGATTGGGAAAAGGAAGGTTTTCACTATTGCGGGGATGCACCCGACGGCGAGCTTGCGTTACCTTTAATTCATGAATGGGCTCCGGATATTCTGATTACGGATATCAAAATGCCATTTATGAACGGATTGGAACTGACCTCCATCGTTCGCACTCAACAACCTGATATCAAAATCATTATCATGAGCGGTCATGATGAATTCAGCTATGCCCAGGAGGCTATCCGACTTGGTGTGACCGAGTACTGTCTAAAGCCCATTAGCGCAGCAGAGCTAATCCAAATGCTTCATAAGGTCAGCAAACAAATGGATGAAGAACATCAACGCATGACAAACCGGACGATCACCAAGGAAAAACTGCTGGCCGATCTGTGCGGAGGACTTATCGGTACATCCGATGCGATTGAATCAGCCAAACAACTCTCACTTCCACTCTCGGCCCGGTATTATACAATTGTCATTATCGACGTTCGATTAACAGATGACTCCCGGGACCCGGAATCCCTGATGAAGAAGCTGCTTCCCATACTGGAGGAAACTCGTGATCCCCACGTTGAACTTCTTCCTTATATTCGAAGCCGGACCGAGTTGGTGCTTCTGCTCAAGTATCACTCCGATGACAGCATATCCGTATATCTGGAGCAACTTCGCGGGCGGGTTCGTATGGAACTTGAGCATACGTTCAAATGTAATATTATTCTGGGCATTGGCAGTCAACAGGAGCGGCTACAAGGAATTCATGTCTCGTATCTGGAAGCGGAGGAGGATAAATATATTAATCGACTCACCCTTCAGAACAGAGCTTCTCTACATGACATTAACCTGGATGAGCAAACGACTCTTTTTCTCGACAGGAATTCGTTTCTTGAATTTCTCAAAATCGGCAGCCCCAATCTGCGTGACCATTTTGTGCAAGAGTTTGCCGCTCCATTACAGTCCTTCGACTGGAAGTCCTCCTCGTATGGCTTCTATCTGTTGAATGATCTTACGCTGGAGTCGTTTCGGCTCGCGAATCAGTTGTTCCGCATGAGTGACCATTCGGATGAGAACATTACTTCCCTGCAACAGACGATTCGGAAGATTACGTGCTGGGAGGATTGTACCCAATATCTGTGTTCCCTGCTTAACCTGTTATGGCAGAGAAGAGCAGCGTGCTCTGGAAAATACAGTGATGTCATTGATCAGGTGAAAGCCTATGTATCCCGTGAATACAATAACGAACAGGTCTCGTTGAAGATGATTTCTGCACACGTCAGAATCAGTCCAAGTCATCTAAGCAAGATTTTCAGTCAGGAAACTGGTCAAACGATAACGGAGTATCTAACCCAGATTCGAATCGGCAAAGCCAAGGAGCTGCTGAAAACAACCAACAACAAAACCTTTGAGATTGCTTACAAAGTTGGTTACAATGACTCTCACTATTTTTCTAATATATTCAAGAAAACAACAGGTTTTACGCCAAGAGAATACCGCACTCAAGGAACCGAGGAATCGCAGGCCAGATCATCAGATATGAGAAAAGAGTCAATGTATGAATAAAGCCAGATTTGCACTTTTACTTACACTAAGCCTTCTGTTCCCGATGATCGTTTCATCCGGTTCGGCACACATTCGCCCACAGCAGATGGCTGCAATACTTCCTGCGACTTCACCTGTAGAGAAATCTGCAGCGAGCAAAACTTTCGGTATTATCTATCCAATGACGTATCCAACCTATGAGATGATCACGAAGGATGCAACCGAGTATGCAGGGAAACACAATATTACATTAATTGTAAACGCACCTGATGAAGCCAATACCGAACAACAGATCCGTATCATGGAGAATATGATCAAACAACATGTGGACGGGATAGCTATATCTCCTGTGGATGCTGCTGCACTTACACCCGTTATTGATGCAGCCCAAGCTGCAGGTATTCCTGTCATTACATTTGAGTCAGATGTCCCATCCAGTCATCGAATCGCTTATGTGGGCGCCGATAACTATCGCACTGGCCAGCAGTTCGCGATGACGACTACAAGACTTCTGCATAATCAAGGCATGATTCTTGTCGAGAATGGTTTGGAGGAGATGCAAGGTTTGCAGCAGCGGCTTAATGGATTCATTGATTACATCCGCAATGAAACAGACATCGAGATCTTGGAAGTTCGTTATCATCAAGGGAATGAAGATCAAGCCATGTCCGATATGGAGAACATGATTCAGGCTCACCCTCACTTCAATGCAATTATCGGGCTCGATTTTGTTTCTGTCTCTGCCTCTACCCTGATCTGGAAAGCAAAAGGCCTTAACCGGCATTTAATCGCGTTCGGTGATAGCCCGACTAGTGAAAACGGGTTGCTCAACGGTCAATTGTCTGCCGTTATTTCGCAGAATGAAGGAGTCTGGGGTGCCAAAATGATGGAGACCCTGTTACTCGCTAGCGACAGTGTGCCTGTGAAGGAATTTATTGATACGGGGATCATTGAAATAAACCAGGAAGGAAGTAATTAAGGGGAGGTCCTACTGTCATTCTGATGACAGTAGGACCTCCCCCTTTAAATTTTCGTACACATAGTTATTACATCCGTTCATCGAGGTGTTTCTCAAGAAAGATGACTCTCAAGTATGATGATCGCTTTTGAGAATTCATTTTTTCCATTCGTTTTCTAATATGCTCATTTCGATTAGATTCCAGAATGTATCTTCATATCTTCTCGCATCACGAATAAGTCCCTCTTGTACAAAGCCCGCTTTTTCATAACATCGGATGGCTGAGACATTAAAATCAAATACGCCCAGACTGATCCGGTGCAACTTCTCCTCTTCAAATCCAATTCGAAGTGCCTCATCGATCATTTGCTTCCCATAACCTTTACCCTGATACGGCTTGCCAAGTAGCACCTTACCAATACGCCCTGAACGATTATATCGATCGATACCGCCAAGAGCAATATGACCCACAATCTCCTGAGTTGATTCATCCATCACTTTATAAATGAACTTATTTGAAGTGTTCTTATCATTGGCACCATGCAAATAATCCGATAGCTGCTCTCTGGAAAGTGGATATTGGAACTGAGGGCCGGCCCACTGGAGCAAAAATGCTTCATCCCCACTCCATTCGATCAGTTGATCAAAATCTTCCGGTTCAAAGTATTGGAATGTAATCATGTGTATCCGCCCCTTCTTTTTTTATGTCATATCATAACCTATTTCAGTTCTCTTGTATCGTCATAATTATGAGTTTCATCAAACGCTTTGTTTCTTATATTCAATTCACGAATGGAGTTCTGAACCCAATTCATTCTAGCTAATAAACAGATAACTCCACCTAAAATGCATATCGCGCCTATCCAATAATTCAGTACAAAATCCACTTGATAAGCATTCGAATCATAACTGCCAGCTGCTGCTGACTGGAATGCTGCATACCCTAGCTTGGGAATCACCTCTTCAATCATTTTCGAGATTGTAATAATCACAATTCCTAACATGATAAAGAGTAATGAAAAAATAATGTGTAGATGCTTCAAAGACAAGCTACCTCCTTTACAATCCACATCGCGTGTGTTTTGGCACTACTTGCATCTTAGAAGCCGAACGACTTCGCCATCAATCAGCCCTTCACTTACTCTCTGAAAACCAAGTGATTCATACAGATTCCCGGCGATACCATTTTCCGGCCTGTGTCCAATCATGATGCGTTTGCAATTCTGCGATTCTTTCATTAGATCAATTAACTTCCTCAATGCTTCTCTTCCATAACCTCTGCCCTGATATTTTGTATCTATCATTAGAGCAAGGAGCCAATAGTTATCCTCATGATCCGCCTTATCTGAGTACACAGCAAAACCAACCAGAACCGAATCAAAATAGATGGCCATGGGTTGAAAGTCTTCCACTACTTTGGATTCAGCAATCCAATATACAACCGGAGCGGGAAAACTTTTTTTCTGTTCTTCAGTTACATCCAGTTGGGTGCAAGCATACCAATTATCCACCGACACACGTTTTAAATAAATCATAGTTTGAAATTCCTCCTAGTGAGAATTACACAGAGGAATCCCTCGGAACCTTTCCTTAGGTCCTCTGTGCTAGACAAAAACACCTCTTGCAACTTCATTTCTTCTACTCAGATTTGTATTGTTTCTCATATCACATCACTCCTTTCATGTTGTTGTGCAGGCCTCTTGCGACTTAAATCACCTCATGCTAAACCTTTGATTTCTGATAATTTAGGAGTATGTTTCACAAGGTCCGCTATTTCATAAGATGCATTATCTGCTAATGCATCTTTAACTGCCTCA
Organism: Paenibacillus sp. FSL R5-192; assembly: GCF_000517845.1. Lineage (NCBI taxonomy): Bacteria > Bacillati > Bacillota > Bacilli > Caryophanales > Paenibacillaceae > Paenibacillus > Paenibacillus sp. FSL R5-192. Next base: position 834,431 of record NZ_ASPR01000014.1, on the reverse strand, counting down.
GCCCCTCTTGTCTTCCAGATCGAATATATACATTTGGAAAAACCATATGCATTTATGTGGTGACCACGTTCCTGTATCTGCATAAACAATTTCACACTTTCCTCATACCTTTCGATATCCGTTAATATGCAGGCCAAATTGTTTAACGCAATATTGATATCTCTCTGCGAATTTCTGGAGACATTAATATCCTCCCAGCTGCCGACCACTTCATCTTTTCTTGAAATGCTTAGTGCTCCATCATTGATTTCATCAATCCAGTCCATCGTTTCGTTCACAAGAGCTTTGACTCCCGCAACCTCCCCGGCATGATACAGATAGGCCAGACGCTGTTTGTTGTATGTAATTCGGGCAAAAAGAATATTGGACCATGTCTCATCTTCTTGTATGAGCTGGTTCATATTTTCAAGCACACTGTCCATTTCACTGTATCTCTCCAAAACCCAAAGCGAACCACCCAAAGCCCGATGGCTCTCGAATCGAACACCTCGGTTGGTATCCAACTTCGGAGCATTATCGCAAGCATACTGGTACCAGTCCATCCAATGATCAAAGTAGTTTCCCAGAGATAATGACAACGCTTGTGTTGAATCCGAAACAATCCAGTGTAACTGCTCCGGGGTGAGATTTTCTTTTCCCCATTTGAAGAATTCCCGGTGATTGGCATAAAGCGGTTTCGGCTCTCTTAACAAGGCATAACCATCTGAAATATTCCAGTAGACCCAGCCTTGTTCATGGACAGACAATTTCCTGGATTGTTCGAAGTTTTTCAGTAACTCAAAATCATACCCTGATGATCCCCTCGAACTACTAATTCCTGAAAAGAATGAACGATATTCATCCCCACCCTCCGTCCCTAATTAGTTTCAACCCAGCTATGTCAATGGCTTCGTACCGCAAGCTGTAATGAAATTCATCATGGCATAGGCTTCCGGCGAATGATTTATCGCTTCAGAAGCGTGTTGCAGCTGAGCAAATTCCTCCGAACTGATCACACCTTTTTCAGCAAAATGTACAAAACGATTAAGATTAAACTGGTGCTTAAACCCTTCTATGCCTAACAGATCACTATGTTGAAGGACAGAATCAATGTCAACATCGATGTATCCGCTCTCAGAAAGGAGACGCGGCAGACTTCTGCCAATTAAGCGATTACCACCGTGTTGTGCTACATAGTCCGAAATTTTCATTAATACCGTATGCAAAGCAGGAACATCAGGATTCACTGCTCCAAAAACGCCGTCATCCACATCAATAATGGCAAGACGGCCGCCAGGCTTCAGTACACGATATATCTCTTGTGCAGCTTCGTTTGGATTGTTCAAGTGAAGAAAGATCAGTCTTGCCACGACAAAATCAAAAGAATCATCAGGCAGATCCATCTGGTAGATGGAAGACTCTACAAATTGTAATCGCTTGGAAGGAATATCTTTCAGCCGTTCTTTGGCTTGTGCTTGCAGTGAACGATCAATCTCAAGCGAGGTAAGCTCGCTCTCCGGCAGACTGTTCAATAATTGCTCTGTGATGTAACCCGGTCCGCTTCCGACCTCCAATACACGCATTCCATTTTTCAAACCATACCACTCTAGATTTCGAAATTCTTTGGACCACCCCATTAACGCCTGCATCTTTAACCTCTCTAATTCCTCTTGTAAACTTAACACTGCCGTTTGGATACTGTATGTTGAACGCGGATCACTCATATATTCCCTCCTGTTCTTCTGTGGAAAAATAAAACATATATCCTTAGACCTTTTTCTTCCCTAGAAAAAGAGCAACCTTATGTTGTTTCTCTATCGTTCCACCTGCAGCATCAATGGAATGTTTGATTCACTCTAGAAATGAACGCCGAACATCAATAGAAAGCTGCTGATATTTGGAATTGGTATTTAACAGCGTGATATACTCTTCGCTGGAACAGGACTGTATCCAGTTATACTCCTTAACCTCAATATCCGTGAACTAGCCAGATTTTTCTGTTATTTCTTTACGCTCCTGGATAACTTCATCTGGCGAAGGATATTGAGAATCATCCAGATGAGGGGCTAATGCTATGTAGTGGGAACGAATTTCATTGTGTAGCTGGTCATAGACCGGTATATGAATCGTCCAGAAAAGTCCAATGCCGCCTGTATTCTCTAGCAATTCCCAAGCCCGGTGGTAACCAACTTTCGGATCAATGAAGTGAAAGGCCGTTCCAGACACAATCAATTGAAATCGCTTTCCTTCGTTATTCCATTCCTCAAAGGAAGTGTTGATTACTTGAATCGATGGATATGACTTGAATTTGTCTGCGGTGAACTGTGCCAAGTTGCTGCCTAATTCAATACACGTGATGTTTGTATAATCCTTGCTCACCAATCCGCCAGTGGCCTGCCCCGTTCCGCAGCCAATCTCAAGAATGGAATCCTCTTTATTAAGATTCAGATATGTAAAAATATCATCAAACATTTCACTCGGATAGACGGGTCTATATCGTTCATATTCATCTGCTACGAGATTAAACGTTTCCTTATTTTCCAAGTTCGCATCCTCCGATTTCAATTGTGGTTTTCCTATAATACATTGACTAAACTTACCATATCTTATTATTCTTGATAGTAAGAGGATAAACCTTTCAATAAGAGAATGATGATAGTTTAAGTTCAAATTTTATATCCTAGAGGACTGAGGTGTTCTTGTGAAAAGTATATTTGATACGATCAATGCTGCTGAAATTACAGAGCGCATGGCTCAACTTAGTGAAAAATCCATCCCTGAATGGGGCACGATGCAGGTCTCTCAAATGCTGGCTCACTGTTCAGCATTTCATGATATCCCCTTAGGAAATGCTTTTCCACCTAGAGGATTACTTGGGAGACTTATAGGACGGTTCGCAAAACCAATGTTTTATAATGACAAGCCCTTGCCCCATAATATGTCTACGATCCCGACAATCATTATTGATGACCAACGACAGTTTATGGCAGAAAAAGAAAAGATTGAGCAGCAGATTAATATCTTTCAACAAGGTGCTTCAGAAAAATTCTCCCGCCACCCCCATCCCTTCTTCGGAAAATTAACAGCCGAGCAATGGGGTAAAGGCATATACAAGCATTTAGATCATCATCTAAAGCAATTTGGAGTTTAGCGGTTATGCACGGTGTGCCAGTTATTCATGCTGTTCTATTATTCCTTTCATTGACTGACGAGTTCAGCATGTAATATCCGGAACTTATTGGTTTCTGGATTACATTCTAAATTAGCAATGACCCAACTTCATTAACCCAATCTCCTTCTTCGTCAGCCAGTAAAGTCCTCCAACCAAGTAGCTTAGCAGAATGTAAATTTTTCTCTTGATCATCTATAAATAGAACCTCTTCTCCAGCTGTCAGGAAGGTTTTGACCCGTTGGTATATCTCAATCTCAGGTTTGCATAAACCCACTTGATTAGAGATGGTTACACTTTTGGTAAATGAGAATAAACGGCTCAGATTCGGCTCAATCCATTCCTTACAATGATTGCTGAGTAGATGGATATCTGCGAACTCACTCCATCGCTCAAGGTATTGAGCGGCTGGTAAGGGAACAATTGAATTGTATAAGATGTCCTTCGTTCGGCTTATTGATAATTCGGGATACATCTCCTTCAACGATTGCCAGAACTCTTCTTCCCTCATCATTCCTGTCCAGAGCTTTCGTTTGATTCCTGCAAAATGTACTTTCAAAGATTCTGCCGATAGGTTGGTTTCCTCACTCATATCTTTCCAGCACGTCAACGACATATTACTTAACAAAACCCCTGCGATATCTAAAACGATCTGTGGTCTGCCTTTCATTTTATCGACCCCCGAGTTCAACTAATACGACGTATAACAGGCCTTGAGTAACTTAAAAGCGTCATGCGGAAGGACAGCATGCACACCCTTAACGCCATTCACAATTTGGGTGATACGCAGGTCAATTACCGCGCTTCCAAGTGCAATCGCTTCCACTCGATCTAGTCCGTACAACTCACCCATCAGATTGAGCATCCCGTCTAATGCTTGAACCGTAGCCTCATTAAGATCTTCATGAAAACCGAAGGTAAGCCAGCCGAATGGCGTATGTGCACGAGGATTGGTCAAAATCATATCATCAATCACGTTGATCGTGATATCCACAACCTCCATTGGACATTCGATGGCCTGACAGCTGACTTCACCGTCTCCCTGCCGTGCATGACCATCACCAATCGCGAGATAACCTCCGTCTACGGGGATAGGTAAATATAATTTACTTCCCTGCACCAGTTCCTTGCAGTCGATGTTTCCTCCACAATAGCGAGGCGGCCAAGTCGTATGAATTCCACCTGACTCTGGCGGCATACCCACTACACCCATAAACGGCGAGAGAGATACCGTGAAGGATTTCCCGTGTACTTCACAGGTTCCACTCATCGTTTGGCGATCAAGTGTCCAGTTCAGCGACAGTTCTTCAATCTCTGTTAGATGTAACTTCTGGTTCTGCCAGTTCGGATATTCGCCAGCGGAAGTAAACCCGTAACTACCGGGTACGATCTCATTAAAAACAATCTCCAACGTCTGTCCTTGCTTCGCCTCATCGATATAGATCGGACCGATTAAGGCATGACCTCCATCTTTTTCACCTTGACGATCAAAAGGTTTCATGCGTTCCGCATAACTCACCCCTGTTCCCCAGCCCGCATCCAGCGTCTGAAAACGAATAGAGTCACCAGATTTCACGCTCAAAATGGGGGTTACCTCATTAGTAAATGAACCGATCAGATTTTCCTGAGTTAATTCAATCGTATGACTACTCACTACAATCCCTCCCTGGTTTGGGATACATATTATATTCAGAGCAAGCAACATGCTGTATTCCGTGTCACCCCCTGCCTGCTAAATCCTTTACGCTTCAAGGTTGGCAAGATATTTCTTCAACGGTTCCATATGATGCTGGTCATGCCATATAAAATCTTTAAGGTATTGGGGAATATAAAATACGTTCCCCTCTGCGTCCAAATACGTCTGATGAAGCTGTTCCTCCGATAACCCTCGAATGTCATTCATAATTTTATGGCGGTACGTGATAGCCTTGTTTACGATTTCGGACGTCTCTGTGCGGTTACCAAATTCAATAGCTTTGCGATTAAACTCTTCAAAATTCATATGTTTCAACGTAACTGGCTGCTTCAGAGCAATCTTCTCAATCGCTTCCTTGTAAAAATATCGGTCCCATAACATGATATGAGTGACGATGGATTTTATCGTCCATTTCCCTTCTTCCATGCTGGAATTCCAGGTCTTCTCTTCAAGATGATTCATCGTCTTGACAAACAACGCCCATTCTTCAAAAGTTTGAAGCAAATGTTCAATCTCTTTAGTCATGATTACATTTCCCTTCTTTCTTTTTGAGATGATTCACTGCTCTATATGTTCTCTTCGGTTTCGATTCATCCATCCCAAAGCATAATCAACCATCTCTCTTTGGGGTATCAGATAACTCACAGCTTCCCCTACCATTCCTTCGGTAACAGCGTTAGTCTGGATCTTAAACTCATTAAAAATCAATTCAAAATCATCTGATTCATTGTTAATATCATCGTATGTAGTCCATTGTTCAATTCCATCCACCAGCATTTTTACTCCCCAGACTTTTGGCTTAACAAATGAATTCTGCTGTTTATATTCGGCCAGGTGCAAGGAGGTGTTACTATTTGTAGGCGCACCAAGTAACAGAATGTATCCACTCAAATCATAGATTTTTCCTAACGGAGATTTCTCATTTAATGCATAATGCAAGTTGTGATCTTCCATTATCCGTTTGGCCTCTTTCCCCCAGGCAGCAAAAGACATGTGCGGATGTGAGCTTCGTAACACACCATCTTGCCTCCGAAACACCTCAGGAATGATGCCCATATACGAGGTTGGGGTTAGATCAGGATAATAAATAGGCATATTGTCTTTAATGAACTCAATTTCCTCTGAGGACAGGTTCGCGTCATGCTCTGAAGGTTCACAAAGATGTTCTGTTTGAGTTGGCATGACAATGGTTCCATTGATTCCAACCGCTTCTTCCAGAGCTAAAATAACACTTACCGGGCCGCCTATAACCTTACCTATTGCTTTGAAGGAGGAATGAACGATTATCGTCATGCCCTCCCTTATCCCCATTGCCTTTAAATCATTAACTACACTTTTTCTTGTTTGTAATTCCATTGAATTCCTCATTTAATCCTCCAGACCAAAGCAGACAAAGTTGTTACTAGATATCGATTCCACTATAGCTTCGTAATATAATTTTTACATATTTTTCAATGGTTCATGATGGTTCTTGAACAGTGCTGCAATAATCTTCTCTGCACATTCTTCCGGTGTGTTCATACTTGTATCAATCGAATACCTATAGTTGATGTTTTGGGCCATGATTTGATGCTGCTCATCCGATTGCTCTTCTCTGCGATCACCACGCTCAATGTTCCGCTGACGACAGATATCGAGAGGACAGTGCAGTTCAACGATATCCAGTGGATACCCTACAAAAATCTGTTTGACTTGTTCATAATGCGGCGCGAGCTCCGGTCTTTCCACAAGAATGCCATCAATCAGAACATGCTTTCCATGGTCTGAAAATACTTTTGCCGTATGATACATCATTACTATCGCTTCACTCAGATACTTCCAGTAATCCGTCTGAAGATGTTTATCACCAATCGTATTTTCAAATAAATCATTAGCCACAACATAGAAAAACGGATCATCGTATGATTGCATCGCCTCTACAATTGAAGTTTTACCGGAGCTGGTTACACCGTTCAAAAATATAATTTTGCCTTTTTCCATGATAGTCATCTTCCTTTGCTTAAGTATAATTTCATAAATGTAATACAGCGTGTACTACGTGTGTTTCATTGATTTTTTGAGCAGCATGATTTGGCCAATATGATAGGCATTATGAATACATAGGTTTGATACAACTCCCCACCATGGCGCGTTGAAATAGGCAGGGATTTCACGGGTCAATTTATGTTCTTCACTATCTTCGAGTGCCCTGTTCCAATCACTAAACACGGTTTTCAGTCTATGTAATGTCTTGCGCCACTCCACATCATTCAGGTTAGACGTATCTATGTCGAATGTATCCTCATTATTCACTGAATTCTGCCCGTTGACCTGTTCGGCAACATATCTCTCAAGCCACTTCTCATTCCAGAAAATAAGATGATTGACGATCGCCCAGATGGAGTGCTCCCCCTCATTCTTTACATAAGCGGCCTCCGCCGCATTGAGGTCTGTCAAAATATCATGAAGCGGTATAAACCAGCTCTTGTCATGATAACAAGCGTTTAATTGGTCTATGAGAATAGTTTTGTAACTCATCGTTGCACCTCACTCAGATTAATATCATCATTTATCCGTTCATTGACTTCGCAATCTTCATCACAAGATCTTCTGACATATTTCTGCCAATGATCTCGTATTGCAACGCCTTCCCATGCACATCCTCTTCGATCCATATCAATTGGGAAGTTTCGTTATTGAAAATATAAAATGCTTGGACGCCACGTATGGCTACCTGTTTAACCTTAGTACCATCATGATCAGACAATGCGATCCGGCTCTTTGTTGTCCCGAAAATATTAAGTTTATAACCACCATATTCTTTATAGGTGATGCTGATGCCCACAACCTTCTTATTGGGCTTCAAGTCGCGTATCACTACATTTCTGCCTGACCTGTTACTTTCTTCAATCATTTCATCGATTTCTTGCGGAGTTAAATTATCAAATCCATAAAATATATGAATGGCATCTATATCAGAATCAATCGGAAATTTCGGCTGCCATGGAGAGTAATGCCGTTGCAATAGCTCCAGACCATCTTCCCATGGAATGGCTGCATAATTGGTCTGTTGCGTGAATTGATTCTCTATAACATCTGCGGTGTAAATCGCCTTCCCGTCACCAGGCTTTAAGTCAATGACTATCCGGTCAATCGCATTATCATTGCGTAAGGATTCAATTTGAATCTTTCCAAGCACATCTCCGCTTTTGTTTTTGATATCCATTGGTCTTTCACTCCTTTGTTTTCAAAAATACCTTTCTGATCTTCATACAATAGAAAGCTGAGACCTACAGAAGATAAAACGATCATGAGGACTCCAAATATGCAAATCGTCGGCAAGATATCCTCGTAACCATAACTTGTCGTTTATTCGTCTGAGATAAAAACCTTTTGGAAATTCATTATCCTCCGTAAGGGCTTCAGATGCTATGGTAATGGAGCCGGACGGTGCTTTGTTACCCTCTGAAATATTGGTAGAACATATCTCAGGTTGATCCAAATATTGCATTCTTAGATAAGGTCCTAACTCAACCGGACAACATTCTAGCCCAAGATCATTTGCTCTTCGAAAGAGCTGAAAAGTCGTAGCACCATCCGAAAATCCAAGTTGTCTGACGGTCAACTCAACCGTTTGCAAGCTTTGCTTTGTGCCGGGAACTACAAATCTCTCATCATTTAACAACTGTTCTCCATATTTATTCAATAAAATAGAGTGTTGGTCCAGTTTCTGAATAAGCTCTGGTTTTGTTAAACCGCCAACGTCTACTATTCTAATTTCAACTGCGCAATCAGGGTATACTTTTTCATCTTCAATCAACATTTGTATCCCCCTAAATCAAGATTACTTCTATTTGAATTTATATTTAAAACGTAGTCACTCATCTAGTTCTGAATTCGTTTACATACAAATGCTCAGTAAGTGGTAGCAGCAGGCCAAGGCTTCTAATTAGAAACTCAATTCACTTTTCCCCATATGTTACCTCCACACTTGAGATGTATAAGACCCTACCACCCTTGCGATGTTATACAAGATTTAATTTGAGCAATATGATGCTGCCCGTGCCATACAAATCTTTGAATCGCGATATCCAATGAAATTGTACCTAACACTTCTGTTCGGAGTTTTCGTCTAAACCGATCGGGATGTAGACCTTGCAGCAACGTGAGGAATCGCTTGTGGAGTATCTCCATCAACAAAATTGAATCTTCGATTGGCGTATTCCTGTAATCATGTAATGATGCCCATAAATCTTCTCGATATGAGCTTGCCATCGGTTCCTCTTCAGTTAACGCTCTCTTAAATCTGATATAAGCGTTCATGTCATTGTCCGCAAGGTGGTGCACAATCTGTGTAATGGTCCAACCGCCATCACGATAAGGAATACAAAGTTGATCATCATTGAGATGTTGTGTAATCTCTCTTAAGGTTTTCGTAATTCCGAGAATTCGACCAATGATGTGGATTCGGTCCTCATTAGAGAATTTAAGACTTGGCTCAAAGTGTCCTATCGGAAAGCGTACATTTTCATCCAAGGTTGACCACCTCTCCATTTCTCTACTATAGAACCAAATCATATCCAATATAACCCACAATGTTCCATTTGCGAAGTGTAACAGCAAAAAAAGAAGCAACCTTTGTTCTCGGGCTGCTCCTTATATTAAACTACTCTCATATCTGTATTTGGATTAGAAAACTAGGATCTGATGGATGTCCTTATTCTGAAAATTCAATCAAAAAAGGATGACTTTTCTCATCTAATGCATTATGAATTCTGTCATAGAAATTTCCCCATGTTATCATTTGTCGAGCTTCTTCTAAAGTAAAGTAGCCCACCTCTTCACTTTCATCACTGGTAGTTAAAGCTCCACCAATCGGTTTTCCAGTAAATATATTGTTGCATACGCCGCGAGTTATGTTCTGATACAAACCACAAAATTTAATTAATTCAATGTCAATCCCTGTTTCCTCTTTCACTTCTCGAACTGCTGCCTGCCTAATAGTCTCTCCTTCTTCAACACAACCTTGAGGCATTTCCCAACCTCTTCGACCTTTCATGAGTAAAATCTCATTATGTTCATTGAGAACGATTACACTTGCAGAAACAATAAATTTCATTCTAATTCCTCCTATGTTGGTTTAAATAACCACTCTCCCTCGAATGGAATAGCTAAATGCCTAGAACTGAAACATAATCATGAGTGGTTAATTGCTTTTTAATCCATACAACAAACTCTATGATTAATTCACGAAGTCTCTGAACACTATTGAGAAAATCTTGTTGAAACTCAACTTTAGAACTGCCAAAGAAAAAATACACATGTTCATTTATTAATTCAATTGTTACTTTTTCATCAAGGAGATTAGCAAACGTTTTCAAATCCTCAAGGATCACCTCCCACGTTTTCCGATGTATTTCGTTAAATGCATAATGATCATATCCAGAAAATATATTTTCTATTGATTTCTCTATATAGCCGAATACTTCTTCATCAAAGTAAATTGAGTTCTCATTCCAACATTGCCCAAGGTACTTCCCGGGTAAAACTTCAATATAACCAGTTCCTTCAAGTTCATCCCTATCTCTTATTATCTTCATTGTTCACCCTCGTTAAATAGTTTCGTCGATTTCACATACTTTTCTGTATATAAGACCCAGCGTATGCTAGGTGTGTGAATGCGGAGTTATGTGATTTCACTGCCTTCATTGAGTAAACTTATCATTTGCCTGTTGGTTTTTAAGATTATCACTTTGTCTTTATAAGGGGACAAGAAACTACAGATCTCTTTCCGATTTGTACTATTAAATTTATGATTCCAGATAAGCATTTCAATTAGTCCTTTTAATGTTTGCTTGTATATAGATCTTTCGGCGCCTATTCTTTGTTTAACAAATCTCATGATAATTCTAAAATGTCGAATCAATACATTAGTGTCTAGGTAATAAATTACATCTGCTCTTGAAAAGCTATCAGAAAGCCATTTATAATATACTCCCTCTACAATCCAACTATCATTATCAATTATTTTATGTAGTAATTTATCTCTCACGTCTGGAGAATTCTTTCCTGAAAACTCCACTTTACTGCTCCACATGACTGTATCTAGTTCGTGAATTTTTATATTTAACTTCTCTGACAAAACTTGACCAAGGTATGTTTTTCCGCTACCAGTTGAACCTATAATATGAATTCTTAAAGGTCTAGACATAATTAGCTTCTCCTCTTTAATTTATTGCAGTGATTTCTAATCACCTTCCTTTTTTTATGCAGTTCAACAAACTCTCGGAGGTGTCTGCCAAAATATCAACTTCGAAATCCATTTAGCAGACCAAGGCTCCGTTAGGAGCCGTTGCTTTATGTCATACGACGGAATCTCAATTTTGGTTAACAGCAGATGTTATCATCCCATCATTGATCTGCTATATGCTCCAATAGATCTCCAGGCTGGCATCCCAATGCCGTACATAATTTATCAATTACTTCTAAAGATACATACTCATTCGTATTGAGTTTTGCCATCGTTGCCGATGAGATCCCCGTGATTTTTAATAAATCCTGCTTCTTAATCTCCCTGTCAATCAATAATTTTTGAAATGGTTTATAACTTATCATCTGGTATCCCTTCATATCCGAATTGAAGCTTTATATAGCGACCTTCTCAAAAACAAATCCATCTATAATCAATTCTCATCTGATCGGAATCTTTACTTCAATGCTATACCATATCTGAAATAAACATGGCTTTAGTTCCTTCTTCTGGCTTAAATCCAAATATTCCATAGAATTTTTCTGCACTATCATAGGATATAAGTACTTTTGTTTTGACATTAGAATATCGACTAAGCATTTGTTCCATCATTCTCTTTCCAATTCCTAATGATTGATATTCTTTGTGTACTAACATGTAATGAAAATATACTGTCATCACGCCGTCAGACAATGCATTTATTAAACCAACTAATTTGTTATCATCCCATGCAGTAATAACCGTATGCGAGTTGTTTATTGCTTGTCTAAGATCTTCTGGGAAATCTCCTGATTTCCAGTCAACCGAGTGAAACAGTTCTTGAATTGCTTGTGTATCAATGTCTTTTACTTCTTTGAAAATGATTGTCATAATATTGCTCCTATGCTTGTTGTTTTGATTGGGAGTATTGGATAACGTTTCTGTATTCTTGAACCCAAAGGGGGAGCTGCTGAAATTCCTTCTCAAAATCTATCCACAGACCAAGGCTCCGGACCTTCACTATTTATTTTTCTCCTGGTACGTATTCGATCAAATCAGATAATTTACAATTAAATGTATCGCATAGCTTGAATAAAGTTTCCAGCTTTGTTGTTTCTATATTTGTTTCCCTATAGAGTTTATTGATCGAATTCCGGCTTAAGCCCGATTTTGCCATCAATTCTGTTATATCATCTATTCGATGTTCTGCCATGAGTTCTCGTATATTACACTTGATTATGTTCATCTTTTCCCCTCCGTAATTCTATCTTATCTTTCATATTAGCAATCATCAACAGAAAGCGAAGTTTTAACTCTACAAAGTCAAATATTCACCTTGCAATTAACTCTAAGAGGTCATATAATAACTTTATAGAGTTAATTAAAGGAGGAACTAAATATGATTAATACTGTAGAATCATTAACAGAACCACTGATAAGAATACGTTTAGATTTGCTCTATACTAAGCTTCTGGAATGTCATAGAGAGTACACTCAGCTTTCTGCTGAGACAGATGAATATTTTAAAACACTTCGTGATGCTTTGCCCGATCCACTTCAACATACAGTTTTTCTTTACGAAGACGCACAAATCTCACTCCAATCCATCCTAGAAAGAAGTATCTACATACAAGGTTTCAAAGATGCCCTACAACTATTTAGTGAATTGCAGAATTCTAGTATTTAGAGGGTTTTATGACCCTCTTTTTCTAATTTCTTGTACTAAATTCTTGTATATATATTTTTTGATCTTGTACATAATGTTCAGTGTAATTAGTTCCTTTAAAACCTTCTATTACACTTCTCCAAAATGTCCTTGCCGGAAGATTGCTCTCCATTTGCGAAATCTTCCAATTCGCTTTGTACATCTTAAATGCTTCTATTGCTGCTTTACGACCTATGCCCGATCTTCTGTATTTCTGTAAAACCATAAAATCGTATATCACATGCGTCGGATCTGGATCAGTATCCATATTCTCAAAAAGGACTACTATAAAACCAACGAGTTTACCTGCTACTTCTATAAAAAATGGATTCCATCTTTCGTCGCCTTCCCAATAATAATTTATGTTTACTTCGAATTTTCCGTTTCCATCTATATCTCGACCTGTATATTTACTGAAGTCATACTCGTACAATTCATATAAATTGATTAGTATACTTTTATCTTCAGGATTTACTCGGACAAGTTTTAATTCCATGTTTGCATCTAACTCCTTTTTTTTCAATGCACTTCGCGGTTTCACCTAACGTATGTCCATTCCTGACTTTGATTCCCCTTAGATAGCTCTTATCTTAAGTAAAATTAAAGTGTCGTATGGATTCATTTCATCGAAACTTCGCAGGCGACCAAGGCGTGGTATCCCCGCAGCTTGAATACATTGTTATGTGCCGTTACTGCTTCGAAGCATCACCTAAAAACCTTTGATCCAGATTCCAACTTTATTTTTTACTTTGGTATAAAAACTCAACTTCACCATCTAACAAATATCGATATTCAAATAATTGCATTGTTCTTTCCCTAATTCTCTCCCGAATAACCGTGCCTAGGCTTACCGATCCTTTTGATCCAAGGTAACCATTATTAATAAATGCCTTCTCTACAAATTTTGTTTCCTTTAAGTGATACTGTAACCATTCTTTCTGCGATTCGATTAGTGCTTCTCTTGGTTCTCTATCCAACTTAGAACGAAGCTTTTTATATATTTGATTCAACTCTTTATCCCAAATCTCTGTATATTTGCTTTCCAACGCCCCCCATCCCATTGTTGTAATAATCTCTTTTGAATTTTGAGCCTCATTAAATTCCACTTCATAATCATGATCTATAGGATTTCGAAGCATTTCATCATAAAATTCTCCTTTCAATTCATAGTTCCCAATGCTCATGGATAACACTTCATTGTTAGAAGCATCTGATCGACCTTCAGTTATTTCTTTCGGTTCTGTTCCATTACCTGTACTCTCTTCATCAGGAGGCAGTTCAGAATTCATTTTTGATTTAGTTTCGCTGTTCAAGGTAGTCGATTGACTACTATTTTGGCAAGATGAAAACACTATTGTAATAAAAACTAATAAGAGTATCTTACCTTTCATAAGTTTTCTCCTTAAATATTATCTTTAATATTTACAGGTAATGGCGCATAACGCTCTCCGCATTCACGAACCCGAGAGGCTTAAGGTTGCCGCGGCGATAAAACGAAGTAATCGCCTTGCTGGGTCGAAGACTTAGCCTCGCAGGTGTTATCGCTGGATAAGCTTCCTCGAAATGCCTCTAACGGACCGAGGGAGCGACAGCGACCGAAGCGTTGAATGTGTTGTTATATGCTTCCCGGGCTTCCTGAGTCATCTCTCAGTTCTTTAAGTTCATGTTTTAATTTTTCTATCTCTTCATCTTTACTAGCTATTATACCGCTAAATTTATCATCGATATTTTTCAATCTATTTTCTACGTCTTCAAAGACCTCTAGTACGTTATCTATTTCTTGGTCTGATTTTAGTCCGATTAGGAAAACAACAATACCTAAACCTAAAAGAACAATTGCATCATTTAATTTCAAAATTAATTCCTGTTCCCAACCAAGTGTGAGATGAGGCAATGCTACTATAGAAAATGCAGTTAAGAATAGTAGAGAGAGTTTTAAAAATCTAAGAATCTTCCCTTTCCAACTATAGTATTTTTCTTTTTCCCTTTTTAATTGCTCAAAATGGTGAGTTGTTAAATCAAATAATATGAAAAAGAAGCCAGCAATAGAGAAACTAAAAGTAAATACCGGATTTAAAATTACAAAATCAGTTAATCTCCAATAGCCTAAGAACATAAAACATAAACCTATAAATTTTGTTATTGCGTTTGTATTGAACAACTAAACCTCTCCTCGGGGTGTAAATTCTTGCCTGATTGTATATAACGTTGTTGTATGTAATTTATCGTCTTTAAGTATATTTTGTTTTATTCGATTCCAAATTCTGATCTCTTCAGTTCCTATTCCCTCGGAAAGATAATCATCAAATGAAGATATTATAACTATCATCAGCATAAATTTCTCTTTGTTGTTAAATTTATTATTTTCATAATATGTAATAAATTCATTTACTTTCGAAGAATCAGCCAACGTATATTCCCAGTCCTGTGAAAACGGAGTAAGTGGCGGTAAATGTAATTTCTTTATAATACTTCAATTAATTCTTTATCAGCAAACTTAGGACTAGTCTGCCCCATTTGTCCGCACCTCTTATTTATTTCTTATTACAGCAATTTTCTAACGTTTTGTATTGACGACGTCCTGGCCCCTTAGAGTCGCTACTTATAGTTGTGAGGCTTGCCGAACACCTAATGAAGTAACGTCCCGACTGACTTAGGGGGCTGGATAGGGTCACTCGCTTCTCAGAGTGACCCCGAGCGTCAATATGGTGTCAGTTGAATGAATTTCTGGAAGCAGCCATTGTATTTAGAGCGTTCTCAAAATAGCGATATACTTCATCTGCAATTCTCAAAAACTCTTCAACAAGTACATTGCTGCAATCCAAGTAACAAGCATATAGATACTCAACTAAAGCGGCGTTAATCTCACAATAGTTTAATATGGCATTCTTCATCTTAATGATTTCATCTTCCCATACCCCTGTATCTTCTAAAACCAAAGAGTATAATGCACGAATTAATCTCTTAGAGTAACCTTTAATATATCTAGTTTTCATTGAGTGATCACTAACATTAGAAAGTGATCGATGTACACGATCTACTTCCTCCTTGGTATCTGTATTTAAGTCTAAAATGAATTCTGGAGAAATTATGATCGGGGGTACTTTTTCACCAATGTCCTCCCCATGTATGCACACACAAATGATCTTAACCCAAAAACCCCAATCGTTCGGTCTACTTAATACATCATCAATCGAGCAAATGATCGTATCCATCTTAGTGACGAATGAATATTCTTCCAAAAGCCTGTCTTTAATCATTGACAATCTTTCGTAATCAATATCTTCCGGATTTGCACATACAATAGTAAAGTCTGCATCTGACTTAAAAGGTTGAGCTGTTCCTTTTGGAATCGAGCCACACATATAAATGCTATGAATCTTACCTCTAAATTCGTTAAGTATATGATCTATATACTTATCAACCAAATCCTTATATTCACTTTGTATGGTAATTTTATTTATAACTTTTTCTAATATCATATAGACTCCTCCTAGAATAAGAACTTCTTTCGGCTAACGTTGTTGTATTCCTGACGTTCAAGCAGCTTACCGTAGGGAACGAGTTAATAGACTTAGCTGATTGAATGTGTCGCCTTAATCAACTTCTCCGATATCCTTCTTGGCGACCGAGGAGCAAGTGCGACGGTGTATGAATGTACTGTTAGATAAAGTAACCTTGAGTTATCCACAAAATCTTTCTAGACTTACAGCAACACCGTTTTCATCATTATTAACGGTTATTTCATCAGCGATTTCCTTCAATTCCCTAATCGCATTTCCCATAGCAATAGAATATCCCGCCATCTTAAAGAGGCCTACATCATTATGATCATCACCAAATACAATAACGGAATCCAATTCTACATTATATAATTCACAGAGTTTAGTAATTGCCATTTCCTTAGATGCCAGATGAGGCATGATTTGTACTAATTTATTATTATCCGTAATTAGTATATTCACTCTACCCTCGAATTTTTCAAACAATCCGGAATTGTGATTATTGCCAGTCAGAAGTATCTTCGTAGCATCATATAGCTTTAATTCTTTTAAGGGTTTTACTATGGGGTTTGATTGTGTGTTCATTGAGCTAATATAATCAAGCTCTCTTAAACTAAACCACTCATCCTTCACTTCCATAGTCAGTTCAATTTGAGGGTCACACTTCAAACAGTAATCAAGAATTTCTGTAGTTACATTAGCAGGGATTGATTCATTAATTTCTATCTTGGTTTCCTTACATACAACTTGAGCTCCGTTGTAATATACAAAAGCCCCGATATCTACTAGTCCTTGTGGAAGCAAACAATTAACCGCCCTGGGCGGTCGAGCTGTTGCAAATATTATTCTCATTCCTTTCTGATAACAAGATAAGACCGCATCTACGTTTCTCTTAGATACTTCTTTTTTTGAATTTAATAATGTTCCGTCCAAGTCAAGAACTACAGTTGAATACTTCAATGAATCAACTCCCAATATAAACTTCTTCGTTATTTTATCTACCGTTGTTGTATTCACGAACCCGAGAGACTTACAGGAGCGACTGGGTCGAAGACTTATCCTCACAGGAGTTGTCTGCTGGATACCACTTCCTCGATCCCTCACTGCAGACCAAGAGGCGTAACCCCGTAGCGTGAATACGGTGTTGGCAGATTTCAGGGGCTTCTTCGAGCTACTTTCAATGAATTTACAACTTTCAATGTGCTTGGTTCATTAAGATTGAGATATATTCTTCATCTTTAAGCCTTGTCACCTTACATTTCTCATTGCATTCAAATTCTACTATTCTCTCTTCAATTGTTTTATTAGTACTATCTTTAAATATGTCCTCTCGATCATAGTGAGGAAAAATAAGCTTGTCGGTTACTCCTAATGCCTTAAAATCCGTTAAATTCATTGTGTTCATTTGTGGAGTAAAGAAATCGACAATGTTAATATTCGGCCCCAGTAATAACGTTCCTGCACTTACTCCAACTATAATTACATTCTGTGCGGCCAGTGTTCTGATAATTTCATCAGCACCACTTTTCTTAGCGTAATACAATAGTGTAAATGGATTCCCACCATTGATATATATAACATCTCTATGTAAGAGATTTTGCGGGTCATCAAATTCAATATCTACGAAATTGATATGCTGAAATCCCATGTCCTTAAACTCTTGCATTGCTCTTTGTGCATATCTATTAGTTTCTTTTCTAGGGGATGCTGTTGTAATAATTGAGACTTTTAATTGAGAAATATCTCCATCAATAAAATCCAGAAATTGATTTTTAATATCTTCAGTATAAAAACCACAGGAGGTTAGTAACAAGCTACTCATTGAAATCACCGTCCTTAACTAATGATTTATCTAATCTTTATAATTTATTTAGGCTTTCTCTTGATTTCCTATAACGTTCTTGTATTCACGAACACTCACTGGCTTAAGCGCGACAGCACGGGTCCGACGGACTTAGTCAGTGCAGGATTGTCGCCTGACCCATCTCCCTCGATATCCCTCCCAGCGACCTAGGGCGAATACCAGATGCGTTAATATGATATTAGATGATTCACCTTATTTTTTCGAATTACTACATAGAAGTCCTGCTTGCTTTATAAGATCAGTTTTGCGAAAATATCGCCGTCTTCATCTAACTCCCCTGTTTCTACAAAACCAAGAGAAGAATAAAGTTTCCTTGCTACCTTATTCTCGGGCGAATAAAGAATCACGACTTCTGAGGCCTTTCCATGCGGCAAAGTTCGAAGTAACTCAATTGACTTTTCTATTGCTTTTTTGCCATATCCTTTGCGCTGATATCGTTTATCTATCATAAATCTATATATGTCATAATAATTTTCAGAATCTTCACTCTCAGAAATAACATATGACATTGCGATAAATCCAACCATCTTATCATTACAATAAATCGCATATGGCATTGGAATAAAACTGCTTTTATTTGTTATAACAACATATAATTCCGCAAGAGTATAAATAATAGATGCTACAAATCTGCCTTGCTCTTCCTCAACTCTTAAGTCCAGACATTCTGAAAAATTATCAAATGTTATTTTCCTAAGTTCTATCATTTATGTTTCCCCCTTAAAAATGAAATGCACTCAAAAGTATTAGTCTTTATTGATTGGGGATTTCATCTAACGTTCCTGTATTCATGAACCCCAACGGTTGTCTGCTGAATTGCCTCTCTGAATTCCTTCCCGCAGACCAAGACTCCATCGGAGCCACAGCTTGAATATTATGTTATCTGATGGATTGACTTTCTTCGAGCAGAAATAACACGTTGAATTATACAATAAACCTTTATTTTCTTTTGTGATTATTATTTCTCTATTTTTTACGGATATCTCTCACTTCATTAATTAACACATCTAATCTTTCAATAATTCTTTTATCATTTTCAAGTTTCTTTTTTAATCTCCCATCTATAATTGCTACTCCCATAACAATAATTATAAGCAGGATCAAAATTAGCACCTTGATCACTTCCCCCTCTAGCAACAGAACGTTGCAATTGAATTAACTCTATAATTAGATAATATATACTTTTTCTTTTTACAGTTTTATTCATTTTTCAATCTTACAGATAACGTTCTTGTATTCACGAACCCTCACTGGCTTAAGGGCTACAGCCGGGTCTGACGGACTTAGCTAGTGCAGGGTTGTCCGGCTGCTCCCAATTC
Source organism: Paenibacillus sp. FSL R5-192 (assembly GCF_000517845.1). Taxonomy (NCBI): domain Bacteria; kingdom Bacillati; phylum Bacillota; class Bacilli; order Caryophanales; family Paenibacillaceae; genus Paenibacillus; species Paenibacillus sp. FSL R5-192. Next base: position 814,988 of record NZ_ASPR01000014.1, on the reverse strand, counting down.
CCCTGCCTGACCCAGGGCCGAATGGCCCGAGGCGTGAATATATTGTTATTTGCAGTGCCCTCTTCTGTGACTAAGCTATGGGCTATCTGTTATTTAGCTTTTCCAATAATTCTACCTCCTCTTCCTCTGAAAGTTGTTCTTCCGCTCTTGTTTTTGTTTCATCTATCTTTCGTACTTTTAATCCTCTTTTTATGAGCCATTCTTCACCAGGTTTCATGGTAGTTGCTGGATGTGGATATACATCCTCACTTATAATTTCCTCATCAATTATGTAAATGTATCCACATAACTTACCATTATGAAATCTTGCGCCACTCTCATTAAAAGAAACAATAGATGGTTTCTGCGAAAAGATTCTCGCTAACTCTCGATCTTGAGTTATTGTGCTTCCGACTAGTAATTCATTTAGAAATAATGGCGAGCCATGGAACCAAGGCTTACTGTAGTCCCAATCTTTCATAATTATCACCTTCAATTAAGTTTTATTATGTTTCTTCTTTTATTGTTCTTTAGTTTCTTCTTAATTTCAGGGTATTGCGTATAACGTTGCGCATTTCTGACGTCCAAACGTCTTAAGGACCGGAGGTCCGGGTGGCTTTGCCACTTAGCCGGTTGGATGTGTCGCCTGATTCCACTTCTCCGAAATCCCTCTTGAAGACCGAGGAGCGTCAGCGACGAAGCAATAATGCATTGTTATACGCTGCCCTTTCTTCTTCGATTCCACATCCTTATATGTCTTGTGTGTTTTATATATTTAATATGTCTTTACGTATTTTATCTTTTGGATTCTATCTTTTGCTCCTATCAAATCCGTTTCCGCATAGGAAAGATGCCCTCATTTACTCTCGTACGCCTTCAGCAGTATCAACTTTGGTTTGTGTAGTAACTTCATCCAATGAACGCTAGCCTTATAAGAGGCTTGTGTTCCTCGGACCGGAGATTTGCCGATGGCTTCATTCAGATTACTGCTCACGTTGGACACCCCTGCCTTAAGCTATGGCTTACTTCTAACCTCACCATTCGGGACTTAATCCTTGATATAGAATACATGCTGAACGAACAATCAAAATTTAAGAGGATTGTTGTCCTCCCTTTAATTCGCAATAGACAAATATGTATTAATGACATGCACAATACCAAAAAGTACTGTTGGTATAATAGCCAGATAATTTTGAAGCCAAATCTCAGCTAATATAAAATATACTACCGGGAGAACGGCCATCCCCAAAAAAATAATCGAGTTTGCGTTGCCTGTAAAATACAATATCCATAGCCCATAATAAAAAATCAACATTATTGCCATACCAATTATATACGGACATCGCATTTCAGATGCTTGTTTTCTTACAACAAATATCAGAAGAAAGAAAAATATCACCTGACTTCCGTGCTCCAAAACATCTAAAATCAAATAGCTATTTGCATTGTTTCCTGATATATCTGACGCAGGAATTAAAAAATAAAATATATTTGGTATCATTGGTAATAAAAAGATGATCAGACCCTTCCATGAAAAACCAAAATGATAATTCATTTGATCCTCTCTTTCGCATAATAGAAATATTCTTTAGTTTGCACTTTATTATGAATCCGCTTTCTGGTATTCCTCTTGATGACCAAGGAGCATAACTAACGATGTGGAAATTTATTGTTATATGGTACACCTTCTAATATTCCGTTCATCCTGGTTTTCAACTGCTACGTTGTAAATGTATTCTTTCACCTATATTTATTATATTAATTGGTTGCATGGTTTAACATTCTTAAGGGGTTGCGTATAACGTTCTGTATTCACGAACTTGCGCAGCAAGTTGTCACATGAATCAACTCCCCTGCCAAAAACATCATTTTGAACAAGGGGTAACCGCAGCTTAAATATGGTGTTATAGGATTTCAGCGTCTTCTTCGATATAATTACAAAATCATTCTATTTTCCCTGATGTTTAAATATATTTTTTAATTCAAGTAAGTCGTCAATAATAAAATCCGCTTGTGCAAGCTCCCCTTCTTGGGCAAAATCAAATCGACAACCAATAGCCTTCAACCCATTGTTTTTTGCGGCATTGAAATCAGAAATCCTGTCCCCAACTACAGTTGCATTGCTGATGTGATGTTTTTTAAGAATATGACCGACTAAGTCATCCTTATTTTGAGTTCCTATTTGTTGGATGCTATAAGTTTCTGCCACCCACTTATCTAATTTGTAGCAGTTAACGATGGCATTGAGGTATTCGTTTAGTCCATTACTTGCAATAAAAATGAAATAGCCTTCATGTTTCAAGTAATCAAAGATTTCGTTGACATGAGGATATAGGGCGCCATTGCCATTATTAATATTTGCAATTAGCTTCTCTAGGAAGATCTCGTCCACAATTCGTCTGATTTCAGTTGAATGATTCGGTAATAACGTTTCCCAAACTACTGGTAGAGGAACTCCCATTATTTCACGATATTTTTGGGTTGGAGCTTCACTCGACCATTCATTTAGAGACCTTAAGATAGTAAATGTTTCTTCTAACGATAACTCTAAGATTTTGTTTGTTTGAAATAGTGTACCATCCATATCGAAAATAACCGCTTCCAGCATGATTTCACTCCTATTCAAAATAAAATAATGAATTGTTATACTGTTTTTACGCTGATCACCTATAAAGTTCTGTATTCACGACGTCCCACCGAATTAAGGCTCCGTCAAAAGACGGCCGCGATGCGGTTAGTCGGTGCGGATGTGTCCGCCAGATTCCACTTCCCTGCCAATTCCCTTCGGGCTGACCGAGGGAGCGTCAGGACCCAAAGCTTGGATATAATGTTATCTGACGTAAACCTCTACTGTGAATTAGCTATAATCTTCTTCGTTAAGTTAAACTCATGACGGCATTCATAGTAATAACTTTTGAGTTTATATCCCCCAGCTTTAAATACTGGCTTATGTTGATACCACACTATAATTAGCGTTCCTTCAAAAAGGATTCTACGAAGGATATGAACTATTCTGTTAAAGAGAACGCTTCTATTTTGAGCAAATTTATGAAGTGTTTCAGATTGAAACTGAACATGTTTCTCCTCATCACTTAAAATCTGATTACATAAATCGATTAATACTTCTGACTTTGTAGATTTTTGCAAGGCTTTATAGTACAACTTAGCAATAATCTCAGCAGTTAATAGAACAATGACTGATTGTTCTAAACTCGCATATCGACGTAATCTTCTAAATACATTGTCCACCCAATGTCTACGAAGGAGTGGGATTCCCTGTACCTTCATAAATCTGCCTAGATCTCTAGCGTGCCTCTGTTCTTCTTTAATGAATTCTATAAGCGCTTCATAGTAATCCTGATCTTGCGTCTGATGTACATATTCTTGCGCACGTTTAATTAGATATTTACCTTCAGAGTTTTCTCCTAATTGAAACTGTTGAATTGACTTAATGATTATTTCTCTTTCATTAGTTGTTAATTTATAGTTGTCATCCCAATGAATATATTTGAGATTCTGATTATTTCTTCGATAATATTGCACCCATTTCGAAAAAGTGATATTCATTATTTGCTCCTAAAATGTAATAGTTTATGTCAGATAACGTTCATGTATTCACGAACCCCGAAGGGGTTGTCTGCTGAAAAGCCTCTTCGAAATCCACCTCGCAGACCAAGGCTCCGAAGGGCCGCTGCTTGAATATTATGTTAGGCGATGCCAGCCTAAATTTCCCCTCACAATTAATTCCTTGTCCATGTTGCCCGGGTATATCCAATTCTCATACCCACTCTTTCCATATTCCGATGGCTTTGCGAGCAAAATGAGCACTGACTCACAACGAGATTACAATTGTTGTAGGTATCATGAATTCGTCTAAGTAATAAATTTGTTTGAAATCCTTTATTTCGATATTCAGGTAGTGTTGTCGCAAATGTTAATGAAGCAACATTGTTCTCTATATACATTACAGCTACTGCAACTGGATAGCCCTGATCCAACCCCAAATAATAGTGCCATCCAGGACGGGAAAACAGTACTCGGTTATTTGCAGCCACGTGTTTTTTCCCATCAAGAGATAATCCTGTACCTAAACAATGAATTTCTGCATATGTATCGAACTCATCTTCGAGTAGTTCACGAATTTCCAGTTTATGATGATCAAACGAATTTAGATTTCCAGGTTCACAAAAAAGCGTTGTATGAAATCCTGATTGATAAAAGCCTTTATTATGGAGTTTTTTCATAACTTCTTGATTTATATTACCCGGGATGACTTGAATCTCAAAATTCCTTTCCCGCTCATTATAAAAGTCTAGGATATCTTCAATGACATCATCAGAAATCCTTCCCTTTACATTATTAAAAAGACCCCATGGCATGGTTTTACTATAAAACGCTGTGCTCTCCCCGAATCGTTTTATTTCAATTCCCTCAGGGTTTCCTTCTCGTTCTCTGATTGCAGTCATTCGATCAACCATATAATTAATTTCAGATTTTTCTAAAATATCCGCAAGTTCCAAATTCAATATCATTCAATTTATCCCCTTCCTTGATCCGCATACAATTACTCCTGGGTGGTTGCGTATAACGTTCCTGTATTCACGACCCGACGTATGTCGGGTGTCCGGCGAAAGCCGGACCAAGAGCGAATTCTCGCAGCGTGAATATTATGTTATCCGAAGAAACAGGCTTCTTTGAAACAGCTATACTTCTTTGTTCAAGGTCTAAAACCAATTCTTGTCCAGTGATGTTCTAAATAATCAGTGTTAACGCATGTTTGCGCTTGCTTGATAGGATAACCATTAAATTCTTTTATTCGATTTATTGGATTACCATAATTGGCTAAGCGCTCAGTATTTATTGATACTAGCAAATCACTATCTAAAGTAAATAAGCCCATTTCAAAAGCTTTATCGTGCATTAAACAAAGACACAAACCGTTATCTATTTCTCCTCTTAATTCCGGTCTGTCCGACCATCGTGCTATATGTGACCCTATCAAAAAGTTTTTATCGCTAATTTCGCAACTAGGAAAGCAACATTTATTGTGAAAGTTTTCTTTAACATTTTTCGAAAATTCATTTTGTCCGATTCGAATTGCTAAACTTGATTGACTTTCATATGCTTTTACCTGTTTTCTGATATTAGTTTCTTTAACGTTTGTATAGCTTGTAATTTCATCAAATAGAATATCACTTAATATCCTATCTAACTCTGACAAATAAGCTCCATTCTGCCTACGTAAACTATCGTTTTGAACTACATAAAACAAAAGTTTTTTTTCATTGCCTTTCTTGATTTTATTTATATTGAAATAGTATCTAAGCTGACTTTCCTTTTGACTGAATAATTTACTGAGCAAAATTTTTTCAGTAAATAATTCAAAGTCTTTTAAATTTACTCTGTTAAACTTTTCTGCATAATCCCATTGGCTTCCGGGATTAGGCGGTCTGAGATCTGTAACAAAGCCATCAGCTTCAGCAATAGAATATCCTACAAATCCAGGCTCTGCATTACCTTTAAGATGTAAAATAACGTCTCCCTCTTTAACACGTATCAAGCTATTCCAATACGGCCAAGGTCTTCTAGAGTTCTTAACGATCTTATATGCTGGAGACCATAGACATTGAGAAAATCCCCATCCTTTTCCTCCATGTGTTTCGTCTGTTGACATTTCAATCCACATCATAATCTTCTGCTCCTAATCCAAGCTGATATAGCTTTCGCTTCACTTTTGTTATTAATAAGTATTTAAGTTTTTTCGGATAACATCATATCTACGAACTTCGTAAATACCTCTCTTTTCAAACATCATCCGAACTACATATAATATAACCCATAATAATCCATCTGCGAAGTCACAAACGTACTCAAAAAAGCAGCCCGAGTAAACTGTCCTATATGTTAGCCATAACTAACACGTAGGATGCAGTTTACACCCGGGCTGCTCTTTCCTCACTGAACAATAGAAGAATGCCGATAACCTTCAGTGATCAAACTTTTCTCCCCTTGCGCTCCTTCACCTAACATTTACTTCGCTCCGCTGCTCCACACCACGCGCTCACTCATCGCTTTATGCTGTGCAATCAGGCAGAGTTCTGCCGCTTTGAATGCATGTTCTTGTGTCATAGCGGTCTCGGTCCGGTCCAGACAATCGCGAATGAGTTGACCAAAGAAAGGATAACCAACCTTGCCTTTTACATTGTAGCGGTACTCCCCTTCATGATTGACCAGGTACACCTGATCCCCCTGAGGTTCCCTTGCGATGTCGATATACTTCCGCAGCTCAATATAACCGTCCGTTCCCAGAATAACTGTACGCCCATCGCCCCATGTGCCCAGACCATCCGGTGTGAACCAGTCCACTCGGAAGTAACCGGACGCTCCGTTGTCACCAATCAGAGAAGCTTCACCGAAGTCTTCCAGTTCCGGGAACTGTGGGTGATTGAAGTTATGCACACGACTGAACCCTACCTCAGCGTCCGTACATGATGCAAACGTCAGGAATTGTTCGATCTGGTGACTCCCGATATCACATAGAATGCCGCCATACTGCTCATGCTTGAAGAACCAGTCGGGTCTTCCTCCGGCATTTAAGCGATGTGGGCCTGTACCCATAACTTGCACTACTTTGCCGATTGCCCCTTGTTCAATGAGCTGTCCGGCATAAATCGCACTTTCCACATGCAGCCGTTCACTGTAATACACCATGTACTTCTTGCCCGTTCGCTTCACTTCTTCTCGTGCAAGGTTTAATTGCTCCAGCGTGGTGAACGGGGCTTTGTCTGTAAAATAATCCTTGCCCGCGGCCAGAACCCTCATGCCAAGCGGCGCACGATCTGAAGGGATCGCTGCACTTGCCACCAACAACACCTCATCGTCTGCAAGCACCTCCGCTTCAGATCCAGCGACTTGAGCCTGTGGGAACTGCTTCCGAAATGCCTCTACCTTCGCCGGGTCCGGATCATACACCCACTTGAGGGTAGCACCAGCCTCCAACAATGCCCCAACCATGCCGTAGATGTGTCCGTGATCCAGCGCAACAGCAGCAATCGTGAACTCACCCGGACCACATACGACCTCTTTTGTAACACTTTTTGGTGCATAAAACATTCCGTCTTTAGCCATGTCATCCCATCCTTATTATAAAATGTTGATTACAATGAACTCGTCTTACATAACAAATCGTCTTCATTTAAACGTCTGACTCAAATCAGCAGGTTGACTGCCACTGAATGCCTTGTCTTTCTTCGTTGTTGATCCAGCAATACGTTCCTGCAGATGTTCATAGAACAGATCCTCGTTGATCGGCAGATCCACCCAGTTATCCGTCCAGGTGGACAGCAACATAGCGTTCGATAACGTCAATCCGTGTATACCATCCTCACCGGGAGCAATAAGTGGTACGCCTGTACGAATCGCATCAACCCAGTTACGAATCAGACCCGGGTGACCCGTTTCCACACCTGTAATCGGAATCTCGCATTTCCAGCATTCTGGCTGTCCAAAACCTCCGGTAAACCGCTGATTGAATTCAGGCTCAGATTCCTGAAGTCGCCAGAACGTAAGTTTTCCATCTTCGATCACGATTTTACCCCGGTCTCCGTTGACCTCGAATCGATTGGTACCCGGTGCTTCTCCAGTAGTCGTTACGAAGACACCTGTTGCTCCATTTTCATACTCCACATAAGCTGTTACATCATCTTCCACTTCAATGTTCCGATACTTGCCAAACGAACAGAAAGCACGCATTCGCACCGGCATCATGCCGATGGTCCACTGCCACAGATCCAGTTGATGCGGGTCCTGGTTAATCAGTACACCGCCCCCTTCACCTGCCCATGTTGCCCGCCAGCCGCCGGAATCATAGTAACTTTGGGATCGATACCAGTTCGTAATAATCCAGTTGGTACGCCGTACCTCTCCCAGTTCCCCTGAAGCAATCAAGTCTCTCAGTTTAATATAGAGTGGATTGGTCCGCTGGTTGTACATCATGGAAAAGACTTTACCGCTGGCTGCGGCCGCTTCATTCATCTTGCGTACCTGTTTCGTATATACACCGGCCGGCTTCTCGATCATGACATGCAAGCCATGCTGGAAAGCCTGAATGGCTTGTTCCGGATGATCATAATGCGGCGTTGCAATAATGACTGCATCAATCGTACCCGAAGCCATCATCTGCTCAGCATCCTGCCAATAGGTTACCGTTGCCGGAAGATGACTGGATACCCAGCTCTCCATCTCTCTTCTTACATCACATACGGCAACCAGTTCTGCACCGGGTACTTCTCCAGCCACCAACGTTCTGGCATGTGCTGCTCCCATGTTTCCAATACCAATCACCGCTACTCGTACGATACTCATGACTGCTCCTCCTCGTCCACACGACGCTCAATTTCGGCGAAAACGTCTGCAAAATGCTGTAACATCGCCTTGGATTCCAAGGCACCACTAAAGTCCTCAATTCCGTAGTATCCGTCATACCCAACGGCACGAAGATCCCGCACCATCTGTACCCAATCGACCATGCCTTCAGTCAGCGGCGTCCAGTGACATTTCCAGGCTGTATTCAGAGCCACTCCTCTACTCTTCTCAGTCACATTAGCCTTTTGTGAATCTTTCCCTTCTGGTTCAAACCACCCGGCATTTTTTACATGCACATGAGCCAGATAAGGCCCCAGCAACTCAAGTCCCATCCGATGATTCTCATATCCTTCATGCACCATATTGCCTGGATCGTACAATACACCAACATGCTGCGGGTCGAGCGATTGCACAAGCCGATAGGCCAGCGATGCCGTCGGTGCTATCGTCTGATGATGTGTCTCTACAATCGCCTTGATGTTGTACTGTTTGGCCAAATCCTGTACTTCGCTCAGGTAATCAACGGCTTTACGATACAACTCAGGATAACTGGTCTTGCGATCATATCCAGGGACACCAACACGCATCATAGATGCTCCTAAACCAGCCGCAGCCTGAAACGCTTGCTTGGTGGCAGACAGATCTCCACAGTTCAGATACGGTACAAGTGCAATGGATTTTCTACCCTGCCCTAACGCTGCTTCACGAAAAACAGGAACCTGTTCCTGCCAGCGACTCGGATCTACGGAGCATCGATTATTTCTCCAGTAAGACGGCTCTTCAGATATAGCATCTTCAGGAATTCCACGGAATCTCCATTCAATTCCATCAATCCCTGCTGCTGCCGCAGCCGATGCCAGTTCTTCTGCATTCAGATCAGGGGTAGCCACCGTGAATACAGACAGTTTCATCATGATCCATCTCCTTATGTAAACGTATTCATTCCATGTCGTAAAGGCATTGTATCACTCCACTGAACGTCACCATAGGGGAAACCGCCAACAGATGAATGACAGATAACGAACAGAGCACATTCCCCATTCAGAGATAACTTCCAAGAGAATGATGTGATCAAAAATCAAAAAAGACATCCCTGGAACAGATTTGAAATCTGCTCAAAGATGCCTTGTACAATAATCATATATATAAGATGAAATTTAAGGAAAAGGTTCCCTGTCCGTTATCCATTCGAGACTTCAGTAGCTGGTTCTGGTTCTTGCACTCGTCCAACTTGCAACCAGCGCATATCTCTCTAATCCCGATCAAAGAACACATGTTCAGCCTGTATTTTCCCCTGATCTATTGTCATGATGCCAAATGAGTATTGTTTCTGAAAACGCCGATCCGTAGGCGACCCCGGATTAAATACCAGCGTGTTGTCCACGGTATGCATCACCGGGATGTGTGAGTGTCCGTAGATCACAGCATCCACATGCTGGCCTGCAAAGGTATGAATTGCATTCTGCTCCGTACCCTTTGATCCCAGATGTCCGTGCACAAGACCCAGACGAAGTCCTTCCACTTCAACAATACGAGAATATCCCAGTTTTTCAGCGATTTCGGACGGGTCCGTATTACCCGCTACACCTTCAACTGGTGCATACTCACTAAGCAATGGGTATACACTCCAATCCGACCAGTCACCGGCATGAAGAATGAGATCTGCACTCGGCAATACATCCAGGAGCCTAGTCGGTAACTTCCGTGATTTACGTGATAAATGCGTGTCAGAAATGACTACAATTTTCATATAACAACCCACCTTTCCTTCGTCTTATTGCAATCTATTCTGTCTGTGATGGAACAGCTTGCATCTGAGTACAGGAACGTTCCATATCTTCGAGTGTAATGGATGCAAAGAACTGCTCCACCTTCGCCTCGGCAACCTGATACAGATTGGTCAGCAAGCTGTCTATATGCAAGCCCACTTCACAATCCGGGTTACAATTGCCGTGAATCGGGAACAATGGACCTTCGTCCTTGGCAGCCTGATAGATCATGGCTAATGTGATTTCACTTGATGGCTTCGCTAAGTAAAAACCTCTTGTTCCAGGAGAGGAGTTCACCAATCCCACCTTTTTCAGCCCGCCCAGAATACGTCTGACGACGACAGGGTTGGTATTCACGCTACCTGCAATGTGTGCAGACGTGATTCGTTCAGGCGCGCTGAGTGACAATAACAACAAACAATGCACACTGACCGAAAAATGAGTACTCATGATTAACCACCTTTATTTTATATAATCCAGGACATGCTGAGCTTATTCAGAGAACAGATCCTTTTCGGGACGTGCTCTGATCTTGAGCTGTCGCACACTGTATTCCAGTTGTTTCACAATATCATCCAGTTGTTTGCGATCAATCTTGGTTGGATCTTCCACCGGTTTCGCGGACGACTTGAGATCGCGGATCGTTAACTGCTGTTCTTGCCATTTGTCCATCAGATCTGCAATATTGGCATAGAAACGTTCGTAATCTTTGATGACTAGGTCAAGATAAGCATCTACCTCATCCGGATCATAACCACGAAGTTTATAATTAAATTGTTTTTCATGTATCGATAACGCATCTAGCTGCACACCCAATTGTTTGAACAATTGTCTTTGTTTATCCAATCTTCGTTTCATATGTTCATCCATATTGACAACCTCCATTATAAGCCAAGCCGTGTTTCATTTCCTGTGAATAACATACGGCATTTTCTCTCTCTATTTTTTATAACACATAATCCGTCAGATATAAAACGATACAGCCCTATTCCTCACGAAAATGATTGCTTTTCATCCAATTCGGGTAAAGACTCACTACACCCCACAACGGGAAAGGAGCATGTCCTTATGAGTACATTAACTAAAGATCAACATCAAATACTGAAAAACGCCCTTTTGGAGCAACGTGAAAACTTGCAGCGTCATTTTGAATCCAGCATGGAAGACGGTGCTCCAGTCGAGTCGCTGAAAGATTCAACCGGTGAGCTGTCCTCCTATGATAATCATCCGGCAGATGCTGGTACAGAAACATTTGAACGTAGCCGTGATCTGGCGATTGACGATACATTAACAGACGAATTCAATCAAGTGAACGACGCATTGGAACGTATGGAGCAAGGTACATATGGAACCTGTGTAACGTGCGGCGAAGATATTCCCTTCGAACGACTTGAGGCTATCCCCTACACCGCTTACTGTATTAACGACACACCTAACCGGGAGATCAGCAACGATCGGCCCGTTGAAGAAGAAGTAATGACCATGCCTCCGAGTGGTGCTGGGGAAGGAAGACAGCAGCGGGCCGGCAAGTTCGACAACGCAGATGCCTGGGAAGCGGTCGAAGAATATGGTACATCCAACTCCCCCGCAACCGCAGCCAAACGTGACGTGAAGGGTTACGATGAGAACATGTAACTTCGTTATGAACTGAAACGTTAAGCGTTAAAATTGATTGATTCCATAGGTTGCTCCACCATTAGCCTTCCTTATCACGCATTAAAAAGCCGCCATTGGGCGGCTTTTGCTAGTTTTCTCCTAAGCAGTCTCTCACGTTTGCGGTTACTTGCTTCCAGCGATAACGCTGAACCCATGTATTCCATCCGTTTATTCTTCTGACTCACTACCAGATGATGCAGATTCCTGCCGCTTAGACACAGATCGAGACGTTTTCGGAGTTGCTTTACCCTTATCAGACGTAGCTTTCTTTTTCTCTTTTGCATTTGTCTTAGAAGCAGGTATTTTCACTATAGGTTTAGAGAGAGCAGAGAATAACTGAAAGACCTCATGTTCCCCTTGTCGATTCTCTTTTGTAGTATAAGGTTCACAGAGTTTTATGATGTTTTTATACAATTGCTCTACTTCCTCACGGGTTGCATACAGCGTGATGTCCGAGAGAAACATCCGATCTTCGTTTTCCGCCTGATGCATGAATCGCTGACGACTTTGTTCGAACATCTCATTTAATAATTTGAGCGTCTCGGACCGAAACACCTGTTTCAATGGAGAGTTTTCCTTATCTTCATCTTCGTGACGGAGATGGATCTCTCCGGTGAATGGTTCGTAGTATTTTGCGATAATCCCATTAATCTCACGTGTGGAAACGATCGTCAGCAGACCGATTTTCTCCAGCTTTTTTACATGATAGTGAACTTTGGCTGGCACCTCACCCATCTGGTCGGCGATCTCTTTGACAGTGGATGGTCTGCCCTGCTTGTTAAACATATTCATGATCTGTATCCGATACGGATCGGAGTAGATTTTAATTTCTTCAATTGTTGAAAGAACCTTGTGCGCCATCCCTGTATCCTCATTTCCGGGGTACCTGTTGTCCATCGATATCTCTATTATACCGTTGCGTCAGGACTTCGGTCAAAACGAGCGAGAAATGACTTGATACGGAAAATCGGCTAATGACACTTCTGAATATCTTCACAGAGCACTTCGAAAACTTTTGCTAAATAACAACATACCTGCTGACATGGCAAGCATAATACCGAAGACAATAAACAGAACAGGCATGGTCATCCAATCCGCAAGTGCTCCCGAAGCCAGACTCCCAAGGGGTGCAACACTCAAGACGAGCATACTCTGAAGGGCATACACTCTACCCAGCATCTCCGAAGGGGTAACTTCCATAAGATAGGTGGCTAGCGGTGTTGTAGCCAGCGGAATACCCATACCCATCAGTAGACAAAAGGCCGCTGCAACCGGCAGTTGGAAGGAAGTCATGTAAGCGGGTAGTGCCGTCATCGCATAACTGAGACCCAACATGACAATACCGCTGATGACCAGCACACTTTTACGATAATTCGCTCCCCTTTGCGTCAACCATACACCACTAAGCAACATACCTCCCACCATCAGCCCACTGAGCAGACTTAATCCCCCAGCGCCAGCATGCAACGTTTCAATGACATAGGGTGTACGGAGAACATTAAACGGCATCAGGCAGAAATTAACGAAGGCAAACAGGATGGAGACAATTAACAATAAGGCATGTTTACGGAGAAAATGAAAAGCTTCCGCCATTTCGGAAAATATACTACTTTTGTCGGATGAAAGAGAATCCATTTCAGTTGATGTTTTATTTTCATTGTTAGCAGATGTTAAGACATCAGGGTAGCCTACTCGGCTCATAATTAAAGCACTTAGCGCAAACAACCCCGCATCAATCAGGATCGTCCAGGCAATGCCTATTGTAGCAATAAGGGCACCAGCCACTGCAAGTCCTGCGAGTTCGGCCACTCTGGTTGCGGAAGAGGACATGGCATTACCCGAAAGCAGCATTGATGGGGGAAGCAATCGGGGGACACTGGACACTTCTGCAGGACTAGTGAAGCATTCCAGCAAAGAATTCAGAATTGTAATGACAAACAGATGCCAGACTTCAAGTTGGCCCAATCCAAACAGCAGAGCTGTAATACCCACCAACAACCCGCGACCCGTATTCGTAATCACAATCACTTTTTTGGGAGACATGCGATCAACCAAAGCCCCGGCGAACAGACCCAGAAGGATATTGGGCAAAAAATTCACCGCCAGCAACGTACCCATCAACACTTTCGAACCGGTTAGAATGTAAACCATCCAACTGTAGGCAATCGAGTCAATCGAATCACCAAATCTGGATACAACTTTACTAAGCATAAATTGCATGTACGGTCTGATTCGTATTAACTCACCCATACCTTGCTTGCCAACTGCTGTGTTATCGCTCATCCCTTTTCACTCCTCAACGTTAAAATATTTTTCATGTTAATTTTATTTTAACGTAAGTTATGCAGAAATCAATACCTCCGTGAAAATAATTTTAACGATAGATAAGCAAAGTTATAGCTCGCTATTCTTTCAGAGAATTCGTAATCAACACAGGGACTTTTGGGACAACCTTTTTGAACAACCTCCTATAACACAAAAAAAACAGACCACATGTGGTCTGCTCGGCTGGACGTATTGTATTTGAACTGTCTTTATTTGCTACCTACTTCTCAACAAGCAATTGAAATCCAGCCTGTTCAGCCTGTACCTCCAACATCAAATCACGTACCCGGTTTGCTTCATTCCCCAGGCGTTCTTCGCTGATTTGGTAGTTGGTCCATTTTAGCTCAAGTGGAAGTTCAATCGTACCCGTCAGACAATCCCACAATGCATCAAGATTACCGCCATAAAAATCCGGCAGCTTCAGCTTAACCTTTAATTGTTGATGAAGTTCAGTGCTACTCGCAAGGTCTTCTCCATCCAGAATCACGGTATTCATGGCTGCTCCTTCCACTATTTCATGCGTGTAAATGATGCATAGTGATCTGTCGTTTTGTAGATGAGTCCATCATTGGAGTACACAATCCGATCCGAATTACGGAAGCCGGAAGTATAGTTAATATCCGCTTCGCGCCATGTACGTCCGCTGGCCGAAGGCAGGAGCCCCTCCCGATTGCCAAATGTATCCCCACCGATGCTTTTTCCAGGAGCAACTACAGCCAAGTTTCCTTTTGACGCTACCCAGCCAAGTCCTGTTGCCTGTGATTTGGTAATAAAGTTACATGGCAACTTTCCATTTGCACTCAAATAATTTGCTACACCTGTAAACGTATTGATGATGGTACATGTTGCAGCAGATGCCTTCTGCTGTCCGACTGGAGTGAACTGTGAACCTGTGAGGAAAACAAACGTTAACAACAATGCCAGTAATGCGGTGGATATCAACTTTTTCATCAATCCGGCCTCCCGATCCCTCAAAGTAGATGAACGTTGTCACGATATGCGTTCTGCAAGCTGTAACGGTCTAGTTGTATGTTCTGCTAGATTATAGTAAACAAGTCATCTCATGACTATTTATATCACATCATTTTGGTAGAAATATCAAATGAAGACGTTTAAATTGTAAAATATTATAATTGTAACATTTTAAGACAGAAAAAAAGACTCTCATCCCTGAAGATGGAGTCTACTTTTCTAGTATGTTTAAACTGATTTGACCTAATCTAATCGATCAATTGCACACGTTGACGAGTTCGAGCCGATTCCAGGCACGCATCAATAACGCGCATGTTTTGAATGGTATTTTCCGGACTGAACGGTAAGGCCTCTCCCTCAAGCACAGCCGTTGCAAACGTCTCTACCTGAAGCACATAGGAATTGGACACGGATACACGTTCCTCACGACTGACCGAATCCGTATGTACAATAATCTGAGGTGGAATATCACTGTTCTCCCAGCCAAACACTTTTGGCAGTTCAATCCGCCCTTCCGTCCCGAGAATCTCCATCTCCGCTCGACCTGAAGCCCACATGCCACAGTCAAAAGTTAAAGCTACCGAATTCGGAAATTCTACCAGTCCCGACGCCATCATATCCACGCCATCATGCTCGTCCGAGAATAGAGCGTGAACTGTCACCGCTTCCGGTTCCTGTCCCAGATACATCCGGGCCGCCGAGATCGGATACACGCCAAGATCGAATAATGATCCGCCGCCCATCTCTCTTTTGAACCTAACATTTTCCTTGTCATCAGCGGTATTACAGGTAAAGTTACCATGGATGGCTCTGACGATGCCAATCTCTCCACTAGCTATAATCTCTTGCACACGTCTGTGCTTGGGATGATATCGATACATAATTGCTTCTGCAAAAAGAACACCTTGCTGGTGACATACCTCGATCATTTCTGCCGATTCATCAGCATTCAAGGCAGCCGGTTTCTCACACAACACGTGTTTACCAGCCTGTGCCGCTTTGATGGTCCATTCTTTGTGCATATGGTTAGGCAAAGGAATATAGACGGCTTCAATGTCCGGATCAGCGATGAGCTCTTCATAACTGCCATACGATCTGGCAATGCCGAGTTCTTCGGCAAGGGTTTCCGCTTTTTCCTTGCTGCGGCTGGCAATCGCCAACACCTCACCACGTTCAGACTGCTGGATCGCCGGAATGACTGCATTTTTGGCAATGGTTGACGTACCGAGTACACCCCACTGTAACTGTCTGTTCATGCTCATCTTCCTTTCGTACCGTAGTTGTCCTCTTCTGCCTTGTGTAACATGCCGAGACAACGATCCAGATCCGTTTTGACCTGTTTCTTGTATAACTCAGCTTTTTCCGCACCATCATCCGTGAAATGATATAAAACGATTTCCTGAAAATCGACCTTTGGATCATTGCCCTTTAGCTTCTTGGTGCGATAAAAAACACCTTGCTGTACCAATTCATGCAGTGCCCGATATACCTCGCTCTGGGGTGGTACATAACCGTAGTCTTTGAATTCCTGCTTCATCGCCTCCAGCATCTCGTAACCATACCCCCTGTGCTGTTCAACCATCGTAATCAGATACAGCTTGATAAATGCCCGCTGTGCAATCATAAAAGCCACGTTCATTCCCCTCCTGTCAGAACCTATATATCTAGTATTATAAAACTTATGTTCGGGTTCTGCCATCTTTCTCCGCTTTGCCCCCCTTTTATCTATCTTCAAGGAGGGCGAGCAAGAAATCGTGTGAATACGCGTTAACCTGGGGGAAGCACGGAAAAAGGTTTTCTGTTGTGAATTTTTCATGTAATGAAATTTTAATTGTTATTCAAAAAAATCAATTTCATAATACCTTTAGCTGCTTCAATCAAGGCTGGATATCGATCGAAACGGTTCAATTTGTCTATATCCAGTTACAGAAATCCATTTTTAGTGAGTTATGAAATTGATTCAAAAGTTGTTTATTTCAGGGCTCAGGGTGTCGTGAGATCGAATTTTAATGACAAGAAAGTCTGTGCAAAAGCTGTAAAAGCTGTAATACCTGTGCTCCTGTATCTTGTGTTCATATACTCTCGTACTCCCGTACACTTCTATGCGGCTGTGGTGATCTATTATGAATTTTTCATATGTTGATGGATTCATTTATCGCGGACAGACTTCGGTACGGTTCCCACAATCCATTTGCCCCAGCTTACACGCGAGATAAGCCATGTCACTACACAGGATAATGTAAGAGCCAACAACCAGGTGATGATCATTCGGACGACAGGGTTCCAACCCATAGCAACGTAAAACAACTCATCCGGAATGTAGCTATACCGCAGCATCAACATATGCATCAGATAACCGCCATACGATACACCACCAATCCATCCCAGCAATCGTGTAGCCCTGAGGTTATGAAGTTTTCCGGCCAGCTGGTACATGACCATAATGGAAGCGATCAGAAAGATTGCCATATCAGGGCGGATCAAGCTGACCGTGTAGAACGTAATTTTGATTCCCTCCGGCTTCTGAAACTCTAGCATTAATAAATAAGTAAACCGCAGACCCAGAACAATAAACACTGTCCAGTATATCCAGCGCAATCGATGAGTCCATTCATTCCAGTGCTGTACAGATAACCCTGCTGCTGCACCAAGTACAAAATAAATAAAGAAATAGAGGAAATTACGGTCTGCATACGTTGTAAAAGCATCTGTCAGCACCGGGATATTCACCTGTTCCATGAACTTGGCGATGTTTCTTAATTGATCCGCAAGTACAAGATACACCACACCAGAAATCAATAATGCGATCAAGCGCCCCTTGGCCTCATATCGGTTATATACATAACGAATGGCATGCAAAAAGAGTGGAAATAACAGATAAAACTGGATCAACATAATGATGTACCAAAAGTGTGAAGTCGTTTTGCCCGTAAGCAACTTCAGGCCTAGGTCCGGGATGTCATTCCATCCAAATCCGGTCCAGCCCCTCGGTGCCAGTGTAAAATAAATGAGTGACCAGATCAGGTAAGGCACGATCACGTCGTTTACTCTTTTTCTCATAAACTTGCCGTAATGCAGCTTGTCTCCCGTGTTATAGAACAGCACCATACCTGTTATGAATATGAATAAAGGAACTGCAAATTTGGAGAGCATCAGCAGTATGGCCAGTAACACACCATCCTCCAGTCTCGTTTCCGGGACCAGAGAGTAATGTGCGATGGAATGCTGGAGAACCACCGCTCCAAAGGCAATTCCCCTTAAACTCTCTATTTCTGTAATTCGTTCTTTGCGAGGCATACATTCAGCCATCCTTTCTTGGTTTTGCGATAAAAACAAAGTACAATGAAGCCGTATATTTATTGAACGGAGTTGATTCACATTTCTTTAACAGAAAAAGACGTAACCACTACCGATTCCAAGTATGTCCAGCAACATCTGGCTAACGAGCGAACTTTTCTGGCCTGGGTGCGCACCGGTATTGCCATGGCGGGCATCGGCTTTCTTGCTGCCGGATTTGGTTTCAATTCGTCGGCGTATGATCGGCTTGCACATATTTCGGCGATTATTACGGGTATCACTTCTCTGATTGGCGGCATATCCATCATTGTGTATTCGGCAGCAGCCTATCATCGGAAGCGTACCCAAATCAATGAACAGACGTTTCAGGCATCGACCGGATTAATCCGGTTTCTTACCATGATGCTACTGGTGATTGGACTCGCTTTGGCTGTACTGTTATATGTATTGTTATTCCCTGCTTGACTGGGTAAAAACACCATCCGACATTATTGACACCCACCCATATGCAACACAGGGACAAAAGCCGGCTTCCCTTAAGGAAACCGGCTAATGACCATCTGGTGGATCATATATGTCATTCCATTTTACAGATAATAAGTCATTGGGTTTTATTTCATATCGATTAAATTCGCGGCAAGATTACAGGAATGTATTGTTACCGAATCGCGCTGCCTTGTTTTGGGCTTCCAATCTGCGTTCTTCCATATCCAGATCCGGACGTTCGGCTGGCACATCTCCGCGATGAGCTGCTTCGGCTCTGTCTCGGTTAAGCTGGCTGTTGCCACTGAACACATCGTACACATCGGAGTCCCGATCCGTAGAATCTACGAGCAGCAGGATTTTACCATTCTGTACATACTCCTCATACTGTTTAGCGTCCTCTTCCGGAATACCAAGACCCACAAGTCCACCCACCAATCCGCCAGCTCCTGCACCCACAGCTGCACCGGTAAATGCTGCCGCGATAGGGCCTGCGGCCAGAATCGGTCCTATGCCGGGTATGGCTAGTGCACCGATACCTGCGAGCAGACCGGCTACACCACCAAGTACACCACCTGTTGCTGCACCCGCAGCCACGCCTTCAGGGGCTTTGGTACCTGTCTCTTCCCGAATTGCCTTCAGTTCATCCCGATCTTGTGTAACAACGGAGATTTCGTCTGAAGTGAATCCTTGTGCTTTCAAACCCTCGATAGCCTGCGATGCTTCACGTTCTGTATTAAACACACCTACGATTTTCTTCTGCATAGTGAATCCCTCCTCATATTATTGAGTGGTTCGCTATGTTATTACCCGCCTAAGTTTCTTTTAAACGTTTGCAAGTCAATATACTATGTGTTGATAGTAAAAAATTGCTGAAGTTCATTCTTTATTAATCCTCATCAGGGTGTGCCTTCAAACTCAGGTATGTGATACGTTATCAGGCATGTTCTACGTTGAAGCACGTCGGCGTCCAGAACATCTTGAAGTCTAGACTGGCTGATCTTGGCGGATTGTCCCAGACGATTTTCTAAGGAACCGAGGACGTCTTATTTAGCCTTCGGGTCCTCATTTTATTTTGTAAGGAACATGAGACACGTTATTTACCAAAATTACCTGACAAACCCGTTGTAAATGGCTGGTTATTCAAATATAGCGTGTTTCATATTCCTTAGATTACTGCGGGTACTTCAAATCGCTGAATAAGTCGTCACAGGTTCGTTAGCGCTCCGCTCCATGTTTCTGCTCCATCATCAGCTCCAGGCACGTTCAGTTACGCTTCGGCTTCGGCAGGTTTGAAGATACGCTCTAGGATGTGTCTTCAACCTCAAAAGAAGCAGATTTTGCCAAATTATCGTTCCATGCCGGAAGTTTTCAGCAGGCGTGCCGGGGCACGTCAAGGGAAAGTGACGCAGCATGGGACGAAAAGGCAAAGTGACGTAACATGGGGCGAAAAGATAGTAAAAGATGCACGTTAGCTAGTTTTGAGACACGTTCTGGTTAAAGGGTGATTCTTTAAGACAGAGAATGATTCGATCAGCTACAAAACTGACTGTTGTTCAGCAAAGTCTAACCCTGATAACGCGCCCTTTGGGAACCAAATCGTTGATGTCTTTAAAAATGAAGTAATTCATCTATTTGCCCCGTGGTTTGGCCCGATTTGTGGCGACCGCTTCAAGTGGATTATCCGGCCAGTAATGCTTCGGATAACGACCTTTCAGATCTTTTTTGACGTCAAAGTACGTCTCTCGCCAGAAATTCGCCAAGTCTCGTGTGACCTGTACAGGTCGCTGAGCCGGTGATAATAGGTGGATGGTCAACGGGACTCGCCCACCCGCTATACGCGGTGTCTCCTGTTGTCCAAACATCTCCTGTAATCTTACTGCCAGCGCCGGGTCCTCTGGACGACTGTAGTCCACAGGAATACGTGAGCCACTGGGCACCTGTATATGCGTCGGAGCTTCATCGTCCAGTTGTTGTCGTTGCGTCCAGCTCAGGCCACCAAGTAATACATCTTGCATCGACAATCTCTTGAGGTCGGCTGCCGATCGCATGCCTGTCAGATAAGGGGTAAGATGTTCTGCCAGCTCTTCGGTCAGATCATCTTCAATCAGGTCAGGCCACTCAGGTAGATGGAGATGCAGGAACCGTAGCCTGTCCGCAAGTTGTCTGGATGTTTTTGTCCAAGGCAGACAATCCAGCCCTTCCATTCGTATTCCGGTTAACAGTGCTTCCAGCACCTGATCTTCAGGTGGCTGTGCAATACTGCTCTCTTTAATCACAAAGGCTCCAATCCGAAGTCTCTTATGTGCGCGCACGCTGCGAGTGTTGGAATCCCAGGCCACTTGCACTTCATTGTGCAGCAAGTGCTGACCTGCCTGCAACAAGGTCTGCTCCTGCAACGGCGCAGCCAGCAGGATGCGCGCATCTGCGCCCTGGTCGTCTGCCTCGGCTGCGACCAGATACGCTGCACGGCTCAGCGATTCTGTCGCTGCGAGCCTTACACCGCGGCCGCTGCTCAGCAGATAGCGGCCGTCCTCCCGGCGTTGCCCGATCCGGTCCGGATAGGCGAAGGACAGCAGCAATCCGCAGCTGTCCTCATCCGGCCGCACCGGATCGGCCGCCGGGCCGAGCGCCGAGCGCAGCTGGCGGCTCTCCTGGAGCATGCGCCGCACGGCCGCGCCGTCTGCGACAGCCGCTGCCGCTTGCGGCATGCCGCTGCTGTCCGCGGTCAGCAGCGCCTCTACGCGCGGGCGAAGGTCCGTGCCCGCGCCTGCACTGCCACTGCTGCGAAGGCCGGCAGGTTCCTGCAGCAGTGCCGCCAGCATGCTGGCGTAGCTGGCCAGCCCAAGCTCCGCTGCGCGGAGCAGCATGCTGGCCAGTCGCGGATGCACGCCAAGCGTGTTCATCCGCCGCCCGAAGGGCGTGATGCGGCCTGCGTCGTTCAGGCCGCCCAGCTGGCGCAGCAGCGCCTGAGCCTGGCCGTAGGCGGCGTCAGGCGGGGTGTCCAGCCATTGCAGCTCTGCTGGGGACTGGACACCCCAGACGGCAAGCTCCAGCGCCAGCGGCGCAAGATCCGCGGAGGTGATCTCCGGGCGAGCTGCCTCAGGCAGTCCCCCGTGAACCTCTTCGCTCCATAGCCGGTAACACACCCCCGGGGCAATTCGCCCTGCACGACCCCGCCGTTGGTCGGCTGACGCCTTGGACACCGGCAGGGTGACAAGTCGGCTCATTCCCGTGCGCGGCGAGAATGCCGATGCACGACTCAGCCCTGCGTCCACCACAATCTTAACTCCAGCGAGTGTGAGGCTGGATTCCGCAATGGAGGTGGACAGCACAACTTTGCGCGAGCCCTCAGCCGCCGGGCGTATGGCCTCATCCTGTTGTTCCACCGGCATACTGCCATATAGGGAATGAACTTTCACATGTCCAGGAAGAGAACCATTCGATAACTCCCGCTCTGTACGGTGTATCTCTCTTGCGCCAGGAAGGAAAACAAGCACGTCCCCCTCCTGTTCGGCTAATGCCTTGGTCACCGTCTGAGCCGTAAATTGTTCCAGTGGCATGGCTGCTGGTCTAGGCAAGTAACGTGTTTCTACAGGAAATGTACGGCCCGGACAATGAATTGATTTTGTGCCTTCACCTAGCAATGCACAGACCGGAACAGGATCAAGGGTCGCCGACATGACCAACAGTTTCAGATCCGGACGTAACATCGCTCGCGATTCCAAGGCTAGAGCCAGACCCAAATCCCCATGTAGATGCCGCTCATGGAATTCATCAAATATAATCATCGCCGTATCCTCAAGCCCCTGGTCCTGTTGCAACATCCGGGTCAATACACCTTCCGTCACAACTTCAATCCGTGTCACCTGACTCACCCGGGTATCCATGCGTACACGAT
The DNA here is from genome assembly GCF_000517845.1 of Paenibacillus sp. FSL R5-192. Classification (NCBI taxonomy): domain Bacteria; kingdom Bacillati; phylum Bacillota; class Bacilli; order Caryophanales; family Paenibacillaceae; genus Paenibacillus; species Paenibacillus sp. FSL R5-192. Next base: position 792,242 of record NZ_ASPR01000014.1, on the reverse strand, counting down.
ATCCTACCGTCTGCCCCGCCTTTTCCCCTAGCGTAGCCGCCAGTCTCGATGCAGCCGAACGCGCAGCCAGCCTTCGGGGTTCCAGCATAATGATTTTCCGTCCCGCAACCCACGGCTCCTCCAGTAAAGCCAACGGTACAACCGTCGTTTTTCCCGCTCCTGGCTCTGCAATTAACACACCTGTATCTTGATCCCGAAATAACTGTCTTAACTCAGGAATAACCTCTTGTATCGGTAACTCTATATGCATATGATCGCTCCTAATGAATGTACCCTACTGCTCTTCAGTATCTCTATTCGAATGTTAGCATTATAACAAAAAAAGCCGTTCCAGAGGAACGACTATCGCAGACACACCCTAAGACACGCCTTAGCAAAAATGAAATTTATCCAGAATACTCACTTAGCTGAGCAATGACTCGGCACCATCTATGACGATCTCTGCTCCGGTAATATGTCTGGATTCGGACGATGCGAGGAAACTTACCAGATCGGCAACATGTTCCGGTTGACCCGGCCCGTCCGCAAGTGGTTGCTGTCCTTCCGGGAACTCCATCGGAATAATGATCTGCTGTAGATCATCCGTTTTGACCGTACTTTGATCGATATTTGTTGCAATCGCTCCTGGACAGATCACGTTCACACGTATCTTGAACTTCGCCAGCTCAAGCGCAGCCATCTTGGCAAAAGCAACCTGTCCTGCCTTGGACGTGCTGTATGCCGACATGCCAAAGCTTGAGAATCGTTGATTGCCATTAATCGAACTCGTGATGATAATACTGCCGCCACCCCGTTTTTTCACGTGAGGCAATGCATATTTAATCGTGAAAAACGTACCATTCAGGTTGGTTGTAATAATCTGTTGCCAATCTTCAACCTGAATTTCCTCAATCGGTGCCGATACACCGTTAATGCCCGCATTGGCAAAAACAATATCCAAACCGCCGAATAACTCAACGGTTTCCAGTACAGCCTTTTCCACACGTGACGGGTCGGAAATGTCTACATCAAATGCTCTTGCCGCACCGGGGTGCAGCGCATTAATCTCAGCTTCCGTTTCCGAGATCCGATCATTCACCAGATCAAACAATGCAACATGTGCACCCTCTTTAGCCAGCTTGACCGCAGTGGCTTTCCCAATCCCGGACCCTGCTCCGGTAATAATCGCAACCTTACCCTGGAACCGTGACTTGCCGTTATGTTGTGTCATTATCCATTCCACTCCTTTGATTTAGCAATTATGTAAGAATGTACGTTCAAGCTCATCGTTAAAGAGGTTGTTCAAAAAGTCCGCTTTTGAACACGTACTTAAAATCAATTCTTCACAAGATTACCCAAAAAGAGTGTCTTTTAAATCAACACCAACAAGTTTTTTCACAGTTGATCTTCGCCGCTGTCACAGCTTCATCAAGATCGATCCACATCTTGATATCCCGCACTCACCATTCCAGCTCAATGAAAGCGGCATCATCTTCAAGACCGCCGGTATGTGTCGCATCCAGCAGTACCTGAATGTGTTCATCCGGGACATAGGCTTGAATGGCATCCAGATCGTTCAGTCCATCCGTATACAACTGAAGACGCAGTGAATCTCCTGCGGACCCTTTCATCTCGCAGATGTGCGGCTTACCACCAACAGGTCCTTCAAGTGTAGACCAACGCTCATTTGTCTTGCAGTGAGTCTGAAATAATTCAGACTGTTCCTGACCATTACGCCACAGGCGAATACGGGAATCTCCTTGCCACGCTAACCATACACGGCTTTTGCGGCCGCCTCCCGTGAGCTCGATCCGCCCACACACATACATGGCCTGACTGCCCCGACTTCGCTTTTCCATCAACACTTCACGCAGCAACAAAGGGGAACTTTCCAGTGGCTGTAATTTCTCCAATTGCTCCGATGCGGGAAGGGTAAGATCATGGAGAAGACGCTCAACACCCTCTACCGTTGTGTGTTGCGTCGTTTCCAACCAATCCAACAGAGCATTCCCTAGAAAACGCGCTGCAAAATCGCCCAGGTAACTCATGCCTACGCCATCACACAAAACAAAATTGCAGATATTCCCTTTCATACGTACCGCAGCAAAGTCCTGTCCGGTATCTCCCTGATGTACCGTCTCAGCCGCTCTGCCATAACCATATCTGCACTTAAATGTACCCTGATAGCGAGTTAGCGGCTGTTCCCCGGTCTGTACACTCACATAGCGAAAGTTGCCATGCCGTTGCTCGGCATGGCCCCCCTTATCTCCAGCAGACAATGTTGCCAAACGCATCGATCTCATGATTCCCCTCCTATCTCACAGGCGTAGCAGCGGACATCTGGAACCCGATTGATACCAATTCTGCACATGTACCTGGCAGCATCATGAGTGCACCGGGTGCAAGCAAATAATCAGCTTCAACAAGCATTTCCCGATAACTTTCGGGCAGGACGGATGACATATTCCGCAGCTTCTCTCCATGCTCATCCTGTAGATTCGTTTCCGAAGAGATTCCCTTCCATCTTCTAGGTTCAGCAATTGGTCCTTCCAGCAGATGATCCGATATAAAAATATTCTCCACCAGTACATTGCCGTCAGGTACACTCATACCCATGATTCTTTTGGCAATCGGTTCGGGATCTTCACCTGTAGCTACCCCGTCGGTCATATGGCATACAAGTGGCGCAGGACAATCCTGCATATTCGGAATTTCAGCCTGTAGAATCTTTTCCGCCTGCAGGAAAGCCTTCGCAGAATCTGAAAACCGTCTCGGTGTCAGGTCAGGCAAAGAACCAACTGCAGCGATCTCGTCAATCCCTTTGATTCCGTTCAACAAGTCATATACATCATCGCTGTAAGCCAATATGGCTATACGATAGCGAGGTGTCAGACGATTTCCCTTGGTAGAGCGAAATACCATTTGGCGGATCGCGAGAGATAAGGCATCATAGACGACGTCAATCCGTCGACGATTTTCCAGAACCATGTTCATGGAGGCGCTAATATCAATTAAATATATAATAAGTGCAGGTGTACGCTGTGATGCTTGAATCGTGTAGTTCATCTAGGGTGAGTCACCTCCATCATTCACGTGTTATTTATAAGTTAGGCAACGTATAGCTGTTGTTGCTCAGGAATTTGTTAATGGCACTCATTCGAGCGGCTACTTTGCCAACACCTTTGAAATAGGAAGCATCGGTATTGTAAAGATTTTTGAAATCACGGGCATACGATTCCGCATTTTCAATTTTTCTGCCTTTTTGAGCGTTATACGTTTTATTGTAATGAGCAATCAGCGTGACCACATTCTGGGCACGTTTTTTCTTCAGAGCTGCTTTCTGAGCAATCTCCTGTTGACGTTTAACTTCAGCTGCCGCTTTACGCTCCGCTTCCTGTTTTGCAAGCTTGGCATCATTCTCTTTTTTCCAGACCAGATAAGCTTCATATTTTGCCTGTTTATCATACTTCTCCTGCTGCGCTCTCTTAGCAGCTTCTTTCTTCTGCTGTTCTTGCTTCACCAGAAAGGCCTCATATTTCGCCTGTTTGTCGTACTTGGCCTGTAACGCCTTACGTTCTTCTTCTTTTTTCTTTGCTTCAGCTGCCTTCTGCTTGGCTTCAGCAAGCTTTTTCTTTTCCTCTGCGTCCAGTTTTGCAGCATCTGCGGCCTTTTGCTTCTCTTGTTCTTCCTGCTGTTTGAGCGCAGCTGCCTTTGCTGCTTCAGCCTCTTCCGCAGCTTTGATATCTGCCAGTCGTGTGGCTTCCTGCTGTTCTTTCTGTTTCACCTCTGCCTGATCGGCGAGTATTTTGACCGTTGGCACGCCACCTGCCAGCAATACAATAAGCACAGCGGAGGATATCATGAACTTTTTGGATCTGTAGAATGGCACAGGTACAGGTTTGTCTGTGTCTTCTTTTGGATTAAGCTTTGCATCCAGTTCCTTAATTGCGGCCTCGACTTCCATCTGCATCGCGCTGTTATGAGGAATAAAATGATAAAGCGAGCGGTACACTTCCAGTGCTGCAGCCGGTTTATCTTCATCCTCCAGGGCTCTTGCTTGCAGGAACAGACGGTTCACAACCGCTTCCTGATCGGGAGAGTGCGGCGTTTGGGGACGGTTCCCGTCTTGCGTATTCACCGGTTCACTTACTGGTTCTGAGCTCTTTTTCAGATTCACATCAGCTTCGGATGGATTGGCAGCTTTTTCTTCCGATGTCGCAGCCGCCGCATTGGCCTGATCCACGTCTACCGCAGCCAATGCAACATACCACTCACCAAACGTCGGACAACTGCTCAGATCGTGACTTTCCCAAGCTCGAATAAACAGATCGGACAGTTTGGAACCCCAACGCTTCTCAAGGGACTCCCGCATCGCATAATACCGTTCACTCACCGTTTGCATTTCATGCTGGTCAAAATAACTTTCGCCCCACGCTTTCTCTACAATCACAGGGTCGGACCAGCTTAACATTTCAGCAATGATAACCGCTCCGGCAAATCGGTCAGCATATGAACTCCACAAACCGCTGTGCACTGTTCGATGGGCTGCATAACCGGGTGACCCGGCAAGCAGGGCATCCGGACGATCCATCTTGGAACCGTACATCTGCTCGACATCCACAAGTTCTACCGCAGACATCTTCCCCAGGTTCTCCACTTCGGAAAAAAACGGAATCATTACATTGGGAGCGGACATATCGCAATGAGCCAGTCCACGTTGTTCCATAGCCGAACCTGTTCCAGCAAGCGCTCTAGCCAGCTTCAGGCTCTCCTCAGCCGTCAACTGTCTCTGATCACTGATTACATCGAACCAGGTCTGACCTTGCACCCATGGCATCAACACCGCATATAACAGATCGGGATGTTTTCCAATGAGCGCTCCGTTTCTTTCCGGAGTGAGCACATCACGCTTGCATACCTGCAAACCTGGCAGTTCACTATAAGACTCCATATGCTCAGACTGATATACCATAGCCGGAATACGGAATTTAGGAAAAAATACTTTTAGTGCTTTAGCCCCATGAATGGAACCATTTCGGGGTAACAACTGATAAACAATCCCCTGCCTTCCGGCTTGGGCATAAGCCAGACCCGGCGCTGCCGGATGTTGCCCAATCGTATAGGCAATGTCGTTAATCACCACTTCATCCCCGGGATTTGGTTGAAAAGACATGCTTATCCCTCTCTCTGTCCTAGTGTCATAGTTGCAACAAAAACCGGGTGTTGTGAAAACGCCCGGTTTTTGCTGTAGTTGTACATCTTCAGCTTGCTATCCACCTATAATTCAGGACGAATTCAGACTTCACATCGGCCTGATCTATGTAAAGCAGATTAACGAGCTTGGTCAGCTGTACGGAATTTGTTAGCAATAGCTGTAAGTTCAGCGCTGATGCTGTTCAGCGTTTGAACGAATGATTGCATTTGTTTGCTAGCTTCTTGGAACTCTTGGAAGAAGCGTTGCTTTGTCATACCTTCCCATTGTCCTTCCATGCTTGTGATGGATTGAGTCAATGTAGATACGATTTGCTGACTTTGCTCACCGCTTTGTTTAAATTGGTTGGAAACCTGATCAAGCTGCTCTGGGGTAACTAAAATACGTCCTGCCATTTGTAAATTCCTCCTTGGTTTGTGCAATTAAATTTTTACTTGTTCAAATTGTACTATACCAGGATCGATCGGACAAAAGCCGAAGGACCTAATCCTATTTACCCCATTTTCAGCACTTGAAACTTCTCCTAACAGCCTATTTACAAAAAAATATTCACTTTCTGCTGTTACTTTTATTCACCCTGTTCAGGAAACAACAGGCTCGGTCCCTCTTCTTCCCCGAAAGGAAGGATCTGTGAATCTCCATGCTACAGGCTCAGGCTGCATAGCCTGCACCAGTGTAGCCGGGGAGCCATCAGGCGGAGCGGCATCCTGTACACGATATACGGCCGCCATTGCGGAAAGGGGATCGGATACTACAGCTACAGTTGCAGAATGTGCAGGCATGATTTCTCCTGTACGATTGTTCTGAAGAACATTCAGCATATTGACCGCATTACCATAGGCTGTGTTCACATGACTCAGCACGGAACGATACTCCATGTCTGCCTGCTGGAATAACAACGCTTTGCGTCCCAGCTGTACGCTTAAGTCCATTAATCGACGCAGCGCATCCTCGCCCAGTCGTTTACTGTGATTCCATTCATTCATCACCGCTGCGCGGGATTCAACCTCCCACTCCAGCGAATGAATCGCCTGATCCAACACTGTCATCTTTTGCTGTATTTGCTCCGCTGCATACTGAATCTGCTTGCTCAGTGCCCGAAGCACATCCGGTTCCACACGAATGCGCATTTACCATCACCTTTCCTCTTCCCCTGCAGGCTGTTTAAGCCAGTCCAGCAGCATCTCGTGAAACTGTTCTCTAGTCGTTAGTGCTGCAACAAGCCAATCATCTGAAGCCGCAGTGCTCATCCGGAACAACCAGTTGGAAACCGCACTTGCAGCAAATGCTGCCGACTGCGACTTCCACCCGTCTTCATTCCATACAAGCAACCTGAGCTCCCCGTCTGACTCCTTACCCACCAGACAGCGTGCCAGTGCAAGTGAGCCCTCAGGATCACTTGTCTCCTGTTCGAGTTCCGTTGCTACGGTCTGTACTCCGCTGTTTTCGAGCTCATTCATGACATCATAAAATTTTTTCTTGGAGCACATTAGGGCCGGTTTCTCCGCAGGAGAATGGCCGCTCCATTTCATCCGCTCTATCAGAACATCAATGGCTTCACGAACACTTCCCAGATCGCTGAGCCGGAACGAGTCCGGTACGTCGTCAACACGGGAAACTTCAACGACCCGCTCATCCGTGCAATGGATATAACTCTCATACGACTTGCCGTTGATCGTGTAGCGAATCCAACAAGCTCTGTCGGACAATCCGGCAATGGCTACCCTGGAGAAAACGGTCGGTGTCATGATCAGCTCATCGGTATCCTGATCCCGAATCAGATATCCTTTGTCAAGCAGGGAGGTTTTGACACGCTCCCACTCCATCGCGATATCCTCCGCCATATAGCCGCGAAACGGATCTTCCACACCAAGCAGTCGGTCTGAACCGAGAATACCAGCCAGGAAAAAAAGTTCCTTTGTTTGCAACGTGACTACCTTTTGCTTAGAATCATGAACCGTCAACATTATGAGCCACCTCCCCTCAAACTACAACATGCCATCGGTCACGAATTTCAGAAATCCAATCGGTCATTTTCCAGCTGTCATCACATGGAACTGCACCTTTAACCCTGGAATATTTACGTTTTACATAATAACCTTGACCCGGAGGCAGTACCTTCAGCCCACCTGAACTACCTCCGGATTCGGAATAAGGTATACGGAAGAACGAGAGATCGTTAGGGTCTAAAGTCCCGAACAGCATTCCACTCTGGGAAGCCTTCACATCCGTTACCCAGTCAGAACCAAAAGTTGGGAAGTCTGCCGGAACTCCGGATAGAATCACGTGTACACCGCGATCCCTTCCTTGACGAACAATCGCTCCCAATTGATCTTTCACATTAAAATCGTTTAACTGCTTGGACAAGGTGTCCGCATCGTCGATGACGAGCACAAGTTCCGGTCCACCGGAAATCTCGCCTCTTTTCAGAACTTCATCGTACAACTGTTGAATGACAGGCGCAAGCTGTTCTTCTCGCGATACATGTCCACGGACATGGGGCAAACTGCTGATTTCCCCCAGCCCACCTGAGCCATAACGCATATCTACTGTGTATATTTGCACATCTTCCGGAGAAGCATGATAAGCCAGTGATAACATCCATGTCAATAAAAATGTCGTTTTGCCGCCTTCCATCGGACTCGTTACCATGAAATGCGGACCTTCACGCAGATTAAGCTCGAATGGTTCCAGATCATCCGTAAGCAATCCCACAGGGACAGTTACAGACGATGTATCCCAAGCCTGACCATATGATCCTGTCCGAATGAGCAGATCCTTCAGTTTGATTTCTTCAGGAAGTGGAGCAATCTGCGGCGCTTCTTCCCCTGTCCAGCCTTGGCGAATCTCAGCAATCGTACGGCGCAGTGCCGATGAACGCTTGCCCTCATCTGCCCCTGAAGAGGGTAATGCCGCCTGAAACATTAACGGAGGCACTTGCCCTTTGACCAGACCTCTTCCTGGCGGAAGTTGGCTTGGGGCCTTGGAAGGTCTTCCCACGGCATAATAATAATCGCTTGGATCGGATAACTCAAATGAAACCGCATTGGGAATATTGCTTCTGAATTTTTCAAATACATCTGTTACCCGATTGGCTGTGAGCACAAAGGTGATACCCAGACTTCCGCCTTCACGCAGGATCGTCTCCAGAAGTTCATTTTCTTCCGGATAGGCATTGCGGAATGAAAGATAACCATCGATAACGACCACAACCTGCGGGACAGCCGCGTGAGCTGTCCGGCGGTACGCCGAAATCGTTTTAACCCCCGCCTCCGAGATGATATCTTTGCGTTGTGCTGACAGCTTGAGAATATAGCGGAATAACCGCTTGATCCGGTCTTCCTCTTCAGCCATCATCACACCACCGATCTGAGGTAGTGCTGCAAAGTCTTTCATCATACGGCCCATATCGATAATGTAACCATGCCAAGGCTCAGTTCTATGGGAACGGGCCAGAGACATAAGCAAGGTCTGAACAAATGTTGTTTTGCCCAGTCCTGGCATGCCGTACACGACCAGATGTCCTTGATCCACAGGCAATGCGAGCGGTTGTTGGCGCTGATTAGGGAGATCATCCAGCAAACCAACCAGTGGTTTCAGACCACTCGCTCCGCCATCAAGCAGCAGCTCCCGATTCTCTTCTTCCTGCCATTCCTGAAGACCTTCCCATTCCAGTGTCTCTGGTAAAGGTGGCAACCATGGTCCTGGCAAACGACGGATACCCGCATCCGCTGCAGACTGCGCAACATAATCAATAAATACCTGAAGCTGTTTCGGAACATCTTCACCTTTGAGAACGGCTCTGCGCTCTCCAGTTAACAGAGGCTCCCGCTTACCGTTCAGGCGCACTTCCATAACAGGCAATACCGTTGTTGAATCCTCCTGCTGGTTATAAGGTGCACCACTCCAGGCGAATTGCATTTCTTCAAACACTTCATCACTACCAACCTGGAAATATCCGCGACCAGGCTTTGTAATCCAGGCAGCATTTGGAATCTTGATCATATCCCTGCTATCTCCCTCACTCTGTACGCGAAGGCAGATCCGGAAACGAGAATTACTCCATATTTTATCGTCTACAACACCAGCTGGCTTTTGGGTTGCCAGAATTAGATGAACCCCAAGTGTCCGACCAATGGCCGCGATACTGATCAATTCATCCATGAACTCCGGCTGGTCCCGCTTCAATTGAGCAAACTCGTCAATGATAATAACCAGATGTGGCAGTGGCTGTTCATGTCTGGAACGCAGAATCTTGTAATATTCATCAATATGCTGGAGGTTTCCCGCATCATTTAATATTTTTTGCCTTCTGACCAGTTCGGCACGAAGTGAAATATTCGCCCGCTCGATCAGATTCCCATCCAGATTGGTGATTGTCCCTACCACATGAGGCAGATCAACAAATGTATTGGACATCCCGCCACCTTTATAGTCAATCAGCATGAAGGCCAGATCATGTGGATGGAATTCAGCAGCGAGTGAAGCTACGATGGACTGGATGACTTCACTTTTACCTGAACCGGTTGTACCTGCAATCAGACCATGGGGACCATGACCCTGACGTTCAATTTTGTCATGCAGGTTTATCGCAATTTTTTTGCCGCCAGCGCGTACACCCATTGGTACGGGCAGCGTGTCAGGATATCTCGTCTGTCCCCACCTGGACACCACATCCAGATCTTCCACGCGTGATGTGCTCAGCATATCGAATAACGGAAGCACTTGCGGGATATCTGAAGCAGATGACCGCTTTAACCGGATCGGTGACATATAACGGGAAAGAGCCTCTGCCATCTCCTTCGAGATCACATCAGGCTTGTACGTTTGTTGAATAACATCCGCATCTTCCGTTTTTTTGATATACACCCCTTTGCCTTTGGAGGCATCCATAATCAACTGACAATGCATCGGTAGAGACTCCTTGCGATTAGCCAGTATGATGGTGCATACATCAATCTCGTGAGCCGACTCCAGCAGCAGCGGAAGCAACGGTTCTTCTTCAATTAATTGCGTATCGGAGAGAATTACAACGTAGCACGGCGTTTGTACGCTTTTCTTGTAGCGGTCTTCCTTATTGTTACGACGCCGATTCAACACGGAAAACAAGCTGTCCGCCAATTGATGCGCACCGCTGTGCCTGTCGGCCATATAGCGTTGTCCTTGGTCTTCATCCCAGATATGGGGCATCCAGCGAAGCCAGTCCCATTCCTTGCTGTCCTTTTCTTCATAGAAAGCAGCAAGCTTCAGTTCATCCGGGGAATGGCGTACCGTCAGTTGTGAGATGATGACTCGCAGGGAAGCAAGCACTTCCTCCCGATCACCGACAAGTCCCATAACCTTCGATTGGAACAAAGGCAATGTAATGGAAGCATCTGGTACCGTCTGGAATTCAGCCGCAAGTTCATGGGCCGCTTCAATCAGCTCATCCTTCTCGTAACCATCAATCCGCGGAACCTGAAGTTTGATTCGGAATGGAATCTCTCCCGTACCAATGCGCACCTGAAGGAAATCATCATCCTCTGGTGAACGCTCCCACAAGGAACTGTTCCGGTTCTTCACCACTTGAAGACACACACCCGGATCACCATGAATTTCGTACAGGCTCTTCACTTGCTCCGCCTGAGCTTCTTTCAGTTCTTCCCGGTGTTTGTCCAATTGGGCAAGATACATTATTTTTCGTTCTTCCAATTTTTTGCGATATGATTTCTTGTTGCTCAGATACACGAAGAATGGAATGGTGTAAGAAGTAAGCATCATCATGACCGTCATCATCTGAAACATCATATAATTGCTATTGCCCATTTTGCCGGTCATATTGATATATACGTAGAAACCAATGCTAACCATGGTCATCATGATCGGCACAATAATGGATATCATGGAAAACGTGGGTTTGCTCGGTTCTGTTGGAGGCCTGAGTATTTCGAGTCTCTCTTCCTTGAGAACCGGTGTCATTCTTGGAGAACGCTGATATAACACATTCACGAAGAGAAGACCTCCTTTAGTTCGTTCAATAATGAATGTATACGTTCAAAAGCCCTATTCGTTGCTGTCCTGTTGAAACAATGAACGTCTTCCATATACAGGCGCTTCTTCCGAAGTTGTTGAAAAAGCCCGCTGGACACGTACGCAACTGCCTTGTCGTAGCCCCGTTTCCATTAACTGCTGTGCGTTCTGCGGAGAGAACCACAGACCTTCCGGAAACTTGGCTTCAAGGATGTACTGAATGCCGTCTCCCGGTGCCTGTCCAAAAATGCGAACGCCGAGTAATGTCTTCAAATGTTCGATGGTACATTCGTCCGGAACATCGATGTCGAACCATTCTCCTTCCTCGCGGCCGGAATGCACGGTTAGAATCATCCGAATCCCTCCCATGGTCTCATATGTAAATTGTCCTAATGTCAGATTAAATCAAAAAAAAGAGAATGAATCGTTATATCAACCCTATTTTCTTACATAAACACCCTGTTTGCAATGTACCACTTGTAATTTTGTTACATATGACCCACGTATATATTAAAATATCGTACATTCGACTCAGAACTTTTGTGGCAGTTATGCAATTTAATATTGCGAGGATACGAAAATTATCGTTTTTTGTTCCATTTAAATGGTAATTAAGTTACGTTTTTCAGGACTTTTATTCCTTCGCTCACAATTGAATTGTGAACACTTTTCAAACATTACCCACCTTTATGTTTTCATAAGCTGATTTTAAGGTAATTTTAAGCATTGGAATTTAATATTAGCTGTATGAAATAACAACCGTGAGGTGATTTCAAGTGAGAACCCTAATAACCTTTCAAAACAAATCAATCCCTGTATATTTTAATCAAGAAAACAAACAACCTATGCAGAAGACATTAAGATTGCTTAGCAGTGCTCTTGAGCATAAAATTAGCAACGGTAAACGCGCCATTCAAAAATGTCTGCATTCTTTAATTAGTATTGAGATTGTTAATGGAGAAGCCATTCTCCACAGTCGAAGTGAAAACGACTCCCTTGCTTTATCGTTATATTAAAAGGAGTCAACCAAGACACATTCATTACAAGACATGAAAAAGGAAGCTGTCGTCATAGACAAGCTTCCTTTTTTTGAGTTGTATACACGTTAACAGCGGATCACAATTATTATCAGCCATCGCTCAGTGCAGTTTGCTCAGGACATAGGCGGCATCATGTTCTTCCGCAATCTCGGCTTTACGAATACGAATGACAAACAGCCGAACCAAATTGGCACGTGTATGTTCTTCCTGACAGGTATTCAGTTTCCTCAGAATAAAGCGGTCAATGGACATGAATTTAAAGCCCCTTTGCCATTGGATTTACGGATCGATTCTTCCGTGTATCCATAAATAACCAGATAGCGTCAGCCCCAAACAGCTTTTCCACTCTTATCTTAAGCCGTATTTTGCTGAGGTGTAAAATTGTGCAAAAAGCCCGTCCCACCAAGCTGTAGACGGACTTTCGCATGATTTGTCGATCTTTTTGTAACCCACTCTAATCATTCATAAATGCCCCTGCTTGTTCACCCTTTTTCGACTTATTTTACTCCCGGATATTCCCGATATTGGTGCTGAATGCTGATCCAACGCGTACGTGTAAACTTCTCAATGGCCCAATCCCCACCGAAACGTCCAATCCCTGAAGCTTTTTCACCGCCAAACATCACATGCGCTTCATCGTTCACAGACTGATCATTTACATGCACCATACCTGATTCAATGCGCTGGGCAACCTGATATCCTCGATTCAGATCTTGGGTGAATACGGAACCACTAAGTCCATAAGGCGTATCATTCGCCAAACGTACAGCTTCCTGCTCATCATGAGCCTTCATGATCACTGCTACTGGGCCAAACAATTCCTGCTGCACGATATCCTGTTCAGGTTTAACATCGGCAAGTACAGTAGGAGACAGCACACTGCCTTTACTGGTCCCTCCGAGCAATAACCGTGCACCTTCGGCCTTGGTTTTGTTCACAAGCTCCAGCAATCGTTCTACCTCTTTTTCCCGAATGAGAGGACCCACCAGTGTTTTGGCATCCGCTGGATCACCTGCCTGGACATTCTTCGTTTTGGCTACAAATGAATCGACGAACTTATCGTAAATATCGGCATGCACAATGATACGATTCAGAGCCATACAGATCTGTCCCTGATGCAGAAACTTGCCAAAGACCGCCGCTTCGGCAGCACGTTCAATATCCGCATCTTCCAGCACAACCATGGCGTTGTTGCCACCAAGTTCCAGTGCCGTTTCTTTTAAATGTTCACCCGCCAGTTTACCGATCCCTTGTCCAACTTCTGTGGAACCCGTGAATGAAATTACTTTGGGAACCGGATGAGCGACAAAGTAATCCCCGATCTCGCTGCCACTTCCCGCAACGACATTTAGCACGCCCTCAGGCAGACCCGCTTGTTCAAACAAATCGGCAATGAGCCAACCTGCCGTAATCGGAGTGTCTGATGCTGGTTTAATCACCACACCATTACCAAGGGCAATCGCTGGAGCTACAGATCGCAGGCATAGATGCAAAGGGAAGTTCCATGGCCCGATAACACCAATCACTCCCTTAGGCTCACGAACCACACGGTTCTCTTTGCCAGGGGTATTGGACGGGATGATCTCACCCTTCATGCGATAAGGAAAAGATGCTGCTTCATCCACAATGCGTTTAGCGGCTGCAAACTCCGCCTCCGATTTGATCCGGGTACTCCCGGATTCCGTGATCAACAGTTGAATGATCTCCTCTTTGCGCTCCGCCATCAGGGATGAAACTTTACGCAACACCTCTTCTTTCGCAGCGGGCAAAGACTTCGCCCATTCAATCGAATTTTTCTGAGCTGACTCATAAGCCTTATCTATGTCTTTCTTATTGGAAGAGCGCCATGTGGCAATAACTTCTCCCGTATAAGGATTGATATTCTCCATTGTTTTCTCACCGGAGCCATCTACCCAGCTGCCATTAATATATTGTTTCGTCCATGTTGTATGTTCAGTGTCCATTAAAGTCATGTGAATACGCCTCCTGATCAAGATTAAATGTCACACCTGCACAACGGTGTAATACATCATTAACCTTGTTCAGAATTACGCAAACGTGAAGACCTGAATTAGCTCTTTCATTCTTTAAGTTTAAGGGAAACAATACAACCCCCACTATTCTCTCAGCATCTGGACGTCTTTCAACAGTCGGGCAGGCTCTTCTCTCCAAAGAGGCTCAAGTCCTCCCATCCGTAGCCAACTTCGATCAGATCTTGACCACCAATGCGGAGGGACTGTGTCTGGACTGGAGTGCCTCCCATCTTTTCATAGAAGCGACAAGCTGAATTACGCTCCAAAGCCCATATAATCAAACGTTTCATATTGTGGGTCTGCAGATGATGAACGACATGTGTCGCGAGTTGCTGACCTATCCCCGTTTGTTGCACTTCCTTCAGCAAATATATAGCATACAACTCTCCATCATAAGGTAATTTGCCTTCACGCTCCTTACCCCCACAAGCAAATCCGACAATGTTCCCATCATCCTGTTCAGCTACCACCAAGATCTGATCCTTTTCGCTAGAACGAATGGTCTTCTCCCACTGGGACAATCTTGATTCTATAGTCAAATGATCCAAAAAATCGTCAGGCACAATTCCCCGATATGTTGTTTTCCAACTCTCCGTATGTACATGAGCTATCCCCTGCGCATCCCCTTCACGCGCTGGCCTGATCAGCATAGCTATCACTCGCTTTCTCTCGTAACTGCCGCAACTTTACCATATTATATGTTCTTCTTTCTATAATTCCAAATTCATCCACTGAACTACCTCTTATAAAAGTAAAATCCGGCACTACGGCCGGATCGTTACCCTAGTGCCTACAGATACCTTGGAAGACAGATCCAGTACATCCGAGTTGTACATGCGCATACAACCGTGGGAGACAGATTTGCCAATAGACCAAGGCTCATTGGTTCCGTGTATGCCATAATGGGGAGCAGACAGCCCCATCCAGAACACGCCAAATGGCCCACCTGGATTCGATTGTTTGTTAACAATAGTGAACTCCCCGTTTGGAGTCTGCGTGAGCATCTTGCCGGTGGCCACAGGATAGCCCTTAATCACCTGATTGCCGTCCAGAAGATATAACATGTGGTCAGACAGATCTACAATAATCCTGTAATCTGGCATAATGACATCCCTCCTGACCTATCTTATGCAAGATACCGGATGATGCCCGCCTGATTTCAGGCTTCCTCCCACTCTTTCACACTACGGGAGTGCTTGGGTTTGCGACTATTGGCCGGTTTGCTGGAAGCGGTACGCCTTCTGGATGCCACTTCTTCCTTGCGCTGCTGATATTGCAATTCCTTCTGCATTTTCAGATAATTATTCAATCTTTTTTCATCCAATGAACCATCCTGTATGGCTTCTTTCACTGCACATCCAGCTTCCCGTGTATGACTGCAATCCAGAAATCTGCACGTGGCCGCAAGTTCTTCAATTTCTCCAAACGCATGCGACAGCCCATCATTGCCCTCATCCCAGAGATTAAGCTCGCGCATTCCTGGAGTATCGATCAATACGGCTCCCTGTGGAAGTACAAACATCTCCCGGTGTGTTGTCGTATGTCTCCCACGGCTGTCTCCCTCGCGGACGGATTGTGTAAGCTGCACATCCTCACCCATCATCCAGTTCACCAGCGTAGACTTGCCACTGCCAGAAGATCCTGTGAGCGCAACAGTCAGCCCTGGCTGCAAATATCGTTCCAGTAAGGATTTACCTTGACCCTCCACTGCAGATATCGCAAGCACTTCAACGCCTGGAGCAATTCCCTCTACACTTCGGATCTGTTCTTCCACATTGTTGCACAGATCACTTTTGCTCAAGACAATGACTGGCCTTACGCCACCATTCCAAGCCATCAGCACGTATCTTTCGAGCCTTCTAAGGTTGAAATCATGATTAAGTGCTGCCACGATCAACAGTGTATCTACGTTTGCGGCGATTAATTGTTCCTTGGTCACTGGACCTGCCGCCTGTCTCGATACCCTGCTCCGACGGGGCACCAGATTGTGAATAATTGCTTCTTCACCTGCCTGACCTGTAATGGCCACCCAATCTCCAACCGCTGGTGCCAAGCTGGTCTCCAGACTATCATGACGCATTCGGCCCGAAATTCTTCCCCAGCATTCGCCCTCTTCTGTAATCAAACGTTGCAGATGTCCATGGTCTGCGATAATTCTGGCTGGCTTTTTCTCCTGCTCTTCCATCCCTGTCTCTTGCCACAGTTCCTGCCACTTTGCTGACCAGCCGTACTTCTCAATATGGTTATCTAAAATAAAAATTCCTCCCAAAATAAGTTGTTTACTTCGTTCAAGCCGAATGAACAATCATCTCCGGTTCAGATCAAAACAAAAAACCACGAGTAGAAATACACCCGTGGCAATAGGTAGTTAGCCGAATCAAAGATCATCCCTTCTTGTAGATCTACCGGATAAAATACTTAACCCTCCGATATAAACCATTCAGGAACACCCTTTTATCGGCAAACAAAAAAGCCACGGGTGCGTCACCCGTGGCTTCATCTGAGCATGCGATACTTCACGTTACAATGGATACTGCTATCCATCTAACGCAAAATTACATGCTTTGATCCGTTCCGGAGACGCTGTTCATATTCAAATTAACGTATACTGCATTTAAATTTGTCATAAACAATCGCCTCCCTTGTAGAATTATCCATTATGTTACACACTGAGCTTAACAGTTGTCAAGCCCAAACTTTTTTTACCACCAGCTACTCTATTTGACCTGATCCCAGCGTGTCCACATTTCCTTCGGATTCAATTCATAGATATCCTCTTCCCGATACATGAACTGATGCATGATAAATTCCCGACGAATCGTGGCAAAGTCTTCATGGTATTGCTTTATAAATGTATTGATTTCTTTTTCCGTATACTTCCGACCAAATTCAAGCTGCTCGACCAGATGACCAAGTACAATCAGTTTTTTCTTGTATTGAGCCGGAATCTGACGCAGTCGTCCATCTTTGGAGAAAAAATTCCTCATGACCGACGCTTTCAATGTTTCGTTCACATCACTCATATCCTCAACCTCCTCTCGATTAAAGATAAAATCAACCGAAGCCTGTGCATTCTCGCGGATAAACGAAGGATTGAGTGTGAAATACACTGTATTTTTCTCCCGTCGTTCCTTAATCAGCGCCGCCTCTCTCAGCTTGGATGCATGATGTGTCACGGTTGGCTGTGACAGATTCAGCCGCTCGGCAAGTGCCTGTCCGTGCAGTTCACCCTGTGCCAACAACAGCAGCATGCGAAGCCGGGTCGGGTCAGCCAACGCTTTATGATAAGCCACAATTTTCTCCAGCTGCATCATCGTTCATCTCGCTTTCAATTAGATATATATCTAATTTGATATTAGTCTTTTCTTCTCTGCACGTCAACTCCTTTGGTTTCAAGTAAGCTTGTCTAATTAAACTCCACGCTTGAACTGGCATTGGCTCGTTATTTACGGTAGGATTATATTGCTTGAAATAAGGAGGATTAAGAACATGGAAGATGTCATTATTATCGGCGGAGGCCCATGCGGTCTGTCTGCTGCCATTGAATGTGAGCGGCTGGGACTGTCCGCTGTGATCGTTGAGAAATACAATATCGTTCAATCTATTTATCTGTATCCAACCCATATGCAGTTTTTCAGCACAGCCCCGCTGCTTGAGATCGGAAACGTTCCGTTCAGCACACCTAATGATAAACCGTTTCGTTATGAAGCACTTGCCTATTATCGCAGGGTAGCCGAACATTTTGGTCTGCGTGTTCATAACTATGAGGAAGCCCGTGAAATTAAACGCAAGGATGATGGTACGTTTGAGGTACATACGCTCAATCGCCGCGGGGAATCCATCGTACATGTTGGACGCAATGTAGTTGTAGCTACCGGTTATTTTGACCATCCTAACTATCTGGGCATCCCTGGAGAAGATAAAGATAAGGTAACCCACTACTTCCGGGAAGCCCACCCTTATACCCGTACACGTGTCGCCATTATTGGCGGAAGCAACTCAGCCGTGGATGCGGCCATGGAACTGGTTCGGGTCGGAGCACACATTGATATGGTTTATCGCGGCAGTGGTCTGTCCCAACATATTAAACCATGGGTACGCCCGCTATTCGAGAGCATGGTGACAAAAGGTCATATCAAACTCCACCTGGAATCACACGTGAATGAAATACTCGATGATTCGATTCGTCTGATACACACGGATGGTTCCACTCGGGAACTGGATAATGACTTCGTACTGGCAATGACCGGTTTCCGTCCAGATCGTCAACTACTCACGTCGGTAGGTGTGGAGATGTCTGATGATATGGATAAACCTCTATATGATGCACAAACGATGGAAAGCAGCGTACCTGGTGTATATGTGGGCGGAGTCATCGCTTCGGGTCGTAATGCCAATGAAGTCTTTATTGAATCCGGGCGCTGGCATGGACGTTACATTGCGGAACATATCGTTAGCAAACAACGTGGACAGACTGAAGGGAAATGAAAACAATGGATATGACTTCCCTGCTGTTGCTCGTATTTGCGGCTCTCGGGATTATCAGCAGCAACACACCTGTGACCGTAGCGATGGTATTTCTGTTGTTGCTACGAGTCCTGAACCTGAATCAGGCATTTCCATGGCTTGAAAAATACGGACTTACACTGGGCATTATCATTCTGACCATTGGCGTGATGGCACCTCTTGCCAGTGGCAAGATGAGTCTGCAGACGATCGGTGAGTCTTTCCTGCACTGGAAATCACTTCTCGCCATTGGCGTAGGTTTATTGGTGGCATATCTCGGAGGACGTGGCGCTACGCTGATGGGTACTCAGCCAACTGTCGTTGCAGGGCTGTTAATCGGAACGGTACTTGGGGTTGCCCTATTCAAGGGTGTACCTGTGGGTCCATTGATTGCGGCGGGAATTTTATCATTGCTGCTGGGCAAATCCTGATTCAAGTTGTGAAGGTTGTGACCTGACATGCTATGCAGATTGGCTGTATTTCCCACCGTTGTGTGATATACTTCTATTCATGCAAATCATGTACACGAGTCTACAGCAGTATAATGCATATTGTGGTTATGCTGTTGCATGAAAATATAGATTCACTTTGCAACTATTAATGGCGCAGGAGGATTAAGGAACCATGTCACGTCAGTTTATTACAGAAGCCGTGATGGTGGCCATTTACGGTCAATTGCTAGCGCCGCCCGCGCCTGTTGAATATATTGTTCCTTATACCACCATCCTTGAGCTATATGAATTCCAGACCAGTCCTGATCCCATGATGGATAACCCGGCAGATGATCAGCATGTGAAATCCAAAATCAATGAAATGATTTCTTATTTCGAGGAACCGCTGAATAAGAAAAAAATAGAGCGTGCGTTACTTGTTCCATGGGCCAAAAGCCCCTCCATTTTATTTGGTGACCAAGTATCCATTGCCATTATCAATGCAATAGATACGGCACAGTACGGGGAGTATTTCGATCCCATTGAGACCGAACTGCTGCTGACATCTCAGCGCCTGAGTATTCCGATTCTCACCGATCAGGTTGAACTGATTGCACGCATAATTGAGTCTGAATCACCTGTACAGGTATTCGATATTGATGATTTTGATTTTGCGATGGATGATGAACCACTAGATCAGGTGTAATTCATGCTCTGAGCACTCGAATCGGATTTTAAGAAAAAATGACCTTGGCATCCACTTTATCGTGCATGCCAAGGTCATTTTTTTGCGGTCAACACTTATTTTATTCTGCAATATCCCGCGCTAACAGGATTCGGCTAATCTGATTAAGAGGTGGTAACGACTCCAGCGCAAAAAACTTCAGACCTGCATCACTATTTACACGCGACTCCACAAGGTCATCCTGAATGATCACTGTCCGAAACAGGGCAATGACATAATACTCTTCATCTCCGCTTGAATGCAGATACCGAAGGTCAGGCCCCGAATAGAGACCTTCCAGTGTCATGGTATCAGCAGTCCAACCTGTCTCTTCCCATAACTCCCGATGTGCAGCATCTTCAATAGCCTCACCCGGGCGCATCTCACCTGCTGGCAACCGCCAGTGACCATGTTCAGCATGCTGAATCAGCAGTAATTCACCTTGTTCGTTCTCAGCCCGCACCGCCGCTTTTACAACAATATGAGAGCGTTTTGCGATATACTGGGCCAAATCTCGTGGTGGCAGATTCACTGCTTATCCCCTCCTCCTACTCGGAAGCCGGTGGCGACCTGTAATCCATCTATTGCTTAGACTTCCGTGTAACGATATTCGATATCCTGACCTTCATCAACGATGTCCACATGCAGTTGGTGCCCTTTCAGATACCAATAATCGTGATCTTCCATAAAGAATTGAATCCCCGAAACTTCGGTTTGATCCGCAGGATGTCTTGGTTTCTCTACAGCAATACCTAGCGAAAATCCAGGGTGAAGACCTCCGCCAGAGCTATAACGTGCAAAAAATCGAATGCTGTCTCCCTCGTTCAAATTCAGCTCTTCCTTGTACCAGCGAGCAGCTTGATCGGATACATGTATGGTACTCATTTGGTGTCAGCTCCTTCTGTATATATATGTTCCATCATATCTCGACAGGGACTTGAATACAAACCCGAGTGACCACATAAAGACAAAATAAGTTGTGAAAAATGTTTGACAGATTGTAAAAGCCGGTGTTAAGATGCAAACATACGAGGTCTACATTGTATTTATTTCCAAAAAAAAGAAAGGGTGATTACGGTGTTTAACAAACATATGATAGGTCAATTCAGCACACAACTAAATACCGGAGCACACCCGAAATCATTATTCCGTTCATAAGTCGGCATGACAGGCGATCTTTCATTAGAACCTCTGTGATGTATACTCACAATCGAACTTATATATGGTGACGGCTCTGTTCTCTGAGCCATGCTGCCGTATGATTATATGAAGACATACCGCCTGCGTGCGGTATGTCTTTTTTTGTGGGTACATTTCGGCATTCATGAACGGAATTTGCATTTCTCGGACATCGAAAGGAAGGGATAACACTTGTTCTCTGTACTTAAAAACCTGGCCTGGTTCTTCCGGCTGGAACGCAAACGATACCTAACCGGTGTCATCTTGCTTATTCTGGTGGGCATTGCCGAACTGCTGCCTCCTCGTCTTCTTGGTAATGCCATCGACGAGATTGTGCGCGGTTCCATTACCGGCACCTCACTTACGCGTTATATTTTGCTTATTCTAGGAACGGTCATCATTATCTATCTGGTTACATACGTTTGGATGCACAAACTGTTTGGTGGTGCCAACCTGGTGGAGCGGCTGCTTCGTTCACGCTTTATGGACCACTTGTTACGGATGACTCCTCCCTTTTTTGAGAAAAACAGAACAGGAGATTTGATGGCTCGGGCCACCAATGATCTTCGTTCCATTGCCACTACAGCAGGCTTCGGCATGCTGACCTTAACAGACTCTACAGCCTTTCTGGCCACCGTATTGTTCGCCATGGGTTTCCTGGTTAGTTGGAAACTGACCTTGGCGGCAATCCTGCCATTACCTTTTATCGCCATTGCCATGATGATCTATGGTAAAGCTGTACATCAACGTTACACCCTGGCACAGGATGCATTCGGAGATATGAACGACCAGGTGCTGGAATCCATCGCCGGGATTCGTGTCGTGCGTGCTTATGTGCAGGAACGTCTGGACGAGAAACGGTTCGCCGACGTGACCGAAGATGTGTATCGTAAAAATCTGGCTGTTGCCAGAATGGATGCCCTATTTGAACCCACCATCCGCCTCTTCGTTGGACTCAGTTATGTGATTGCACTTGCCTACGGCATATATCTTGTATTTCATAATGAAATTACCCTGGGGGATCTCGTATCGTTTAACATGTACCTGGGGATGATGATCTGGCCCATGTTTGCCATCGGCGAATTAATTAACCTGATGCAACGTGGTAGCGCTTCGCTTGATCGGGTCAACGAGACTCTATCGGTAGAACCTGCCGTACAAGATGTGGAGCAACCTGCCCACGTTACGAATCCGGAAGAAATTGCGATGCAGGATGTTACATTCCGTTACCCAAGTTCCACTGTCGACAATCTCAGTCATATCAGCTTTTCGCTACGACGGGGTCAAACATTGGGTGTTGTGGGTCGTACGGGTAGCGGTAAGTCTACTTTGCTCAAACAACTGCTTCATGAATACCCTGCCGGTTCGGGCACATTAAGCATCTCGGGTCATCCGATTCAGGATATCGCCAAAGATGACTTGCACAGCTGGATTGGGTACGTACCACAGGAACAAGTTCTGTTCTCCAAATCAGTTCGTCAAAACATTCAATTTGGTCAACCTGGGGCCAGTGATGAAGTCATCATGGAAGCCATTCGTACCGCCGCTTTTGACGGGGATCTGGGAACCTTATCCGATGGACTGGATACACTCGTTGGTGAAAAAGGAATCTCTCTGTCCGGTGGACAGAAACAGCGGGTATCGCTGGCGCGTGCCTTTATTGCTAACCCTGATATTCTGATCCTGGATGATGCCTTATCTGCTGTCGATGCACGTACTGAAGCCAAAATCATTGAAAATATACGCAACAAACGCTCGGGCAAAACCACGCTGATCTCGACTCATCGCCTGTCTGCTATTGAACATGCTGACCGAATCATCGTACTGGAGCACGGGAAAATTACGGAAGAAGGCACTCACCAGGAATTGTTAGCCATGAACGGCTGGTACCGTGAACAGTATGAACGGCAACAGGTCGAGTCCAATCTGTCCACGTAGGAGGTCAATTCATTGAAGTCTAATACAGGCAAAAGGCTGCTTGATTACGCCTTGAAAGCCAAAGGAACATTTATCGCTGCATTAATTATGCTTACCATTGGTGTTGCGGCCGAGCTTGCCGGGCCGTTCATCGCCAAATCCATGATCGATAATCACTTGCTCGCGATTGAGCAGCCTTTCTATGAGACAACAGCTTCTGATGAAGCCGCAGTCTACAACGGTAAGAACTACAAACGCGAAGGCTTGTTCGAACCGGATGAAAACAAAGGTTCCGAAGTGCGGGTATTACAAGCCGGCAGAAGTTTTTATTTTGTAAACGAATCGGTAAGCGCACCTGACGGGGACCGCACATATACGGATGGAACCCTCACGGTTACACGCGCAGGTGAGGTAACAGGCCAATATGCGGCAACACCCCTGTCCGCTGGTGAACTGTTTGCTTTTTACAAACCGGAGATGCCCAGCATCTATCAATTAATTGTGTATTACATGATCTTCCTCGTGATCTCGGTCATTATGGAGTTTGGTAAAACTTTCTGGCTGCAATCCTCGGCCAACAAGGTCATTCAAAGATTGCGTAACGATGTGTATGCCCATATTCAGCGACTGCCGGTGCACTTTTTTGATAACCTGCCCGCAGGTAAAGTTGTATCTCGGGTCACAAACGATACAGAAGCCGTAAAAGATCTGTTCGTTGCTGTTCTTTCGAACTTTTTCTCAGGAATCATCACAATTACAGGTGTATATGTCGCACTCTTCCTGCTTGATTTTCGCCTGGGTCTAATCTCATTATTTGTTGTGCCGATGCTCATTACATGGATTGTGCTCTATCGCAAATTCGCCACTCGTTACAACACGATCATTCGATCCCGACTGAGTGAAATCAATGCAATCATTAACGAGTCCATTCAGGGAATGTCCATTATCCGCGTATTCCGCCATCAGAAACAAACCAAACAGGAATTCGAAGATCTGAATGATGACTATATGAAACACCAGAACAAAATGCTGAACCTGAATGCCTTCACCTCACACAACCTGGTTAACGTATTACGGAATATCGCCTTTGCGGTTGTCCTGTGGTACTTCGGTTCCAGCGTGTTGGATGGCACAAGTATTATCTCCCTGGGTGTTCTGTATGCCTTCGTTGATGTCCTGGGCCGCTTGTTCCAGCCGATTACCGGCATGGTGAATCAGCTCGCCAACCTGGACTCCTCCCTCGTATCCGCTGGTCGCGTCTTTGAGCTGATGGATGAAAAGGGAGAAGCTGTAACCGATGGTTCCATGCCAAGATACAAAGGGAATGTTGTCTTCGATGATGTATCCTTTGCCTATAAAAAAGATTACGTACTTAACAATATCTCATTCAAAGCATCCCAAGGTCAGACGGTCGCTCTGGTCGGTCATACCGGTTCGGGTAAAAGCTCAATCATCAACCTGCTGTTCCGGTTCTATGACCCGCAAAAAGGCAAGATCACGATCGATGGTCAGAACGTCAAAGATCTGCCTAAACAGTGGATTCGCGAGCATATGGGGATTGTATTGCAGGACCCGTATCTGTTCACAGGCACCATTGCTTCCAACGTCAGTCTCGGCGATGAGAAGATCTCCCGTGAACGAATTGAACAGGCGCTGCGTGATGTAGGTGCTGAACGTATACTGGCTCATTTGCCTCAAGGCTTTGACGAACCTGTCATCGAAAAAGGAAGCACATTGTCTGCTGGACAGCGTCAGTTGATCTCCTTTGCTCGTGCACTGGCGTTTGATCCGGCCATCCTCATTCTGGATGAAGCGACAGCTAATATTGATACGGAAACGGAAGCATTGATTCAGAACGCACTCGAAGTCCTCAAAAAAGGACGTACCACCTTCATCATTGCTCACCGTCTGTCCACCATTCGTTCAGCAGATCAGATTCTGGTTCTGCATCGCGGGCGTATCGTTGAGCAAGGTGCACATGATGAACTGATGGAGCTTAAAGGCCGCTATTATAAAATGTATCAGCTCCAGCAAGGTGCGCAAGCAGCAGCGAGTGCAACCAGCGAGAATCCGTCGGGTGAGATCATTCCAACCTCAACCTCCTTTGCCGGAGGCAATGCATAACAGAGTAAAACAGAAAGCTCTTTAAGTAACCAATCAAAATGATGTACTCGACGGCAACACAAAAACCGGTCTACACAGCTACCTCAGGGTTTGCGGTGTAGATCGGTTTTTTGTATTTTCATCTGGAGGCAAATTCCGTTACTGTTTATTTCGTCCAGACAAAAAAACAATCCGCGTGCAACCTCATGGCTACTGCGGATTGTCTATCCATCCTTTGATCGTATATCCCATGTACATCACGGTCTCTCTTGCGAGAAAAGGAAACTTGCTGCGCCAGGTTCGATACGCCGTAGTTCGTGTCGGAGAGGGTACGGCATCCATACCCAGTCCGGCAGCCAGCTTCATGGCCCGTTTCATATGTAACGGATCACTCACAATTGTATAGGTTTGATAACCGGCCTGTTCACCAATTGGAATTGAATTGACCAGATTCTCCTCGGTAATTCTGGATTTGGTCTCTATGCGAATGTCCGCAGGATCTACTCCATGTGTGATGGCATACTTCTGACCCACTTCAGCTTCCGTATGTTCTCCATCATCACCTGACCCGCCTGTGAAAAGCAGATTACGAACGGTACCCTGACGGTATAATTCAATCCCGTGTTCAATACGTTCGCGAAATACAGGTGAAGGGTTATCCCCCGCCACGGCTGCGCCCAGAATGATTGCTGCATCCGATATCCTGGATGAATCCTCATCCGTGTATACTGATATACGTACTGCCGTAACTACAGTCCATAGGATTCCAACCAATACTACAGCCAGAGCCGTCATTAATATCCAGCGTTTCCTTATCCGTTTGCTTGTCATTCATCCTCTTCCAAAGCCCTTGCTTGCATACTCTCGGTATGCATACGCTCCAGCGTTTGCAGAGCTGCTGCGGATTCGGCATCCAGACCAAGCTCTGCAATCCAGGCACCCGTATATTGCTGAAGACGGATCTCCAACTCCTGTGCACGGTCTTTGAAATCCTCCAATTCCTTAATCATGCGTGATCGTCCTTCCGGACTGAATGTCTCGTG
Source organism: Paenibacillus sp. FSL R5-192 (assembly GCF_000517845.1). Lineage (NCBI taxonomy): Bacteria > Bacillati > Bacillota > Bacilli > Caryophanales > Paenibacillaceae > Paenibacillus > Paenibacillus sp. FSL R5-192. Next base: position 766,066 of record NZ_ASPR01000014.1, on the reverse strand, counting down.
AATTCGTTCCTTGAAATAGTGATGTACGATACGGTTACGTTGCTGCCATAACTCATTCAATTGAAGAGTCTCTTCCTCGGAGAATGTAAAATGATGGCGCACTTCGTGAATGAGCTGCCCCAGTGAACTGCTCATCTTTCGTTCGTACAGATCTTCCAGATCCTCTTCAGACACGGCTTTGCCCTGAGACATTTTCATTAATAAAATCAGATTGACCAGCTGCTGTTCAAGCGCCTGCCCGTAGTACACTGCCAATCCGTAATAGGCAAACAATTCCCTGGAGTGTTCGCTGTCCAGCATGTCACCATTCTGGATATCTGTATTTTGCATATGCGAGCGCCCCCTTCAACCGTACAATGTTAACCATTCCATGTCCCTCTATCCTAACCAAACCAAGAGCAACATTCAAGTTATCGGGAAGCGCGTCTTCTAACTCCGCAGATCTCTTCTTCCGGACAGCCACACATGGATGATTAGTAACACCGATGCATAGAACACAGTCCATAGCGTAACCGAAACAAAAGAATCCATCTTTGATTCATCAAATAACATCATCTCACGAACCAGATAAAAGGCTGGTGGAAGAATGCGGCCAAGCCATTCTAACGATTCAGGCAAACGTTCACTTAAGGAACCTTGGATAAACGATAGTAATAATACAATAATGAGAGCAGGCATACTGCGACTAAGCAAAGGAATGTACGATTTTTGAAAAAATACACTGATGCCCAATCCCAGCAGTGATAATCCCAGATGTCCTAACCAAGTCATCATCCACTCCTCACTTGTGGGTTGTCTCTCGAACATTCCCGCGAACACGGGATACAGCACAGTGATTGCGGTGAGCATGAATTGCATTATCCAGGCACAGATGAGTTGACTTGTTACCACCTTACGCCTGCTTCCTGCATGAAGGACGAGTAATTGATACTGCTTTGCAGGTTCGGTATTCATCACCATTACTCCGAGCCAAGCAGCTGCCAAAAATAACAGCATAGCCGTAACACTGTAACTGTCCGCAATAGGGTTGGGTTTGTAGGAATAGATCAGCAGCATGGCGATGATATAAAAGATAACCGGTGCAAAATATTTCTGGGAGCGAATGTGATGCCTTAACAAATATCGGGTCAGATAGATCATTCGGCTTCTCCCCCCGCATCATCCATCGAAGAGTCCACAGATTCTGTGACACCTCTACGACTCGCATGTACAGCTGGATGTTGTCCTTCCAGCAGACTTTCCATATGTAATTGACTTTCTTCCTGTTGTACAGACACAACCGAACCTCCAGATGCCAGAATCATTCTGAGGACATCATCTGTTGATTGTTGAACCACTTTCCAATCCCACAACCAGGCATTGGATATCCCTGAGCTTGTATTACGAACTAAAGACAGCACTCCCGGTTGTTGTACAATGGATGGATCGTTGGCCATATCCTCTCCGTCTTCCGTCAGACTTTGAATACGTACAACGGGTTCGCCAGCTTGAAGTATATCTTCACGACTCCAGTAGCGGAGCACGCCGCCTTTTTTCAACACAATCACCTGGTCTGCCAAACGTTCAATAAGCAACGGTTCATGACAAGCTGTAACGATAGATGTACCTACATCCTTCCATTGCCCCAATAAAGATACAATGCCCTCTTGAGCTGCAATATCCAAGCCTGACAACGGTTCATCCAGTAACAAAAGACCACCCGGTCCAGGTAACAGGGCCTGAATCAAATTCACTTTTTGCAATGTGCCCTTCGATAATAGGGGTAACTTCTGATCGATCGCGGTATCGAGATATAAAAGTTCACTAAGTTCTCTAATCCGCTCACGCAGTACTTCGGGGCGAATGCCCCGAATCCGACCCATGTCCCACAAATACTCTCCAGAGGTAAAGGGCAAACGTGGCAGGCCATCTACTGCATACCCATCAGAACCCTTCATTGTGCGCTGGATCGATCCTGTATCGGGTAACAAAATACCTGCCAACATACGTAGCAACGTGCTTTTGCCCGAGCCGTTTCTGCCAACAAGCACAGCACATTCGCCCTGCTTCACTTCCAGATTAATTTCATCAAGTACTTGAGCATTACCTAATCGCTTGCTCACTTGTTGAAGCAACATACCTCGACCTGATGAGTCTGGTACATCTTGATTGGCTTTCTTGAAAAGTCCACGTTTACTCCATATCACCTGGGATCACATCCGCTCTGGAGCTTGCACACCTAGCAAATGTAAACTGTACGCGAGGCGTTCGGCAGTCCGTTTGGCCAATGCCACCCTGAAGGATCTTACATCAGATGACGCATCTGCAATCCGTTCGGCGTGATAGAAACGGTTGAATGCTTGAGCGACATCTATAGTATATTTGGCAATGACCGAAGGCTCATTCCGATGAATTGCTTTTTCCAGATACTCGGGATATTCACCAAGCAGTTTCAGCAATGCCCATGAGGTATCTCCGACACTGGATGGAGTGGCCCCTGTGTCATTCTCACCATCCGCAAGGCTGGGGTTAGTCAGAGTGTTTTCATTTTCCACGCGGATCGCCTCTTCTGCCTTGGCAAGCACACTTTGAATCCGGGCATGGGTATACTGCACATAAGGTCCGGTCTCTCCTTCAAAACTCACCGCATCCTCCAAGGAGAAGTCTACATCGTTTAACCGATTATTACGCAGATCACCGAAGACAATGGCACCTACACCAACAGCCTCAGCCACCTTCTGAGGGTTCTCCAGATTCGGGTTTTTCTCCTGAATAATCTTTAGTGCACGAGCGACTGCCTCGTCCAACACTTCCTGCAAAAAGACGACTTTACCGCGACGGGTAGACATTTTCCGTCCCTCAAAACGCATTAATCCAAACGGGATATGTTCACACTTCGCAGACCATTCATGCCCCATCCGGGATAGGACCGCAAATACCTGCCGGAAATGTAACTTCTGCTCGCCTCCGACCACGTATAACAACCGATCTGCCTTCATCACCTCATGACGATAGACTGCCGTAGCTAAATCCCGAGTAGGATAGATTGTTGTTCCATCTTTTTTAATTATCAGGCACGGGGGCATGTTCTCATCCTCCAGACGTACCACGAGTGCTCCATCACTCTCTTCAAGTAAACCTTTTGCCTTCAGTTCTTCAACCACTGCACCCATCTTGTCATTGTAAAAGCTCTCCCCCAGTGTATGGTCGAACTGTACATTCAGACGTTCATACATCCGGTTGAATTCCTTCATGCTCACTTCCACAAAGAACGCCCATAACCGCTGTGCTTCATCATCCCCTTGCTCCAGCTTGCGGAACCAGTCGCGTGCCTCAATCTCAAGTGAAGGATCGTTCTCCGCCTCATCGTGGAAGCGCACATACAGCTCCAAAGACGTACGGATCGGGTCTGCCTGCAACGCTTCATCATTGCCCCACCGTTTATACGCTGCGATCTGCTTGCCAAACTGGGTTCCCCAGTCTCCCAGATGATTCACACTTACAGAGGTATAACCCGCTTCGTTATACAACCGATACAGTGCTGCACCGATTACAGTAGAACGCAAATGTCCGATTCCGAAGGGTTTTGCGATGTTAGGGGAAGACATATCAATCACAACACGTGAACCTTGACCAAGCTGAAGCTTACCAAATGCCGCATTCCCCAGTTCTTTCAGCAGATTCGGTGCGAGCTTCTCCCGATTAAAACGGATATTTACATACGGACCGGCGGGAGTCGCTTCAATTCCAGATGTCTGCAATCCCGTTGCGAGCTCAGTTGCAATAACTGCCGGTGCTTTCTTTAATGACTTCGCTAATGCAAAACAAGGGAATGCTGCATCACCCATCTCCGCCTGTGGTGGGATTTCCAGTAATCTCAGAACCTCTTCTTCATTCAATCCCGTTAAAGGGGCAATATCGGCCGCAGCCTGCTTCATCAACATGCCAAACACTCCTTATCCATTCATTATTGGCTGGAAATAAACACAAAAAAGCTCTCGTCTCTAAATAAGAGACGAGAGCTGAATTAACAGTTCCCGCGGTACCACTCTAGGTGAACAGCTACTCCTAATATGATTCAACATGCATACCAGTAGAACCTGTTCCGCTCGATGCGTATAACGGTCGCAAGCCGGATTACCCTCAGACAGATATGGCCTATCCCCGGTCGGGATACGCACATCTTTTCGGATAACCATCTCACGGGTGCGGTTCACTCAGGTCATGTCATACCGGCTTCCACCTCTCCCGGCTCGCTGTCATGTATGGATCTGGCTACTCTCCCGATCATTGATATTCTTCGTTTCAATTCATTGCCATCATTATACATACCACGATCAGACTTGGCAACCTGCATTAAAAATCCCCTACTGAAAGGCAACACATAGGCACATCGTCTCAGATGCTTGTGTTCACTGCCTTCCCTTAGGGGACAACGGTCATTATCGGTTTAGTTATATATTCCAGTGAAATAATATTTACGCTACTGCTGCCATCAACCGGCAAGCTTCTGCACATCTGCGGCAAGCCTCTGCACATGCTTGGCAGTGATCATGGTGGTGTTTGCCACACTCAGCGGCGCAAGCTTCACAAGCTTTCACACACAATTCGCATATTTCAGCAATGAAATCACTTCCACGTGTCATCGCTTGTGCAGCAAAACTGCAGATCTCCGCACATTCCCGATTCAAACGAATGCAATCACGCAACATCGCCAGATCATATTCTTTCAGACTCGATATGTAACATACGTTGCATGCATTCATGCACTCCAGGCAAGCATCGATACATTGTTGATATTGTTGTTGTGTCATTTATAGTTACCCCCCAGGCAAAGTTTGCTATGCATCTTAATACCCAGTTCGGAGGAATATTGAATCATCTAACCTACTTTATCGCTTCCAATTCCAGTAATTGGTCACGAATGACAGTTTGGTCAAAATGTTCACCTATAAACACAGCAACATTAGGGACCTCTCCCTGAGGTGTGATCTTCATGTAATCCGATTCACGGTAGGCATACTGGAACCAGAAACGGCTCGCCGTGTCACTAAACGATAAGATGCCTTTTGCTCGATACACGTCCCGTGGCAAAGCAGATACAAATTGTTCAAACGCCTCACTGTTCACCGGATGACTGAAATAATGTGTATACACCATAACATGTTCGTGTGAGGCATGAGGAGCAGAATGCTCGTGTCCGTGGTCATGACTATAGCTATGAGATGCGTCAGTATTCGTAGCATCGCCTTGGACTGTATGATCTGTATGCTCATGTCCATGATTGCAGCCATGTGTACCACAGGTTTCCGTATGCACATGATGCTCTTGGTGAGCCGGCTTGCCTGCTTCAGAAGCTGAATCACGCACGTGTACGTCTGCCCCGCTGCGAAGCAGCAGATCCATCTCCACCTCACATTTCACTGTAGGAATTACAGGTGCGAAGCCATTCCATTTTGCCAAAAGCTGCTCCAGATCCTTCAGTTCCTGTGCACTCACCCGATCCGTTTTATTCAAGAGAAGCACAGACGCACAACGAATCTGCTCCTGCATTAGCTTGAAGGTCTGCCCCTTCTGCTCCTGATACAGACCAGATAGATGTGCTGCATCCACAACGGTAATGAGACTTTTCAGTTCCAATCGCATGTAAAGTGAAGTCTCTGTTACTGCATCCAGAATCTCCATTGGATTTGCCGCACCGGTTGCTTCAATGATGATCACATCAGGTGATTCCTCCTGAACGAGATCGGCAAGTTGCAATCCCAAGTCACCACGTACGGTACAACAGATGCATCCACCTAACATCTCTGTCATCGGAACGGTGGAATCCACAATCTGACCATCCAGATTGACTTCGCCTAACTCATTCATAACCACTGCGGGGCGCAAACCCTGCTGTTGCCAATGTTCAATCAACTGAACAAGCAGTGTTGTTTTGCCACTCCCCAAAAAACCTGACAGTATATATACAGGTATGGATTGTTCTTTTATAATCGTTTCATTCATGCGTATACACCTCTCTGATTGTCCTTCTTGTAACCTAGTCTATCTATATCTAGCGAGTGTACACCATCCCGCATTCGTTGTGCAATAACGTTCAACTCTTCCCCAGTACATTGCCTGATTCTAACGGATGGTCTATGCTATGAGGACATGTTGATTGAAGGAGGAAGTTTCATGACTAATTCAGTGGAACAACATCGCCAGGAAGCCCCTGACACGGTATCGTGCATGATTGTTACAGTGTCTGACACACGAACTAAAGACACCGATACCAGTGGCCAGCTCATGCACCAGCTTTTGAATGAAGCGGGTTATCAGATTGTTGAATACATCATCACACCAGATGAAACGGAGAACATTCGAAGCATCCTGCAAGATGCAGCTGTTCGTGATGATATTGAAGCCGTGTTACTTAGCGGCGGGACGGGGATTGCACCCCGAGATACAACCTACGAAGCAGTATCCTCACTACTGGACAAGGAACTACCGGGCTTTGGTGAGATCTTCCGTTTTCTCAGTTACACCGAAGATATCGGTTCCGCTGCCATCCTGAGCAGAGCCGTCGCTGGAACGATTGGACGCACAGCCGTATTCTCCATGCCGGGTTCCAAAGGAGCCGTCAAATTGGCCATGGAAAAACTCATTTTGCCCGAGCTGCGGCATGTGATGCGTGAAATATATAAACCCGTCTGAATGATCAGACGGGTTTTTCGGGTTTATTTTCAGCTGTAGGGTAAGGATTGAAAGTTTTCTGTGCTCCCATCTTCTCCTACCTTAATTGCTCCAACACATGTTGGAACACCTGCATAACATCCTGTTCATACTTGTCCTTTTCCCCACCGGAAGCTGTATAAACGAGTGAGACGTACCCTTTGCTGCGAATCGTTGTCCGGCCAAGCGCATTCTCCAAGACAGCCTCATCACGATTCTCACTATACATTTGTTTCATGCTGGCCGCCCGGGTTGTCGCATCACTGAAAATATGGACTTTCACGATGTGTCTGCCACTTCCATTCAACAAATACATATAAGAGACCCCACCATGGCCGTCATCGGCAGACATGTTATTCATCAGTTGAATGCCTTTTGCTTCAAAACTCTTACTGATCTCACTCACCAATTCACCGTTTAATCCGTGTCCTTGACTCTGTGCCCGCACATTTCCTTCATCCGTCGCTTCGCGCGTGTAGACCTTCCGCTCCTGCTCAATGGATGATGCCGAACAAGCCGCCAGGGACCAGACACTCGTGATCAACACACCACTTACAAGTACCGACTTCATTGTTTTTCCAACCAGACTTCGCCCTTTTCTAGCAAACCACATGCCAATCCTTCCTTTCCAGCCACGTGTGCTGTGACCCAATCAGGTAGAATTAGCATGTCTAAGGACTTAGAATCTTATGCGGATGGCAGATCTGATATTGTATTGACCACCGTACGACCCACTGCACCACCTTGGAGTATCGTCTCCAGCGTAAGAGGCAATTGATCTAGAGAGATCTCCCGGATTCCCAGTTCCAGCGCGCGCTCTGGTTTCCATTCTCCGCCGAGCAGTTTCCACAATCGTTCCCGACGTTCCATCGGACAATATACAGAGTCTATACCAACAAGCTGGATGCCACGCAAAATAAACGGAAGTACCGTGGATTCAAAAGCTGTGCCTCCAGTTAACCCGGATACCGCTACCGCACCTCCGTATTGAATCTGTTTCAATCGCTCCGCAAGAGCCGGTCCTCCTGTTGGATCAACAACTCCCGCCCATAGCTGTTTCCCCATGGCTCCTTTAGCTGGAGCATCAGCTTCTTCACGAGTAATAACCTCTGAGGCGCCCAAGTTTCGGAGCAATGACTCCTCCTGATCCTTCTTGCCTGTGCTGGCTGTTACTTCAAAACCAAGTTTCGCCAGAATGGCAACTGCCATACTGCCAACACCACCCGTTGCACCCGTAACCAGAATCTTGCCCATCTCCGGTGTCACTCCAGCCTGTAACAGCGCATCTACCGAAAGTGCAGCCGTAAAACCTGCAGTTCCAATTGCCATGGCTTCTTTCTCATTGAGACCCGGTGGCAGAGGCACCAGCCATTCACTGCGCAGACGAGCATACTCGCTGTACCCTCCGTAATGGGATACGCCAGGTTCAAATCCTGTACTGATAACCCGATCTCCTGGTGCAAAACGTCCACTGACCGACTCCTCTACCGTTCCTGCCAGATCAATTCCCGGTACCATCGGGTACTCACGAACGACACCGCCTTTGTCAAGGGTAGCGAGTCCGTCTTTATAATTGACACTGGAATACTGCACCTGTACCGTTACATCTCCATTTGGCAGATCTTCCTTCTTCAATTGCTCTATAGCAGCTTTCACTCCGCCCTGTTCTTCTTTACGGACCACATATGCGTTAAAATGGTTTATCATCTATAGCCACTCCTCTTTTGGATTTTATATATTTTTCCATTAAGCACATGAATTGTTCGCATTCAGGCTTAACGGCTCCGTTTACCTATGGAATTCTTCAAATATTGATGATCAAACTCTGTCTCTCCTGAGCGTCAACAGATAGATTAGTGGACCCACAATAGGGATGATGCCTGCCGCGGTCCAAGCTGCTGAACGTCGACTCACTTTAGTATCCCTGTATATCGCAATCATGGAAAGTAAGGTCAGCAGTACAAAATCAATCGTCATGATATGTACAAAGGCAGATTGATTGAATGCTTCCATATATACATCCGGATGACCTTGCGTCACGGCATAGAATGCTGCCCCCAGCGTTAACAGCAGAAGGACTACATGCGTCAGCTTGTGGGCTGCTACCCGTCCAATTCCCGACTCCCGCTGACGACCAAAATGTAAGTTTGCGTAACCCGAAGCTCTATTTGCGGATGATGACCATGCATAATAGGGAAGAAGGGTAAAAGCACCCAATCCGAAAGAAAGTATAACAAAAGGCCAAGCCGGTACACGGCCACCTCGTTCTTTCACAGATGTTCTTAACAGCATACAGGCATAAACTGCCGGGAAAATACCTAACCACGAAAATACCGTAAGTAACCAGGGCTCTTTGCTTTGCATTGTAATCAGTTCTTTGAATATCGGATCACTTCCAGGTGACTGCCCCGGTGCCAACAACAATGCATAGGCAATAAAAGCGATCCAGACCAGTCCTAATATCCATCTCATGTCTGCACCTCCTCTTACTTTCATCCCCTACAGCTACGGGATTGAAACAATGCGATGCAGAATTTGGCGGCTCCTGCGCTTTCCCGAGAAATAATTACTACTTTTCCCCTACAACCTCTTGAATTGGGCATGACTATTTCCAGTATAGCCTGTTACCATGGCAGTCTGTCCATGAGATTTCTTACATCACTGGTCCACCTCATCGGGATCATATAGAATAACGTCTATCAACTGTCGACGTACTTTCACAGAAGACAGAACGCGTATAGCTGAAATTACTTCTTGCGATCATCGAATTGTTCAACTCCGCTAAGAACGTATACATTTTATAGGCATCAAAAAGGCATAAGCCAGTATACCTCACTGGTTATGCCTCTCTGTAATTCTTATGTGTGAATTATTCCTCTGTGGATTTCACATGTTCCGCAATGAGCTTCTGCTTCATATTCCATGCCGCAGGGCTGATGTTCACACGGTAGATCTCCGGGTTGAGCTTCCGTTGGTATTCAGGCCAGAAGAGGTTCATCTGTTCCCGGTGATACGCACGAATCTCATCCAGATTAGGCAGTTCATACACTTTACGTCCATTCACAAAGATTGGCTCCAGCATATTGACCGCTTCGTAGCGGGTAACCGTCTTTTTCAGGTAAGGGTGTAGCGGGTTGAACAGCTTGAGCGGTCCGCCCTGTAGCGGCTGCTCTTCCTCTGGATAGCAGATATAATCTGCTATCGCTTTGCCATGTTTCGGATCAATGATCCGGAACACTTCCTTTTTACCTGGAGTGGACACCTTTTCAGGATTGGCAGATATTTTGATCGTAGGCAACATGGCACCGTCCACTTCACGCTCCACCAATTTGTACACTCCACCCAAAGATGGCTGGTCAGAAGCGGTAATCAACTGTGTACCAACACCCCATGTATCAATCCGTGCTCCTTGAGCCTTCAGGTTGAAAATCGTATTTTCATCCAAATCATTGGATGCTACAATTTTCACATAATCCAGCCCAGCCTCATCCAACATCTGACGTGCCTGAATCGACAAGTACGCTAGGTCACCACTGTCGAGACGAATCGCATTCATCTTTTTGCCTTGGCTCTCCAACTTCTTGGCTGTTTTGATGGCGTGAGGTACCCCACTGTTCAATGTGTCAAAGGTATCAACCAGCAGTGTAACCTGATCAGGCAACACTTTGGCATACACGTCAAACGCCTCCTGTTCGCTCATAAAGCTCTGTACCCAGGAATGGGCATGTGTACCTGCTGTTGGGATCCCAAAGCGCTCTCCGGCCAGCATATTAGACGTTGCATCGAAGCCTGCTACATACGAGGCACGTGCGCCCCAGATGGCAGCATCCGCTTCCTGCGCACGCCGTGTGCCGAATTCGAGCAACGTATCCTGTTGTGCTACCTGTTTGATCCGCGAAGCCTTGGTTGCAATCAACGTCTGATAATTCATGAAGTTAAGTATCGCCGTCTCCACCAATTGAGTCTCCATAATGGAGCCTTCTACCCGAATGAGCGGTTCGTCAGGGAAAACAATTGCACCCTCCTTCATGGAATGAATCGTCCCCTGAAATGAAAACTGGAGCAACTCTTCCAGAAAGACCGGATCGTAATTTTCCTCTTGTTTGGATAAAAATTTGATGTCGTCCATCGTAAACCGAAGCTGGCTGATATAGTTCACAATACGTTCCAATCCGGCAAATACCGCATATCCGTTACCAAAAGGAAGCTTACGGAAATAGGCTTCAAATACCGCCTTCCGCTTGTGAGTACCATTCACCCAATGGGCGTACATCATATTGATCTGATATTTATCCGTATGTAAAGCCAGGCTAGTTGTCTGCATTTGTCTCATCCTCTCTGACTTCCGCTCGTGCCCCCAGATTTCATCTGTGAACACGGGTTAACATATGGAGACTCATTCTTCATGATTCTGTTCATCCGTATTAAACAAACAAGTCTCCCGTAAAAAACTCTATACACCATTCACCACATTCATCCGGTTCCTAACATGGAGTCAACCAAACATGACTATGGAGTAAATTAAGCCAAGACTGTCTCGCTCGCCTTAACCACCGAAGCACCAAGGCTGGAACGAAAATGTCCAAGTGCCCACTCATGCCCTGCCGGATTGAAGCTGGCAACGGCATCTTCGTATACCGTAATATGAAAACCTTTATTGTAAGCGTCCACTGCGGTATGCAATATGCAAATATCCGTGCATACCCCAATCAGTGCAATATCCGTAATACCACGTGCACGCAGTCTGAGTTCCAGATCGGTCCCACAGAATGCACTATATCTCGTCTTATCCATCCACTGTATATCTGTTTTCCGTTCTTCCATCACTCGGGCAAGACGACCATATAACTGTCTTCCCTCCGTATTTCTGATGTTATGAGGTGGGAAAAGTACAGTCTCCGGGTGATACGGATCATTTTCTTCGTGTAGATCCACAGCCATGATTACCTCATGTTTGTTCTTACAGTAGGCCTCGGTTACAGCTGCAATTGTCTCTTCGATCTCTACTGCCGGCTGACCTACAGGCAAAGAACCTGTCACAAAATCCTTCGTAAAATCAATGACAATCAGTGCTTTCATCGTCAACACTCCCTTAGCCCAGAAATGGTTGATCCTGATTCAATCAGATTGACACATCTACACCTTATTACGTATAGATGGAAAGGCGTGGTACAAGTTCTGTAAAACGATATAGCTGCGCCGGACGCTGCGAGTACTGGTTGGAACTCACGAGGTTCCCCTCTTCATCTCTTACTTCTTCCACAATGCCTTTACGGCTGCGGGTAGACGTAATCTTGCGAATGAAGTTTGGTTCTTCAAAATCCGGTACAACACTTTGAATAACCTGATATAATTCACTTAATGTAAAATCACGTGGCAGGAACTGACGAGCAATCGTCGTTTCCAGCATCTGCTGTTGAATACGTCGATAAGCATCTTCAATGATTGTTCTGTGATCAAAGGCCAGTTCCAGTTCTTGTAGCGCCTCCTGAATCGTGAACAACCCAACATCCTCAGCATCATCTGCCGCTTGGCGTTGATCCAGCATCCATTCTTCTACAAGCGCGAAAAATGCGTGTGAGATAATCCAGCCCCTCGGGTCACGACCCGGCTGACTGTATACATTCAAGTATTCCAGATGTCCACCGTCTACACCTGTCTCTTCCATCAACTCACGCTTAGCTGCACCGTAGATGGATTCATTCTCCTGACAAAATCCACCGGGTAATGCCCATCTGCCTGCAAAAGGCCAGCCTTTGCGCTTGATCAGCATCACTTTCAGTTCCCGAATGGGAAGTGTCTTCGTCACCGTCTTGCGCTCCCGCTTGGTTAAGGTGAACATAACGATATCCGCAGGAACACCATCGGGGGTACGATATTTTTGGGAACTATAAGCACGTGCTGCTTGTTCGTCGCTCTCTGCATTGAAGTGTTCGTAGTTTTCGCTCATGGGCACCACCGACTATTTTCATTTTGATAATTTCATTATGACATAATAATATCTTTTGTCAACCGCAGGATTCATGCGTTACGTTCTCGGGCGTGCTATGCGGAATGTCGCCGTAGCCATACATCCCAACGTGCCCGATGCATCACGAACCTCCGATTGAGTCGTAACACTGCGTCCTGCTTGATGCAGTACCGTAGCTGTCACCGTTAATTCCCCTTGTTTCATTGGTGCAAGAAAATGTACGTTCAAATTTGTTGTCACACAGCCGTCTACTTCCATTGCTGCTGTTGCAACCATACCCATCGCCTGGTCCATCAGTGAAGTCAATACACCCCCATGAATAATCCCCATGGAGTTGGTATGATGTTCGCCTGCTGTCAACGCAATCTTTACTTCTTTTCCGTCTCCTTTAATATAACGACAGCCGAGAAATCCCCAGAATCGTCCGTCTCCGTCTTCCACCATTTTGTCCAAAATACTCATTATTCATTTCTCCTTTATTCACTGTACGTATCAAGCTCTCTTGATGTCATGTGCCTTTATCATTAAAAATCAGCCGCGCCACACAAAATAACCCCACAGCGTGGAGCTTTGCTTGGAATTATATTCCGAGTACTTGGCGATAGCCACTCCACATTAACGGTTATGTAATGTCAAAAAAGGCGCGGACAGCGTCCGCACCCTTCCGTCATTTAACCGCAACTGGTCGGAGGTGAATCCGTTCCAGCCTCCACGTTTACTTTTTCAGAAACCGTATCCCGGATTACAGAGATCACTAGTTGAAGCAAGTAGTTGATGTCGCTCTGGCTCTGCTGGAATTCCGTAACCAATGGAATACTGTCCAGTTCGCTTTGCAGATCTTCAATTTCCTGTTCAATTTTGCTGACCATCTCCACATTTTTGAAGCTTTCAAAAGCAACAATCTCTTTTTGTTTTTTCTTGATCGTTGCAATCAACTGCTGGATGCGCTCATGATCCCGAATTTTGGTTTCAGCCTGTTGAAACTGTCTAACTTCCTCACTCGTTCCGAGCATATCAGCCAATTCTTTGGCTTTTCCCATAATGTCGTCGCGTATGACCAGATTGCGCGTATCGTAGGTTGGCATTCCATAATGGTTGTACTGCACTTCTTCCTGCGCCACTGAAATCGCTCCATTCTATGAGATGATATAAGATGAAAACTCAATGTTGCATTAAGCTCAGTCGACTGCTGAGTGACCGCTGCGGTGTCGGATCGTTCTTTTGATCGCTGTTGTCTCCGAATTTTTTCGATTAAGATTGTTCAAGGTTAAAATTCGGAGACAAAGGCGAACGCTTCGCTTCTACAGAATCGATTCCGTCACCTTCGCTACGCTCGGCGTAACCCCGCTAAGTGCAAAAAATCATTCATCTTATTTGTGTGTGTGTATTACTGATTGGCAGCTACCGGCTCGGAGAGCAGGTTGCCCCTAATATAAAAAGTCATCGGATCAGTGATTTCCACTTGTACGAAAGTACCGATCAAATCTTTAGGTCCTTCAAAATGCACCAGCTTGTTGCTGCGTGTACGTCCTGCCAGAACTTCGGAATTCCGTTTGCTCTCGCCTTCAACGAGCACTTCAACGATTTTGCCGCGTTGCTCTTCATTGCTTCGGTGGCTGTATTCGTTGATCGTTTCGTTCAAGCGCTTCAAACGTTCCTTCTTCACTTCCATCGGTACGTTGTCTTCCATCACTGCAGCCGGTGTACCTTCACGCGGGGAATAAATAAAGGTATAGGCAAAATCATACCCTACTTCACGGACAAGGGAAAGTGTATCTTCAAACTGTTCTTCCGTTTCCCCCGGAAAACCAACAATAATATCCGTTGTTAACACAACATCCGGGATGGCCTTTTTAATTTTGTCAGCCAGCTTCAGATAGTGTTCCCGGTTATACTTGCGGCTCATACGTTTGAGTACTTCTGAACTGCCAGATTGCACCGGAAGATGAATGTGCTCCACCAGATTTCCGCCCTTGGCCAGCACTTCAATCAAGTGGTCATCAAAGTCACGTGGGTGACTGGTTGTAAAACGTACCCGCGGAATATCAATTTGGCGAATGGCATCCATCAAGTCACCAAAACTGTAGTTCAGGTCGGTGAAGTCCTTGCCGTACGCATTCACATTTTGACCAAGCAGCGTGATCTCCTTAAAGCCTTGTCGTGCCAAATCCCTAACTTCGGCAATGACATCTTCCGGACGACGACTGCGTTCTTTGCCCCGCGTAAACGGAACGATGCAATATGTACAGAATTTGTCGCAGCCATACATAATGTTCACCCAGCCGCGCATACCCTCACGTTTCTTCGGCAGGTTCTCAATGATGTCGCCTTCCTTGGACCATACCTCAACAACCATTTCTTTGCTGAACAACGCTTCCTGGATTAGATGTGGCAGTCGATGCACGTTATGTGTACCAAAGATCATATCCACAAAGCCATGCTTCTGCATGATTCGGTTGACGACGCCTTCTTCTTGGGACATACAACCGCATACGCCAAGTAACAATCCCGGACGTTCGAGTTTTAGCGTTTTGAGGTGACCAAGCTCACCAAATACTTTATCTTCCGCATTTTCTCGTATGGCACACGTATTGAGCAGAATAATATCAGCTTCTTTGCGATTCTCTGTAGCCTGATATCCCATAGACTCAAGGAGTCCTTTGATGGTCTCCGAGTCATGCTCGTTCATCTGACATCCATACGTATATACAATATAGTGTTTACCTTTCCCTATGTTTTTCAGTTCATCGGGAACGGCATTTTCGTAAAGCACCTGGACGTCTTCCTTGCCCCGCTGTTTCTCCTGACGATGATTGGGTTCCGATTTGATGTTAATCTCACGGCCCCGGATTCTTATCTTTTTGCTGAATTCATCTTGCGAAATTACTTTGGCATCGGAAAAATCAAAATATTGGGAGTAATCCTTTTTTGAGTCTTTAGCCATTTCCTTCGGTCACTCCTTACAGCCTCTATTAATAAAAAATCGTTCATTCATCCCTGTTCCACATGAATATCTTGCTTGGAACATTAAAAGAGCATTACAGCAAATTATAGCATGAATTGGGCTGTAGTTCCACATCCAAAGCGCATCTCCCTTCGTCTAATCCGAAACATGCCATGCTCAGAAGAACACTCAGAAAACACAAAAACCTGAGCCTTGCCATCAGGGCTGGAATTAACCGGCCCCTGTTGGCTGTGCTCAGGTTTATATGTTATTCAGACCGCCATAATTGGGGGCTGAGGCTATTACATGTAATTAATCGATGATTTCAGCAGTGTCGCCATTACGAGCGCCAGCAGCGTTAGCTTCATCTGTATCAATATGCATGTCCAGTGCGAAAGAATCGGATACACGAGCCAGTACATTTTCCAGTACCAGACCACGATCTCCACCCAGACGAACTTTCAACATTTGTTTGTCCTCGATACCCCATTTAGCAGCATCAGAAGTATGGAAGTGAATGTGACGAGCAGCAACGATAACACCTTTATCAATCGTTACTTCGCCAGCAGGACCTTTAATTGTGATTCCTGGTGTACCTTCAATGCTTCCAGATTCACGTACAGGTGCTTTAACACCAATCGCAAATGAATCTGTCATGGAGATCTCCAGTTGCGTTTCAGGACGAACAGGTCCAAGGATACGCACTTTATCAAACTGTCCTTTCGAACCAATTACCGCTACAGTTTCGTTAGCAGCGTATTGGCCAGGCTGGGACAGAGGTTTAAATTCAGTCAGTTCATAACCTTTACCAAACAAAATTTCAACGTGCTCTTGGGATACATGAATGTGACGGGCAGATACGCCCACAGGTACTGTTTTACTCATTGTAAATTCACTCCTTGTTTATCTATGGCCTGTACTCAGGCTCTTAACAATCCAATGGTATTATACCCCTTTTTGGAGTGAAATGAAAACGAACTGGTGAAAATTCATGAAATACACTTATTTCACCATCATTCCCCTCCTTTATTTGGAAAACAAGTTTCAATTCAACACATTCAAAGCACACACCAGTTCACTATTTCATGGAATTCCCCTTCATCTGCATCTTCGGATTGCTCTCTGGCAAGTGTTCCCCCAGATAACTCATCGCATTCCCCCACAACCAGCCGCGCACTAAATGTTCATCATAATGCTTGAGCAGGATTTCCGTCAGTCTCGGATAATGTCCTGAATGTTCAAGTCTCTGAATATACGTTGAAATTCCATCAAAATCAGACCCCATCATCAGATGATGCTGCCCGCCGAGAGAACAGATCTCCTCAATATGAGGCAGCAGATCTTCTATACGTACCTCACCCTCCTGCTTTACAAACCAGGGTACAAACGTCAGTCCGATCCGCCCTTCCCGGGCAATGATAGCCTGAATCTGATCGTCTTTCAGATTACGCACATGGGGACATACGCTATAACTGTTGGAATGGGAGGCGATAAAAGGACGTTTGCTCAAGTCAGCCAGTTCCCAGAAACCTTTCTCTGTCAGATGTGACACGTCGAGCAGCATTCCGATTTCATTACACTGGCGCACCAGTTCCTTCCCCTTCTCGGTCAGACCTGCTCCACGCTTCTCCATTACTCCGTCAGCCGCCCAATTGGCATAATTCCACGTTAGTCCAATAATTCGAACGCCCATCTGATAACATAACTCCAGATAGAACAGGTTGCCCTCCAGGCCATCCACACCCTCCAGTGTGATTAATCCCCACGGCCCCCCTGTTTGCCCCACCTGAGCCACCTGTTCACGCCATAACAACGTCTGTGTGCCGCCAGGCCGCTCCTGACTTCTCTCCACACGTCTACGATAAATCTCCAACTGCCCCATCACATGTTCAAACTTGCCTCTGCCAAGCACTTCGGGTAAATAGATGGCGAACGCCTGCAATTCTACATTCCCCTCTTTCAAACGTTGCAAGTTCACATCCAGTTGTGGAGCATTTTCAAATGAAAGGGCAGGCTGCATCAAAATTTTGCTCAGTGCATCACAGTGAAAATCAGCTACACGCCAATCAGACATGGACATCTTAAACCCTCCTCAATATGTGATTGCAAAAAAAACGCAAAAAAACCTGTCTACATCGTAAACAGGTTCAATGCATACTGCATGTATTATCTGGGCTCCACAATCAGCTTAATGGCCGTTCGGTCCTCGCCGTCGATCACAATGTCTGTAAAAGCTGGAATACAAATCAGGTCAACTCCGCTTGGTGCTACAAATCCCCGGGCTATCGCTACCGCTTTAATGGCTTGGTTCAGTGCTCCCGCTCCAATTGCCTGCAGTTCAGCATTTCCACGTTCACGAAGAACCCCTGCAAGAGCGCCGGCTACAGAATTAGGATTGGACTTTGCTGAAACTTTTAATACATCCATGGTAAGTACCTCCCTGGGAATGTTGAAAGTTTGTTTCCACTTACTAGATGTTATTCGCGGGAGGCAAAAAAATTCCTTCTTTTTAGACGGGTTTCCCTGCAAATTGGGACAATACCCCTATTCCATGCGCCACTCGTCCTCCGTCAGACGAATTTTTTCGATGCGTGTTGCCGCACCTGTGGCTTCATCAATTTCAACAAAAACACCATGGAAGTGCCATTTGCCATCATCCACAACAAAACGTACAGGTAGCTGGGTGTAGAACTTACGCAGCACGGCCTCACGCTCCATACCCAATATACCGTCACGAGGCCCTACCATGCCTGCATCCGTCAAGTAAGCTGTTCCTCCAGGCAAAATCCGATCATCATTACTCTGTACATGCGTATGTGTACCTACAACGAGAGACGCACGTCCATCCAGATGCCATCCCATGGCAATCTTTTCTGACGTCGCTTCAGCATGCATATCGACCAAAATACATTTATGGTCTTGGCGCAGCTCATCTACAATTTCATCAGCTACACGGAATGGACAATCCAGAGCAGGCAGGAACGTTCTTCCTTGAAGATTGACAATCGCCAGCTCTTTCCCTTCGCCTTTGACAACCGTGTACCCTCGTCCTGGTGTGCCTGGTGGAAAGTTCGCTGGACGAATCATGCGGGGCTCATCATCTATAAAATCAAAAATATCCTTATTGTCCCAAGTATGATTACCAAGTGTAATACCATGTACACCCCAGTTGAAAAACTCATTTGCGATTGCGCCGGTAATGCCGCGACCTGCTGCCGCATTTTCACCATTCACAATCACTACATGTGGCTTATACTTCGATTTCAGATACGGTAAATTTTCCTTTAATGCCTTACGTCCCACGTTACCTACAATGTCACCAATAAACAAAACTTTCATTGATTACTGCCTCCTCAATTCCTGCAAAGTCCTCTTACTTCAAATGTTGAACCTTTGCAGGACTCTATCTCATGCTCCATGATGTGTAGTTGCCTTTAACAGGCTATCAACAGGAAAAGTGGCCCACTACTGCGGCCACTTTTCCGTAATGCTCTATTTTGCGTATTCAACCGCACGGGTTTCCCGGATGACGGTGACTTTGATGTGACCCGGATAGTCGAGTTCATTCTCAATCATCTTCGTGATGTCACGGGCTAAGCGGAATGCTTCAGCATCATCGATCTTCTCAGGCTGTACCATAACGCGAACTTCGCGTCCGGCCTGAATGGCGTACGATTTCTCGACACCTTCGAAGGATTCTGAGATTTCTTCCAGCTTCTCCAGTCGTTTGATATACGTTTCCAGCGTTTCGCGGCGTGCGCCTGGTCTTGCTGCGGAGAGCGCATCTGCTGCGCCAACCAACATGGCAATGACCGAAGTCGCTTCGCAATCTCCGTGATGGGACGCGATACTGTTGATTACAACCGGATGTTCTTTGTATTTCTTCGCCAGTTCCACGCCAATTTCGACGTGTGATCCTTCCACTTCGTGATCCAGCGCTTTACCGATGTCATGCAATAGACCTGCACGTCTTGCCAGAGTTACGTCTTCTCCCAGTTCGCCAGCCATCAGTCCAGCCAGATAAGCGACTTCCATGGAATGTTTCAAGACGTTCTGACCGTAACTTGTACGGAACTTCAACCGGCCCAAAATTTTGATCAGATCCGGATGCAGACCATGCACGCCCACTTCAAAGGTAGCTTGCTCACCGTATTCACGGATGCGCTCATCCACTTCTTTGCGGGATTTCTCAACCATCTCTTCAATCCGTGCCGGGTGAATACGTCCATCAGCCACCAGTTTCTCCAGGGCAGTACGGGCGATTTCACGGCGAATCGGGTCAAAGCCCGACAGAATAACAGCTTCTGGCGTATCATCGATAATGAGGTCAATCCCTGTAAGGGTTTCAAGCGCACGGATGTTACGTCCTTCACGACCGATAATCCGGCCTTTCATTTCTTCATTTGGCAGGGTAACAACAGATACCGTTGTTTCCGCTACGTGGTCAGCCGCACAACGTTGGATGGCGAGCGTAATAATCTCGCGGGACTTTTTGTCCGCTTCTTCCTTCGCTTGTTGTTCAATGTCCTTGATCATTTGAGCCGTCTCATGACGAACTTCCTGTTCTACGTTGGACAGTATGATACTGCGTGCGTCTTCCATGGTGAGGTTGGATATACGTTCCAACTCTGTCACCTGGTTTTTGTAAATCATTTCGATCTGCTGCTGAGTCTCATCAATTCGTTTCTCTTTGTTAGCCACTTGCTCTTCTTTACGTTCGAGTGATTCCAATTTTTTATCCAGCGACTCTTCTTTTTGCAACAATCGTCTTTCTTGTCGTTGAATTTCATTCCGACGTTCACGAGTGTCTTTTTCAGCTTCAGCGCGAATGCGATGGATTTCATCCTTCGCCTCCAGCACCGTTTCTTTCTTCAGTGCTTCTGCCTCTTTCTTCGCGTTCTCCACGATTTGTACGGCAGCTTGTTCCGCACTAGAGATTTTAGCCTCTGCAAGAGATTTGCGAATAAAATATCCTACTCCGAACCCAATGAATAGCGCGGCTGCAACGAGAGCGATCGTGATTGCAATTTCCATACTGTTCACCTCCTCGTTGGTTCCTCCAAGGCATTCCTTGGGTCAATTTGCAGTTTTCAAACCTTACATATGTTTGGGAATAACGAATACTCACGGCGATCCCCCGCCGATTTTCATTTCACATGTACATGTTTCCACGTACTATTCACTGTTTCCAGCGAACCCATAATTAAGAATGGTATAAATCTTAAGAAACCGAAACCGCTTTTTTGGAAGGAAAAAGGGTTGTCCATTTCTTACAGACTCATGTCCATTTTAGTATTTGACGAAAGAAATTGTCAAGAGAATGCAGTATAGAGACTCTAGTCTGCTAATCCCATAACAACGCTTCGTCATCTTCAGGGTCCCCAGCCTCATCTTCTTCAATTAAACAATTCACGACCTTGCGCACCATATCCATTGAAAAACCACGTCTCATTAGGAAGGGAAGCGTTTTATTTTTCTTCTCTTTGACGTCCCCTTTGACCTGATTCCATTTTTTTCGTCCGGCACTCAAAGCAGTCTCAAATTCCGCATCTGTACTTATCCCTTCTAGTGCCTCAACAATGAGATCATTGGCAATGCCCTTTTGACGCAGCTCTTGCCTTATCCACAGTTTTCCCTTCCGCTTGCCCTCCATACGCTGTCTTGTCCATTCCTTCGCAAATAGATCGTCATCCACCAGGTTCTCCCGCTCAAGCCGATCCAGCGCCTCTTCAATCAAAGGTGCAGCAAACTCCTTCTGACGAAGTTTCTGACTTAATTCATGGCGCGTACGTGGCTTATGCTCCAAAAAACGCAGAGACTGTGCATACGTCCGCTGTCGCTCGTCAGCTAGAATGATATCTTCCAGATCCTTCTTCATAAACGTATTACCTTGAGTCATCCTGTATTTAATCATCACATCTTCAAGAACCGTAATGGAGTGGATGCCAAAAGTGATTCGATAACGAGCTTGCCTGCTCTTCGTTCGTTCTACACGTGTAATAATAAGTTCTTCGTTGTCCGGAAATTGGGATAGGCCATCCTGTTCTGCTTCTTCATATAAATCCTCGTCATGTTGATCCATTCTGGTCTCCCCTTTCATAACATTTTCATTCTGACTACGCCAAACACACCTTCAGATAAGACAAAGAACACCAATAATACAAAAGACCGGGAACTCTGCCCGGCCTTTACTCCACAGTTAGCGTGCTAACAGCCCCTGTCCATTGGGACAGGGGCTGTTAGACAGCACGAGTACTCCCACTACAATCCATTATCCAGATTGATCCAAGCTCAATCAGATAAGTTTACGGAGTCCAGTGGGGAACACCCTCAGGGTCCTCCCTACAAGGGAGGTTTTGAGAGATTACTCGTTGATTTCAAACAATTCTTGTTCTTCTGCTGCTTCTTTTTGTTGCTCTTCACTCGTTGGCGCAGGAACTGCAGTAACCAAGTTACTGGCTACACGAATTTTTTGTTCAATGATGTCAGCAATATCTTTATGCTCTTTCATGAACTGCTTTGCGTTCTCACGACCTTGTCCTAAACGCTCGCCTTCGTAGGAGTACCAAGCACCACTTTTATTAACGATGTCCAGCTCTGTACCAATGTCAATGATACTGCCTTCTCTCGAAATACCCTCGCCATACATGATATCCACTTCCGCTTGTTTAAACGGAGGTGCCACTTTGTTTTTCACAACTTTAATACGAGTACGGTTACCAATCATGTCATTGCCTGATTTGATACTCTCAATACGACGCACATCCAGACGTACTGTGGAATAAAACTTCAGAGCACGACCACCAGGTGTTGTTTCCGGGTTACCAAACATAACGCCGACTTTCTCACGAAGCTGGTTAATGAAGATTGCGATTGTTTTGGATTTGCTGATTGCACCAGACAGTTTACGCAGCGCCTGAGACATCAAACGCGCTTGCAAACCAACGTGTGAATCGCCCATTTCGCCTTCAATCTCTGCTTTTGGAACCAATGCGGCTACAGAGTCAATAACGACGATATCTACTGCACCACTGCGTACAAGAGCTTCTGCAATTTCCAACCCTTGCTCACCCGTATCTGGCTGAGACAGAAGCAATTCATCAATATTAACACCAAGTTTGCTTGCGTACTGTGGGTCAAGAGCATGCTCGGCATCGATAAATGCAGCTTGTCCACCCGCTCTTTGTACTTCAGCGATAGCATGCAATGCTACGGTTGTTTTACCAGAGGATTCAGGTCCATATATTTCAACAATACGGCCTTTAGGCAAGCCGCCTGTTCCTAATGCAATATCCAAAGCCAAGGAACCACTGGGAATAATTTCCACATTCATATGAGTGGACTCACCCAGTTTCATGATGGATCCTTTACCAAATTGCTTCTCTATTTGACGGAGCGCCATATCAAGCGCGGCACGACGGTCTGACAATAAGCTCACACCCTTTACTGTTTATAAGATAATGATACCTTGTTTTAACACGTTTGCCAAGCTTTTTTTCGAACATACATTCGTTTTTTTTGTAAAGGCCGAGGCGCCTCTTCCTCAAGGAAACTTTCCATTAAACAGAAAAAAGAACCGTAAACAAGGCTGTAAAGCCTAATTCTACGGTTCTTCCGTCTTCCTTAATTATACTTGCTTGGAACTGTAAATGCAATCGAAGCTATTAACTAATCAATCCATCGCCACAAGTTTTTGCCATAAGCGATATAGAATTGCTTTGGCTGAACGAATGCGAACCGTCTCGCGATTACCATTAATACGTAGCTCATGGATTTCCGTCTCTTTTCCACGTTCTGCAAGAGCGATGAAGACAAGTCCGGGTGGCTTGCGTTCCGAATATCCCGGTCCAGCTACACCGGTAACAGCCAAGCCAAAATCAGCATCGCCAATCATGCGGATCTGCTCAGCAAGCACTTTTGCAACCTCAGGACTTACCGCCCCAGGTGCATCTTCACCCTCCAGATAATCATGAGGCACATTCAGCAGCTTTTCTTTAATTTCATTGGAGTAACAAACAATACCACCTTTGAGCATTGATGCACTTCCGGGTACAGAGGTCAGACTCTGCATGACAAGCCCTCCTGTACAGCTCTCAGCAGCGCTGAGCGTCAGCCCCATGTCAGACATCATAGTTACAATCGTGTACTCTATAGGCACATCCTCGTTCGCGTAGAGATGTTCTGTCAAACGTTCCCGAATCTGAACTTCCATCGCATCCAGCTTCAGCTTCGCCTCTCCCTCACTCGCAGCCTTTGTGGAGACACGTACCGTAACTTCGCCTTCGCTCGCGTAAGGAGCAATCGTAGGGTCTGTCTGCGCGTCAATCAGATCCAGAAGTCGATCTTCAAGAGCAGATTCACCAATACCTGCGAATTTGAGCATTCGGGAATAGATCGGCATCTCTTCTGTGAGTACATGCTGGAACAGCCAAGGTTTGACTTCCTGTTCAAACATTGGAATCAACTCTTTAGGTGGTCCAGGCATCACAACATAATATTTGTCATTGTCAGAAATCGCATTTCCTGCCGCAAGGCCCGTTTCATTGGCCAGAGGTGTTCCGCCATCAATAACGATCGCCTGACGTCGGTTATTCTCTGTCATATCCACATTACGATCTCTGAAAAAGCTCTCAATTTTGTCCATTGCCATTCGATCTGTATGCAGTTTCCGGTTAAGAACAGCTGCGAGCGCATCCTTGGTCAGATCATCTTGGGTAGGTCCGATGCCACCGGAAAATAAAATAACGTCTGCACGGCTCTGCGCAATGCGAATAGCTTCACTAAGTCGGTTCAGGTTATCCCCAACCACCGTTTGGAAATATACATCGATCCCCATCGCAGCCAATTCACGGGATAGGTATCTGGCATTGGTATTGACGATTTGTCCAAGCAGTAGCTCTGTGCCAACTGCAATGATTTCTGCCTTCATTGAGCATCCTCCTGTACACGTGGTGAGTGATCAAAGGGCAATAGGATAATTTCCTATTGCCCCTGACCCAATGCTTCCTTCATGATTACCCAATTAAGAACAAACCATTATGCTTTTGTTAAATGAAGCAGGTTTTTGTTTTTAATAAAGTAATCGATACCCGACCAGATGGTAATAAGCGCTGCTGCCCATACCGCGATAATATCGACGTGAATACCCGTGTATGAAAACGGGAAATTGTTCAACAGCAACAGCACAATCGCCACAATCTGCACTACAGTCTTCAGCTTGCCCCAAGCACTGGCGGCAACAACCGAACCATCCAGCAATGCAATTTGACGCAAGCCGGTAACTGCAAATTCACGACTAATAATGACAACTGCAATCCAGGAATCCAGCTTGCCCATCTCCACAAGCGAGATCAAAACTGCAGTAACCAGCAACTTGTCTGCGAGTGGATCGAGCAGTTTCCCCAGATTGGTAACCATGTTATTTTTCCGCGCAAGGTATCCGTCAATTCCATCTGTGCTTGCGGCGATGATAAAAATAACAGCAGCAATCAGTTGATTATACGGAAGCGACAAGCTTCCAAGCTGCAACGGCTCTGGATAAAATGGAAAATCCACGAGCAGGAACACCATCAAAAAAGGGATTAAGCAAATTCGTGCAAGCGTAATCCGGTTGGGTAAATTCACAAGACGCCCTCCCTCATATCCTCCATTACTCCAAACAATCATCATAATCCCGTTATCATCATCCGGAACATGAAATGTACAGTTTCAATGTCAATCCATATTAACATGATCCCACTATGTAGAAACGCAAAAAATAAAGTCAACCGCTCAAAAGCAAAACGCTTTAAACGTTCCGGTGACTTCCAGAAGATGTACTGCTTTTCACAAAGTCAGCAAACGATGAGGACTGGACTTGATGCTTGACTGCCAGCAATGCACACTTAGTATAATATACGCCCAATACCGTGTCAAAAAACACTTTTGCTACAAAAAGGCCTTATTACTTGAAATTTGTATATTGCAAATCCAGAGGCAGGTTAGCACCATTTAGCAACTGCATGACAGCTTGCAAATCATTTTTACTCTTACCAGTTACCCGAAGTTGATCTCCCTGAATCTGACTCTTCACCTTCATCTTGGAGTCCCGAATCAGGATATTGATTTTCTTGGCGATGTCCTGATCAATCCCCTGTTTAAAATTCAAACGCTGGCGGACTGTACCAGAAGACGCTGGCTCTACCTTTGCGTAATCAATGTTTTTCAATGGTAGACCACGCTTCGCCATTTTGGATTGCAGCACTTCAATGACAGCCTTGAGTTTGGTCTCATCATCAGATACGATCGTTAACGCATCCTTATCCAGTTTCAGGCTGCTCTTGCTGCCCTTGAAGTCATAACGAGCGCCAATTTCTTTCTCGGTTTGTGTAACGGCATTTGTCAGTTCTTGCAAGTCCATTTTGGACACGATATCAAATGAATTTTCTGAGCTCAAACCAGTCACCCTTTCAGTTAATCGTATGTTCTGTAACATTATAGAGGATACCTTAAGCAAAAGTCTAATTTCAAGCTGTTTTACACAAAGAAAAAAGCATTTTTGGCTTCCACTTCAAGTGGCTGCCAAAAATGCTCGCTGGTTTAGCTTCCAACCTAATAGCGGCTGCGGTTGGGCTGTCTGAACATATCGAGCACACCCAAAAGTACATGTGCAAGTCCAAAACCCAATATTCCGTAACCCCAAGCACTTGGAGTCAGGTAATAACCCAGGAGGCTGACAATGATCCCTAAACCTGTTACGATCCAGCTGACTGTCACAGCCATCCACCTCACTTCACCAAAAGTTAACTGCAAGTTAAGACACGATTATTGTCTCCTGCAGTTGACCCGGTTATTCGCTACCCGTGGTACCCCCTGTACCGTCCGTTGATCCATTTTCAACACCTGTGGAAGAAGTAGTGCCACTACTATCTTCACCAAGCTTCAAACGGATCCGATTGGTCGCCTTGCCATCCGTTACAACCTGCCCGCCAACCTCAATCGTGGTCGCTGCAGCGTAACCAGACTTAATATACATACCTACACTATCCAACTCAAAGGTATAGCTGTCACCTTCGGCTGTGTTACCATACTCCAACTTCTCTCCACTGGAGTTTTCGCCTTTATACACTTCCAGCCAGCTATGACCTGTTGCTTTGATCGTAACCGTTACAGGTTGCCCTGCACTACCGTTAACTTTAAAGTTCGTAATATTCCCTGATTTCCCATCTTCTGCAACAGTCACATTAGACGGTGAATTGTCAGTTGGTTTTTCCTCAGTTTCATCCGTCTGTCCGTCCGTTTGGCCATCAGTTTGACCGTCCGTCTGTCCTTCAGTGTCTGTACCGCCACCGTTACCGCCAGCGTCGCCCTCACCAGTACCGTCAGTACCTGAGTCTGTCGCAGGCGGATTAGATGCCTGTCCGTTGTCGGCAGGTGGATCCGGTTTATCCTCAGGCTGTTGTTGACTGTCTGTAATTTTGACCTGATCAAGACCCGGATTATCTGATTCATCACCATTGTTATACACCACGTATACATACAACAGTACTACGATCAAAACAGGGAATGTCCACATCAACGCGACAGACATCCACCGATTACTACGCTCAACCGGACGGCTGGAACGCTTCTGAATAACCGGTTCCATCGTTGCTTCCGTCTCTTCTTCGGGTACGTCTTTTTTGTGTCCCTCCAGCAGCTCATCAGGGTTCAGTCCCACGGTCTCCGCATAGGTTTTGATGAAAGCACGCACATAGAAGCTACCCGGCAGCACTTTATAGTCTCCTGCTTCTATGGCCTCCAGATACCTCTTGCGAATTTTTGTCATTTCCTGTACATCGTCAAGACTCATCCCTTTTTGCAGCCGGGCCTCCCTTAACTGCTGACCCAGTTCAGACATGCCATCTCCTCCTTATGTTTATCTCTTGAGTTGTTGCTAATCTATTCCATGATTCCGTACGGTTCCTTACAATTCATCGGTGTAGCTAGCCGTAAACGTATCATAAATAATCTCTTCATTGGGAATGTTACGCAATTCAATAATAATATCAAAATCATTAAAATCATATTCGGATTCCTGTACAAAAATATCCGGATGTTCAATAACTTTGGTGCTAGGCATGGACATAATATCCTGCAACAGGTTGTAATGCCGCTCACTGGAACGAATCGTACTTACAATTCCGTCAATGATGAAGACATTGTTTGGGTTCAATTCGTCTTCGGACATTTGACTCCTTATCGTCTGACGAAGAAGTGTGGAGGAAACAAACGTCCATCGCTTCATTGCACATACGCTGCCCGCAATAATAGACTCCGTTTTGCCAACACGAGGCATTCCGCGCAAACCGATGACCTGATTGCCTTCCCTCTTAAATACTTCACCCAAAAAGTCCACAAGTAACCCAAGTTCATCTCGTGTGAAACGAAATGTCTTGCGATCATCCGAGTCACGGTCAATGTATCTGCCATGACGTACGGCCAAAATATCCACCAATTTAGGTTGCCGCAAAGCCGATACGGTGATGCTGTTTACTTTGCCAAGCATTTCACCAAGCAAACGGATTTTTTCATCATCATCCGATTCAAGCAGCATGCCTCGAGTTTTGCCTTCAACACCGTTAATGGTCAATATATTCACTTCAAGCATCCCCAGCATAGAGGCAATATCGCCTAACAAACCGGGTCTGTTCTTATGTATTTTATATTCCATGTACCATTGTTTAGATTCCATTTCAACACCCCGTAATGCATTATTCCCCATTATTCGACAGCAACAGAACATATCCACTGGACAACAATCTGAGACATCTTCTAAAAATGGGTCACGTTAATGATATATAAAATGAAAATGAATTACAAGAACAGCTCTGTAATCCGTTTGTAATCATTAGAGAAAAGCCCCCTTGCGGGAGCTCTTCATCTGTAATCTTATGCGTTTTGTTTGGCCAATTTGACCATCAGGCACGCAATCGTACGACGCTCATCAGCATCGCCGACATCCCATAACTCTTTCAATGCCCGGTTGGAATGGTTCGCCGGATCGACTTTCTCATCAAGGAAGTCGCCGATTTCATACGCAAGTTTGTTGATGGTTTCTTCACTCATCCCCATCTTCTCTGCTTGCAGTACGCGGTCACCCAGGAACTTCTTCCATGTGTCAAAACTGGAGAGCACTGTTTTTTCTGTTGACATGATAAATCCTCCTTAGATGACGCATGAGATTTAAAATCAACAGTTGTAATATGTGCTTTCGAGGCATTTTATATACGAGCATTTTGAAAATAATCCGGAAGACGACTGCTTCTCAGCAACCTTCACCTGGTTCATTCACAGCCAGTCAAGTTTTCTTGCTTTTTTTACGTTAACCAACCGCCATTTGGACTGATGATCTGCCCATTGATATAACCCGATTCAGGGAGAGCCAAAAAATAAACCAATGATGAGATTTCATCAGGTTGAGCAAGTCTTCCTGCCGGAATTTCCTCTTCCAGCATCTTCAGTTCACTCTGATCCAGATGGCTCAGCATGGATGTCTGAACGGCACCAGGAGCAACGGCATTTACGGTTACTCCGGAAGGCGCGAGTTCTTTCGCAAGCGCTTTGGTGAATGCATTCACCCCACCCTTGGTTGTGGAATACAGCACCTCACAAGAAGCACCAGACAGCCCCCAGATCGACGATACATTAATGATCCGGCCGTACCTTTGGGAGATCATGTGAGGCATCATTTCCTGTGTACACATAAACGTGCCTTTGAGGTTAATCGCCATCACTTCATCCCAGATCTCCTCTGTAACATCAGCCAACATCCCATAGTGCGAGATTCCTGCATTGTTCACAAGGATATCTGGCATGAGATTGTGCGACTCCAGCTTCTCACGCATACGCTCAATCTGTTCCCGGCTGCGAAGATCCGCAGACACGGTCATGATTTTTCCGCTGCCTTGTTCCATGCACCGTCTGGCGGCTTCATTCGCTGCTTCATGCGATTTCATATAGTGTATAACAACATTCATTCCCACTCTGGCAAAGCGTTCTGCGATAGCCGCTCCGATGCCACCGCTTGCGCCAGTTACCAGTACAGTCATTTCCCCGATTGCCTTCAATTGTCCCGTTCCCCTCTCCATATCAAGGACTCACGACTAGCGATACAGCCAGATGATCCCACCGAATATGCTCTCTCAGTCTGAGATTTACATCTTCCAGTGTAATCGATTCATAGAGCGGCAGCATATTGAAAAAATCACCGCCACGGAATTGCTGACGTGTAAATTCATGCGCAATGTTCTCCGGAGAATTGAGCATACGCAAATATCCGCCTATTTTCTTTTTGCGTGCACGTTCAAAATCCGTGGAATCGAACCCTTTTTCTACAATGGCATCCACTTCTTCACGTATACGCGCGAGCAGTTGATCCGGGTCTTTTGTATCACCACCAATGGCTGAAAACGCATATTGCGGCGAACTGTTATACTCATGTCCAAAGCTGTCCGAGATCAGATCTTCATCGTAGAGCTTCTGAAATACTCGTGTGCTTGAGCCAAACAAAAGATCCATCATCAGCTGCGTTGTCATATCTCGCCGTAACAATTGTTCCCCCGTGAGTCCAACGTCCGTCTCCTTGAATCCAAACAGACATTTGGGCAGTGAAACAGCCAGTTTCGCTTCCCGTCTGGCTTCTCCTACCTGCTCAGGCTCAGGTTCAAAGAAACGTTGAATGCTCCCCTGTGGCTTATAATCCTTCTGCTCCTGGTTCGATCGAACCATATCAATGACTTCTTGTGGATCTACACCACCCACCACAAACAAGAGCATATTACTCGGGTGATAGAAGGTGTTATAACACTCATATAACATCTCTTTGGTAATCGTACGGATGGATTCCACCGTTCCTGCAATATCGATATGCACCGGATGTTTCTGATACATGGCTTCGATCAATCCAAAATAAACACGCCAATCCGGATTATCAGCATACATGTCAATTTCCTGTCCAATAATGCCTTTTTCCTTTTCCACATTTTGATCCGTGAAGTAAGGATTTTGCACAAAGTTGACTAATGTTTGTATATTTTCATTCACATATTCAGTCGCTGAAAACAAATAAACCGTCTGATCAAAGCTCGTAAACGCATTAGCTGAGGCACCGTGAGACGCAAATGTTGCAAAAATATCGCCTGTTGGTTCTTCAAACATTTTATGCTCCAGGAAATGAGCAATCCCATCCGGGACCTTCACTTCTTCCTGCCCCTCAACCTGAAAATGATTATCCACCGATCCATACTTGGTTGCAAACGTAGCATACGTTTTCTGGAACCCCGGTTTAGGCAAAATATAGACATGCAGTCCGTTATCCATTACTTCGTAATATAGTGTCTCCTGCAAATGCTCATACCGAATGCTCTCCACCGATTATTCCTCCTTCTCATCCCGCAAGAAATAAATCGTATCCAGACGGAATTGTTCTGCCGCCTCACGTACATCTTCCTTGCTAATATGTTCTACCTGAGCCAAAAGTTCTTCAGCCGTTCTCTCTTTGCCAGACAACTGTCGATTGAAGTCATAAGCGATCATCTCAAAAGCAGAATCCTGCATTTCCTTGAGCAGGTTACGGATCATTGCTTTGGTCTGAGACATTTCCAGATCACTGATTGTACCGCTTTTCATTTCTTCCAGCTGCTGCTTGATGATGGTGACAGCCTTCTCATAATTAGGGATTTCAATCCCGGATTGAATCGTTGCAATGCCCTTATGTCCGTCATATCGCGAAGACGCGTAATACGCCAGGCTTTCTTTTTCACGAACATTGACAAACAGTTTGGAATGAGGATAACCACCGAGAATCCCGTTGTACATTAGTGCTGCGGCATACTGAGGATCTCCATAAGTGATAGATGTACGGAGTCCCATATTGAGTTTTCCCTGACTCACATTCAGTCGCTCAACAACGGTCTCCACTTCCTTATTTCCTCGAACCGCTGCCTGTGTCTGGTAATCAGAGGAGGACGTTCGATCTACATTGAAATGACGCTGAACAAGGTTCTCGACCTCCTCCAGTGTCGTATCCCCTACCACGTACAGATCCATACTCGCCTGCTGCAGCCACTCCTGATAAGACGCAGTAAGTGTGTCAGGCTCAATCCCGGGCAGATCCTTTCGCTCACCCAGTGGGTGAAGACGGTACGGCTCGTTCTTGCACATTTCCTCAATACTGCGTTCAGCGGCATAGCGCATTTTATCATTCACGATGGACTCCAGCTTTTTCCGAACAGTCTCTCGCTCTGCTTGTACATAAGACGTCCTGAAATGTCCATTCTCCTGTGCAGGTCGTGTAAGAACCTCTCCTAGGAAGGCAAATGAACGATCCAGCAACTGCTCATCCCCTCCAACAAAGGAATCATTAATGGTATCCATTCGGAACTGCACAATCTGGTAATCCCCGCGTTTATAGACGTCAAAACCAAAACCTGCTCCATACAGATGCTCCAGTTGCTCACGAAATTGCGTTGTTTCCGGATAGGACTCCGTGCCGCGTCGCAGAACAAAAGGTGTCAGTGCTACTTTGGTTACTTTATCTTCCCGTAAGGGAACTCCTGCATATAACGATATAGCAAACGTTTTAAAACGTTTAGTCGGAAGCACATGTATACGAAACTGTCTCTTGCTACCTCGTTCGAATCCTGATGTATTCAAATGTCAAAACCCCTTTACGGCGTCATTTATCATGCAATCGTATTAAGCTAAACGTAACAACCATTTTAACCCATTCAAAAGGCAAGAAGCAACCGAAGTCACGCCTTCTGGTTGCTTCCAACATCATCACATACAAAAGATATGCTGTCCGATTGTTTTCACTTGTGGGCGGGTCCAGATCCATTTGGATGTTGCTGTCTTCGGGTTAAAATAATAGAGACATCCACCGGACGGATCCCATCCATTCAGGGCCTGCTCAACTGCCTTTTTGGCTTGTGCGTTTGGTTCCAAATAGATCTGTCCGTCCGCTACAGCCGTAAATGCACCTGGCTGAAAGATCACGCCAGAAGGCGTATTTGGAAAGCTTGGTGATTTCACGCGATTCATAATTACTGCTGCTACTGCGACTTGACCTTCAAACGGTTCACCCCGGGCTTCACCATATACAGCGTTAGCCATAATCTTGAGTTCATTCTCTGAGAGACCAAGGGCATTGGCAGATCCCATATTGTCTTGCTCTTTATCTGCCGTATTGTTGCTACCTCCACCTCCACCTGAGGATTCCTTGTGTAGCGGCGGCTCTGTTGGCGACCATTTGGTTGAAGCATTATACAATTTCAGTTTGGTTTCAGCTCCAACGACACCATCGGCTTTCATACCAAATTCGGATTGAAACCATTTGACGGATTTCAGCGTGCTGTTGCCAAAATTGCTATCGATTTTACCATTGTAAAATCCCAAATACTTGAGCCGGCCTTGAAGCTCATACACATCCTGACCGTAACTTCCATATTTCACAGCGTTGCTGCTGAAAGTAGGCAAGGCTTTCTCTTCAACTTGTGATGTGCTTTGATTCGAACTTTCGGTTGCTGCATTCTCAGGAAGCAAATAGCGGATTCCCAATGCGGACATCAGCAAAATAGCAGTGAAAAGCCATATGTTCATTTTTCGCATCGACTGTGCTCTACCTTTCTCTTGTGGGATTAACAGAATCGCTAAGGTTATTATGACAAGCCTGCTTGCTTCCTATGCACCAAATCATCCGATCATTGGACATCATGGTAAAACTTCAGTCAAATTGTATGAAAAAAGCCCCCAACCATTAAGGTTGAGGGCTCGAATCGCCTGAATATTCATGTGCAGTACAAGCTACGAGCTTATTTTGTTTTGTTGGTACTCTTCAAGCGAGACCAACACTTCCCGTGGTTTGCTACCCTCGTAAGGACCGATCACGCCCCGGGATTCCATGGAGTCAATCAAACGTGCGGCACGGGTGTATCCTACTCGCATTCGACGTTGTAGCAGAGAAACAGACGCTTGCTTGGCCTCCAGAATAATCTGCACTGCCTTTTCGTATAACTCGTCCTGTACTTCATCTTCAGCCTGGATAGAGTCGTCCACCTCAGGTACAAGGGACTCATCATACTGTGCTTCACCTTGACCACGTACATAATTCACAATATTCTCCACTTCTTCATCACTCATAAAAGCACCTTGTACACGAACCGGTTTCGATGCGCCCATTGGCATGAACAACATGTCTCCACGACCCAACAGTTTCTCAGCCCCACCCATATCCAGAATAGTTCGAGAATCCACCTGTGAGGATACACCGAAGGCGATACGTGAAGGTATGTTGGCTTTGATTACGCCAGTAATAACATCCACAGAAGGCCGCTGTGTAGCAATAATCAGATGGATACCGGCTGCACGAGCCATCTGGGCAAGCCGCGCAATCGCATCTTCAACATCTCCGGCAGCAACCATCATCAGATCTGCAAGCTCATCCACAATGACAACGATATAAGGCAGAACAGCCGCAGGATTATCTTTCATCAGATTATTGTAACCTTCAACGTTACGAGTGCCTGATTTGGAGAACAGTTCATATCGTTTCTCCATCTCAACCACAATCTTTTTGAGAGCAAGTGACGCTCTCTTAGGATCAGTTACTACCGGTGCCAGCAAATGGGGAATCCCATTATATACGTTCAACTCAACCATCTTGGGATCGACCATCAGGAACTTCACTTCATCCGGCTTGGCTTTGTACAATATGCTGGTAATAATTCCGTTAATACACACCGACTTACCGGAACCTGTAGCACCCGCAACCAACAAATGGGGCATACGAGCCAAGTTACCAATAATCGTCTGTCCCGAGATATCTCGGCCAAATGCAATGGTCACTTTGGATTCTGCATCCTGGAACGTTGCTGTCTCCATTACTTCACGCATCGTTACAACCGATACTTCACCATTAGGTACTTCGATACCAATAGCAGACTTTCCGGGAATCGGTGCTTCCATCCGAATATCTTTTGCCGCCAGAGCCAACGCGATATCATCAGTTAGGCTGACAATTCTGCTGACCTTGACGCCAATGTCAGGTTGAATTTCATATCTTGTAACGGCAGGACCCCGAACCACTTCAAGTACTTTGGCACGAACACCGAAGCTTTCCAGTGTGGCTTCCAACTTACGTGCTGTTTGCATATAATCCTTCTGGTCACCCGCCTTGCCCCCATTGTTTGGCTTGGCAAGTAGACGGAATGATGGCAGCTTGTACGGCTTAGGAGGTGGCGGTGGTGGTTTCACCGGTGGTGTGTCCTGCCCTTCAGGAGTTGGAGTATCTGTTCCCTGCATTGCATCATTAGGTACTTCTTCTCCACTCTGAATCTCATCCACAGCATTCATCCCGTTTGTACCCGCATCGGATGCGGACCACTCCGTCTCTACCAGTTCATCCGTTATTTTAATGGCATGCTCGCCCTGTTGTACTACGTTTGGATCGGCCAGATTATCCGGGAAAGGATAAGCATCGTCCAGATCATCTTCAATGCTTGCCTCTTCTGTTCTGACGTGCTCGAAAAAGTCTCGAATGATCGGCGCTGAATTAGGTTTAGCCTGAACAGGAACACGTGATGAAGCTGATTTGTTAGTTACGTCTTCGGTTGCATCCAGCCACGCCTCTAGATTGTGATCTTGTTCGGCGCGGTACACAATCTGTTCTGTTTCTGCCGAATCGACCTCATCCATTTCACGTCCTGATGTCGCCTGTTCCCGTTTAGCTCCCCATTTTCCGAAAAGTTGGAAGAATATGGGCGAGTTTCGTTTTGGCAGATGCTGTTCCTCTAATTCATCCTCATACTCGTCTTCGTCATCTTCAACAGGAACAGGTACCACTTTACGGGCGTTACCTTTCTTTCTGGCATCAGAAGTTGAAGCAGAACGTGCAGAGGGTCTCGACTCCAGCTTTTTGTACATCGAACTCCCGGCATCCCAAATCTTTGTTCGGAATATTCGTATCAAATCCACATAAGATAGACTCGTAATCAGCATAAAACTGATGATAAACATGACAATCATGATGAGTCTCGCCCCAAGACTGCCGAACAGCCACAGGAAAAGAGCAAATTGCCCAGCTCCGAGATAACCACCGCTGATGTCCTTGTTAAGCATGGAGTCCCTCTCACCTGGCACAGCAGGGGTTAGCAACTCGGTTTGCATATCATTATGTACCTGCGTAATCACAGCACCAGGCTCAAGCGCACCAACCGGAATGAGCTTCTGGTGCATTGCAGAGACAGTACTCATCAAGGTTAAGGCAAAGACCAGCAAAACAAGTCCTGTCTTGCGTGTGGTCCAACCACTCGGCCATTTCCGGTGAATCATCACCATGAGACCATAATAAATACCAACAAGTGGAATCGCAAAATAAAACTTACCAAGCATCAGTCCGAACATCTTGGAAAGCGAACGTCCAACGGTGGCTTCACCCGATAATGCTATGACAGCAAGGGTAATAAGCACAATCCCGTAAATTTCATATTTTAAAACGCCGCTAAAACCAGCGCCCTTTTTTTTCCTCTTTTTTCTTCTGGCCAAAATCAGGTCACCCCCAGAAGAATATTATACCATACAAATATAATCCGTACATATGTTCTTTTTCTGCTCAATTTGTCTGAATTCGTCGCGTTATGCTGATCCCAAGTTACCCGAAAGCGGAATGGTCGAACCAGGCATATTAGCAGGATTGAGATAGGCTTCAAGTGGACAATCCAGCAAACGTACAATAACGGCTTCATTGTCATTAACAGGTCTCACCTGCATCAATAAACCATTCATCTTGATCTCCTTTGTATCTTCGCCCTCTTTCCACATTCCCGACCAGAGTTGTTCAGGAGGCATCACGGTATATAGTGTCATTGGGTATAACCTCCCGCCTGCAGGGTCTGTCTCTTGTCTCCTATGAGCTGATTTAACTGAGCAATAGCCTGTCCAATCCCGCCCACTGCATCCATTAATCCATGTTTCACTGCATCTGCGCTTCCTACAGCTGTACCAATATCCCGATTCAACTCACCAGTCTTAAACATTAGTTCTTTGAACATCTCTTCAGAGATATTCGAATGAGAAGTCACGAACCGAACAACCCTTTCCTGCATTTTCTCCATATACTCAAACGTTTGAGGTACACCAATGACAAGGCCGTTCATCCGAATCGGATGGATCGTCATCGTTGCACTTCCGGCAATCAGGGAATATGTTGAAGCTACAGCAATCGGTACTCCAATGCTATGCCCGCCTCCAATGACCACAGTCACCGTAGGTTTGCTCAGAGAAGCAATCATCTCTGCAATGGCTAGACCCGCCTCTACATCTCCACCTACCGTGTTCAAAATGATCAGTATACCTTCAATACGCTGATTCTGTTCTGCGGCCACCAGCTGTGGAATGATATGTTCATACTTTGTTGTTTTGTTTTGTGGCGGCAAAATCAAATGCCCTTCGACCTGTCCAATAATGGTCATACAGAAGATGTTCGATTCACCTGCTGGCGACTGTGTCTGCCCAAATTGCTGAATAGTCTCTGTCACGGGAGAGATGGCCTTTTCCTCCTGAATCGGAATTTCCGGCGCTTCAACTTCCGGTTGATTGGATCTTGATGCCTGCTTGTCATTCATACGTTCATTCATTTCAATAATCCCCTTCTCCAGAAACATTTAATGTATTTCCTTAGTATGGGGATTTTTCCAACCGCCTTATACCCGCTACATCAAATTGCTTCACATATTGACGCTATTGCAGATCTTCCTGAAAACGCAAAAAAAGCCCCTTCTCTACGAGGAACCGTCCAATATTACTCGTAGAGAAGGGGCGACTGTGTGCCTGAATATATGTTTTTGTTTAGCTTATTTTAAACTTCCATAATGATTGGCAAAATCATCGGTCTACGACGAGTTTGCTCATACAGGAAGCGTCCCAGTGCATCTTTAACATTTGTTTTGAGTGAAGCCCACTCGTTAACGTTCTCACTCATCAACTTCTGCAATGTGCTGCTAACGATCCGGTTGGCCTCATCCAATAGTCCTTCCGATTCACGAACATACACAAATCCGCGAGAGATGATGTCAGGACCGGAAACAATTTTTCCATCCTGTTTGCTCAGTGTTACCACAACAACAAGGATACCATCTTGTGACAACAATTTGCGGTCACGAAGTACAATGTTACCCACATCGCCTACACCCAAGCCATCGATCAACACATTACCTGCAGTAACTTTACCTGCTCTACGTGCTGCTCCACCTTGAATTTCAATCACTTCACCGATATCCGTGATGAAAATGTTCTCAGGTTCTACCCCTACAGATTCAGCAAGAACCGCGTGGCGACGCTGCATACGGAATTCACCGTGAATCGGCAAGAAGAATTTCGGTTTCATCAGGTTGAGCATCAGTTTCAGCTCTTCCTGGCTACCGTGACCAGATACGTGGACGCCACTGTTAGCACCGCTGTAATGCACGTTAGCACCCAGACGGAACAGTTCATCAATCGTACGGCCTACATATTTCTCATTACCTGGAACCGGAGTTGCTGCGATAATGACGGTGTCACCTGGCAGGATGTCCACTTTACGGTGCGTGGAACGAGCCATACGTGTCAGTGCTGACATTGGCTCTCCTTGACTTCCTGTGCAGAGAATCACGACACGATCAGCTGCCATCTTGCCTACTTCTTCAGGTTCAATGATCATGCCATCCGGAATCTCAAGATAACCCAGTTCTGAAGCAATACCAACCACGTTCACCATGCTGCGTCCGATAACTGCAACTTTACGTCCAGTCACTTCTGCTGCATTGATCACCTGTTGGATACGGTGTACGTTGGAAGCAAATGTCGCCACAACAACACGTTGACTTGCTTTACGGAAGATATCTTCCAGCACGATACCCACATTTTTCTCCGATGGTGTGAATCCAGGTTTCTCAGCGTTCGTACTATCGGACAACAGCGCTAACACGCCATTTGTTCCGATCTGTGCCATACGCTGAAGATCTGCATATTGACCATTGACTGGAGTATGGTCGAATTTGAAGTCACCTGTGTGAACAACTGCACCTTCCGGTGTTTCGACACATACACCAACAGAATCCGGAATACTATGGTTAGTAGCGAAGAACGATGCTTTCAGAACAGATCCAAGTTGGATCTCGGAATCAGCATCAATCAGAATACGTTTTGTATCACCCAGCAAATTCGCTTCTTTCAACTTGTTTTCTACAAGTCCAAGCGTAAGTCTTGTTCCGTATACAGGAACATTCAGATGTTTGAGAACATATGGCAGACCACCAATGTGATCCTCATGTCCGTGAGTAAGGATGATTCCTCTTACTTTGTCACGGTTCTCAGTCAGGTAAGAAATGTCAGGGATGACAATATCAATACCAAGCATATCTTCTTCCGGGAATTTAAGACCAGCATCTACGACTACAATGTCGTTGGCGTATTGGATGACGTACATATTTTTACCAATCTCGCCTACGCCGCCCAAAGCAAAAATCATCAGTTTATCGTTATTATTTTTCTTAGACAAATGAATCTAAACCTCCTATGGTAGTTGGACGTCGTACCTTATTATTTATTGTAAGTTAAGAAAAGTAGTCCATACATCACATACCCACCTATCGGGATGAATGCAAAAGAACACCTTTATTCACGATATTTGGAAGAAGTTC
This sequence comes from Paenibacillus sp. FSL R5-192, assembly GCF_000517845.1. Lineage (NCBI taxonomy): Bacteria > Bacillati > Bacillota > Bacilli > Caryophanales > Paenibacillaceae > Paenibacillus > Paenibacillus sp. FSL R5-192. The sequence goes on along the minus strand of NZ_ASPR01000014.1, from coordinate 726,762 downwards.
TTCGAAGTTATTCCCTTTGACCAACAAGTTGGAGTTGAAATTCCCTCTTAGCCGTTCCTTCCTTTTTCACCGCAAAGCTACACCACGAAGCGATGTCGCTTTCAATTTCAAAAAAATACCGCACCCAGTCACTTGACATCATTATACATGATTAAAAACAAAAAAAACAAGTCACTCTCTCGTTAACCTGTAGGTTTCCCCTTAGCAGTGGAAAAGAAACCTCACATTACTCGTAAAAAAAAGAACCGCAGCCTCTAGGAAGAGGAGCGGTTCTTTTGCTGACCTGAAGGATATTTCCATGATTAATAAAATAGTCCATATACAACCAAAATGATTACAAATTAAGCAAACCTTTGATATAAACCTGCTCCTCTTCCGTTGGGGGAATAAGGGGCAACCGTACGGAACCAACGTCTAGACCACGCAAGGTCAGCGCATATTTCACCGCTACGGGGTTTGGTAGAGGCTGTGGACACTCAAACAGGCCTTTGAACACCGGGAACAACTGCTGATGAATCTGAGCAGCCTGAAGAGGTGCTCCGCCATAGAAGGCGTCAATCATTTTCTTCATTTCTGCCCCTACGACATGACTGGCCACGCTGACAATTCCATGTGCTCCAACCGCAATCGCTGGTAAGCCTGAAGCATCATCACCGGAATAAACTCTGAAATTTTCTGGAGCACTCGCTGCAATCAGCGTAACCTGCTCCATAGACGCACATTCCTTCGTAGCGACGATGTTAGGAATCTGTGCAAGACGAAGCGTTGTCTCTGCTGACAGGCTGGTTACTGTACGCCCAGGCACGTTGTAGAGCATAATTGGCAGCTTGGTGGAGCCTGCAATCGCTTCAAAATGTTTGAACAAACCTTCTTGGCTAGGTTTATTGTAATACGGAACAACCAACAAAATGCCATCCACTCCGGCACGTTCAGCTTCCTGTGTCAAATGGATGGAATGTGCCGTGTTATTGCTTCCCGTTCCGGCTATAATTTTGCACCGACCGGCCGCATGTTTCACTGCAAATTCGAATAATTGAACTTTCTCAGTATCACTAAGTGTTGGAGACTCCCCTGTTGTTCCAGAAACCACAAGCGTCTCCGACTTTTGATCTACAATCAGATAGTCGATTAGACGTGCCGTTTCCTCCCAATGAATCTCTCCTTGTTCATTGAACGGAGTGACCATTGCTGTAATCAATCTTCCAAAGTCCAATTCGATTCCTCCTTCAAAACAGGTTTGGCTCCTCTAACTTCAGTTATTTACAAATGAAGTTCGAATGAGGCGTGAAGTGCCCTCAGGGCCTGAACCATATCTTCTTTTTTTACGAGTACCCAGATCGTTGTATTCGAATCTGCCGATTGCAGGATCTGAATGTCTGCCAGTGTCAAGGACTCCACGATTCGAGCCATGATTCCAGGTACACCATTAATGCCTCCGCCAATGACGGACACTTTGGCACAACCGGACAGACTTTGTGGCTTGAGACCTATCTCCTGCAATACCTGTATGGCTTTCTCGGAATCACTGTCAAAAACCGTATAGACAACTCCCGAGGGGGTAACATTAATAAAATCAACGCTGATTGAATTCTCAGCCATGGTTTTGAACACTTTTAGTTGCAATCGATCTGCACCACCACCAGGCACATCCACCGTAATTTGCGTTACATTGCTCACGTAGGCGATGCCTGTTACATAACGGTCAACAATGCCTGTCTGCACATCCTGGAATCCTTCCGGATGCGTAACCAGCGTTCCCTCCGTGTCTGCAAAAGTAGATCTTACCCGCACTGGAATCTGGGATTGCATCGCAATCTCAACCGCACGTGGATGGATTACCTTGGCCCCGTGGTGGGCCATGTTACAGATCTCTGCATAACTTACAACAGTCAGTGGACGTGCATCCTCAACAATTCGCGGATCAGCGGTGAGTATCCCGTTCACATCTGTGTAGATATCCACCATTTCAGCACGTAATGCTGCACCGAGAGCTGTAGCAGACGTATCGCTTCCCCCACGACCCAATGTCGTGAAGTCTCCGTTCTCTGTCTGCCCCTGGAATCCGGTTACAACAACGACACGGCCAAGCTGAAGCTGCTCCAACACACGAACAGGACGGACATCCAATATCCGGGCATTCCCGAAATTGTCGTCCGTCACAAAACCTGCTTGTGCACCGGTCAGCACTGTAGTTGGAATGCCTTCATGTTCGAGTAAACTGCTCAACGTTGTCGCCGATATGATTTCACCACAGCACAGCAGTAAATCCTTTTCGCGTGCGGATAGTGCGTTTCCGTTCTGTGCAGCCCAGTCCAGCAACGTATCGGTCGCATATGGCTCGCCGCGGCGCCCCATCGCAGACACAACGATGACCAGACTCAATCCTGCTTCAAGTTCACGTTTAACATGACGGAGCACATGCTCTCTCGCCTGAACAGTGGAGAGAGACGTGCCTCCGAATTTCTGTACCATGATACGCATCTTTATTCCTCCATTTGTGTACGCAAGAAGACTGGACACGGGTCAAATCAACAAATGGATCACTCTAGGGAGCGTTCTGATGCGATAATTTCAGCATTTTATACGGCATTCCATGCCGCTCCTTATTTTCTGTAATTGTCTGGGACAATCGCAAATCAAAGGTCGCGGTTGTTATCGAGGTCATGATGCATACATTCACAATAGACCTCTCCCGCTTGCTTAACCTGTACTGCCCGCAAGCAGGAATGCCTTATAGACAGGAACGTGGACATAGTAGCTGTTCAATCCAGCATATTGTCCCCCATGATTTTCTTTGTCTCTTGAACCCTTCTTCATTTCTCCAAGCGCATAAACGTTGTCACCGAATCATTGTTCCATCAAGACTGTGAAGAACGCTCCACAATCATCGGCTGCAACTGTTTGCCCTCAAGAGCACTCCAGCAAGCCTCTGGAATCAATTCCATTTTGGCGACTAACGAGTTTGGTTTTTTCACTGGATCGTCTTGCCCAAATGGCACAAAATACAAGTATTTAGCCACAAGCAATTTGGCGATATTCGCAGCATTCAAGCCCAGACCGTCATTCGTGGAAATCGCGAGCACAAGCGGACGCTGATTGCGCATCTGCGCTTTGGCTGCCATTAGCACTGGACTGTCGGTCATCGCATTAGCCAGCTTGCTTGTTGTATTCCCTGTGCATGGAGCAATAACCAGCACATCAAGCAGCTTGGAAGGCCCTAATGGCTCCGCTTCAACAATTGTAGAAATGATATCATTACCTGTTATATCTTTCAACTGTTTTTGCCAATTTTGCGCCGTACCAAAGCGTGTATCCGTCGTCAGAACCGAATTCGAAATAATCGGAATGACGTTGGCACCTTCAGCTACGAAGCGGCTAATTACCGGCATAACCTCTTCAAACGTACAATGAGAACCCGTAATTGCATAACCTACCGTTTTTCCCTGCCAGTTCATGATTTAACCTCCCGTGCGTTCTGTTCTTCCAAAAGCAAACGGATCAACGCGTCGGCAATAATGCCGCCAGCCGTTTTGGGAGCAACAATGCCGGGGAGGCCAGGCGCAAGTAGCGCTTTGATACCGCGTTTGTCGGCATACCTGAAATCACAGCCGCCAGGAGCGGATGCGAGGTCGATAATGACAGCCTTTTGCGGCATTCTGGACAGGATTTGTGCTGTGATTATCATAGTCGGTATCGTATTAAAAAGCAAGTCAACTTCCCCGGTCTGAGCGGCCAAATCCGTTGTCATGAAAGGCTTCCAGCCCATTATTGTAGCGCGGGCAGCATCCTCTTCCCGCCTGATTCCCACCCGTACATTTGCTCCAAGTCCCTGCAGTGTTTTGGCCATTGTGAATCCTGTTCGACCAATGCCAAGCACAATGCATTCCGAACCATGGATTGTGAAGTCCGTCTCCCGAATAGCTATGGCGATGGCTCCCTCAGCTGTTGGAATAGAGTTATAAAGTGCAATATCATCACGATCAAGTACTTCAACAAGTCGCAGCCCATTTTCAAGACAAAGTTCGCGCAAGAACGGCTTTGCCATACCTGTGAACACAATACAATGCTCTGGTAATGCTGCAATATGTTCCTTTTTCAAATAGATCGGTGTGTCACTGAATGAAGTACTTACTTTTCCCTGCTCATCGCAACCGACAACAGGCAGTACGAGTACATCTGCGGAAGCAAACACTTCATCCTCCAGTTCCTGGTGCTCGATCCCTGGAATGGAACGCTCTATTTTATCGAAACCCACCACACTTACCGTTGCATCCAGCTCAGCGCACTTTTGAATGACTTCAAGCTGCCGCGCATCACCGCCCAGGACTACAATCCGGACTCCGGTCAGCATCGGGACGTCACTCCTTTCACCACATGTATGCCTTATCGTATGCAGGGGCCCACAGGGGGGTGAAAACAATAATTGCATTCCACCGTCCGTTTCTCAAATGTAAAAAAGAGCCGCCCCTGTCAGGGACGACTCTAAAGAATAGTATATTTACGCTGCTTATTTCCCGGTATGACCGAATCCGCCTTCGCCACGTACCGTTTCCGAAAGTTCATTCACTTCCGTCAATTCAACCGCAGGCACGGTCTGGAAGACGATCTGTGCGATGCGCTCTCCCCGTACAATCGTGAACGGTTCCTGACCCAGATTAATCAACAGAACTTTAACTTCTCCGCGATAATCCGCATCAATGGTCCCCGGTGTATTGAGGCAGGTAATACCATGTTTGAAAGCCAGTCCGCTCCGAGGACGGATCTGTGCTTCCAATCCAGCTGGCATTGCCATCGCAAGTCCGGTAGGAATCAGCGTACGCTGACCCGGCTGCAATACAACGTCTTCCTGAAGTGCAGCTACTACATCAAAGCCGGATGCCAGCTCCGACATTTTTTGAGGCAGTTTAATATCTTCATTGCCCGGCAGTTTCTGTATTTGAACGTAATGCAACAAAATCATCCCTTCTCAATCCAGCGATCGTCTTATCTGAAGCGCCAACCATAGCAAGTGCAAAAGGTTCAGCAAACATCAGATCTAGTACCGCGTTAATATCGTCCATGGTAACTTGCTCAATTTTGGCAATCATCTCATCCAGTGTATGGTGTCTGCCCAGCATGAGCTCGTTTTTACCCAGACGATTCATGCGACTGCCTGTGCTTTCCAAGCTTAGAATCAAGCTGCCTTTCAGCTGTTCTTTTCCTTTACGAAGTTCATCTTCGGACAAGCCGTTAACAGCCAGGTCGCGTAGAACCTCTTTGGTCAGATCGAGCACTTCTTTGGTCTGTTTCGGTGCTGTACCTGCGTATATCGTGAAAAGTCCGCTGTCCGCATGAGAGCTATGATAGGAATACACGGAGTACGCAAGACCCCGTTTCTCACGAATTTCCTGGAACAGCCTGGAGCTCATGCCTCCACCAATGGCGTTATTCAGAACAACCATAGCGAATTGCAACGGATCTCCGATTTTACAGCCCGGGAACGAAATACAGATATGATTCTGTTCCGTTTTCTTTTTGTGAAAGAGCTGTCCGCTTTGGAAGGCTGGCATCGTGACTGCTTCCGATACTCCATTTACATCAAAAGCACCAAAATGCTTCTCCATCAGATCGATTACACTGTCATCAATATTACCCGCGATACTAATGACCGTGTTCTCAATCGTGTAGTGCTCCTTCATATATGCACGCAGATGGCTGGAATCCATCGCTTTGAGACGTTCTTCCGTACCCAGGATTGGGTATGCGAGTGGATGCTCACCATAGGCGGCCAAGGCCATCAGATCATGAACCATATCATCAGGCGTATCTTCATACATCGAGATTTCTTCCAGAATGACGTTTTTCTCCTTGATCAATTCACCATCATCCATTTTGGAGCGGAAAAACATATCAGACAATACATCAACCGCAATCGGCAAATGCTCATCCAATACTTTAGCATAATAACACGTGTATTCTTTGGAAGTGAATGCATTCACGTTACCACCAATCGCATCGAACTGCTCCGCAATCGCCTTGGCATCATAACGATCTGTTCCCTTGAATAACATGTGTTCAATAAAATGTGATACTCCGTTACTTGCAGGTTGCTCATTACGCGAACCTGTCTTGACCCATATTCCGAAAGACACAGAACGGCAGGTCGGTATCTGTTCCATGACAACTCTGAGGCCATTGCCCAGCTGAATTTTTTTCATGGTTGGCCCTCCTACATCTCTATAATTGCCTTGATCTCAACCTTGAAATTGAAATCGACATTTGGTTCCAACTGTTTGATATTAACAAAAAAACAACGTTCACTCAACCGCAGAGGTGTTTACACGTTCCGAAGACAGCGTCTCACTTACTGTTCCGAGCACCAGACCTTTGGCCCGTATGGATTGAATCATGCCCTTTAAAGCTCCCGAAGAAGCAGCTGTAGGGTGCATTAGAATTAACGTTCCAGCCTCGGTATTTTTAGCAATTTTGGCAACAACGGCATCCGGGCTTGGCTTACGCCAATCCACAGTATCTACTGTCCATAACACGGTTTGCAGTCCCATGGATGAAGCAATGTCAACGGTCTTCTGATTAAAGTCACCGGATGGTGGAGCAAACCAACGATTCTCTACGCCCAGTGTTTTATGGAGCAGATCCTGGGTTTTGCTAATTTCCAGCTTGGCCCGTTCTGCGCTCAATCGACTCATGTTAGGGTGAGAATATGCATGGTTGGACATCTCATGCCCACGTTTCTGAATTTCTTTGGCCAGTTCAACATTTTTGCTTAACCAACTTCCATCCAGAAAAAAAGTAGCCTTCACTTTCTCGGCATCGAGCGTATCCAGCATCGGTTTAATGTATTCGTTCCCCCAAGCCACATTAATCATAAAAGAAACCATCGGTTTGTTTGCGTTCCCCCGATAGATCGGATGTGCACCCAAATCCTTAAGCTGAATCTCCGGCTCAATCTGACGGTAGACATACGCTATTTTGGTATTCAATGTTCCACTCAGCGCCTTACGGTATGTCGCTTCCACATCAATCTCCATGCCATTATAACCAGGAATCGCTTTCCATACCCGATCCACTTTGGCATTTACCGGAGCAATTTTCGTTTCATCCGCTTTATCCCGAATCGCAGACAACAGCGCATCTTCTCCAGTTGCCTCCTTAAACATGTCAAAAGCATTTTGCGTACCTGGCCCATCACGGATCTCCGTAATGTATGTACGTACACTGCCAACTTGTCCGATCAATATGACCGCAGTCACACCCGCCAGAACAGCCGCCAGCTTTTTGGATTGGTTTCCCACAGCTCCATCCTCCCGCCGTCTTTGTCCCCATCATATGAGGACAAGGGCAAAAATATGAATGCTAAGCCATGGTTTCATCCTTGCTTTACGTATTTAAACGTTAAAAAAAGAGCCAGAAATTCACATTCTGTCTCTTCATTCAATCTATCCATTTATAACCTGTCGCTTCGGTATCCTAGGATTGAGCCGGAGCTTCAGCAGTCAAAACTGCTTTACGGGACAAGTTGATTCGACCTTGTGGGTCAATTTCTGTTACTTTTACCGTAATGGAATCACCGATAGCTACAACATCTTCCACTTTGGCAACACGTTCAGTTGACAGTTGCGAGATGTGTACCAGACCTTCTTTGTTCGGAAGTACTTCAACAAATGCACCGAATTTTTCTACGCGTTTTACTTTGCCGACATAAATCTCGCCGACCAATACTTCGCGCACAATACCTTCGATGATCGCTTTGGCTTTATCATTCATCTCCTGGTTGGAAGAAGCGATAAAGACACGTCCATCCTGTTCAATATCAATTTTAACACCGGTTTCTTCGATGATTTTATTGATGATTTTACCACCTGCACCGATAACATCACGGATTTTGTCCGGATTGATATGCATCGTTGTAATTTTAGGCGCATATTGTGATAACTGCTCACGTGGAGTTTTCAAAATTTCGTTCATTTTGCCCAAAATGTGCATACGGCCTTCTTTGGCTTGCGCCAATGCATCAGACAAAATTTGACGATTAATGCCAGCAATCTTGATGTCCATTTGGATTGCAGTTACACCTTCAGGTGTTCCAGCTACTTTAAAGTCCATGTCACCGAGGTGATCCTCCATACCTTGAATATCACTCAGAATGGATACATGATCTCCATCTTTGATCAGACCCATAGCTACACCCGCAACTGGAGCTTTGATTGGTACACCTGCATCCATCATAGCTAAAGTGCTGGCACAGATACTTGCCTGAGATGATGAGCCGTTGGATTCAAGAACTTCAGATACCAAACGAATCGTGTATGGGAAATCCGTTTCGGAAGGAATCACTTTGGAAAGCGCGCGCTCACCCAGAGCACCATGTCCGATTTCGCGACGGCCTGGAGCACGCAATGGACGCGCTTCGCCTACGCTGAATGGTGGGAAGTTATAGTGATGCATGAATCGTTTCGTTTCTTCAAGACTGATTCCGTCCAAAATCTGAACATCACCCAGTGCACCAAGTGTACAAACACTAAGTGCTTGCGTTTGCCCACGCGTAAACAGTCCTGTACCATGTGCACGTGGCAGCAGAGATGTATCACATTCGATTGGGCGAATTTCAGCAAGTCCACGTCCATCTGGACGAACTTTATCATGCGTGATCAGACGACGCACTTCTTCTTTGACGATATCGTGCAGAACTTCCTTCACGTCTTTGAACAATTCCGGACTTTCAATATATTTCTCTTCAAAGTGAGCAACGGTTTCGTCATTCACTACATCGATTGCATCTTGACGAGCATGTTTCTCGGCGATTTTAACCGCTTCGACCAGACGAGCGCTGGCGAATTCACGCACACTGCTGTTAACTTCAGCATTAACGGTACGCAACTTAACAGCCATTTTTTCTTTTCCAGCAACTTGCACAAGTTGTTCGATTACAGCAATAATATTTTGGATCTCATCATGTCCAAACATGATTGCTTCGAGCATCACTTCTTCCGGCACTTCGTTTGCTTCGGCCTCAACCATCATGATGGCATCTTTGGTTCCTGCAACGACCAGTTCAATATCACTGACTTCAAGCTGTGCAATCGTTGGGTTAATGATGAACTCGCCATCAATACGTCCAACTTTCACGCCACCAATCGGTCCGCTGAATGGAACATCCGAAATGCTCAATGCTGCCGATGTACCAATCATTGCAGCGATTTGCGGTTCGCAATCCTGATCCACACTCATAACGATATTCAGAACTTGTACATCATTCCGGAAGCCTTCCGGGAACAAAGGACGAATTGGACGGTCTGTCAGACGGCTTGAAAGAATGGCTTTCTCACTCGGTCTGCCTTCACGTTTAATAAATCCTCCCGGGATTTTACCTACGGCGTACAATCTTTCTTCATAGTTCACCGTTAATGGGAAAAAGTCCAGATCTTTCGGCTCACTTGATGCTGTCACGGTACACAATACCACGGTATCCCCGTATGTTACCTTAACGGCAGCATTAGCCTGCTTGGCCAAACGCCCGGTCTCAAGCGTAAGCTTTCTTCCACCAAGCTGCATTTCAACACGCTGTTCCATGAAACCCCTCCTTTTATTCGTTCCTAATTCAATGGATTCTGCATATTCACAGTATTTCCTGCTTGTCCTGCATTCATTAGCTATGTATGGAACTTTCAACATGCTAACCTGCACAACAAAAGCTCCTCACGGAGCCCCATCTACAAATATATGGCAACATGTTCATCTACAAAACAACCCGGCTGTAAGTTCCGCTTGTCCTTTTAGACAAAAGAATGACGGATAACAGCCAGGTTGATTTTGAAAACATGTACGATAATTAACGACGCAATCCGAGTTTTTCGATCAGTGCGCTGTAACGTTTAACATCTTTGTTTTTCACATAAGCCAAAAGCTTACGACGTTGACCTACCATTTTCAAAAGTCCACGACGTGAGTGGTGGTCTTTCTTATGCGTACGCAAGTGGTTTGTCAAACTTGTGATGTTTTCCGTAAGGATAGCAACTTGCACCTCTGGAGATCCTGTATCGGACTCGTGAGTTTTGTGCTCGTCGATCAGTTGTTGTTTACGTTCTTGAGTCAATGCCATCCTGTTCACCTCCTTCAATATAATCGCCATTAGCCTCGTCACCGCCGGTGAGAGCAAGCAACCAAGCCAAGGTTAATGTTGCCTCAATCGACAACGTAGTACAGTATATCATAATTGCCTAGTTAAAGTAAATGTAAACATGCATTTAATCCTGAACCTTTAAGATAACAGGCGGCCGGCAGTTAATGCATCTTCACGAATCTGGCTAATCAATGCCTCAATGGAGTCAAACTTTCGTTCTGCACGAATATAGTGAACGAGCTCAACCTTTAGTTCCTGGTCATACAAGTGTCCATCAAAATCAAGCAGGTGCACTTCAAACGTAGGTTTCATCCCACTTTCGTGAAACGTAGGTTTCACACCGAGATTCATTACGCCATGCAGTTCCTGTTCCCCATACTGCACACGAACAGCGTAAACACCTTTCGACGGGGTAACGTAATGATCCGTGAGTTCAAGGTTGGCTGTAGGAAATCCAATCGTTCGTCCACGCTTCTCCCCGTGAATGACGGTTCCTCTGATGCTGTAAGGTCGGCCAAGCCACTGACTGGCCTCATCCATCTCCCCACGCTTCAACAGGCCACGAATGAGAGAACTGCTCACTTTTTCACCATTTAACAAGAAAGGAGGAACGGTTTCCACCGTCATCTCTCCTTCTCCCAAAGTACGAAGAAGTTGTTCATCCCCTGCACCCTTGTGACCAAAACGGAAGTCAAAACCAACCACCGCTGTTCGTGTCTGAAGAGGAATCAACAAGTCGTGTACGAATTGTTGCGGCGTCAAACGTGAGAAATCTTCATTGAACTCCACCACATAGAGTACATCAACGCCCATTCCTGCCAAGATGTCTTCTTTATCTCTCAAGGGAGTTAAATAACCCTCGTAATCCCCTTTGCGCATAACTTCCTTCGGATGTGGATGAAAGGTCATGACCGCTGCCTGCATGCCCGTTTCCCGCGCAATGCGGACAGCTGATAAAATGACACTTGCATGTCCGAGATGCAGTCCGTCGAATTGACCAATCGCAAGCACTTGGGGCAGTGTGCTCAGCTCAGTCGAATGTAACGTCTGCGGATAGGTTAGCATTACGGTTTTCACAATCATTCACCTGCATTTCACTAGATAGGCCAAGCTTGAGCCTCACCACAACTCCAAGCCCGAAACCTCTTTATTCCGGCAAAAAGACTTTAACTGCCCTCACCGTTGGTTTTAGTTCATCCCGTTCAAATATCCCCAGAAACGTACCATCCTGAGCATACAACCGCAATAGACCAGGTTGCTCTACAGGCGGTTCCAGAAGACGTGCAGACAGTTTCTGACCTTGAAGTGCTCCTTTGGTCTGTTCTTCTCCAACCTTATGGGCCGGAATTGAAGCAATAGCCTCGTCAACAGGAATCAGCGCCTCCGCCAAAGTCCCGTCAGCCATAAGTTGTTCCACTTCTTCAATTCGAAGACAACGATCTGCAGAGATACCTGCCGATATCGTACGCTCCAGTTGAACCATGGTTGATGGATATCCGAGTTGCCGACCAATGTCTACACACAATGTCCGAATATAAGTTCCTTTTGAACATAAGGCCCGGAAGGATATATCGGTGGTCTCACCCTGAGTCTCAATCCCAGTAAGTTCGAGCTCATAGATTGTGACCTCACGGCTCTTACGCTCTACCGTCTTACCTTCACGAGCAAGCTCATAAAGACGTTTGCCGTCTACCTTTACCGCAGAATACATGGGTGGTACCTGTGAGATCGTGCCCAGAAACTGCTCAAGCACCTGTTGAACCTGTTCCTGTGTTACTTCCACAGTCGTTTCAGCCCGCTCAATGACTTCCCCTGTCATATCCTCTGTGTCAGTAGACAGTCCCAATCTCAGCGTAGCCAGATATTCCTTCGGAAGCTCCTGCATGTACTCCACCACACGTGTCGCCCGTCCAAGACAGAGCGGCAGAACGCCTGTAACTTGTGGGTCAAGTGTGCCCGTATGCCCAATGCGCTTCATTTTGAGAATGCGACGCATTTTGGCTACAACATCATGAGAAGTAAATCCCGCCGGTTTATATACTGGAAGTACACCTTCAAATGGCTTTACCATTGTGAATTCACCTGCTTCAGCACTTTTGCGATAATATCATCAAGTCTGCCTTCCAGACGACATCCGGCTGCGAGCACATGCCCGCCTCCGCCAAAGGTCTGGGCGAGTGCAGCAACATCAATCTTACCAGCTGAACGCAAAGAAACCTTGACTGCATTCTCGTTGATGACTTTGAAAAAGATACCAACTTCCACGCCCTGAATGTTGCGCGGATAGTTCACTACCCCTTCAAGATCTTCATTAGCTGCTCCACAAGCCACCATATCATCTGGTGTAATAACAACCCAGGCTATCTTTCCATCATCTGTCATCTGCAGGCTTGATAGTGCCTGATTCAAAATCCGAACTTGCGGAAGAGTCACCTGCTCCAACAAGGTCTGGGCGAGATAGGGTCCATCCACGCCATGTTCAAGCAGTCTGGAGGCAGTTGTCATTACATTTGGGCTGGTGTTGGCATAGCGGAATCCACCTGTATCGGTAAGCAATCCTGTATAAACTGCCGTCGCAACATCTTTATCCCATGTTACTTGGAACAGGTTAAGAAAATCGAACAAGATTTCAGCCGTTGCAGCAGCATCAGACTTAATGATGTTGACTGTACCATAAGCGTCATTTGTAGGGTGATGATCAATATTCAAAATAACAGCATCGTCTTCGAAATAATGACGTGTCAAACCTACTCTGGCAAAGTCTGCACAATCCACACAGATAACAGCTTTATATTTTCGCTGCGGTGGTTGTTCGGTCATGTTCACAATGTTGCCTGCTTCCCACAAAAATTGCATACGCCCGGGGATTTCACCTTCATTAATCATCGTGAATGTCTTACCCAGACATGACAGCAGCCAGCCCACCGTTACCGTCGAGCTGACTGCGTCACCGTCCGGCTGTACATGCGACACGACCAGGTAATCATCATGCTCCAGCAGAAATTGCTTTCCGGTCTGGAGCGCCTGTTCATAAGTGTGCATTGCCGTCTCCTCTATTCTGTTACTGGGATTCGTTCTTGTCGGAACCAATATCGCCAAGCAGCTTCTCAATTCGGCTGCCATAAGCGATGGATTCGTCAATCTTAAATATCAACTCGGGAACATGCCGGAACCGGATACGTTTGCCCAGCTCCGAACGCAAAAATCCATTTGCTTTTGCCAGAGCTTTCAGCGTGTTATCTTTTTGTTCCTGTTCACCGAAGACACTCAGATAAACTTTGGCTTGCGACAAGTCTCCTGTCACTTCGACTCCCGTTACCGTAATAAAGCCGATACGTGGATCTTTCAGTTCAGACTGGATGAGCAGACTTATTTCTTTCTTGATCTGCTCGCCCACTCTACCTGTACGAATCTTAGCCATTGTTGTTCACCTCATGCTTCCTTGCTTATCGTTGTACTGTCTCCATAATGAAAGCTTCGATAACGTCGCCTTCTTTGAGATCATTAAATTTATCAAGTGTGATACCGCACTCGTAACCTTGTGCTACTTCTTTGGCATCATCTTTATAACGTTTCAGGGAATCCAGCTTACCTTCGTAAAGGACAATGCCATCACGAATCAGGCGTGCTTCCGCAGAACGCGTAATTTTACCTGAGGTAACCATACAACCAGCGATGGTACCCACTTTACTGATGGAGAACGTGCTCCGAACTTCAGCATGACCGATAACTTTTTCTTTGTAGATCGGATCAAGCATACCTTTCATCGCTTGTTCAATTTCTTCGATAACACTGTAGATCACGCGATGCAGACGAATGTCTACTTGCTCTTGATCTGCAGTTGATTTCGCCTGGTTATCAGGACGAACGTTGAAACCGATCACGATAGCATTGGATGCTGCAGCTAAAATGATATCGGATTCTGTGATTGCACCAGCGCCGCTATGAATGATTTTCACGCGTACACCTTCAACTTCGATCTTCGCAAGGGAACCTTTCAATGCTTCAACCGAACCTTGTACATCACCTTTGATGATTACGTTCAGATCTTTGATCTCGCCATCTTTGATGTGCTGGAACAGATCATCCAACGTCACACGAGTATGCGTACCCAGATCGGATTCACGTTGCGTGATCGAACGTTTGTCAGCGATGGAACGCGCTTTGCGCTCATCTTCAAACACCATGAATGGATCTCCCGCACCTGGAACTTCAGTCAGACCTGTGATTTCTACAGGTGTTGAAGGTCCAGCTTCTTTCAATTTGCGACCTTTGTCATTGACCATCGCACGAACACGACCGAAGCAGTTACCTGCTACGAAAGCATCGCCGACTTTCAATGTACCGTGCTGTACGAGGATACGTGCAACTGGGCCACGTCCTTTATCCAGCTCGGCTTCAATCACTGTACCACGGGCACGTTTGTCCGGGTTCGCTTTGTATTCGTTCACTTCTGCAACGAGCAGAATCATTTCAAGCAGACCTTCCAGACCCATTCTTTGTTTCGCTGACACGTTAACAAAGATGGTATCTCCGCCCCACTCTTCAGGAACGAGTTCATAGCTGGTTAGTTCTTGTTTCACTTTGTCTGGATCAGCGCCCGGCTTGTCAATTTTGTTGACAGCCACGATGATTGGTAGCCCAGCAGCTTTGGCATGGTTAATCGCCTCAATGGTCTGTGGCATAACACCGTCATCCGCAGCTACGACAATAATCGTCATATCCGTAACTTGTGCGCCACGTGCACGCATCGCTGTAAACGCTTCGTGACCCGGAGTATCCAGGAACGTGATCTTTTTGTTGTTAATTTCAACTTGATATGCACCGATATGTTGCGTGATTCCGCCTGCTTCGCCATCGGATACATTCGTGGAACGAATCGCATCCAGCAAAGTAGTTTTACCATGGTCAACGTGACCCATGATCGTAACTACTGGTGGACGAGCCTGCAAGTCAGCAGCATCATCATTCTCTTCCAGTGTTTCGAAACGGTCATCTTCAAGCACAATCTTCACTTCAACCTCAACACCGAATTCACCTGAAAGCAGAAGGATCGTTTCGATATCAAGCTCTTGGTTGATTGTTGCCATAACGCCCATAGCGATGAGCTTTTTGATAACTTCGGAAGCATCCTTATGGAGCAACTTCGCTGTTTCACCAACGGTCATATCACCACGAACGATGATTTTCTTAGGTGTGTTATCAATTTTCTCACGTTGTTGGTACTGTTGTTGATTTCTGTTGCGGTTGTTCTTGCCACCACGGTTACCACGGAAGTTGCCGCCACGGTTGTCATCATAACGACGTCCACCGCCACCGCTGTTCGAACGGTTACCACTATTGTTGTTGTTGCCAGTAGTACCACCTGGGCCGCTTCTACGTTGGCCTTGTCCTTGGCTCTGACCTTGGCCACCGCTACGGTTGCCAGCAGTACCTGTATTACCACCGCTGTTAGGGCCTGAAGTTCTTACTTGACCGCCACCGCTGTTATTCGGACGTTGACCCGTTCCTTGCGGACGGGATGCAGTACTGCTTTGTCCACCTTGAGCTGGTCTTGGACGGTTAGTTGATTGTCCTCCTTGGCTTGAGCCTTGGGAAGAGTTCGTTCTGTTGCGGCTATCTTGGCCGCTGGGTCTTTGGGTGCCATTGTTATTGTTGGAATTTGGTCTATTGTTCATACCTACCTGCTTTTCCTGTTGTATTTTTGTTTGTACGGGACTACCGGATGGGTTACTGCTCTTCGGCGTGTTCACTCCGCCGGCCGGCTTGTTGCTGTCCACTGGTTTGTCACTGCGCACTGCCGAAGTAGCAACTGGTTTTGCATCGTTGCCTTGTTTCGAAGCAGCAGTGGATTTTATATCTTTAAAAAATTGTTCCACCTTACCTACTGAACCATTCTCCATGACACTCATATGATTGTTTACGGGAATTTCCAGCTTTTTAAGAATGGTTATAATTTCTTTACTACTCATATTAAGGGACTTCGCATATTCATAAACTCGCAATTTATCCTTGTTTTCCTGTTTACTCAATATACTCCACCTCCGACATTATACCGACTTGCTTGGAGATCATTTTTGCAAACCCTCGATCCGTTACTGCAAGAACAACACGCGTGTCTTTACCGATACTTGAACCCAGACTATCCCGGTCAAATCCGATCAACAGAGGAACCTTATAAGTTCCACATTTATCGCGAAATTTCTTTTGTGTATTGGCTGAGGCGTCACCCGCAACAATAACCATTTTAGCTTCGGAAGAACGGATCGCTTTAAGTACAATTTCTTCACCTGTTACAAGTTTACCTGCACGCATAGAGAGTCCCAAATAAGACAGCGTTTTAATATTAGTCATGTTCACGCTCCTGTGCTGCTTTGAATTCATCCTCAACCGCGATGAAGTCAGCTGCTAATTGCTCGTAAATTTCAGGTGAGACTTTGCCTTTTAACGCCCGATCCAAAGCCCGGTTTTTGAGTGCGAGCTTAAAACAGGACTCTTTGCCGCATAAATAGGCACCACGTCCGGATTTTTTGCCAGTCAAATCGATCAGCACTTCATCCTCTGGCGTTTTAACAATGCGAATCAGCTGCTTTTTGGGCATCATTTCTTGGCATGCCACACATTTGCGCAGCGGCACTTTTTTTGGTTTCATACGTCAGCGCCCCCCGTACTTTACTTTAGTCGACGGAGACGGAATCCTGATGCATTTCAGAAGAAGAATCTTTTTCTCTGCCGAATTCCTGTTCCGCCTGGCTCTCGCTCTTAATGTCGATTTTCCAGCCGGTTAATTTGGCTGCCAATCTGGCATTTTGGCCTTTGATACCAATTGCGAGGGACAGTTGATAGTCCGGAACGATAACCCGAGCCATCTTTTCTTCCTCAAATACATGAACTTCCAATACTTTGGAAGGACTCAGTGCATTAGCAACATATTCGTCTACCTGATCGGAGAAACGAACGATGTCGATTTTTTCACCGCGCAGCTCACCCACAATGGTCTGCACGCGCATTCCCCTAGGACCTACACAAGATCCAACTGGATCAACTTCCTCGTTGCGGGAGTGAACGGCAATCTTGGAGCGGAACCCTGCTTCGCGAGCGACGGAGCGAATTTCAACTACACCGTCAAAGATCTCAGGCACTTCCAGTTCAAAGAGACGTTTCAAGAGGCCCGGATGGGTACGGGACAAAATGATTTGCGGCCCTTTTGTCGTATTCTCGACCTTGGTGATATACGCCTTAATACGGTCACCATGAACAAACTTCTCGTTCGGCATCAATTCGGTCAGCGGTAAAGCCGCTTCGATTTTGCCCAGATCGATGTAGATATTGCGCAAATCCTGACGCTGCACCACTCCCGTAACGATATCTTCTTCCTTATCTACGAAAGCGTTGTAGATCAGGCCGCGTTCGGCTTCACGAATCCGCTGGGTCACTACCTGTTTGGCAGTTTGTGCCGCGATACGTCCGAAATCACGCGGCGTAACTTCAATCTCCGCAATATCTTCCAACTGGAAGTGTGGGTTGATTTCTCGTGCAGCAGGCAATGAAATTTCGGTACGTGAATCCAGGACTTCTTCCACGATCAATTTACGGGCATACACCCGAATAACTCCCGTATTACGGTTCATGTCAACACGCACATTCTGGGCCGTGTTGAAATTCCGCTTGTAGCTGGAAATTAGTGCAGCTTCGATCGCTTCAAACAGCACATCCTTGCTGATCCCTTTTTCCCGTTCCAATTCATTCATTGCTTCAATAAAATCCGTACTCATGAATGTTGATCCCCCTTTCAAACATGGCATCTCATACGTAAAACGGCGAAAGGCTCTGAACTCATGAGCACCTTGCCGTTATCGTGAGATGTGTCTTTTTCATTAATAAAGTGAACAAGGCACTTAAAACAAAATAGCTAGGCGCGCACTGGCAACCTTATCATAAGAAATGGCATGCTGTTTTTTGCCTGCTTCGATCACGAGTTCATCGTCATCAAAGGAAAGCAGCTTGCCTTCAAATTCCTTCAATCCGTTCACCGGCTCGTAGGTTGTAACAAAAACATTTTTGCCTACAGCTTTGGTAACGTCCTCAGGTTTTTTCAGTGGACGCTCCGCACCGGGAGAAGACACTTCAAGGAAATAGATGGTTGGAATCGGATCGTTCTCATCCAGCTTGGCGCTCAGCTTTTCGCTGATCAAGACACAATCGTCGATGTCGATGCCACCCTCTTTGTCGACATACACCCGTAAAAACCAGTTGCTGCCTTCTTTGACGTATTCGATGTCAACCAGCTCGAAGCCTTGTTCGTTCAAGTAGGGTTGGATCATTTCTTCCACGGTAGATTTAATGTTCGTTGTGCTCAAAACCAATAACCTCCAACTTAGGTTACACCAGCAAAAAAGCACTGGCAGATTATTCAATACCCAAGATTCTTGTATACCAAAGACTAAAGAGTGGGTTTCCCCACTCTTTAGAAATTCGTACTATCTCGTTCACTTCAAAAATTATAACATAGTCTGGTAATAGTGACAAGTAAGCGATGCTTCAGGCAGTTTACTTACTAATGAAGGAAAAATTACGTTCCCCCAACAATCGCTATGGTTAGATCCAAATTCAATCCTAGAAAAGGGAAAGCTGATTGCTCTCTGGCAAGCCACGGAAACATCCCATATTCGACAGGAGTTCAACAATGGTCTTACTTGCTTTCGACTTCTGCTGGAAGTCTTCCACTGACAGGAATTCACCATGATCTCTTGCCGCAGCAATATTGCGAGCTGCATTATCCCCGATTCCTGCCAAAGCTGAAAATGGAGGGATTAGTGTTTTTCCGTCAACGATGAACTTTGTCGCTTCTGAACGGTATAAGTCAATGGATTTCAGCGAGAATCCGCGTGCTGCCATTTCCAGACCCATTTCCAGGACAGGTAACATGTTTTTCTCTTTTGGAGGTGCCTGGAAACCTAATTGCTCAATTTCCGTAATTTTGCGATAAATCGCGTCATATCCCTGACACATCAGTTCGATATCAATCTCATCAGCTCGAACAGTAAAGTAAGTTGCGTAATATTCAATCGGATGATACAGCTTGAAGAACGCCGTACGTACTGCCGAAATAACATAAGCGGCCGCGTGAGCCTTCGGGAACATGTACTGGATTTTGAGACACGAATCAATGTACCATTGAGGCACTTTACAATTCTTCATCTCGTCAATCCATTCCTGTGGCAGACCCCGTCCTTTACGAACACTCTCGGTAATCTTAAATGCCAGACTTGCGTCCATTCCCGTTTTATAGATCAGAAATAACATGATATCATCCCGACAACCAATTACCGTCTTAATGTTACACGTTCCGTTCTTAATCAGATCCTGAGCGTTTCCAAGCCATACCCCTGTACCATGGGACAATCCGGAAATCTGCAGCAAATCGGCAAAAGACGTCGGCTGGGATTCAACAAGCATCTGACGTACAAACTTCGTTCCCATCTCCGGCACGCCAAACGTTGCGACTGGCGACCTAATCTGTTCCGGTGTAACACCCAAAGCTTCGGTTGAGTTAAACATGCTCATAACTTTCGGATCATTCATCGGAATGGTCGTTGGATCGACCCCTGTCAAATCCTGCAACATCCGCATCATAGTTGGATCATCGTGCCCCAGAATATCAAGTTTCAGCAAGTTTTCTTCAAAAGCATGATAATCAAAGTGTGTCGTTTTCCACTCCGCATTAACGTCGTCAGCCGGAAACTGAACAGGTGTAACGTCTTCGACCTCGATATAATCAGGTACTACAACAATACCACCGGGATGCTGGCCAGTACTCCGTTTCACCCCAGTACAGCCAGAGGCCAAACGATTCAATTCAGCTCCACGCCATTTCTTCTGATGATGTTCCTCGTACTTCTTGGCAAAACCAAATGCTGTTTTCTCAGCCACCGTACCGATGGTCCCCGCACGGAAAACACTCTTCTCACTAAATAGTACTTTCGTATAGTTATGAGCATGAGGCTGATAATCACCAGAGAAGTTCAAGTCAATATCGGGAACTTTATCTCCTTTAAATCCAAGGAAGGTCTCAAACGGAATATCCTGGCCTTCTCCTTTAAGTGTGCCACCACAATCCGGACACTCTTTCTCTGGAAGGTCAAATCCACTCCGAACACTGCCGTCCAGGAACCACTCGCTGTGTTTGCATTCTGAATTCACACAAATATAATGAGCAGGTAGTGGATTAACCTCGGATATACCCAGGAATGTAGCAACAACAGAGGAGCCAACCGATCCCCGCGAACCTACGAGGTAACCATCCTGATTCGATTTTTTAACCAAGCGTTCCGAGATCAGATAGTTGGCAGAAAAACCGTATTTAATAATTGGAATGAGCTCTTTCTCTAGTCGTGCAACGATTACTTCTGGTAATTCCTCGCCATAGATAGACTTGGCAGTGTCATAGCAGGTATTACGGATTTCTTCGTCCGCACCTTCCAGAATTGGAGTAAACAGTTTGTCCGGGAATAACTTAATTTCCTCAAAGCGGTCAGATAACTCTACCGTATTTGTAACAACGACTTCGTAAGCTTTATCTTGGCCCAGGAACTGGAACTCTTCCAGCATTTCCTCCGTCGTTCTAAAATGTGCATCCGGTTTACGTTGATCTTTGAGTGGACTAAAACCTGTAATTCCGTGAATGGTGATATCCCGATATAACTTGTCACGAGGTTCCAAGTAATGAACATTACCTGTGGCTATGACCGGTTTATTAAATTTTGCGCCTATATCAATGACTTTACGGATCGCTGTTTTGATTTCTTCGGGTGTAGCCACCAACCCTTTATCCACCAAATGCATATACATGGTAAGTGGTTGGATCTCCAGTATGTCATAGAACTCAGCGATCTCTTCCGCTTCTTCGAGCGATTTGTTAAGCACCGCTTCGAAAAACTCCCCTTTTTCACAGCCCGATATAATAACAAGGCCTTCACGCAAATTAATCAGTTTTGATTTGGGAATGCACGGTACCCGCTTGAAATGTTCCGTATGAGAGAGAGATACCAGCTTGTATAGATTTTTCTTACCGACATCATTCAATGCATAGATTCCACAATGGAAAGGTCTTGTATTCGACAAGTCGACACCTACATAATCGTTCAAGCGATCAAGCCTCGTTAAACCTTTCATCTGAGCAGCATCATTTAATAATCCGATCAGTATACCCGCGAGTGCAATCGTATCATCAATGGCACGGTGATGACTTTCAAGTCCAACCTTATATTTATCTGCCATCGTATTCAGACGGTGGTTCTTATTTTTTGGAAATAACAATCGCGCCAGTTCCAACGTGTCAAGGACAGGGTTAGGAAGCTCTGGCATTCCAATTTGCTTCAGGGAAGCCTGGATAAAGCCCATATCAAAACGTGCATTATGCGCAACAAGCACACCATCACCAGCAAACTGCACAAACTCACGAATGACAGGCTCCAGCTCAGGTGCGTCTTTTACCATGTCATCATTAATATTGGTCAACTGCTGAATGTTGTAGGGAATGCGTTCATGCGGATTCACAAAAGTTGCAAACCGGTCGATTTCTTTACCATCTTGCATCTTCACTGCTGCAATCTCAATGATTTTGTTCTGTGTTACCGACAAACCTGTGGTCTCGATATCAAATACGATGTATGTTGCTGTTTGGAGATCCAATGGCTGAGGAGCCATTACAACGGCAACAGAGTCATTCACGACATTGGCCTCGAGGCCGTAGATCATTTTAATCCCGTTTTTCTTAGCAGCCTTGGAAGCCTCGGGATATACCTGCACCCCACCATGATCAGTGACTGCAATCGCCTTATGTCCCCACTCTGCTGCCATTTTCACGTATTTGTCGATTGAAGTTACAGCATCCATCGTACTCATCGTAGAGTGCAAATGGAACTCCACCCGCTTCTCTGGTGCATTATCTTTGCGAGACGGCGGTGCTTTAACTTCAATCAGGTCCGATGGAATCATGGCGAGTTCAGGAATTTGCATAAACCGGTCATATTCTACACGACCACGCACTTTCACCCATTTACCATTAGCCAACAAACTGAGAATTTTTACATCTTCTTTTGTTTTGGCAAACATCTTCATTTGCATGGAGTCCGTGAAGTCGGTCAGGTAGAAGGTAAACAACGTATTTCCGTTTCGCAGTTCTTTACGATCCAGACCAAACACCGAACCTTGAAGCGTGACCTTTTTCTCTTCATCCTGGATTTCCTGCATAGGTACTGCAGGTTCCTTGATGTCATAACCCATTTGCAAACGCAGATCACCCTGCTCCTCATCCACCGGGATTTCTGTGTCCACTTCACTCATCATCTTCTCGATGACCTCAAGTTCTTCTACACGTTTTTGGGCCTGGAACTGTTCCATGGCCTCTTTATTACTTCCCACTTCACCCACTTGCATCTTGATGCGAAGAGGTAGATGAAAGTATTTTTCATAGAATTTCGTAATAGCTTGATCAATCTGTTTCTTACGAGCCAATTCCATCGACGTTGCATCACTCATTGTCAGTTGTAGAAGATCCTCTTCACATTCAAAGGTTGTCCGGTTCATCCAACCATTTACAGATGGAATCTCACGGGTAACCCACTCCAGAAACAGATTCCAATATTCACTGACGATATCCCCATTTTGTACTTGGTCCGTGTATTTGAAGCCAAATGAAATTTTGGCGATATGATTCATCTTCTCTTGAATATGCAGGCAAAATGTGCGATATATTGGAGCGGGTACCAACGTATCCTTTGCAATCAGAATATTCCATTCCCGATTACTTCGATTGGTCTCTACTTGTTCAATCCATCCATCCAAAAAATAGGGCTCTAACAGACCAGCCGGAAGCTCTGCCTGTTTCATCAACAACTCAAACCGTTTTCTTTTCTCCTCGAATCCGCTCATCGTGTTCCTCCTTGTACCCCCTTAAAGCATGAAAAGCCCCTGCATTCAAAAATGTCACCGATCCGAACTCGCACCGACTCATTTTATCCGACAGAAGCTCTCCATTCATTACTTAAACGGTGAATAAGTGCTTTTCGTCAAGTGATCCTGACTTAGTATGCTCTTGCAAACACAACCGTGTGTTCTGCCTGTTCACCACAAGCCAGGCACGTATGCTTTTCTTCCGCAGGCTGGAACGGAATGTTCCGGCTTGTTGCACCTGTGACTTCTCTTACTTTATCTTCGCAAGTTTCCGAACCGCACCATCCGGCCAGTGTAAACCCGCGTTTATTTTCCATCAGTTCTTTCATCTCATCGAGTGTATCCACGGAGTAGAAGTTATCCGACATAAATGTGCGAGCACGCTCTAACATATCTACCTGGATCTGTGTCAGCATAGCCTGGATCTCTTCTACCAGGTTTGCTTGTTCTACCACTTTCTTCTCACCTGTGATCCGTGATACGAGTACACAAACGCCATTTTCCATATCACGTGGACCAATCTCCAGACGAATCGGAACACCGCGCATCTCGTATTCATTGAACTTCCAACCTGGGCGAACATCACTGCGATCATCCATTTTCACACGGACTCCAGCTTTTTTCAACTCAGTGAACAACTCGTCTGCACGCCCAACAACAGCATCACGTGTTTTAGGAGGTCCAATTGGAATCATGACCACTTGAGTCGGTGCGACTTTAGGAGGAAGTACGAGACCACGGTCATCTCCATGAACCATAATTAATGCACCGATCAAACGTGTGCTTACTCCCCATGAAGTAGTGTAAGCCAGCTCCAGCACATTATTCCGGCTAAGATACTGGATTTCAAATGCTTTTGCAAAGTTCGTCCCCATGTAGTGAGATGTACCTGCTTGTACTGCACGTCCATCCTTCATCATGGCTTCGATCGAGTAGGTATCCACCGCACCCGCAAACTTCTCGGACTTGGTTTTCTGACCCACAATTACAGGAATAGCCAAGTATTCCTCAACCACTTCACGATAAATCTGAAGCATTTTCATCGTTTCTTCACGTGCTTCTTCTTCCGTCTCATGCGCTGTATGACCTTCCTGCCACAGGAACTCACTTGTGCGAAGGAAAGGCAATGTTCTTTTTTCCCAACGAACTACGTTAGCCCACTGGTTGATCAGTACCGGAAGATCCCGATAAGACTGAATCCACTTGGAATACATGTGACCAATAATCGTTTCGGATGTAGGACGGATTGCCAGACGTTCTTCCAGCTTCTCTCCGCCAGCTTCCGTAACCCATGGTAATTCAGGGTTAAAACCTTCCACGTGCTCTTTTTCCTTTTGAAAGAAGCTCTCAGGAATGAACATCGGGAAGTAGGCGTTGCGATGACCCGTTTCCCGGAAACGACGATCCAACTCATCCTTAATATGTTCCCAGATTTCAAATCCGTCTGGTTTGAACACAATACAACCGCGTACGGGTGCATAGTCCATGAGATCAGCTTTTTTGATAACATCAATGTACCAGCGTGAGAAATCCTCACCCTGTGGTGTGATTTCAGTCACGAACTGTTTATCATTTTCCTTTGACATAAGACTCCAGCGTCCTCCCATAACGACTATCTCTGAATGTCCAGAGCGTAGTCCAACCGTAATTATCCGTTAATTAAACGTAATATATCATTGTAAGTTACTGCCAGCATCAACACAAACAACATCGCAAATCCGACGAAATGCACCATGCCTTCGCGATTGGGATCAACAGGTCTGCCGCGCAGCGCTTCAATTCCCAAAAATACCAGACGACTGCCGTCCAGTGCAGGTATTGGTAGCAGGTTGAAAATCCCAAGGTACAGACTCAAAATCGCTGCCCATCTCGTTAACTGTTCAATCCCTTGTTTAGCAATTTGTCCTGTCACTTCAAATGTGCGAACTGGACCACCGATATCATCCATGTTGAACTGATTGATCAGATGTTTAAAACCTTCAAATATTATTTTGGTTGTATCAACCATGGCCACGCCTGAGACTTTAAATGTCTCTACAAATCCAACAGATCGGGTTGGTAACGTAGGTACGATTCCCACTTTACCGCCCTCTTGTCCTTCTACAGCACGTGGAGTAATCGTTATATTAAACGTATCCGAACCCCGGCGCAGCGTCCATTCCATCGGCTTGTCTTTGGAATCGGCAATCATCGACACCATTTTTTGTGAATCCGTACCAATTGCAGTACCATTGATGGTTTCGATAATATCGCCCTTTTGCAGGTTCGCCTCATCGGCTGCCCCACCTTCAAGCACTTCACCAATTACAAGATTTTTTGGATTTTCCACTGGAACTCCTGCCATCTGGGCATATACAGCAAACAGCACAAAGGCCAAGATAAAGTTCATGAGTGGGCCCGCAAAAATAGCCAATGCACGCTGTCCAACAGTTTTGCTGCCGAATTGACGATCTTTCGGTGCAATCTGCGTTTGTTTACCACGACTTACCAACATTGCTTGAGGATGAATACGATACTCCTGAATCTCTCCATCTACATCGAGTTGAAGCTTCAGCGCTCTCTCCATATCAATGGAGATGACTTCACCACGTATTACATTTTTACGGTTATCCAGCTGATCCAGATAGATCATCTTCACCTGGTCATCCGCTGATCTTACCGCAATGGTCTGTCCTTCCTGGATCTCTACCAGTTCCGGATCTTCCCCTGCCATCCGTGCATATCCACCAAAAGGCAACAAACGCAATGTAAACTGGGTCTCGTTTCTTTTATATGAGAACAATTTGGGACCAAAACCGATCGCAAACTCCCGTACAAGAATACCGGCGCGTTTGGCAAAATAATAATGCCCCCATTCATGAACCGTCACGATGACAAAGAACATGAGCACCGTTAGAAATACCACTTGTATGGTTTCCAATCCCTATCCATCCTCCTTCACGGCACATACCGCAGTCTGTCCCTCTAGATTATCATTATTCTCTGATGCCGCACAAGAGAATCACTTCTTCCAATTTGTTATGAAAAAAGAGATTACAGACTCGCCGCAAGCTTACGGCTCTCCTGATCACAACGCGCGATCTCCTGAAGATCAGGCTCGTCCACATTGTGGTGTGCTTCCAGCACAGAAGCAATAATATCTTCTATTTTAAGGAATGAAATCTCTTTACGCAAGAAACGGGCTACAGCAACCTCGTTGGCTGCATTAAACGCCGTTGTTGCGGTTCCTCCCATTTTACCACACTCATACGCCATTCTTAAACACGGGAACCGTTCCATATCCATATCACGGAAATGTAATTTCCCAGCTTGAGCAAGAGACAGACGCTGTGCCGGTGATGGCAAGCGGTCAGGGTAAGTCAGTGCATATTGAATTGGAACTCGCATATCCGGATTCCCCAGTTGTGCGATGATGCTTGTGTCATCAAATTCCACATAGGAATGAATAACACTCTCTGGGTGAAGCAATACATTAATCTGATCATATCGAAGACCAAATAACCAATGTGCTTCAATGACCTCGAGCCCCTTGTTAACCATCGTTGCCGAGTCTATCGTGATTTTGGAGCCCATTGACCAATTTGGATGTTTAAGTGCATCCTCTATAGTCACGTTCTTTAACTGTTCACGGGTAAGATCACGGAATGATCCACCTGAAGCGGTGAGCGTGATGCCTGTCAGGCGTTCTTTGTTTTCACCATTTAAACATTGGAATATAGCAGAGTGCTCACTATCAACGGGCAGTAAAGAAACTCCTTTGGCAGCCGCTCTTGTCGTAACGATATGCCCCGCTGTAACCAATGTCTCCTTATTGGCCAGTCCGATCTGTTTGCCTGCATCTATGGCAGCAAGCGTTGACTCCAATCCAACACTGCCCACCACCGCTGTAACAACCGTATGCGCATCGGTTCCTGCCGCAACTTCTACGAGTCCTTCGTTGCCATAAAATAGTTGCGTTCCTGCTGGCAAATGTGGAGCTATCTTCTCCGCCAGTTCTTTGGACCCCACTGATACTTTCTTCGGCCGGTAACGTTTGGTTTGTTCGATCAGCAGGTCTGTATTGCCTCCGGCAGCCAGTCCCTCCACTTGAAAGAGTTCTGGATGCATGTCAACTACATCCAGTGTCTGGGTTCCAATGGAACCGGTTGACCCAAGAATCGCAATTTTTTTCATGCTGCACCTCATCTTTAATTATCCAATGCCTACGGCGAACAATGCTGTTATCTCAGACTCATGTTCTTCTTTAGTAGGGCAGTAGCATTAGTATATGTACGAATGGAAAAACAACAATCCAGCTGTCGCACCGATCAAGAATGCCTCCATGCCCTGGGAGAAGACTGCCTGAATCCTTGATATTATATACACGTTTGTATGCAGACTGGATCAAGTCACCCATCTGACCTACAACTGCACAGGCAATTCCGATCACAATCGCTCTCTGCCAGGAAAGCAAACCATCTGATACTAATGCAAAAATAACAGAAGTAACAATTGCAATTACGATGCCACCCAGTGCACCCTCTATAGTTTTGTTTGGACTGATAGAAGGCCACAGTTTGTTTTTACCAATGAGTTTCCCTACAAAATAAGCTCCTGCATCACTGGCCCATATGGAGCCCAGCAACAGGAACGTCCAGAACAACCCATGATGCAGATGTCTGGATTCTGCAATGTAATAGAAACCGATCCCTATATACAACACGCCGAGGAAAAGCATGGCCACTGTATTCACGGGAACCTTATTTTTGGTGACAACCGAAGCTGTCATCAGTACAAGCATTACTATCCAGATGACCTGAAATAAGGATAGCGGTCTTGCCTCCCAAAACATTTCCCAAGGAAACACAATGGCAAACACACCAGCATATCCAATCAGGGCCACACCTGAAAAAGGCATCACCCCGGTCATTTTAACAAATTCATAATAACCGATGAGAGCCATAAGCAATACCAAACCATGGTACCAGGGTCCGCCCAGCATGCAAAAACCTAAAAACAACACACCTGCTATGATTCCTGTCGTTAGTCGCTGTTTCAACGGCTTCATCCTCCATCTATTTCAAACCGCCGTAACGCCTTGTTCTGCGCTGATATTCGGCTACTGCTTCAAGCAAATGCTTTTTGCCAAATTCGGGCCAGTATATATCCGTAAACCATAATTCACTATATGCAAGCTGCCAAAGCATAAAGTTGCTTAATCTCAACTCTCCGCTCGTCCGGATCAGCAGATCCGGATCAGGCATGTCAACCGTCAGCATATGTCTATCAATGAGTTCAGGTGTTATATCCTCTGCCGATAGTTCCCCCGATTTCACCTGCAGAGCGATCTGTTTAACACAGTCCGTCATTTCACGACGACTTCCATAGTTCATTGCAAAATTCAAAACGAGACCTGTATTATGTTCCGTAAGACGAATGGCTTCCCGCAAGGCATTAATGGTATGAGAAGGTAAATGTTCCTCTTGACCCATCATGCGAATGCGCACATTTTTTTCTATAAGTTCATCCAGCTCTATAGCTAGAAATTCTTGCGGAAGTCGCATCAGAAAATCCACTTCTTCTTTTGGACGCGTCCAGTTTTCTGTCGAAAAAGCGTACATCGTCAGATATTTGATGCCCAGTTCATCCGCCGCGATGGTCGCACGTTTGACCGCCTTCATGCCATTTTGGTGCCCGGCTATACGCGGCAGCCCCAAACGTTTGGCCCATCGTCCATTGCCGTCCATGATGATGGCGACGTGCTGCGGGATATTGTCCTCGGATATAGTCAGCGTTTCCTGCTTGTCAGCCCCATTCCACCACGACCGAACCCGTTTGATCATTCCTGTTCCTCCAAAATCCCTGAAGTTTCTTTATCTGAAGCTTGGAAAAAGAGACAAAACCCCACCGTATTGGAGGGGCTGCGCTTGTCTTACACTTCCATGATTTCTTTTTCTTTGGCAGCGAGTACCTTATCGACTTCAGCAATAAACTTGTCGGTCGATTTTTGGATATCATCTTGATGTCTCCGGGATTCATCCTCAGAAATATCTGACTTTTCCAGTTTCTTGATGTCATCATTCGCATCACGGCGAATGTTACGAATCGCTACTTTACCTTCTTCACCGAACTTCTTCGTCAGCTTAACAAGTTCCGCTCTACGTTCTTCCGTCAATGCCGGAATAGACAAACGGATCATGCTACCATCATTGGCTGGAGTAAGACCCAGATCCGATTTCATGATGGCACGCTCGATGTCACTCATGGAGGATTTGTCCCAAGGCTGAATCATCAGTGTACGGGAATCCGGAGTACTAATATTAGCGAGTTGATTCAATGGCGTCATTGCTCCATAATACTCTACCTGAATTCGGTCCAGAAGAGCTGGAGTTGCGCGGCCTGCACGCAAAGTAGCCAGGTCACGACGCAATGCTTGAATTGCTTTTTCCATACGCTCTTCGGCATGTTGTTTAACCGCTTGTGGCATTAATCTACACTCCCTTTAACGATTGTTCCGATACGTTCGCCCAGAACAACACGTTTGATGTTACCTTGTTCCGTAATGGCAAATACGATCAACGGGATGTTGTTGTCCTTACAAAGCGAGGATGCCGTTGAATCCATTACACCAAGGTCTTTGTTAAGAATATCCATGTAAGTCAACTGATCAAATTTCACAGCTGTACTGTCCTTAAACGGATCTGCTGAGTATACACCATCAACTTTATTTTTGGCCATCAAGATAACTTCTGCTTCAATCTCCGCTGCGCGCAGTGCTGCTGTTGTATCCGTGGAAAAGAACGGGTTACCTGTACCTGCTGCAAAAATAACGACCCGGCCTTTCTCCAGATGGCGAATAGCTCTACGACGAATATAAGGCTCTGCAATCTGTTGCATTGCAATAGATGTCTGTACACGCGTAGGCACTTCAATCTGTTCCAAAGCATCCTGCAGTGCCAGCGAGTTCATTACTGTCGCCAGCATACCCATATAATCGGCAGTTGCACGATCGATGCCGTTTTCGCTACCGGCAATTCCACGCCAGATGTTTCCGCCGCCACATACAATAGCAACCTGTACACCAAGTGCAACAACCTCTTTTACCTGTTGGGCAATCGACGAGATCGTATCTGCATCAATACCGTAGCCGTTTTGACCGGAAAGAGACTCTCCGCTGACCTTTAAGACAACACGTTTAAATACTGGCTGTTCCAATTATTCACCCTCCACTTTGAATCGAACACGCTTGGTGTTCAACCAACAAAACTTCTCGCGCATGGCCTCCTGCTTAAAAAGAAAGGAACACAGTTGTGTTCCGCTCTTTTAGGAAAAACGTTTAACCGGTAAGGCACTGTTTTCCTGAGATATAAGGGAGTTTACGCTTCGAAGTTTCATCATTCTTATATCTTCGAAAATCAATTCTGCTCGCCGGTTTATAGAAACCGTCTTATTTGTTTACTTGGGACATTACTTCTTCTACGAAGTTGTCTACTTTTTTCTCAAGACCTTCACCCAGTTCGTAACGAACGAAACGACGGATGGAGATGTTTTCACCAATTTGGCTGATTTTTTCGTTCAGCAATTGAGAGATCGTTTTGTCTGGATCTTTAACAAAAGTTTGTTCCAGCAGGCAGTACTCTTCGTAGTATTTACCGATACGGCCTTCAACCATTTTTTCAATGATTTTTTCTGGTTTGCCTTCGTTAAGAGCTTGAGCTTTCAGAATTTCTTTTTCTTTTTCCAGCTCATCTGCAGGAACTTCTTCACGTGTAACGAATTTAGGATTAGCTGCAGCGATTTGCATAGCTACATCTTTAACGAAATCCTTAAATTGATCCGTTTTACCAACGAAGTCTGTTTCACAGTTAACTTCAACCAAGACACCAATACGTCCACCAGCGTGGATGTAAGATTCAACAACGCCTTCAGTTGCTGCACGGCCTGCTTTGCTTGCTGCTGCAGAAAGACCTTTCTCACGCAACAATTCAGCTGCTTTTGTTACATCACCGTTTGCTTCTTCCAGTGCTTTTTTGCAATCGAGCATACCAGCGCCCGTTCTTTCGCGAAGTTCTTTTACTGCACTCGCATTAACTGCCATTATAAATTCCCTCCAACATTAAGTATTGTACGTACACTCTAAAAAAAGGGCAGTGAGAGGTTATCCACCTGCCAACCACCCTTTTCATTTAGTTTATAACATATGTTCGAATCTATTAAGCGGAAGTTTCTTCGCCTTGGTTAGCTTCGATTACAGCATCAGCCATTTTACCTGTCAGCAATTTAACAGCGCGGATCGCGTCGTCATTACCTGGGATAACATAATCGATCTCATCCGGATCGCAGTTAGTATCAACGATACCAACAATTGGGATACCCAATTTGCGAGCTTCCGCAACAGCGATACGCTCTTTGCGTGGATCGATGATGAACAGGGCGCTTGGCAGGCCTTTCATATTTTTAATACCGCCCAAGAATTTCTCCAGACGATCTTTTTCTTTGCGAAGCAAGATTACTTCTTTTTTAGGCAATACAGCGAATGTACCGTCTTCTTCCCAAGCTTCCAACTGTTTCAAACGATCAATACGTTTTTGAATAGTTTGGAAGTTAGTCAGGGTACCACCGAGCCAGCGTTGGTTAATGTAAAATTGACCAGCACGTTCAGCTTCTTCTTTAACAGAATCTTGAGCTTGTTTCTTAGTACCCACGAAAAGAATTTTACCATTCTCTCCTGCGATTCCTTTAACGAAATTGTAAGCCTCTTCGACTTTTTTCACCGTTTTTTGCAAATCGATGATGTAAATTCCGTTTCTTTCAGTGAAGATATAACGATCCATTTTTGGGTTCCAACGACGAGTTTGGTGACCGAAGTGTACCCCAGCTTCGAGAAGCTGCTTCATGGAGATTACTGCCATCTTCACACACCTCCTAATATGGTTTTTATTGTGTCCTCCGCCGGCATCATTTTTCGCCAAGACTCTCCATAAGGAAAGCACCCTCAACAAAATTAGCACATGCGTGTGTTTTAACACCGTTATCTAATATAGCATAACTGACTGTCCGATGCAACAGTCTTTGAAGCTAAAATCTACTTTTCGTTTTTTGCTAGTATCGAATCATTTTAAACTTGATATGTAACTCAGGCGCTAATTATTATCAAGCTTTGAAAATGTACCGTTTAATACGCAAAAACCGTCCTGTCCGAGCATGCTCAGTTTGACGGTTCTTTCGTGATTTTTGCGATAATGGATTTGAAACTTTCGCCTTTTTCAAGCGCATAGGTACCCACCTGGATTTTGGTATTGATTCGCTCAGCCTTGCCAGCCTTTATGAATGCTTGAGCATCATCTACGATTCCCGCAGTTTTTAGGTTTGCTGCAACGATCGCCAGACTGTTGCCTGAACGTACTTTAAATGATACTGTTGCGCCTTTCGGATTGCTTGGCGTTACAGGTTCTGTTGTCTTCGGCTCAGTTATCTCTTTCTGCCCTTCACCTTCACTTGCAGCAGGCTCTTGTGGCTTCTCAGGCTCGGTAGGTGTTTCCGTAGAGGTTGCTGTCTCTGGCGGTGTTGCTGTACTCCCCTGCAACTCACTGCTCTCCTGCTTTTTCTTTGCCACCCACTCTGCTTCTGTGTATAGTTCCTCTTCAGAACCGACCAACTTCATATCCAAGGTTTTCGCGGCCGTTTCAAGCTGTTCTTTGGTCATATTGGCAGTCTGCTCGGGGTCCAGATTACTATCCGACAATGCATTTTGTCCAACTGTGGCCAGTTGAAGCAAAACCGCACCAATAATCATGCCGCTCCCCAGACCAATCCATAAGGATCGCTTGTCCATGACTTAGCTTTCCTCCCGTTCTGCCAGTTGCAGTATTAACTGTACCTCACCTCGCTGAATGCCTGTCTGCTTGGATATGGCATCCATCGACTTACCTTCAGCATGTAGATTAAAGAGTTCTGCATATCGATCTTTAATCGATTCACGCCCAGGCAAAGATTCGACTTCACTGGTCTGTTGGTCTGCTTCTAACGCCTGCTGGGCCGCCTCTGCTTGTACACTTTTCACGAGCGCTTGTGCTTGCAAACCTTCGGAAGATTGTACGGATACATTACCGGAGTGTGGAACAGGTGATGCGACAGCTTCATTCTTTTTGCTCTGTTCCAGCTGATCCAACCGCTGCTGTAATTCCTGAAGTTGCAATTGCATACGTTGATCGGCTGCTGTCGCTTCTCCCTTCATTTCAGCCACACGTTGAATAAGAGCATCATTATCATTTTCGATCTCGGTCATGTAGTGCTCAAGCGTAGATTCCATCTCCTGCACCAGTTGATGCCCAGGCTCTTGCACCTTGTTTTTCCGTGGCATAATACAAGCGTAGGCGATGGCGCAGGCCCCTAATATGACAATAATGATCCATGGTGACAAATTGGGTTCTCTCCTTCTGATTCAACCATCGGTGCGCAAGACTGCATGTCCATAACAACCATTTATTATAAAGACAGATCTATGTGTTTTCCCTTGTAAGGGTGCTCTGCAGGTTTCACAGTTTCTTGAGCTTGAGACTGAACCGTCTCCTGTCCATCGGAACCACTCTGCTGATCTCCATCATGGTTATGCCCATCACGCACCGAAGTCTGTGAAGTTTCGTCCATTGCTTCACTTCGTTGCCTTGCTTCATTTGCTTCTTTCGACGTTTGCTCTGCCAAAAGATTCTGATCCGTAATCGGTCGCTGCTGGGCTTCACTTTGATAACGTCCCGCTTCACTTGTTCGTGGTACCGCAATCTGCAACTCCACTGCTTTGAAACTCATACGCTCACCTCACGGTTTCGAATGGATTTCTTCCTGTGCCTGAATGCTGTACTTAAACGTATGGAACCATCGTAATATCACCATCGTGATAATAAAATGAAATTCGACTCACTGGATCTTTAATAAATTTCGTGTATCTGCCGATAACTATTTTAGAGCCTCCATAAATCATCTTCAGAATATCAACACGAGCATTACTTGTATCTTCAAGTGCCTTTTCAATTTCAAAGATACGCATTTTCGTTTCTTCACTTATACGAAGAGCAGATTTCTGCGTAGCATTCAGCTTGATTCGCATCGACATCTTATCTGGAGTTAGTTGTCCAGCGGCAGCTAATTGATCCAGCAATGTCAAAGCTTTCTTCGTTTTGTCCAAGGAATCCATCTGCTCTCTGACTTCCTTGCGCAAATCATTGAGTTCGTTACGCAGCTTTGGTAGCACACCAACTTCAATGGAAGTGACCGTGGACATGCTGTTGCCCACAACACGCGCTGAGACGTTCTGGCCAGCCTGGATCGAGCCACCAACAATAAGACCCTTGGTTCCCGCACAGATGACACCGTGGCCAGCACGAATATTAGAATGCATAATACTTTGGGAAACCAGAACATCTTCACCGGCATCTACGTTGCCTTCTTGAATGAAAGTACATTTAACATTATGGCCTGCTTGTACCAGTCCTTTGTTATAACCAATAATACCACCGGTAATTTCGATTGAGCCGCCTGCTTCCAGTTCAGCTCCTTCGACACCTCCGACGACACGAATGTCACCTGCTGCTTTTACTTTAAATCCGGTAAGTACATTGCCTCGTATGACAACTGTGCCTACAAAGTCGATATTACCGTTATTGTAGTCAACGTCACCATTGACTTCATAAACCGGAAACACATTCAGTTTGTTACCGTCCGTTTTGGTAACCAGCCCATCTAGTGCAGCATACATCGCAGAACCATCCGGGTTAATCACAACGTTTTTCCCAACTTTAAACCGAGCTTCTTTTCCCGGACGATAAGGAATTTCCTCACCCGTTACTGCCCTGCCTGGTATGCCATCGCTAGGAGCGATCCGCTCTGCAATGATCTGACCACTACGGACATTGTTTAACCGGGTCACTTCTTTGTAATCGACAGTTCCATCTTCCGATTCCAGTGGTCGTCGTTCATTCGAATCGTCCATTCCAACCAGAACCTTAATGAAGCCATCTGTTCCTTGAATGGGAGCGACACCTTCTGCGATCTTGTATTTATCTTTCAAATAGGTTTCAGGGTTGTTCACAAAAAGTAATAATGCCTCTCGCGATACACCTTGTTTGATGCCCTTGTTTGCCACAAATTGTTCAAGTTCATCGATCGTGCAGGCAAAGCCTTCTTCCTCTTTGGAAAATTCAAGGTAGGCTGTGCATTTGTCGTCCGATAAAACAATGTTTAAACATTGTTCCAAAGCAGTCCGCTGTATCACCGCAATTCTTCCCCCTTTTAGACTTTCCACTCCCCAAACTCCAATGATATTACTTCTCTCTATTAATCTTTACGCATCAACAAATCTTTCTGTTTGTCCAACGTGCCGCGTAATCGTAATATTGCCTTGGAATGTAACTGGGATATACGAGACGGAGAAAGAGACATAACCTCAGCAATTTCACTAAGAGAAAGATCTTCGTAATACAAGAGTGAAACAACCGTTCTCTCTTTTACCGTCAACTTGTCAAGCCCTTGCACCAAAGCTTCCTTCAAATAAAACTCATTCACTTTATAATCCGGATTTTTGGCTTTCTCATCCACCATCAAAGACAGACGAGTCTCAGACTCTTCCTCACGAATTGGGTCCTCCAGCGAGCAAAGTGACATGACTGCCACTTCCTGAAGCATATGTTGAAAATCTTTAGTGGATACGTCCAAGTACTCGCTCATTTCCTCATCACTAACAGACCTGAGATAACTTTGTTCCAGCTGTTGGTAGGCGTCTTCAATTCGCTTGGCCTTCTCACGCACAGAACGCGGAACCCAATCACCTTGACGCAG
Source organism: Paenibacillus sp. FSL R5-192 (assembly GCF_000517845.1). Lineage (NCBI taxonomy): Bacteria > Bacillati > Bacillota > Bacilli > Caryophanales > Paenibacillaceae > Paenibacillus > Paenibacillus sp. FSL R5-192. The sequence continues at coordinate 690,872 of NZ_ASPR01000014.1, read as the reverse complement.
ACCGTCAAGAATGGCTCCGCGGACCCTCCATGATGCATAAGTTTCAAATTGCAGACCACGTTCATAGTCGAACTTCTCCAATGCATCAATTAACCCCATAACGCCATTGCTCTCCAAGTCATCCTTGGGAACATTTTTGGGTAAACCAACAGCCAGTCGACCGGATACATAATTTACAATATGAAGATACTTTTCAATCAACGTTTTCTTGGCTTCAAGATCTCCATGTTCTTTCCACTTTTCCCACAGATCAGAATGGTTCAAATGTGAAGCTTTACGCTCGTTCAATTACTTTCACCCTCCTTATTTGTCTGTCAGGTGACGAACGGCCTGCGCCAATTCCTCCGGATCCTTGGTCCGGACAAGTTTAGGCGGATCCAAAGGGGCGAATCCCGTTGGAGCTTTCGTCTCAGATGGCGGAAGATCGTCCCCAGATGAAGCGTTCTGTCCACTCTTGAGCAAATCATTCAGCTCTTGTCCATCGTCTTCGATTTTAATGTCCACCTGTGAACCTCTTTGATCTTGAGCACTTGGTGAATCATAACCATACCCATTTCCCTCAATCTGAGGGTTCAGCAGCAATCCCAATCCCCAGCGTAAACCATATGCAAGGACAAACCAGGCTACGAATCCGATCAATCCGCGAATTAAACTGGTCATCAGCACATTGCTGCTGTATGCTACAAAAAAAGTAAGAATAAACCCAACGATGCCTGCTCCAAGATTAATGCGGTAGTTTCCTATCATAGTCTTATAGTTCCTTTACACCCATTTGTACGCTTCGAATAGTCAAAAGTCCAGTTTCACAATCCATCTCAATCGTTCGTCCATAATTCCCACCCGTATCTTCTGCTAGAAGAGGGATATTGAGTTTTTGAAGCCACTCTCGACAAGAATCTGCATTCCTTGGTCCAATACGCATTGTATCTCCAGCGCCAGCAAAGGCAAACATCTGAGAGCCTCCGGCCATTTTAGACACAATACGTGAGTGAGAAGCGCCTAGTTTAATCATCTTTTCCAAAAGCTCAGGCAACGCCGTATCCGCATATTTCGCAGTGTTCAGTTTCCCTTCACGGGCGATCTCTGAAGTAGGAAGCATGACATGCGCCATTCCAGCCAGCTTCAAATGTGGGTCATACATTGTTAATCCCACACACGAACCCAAGCCAGTCGTACGGATTACACCAGGAAGATGAGCGATGTTTAAATCCGCCATACCGACTTTAACGACGCTTTTGTCCTCAATCATAGCTCAGTGGCACCCCTAGCGATTCAAATATCTTTGCAAAGGATGGTGGATCCGGAATGAGGAAAAACTGACCCTCAACTTGATCTTCACCTTCAAAGAAAGATGTGTCAATCAACAATGCAGCGTCACCCATCTCGCCAAATTGCAGCAAGCCATAACTTAGAATGGCACCTGCCATGTCGATGGCAAGTCCAGGAACAGTTGGATACATAGACAACTTCGTGAAATCTGCCAGAGAAGAAAGATAGGATCCAGCCAAAATATTTCCAATCTCGGAAAGCGCTGATTGTTCCATATCTGTAAAATCGAGTCCTTCTTTCAGATCAAATCCGGCAAGTCTATTCAACAACATTTTAGCAGCCTCTGGTGTCATCATAAAGAAAAGATTTCCCGGTGCTTCGCCTTCTACACGAAGAAACACGGTAACCACGATGCGTTCATCTCCGCCCACTTTTTCGGCAACTTCTTCAAAAGGGAGCATTTGTACTGTAGGTACACCCATGTCAATCGGTCTGTTGAGGAGTTGAGACAACGCCGTTGCGGCGTTGCCTGCTCCAATGTTACCGACCTCTTTGAGCACATCCATCTGGAATACCTCAAATCGGTTGAACATCTCCACGGTACTAGCCCTCAACACTTTCCAGCTGTACAATCTCGCTTTTATTTAATACTTCGTTTAGGTTGAGCATAATCAACAAGCGTGAATCTTCCAATTTAGCAACACCTCGCAGGTATCTCGCTTTGACGCCGCCAACCACTTCTGGTGGGCTATCGATCGCACTGCTCTTGATATCAATAACATCATTGGCAGAATCTACGATAAAGCCAACTTGCATGTCGTCTACACCTACGATAACAATACGAGTCTGATCCGTGTATTCCGTTTCCGGAAGGGAGAAACGACCGCGTAGATCAATGACTGGAATTACAACACCGCGTAGATTAATAACTCCTTTTACAAAGGAAAGTGTCTTGGGAACACGGGTAATTGGCATCATGCGCTCAATCGTCTGAACCTTGTCTACCTCAATACCATACTCTTCGGAACCCAATTTAAAGACGATGACTTTCAACTCTTCTTCCATGTAAAAAACCTCCCTATTAAATGTAAGACTTAGCTCTATGCTTATTTAATAAATGCATTAGGATCAAGAATCAGGGCTACTTGTCCATCTCCGAGAATGGTTGCTCCAGAGATTCCTTCAATAGCAGGAAGATAGGTTCCCATTGATTTGAGAACAATCTCACTTTGTCCAATAAATTCTTCAACAGCTACGGCTGCAAGACGGTCGCCTTTGCGAATCACGACAATTTCTGTTTCTTGCTCATCAGCATCATTGAAATCCGGTACAGAGAATACTTCGCTCAAAGACAAGTACGGAATCAGTGACTCACGGAATGTGATCATTTTATTGCCGTGAATATTACGAACTTGCTCACGTTGTACAATGGCCGTCTCTACAATGGAGGACAACGGAACAGCATATTTCTCAGAACCAAGTCGTACAAGCATTGCAGCAATAATGGATAGTGTCAACGGAAGCTGAACAGAGAAGTTCGTGCCTTTGCCTGGAGTTGAATGAATCGTTACATTACCACCAAGCGAAGTGATCTTCGATTTTACTACATCCAAGCCAACGCCCCGGCCAGAGATATCCGAGATAATATCAGCAGTACTAAAACCAGGTGCGAACAACAGTTGATTCACTTCATCGTCACTCATCTTGGCACCTTGTTCTTCGGTTACAACACCACGTTTGATCGCAGTTTTCAAAAGCTTGTCGCGATAGATCCCTTTACCATCATCTTCAATCTCGATAAATACGTGATTTCCACTGTGGAAGGCACGCAGGTTTACTGTACCCATCTCTGGTTTACCTGCAGCTACACGCTCTGCAATGGATTCCACACCATGGTCAACCGCGTTACGCAGTAAATGCACAAGCGGATCACCAATCTCATCAATTACCGTACGATCCAATTCCGTCTCAGCACCTGTAATCACCAGATCGATTTTTTTATCAAGTGTCTTAGCCAGATCACGGATCATGCGCGGGAATCGATTAAATACGGTATCTACCGGAACCATCCGCAATTTCAGTACAATATTTTGCAAATCTGTGCTAACTCGACTTAAATGAGCTACTGTATCGGATAAATCATTGTTGCCTGTTTCACTGGCCAGTTGCTCCAGACGTGAACGGTCAATCAACAATTCACTGAACAGGTTCATCAATACGTCGAGACGTTCAATATCTACACGAATGGTACGTGAAGGTGCAGCAGCTTGCTTCGGTGCAGCTGTTTTAGCTGGTGCCGTTGCGGTTTCTTCTTTGGGTACAGAATTCTTATCCGGCGAAGCAACCTCAGCTACAGCTGTTGGTGCGGGTGGCGCTTCAACTGTAGCTGCTACCTGATTGGCCATCTGCTGAAGAGTCTCCTGATCCAGTTGAATGAGCTTTGCACTTTCAATTTCAGAGATACTCATGATGCCTTCTTCCAGTTCGTGCGCCTCTTTAGTTGTTATGTAATACAACGAGAAACTGCGCTCAAACTTCTCCTGCTCAATATCCTGAACGGATGGGTAAGCCTTAACGACTTCACCTGAACGTTCCAGCATATCAAAGACCATATAAGCCCGTACACCTTTTAACTGGCTATGCTCGCTAACAAGCACATCCACGTAGAACACACGATGACCTTCGGCGATCGACTGATCCAGCACTGAATATTGGAATTCATCCAGCTCCACAGCCGAAGAGATTGAAGCGTTAGCCGGCTTGTTTGTTTCTGTAGCAGGTCCATTTCCGTTTGTCATTTCACCATTTTCAATGGCTTGAAGTGAAGCTACGATTGACGACACATCTGCTTTACCTTGTCCACCTTCGGTAATATCCTGAACCATGGTTTCCAAAGCGTCCAGACTCTTGAACATGGTATCAAAAATGTAATCCTGCATTTTCAACTTCTCATTACGAACCAGATCCAACACATTTTCCATTTTATGTGTCAGTGATGCCAAATCTTCAAAGCCCATAGTTGCTGCCATACCCTTCAAGGTATGAGCAGAGCGGAATATAACCTGAACTATGCCCAGGTCTTCCGGATTGCCTTCAAGTTGAAGCATGTTTTCGTTAAGCGATTGCAGATGATCATTAGACTCATCAATAAACATGGATAAATATTGGTTCATGTCCATTGTGAGGCACCTCCTCCGTGAGTTACACTCCGTTATTTCACTGCTTGAACAAGTTTAGAAGCAATCTCCTGCAATGGCAGAAGATGACGAACGCATTGCAGCTCTACAGCAGAACGCGGCATACCATATACAACACATGTTTCTTCATTCTCGGCAAAGGTTGATGTAACTCCAGCTTCGTATAATCGCTTCATCATACGTGCTCCATCACTTCCCATTCCCGTTAGCAAAACAAGATGCCTTTGTAAAGATGTAAACGGTAGAAGTGACTCAAACATCGTATCCACTGAAGGTCTATGTCCATTCACTGGTTGATCTTCAGTCAACTTCACGATAAACTTCCCGTCTGCTGTTTTGTTAACTTTCACATGGAATCCGCCGGGTGCTATATAGGCGGTTCCTTTTTTCAGAACCATGCCCTCTTCAGCTTCAACCACATGCAGTGGACTGAATGTATTCAATCGTTGAGCCAGAGAACGTGTGAAATTGGGCGGCATATGCTGCACAATAATGACCGGTGCAGGCAAATCAGCAGGCAACTGCTCGAGCAATGTCTTGAGAGCCCTCGGTCCACCCGTAGAACAACCTATTGCCACAAGTTTGTTGAATGGTCCTTCCAGCCCTCCTCCACCTTTGGGAACAGGATTAGGCTTGATTACATCCTTGGCTTTTGCAGAGGCAGAAGTTGCCGCTATTTGATCAGCTGCCACTCTAGCTGCATTAGGTAGTCGAACTTCCTTTGGAGTCTGTACTGGATTAGCTGACCTCACTGCTTTTTCTGCCTTCGTGCCCAAATTACGCTCAGCCTTTGGCAAAGGCTCCGGTTTATTCTCTACGCGACCTGGTTTTGAAGGTGACAATGGTTCAATTGGTTTCTTGGCTTTGGCCTGAAAGGCTTCAGTCCGCTCTCGAAGAGAGCGTTGAATCGTCTCGACAGGTTCGATCGTTTTTTTTACAGGCTCCGCTCGATCCCTAGCCGGCAGTTCTTTCTGCACTGGCTGAGTTGGGGGAGCAACTGCTCCTCGCAACATGTCTCTATTTTTCATGGATAACTCACGATCAGCTTTTCTTTTGACCTCATTCATCGCAGCACGCATGCGCTCAACCAAGGCTTTACCAACTTGAGCAATATCCTGGTCATGTGAAATAGATGGTTTGCGAATGAAGTCAAATGCCCCGGCTTCAAGCGCCATAATGGTTTCTTTCATGCCTTGTTCATTGATACCAGAGAGCATAATCACAGGAACGAAAGATTCCTTCATAATTGATTTTAATGCATCCAACCCATTCATTTCGGGCATCTCAACGTCCATTGTAATAATATCGGGTTTCAATTCTAGTGATTTTTGAATCGCTTCTCTACCGTTTGATGCCGTTGCCGTAACCTTGAATTCCGGATCCGCTTGGATCAAATCCGTAACAATCTTACGCATAAAAGCGGAATCATCGACAACCAATACTTGATACGCCGCCATGTTGTGTCACCCCTGTTTCCTTTATTCAGAAATCATGTTGTTCGTTTAAGCCACTTATTCATAAATCCCCTGATTCCTGTCAAGGTTCCGGATCCCGGAGTTGCAGGTACAGCCAGATAACGAAGAGCAAGTTTCTCTATATCTTTAGAGGCTTTGGCATTGGGATAAGCCAGACTATAGGGCATTTGCCTTTTAACCGCCTTGACTACCTGGGCGTCTTCTGAAATATACCCAAGCAGCGGAATATCCGTCTGCAAAAACCGCCTCGCCACTCCAGCTATTTTTTCTGCCACCCGTTCCGCTTCTCGTTCGTCTTCCACCCGGTTAACGATCATCCGAAAGGGTGTAGCATTTTCCTGGCCGTGCATAACTTTGACTAAAGCATAAGCATCGGTTATTGAAGTCGGTTCAGGTGTAGTTATAATCAGGCATTCATCAGCAGCACCGATGAACTTCATATTCTCTCTGGAGAGTCCTGCCCCAGTGTCAAAGATGACATAATCCATTTCCTGGGCAATATCCTCGACTTGACTGGCGAAAAACTCCAGATCACGATCAGACAATGAGAACAACTCTTTCATGCCCGATCCTCCAGCAATGTAAGGCAAGCCACTGGCACCCAGTTGTATGATTTCCCTTATGGATTTTTGTCGGTACAACAGGTGGTAAAGATTATAGGAAGAAGACGTACCCATAAGAACATCAATATTAGCCATTCCAATATCGGCATCAAATACAAGTACCTTTTGCCCCAAAGCCTGCAATGCCAAGGCAAAGTTCAGTGTGAAATTGGATTTGCCAACACCTCCCTTACCACTGGCCACAGTAATGATTTTCGAGGATCGAATATCTCGCTCAATGCCTTCCATTTCCAATGGCGCGGAGACCATACTTCGAAGTGTAGCTGCCTGATCCTTCATTGTGACCATTCTCCCAGCAACTGTTTGGACAACGAATCTGCATCTGGTTTCAACAAATCATCCGGAACATTTTGTCCATTTGCCACATATGCGAGCTTGAGTGGAAAACGGTGTAACAAGTTAAATAGCGGACCGCAGCTCCCAGTCTCATCCATTTTGGTGAAAATCACCTTATCCAGTCCATATTTACTGAAATGTTCCGTGATCTGCACCATATCAGCACTTTTGGAAGTCATACTCATGACCAGAAAGGTTTCGCTATTCTCTACAGGAGCAAGCAAACTTTGCAGTTCTGAAACAAGTAATTCATTTCTGTAGTTTCTACCCGCTGTATCCATAAAGATCAAATCACAATTCTCTAATCGAGAAATGGCACGTTGTGTATCACCAGGCGATTGCACCACCTCAAGTGGAACATTCAGTATAGATGCATACGTTCTAAGCTGTTCTACCGCCGAGATCCGATACGTATCTGATGTAATGAATCCAACTTTACGCTGTTTTTCGAACATTTGTTCAGCAGCCAATTTTGCAATTGTCGTAGTTTTCCCTACACCGGTTGGTCCAGCTACATAGACGATTCGCGTGGTAGGAAGAATGCCTTCTTCAATACGTTGCTCCAAAAAGTGCATAACCTCAAGCTTCACTATTTGCTCTACATCTTGTTCTTTTAATCCATTCTCAGACCATTTTGCTTGAATTGAATCAAACCAGGATTCCCATACTTCAGGCCAAACATCTTGTTCTGTCAAACGTTCTCGGATCGTATGCAGTTCCTCTGGCACAGGGTCCGCAGAAGTACCTTGCTTTGAAAGCCTGGTCACCATCTGTTTAAGATCCTGCAATTCAGTCATTAACTTATCCTGCTGCAGGTCTGAACCTGTTGGCTTCGGAGCAGTTGTTGAACCCGAAAAATCCGCCCCTTGCGGTCGCGGTTTATGATCCGTGCTCGAAGAACCTGAGCCGCTGTCTATGTTTGAACCGATATTACGCGATTCAAACACAGACGGTGCAGCCGCAGATTGGTCCTGTACACTTTGATCAGCTGTATTCGTTGTCACCGACTCATCAGAAGCCGCAACAAACGAACGAGCTGTTTGCCGATAAGCCTCAGGTACAAATGCACGAGGTACAGGCGTGAATTGATTTTGTACTGGCTTTGTTGTTTGCTTGTTTTCTTCCTTATCCACTGCAGCTACAACTTCGATCCGTTTTTTGCGAAACATTCCCATTACACCGCCCACCTTAATCTCTTTGGTGGACAGAATAACGGCATCACTTCCCAGGTCTTTGCGAATTTGAAGCATAGCTTCGGGCATGGTCTCAACAACGTATTGTTTTACTCTCATAAGTTCACCACCCCGATACTTTGAATTTCAACATTCGGCTCCAACTCGCTGTAGGAAAGCACAGGAATGTCCTGCATAGTACGTTCAATAACCTGACGCAGATACATCCGAATGGTTGGAGAAGTTAATACAACAGGTTGTTGACCTGATTGAATCAAACGGTTCACTTGTTCACTGAGCTTCTGATATACACTTTGTGTAGATACAGGGTCTAGCGCAAGATAACTGCCTTGATCCGATTGTTGCACACTTTCAGCAATTTTCTTCTCAAGACCAGGTCCAACCGTGATCACTCGAAGTGTCTCACCTTTCTGTGAGAACTGCTGAGTAATCTGACGTGAGAGGGATTGTCTGACGTATTCAGTCAGCACATCAGGATCTTTCGTATACGTACCATAGTCAGCCAGTGTCTCGAAGATGGTAACCATATCTCGAATAGATATTTTCTCACGCAATAACTTGGCAAGCACTTTCTGTACATCACCAATGGAAAGTAGAGAAGGGATCAGTTCATCCACAAGGGCAGAATAGTTCTCTCTGAGATTATCCACAAGTGCTTTTGTTTCTTGTCTTCCAAGTAACTCATGCGCATGTTTCTTAATCAGTTCCGTCAGATGTGTAGCCACAACGGAAGGCGGATCAACGACCGTATATCCTGCAAGTTCGGCTCTGTCTTTGGTTACTTCATCAATCCATAGTGCCGGAAGTCCAAAAGCAGGTTCCGTCGTTTCAATACCTGTCACAGACTCCTCATCATAGCCAGGACTCATGGCAAGGTAATGATTCAACAACAGTTCTCCGCCACCTACCACATTACCCTTGATTTTGATAACATACTCATTGGGTCTGAGCTGGATATTATCTCGAATCCGTATAACCGGAACGACCAACCCCAGTTCAAGAGCACACTGCCTCCGAATCATAATGATCCGATCCAATAAGTCCCCACCCTGCTGATTATCAGCAAGTGGTATTAAACCATAACCAAATTCAAACTCAATAGGGTCCACCTGAAGCAGGTTAATTACACTTTCAGGACTTCTAACCTCTTCAATCTGCTGTTCTTCTTCCAACTGTTCTTCCGCTACTTGTTTCAAATTCAGATTATTCTGCATACGCCACGCGGCATATGCCAAGACACCTGCCAACGGAAGCGTAGTAATAACATGAATTGGTGTGAAGAAACCGAGCATGGCAATAACGAAAGCTACGATATAAATTAGTATTGGATATGTAAACAGTTGCCCCGTAATATCATCTGCCAGGTTTCCTTCTGAAGACGCTCTGGTGACGATAAGTCCTGCTGCTGTGGAAATAAGCAGAGCCGGGATTTGGCTTACCAATCCATCTCCGATAGTCAGTACAGAGTACGTTGACATTGCATCTGCAAAAGCCATCCCATGCACAGTCATACCGATTATAAATCCACCAATGAGATTGATCAGGAGGATGATAATACTTGCAATTGCGTCACCTTTTACGAATTTACTTGCTCCATCCATCGCTCCATAGAAATCGGCTTCACGTTCAATTTTGGAACGACGCTCACGAGCTTGTTGCTCGTTGATCAGACCCGCATTCAGATCCGCATCAATACTCATTTGTTTACCAGGCATCGCATCAAGGGTGAATCGGGCAGCAACTTCAGCTACGCGCTCAGACCCCTTTGTAATAACGATAAACTGAACGACAACGAGGATCAAAAACACGATAAATCCAATTGCAATCTGTCCTCCAGCAATCCAGCTACCAAAGGTAGCAACTACAGCTCCAGCATCCCCTTCACCAAGAATTAGCTTGGTAGTCGAAATGTTCAGAGCCAGTCGGAATAGTGTAGTGATCAACAGCAAAGCTGGAAAAATAGAAAACTGCAACGCTTCTTTGCTGTTCATTGCAACAAGGAGTATCATCAGTGCAATTGAAATATTAACGACCAGCAACAAGTCCAACAGCCAGGTTGGGATCGGAAGAATCATCATCAACACAATGCCAATGATACCCGCAAGGACAGCTATATCTTTAATCTTCAATGAATGTACGGCCTCCGATCCCCTTTTATTTCGTTCTGCCCTTTAGTTTATATACATAAGCCAGCACTTCAGCTACCGCTTGAAACAAATCGGCCGGTATAGCGTCACCAATCTCGGCTCTCTGGAACAATGCCCGTGCCAGCGGCTTGTTTTCCATCGTAATAACACCGTTTTCTTTGGCTATTTCCTTAATACGCAAGGCGACATAATCCTGACCTTTGGCAATAATCTGTGGTGCCTCCATCTCGGAACCTTCATACTTTAGCGCAACCGCAAAGTGGGTCGGGTTCGTGATGATTACATCCGCATTTGGCACTTCCTGCATCATACGCTGCATAGCCATACGACGCTGGCGTTCCCGGATTTTACCTTTGATCAGCGGATCACCTTCCATTTTCTTGTACTCGTCTTTGATGTCTTGCTTGGACATACGAATCTTCTTCTCATGGTCATACTTCTGATACATGTAATCAAATATCGCAAGTATCATTAATGCCACTGCAATCTTGATACCAAGACTTAAAGTGATCGACGCAGCGAAATGTAAAATAGCATCCAATGAAAAATGAGAAAGTGAAGCAATATCTGACTGGTAGCCTTTAATTGTACTGTAAACGAGATAACCGATAAGCGACATTTTCAAAATGGATTTAGCAAATTCCACTAATGAGCGGAGAGAGAATATATTTTTGAAACCTTTAATCGGGTCCAGTTTCTCAAGTTTTGGCTTCAAACCTTCCCCTACAAGAAGAAAACCAACTTGCATGTAGTTAACGATTAAAGCAACCAGTAACGCACCCAGCAAAACGGGAGCGATCAATAACAAAACTTCAATGCCATAGCGCATCATAAGCGCCATCACATTCTCTCCGGTGATATCCATACTCAATCGATTGATGAAGATATCTGTAAACAGACGAACTATACGTTCTTTATAGAAATTGCTGAATACCATCATGATCAAAAACACGATTAGGAGAATGGATGCGCCAGATAGTTCAGCGCTTTTTACAACCTGTCCTTTTTTTCGTGTATCCTGTTTCTTTTTCGGGGTAGCTTTCTCCGTCTTCTCCCCTGAAAACAACTGGAGGTCGAGTTGAAGTTTCATCCGTGTCTTTTCCTCCGTTTCACTCAGCCGGGCCTTTGTCCAATGGTTCCAAGCAATTTTTCCATCGATCTGAATATCGCTTCGAACAATTGACTAAATACAAAGGAGAAACTGGGAACCAGCAAAAGCAAAATAGCAAGACCAACGAGTAACTTAAGCGGCAACCCAACTGCAAATACATTAAATTGAGGAGCAGTTTTGGCCAAAAAACCCAATCCAACATCCGTCAAAAACAACGCAACTACAATCGGAGCCGACATCTGAAAAGCCAGCATAAATGATTGACCTAAGGTCTGAATCAAAAATTCAGCAATACTTCCATCTGCCAACCGTAGGAAAAACACATTAGATAATGGTACCCACCGGTAACTGTAAACTATCGCATCCAGCAAATAATGGTGACCATTCATTGTCAGAAACAGAAGCATAGCAAATGCATACTTCAAGTTACCCGTAAGTGGAGCTGAAGCACCTGTCATTGGATCGTATACATTGGCCATACCAAAACCGATCTGTAGATCGATAAAGGTCCCCGCAGTCTGAACAGCCGTCATCAACAGATAAGCCACAAAACCTAAAAGCTGGCCAATTAGAATCTCTCTGATGATCAATAAGACATAACTCAGGTCTGTGGGTACGGTCTGGTCTATTCCGTAAATCAGATAGACAGATAATGTGACAAATGCAGAGATACCTATTTTAACTGAAGCCGGCACATTTCGAGCCGAAAAAACTGGCGCAGTTACAAAAAATGATGTGATTCGACAAAACATAAGCAGAGCGACAGGGAAACTTTGCAACAATGTCTCCATCTGCTAAAGCCTACCCTATGTATCTGTATAGATTATCGAGAATGTTAAACGTGAAATCGACCAAGATATTTAAGATCCAAGGTCCAAACAAAAGTACTGACAGAAGTACGGCAACAATCTTGGGCACAAAAGCTAATGTTTGTTCCTGAATTTGAGTTGTCGCTTGAAAAATACTGATTGCAAGTCCTACAACCAGAGCTAGTATAAGCATAGGTGCGCTGGCCAGCAATGACGTGTATACCGCTTTCCCGGCCAGACCGATAATAAATTCCGAAGTCATGACCGTCCTCCTTTAACTTTCCGGATCAAGTGTTAAAACTCAGTAACAGTGACTTGACAACCAGATACCATCCGTCCACAAGGACAAAGAGCAGTATTTTGAAAGGTAATGAGATCATGACCGGCGGAAGCATCATCATCCCCATTGCCATGAGTGTACTCGCGACAACAATGTCTATAACCAGAAACGGAATAAAAATCATAAACCCCATCTGGAATGCTGTCTTCAACTCACTGATTACATATGCCGGCACCATAACAGTAATTGGGATATCCTGATAGGTCTTTGGTTGTTCAGTCTGATTGTACTTCATAAATAGCAGAAGATCTTTTTCTCTGGTGTGACTAAACATAAATTTCTTCATGGGATCCGCTGCTTTTTCAAGTGCCTCTGTTTGCGTAAGCTCTCCCTGGAGATAGGGCTGAAGCGCTACCTGATTTATGGAAGACAATGTCGGCGACATAATGAAAAGTGTCAGAAATAGCGCCAAACCGACCAGCACCTGATTGGGTGGCATTTGTTGTGTACCCAAAGATGTACGTATAAAACCGAGCACAATCACAATCCGAGTAAAGCTGGTCATCAGTACAAGCATTGCTGGAGCAATACTAAGCACCGTAATTAACAGAATGATGGACAGTGAACTCGTGCTTGGTGTTCCTCCATCACCGTTTCCAATCTGAATATCAATATTCGGAATGGGTTCGGCAAAGGCAACCGTTACAGATGCCAGACTGATAAGTCCTAATAAACAACACGCTAACCAAATCTTTTTCTTCATGAATCCCTCGACCGATCTGTAGTATTGTCTTTATCCAGGAGCTTTTCCATCTTCTCTTTACGGTTAGGCATCTGCCGAAGTTTGGATTCAAACATTTCGTGAAAAGAAGTTGTGTCCTCTAGTTCCATTTCCCGCGGCGGTTCTTCTTTACGGAAACGTTTTGTGAGCTTGGCAATGAGAGGTGAGAGATTTCCTTGTTGTGCAGCAGCATCTCGTTCGAAGGAATCAATGATTCTTTGGGCCTCTTCCAGATCCGAAACCTTATCTATCAACTGGATGTCTTCACCTACACCAAGCAGATATACATATCCACCAATTTCCATAATTTGCAATGACTTGTTTTGCCCCAGTCCAACTCCGCCCAGGGTACGAATTGTGCCGTGCCGGAACATTTGCTGATTCCTTTTGTTTAGAAAACGGATCAGATAAACAATAAGGGCCAGGATGACGGCCAGGACAACAATCACCCATACAAGCTGTAAATAATAATTACTTCCCACGCCAGCTCCTCCTGGAATATCACCCTGAGCCATCATCATGTCTCTTAAACGCCCAGTGTCTTGCTGATCGCTTCGATAACCCGGTCAGATTGGAACGGTTTAACGATAAAGTCTTTAGCACCTGCTTGAATAGCGTCGATTACCATCGCTTGTTGACCCATCGCGGAGCACATAATTACTTTAGCGTTAGCATCAATCTTCTTGATTTCTTTCAAAGCTGCAATGCCGTCCATCTCAGGCATCGTAATATCCATTGTGATTAGATCTGGACGAAGCTCTTTAAATTTCTCAATTGCTTGTGAGCCATCCTGTGCCTCACCAACAACCTCATATCCATTTTTGGACAAAATGTCCCGGATCATCATTCTCATAAATGCAGCGTCGTCTACGACTAAAATTCGGTTTGCCATCTTGATTCAAGTCCTCCCTAAATTGTGCTTATTGTAATTTCTGAATTCGGTCCCATTGGCTAACGATATCTATAACACGAACACCAAAGTTTTCGTCAATAACGACAACTTCTCCCTTGGCGATCAGTTTGTTATTCACCAAAATATCGACAGGTTCCCCGGCTAACTTATCCAGTTCGACAATCGAACCCTGTGACAGTTCCAAAATATCTTTAATTTGCTTCTGGGTCCTTCCTAATTCTACGGTGACCTTAAGGGGAATGTCCATCAATAAATTCAAATTGTTTTCGTCTACCTGACCATACGCCCCATTTTGCAAATTGGCGAATTGAACTGGTTGTACGTTAACATTCCTATTTGGCATTCCACCGTAATGTTGAGGTGCACCATAAGGTTGCTGCGGTGGCATGCCATACGGCTGCTGTGGCGGCATTCCTTGAGGCATACCCATCGGGGCCTGTCCATATCCGTTATAGTCCTGAGCAGGCTGTTGTGGAGCCTGTGGAGCCTGTTGGTGCTGAACGGGCGGCTGCTCCGCAACCGGTGGTGGCGTTGCTGGTACAGCTGCTGGCGCAGGTTCAGGTGTTGATGCCACTGGTGCGCTGGCAGTTGACTCCTGAGCGCCTCCAATCAGCATATCTACCATGCTTTTGGCAAAATGTACTGGAAGCAACTGCATCAGATTGGAATCGATCAGATCCCCGATTAACAAACGAAATGAAACTTGGATAAGTGTCTCATCTGCTGGAAGATTACTTACACCCTCTCCACTCTCCAGATTGAGAATATCGATTCCCGGAGGGGAAATATTCACAAAACGATTAAAAATCGTGGACATTGAGGTTGCAGAGGAACCCATCATCTGGTTCATCGCTTCCTGTACTGCACTAATATGGATTTCATTCAGTTCTTCATCGACCGGATTTCCTTCTCCACCCAACATCAAATCAGCGATGACTTGGGCATCTCTCTTCTTGATAACAAGTGAGTTAATACCTTCGAATCCATCCACGTAATTCACATGAACGGCAACATGTGGCTTAGGAAAAGCTTCTTCAAACTGCGTTCGACTAATGATAGAAACTTTAGGTGTTGTAATATCTACTTTGAGGCCTAATAGCGTGGATAAGGCTGTTGCCGCGCTACCAAATGTAATGTTACCAATCTCCCCCAAGGCATCCTGCTCCAGCTCGGTCAAAAAATCATCAACCGTCTTTTCAGCGGGTTCCGAGCTGTTTATCGATTCCGATTGCCTGAGCAAAGCATCGATTTCTTCTTGGGATAAATAATCCTTACTCGTCAAATTCTTCAACTCCTTCGGTGACAATCTTGTCTATTTGCACAGCCACACGGTCTTTGATTGTCCCCGGACTGCCCATGTATTTCAGTTTGTCACCCACTTTAATGGAAAGTCCCTCATCAACTGGTTTGTTCAACGTAATGACATCGCCAACGGACAGACCCAGAAATTCTGCAATTGAAATTCTCGATTCTCCCAATTCCGCAACGATTGGTAACTTGGCTTTGTTTACACGCTCTTTTAGAGCATCATACTCCTCCGGAGCTCTCGTTTTCTTCTCCGAAACAAACCACTGATGAGTTGACAACCGTGACATAATAGGTTCAAGAACGACATGCGGTATACATAGATTGATCATGCCTGTCGTGTCACCAATTTTGGTACTGAGCGAGATCAGAGCAATGGTCTCATTGGGAGATACAATCTGCATAAATTGCGGATTGGTCTCGAGCGCTTCCATCCTTGGGGAAATATCCAACACAGTCTTCCATGCTTCCTGCAAACTTTCAAATGCTCGGCTGAATATCCGCTCCATGATGGTCGTCTCAATCTCCGTCATGGATGCGATCTTGGTTGGAGCAATTCCGGTTCCACCAAGCAGGCGATCCAACATCGCATATCCCACGTTTGGATGGACTTCCATCACCATTCGTCCCTGTAGTGGCTCCGCTTCAAAAATGTTCAATATCGTCATCTTAGGAATAGAACGGATAAACTCATCATAAGGCAACTGTTCGACCTGAACGACATTGATTTGAACGAACGTCCGCAGTTGGGCTGAAAAATAAGTGGTGAGAAAGCGTGCAAAGTTTTCGTGAATACGAGTCAAGCTTCTGATATGGTCTTTGGAAAAACGCACTGCCCGCTTAAAATCGTACGATCTGATTTTCTTCTGAGTTTCTTCCTTCTTCAATTCTTCTGCGTCCATTTCACCAGAAGAAAGGGCTGCTAATAGGGCGTCAATCTCATTTTGTGATAATACATCCACCATGTTCTCACCCCCTTACAGGTCTACAGCGTGTTCTGTTCATTTACATTGGCGCCATTACAAAAGCTGAAAAACTGGTGCTGCTCAACTTACCTTCAGGTAAAGCTTCATTAATTAGTCCCGTCAATCTCTCATTAAATTGTACGCGGCCCTTCGCTGTAGCCAGCTCCTCAGACTTTGTATCCGCAAACGTCTGAATGATAATAGGCTTCACTGTAATTTCTTTGATTTTCTCGAAATCTTCTTTGGCTGTTTTGTCTGACAACTTGAATGAGAAGCTGACAACTACAACATGATCCGTATCAGCCAAATTGGTTTTAATTTCTCCAAGCTCAGAGGAAACCTCTACAATTTCATCCGCAGTCATCTTCTTAGCTTCTGAGGCTGCCGCCGTATGTGTGTCGTCCTTATTCCCGTTCTGTCCTTGCATAAATACAAACACAACCACCACAATGAGTGTTATCGCCAGCAACATTGTTGCAAGCCAGGGCATCATTTTTTTCATCAGGATTCCTCCGTTTGCTGCACTTTAATAGTGGCTGCCTGAACCCCGATTTCACGGTTGTAATCTTTAATCTTGGAAATAACGTCAGCGGCTTTTTCAAGCACAATCAGTCTCTTTCCAGTTACCAGAGTAATATACGTATCCGGCGTCTCTTCCACAATTTCAACCATCAGCGCATTTAACCACATGGGAGAACCATTTAACCGCGTAACCGAAATCATGCTAAGCCCCCTTAATCAGAGTGGGAGGAGCAAGCTCCCCCACGTTTTAAAAATTCATTAATCAGTTATTAACGTTTCAGGTTAACAACTTCCTGAAGTATTTCATCCGACGTTGTAATGATCCGGGAGTTTGCCTGGAATCCACGTTGAGCTACAATCATCTCAGTAAACTCTCCTGTCAAATCCACGTTAGACATCTCGAGTTGTCCAGCAATGATTGCTCCTGTTCCGTCCTCAGCACTGTTCGCAGTTAAAGGATCAAGAGTACCGTCAGGATTTGCGTTAGCTGTCATCCGGTATAGGTTACCCCCTATTTTTTCCAATCCTTCAGGGTTAACTACCTTCCCTATTCCAATTTGAGTATCGCCTTCGATTGTTCCATCAGCCATTGTCTGATTAATCATACCGTTCTGTCCGATTGTGAATGAAACAACATCATCCCCAATTGTAATGGGCTCTCCCTCACTACTTAAGACGAACAAACCATCTGAAGTTACAAGATTTCGAGCAGCATCAACATGGAAATCCCCTGCACGTGTCAAGTAAGGAATTTCCTGATCTCCACCCAAGGAGACAAGAAAAAAGCCATCTCCGTTAATACGTAAGTCTGTCGGATTGTTTGTAGTCATTGGGCTTCCTGCGAGATGCAGTGTATCTATAGATCCCACAGATACACCCAAACCGATTTGCTTTGCATTCACACCACCAGATGGAGCATCAGTTGGGGCAGTTACCCCTGCCGTAGTTTGGCTCATAATATCTTTGAACATAACCCGACTGCCTTTGAAGCCAACCGTGTTTACGTTCGCAATATTGTTACCAATTACGTCGAGTTTTGTTTGGAAACCCCGCATCCCGGAAACGCCTGAGTACATTGATTTCAACATTTTTAAAAATCCTCCCAGTCTTCATTTGGTTACCGCATCAGTCGGTCAGCGGCATTCCGGCTCCCGAGAAGGGCCAGCCGGTCAAGAAATGATTACGGCACTATCAATCTGAGTGAACACATTATTCTTCATGCTTTCACTATCCATAGCGGTAACCACAGTACGATTTTTGACATTGACGATAAAAGCCATATCCTGCATTAAAATCAATGACTCTTTGGCTCCTTTGGCAGCAGCTTTGTCCAAAGCAGAACCAATCTGTTCCATTTGCTCGGTCTTGAGTTCAATACCACGCTGTTCCAATCGTTTGGCAGCATGATTGCTCAATTTCAGAAGATTATCTTCCAGCACCTTTGCAAAAGGTTTTTCGGGTATAGCCGAAGCTTCTCCCGTTTTGGGTCTTTGAAGCATATTCGGTGTAATCGGGCCTGCGTATAATTGTCCAACCGTTATGCGATCACTCATATCGTTTTCCCGCTATCTTCTGTATCACCCGTTTCAGCGGATGATTCAACTTCCTGGCTCTCGTTCGTTTCAGGAGTTACATCCTGAACGTTCTGTACCGGAGTTTGACTCTCTTCTGCCTGTTTTGGATAATTCACCTGAATGATCTCATCCAGCTTAATCTCGTCGTTGCCCACTTTTGCATATTGAACGCTATCTCTTACAATGATGGAATCTACAATACCCTGACGAAGAGTTCCGTTATCATCTTTATTAGAAGAAAGCCAACTTACCTCCATGCCAATCATGCCGGATACAGCACCAAGGGACTGGTTCAATGTTTTAAGCTGCGTAGAAATATTGACCAGTTGTTCCACTGAGCTGAACTGTGCCATTTGAGCGATAAATTCCTTATCCTCCATTGGCTGCATCGGGTCTTGATTTTGCAGCTGGGTAATCAGGATTTTTAGAAACTGATCTTTACCCAATTCTTTTGTTGCAGCACTTGTGGTTGCTTTATTGGCTGCCGAATAGTTCGGCCAGGTATTATTCATTGAAACATTTTCATTAGCCATTTACTCACCTCATTTCTATTTAAGCCTCAGCACTAAACGTATCTCTCTGTAATTCGTTTCCTTCGACTTGCTCGCTACGCCAGTTACGCAATTCTTCTTGAATCCCTGCTGTAGCTATAGCATCATCCGATTGTTCCTCACGCTCACGCGAACGGCGTTGTTGCTGAGAGTTACTTCCCGGCTGACGGCCTCCGTCCTGATACATCTGTGATCCGATTGAACTGTTCTGGGTAACCTCAAGTCGTTCCACTTGAATTCCCTGGGCTTGAAGTGAAGAACGTAGCTGCGTCATTTGTTGTTCAAGCATGTCTTTAGCCATCGTATGTTCAGTCATAAACCGTGCAACCAACTGCCCGTTCTGCAAGGTAATTTGAACATCCAATTTACCTAGATGCTCAGGCCGAAGTGAGATGGTCGCCTCGGAAAATCCCTTTTGCTGGACAATATCCAGCTTATTAACAACAAACTGTGTCATTTCCTTGGCAAACTGTGATGTTTGCATTACAGGTTCAGCCGGTTTTCCTGCTGTAGTACCTGATGAACGCAAGGACAGCTCTCCTGCAGTAATGATGGTTGAGTGTTCCACTTCTCCACCTGCATTTGAAGTAGATGTTGTCTCAACCTCAGCTTTCACTTGGGTTCCAGAATTCGCCACTGCCGCAACAAGAACTTGTGGTACGACCGAATCCTGTTTGGATGTTTGAAGCCTAGTACTTGGAGCGACCTGTGCAATCTGATCCTTAACTGCAGTCAATGTATCCAGTATGGATTTCAGTTCAGTCCATCCTTTGTTACTAGTGGTATCCACTCCAGCCTCTTGAAGCTGACTCTGCAGAGATTGTAACAAATGTTTGAATTCAGGAGCGTTCTTCGCAACGTTACTCTCAGGATCATTCATTCCAGCTACTAATTGTGTAAGCATATCTTGCAGAACAAAACGTACTGCTGCCGGATGCTGCGACAGTTCAATTGCGGGTACTGTTTTTACGCTTTCCGCTCCGTTCGAAGACTCGTCGGAACCTTCTGCATTAGTACCTGAAGGATTAGTTAATTGTGTATACATCTGTTGAATCAGAGTTTGCATACCTGCAAGTAGAGCTGGGTCATTTTCCAAAGCTTCGTCAAGTGAATCCAAGTCCGTGAACAACGAATTCAGTATAGCTGTGATTGATGCCGCTTCTCCTTCTTCACTTGTAGCAAAGGAAAACAACAACGGATTGGCAGTTAAACTTCCAGTAGCGCTTGAACTATCACCTTCTGTGTTTCCTCCAGATAGCGATTGTGCAAGAGTTTGGAGAAATTCACCGCTAGCACCTGCAGCTGAACCTTTCGATTGTGCTCCGGTTGTCTGACCTGCTCCTGTTGCTTTTACAGTTGCTGTGGATGCCATTTGATATACAATCGACATTTTATTTTCACCTCCTCTCGGTTAAACAGTGTAATCCGATCTACTTGTTGCCCATTAATTTGTTCAAAATTTTTGCAGTTTCAACCGAGTCCTCTGAAGACATGTTCTCAAGCAATTGAGAGCGTGTTGCATCATCTACTGAATTCAGGATGGTCAATGTTTTGTCAGGACTTAACTTGTATGTTTCCAATAATAACTTGGCACCACTTGAAGCAGACATCGAAGCAAATGTTTGACTAAGCTGGTTTTTATCCAGGTTTTTGCTTGTGGTTGTGGATGCAGTTGAAGTTGCTGTGGTTTCTTTCTTCAATCTGGATTGCAGCGCATCCAGCGCCAGATCCCCGGACGGTTTGGCATCCTTCATCATCATGGTGACATCGGCTGCTGTTTTCGGGTCCATCTTTTCAAGCACCTTGGTCCGAGCAGATGACTGCATGGCATTCAACAACAATACCATTTCCTCATTCGTCATATTTTGCAAAATCGGTGCAGCTTTGCTTGGGCTCATGTCAGCATACATTTTAGCCAAATCTTTGATTTGTTTCTGATAATCAGATTCCGTTTCCGGCGTTGCTGCTGTAGCCGTTTCAGCCGCTTTTTCCGCATCATCCAACTTCTTCTGAAGGTCCGTGGCCTTCTTTGCTTCAGTTGTTGTCGCTTCCTGTGCTGCCTTGAGCTCTGTTTCTTTGGCAGTTACTTGGGATTTCAGCTTTTCGATTGTGGCTTCAGCACTTTCAACCTGCTGCTCACTCTTCTCCAGCTTCTCCTTCTCCGGATCCAGTACAGGATCAGGTACCCATTCCTTGACTACCGGTATCTTGTTGGCGAATTCAAACAAATTATTACGAATATCTACATTAAACAGCGTAAGTAGTACACCTAGCAATACTACGGTGAATACAATCGGGATTGAAATCATCAGAAACTTTTCCCAACCGCCTCCCGACTCTTTTTCCATGTCGCTATCATCTTTAACAGCCATCGTTTATTCCTCCTTCACGAGACAACTTCGCGTCCGGCTCACATCAATTCGCGCGTCCGGCTTTGGCAGCGAAGCGTACAGTAGCCATCTCGTCCAGATCGTTCTGTTCCCGGAGGAGCATCTCCTGCTGAAATTTGATCTTGGCCTTGTCTCTCGCTCCAAGCCATACTTTTTCATCAACCATCTTACCGTTCAGAAACGTCTGATTCCGTTGCACGTTGACCTGAGCATGTTTAACATCACTGTTTTTGCGTGAAATGCACTCGTCAAGGTGATGTACATAACGCTGCATCTCCTGCAGACTGTTTACAGACGCTGTATTTTCCGTAGCAGATTGGATAATGCCGATCAGATTACTTCTATCATTAAGAAGTTGTATCAGATGTTCTTCCTCCGTCTGAAGTTTACCGATCGCTGTGGATAACATCCACTCTGCCTGTGTTTTTTCATTACTCTTCAGGTCAACAACTTTCTGGAAATGATATCGAAATTTCATCGTTTACCCATTCATCTCCTTGCAAATTCAAGAATCAAACGTTCCTGTACTTCACTTAAAGTGACTTTCTCGTCGACTTTCTGCTTGGTAAAGTTCCATATACTATCAATCTGGTCTATCGATTCATCTATGGCTGCATTTGATCCCCGCTGGTAAGCTCCAATATTGATCAAATCTTCCGATTCTTTGTACACAGCCATCAAACGTTTCATATTATTAACGGCTTCCAGCTGCTCTTCCGGAGCAATATCCTTCATAACACGGCTTATGCTGGCTAACACATCAATCGCTGGAAAATGACCTTTATTTGCAATGGATCGATTTAACACAATGTGTCCATCCAGAATACCCCTTACCGCATCCGCGATTGGTTCGTTCATGTCATCTCCATCAACCAGAACGGTGTAAAAGGCTGTAATCGAACCCGTAGGCCCTGTGCCTGCCCGTTCAAGCAGTTTGGGCAAACTTGCAAAAACCGATGGCGTATATCCTCTCATTGCCGGAGGTTCACCTACGGCCAGACCAACTTCCCTTTGTGCCATCGCATATCGAGTTACCGAATCCATCATGAGCATCACGTTCATTCCACGATCTCGGAAATACTCTGCAATAGTGGTCGCAATAACTGCTCCCTTAATCCGAATCAGGGCAGGCTGATCTGAAGTTGCAACAATGACTACGGAGCGTTCCAGTCCTTCCGGACCCAGATCCCGTTCAATAAAGTCGCGCACCTCACGTCCACGCTCACCCACAAGCGCGATGACATTGACATCTGCTGCTGTATTACGAGCAATCATGCCCATCAATGTACTCTTACCAACACCAGAACCGGCAAAAATACCTACACGCTGTCCCTTACCTACGGTCAACAATCCGTCGATAGCTCTTACACCAACACCCATCGTTTCAAGTACACGCGGACGATCCATTGGATTAACCGGTGTATTGGAGGTAGAGTACATCGGCATTCTGGATGGAAGGAGGGAACCGTCCAGCGGTTGTCCAAGTCCGTCCAATACTTTACCGAGCAATTCGGAGCCTACCTGAACGCCGAGTGGTTTACCCGTACCTACTACATCGCAACCAGGACCGATGGATTGAAGTTCACCCAGTGGCATAAGCAGCACTTTGTTATCTCGAAACCCAACAACTTCGGCCTGAAGAGGCTTAGCCGATTTACCAGGATAGATATAACATACGTCACCGATACTTGCATCTGGCCCTTCTGACTCCACCATAAGACCAATGACCTGAGTAACTTTGCCGTTAATACGAACAGGATCGAATTGGCGCAAATGTTCCATATATCGCTGTGAACTAAGAACCTTCATGTTGATTTTTTCGCTCCTCATCCTCAAGTGCTATGCGGACCAGTTCTTTTTTAATCTCAGCAAGCTGTGTATCAATTCTCGCATCTACACTTCCGAACGAAGAACGAATGACACATCCCTTATCTTTGACCGTTGAATCAGGCAAAATCTGCAATTCTGCCTGAGAGTCAATAGATAGAGACAATTCTTCACGAGCTGCCTGTACAAAAGTAAACTGATCAGGTGCCACACAGAGTGTGATCAAACCCTGCTCCCGTTTACGTGACAAACTCTGACGAATCAGTTCCAATGTATGATCGGGTTCAATGGTAAGTTGCTTATCAATGACTTTCTCAGCGATCCCGCAAGCGAGCTCCACGAGGAACGGTTCGGCTTCCTGAATGATCTGATCTTTAGCTACATAAGCTTCCTTGAGCACTTCCTGGGCTTCAATCATCATCTTTTCGATCTGCACCTGGAGATCCAGTTCAGCTTGTACTTTGCCTTCCTCAAAACCCTGTTGGAAACCTTGTGAACGAAGCGCTTCAGTCAGATGTTCATCCTGTTGTCGTTGTTCCTGCCACCAGCTGTCGATCTGTTCACGGGCCTCTTGAAGCATGCGCTCTGCCTCTTCTGAAGCTTCACGTACTTGCTTTTCTGCAAACTCCTTGGCATCTTCCAGCATTTCTGCGGTAAGACGTTGTGTTTCTTCGTCCACGCGTGCTTGAAGCGTTTCTGCCTCAGAACCTTCAGCACTATCACCGTATAATTCCGTTTCAGACTCCTCAGCACCACCATAATGATGATGATTTTCAAGTTTTTTACGGTCATCAACGGGTACATACTGGAAAGATTTAATCAAATTAGACAATGATATCATCTCCTCCACCGCGTGCGATAATGATCTCACCGGCTTCTTCCAATCTGCGTATCGTTCCTACGATACGTGTCTGAGCTTCCTCAACATCACGCAATCGCACAGGTCCCATGAATTCCATCTCTTCTTTGAATGTCTCGGACATCCGTTTCGACATATTCCGGAACACGGCATCCCGAACTTCTTCGCTTGCCACTTTGAGTGCCAACTGCAAATCTGCGTTGTCGATATCCCGAATAATGCGCTGAATCGAACGATCATCCACATTGACGATATCTTCGAATACAAACATGCGTTTTTTGATTTCCTCTGCAAGCTCTGGATCCTGAATTTCAAGCGAGTCCAAAATGGTACGTTCTGTACCCCGATCGACTCCGTTCAGAATCTGAACGATCGATTCGATACCACCTGCATTGGTGTAATCCTGCGTTACGGTAGAGGATAACTTCTGTTCCAGAACCCGCTCCACTTGAGAGATGACTTCCGGCGAAGTACTATCCATAACAGCCACCCGGCGAGCGACATCTGCCTGTTTCTCTTGTGGCAAGGATGATAGAATCGCTGCTGCCTGTTCGAATTGCAGGTAAGACAGAACTAGGGCAATCGTTTGCGGGCTTTCATTCTGAATAAAGTTCAAAATTTGATTCGGATCTGCTTTGCGCGCAAAGTCAAATGGTCTGACTTGCAGCGTAGCTGTCAAACGATTAATGACTTCAAGTGCTTTTGATGAACCCAGAGCTTTCTCCAGGATTTCTCTGGCGTAATTGATACCGCCCTGAGAGATATATTCCTGCGCCAGACAGATCTGGTGAAACTCGGCCATGATCATATCCTTTTCGGAAGAATCAACTTTGCGAACGTTGGCAATCTCCAACGTAAGTTGCTCAATCTCCTCATCACGCAGATGTTTGAATATCTGAGCCGATACTTCCGGACCTAATGTAATCAACAATATTGCTGCTTTTTGTTTGCCAGTCAAACCTTGACTGCTTGCCTTTGCCAATGCGCTCACCTCTATTCGTCAGCCAGCCATGTACGCAGCAGATTGACGAATTCGTCTGGCTTTTTCTTGGCCAAACTCTCCAATTGTTTGCGCACCTGACTTTCGTTCGTTACACTGTCCAGCGTAATGGACGGGAACTCTGTTGCTATTGGAAGAGGAATCTCTTCTTCTTCGACTTCGTTTTGTTTGCGGCGACGGCGTACTAACAAAATAACTACCGCTGCGATCAATGCCGCTATGAGTGCGCCTCCACCCCACATCATCGTTGAGGAAAGCTGGAAACCTGTATTGTCTGCAGAGGCAGTCTGGAAGCCTTGTGACATGACTGAAACTTTCTTTGTCAGATCGGCGTCACTTATTACAGTGCCTGAGTCTGCCAGTGAAGCACGAACAATGTTAACCAAAATGTTCTCAATTGCGTCCTGAACCGGTCCCTGTAATTCTGTTTCTCCATTCGGTGGTTCAACTGCAACGTTAATGGTTAAGTCTTTTACAGTATACGGACTGGAAATAATATCCTTAGCGATTCGATTAACATCGTAGTTTATAGTGCTTGATGATTCTTCGGAGGTAGAGTTACCGGTTGCATCAGATGATGGGTAACCCGGAACTTCCTCTTGTCCTGTGCCAGCAACACCACCTGTTGGATTGCTTGCGCCAGTGTAGCTCTTTTGAATCTCCTGCACACTGATCTCGATGCCTTTCATATTATCTACATCAACAGGTGTGACCAGATTTTCCTTACGTGTTTCTTTGTCAAAATTAAGCTTGGAGGCTACCAAAACATTAACTTTGTCTTCGCCTACAATCTGGGAAAGGAATTGTTTTACGTTATTACGGACATCGTTTTCAAACTTTTTCTGTAGTGCCATGTTCTCTTGAACTTCGGAAGACAACCCGCCACTGCCACCTCGGGCAGTTGGGATCAATTCTGCTTCATCTGTGTTTGTAATTGTGATGTTCTCAACAGGCAGATTAGGAATTGCAGTCTTAACCAAGTTAAAGTAGCCATCTACCGCTGCCTGATTTGGATGATAACCCGGTTTGAATTGGAGAGCTACCGATGCTGATGCTTTGTCTTGTTCTTCCAAACCAGCAAAGATGTTATCTTTCGGCATATTAACCAGTACTTTAGCATCCTGTATCCCTTGCATCCGCTGAAGTAACTGTTCAACTTCTCCGTTTATAGCGTTGTTGTACTTTACATCAAACTCTTTATCCGTCATCCCGATGGGGGATGATGACTCCTCGAATGACTTATACCCTAATGAACCATTCTGAATAATCCCTTGAGATCCAACATTCACTTTTGCAATTGCAACACTTGTACTCGGTACGGATATGGTCTTGCCATCTGAACTTAATTTGTATGGAATGCTAGATGAATCGAGATAACTGATCACGCCCGCTGAATCACTTGCATTCAAATCTGTAAAAGCAACTTCATATTCCGTTTTGGACAATTGCATCGTGAGTACAACTGCAGCCAAAATCAGGAACAGGAAGGTGGATATAAATAATACTTTTTGCTTTTTGCTAAAACTATTCCAATACTGGGATGCCTTATCCCTGTACTGGGCGATTCTCTCATTCACTCTGTCACCCCATCCGAAACTTTGCTTAGTCTGTCCTTACTCAACCCTAGCCGTTTCATAGGTTGACGATCAGGAGCAGCATCGCAGCTGCTTTGTTGTAATGATCAGCGCTATTATCGAAGCGCAAGTAGGTTATTTTATAACTGCGTTCGCATAACTTCTTGGTATGCTTCGACCACTTTGTTTCGGACTTGAGTTGTGAGTTGTAGGCTTAACAAGGCCTGTTCGGAAGCAATCATCACCTGATCCACATTCGCTTTGCCGACCAAAAATTGATTCGACATTTCATGCGATTGAGCCTCCTGTGCTGCAACGGACCCTAATGCATTCTGTAAGTATGTACCGAAGCTCTGAATGGTTTCGGCTGGTGTAGAAGGCTTACTTTCGGTTGCACTCTTCATCTGTAGCGGTTGTATCCCCTGTGTGCTAAACATGTTGTTCTGAATCATTAATGTCCCTCCCCTTCATCCCTGGTTTGTATTTTTCTTATTTTCATTTCTAAGCAGATTATCTTCCAATCTCCAAAGCTTTGGAGATCATCGCTTTGGTTGAATTCAGTGCTGTTACGTTTGCTTCATATGAACGCGAAGCAGAGATCATGTCGACCATTTCTTTCGCAATATCTACATTAGGCATAAATACATATCCTTCTGCGTTTGCATCCGGATGAGAAGGGTCATACACAGGCTTCAGAGGTGACTGATCCTCGCGAATCTCCGTTACTCTTACGCCATCTCCTGAACCGCTACCTCTCATCTGATTTTGCAGCATCGTACCAAATGACGTTTTATTCGGCTCAAGCACAACCATTTTACGTTTGTAAGGGACCGCTTCACCATTGGATACGCTCGCGCGCGTAGTCTCTGCGTTGGCAATGTTGGAAGATATTACGTCCATCCGCAACCGTTGGGCTGTCAGAGCTGAGCTACTGATACTAAAACTATTACTAATGTTCAATTTAGGTTATCTCCCTTCCACGCCAACACGCATGATTTTAATTTGTTCGTTCACTTGCTGAATATAAGCGTTATAACGTAACTGATTCTCCGCCAGAAGACTCATTTCTCTGTCTATATCGACATTGTTTTCGTTGTTATTCATGGAGGTTGACTGGTCCATATTAACTACTGGCGTGGGTACGGAAGAGGAAGGACCTATGACAAAATGCCTTGCATCAGTTACTTTACCCTTAAGAACAGGCATATCTCCATTCATTTGCCCTTGCAACATTTCTTCAAAAGAAACGTCCGAGCGCTTGAAATACGGGGTGTCGGCGTTCGCGATGTTGTCAGCAATTGTTCGTTGTCTGATATTGGACGCATCGAGTGCACCTTGTAATCT
Organism: Paenibacillus sp. FSL R5-192; assembly: GCF_000517845.1. Taxonomy (NCBI): domain Bacteria; kingdom Bacillati; phylum Bacillota; class Bacilli; order Caryophanales; family Paenibacillaceae; genus Paenibacillus; species Paenibacillus sp. FSL R5-192. The sequence goes on along the minus strand of NZ_ASPR01000014.1, from coordinate 662,827 downwards.
TTTAAAGCTGATATCGTTTAAAAGATTCACAATCTCCCTCCTCTCTTTAGAAGTTATGGAAAAAGATTGTATCTTTTCCCTTAAAAATTCTTATGTTTTTTTCGACAAAAACATTCGTCTTTACACGGTTTTCTAGGACTTAAGTAGAATTAACTCTGATGTTGTCGTATAACATAAGTTTCTTCGAGTTTGGGATTTATTACAATAAGAAAAAAGCCCTATCTTTTCTGAAAGACGGGGCTTTTTGTGTATTTTCTGCAAATTATGAATTTTTTCGTAAATGTTCGGGCCCAAAACAAAAGTATGTTAATACTCTCCCTTATTGTTCTTTAACATTCTTAAAATAAAAAAAAAAATTCGAGTCTCAGCATGAGCTTATAACGCCCGTAATTATGTATATTTCCGAATATTTCATAGTTGATAATGTTAGAATTTTTTGCCGTCATACTAAGGGTTTAAGGACAATATGATAGGTATACATACAAAGCTGTATATTAATCAATTGACAAATTATCTTTCAAGAATAAAGAAAACTCGTCTTGCCCACACAACACTTTCTTAACAATTCAGTGGGGTCTATATATTTTAATTTTAAGAAAACAATTAGTGGCTTCAAACTTTTCAACAATTCATCATTTTGCGCATTTACGCAACATTTACCAATCTGTCGACTAAACCGATGACCAGACTTGGAATAAGGAAAATTCTTTTAATGGGAATCATTGGGTATGGAATGGAAGAATAACTACCACTCCGATAGGTTTTAACTCCGGATACATGCGGCACAAGTCCTAGGTTTTGTCGATCCGTATAACAACCACACATCTTTTATCGGTTGTAACATCAAAATCCTTTAGATAGAAACAAAAATAAACGATATGCGTTAAGTAAGAGGGCCTTTGTGATTCGTTAAAGGATCGCTTCCCTTTGTCGATCACACAAATGTTCTCTACTCTCTTGCATACCGTTCATTTATAACATCATTTTAACAACTACATTACTAGCCGCAGCCGCATGTTACAGGATATACTGACTCAAATCACGATCAAGCGCAATATCATTTAATTTCTCCCGGACATACTCCGGAGTAATCACCATACGTTCCAGTGTAAGCTCAGGTGCCTCAAAGGATAAATCCTCCAAAAGCTTCTCAAGAATCGTATGCAATCGACGTGCACCTATATTTTCTGTATTTTGATTGACGGATTCAGCCAATTTGGCAATCTCGCGAATAGCCTCATCCGAGAACTCAATCTCAATATTCTCTGTGCGCAACAGATCAACATACTGCTTGGTCAGTGCATTTTGGGGTTCAGTCAGAATGGATACAAACTCCTCCAGTGTTAGACTGCTTAGTTCCACACGAATTGGGAAGCGTCCCTGAAGCTCAGGAATCAAATCAGAGGGTTTGGCGACATGGAATGCGCCAGCTGCCATAAACAGAATATAATCCGTTTTGACAGGACCATATTTCGTCATTACTGTAGAGCCCTCTACGATAGGCAGTATGTCACGTTGCACACCCTCACGGGATACATCAGGACCACTACCGCGCCCTTGACTGGCGACCTTGTCAATTTCATCTATGAAAATGATACCTGTCTGCTCTGCTCGACGAATGGACTCTTGGGTAACATCATCCATATCGATCAATTTGCCTGCTTCTTCCTGGGTCAACACTTTGCGCGCTTCTTTGATGGCGAGCTTGCGCTTTTTCGTACGACGAGGTAAGAGGCTACCAAACATCTCCTGCATATTCATGCCCATCTGATCATTACCTTGTCCAGCAAACATGTCCATCATGTTAGGCGCAGTGTCTTCGACATCAATCTCAATGATGTCATCCTCCAGCTTGCCGGACAACAGATCAAACTTGATCTTACGGCGGCGTTCGGCAACCCCAGTATCCGGTTCTGGCTCATCCTGTTCCTGAACGTTGTTGCCATTATTACCAAAGATCATCTCAAAGGGATTACGCTGACTCTTGGACTTAGACTGTGAAGGAGCCAAAATATGTACAATTCGCTCATTGGCAGCTTCTTCAGCTTTGTCCTTCACTTTTTCAGTCCGCTCCAACTTCACCATCCGCAGTGATGTCTCAATCAGATCACGCACCATCGATTCAACGTCACGGCCAACGTAACCTACTTCAGTGAACTTGGTAGCTTCCACTTTCACAAATGGCGCACCTACCAGTTTAGCAAGGCGACGGGCGATTTCCGTTTTACCCACACCGGTAGGTCCAATCATCAAGATATTTTTAGGCACAATGTCGTCCTGAGTGTGCTCAGGCAAAAGGCTACGCCGATATCGATTACGAAGGGCTACAGCTACCGATTTTTTAGCTTTCTTTTGACCTACAATATACTTGTCAAGCTCTGCAACAATCTGTCTCGGTGTTAACGCTTGAGTATTCATATTGCTTCCCTCCTACCAGTATGTTGAATTTATTTTTCCTAACAAGGACAAAGAATCCCCTAGACGTCCTGGAGCAGATTACAGAATCATGCTCCACTACGGGAGATTTCTTTGGCTTATAACTCTTCTACAATAATATTATTATTGGTATATACACATAGCTCCGAGGCAATCTGAAGTGATTCACGCGCAATATCTTTCGCTTCCAGGTTTACTGCATGACGTTTCAACGCACGCGCAGCAGATAAGGCAAAGTTTCCACCTGATCCGATAGCAATAACGTCATCATCCGGTTCAATTATCTCCCCGCCGCCTGAAATGAGCAGCATACCTGATTTGTCCATCACAATCAAGAGTGCCTCAAGCTTACGCAAGATCCGATCCTGACGCCAATCCTTGGCAAGCTCTACAGCAGCACGTTGCAAGTTACCATGGTGCTCCTCGAGCTTACCTTCGAATTTCTCAAACAGGGTGATCGCATCCGCCACAGAACCAGCAAAGCCAGCAACAACCTGTCCGCGGTACAAACGTCTTACCTTCTTGGCTGTATTCTTCATCACAACACTTTGGCCCATGGTCACCTGACCATCTCCTGCGATTGCAGCCTTACCATTATGACGAACAGCACAGATCGTTGTAGCATGAAATGACATATCCATGATATCAGCATCCTCCCACGAATAATTTATACGCGTTCCGGAACAGTTAGACCTTCTGCCGCAGCAAAACTGGTGATGCCATCCAGGGCACGCTGTGCAAGAGCTTCATTTTTTTCCTTTTTGTTACGAATCTTCGTTTCAAGCTTCGGCAGCAAACCAAAGTTTGCGTTCATTGGTTGGAAGTGCTTGAAGTCAGCAGTTGTAATATACTGAGCCATACTGCCAAGTGTTGTTTCTACGGGCAATACCACCAGTTCCTGCCCAAGTGCTGCTTTGGCTGCGTTCATGCCGGCAATCAGCCCTGATGCAGCAGATTCCACATATCCTTCTACACCCGTCATCTGACCTGCAAAGAACAGGTTTGGACGCTCTTTAAACTGATACGTCGGAAGAAGCAGTTTAGGAGAGTTAATAAATGTATTACGGTGCATTACGCCATAACGAACGAACTCTGCATTTTCAAGTCCAGGAATAAGGGAAAAGACACGTTTCTGTTCTCCCCATTTCAGATGCGTCTGGAAGCCCACCAAGTTATACAGGGTTCCAGCTGCATTGTCCTGTCTAAGCTGAACAACCGCATGTGGCAACTCTCCTGTATGAGGGTTAACCAGACCTACCGGTTTCATCGGACCAAACAGAGCCGTCTGTTTTCCGCGTTTCATCATCACTTCGATTGGCATACAGCCTTCAAAGTAGATTTCTTTCTCGAACTCTTTCAATTGAGCGACTTCAGCAGTAATGAGAGCTTCATAGAAGACATCAAACTCTTCTTCTGTCATCGGACAGTTCAGATATGCCGCTTCACCCTTATCATAACGGGAAGCCAGATACACTTTATTCATATCAATTGAATCTTTTTCGATGATCGGTGCAGCTGCATCATAGAAGTAGAAATACTCTTCCCCCATTAGTGCCTTGATTTGCTCAGACAAGGCAGGTGAGGTCAGCGGCCCCGTTGCAACAACAACGATGCCATCTTCCGGCAGAGAAGTTAATTCCTCATTCACCACTTCGATGAGCGGATGCTGGTGCAACGTGGATGTAATCTCACCTGAAAATCCATCCCGGTCCACAGCAAGTGCCCCACCTGCGGGAACTGCATGTTTGTCTGCTGCTGACAATACGAGAGAATTGAGCATTCTCATTTCTTCTTTTAACACACCCACTGCATTGGTCAATCCATTCGCACGAAGCGAGTTGCTACATACCAGTTCTGCAAATTTATCCGTATGATGGGCTGGCGTTTTCACAACAGGTCTCATCTCGTATAATTTCACGCGTACGCCGCGACTTGCAATCTGCCAGGCCGCTTCTGTTCCTGCCAGCCCGGCACCAATAACGGTTACTTGTTGTTCATTCGTCAAAATCATTTACCCCCATAAAGCAATTTCATATTTCACTATAATTGTATTGATTCACATATATACTAATCTGCTGATTCGTCATCCGGTTCATCCACCGGCTCCTGATGATCACATGAAGTACACTGCAATCGTGCTCCCTTTTTGTTCCGCTTTTCAATCATTAGCGATCCGCAACTTGGACATGGTTTGGCTGAAGGTCTGTCCCATGAGACAAAATCACATTCAGGATATTTGTCACAACCGTAGAAAATACGTCCTTTTTTGCTACGACGCTCAACAACATGACCTTCCTTACACTTCGGACAAGTCACGCCGATATCCTTGATAATCGGTTTGGTATTCCGGCAATCAGGGAAGCCCGAGCACGCAAGAAACTTGCCAAAACGTCCGAGTTTATAAACCAGCGGTTTGCCGCACTTCTCACAGATCTCATCGGATACTTCGTCTTCAATCTCGATTTCTTTCATTTCTTCTTCCGCAAACTCAAGGCGTTTCTCAAAAGATTCATAGAATTCTGCGAGTACCTTGACCCAATCCTCCGAACCTTCCTCCACATGGTCAAGATCACCTTCCATGTTTGCGGTGAACTCTACATTCAGGATTTCCGGGAAAAACTCTTCCATCTGTTCGATGACCAGTTCACCCAGCTCGGTCGGCATGAATTTCTTTTCCTCAATTGCAACATATCCGCGCTTCTGAATGGTCTCCAGTGTTGGCGCATATGTACTCGGACGCCCTATACCCAATTCCTCAAGCGTCTTAACCAACCTTGCCTCCGTATATCGGGGTGGCGGTTGTGTAAAATGCTGTTTTGGCTCAATCTCCTGCTTCTCAAGCACATCTCCACTTTTCAACGGGGGCAACAGACGATCTTCATCGGTTGTACCATCGTCGTTTCCTTCAACATATACCTTCATGAAACCTTGGAATCGTACCTTCGAACCTGCTGCACGGAAAATGGTGTCCCCCGCAGCAATATCTACAGAGAGTGTATCCAGGATAGCCGAAGACATCTGGCTCGCAACAAAACGTTCCCATACCAGTTTGTACAACCGGAACTGATCGCGACTCATGAATGACTTGATTGAGTCAGGGTCACGCAGAATTGAAGTTGGACGAATCGCTTCATGCGCATCCTGAGCATTAGCTGCTTTTTTGGAATAGTTTCGTGGAGTCTCAGGTGCAAATGGCTCACCATACTTACCAACGATATATTCTTTGGCTTCTTCTTGTGCAGATGCCGCAATTCGTGTGGAGTCCGTACGCATATACGTGATGAGACCTACTGTGCCTTCTTTTCCAAGGTCTACACCTTCATATAGTTGTTGGGCGACCGACATCGTCTTGGAAGCTCTGAAATTCAATTTACGCGCCGCTTCCTGTTGCAGAGAACTTGTCGTAAACGGGGCGGAGGGATTACGGCTCCGTTCTTTCTCTTTAACTTCCTTGATCGTAAAGTCTGCACCTTCGATCTGTTTCAGGATCGCTTGCACTTCCTCTTCACTGCCCAGCTCTGTTTTGGCCCCGTTCAGTTTATGAAACTTGGCTTCAAACGGATTGCCGTCTGCTGTCAGCTTGGCGGTAATGCTCCAGTATTCTTCCGGCTCAAAATCATCAATTTCATTTTCACGATCTAAAATGATTTTAACAGCCACGGACTGAACCCGGCCTGCAGACAAACCTTTTTTCACTTTCTTCCATAATAACGGACTAATTTTATATCCAACGAGCCGATCCAGAATACGTCTTGCCTGCTGCGCGTTAACCAAATCCATATTGATTTTCCGCGGCGTTTTGAACGCATCTTTGACCGCCTGTTTTGTAATTTCATTAAATACTACCCGGCAATCTGCCGTATCGTCCAGTTCAAGGGCATGGGCCAAATGCCATGCGATAGCCTCACCTTCGCGATCCGGGTCAGCTGCGAGATACACTTTTTTCACTTTCTTCCGTGCATCCTTCAGTTCTTTCAAAATTGAACCTTTGCCGCGGATCGTAATATATTTCGGATTAAAATCATTCTCTACCTCAACGCCGATCTGACTCTTTGGCAAATCGCGAATATGCCCCATCGAAGCTTTTACGATGAACTTGCTGCCTAAATATTTGCCTATCGTCTTCGCCTTTGAGGGCGACTCCACGATTACGAGTGCATCCGCCATAGGTTCATCCTCCTCTCAGTCATGAAACTGTCATGAAACTGTTTCTGTAAGCTTATGCATAGTTAATAACTTCTGCTAATTATATATTTCCACGCACTACGTAAGTTGTAGCTTCGTCATACCCTCGCGTATTTAGTGCCTGGTAATTGGCTAATCTGCTTTTTTATGATTAAAGATAACAGAACTGAATGCAAATGTCCAAAATCCCAACCAAGCAGCTCAACCAGTTGATCCAATGATTGTTCTCCCTGTTCCAACAGATAAATCACACGTTGTTCATCTGGAGAGAGCTTAACCTCAGCGAATATCCCACGCCTGGAAGGCTCGCTTGTTTCGGTCGAACGTCCTCTATTGTAAGGAAGTTGTTCTGCATTTGGCAAGCCCAATCGATACTCTTCCAATACATCTGCTGCACAAGTGACCAATTTGGCCCCTTGACGGATAAGATTGTGTGCTCCCCGACTTTTCGGCGATGTAATAGGTCCAGGGACTGCAAATACATCCCTGCCTGCTTCAAGCGCAGCATCTGCTGTAATGAGTGAACCACTGCGAATGTCAGCCTCAACAACCAATGTTCCCAGTGTCAGACCGGCAATGATTCGATTCCGTTCCGGAAATAATCCCTGGCGCGCTCTCGTACCTGGTGGATATTCCGACAAAAGCAGCCCTGTCTCCGCGATTCGTTCAGCGAGGCTTGTATTTTCGGGTGGGTATATATTATCAATCCCTGTTCCAAATACTGCAATCGTTTTTCCTTTGGCACGTAGTACTGCCTCATGACATACGCTATCAATACCGCGGGCAAGCCCGCTTACAATCGTCAGTCCTGCATTGCATAATTGCTCTGCAAGCTTTTCTCCAACTTTGCGCCCATACACGGTTGGCATACGAGTTCCCACCATGGCAATAGACGAATTGTGAAGCAAACTAACATCCCCTCGAGCATACATTACCCAGGGAGGCTGAACGGTTTCCTTCATTAATATGGGATAATTCTGATCCAGATAAGTAATAACCTCTATCCCCTGATTGTAAACGTGTTCTCTTTTACTCTCGATCCAGTCGATAGTAAATTGGCTAGCCAAACGTGCAGCTTGATCTTTGCGCAAGCCTGCTGCGACCCAGTCGCTTTCCCCATAATTCAATAGTTCGGGTAATTCATGTTGTCCCAGAATCAGTTTCGAGATTGTTTTCTTGCCAATGCCCTCCATCTCATGTAACCCAAACAAGATCCATCTTTCTTTCATACCATAAACCTCCCAAAGCGGGAAGAGATCTTCCCTCATATTGTGTGTTAAGTGACCACGGAATGCAAGCGTTTACGCAGATGAGAGACAATTCCTCCCCCTTTTTCCGTAAAAAAAAACGCAAAAAAGCAACCCTTCGCCCTGTTCAAGGACAAAAGGTTGCTTACCTTTTCCGTAACCATAATAGTCGGTCTACCAGAAATAAATCATTTCCGAGCCGTTTCTTCTATTATAACGAAAAAGAATTAATGTGTCGTGCACAAATTCAAAATACCGCGTTCCTCAAGTACACTCACCAAAGTCGAACCCATCTCAGCAGGAGTTGGTGCTACTTTGATTCCACATGATTCCAGCTTCGCAATCTTCTCTTTGGCTGTACCTTTACCGCCAGAGATAATAGCGCCAGCATGGCCCATCCGTTTGCCTGGAGGCGCTGTTACGCCACCGATAAAGCCAACAACCGGTTTGGTCATGTTTTCACGTACCCAATCTGCAGCATCCTCTTCAGCTGTACCACCAATCTCACCAATCATGATGACCGCATGAGTCTGTGGATCTTCATTGAACCGTTTGAGGATATCAATGAACTCGGAGCCTTTTACAGGGTCTCCCCCGATTCCTACAGCAGAAGATTGTCCAATGCCACGTGTCGTCAGTTGATGAACGGCTTCATAGGTAAGTGTTCCACTACGGGAAACAACGCCTACGTGCCCTGCCATATGGATATAACCAGGCATGATACCGATTTTACATTCGCCTGGTGTAATGACACCTGGACAGTTTGGTCCGATCAGGACGGTATTTTTACCTTCCATGAAGCGGTCAACCTTGATCATGTCAAGAACCGGAATACCTTCTGTAATACAGATCACGAGGTCCAGCTCAGCATCAACAGCTTCCATAATGGAATCTGCTGCAAATGCAGGAGGAACGTAAATGACGCTCGCTGTTGCGCCTGTAGCTTCCTTCGCTTCCTGCACAGTGTTGAACACCGGCAGACTAGCTACTGTACCGTCTTCCAACGTGATATCCACATTAGTTCCGCCTTTACCCGGTGTAACTCCGCCTACCATCTGGGTTCCGTAGTCCAATGCGCCCTTCGTGTGGAACATTCCCGTTGAACCCGTAATGCCTTGCGTAATGACTTTTGTATTTTTATCGATCAAAATACTCACGTTGCTTCACATCCTTACGGTTATTTTTCAATTCCCGGACAGCTCCGGTACTAAGGAATGAACTTATTTTACGAGGGCAACAATTTTCTGTGCACCATCGGCCATGGAATCAGCAGGAACGATATTCAGGCCAGATTCACCCAGTATACGTTTGCCAAGCTCCACGTTAGTTCCTTCAAGACGAACAACCAGCGGTTTGGTCAGGCCAAGCTGCTTCGCGGCTTCAACAACACCATTGGCGATAACATCACAGCGCATGATGCCACCGAAGATGTTAACAAAGATCCCAGCTACTTTGGCATCGGATAAGATGATCTTAAATGCTTCAGTCACCTTCTCTGTTGTTGCACCGCCCCCAACGTCAAGGAAGTTGGCCGGGTCTCCACCGTAGTATTTAATAATATCCATCGTTGCCATCGCAAGTCCCGCACCATTGACCATACAGCCGATGTTGCCATCAAGTGCTATGTAGCTGAGGTCGTATTTGGAAGCTTCGATTTCTTTTTCATCCTCTTCATCCAGGTCACGCAGTTCCAAAATGTCTTTGTGACGGAACAGGGCGTTGGAGTCAAAGTTTAATTTCGCATCTAGCGCGATAACGTTTCCATCTCCGGTAACAACGAGAGGATTGATCTCTGCAATAGAGCAATCTTTTTCGACAAATGCAGTGTACAGCGCGAGCATGAACTTAACAGCTTTGTTCACCAGTTCATTTGGAATCTTAATGCTGTAGGCCAGTTTACGGGCCTGGAACACTTGCAATCCAATGGCAGGGTCAATGATTTCTTTGAAAATTTTCTCAGGTGTAGCTTCAGCTACTTCTTCAATCTCAGTACCGCCTTCTTCGGAAGCCATCATAACTACACGGCCTGTGGCACGGTCCACAACAACACCCACATAATACTCTTTGCGGATATCGCATCCTTCTTCAATCAGAAGACGTTTCACTTCTTTACCTTCTGGTCCAGTCTGGTGTGTTACCAATACTTTGCCCAGAATTTCAGAAGCATAGGCACGAACTTCATCCGTACTCTTTGCCACTTTTACGCCGCCGGCTTTACCCCGGCCACCTGCGTGAATCTGTGCTTTGACAACAGTCACTGGACTGCCCAATGCCTCAGCGGCCGCGACCGCTTCATCGACTGTATAAGCAACCTTTCCGTTTGGAACGGTAACTCCATACTGTTTCAGTACTTCTTTTCCTTGATATTCATGGATATTCATTCTCGAATCCTCCTATCAACATGACTGCAACAAGGCGGGTTGGTAGACTAACAAAAGACAAATGTTGACTATTTTCACTCAAGCCCAATTCATTGTAACACGTTTTTAAAACGCTTTCCTTAAAAAACTAATGGTTAATAGACAGTATTTTGATATGAGTATGATCCCATATTGTGAATGCTTGGGTATTTATGGAAAAAACCTCAGCTAAAAACTGAGGTTTCCTTGATGTAAAACTACATTTTATTTTTTGGCTGCGTTGGTGTTGGTTTCGTGAACTTTCTCCAGCAATCCTTTGAACTGACCCAGCAATGTTTCAAACTCTGTACTGTTCAAACACGCATCTCCCTGAATGGATTCAGGTATGGATAATGCCTTGTTCCGCAACTCACGACCCGAGTCGGTTAGTGTAATTAATACTTTTCGTTCGTCCTGAGCCGAGCGTTCGCGATTAATAAGTCCTGCTGACTGCAAACGTTTGAGAAGTGGTGTCAACGTTCCCGAATCGAGATAGAGAGCCTCCCCGATCTCCTTAACCGTACATTCTTCACGTTCCCATAAAACCATCAACACCAAATACTGGGAATACGTTACGCCAAGTACCTCCAGATAAGGCTGGTACATCTTCGTAATCTCACGTGAACAAGCATATATGGCAAAGCATAATTGGTTATCCAGCTTCAAACTGTCAGTCTGCATATGTCTTTCTCACCTGCCTATTGTGCAATCTATTCCTAATAATACGGGAACTATAGATCTATACTATCACAAAATAGAAAAAAAACAGAATAATTGAGCACAAATGATTTTACTATTCAATTTAATTATGATAAATTAGATTGCGTAAAATATAAATATAATTAGATAAGTCCAGCGAACAGATTCACGATTTCTCAGGTCAAATTTAATAATCATAATGAAAGTTTATACGTAACCATTTCACCAAAGCTATTTAATGATTTCCTTCCAGAAATAAAATTCAGGGATCAGGAAAGATGACTACAGCAATGATAATGACAGGTTGACTCCATGATTCCTTTTATATAAAATGCTTAATAGAAGCTGAGGAAGCACCTTAATTCGTAGACTGGCCCGTATTATGCGGAGTCAAGAATCGAGTGAGGTGTTTCTTTGTTATGTACGGAAAATTACACAGTGCGTGTTTGTACGGAATCGATGGTGTTCTGATCGAGGTGGAAACCGATTTATCTAATGGTCTGCCACAGACATCCATCATCGGTTTACCGGATTCAGCTATTCGTGAGGCCGTTGAACGTGTCCGTGCAGCGATTAAAAACTGCGGATATCAGTATCCTTTACAGCGGATCACAATCAATCTGGCCCCCGCTGATCTACGCAAGGAAGGATCTTCCTTTGATCTAGCCATTGCTATTGGTTTACTTATGACAAGCGGCCAGCTTGTACTTCCTCCCCAGGAACGGACACTAGTGGTTGGCGAACTGGCGTTGGACGGTTCGATCAGGTCCGTGCCGGGCATTTTATCCATGGTGGATCTGGCCAAACGGCAAGGCTTTACGTCCGTGCTCCTACCTTTGGATAACGTGGAGGAAGCGTCACTGATTCGAGGTATCCAGGTTTTTGGTATTCGTCATTTACAGGATATTGCTCCGGAAAACCCAGATCAACCCTCTAATTCAGTGGGAATACCAAATAATTCGAATGCAGGACCAGTCGTGTTGAAAAATTATGCACACCTCGCTGCTCCTATAACTGATAAGACTCATAAGATGGCGGATAGGAAGACGAGACAAACACCATTATTTGCAGACGACTATAGTGATGTTCTAGGGCAGCATCATGTAAAACGCGCGCTTATGATTGCTGCAGCCGGCATGCATAATATACTGCTCGTTGGACCGCCAGGCACGGGCAAAACGATGTTAATCAAACGTCTACCCTCCATCCTTCCTCCTTTGTCAGAAGATGAAGCGTTGGAAGTCACCAAAGTATTAAGTGCCGCAGGCAAGTTGAAAGAAGCGCCTCAAGGCCTGATTGCAGACAGACCTTTTCGCTCTCCTCACCACACGATATCCACCTCTGGTCTGATTGGAGGCGGTGGTATCCCAAAACCGGGTGAAGTGAGCCTTGCCCACCGGGGCATATTGTTTCTGGATGAATTACCTGAATTCCAGCGCCAAGTGCTGGAGGTATTAAGGCAACCGTTAGAGGATCGCACAGTGACAATTAGTCGGGCACGGGCTGCTTTCACCTTTCCGGCCCAGTTTATGCTTGCATGTTCCATGAATCCCTGTCCCTGCGGATATTTGTCCGCTCATTCGGAGGAGCAACGCTGCATATGTAGTCCAGCCCGTGTTGCCGCGTACCGAGCCAAAATTTCAGGACCACTGCTGGACCGCATTGATCTTCAGGTTGAGGTTCCTCCACCAGGCGAGTGGCGCAAGTCTGCTGCTTCTCCTTCCTCTGAAGAAATGCAGGCAAAAGTGATCCACGCTCATCAAATTCAGGCTACACGTTATGCCAAAAGTTCAGTCCGTTGGAATAGCCAGCTTTCGGGCACGCTTTTGCGACGAACGATCCATCTCCCCCAAGAGGCAGAGCAACTGTTAGAGCAAACGCTGCAAACGTTAAACCTGAGCATGCGTGCACATGATCGGATTATCAAGATGGCACAGACAATTGCCGATCTGGACCATGAAGGTGAAATTGTGACAGCTCATGTGGCTGAAGCCATCCAGTATCGTCAATTGGATCTTAATTTATTTTGAAGCTATTTTAGAAGCATATGGAGGGAAGAACAGGCCGATTTACCCAAAGGCAGTGAAATGGGCATGAAACTGTAAACAGCAGAGGAAGATCGAGAAGGATTCCTTATGCAGATTCTACAATGCGGATACGCCAACATGACAAAAAACGTACAAGCCCTTCTCTTCTGTGAAGAAAGGTACTTGTACGTAGATTTCCCTGTAAACGTAAGGGGATCTTATATAGCTAAGGTCTACAATAATCTATTATTCAAAAAGAGTGAGTTTGTCCTTAGCTGGTGTGCGTTCTTTGGCAGAAGGAATAACATCAGGATATCCCATATAAATCATGCCTACAATCTTCTCTCCCGCCTCTATTCCAAGCGGTTTGCGGAATTTGGGAGCGTACAAGAATGGCTTGGTCACCCAGAACGTTCCAATGTCTTCACTCCAGGCTGCAAGCATAAAATTCTGAACCAATGCACTAACCGCAGCGAAGTCTTCGTCCCAGATATTCTGTCTTGGATCTTCTTCCAGCACAACAAGCATAACGGATGGAACTTGCATAATATTGGGTGAGAATTTGTTGTCTTCTCCCATTTCTGCATCAATAGCCTCAGCCAGTTTCTTCCGTCCATTTCCGGTAAACAACAAAAATCTCCAAGGTTCACGCAGTTTATGATTAGGAGCCCAGACTGCCGTATCCAGCAATTCTATAATCTGCTGTGTAGGAACAGCTTCTTTTTTGAATTTTTTCACCGTACGACGGTTTTGAATCGCATTTCTGACTTCATTTGTTGTTTTCGTAGCTTTACTCATCGGCCGTACCTCCTGTTTATAAAATCATTTGCAACCGCAATAGTGATTCGCGGCCTTGTACATTCAATATAATTTCTTTATGACATAATAAAATACCAGTTTACCTTCTTGATTATACACCCATCTGATCACGAGATTCAAAGGGGAGGCAAGGTCAGTACCGTTAGGGTCATTCCAACAGAAAAGACGACTCTGAATCTTGATTCACCACGAGGGATCATAAAGTCAGAACCGTCTTTTATTCTCATGTTATTTATTCACATATCATATCAACGAGTAATCAATCGTCGTAACTCTCCCCTTCAAACGTGCCATTCCCTTCAAATGTGCCATTAATAAAATCCATTTTGTTGTACTTCTCCTGGTTACCTGCAACATCTGTACTATAGTACTCTACCACCTTGACATCAGGGGCATAAAACTTGACGGGTCCCTCATAGTTTTTCCATTCTCCCCCGTTGATTCGATATTGCGTTGTTTTTACACCCGAACCTTTGACTTCGTCTGTTGCCTGAAGTCTGAATGTAAATCCTTTGATGTATATTTTCCCGTTCACAGTATCTGTAATAGGAACTAATCTGTACTTGGTTACTGGAGGTGTAAAATCTGCATCCTTCTTAAGTACGATATTAAACGTATTATGATCTCCTTTTACAAGAGTAACGCTCAGGCTCGTTTTTAGATATCCTGCTGCTTCTCCCGTTATCGTTCTAGCCCCTGTTGGTACGCGCTTTATTAAATAGTTGCCTTGAGCATCTGTTGTTGCCGAACCTCCAGCATTAACTTTAGCCCCACTTACTGGATTGCCCGACTCATCTACAACTTTTCCCCGCACGTGTGCCGCCTCTGCCAAAACAACATCCATTCTCAAGGTTCCTCCCTCCCGGACACCCAAGCGATCCTGTTCATATAACATATAATCATCGGCATCTACCCATATTGCAATGTTCGGATTATAGGCGTAATCAATTCCTGTAACCGCATATCGACCTTGCTGATCAGTTTTCACTATACGATCAAAGACACTTGTTACTTTTATACGAGCATCTGGAACCGGTCTGCCTGCCTGATCTTTGACTGTTCCTACAATCGTGGATGGCTCATAAATACGAAAATCAAGTTGTATTTGCTCTCCACCCCTTAAACTATAGGAAGTGTAATGTCGATACGGCACATACCCCTCTGCTTCAACTGAAAAGGTAAATACAGTATAGTTCTCAACGGATTCAATAATACGATAATTCCCACTCTCATCTGTCTCCACGCTGTGTTCCTTATTCCCATAATCAAGCCAATACTTGACTGTGGCGTCCTTGACAGGCAATCCCTGACGATCAATCACTTTACCTGACACACTAACCGCATTGTCAGATTCAGTAGCATAAGAAACTCCGGAATACATGATTCCAAACAAAATGAAACATAAAGATAGTGTACTTAGTCGAATGATCCATTTGATACTTGTCTGCATCTTCTCACTACACCTCATTTATTTTATTGATCAAACATTGCTCTTTAACCTCTTAAATTAACTGACCATAAGTTCAAGCTTCCAGAATTCTCCGTCC
The DNA here is from genome assembly GCF_000517845.1 of Paenibacillus sp. FSL R5-192. Taxonomy (NCBI): domain Bacteria; kingdom Bacillati; phylum Bacillota; class Bacilli; order Caryophanales; family Paenibacillaceae; genus Paenibacillus; species Paenibacillus sp. FSL R5-192. The sequence goes on along the minus strand of NZ_ASPR01000014.1, from coordinate 647,468 downwards.
CAAACATATTGCCAAATCCCCTGTCCACCGTTCATGGTCTCGCTGATATCCAGCACTTCCATCCGAGGGCACTCCCATACTTGTTTTACTGTGTTGTTCGAAATATTCTGAAGCTCTTTCATACATCCCACCAACCTCTCTTTAAATTTCAACTTTCTTATTTTATTACAAATGATACATTTTGTATCTATAATTTTCTGAAATACAATGATTTTATTATCAATGCTCTATCCTCTGTTTAGTGATTTCATAGGTAAATCAAAAAAGCCGCAGCTCCTGTATGTAGAGGAACTACGGCTTTAGAATATTAACTAATTTTAAAACTAAAACGAATGCAAAGATAAGACATAATTAAACTTGTACTTCAAAATTACTGACCGACTCACATTAAAAAGATACAATTCGTATCAATTAATACAGCAGTAACTTCGAATGTAATTCTTAAAAAGCATTAACAATATGATTCACAGAGACAATCTCTCCTGCTTGATCAAGCATTACGGCAATTACATCAAAACGGATCTGAAGTTCCGTCTCTCCCGTCATTTGCAAATACACGGATGCGGTTGAACGCACCTGCTGCATTTTACGCATATCAACCGATTCCTGAGGTGTACCGTACTGAGCGGCTCCACTTCTGCTTCTTACTTCCACAAAGATAATCAGGCCCTCGCAGGAAGCAATGATGTCAATCTCACCGCTACGGCAACGCCAGTTCTGTCTAATGATCCGATAATCGTTCTCTCGCAACCATTGACAGGCAGCCTCTTCACCTAATCGGCCTTTCTGCTGTCGTGTGAGCTTTAATCCTGGCTCCTGACCCAATCTACGTTCTACCATGACTCATTTTCCTCACGTCCTGAGGCCATGCGATCTGCACGGTAGACGTACGTTAGCACCTCTGCGACCAGTTGATACAGCTCTGCCGGAATCTGTTCATCCAGATCCAACTTGGAGAGCACCTCCACAAGTGCTGCATCCTCCTGAACAGCCACGCCGTTTTCTCTGGCTTTATCCAGAATGGCTTCTGCTACTTTGCCACGGCCCTTCGCTACAACAACAGGTGCTTCACTCTCTCCAGGGACATACTTTAGGGCAACCGCCTTTTTGGAAAGCAGGTCCGGTTGTGACGACTCGTCTTTCATACCTTCAAGTCCACCCCTTTGTATCGTTCAGGACTATAGTCCGAGGCCCGCGTTTTTCGTTCCGCGCCCGGTTCCTGCCCCACAGGCCACGGTTCCGCCTTGAAGGTCAGCAGTTGATAGCCCAGCTTGTCCAATGCCTGATGGATTACCTCTCGTCCACTCTCCAGGAGCGGTCCCATGCCTTCGCGATCATTTAATACACGCAGACTGACAATGTTATTAACCACATGGACATCTACCAGAGTAGGCCCAAGACTCTTCATGTCCAGATCGAACCATAGACGGCAATTGGACGCATCCAGCTCTCCACGAGGTCCACGACGTGATTGAATCTGAACAGACGCCGTTTCTTCCCCATCCGGTCCAGTGATCGGAATAAACCAGTGCATCTGTGCAAATGTAGCACTGCGATCTGTTGTTAGCAATAACTGCTGACCTGTCAGATATTGCACGGCCTGTCCGGCGGCATCCTTAAGCGCCGCCGGTGCACCTTCGCTGCTGGCAAGTTGCAGCAGCAAGCCCTTCAGCGTGTCCGCATTTGCCGGACTCGCCGCATCCCCCACGCGCGGCTGCACTGCCGCGCCGTGAACGGCCTGCTGCTCGTGCTCCGCACCGAGCAGCTTCAGCACGCGCCCCACCCACGGGTCCCTCTCGTGGGTGACAGGCGCGTGCACTGCCGCAGCTCCCGCAGGTGCTGCGGCACTACCGCCAGCCGGCGGCGCATCAGCGCCGGCTGGCAACGGCTGCGGCACGCCTCCGGCAGCCGCAGCCGCCTGGCCGCCCTGCGATGCAGGGGCGGCCTGTGCTGCAGTGGACGCGCTGCGCAAGGCGTCCAGCAGCGTCAGCAGCTTGGGCGCCAGCTGCGCTGCCGTAGGCGCTGCTGGCGCTGCCTGGCCTGCTGCGGACGGCGCCCCCGCAGCAACAGGCGTTTCAGCGCGACCGTCAGTCCGACCGGCCGCGCCTGCTTCAGGCTGGCCTGCACTTGCACGGCCAGCCACAGATTCTGCTGCCGCCCCCGGTGTACCCGGGCGGCTCCCGACTTGGCCCGCGTCAGCCCCGCGCGGGCTCTCGCCAGGTATTCCGGTTCCAGACGGAATACCTGCACCCCCTTTGCCAGCCGTTTCAACGTTGCTAGCAACTGCCTTGGCCCCGGCTTCAGCATTCGCTGTGCCTCCGCCGGTCTGCACATTTCCTTTCACCGCAGTACCTGCATCCTCTGTCCCGCCATCCGTCATGGATTTAGATCCCGCCAAAGCTGCTTGTCCTTGTTGCGTTGACAAAGCAGGTGTTCCGGTTCCAGTCACCTGACGACCATTGCCTGACGCAGCCAATCCTTCTTCCATCTGTGCTTCATTCAGCACGACGGGTACACCAGCCACAACAGTTGGTTTCATCGCATCAGATTGTTCTCCAGGCAATAGCGGTTTACCTGTTGTTTGAGTCAGCATCGTTTCCAACTGATCAGCCAACCCGCTTAACAACTGGTGCAGAGGGGGACCAAACACCGTCTGGTGTAATCCTTTTACTGTTTCCGCCGTAACCGGAAGACCACGCTGAAAAGCAATTCCCGTCGCCTGCACCCATTCTTCCACAGGGACCTGTGCAGGTTTAGCTGTCATCATATTCTGGACCATAGCCACATTATCCTTCGTTAGTGGCAATCCGCTACGCTGCATGGCAAGTAACAGTTCCCGGTTCCCTTTTGTATCCGGCAGTCCTACATCCTTAAGCAGGTTGTTCAGCGAAGCTTGTGGCAACTCAGCAAGTGTACCCGTCATAGGTTTCATTACCGTTATGCCATTTTCACCTGGAGGCTGCACTTGAAGCAACGTGGTCTCACCCGGACGGAGTGGAGTCTCCAACTTGGCGCGCACTTGCACACCTTGAATCTGCAGAACTGCTTCTCCCCCATCATCGGATACACTAACGACGGAGCCACGAACCACCTGACCTTCCTTTAATTCAAGCGGTTTGGCATTGCCGGGCTTACTGTCTCCCATTAACCCCTTTATCATGGAACCGATATTCAAATCTCTCCCCCTCCTTTCTTCAAACCTGTGTTAAAACAAAGATTGCTGCTCTCCAAGCAGGTTGCCCAGAAAACTGCGCCGATGCATCGGGGTTGCCCCCAATGCCATAATCTGCTCCCGATGAACTTTTGTTGCATATCCTTTATGTATCGACAAACCATATTCCGGATATAACGTATCCCATTCTTCCTTACACAGCCGATCTCGCGTTACCTTGGCAATAATAGATGCCGCTGCGATCGATTGACTATTAGCATCACCTTTAATAATGGACAGTTGAGGTACATTCACATCCACCTTTTCGGCATCCACCAGCATATAATCAGGAGTTTCTCCCAATGCTTCAACCGCACGTTTCATCGCAAGTCTCGCAGCCTGTTTGATATTAAGCCGATCAATCGTCTCTGCATCCGCGTACCCGATACCTACCGCCAGCGCTTTTTCCATAATGACGTCATATAATGCATCACGTTTTTTCTCCGTTAATTTCTTGGAGTCATTCACACCTTCCAGGATGAGATCCTTCGGTAAAATAACCGCCGCTGCGACAACATCCCCAAACAAACAGCCCCGTCCTACCTCATCAATACCAGCAATACGTTCAAATCCACTGTCCCAATACTCCCGCTCATAGAGCAACAGATCTCGAGGTTCACTGACTTCTTTTTTCTTCTTTGGTCCAATCGGAGTATCCAGTAGATTCAACCCGATCTCTTCATTATTTTCAACCATAACGCTCATCTCCTCTACCCACGCTTTTTCAGCATACGTATCACTTATAACTTTTTATAATATAGACGTAAATCCTCTGTCTTTTGTTCTGTACAACCTGTCTCTATCAGTAAAACTTTTCCTTGAGATTTACAATATAAAGATAGTGATGTCTTCATTTATCGGTATTTGATGGTTTAAATTGAATATATCAGACCTCGTCTAATTTAAATTGCACCACCATTTATCATAGCACGATTTAGATGCACCTGATATATAGGTCAGCCAATTCCATAAAGCGTACTGTTCTTCAAACCTCTTCCATTTTATCGTTTTCTACGTATGTTCCAGCTCTACTTCCGCGTTTGTATACACAAAAAACGACCGCTCCCGGTAATCCGGTAACGGCCGCTTCTTTCGGCACTTGTATATATGAAATGAACAAATGAAGACAATGATCTTCATCGTGTAGAGTCCATTTTTTTAATAGGGAGCTTCCATAGAGAAACGTCCCATTTTACCGGCTCGCAGTTCACGCAGAAATGCTCGTGATGCCTTTTCCAGATCAATACGTCCACCGCTTACAACACATCCACGGATACGGCCGACTTGTTCCATAATTGCAATAACACTGTCTGAATCATCTGCATCCTTGGAGAACTCCTGAAGTCCGTATCTCTCTTCAAGGGCGTCCCAGTAATAACGCATCAGGTAACTGATTCCAAAAAAGGCGATATCCTCTGCATTCAAAATTTCCTCTTTGATCGCACCAGTTACGGCAAGACGATAACCTACATTTTGATCTTCGAACTTAGGCCAAAGAATACCTGGAGTATCCAATAACTCCATTTCTTTGCCTACCTTGATCCACTGTTGCCCCTTCGTCACACCAGGACGATCTCCTGTTAACGCAATACTCCGTCCAGCCAGTCGGTTAATCAGTGTTGATTTACCTACATTGGGAATCCCTACGATCAACCCGCGAACCGCACGAGGATTAATCCCTTTAGCAATTTGACGGTCAATTTTTTCTTTAAGAAGAAGCTTGGCCTGCACGGGAATATCTTTAACATTGGTTCCCGTCGAAGCATCTACAGGAAAAGCGGTAATTCCTTCTTTTTTGAAATATTCAATCCATTCTTGCGTCACTTTTGCATCTGCCAAATCCGATTTGTTCAACAAAATCATCCGGGGTTTATCCAGCAATATTTCGTCAATCATTGGATTACGGCTGGAGACAGGCAGACGGGCATCCAATAGTTCGATGACCACGTCGATGAGCTTTAACTTATCCTGAATCTGGCGTCTGGCTCGAGTCATATGACCTGGAAACCATTGTATCGTCAACTTGTCTTCACCTCATTATTTACTTCAAATTCAGTGGTTGATCCACTTAATCTCACCGATCGGCCAGAAAATCACATCTGCACGACCAATAATATCTTTTAAAGAAACATAACCGATCATACGGCTGTCTGTACTATTCGGACGGTTATCTCCCATGACAAACACATGACCTGCCGGCACTTTGCCATCAGGGAACTGTTCATTCGGGAAATCCTTCACGTTATAGGTTCCACCATTTGCTTCAGCTGCATCAATGGCTCCTTGAATATACGTTTCATCAACCTTTTTACCGTTAACCATCACGGTATCGTCTTGAACCTCAACGGTATCACCTTCTACAGCAATAACACGTTTAATGAAATCTCGACCTTCGGATGGTACGTGGAAGACGATAACTTCACCGCGCTTCGGTTCTCTGATATCATATAAGATTTCGTTGACGATCACACGTTCACCCGTTTCAAAGTTCGGCTGCATGGACGGACCGTCCACAACAAACGGTTTGAAGAGCAACCACCGAATCAGAATGACGAGAACTAATGCAATAACAATGGCTTTAAGCCATTCAACAATTTCATTTTTGGCTTTTTTGGATCGACTATCTTTCTCTTCGGCAGGATTGCCCCGGTCATGTTGAACTTCTTGTTCCATTCAAGATCTTCCTCTCTTCACAGTACATGTTTATAGCAGTACACACATCCAGCATTCTGTATCGTTCCAATAACTCAATGGATGGATACAAAACATTCACATCAGTTATGTAATCTTACACCAAGCATTACAGTACATTTAATCCACAATTCAAATGCCTTCAAGAGGTTGTTCAAAAAGTCGGTACTGAAACCGGTCTTTTGAACACGCACTTCAATAACTGATTTTACAAGCCTCCCGGACTATTCCCCGCATGTGTTGCCATACCATTTTACTCGGAAGTGTACCTCCGGTTCAACTTTTCCCGGACAAAAACGAAAAGGGCTTGTCTCCAAGCCCTTCCCGGTATCCGTTATATTAACGAATTTCTTTAATTCTCGCTGCTTTACCGCGTAGTTCACGAAGATAATAAAGCTTCGCACGACGAACTTTACCACGGCGAGCCACTTCGATTCTATCGATTTTAGGGGAATGAAGCGGGAAAGCTCTTTCCACACCTACACCGTAAGAAATTTTACGAACTGTAAAAGTCTCACTGATTCCACCACCACGGCGTTTAATCACAACACCTTCGAACAATTGGATACGCTCGCGAGTTCCCTCGATTACCTTAACGTGCACTTTCAAAGTGTCACCAGGACGAAAACTCGGAAGATCCTTGCGAAGTTGTTCTTGTGTAATCGCTTGAACGATATTCATCTATGACTCCCTCCTTCCATACAGGCGTTCATACTTCTTCCAGAGATCACCTTGTCTCCTTCATCATCCATAGAGGACCGCCGTATTCCACATAACAGACTTATTGTATCACGCAGCATATCAAAACACAAGAGAAATTAAACAAATGCCTATTGTTCAATCTGCCACTCTGAAACTCATCCATCACATGTTAACTTCATTCTAAAATACATTCTCCCGTATGGAAAGTGAATCAACGCTCTCATCTTGCAAGTCAACCTGATACAGGAAAAAATACTGTAACTTCCAGTGTAGTAATATCGTCTATGATATAACTTATTGACCACTTTAAAAGGAGAATCCCAAGACTTATGAAATATTGGAAAAAGATCACACTTGCCCTACTCGCCATGCTCACATGCTCCATTACACTATATTCATATGCCGTAACTCACCCAACGAATGCACTGTCACACACTGACTTCTCTAACCAATCTGCGCTGGATCGTTCTAACTTTAGGATTGAACAAGGTACCGCTACAGAAGTTCCTGTGCTGATGTATCATTACATAGAGCCCAAACTGAATAATCACGAGACAGATAATAAATCCATCATTAATCTGGAGGATTTTGAGCAAAATATGAAATACCTGCATGATGAAGGCTACCGCACGATTACATTGGATCAGCTTGAGCAATATGTTAGCGGGAAGATTTCCCTGCCACAGAAGTCCATTGTGATTACCTTTGATGATGGATACCAGAACAATTATACATTAGCTTACCCTGTGCTTCAGAAATATAATTTTCATGCCTCGCTGTTTGTCATAGGCAGTAAAATTCAAGATCAACCTTCGGAATTTGAGCCCGCCATTAACAGTTTCATCTCCAAACCAGAGATGCAGGCAGCAACTGACGTATTTGAATTCAACAGCCATACCTATAACCTGCATCACAAGGGATTTATGCGCTGTGGTAACAGTGTTCCTGTCGGTCTGGACACCAGTCTTCTGGATGATGATATCCAGCAAATGAAGGAAACCGGAATAGACACACCTTATTTGGCCTATCCTTTTGGTTATACCAGCACACAGATGATCTACAAGTTACAGCAACATGGATATCGCATGGCCTTTACCGTAAAGTCTGGATTTGTGCATCCAGGAGATCATCCGATGAAGTTGCCTCGCTTGACGGTCACGACAGGTACTGATTTGGCGACGTTGCTTCAACCCGAATCCAGTCCGCAGAACGAATCATCTGCATCGGAGAATGACCAGTAAAATCTAGATTTTAACTTCACCGCCCGGATACAGAGTCGAGTTATACAGCCTTTTTAGCTGTGGCTTGGCTCTTTTTGCATCCAGTAGTGATAATGTCATCGGAGAACTGGAATAAATCACTGCTTCCTCTGCGTCATAGATGATGATCTGTTCTTTCCCCGTCTGAACCAGGTCTGCATGCACCGCATATCCCTCTTTCGGGAATTCAGTAACCGTTTTCATATCTCCATCTACCAAAGAAGGCAACACATCTCCCCCTCGGCGATACGCCAAAATATAATCGAGTCCACCCTCATCCCAGTTACACACAGGCTCTATAATGGTTAACCAGCCCCGAGTTGTGCGGTTTTCTTTCCAAATTTCTTTACCAGCGCTATCCAGCATGAACATTCCATCCTTACCATGCTCATCCCCCCGGACAATCCGGTCCAGACCTGCAATCTGTAAACCTTCCATTCCAGTACAAAAATGGCCTAACGCAATATGCTGTGATTCAATTGAATCTTCATAACGCCATTTCTCATTTCCGTAGCGGTCCATCATGACCGTAACACTGCCACCAATGACAACCTCGACTTGCCCATCACCGTCAACGTCGCCAAACCATATACAGTCAGCATGATCATCGAGATTCTGACAAGACCATAATAATGTCCCATCATGATCCAGCATGTCATATCCGGCCATCACTTCATCTTTCCCATCTCCATCGATATCGTATACCCATGGAAAATGTCCTGGATTCCCTTCATGCTTCCATAACAAATTAAAATCATGGTCGAGTGCCCACAACGTCTTATAGCGGTCTTTCAGTATAATGTCCATTCTATGCTGGTTACCCGTCAGGTTGGCGAGAATAATGCAGTCATGTGCTTCATCACCTGGCAGATCACGTGTTTCTTTGATCTCTCCGGTCCGGCCATCCAACACGAGAAATTGTTTGTCCATCACACACAATACTTCATTATTTCCATCTCCATCCCAATCTGCGACCTGAGCGGGATAGTCTGAACCCGGACCCCCTGCATCGGGATCAGGAGTTCCGACCTGCCATAGTAATGTTCCTTCCAGATCAAACGCAGTCAAACAACATACCTGATGCGGGACATACCGATCGTCTATACCCCCATCTGCCTGTACCAGCAACATTTCAAGTCTGCCATCCCCGTTTAGATCTCCTAAAAGCATTTTGCAGCGTTCTCCGGCTTGGCTAATATTTAGACTGGCGATTTCATAAGGCTGAATGCTCATCATCTTCCTCCTCAGCTTATCGTTGTTATTCAAATCCAGCTGAGTTCACCATAAAGAAAACCCCTATTTTTTACAACCCTATTATGTGGTCATGCAAAAATGTTCAAAGTTGCAAAAAAGTGCCTACGTAATAAACGATTTAAACGAATGATTTTAAGCCCACTCTAAAAACTCAAGACGATTGCCAAAAGGATCATTTATATAAAAACGTCTTACACCTTCATCTGCCCTTGCTTCGTCATCGACAATATGAATTTGGTTATGAATGAGATGATCACGCAACTGATCCAAATGTTGTACATGAAAAGCCGGATGAGCTTTTGTGGCGGGAATAAAATCTTTTTGTACGCCAATATGCACTTGGTGTCCACCACACTCAAACCATACACCACCCCGTTTTCTCAGAATTTCAGGTTTGGGAATCTCCGTCCAGCCCAGTACTTTATTGAAAAAATGACGTGCCTCCGCTTCACAAGCTTCAGGTGCTGCGAGCTGAATATGATCAAGACCAATAATATTGTAAGTCATTCATACACCGCCTTTGGTTTCATTTAGTGAAACTGAGTTTTAAAATATACCTCCATTTTATAGAATAACCCATTGAATATCCAGCTTTCTTTACAAAACACATAAGAAAAGCCAACCTTTGGTATCAAGGTTGGCTTTTTCAAACTCTATAAAAAGATATATTTACGTGTTTATACGATACATATACTTATTCTGTGCTATGTTTACGGTTTGAGCGTATCTTTTTCAACCAAATACGTTCTTTATCTGTCAAATCAGCCGTTTCCAACATCTCCGGTCTGCGCTCCAGCGTACGAAGCAACGACTGTTCTCTGCGCCATGCCTCAATGTTCAGATGATGTCCCGACAACAGCATATCCGGTACTTTCATGCCCCTAAACTCGGGTGGACGTGTGTAGTGTGGATATTCGAGGAGTCCAGTACTGAATGAATCCGTCACAGCACTTGTCTCATTGCCAAGCACACCGGGAATAAGGCGTACGATGCTGTCGATCGCAACCATAGCAGGCAATTCCCCACCAGTGAGCACGTAATCACCAATGGATAGTTCATCCGTCACGAGAAATTCGCGAATTCGCTCATCGTAACCTTCATAATGTCCACATATAAAAATCAGATGATCTTCCTGTACAAGTTCTTCTGCTTTTTTCTGTGTAAACGTCTCACCTTGCGGACACATTAAAATGATACGTGGAGCTTTCATGGTTGCCGCGGCTTCTCCGCGTTGCTCCAGTACATCTTCAACAGCAGCAAAGATCGGATCTGGTTTCAGCACCATGCCTCCACCCCCACCGTAAGGAGCATCATCGACCGTATTGTGCTTATTGGTCGCATAATTACGGAAGTTGGTTGCACCGAGGGACACCAGCCCCTTCGTTTGGGCTTTACCCAGAATGCTTGCTCCGAATACGCCATCAAACATCTCCGGGAATAGTGTTAATACATCCACTTTCATGTTACAGCAGCCCTTCCATCAGGTGAATCTTCACTTGTTGCTGTTCGATGTCCACATCAAGTACTACATCATCAATAACGGGAATCAGCACTTCTTTACCTGCTGGCGTTTTGACAACCCATACATCATTGGCACCCGGAGTCAAAATTTCAGAGATGGTTCCAAGCGTTTCACCCTCTTCGGTGATAACCGAACACCCAACGATTTGATGGAAGTAGTATTCACCTTCCTCCAGCTCAGCGAGGTTCTCTTTTAACACTTTGGCCATACCGCCTTTAAACTTCTCTACTTCATTAATATTGCCATACTCTTTCAGACGAAGAATATACATATTTTTATGCAAACGTGCAGATTCCACGTTAACCATGACGGGATGATTATCTGGCGTAAAGAAAAACAACTCTGCATTTTTCGCGAAACGCACTTCTGGGAAATCGGTTATAGGCATGATTCTCACCTCACCGCGAATTCCATGCGTATTAACGATTTTACCTACATTCATAAACTCTGCCATACGTTCCTCCTACGAAATTAAATCAAACTAAACAGCTACTTCGACTCTCGTACGGTCATTCCGGCGACGGTTCGTTCTTTCGATCGCTGTTACCCCCTCATTTTTCGAACTTAATTTAAAAGGTGAAAATGAGGTGATAAAGGCGAACGCTGACGCTTCTCCAGAATCGATCCCGTCCCCTGCACTGCTCCGAAGTCACTCATACCCAAAATATTTTAATTCAATATCTAATTCAACATATTAAGTTCAGCATGCACGAAAAGGGGCTAGGACATGCATCCTAACCCCCTTTCGTATATCTTTAAGATATGATATCAACGGTAACCCGTTTATCCATCTTAACTGCTGCTGATGTGACGACCGTACGAAGTGATTTCGCGATTCGTCCTTGTTTACCAATTACCTTCCCGACATCGTCAGGATGAACGGTTAACTCATAAACGACAAGCCGGTCTTTCTCAACCGTCCGAACCGTCACATCTTCCGGATGATCGACTAAAGCCTTAGCAATTATGCTTACTAATTCTTCCATAGATGACCCTCCGAATCAGCACTTTATTTAGATAATTTAGACTCGTGGAACTTCTTCATCACGCCCGCTTTGCTAAGCAAGTTGCGGACAGTGTCAGATGCTTGTGCACCGTTTTGAAGCCATGCCAATGCTTTATCTTCATCGATCTTAACAACAGCCGGTTGTTCAACCGGGTTGTAGTAACCGATCTCCTCGATAAAACGACCGTCACGTGGGGAACGGGAATCCGATACCACTACGCGGTAGAAAGGAGCTTTGTGAGCACCCATACGTTTCAGACGAATACGAACTGCCATTTGAAAATTCACCTCCTTCAATGAAATCTGTATATGATCCAGCTTCGCTTAAATCAACGGAAAGGAAACTTCATTCCTTTACCCATACCTTTAAGCTGCTTCATCGCTTTATTTTTACCGCCGCCTTTAGGTCCCATCATATCCGAGAACTGCTTCATCATGCGGCGCATCTCATCAAATTGCTTGATCAGACGATTTACTTCAGCCAGAGATGTTCCGCTTCCGGTAGCAATACGCTTCCGGCGGCTATGGTTGATCATGTCCGGGTTACGTTTCTCTTCGGTCGTCATTGAGTAAACGATCGCTTCGATCCGGCCCATCTGTTTATCATCAACCTTCAGATCCTTGGCTTGTTTCATCTTGCCCATGCCGGGGATCATATCCATGATCTGATCGATTGGTCCCAGCTTTTTCACTTGATCCATCTGCTCCAGGAAATCTTCAAACGTGAATTCTGCATTACGCATCTTCCGTTCCATTTCCTTGGCTTTATCGGTATCAATGTTTAATTGTGCTTTCTCAATCAGAGATAACATATCACCCATACCGAGGATCCGTGAAGCCATACGTTCCGGGTGGAACGGCTCCAAAGCGTCAAGTTTCTCTCCAAGGGAAGCAAACTTGATTGGACAACCCGTAACTGCTTTGACGGAAAGCGCAGCACCACCACGAGTATCTCCATCCAGCTTTGTCAGGACAACCCCGGTCAGATTAAGCTGCTGGTTAAAGTGTTCTGCTACGTTAACCGCATCCTGACCTGTCATGCTGTCTACAACAAGCAGTACTTCATCCGGATTCACTACGCTGTGAATCTGGCGAAGTTCTTCCATCAGTTCTTCATCAACATGCAGACGTCCAGCTGTATCGATAATAACATAGTCATTACCGTTATCTTTGGCATGTTGTAGACCTTGACGTGCGATCTCAACAGGGCTTGTCTGATCTCCCAGTGTGAATACCGGCGCTTTGATCTGCTCGCCAAGTACTTGCAACTGTTTGATCGCTGCCGGACGATAAATATCTCCTGCAACAAGCAATGGTCTGCTGTTTTGCTTTTGCAACATTTTAGCTAGTTTACCCGATGTGGTTGTTTTACCAGCACCCTGCAAACCAACCATCATCAGCACCGTAGGCGGTTTGTTCGCTTTAGCCAGTTTCGCTTGGCTTCCACCCATCAAATCCGTTAGTTCCTTGTTAACGATGTCGATGATGACCATTCCTGGCGTGAAGCTCTCCATCACTTCTTTGCCAACAGCCTTCTCTTTCACCTTGGCGATGAATTCCTTGACCACTTTGAAGTTTACATCCGCTTCGAGCAATGCCAGACGTACCTCGCGCATAGCCTCGGCTACATCTTCATCAGACACCTTGCCTTTGCCGCGCAGCTTGCTGAACACATTCTGTAATCGGGTCGTTAATCCTTCAAATGCCATGATCCCACCTCCTTAAGCTTTAATACTGTTTTCAAGACCGATACGTTCCGCTCAGCCAATTATCATTCACTAAGCTGAGCAACGATATCGTGTATTTGTTTGTTGTTATCAATGGAGACGCCTGCGCGTTCCAATGCATTTTGCAAATCTTCAAGATTGCGATTACGCCGTTCATGCTTTTCTAGCAAGCCCAGCTTGCTTTCGTAATTTTCCAGCACTTGTTCGGCACGCTTGATATGCTCGTATACCGCCTGGCGGCTGATCTCAAACTCGGCTGCAATTTCACCAAGTGAGAAATCGTCATGAAAGTAATACTTTAGAAAAGTCTGCTGTTTCTCGGTAAGTAACAATTCATAAAAAGCAAACAGCAAGTTAATCCGGTTTGTCTTCTCAAGCCGATTTTCTTGACTCACATCGGGGCACTCCCTTCGTCAAGGAAAAACACTTTACACTCTTGCAACGTTCCTAATAATACCTAAAACAAATCAGGTTGTCAAGCAAAAATACTTGTCACAATAAAAACAGCTCTGATGATACGTTATTTCGATGTTTAACGGGTGGTTTATACCCTTTTTCACTACAAGCAAATTCTATCTGTGTCCCTGCGACCCACCTCTATGTAGAAGAAAAAACGAATGCGTCTCAGTCCGTGGAGATGCATCCGTTTATGGTGTTCTAACGAAGTGGTGTCAGGTACAGCAGTACCATAAAGAAATGAAGAATACTGCCTGCTAACACAAAGAGATGCCAAATCGCATGGTGGTACGGAAATCCACGCCATACATAAAAGAGCGTACCCAGTGTATACATCAGGCCTCCAGCAACCAGCAACACAATGCCGCCTGTAGGAATGGCAGCCATAAGAGGTTGCCAGGCAATAACGATCAGCCAGCCCATCGCAATATAGAAAATCGTGGACATGAATAGAAACTTTTTCGTAAAAAATGCCTTAAAGATCACGCCGAATAATGCGATTCCCCAGATTATACCAAACAGGGTCCATCCAAGTGTACCGCGAACAGCAATAAACAAAAGCGGAGTGTACGATCCCGCAATAAACAAATAAATGGAAGAATGGTCGAAAATCTCAAATAAATCTTTCACTTTTCCATCTTTCCATGCATGCACGAGTGTAGAGCTTGTATAGAGCAGCAGCATGGTGATCCCGTAGATCGTGAAACTGACCACATGCCAAGCCGTGCCTTTCATACTTGAAAATACAATCAATATCACCAGTGCAGCTACACTGAGTGCAGCGCCGATTCCATGTGTCACCGCATTGGCGACTTCTTCACGGCGAGAATAGGTATACGTATTGGCCATTTTCAACCGTCCTTTCTAACCCTTTAACATTGCCTGCTTTATTCCTCTATTATACACGTATTGCCAGTGACATTACACGTGACACTTATCACGTATATCACTGGCAATACGGTTAACATTATTAATTCATTCTATTATTAATGATTCTAGGAATTAGCTTCCTCTTCTTCAGCACTTTCCGCTGGCTGTTCCTGGATCAATCCGGCGAACAAAGCATGCACAAATTGCTCCGAATCAAACGGCTGCAGATCATCAATTTTTTCACCCAGTCCTACGAGCTTCACAGGCAAGTCCAGCTCCTGACGGATCGCAACAACGATCCCCCCTTTGGCTGTTCCATCCAGTTTCGTCAGTACGAGGCCAGTTACGCCGCTTTTCTCACCGAAAAGTTTGGCTTGGTTTAAAGCATTTTGACCTGTTGTTGCATCCAGTACCATCAGTACTTCATGCGGAGCATCCGGAATTTCACGCTGAATGACACGATAGATCTTGTTAAGCTCGTCCATCAGGTTCGATTTATTTTGCAGACGACCTGCTGTATCACAGAGCAGAACATCCGCACCCCGTTGTTTCGCTGCTTGTACCGCATCATACATAACCGCTGCTGGATCAGAACCAGATTGCTGTTTGATAACATCGACACCGGCACGTTGCCCCCATACTTCCAGCTGTTCAATGGCTCCGGCACGGAACGTATCTCCAGCTGCCATGATGACTTTTTTACCTTGTTGTTTAAATCGATGTGCCAGCTTGCCAATCGTTGTTGTTTTACCAACACCGTTAACACCAACGAACAAAATGACGGTAATGCCATCCGGGTTCATTTTCAATTCGTTATTCTGTTCACCGCGAAGAAGACCCGTCAGTTTCTCGGACAATACAGGCTGCAGCTCAGCCGCATCCTCAATTTTGCGTTTTTTCACCTCAACGCGCAGGTCTTCGATCAGATTCATGACTGTATTCACACCAACGTCTGCTCCGATCAAAATCTCTTCCAGTTCTTCATAGAACTCTTCATCGATTTTTTTGCGACGGATTACGAGATCCGACACTTTTTCCACTAACCCTTTACGTGTCTTTTCCAATCCATCCTTGAACTGTTTGGTGACCGACTCCGTTTTGCTTGCAATGCTGTCTCTAAGCTTTTTAAAAAAACTCATAAAGCCCCTCCATCGTGTACATAATCTAAGCGCTTTTGCAAAAATGCTCAATCTGAATGATTTTCAATGATTACAATGAGTTCATTTGTCTCGCAAGTTTGGATCAGATCAGGCAATTACTGCTTCCTCATCTTCCAGTTTAACCGAAACAAGCTTGGATACTCCGCCCTCTTCCATCGTAACACCGTACAGCACATCTGCCTCTTCCATCGTACCTTTACGATGGGTAACAACGATAAACTGTGTCTGTTCGGAGAATTCACGCAAGTACTGGGCAAAACGTACCACGTTAGCTTCGTCCAGCGCTGCCTCTACTTCATCCAACACGCAGAATGGTACCGGTTTGACATGCAGAATAGCAAATAATAGAGCCATGGCCGTCAAAGCCCGCTCCCCACCGGATAACAGTTGCAGATTTTGCAGTTTCTTGCCTGGTGGCTGAGCCACAATATCTATTCCTGTTTCAAGCAAGCGCTCCGGGTCCATCAGAACAAGGTCAGCACGTCCCCCGCCAAACAGCTTGCTAAACACGGTACCGAACTCACGGCGGATGGCATCAAACGTGATCTTGAATCGCTTCGCCATCTCGTCTTCCATTTCCCGAATAACCTGATACAACGTTGTTTTAGCTTCCACCAGGTCATTCTTCTGTTCACTCAGGAACTCGTATCGCTCATTGACTCGCTGGAACTCCTCAATCGCTCCTAGGTTCACATCACCCAGTGCGGAAATACTGCGCTTCAGCTTCTGTACCTCTGCCTGTGTATGCTCCACGTCTTCCGGTACAGGATAACGCTCTTTGGCCAGTTCATAGCCTAGTTCGTATTCATCCGTCAGCTTTCGCAGTATATTTTCCAGCTCAACATCCAACCGGTTCACGGAAATTTCCGTCTGTCGCATCTGCTCTTCCACAGCTTTTAACTGCGTGCGCTGTTCCTTCGTTTCGCTCTCGGCAAGCTCAAGCTTTTTCGACAACTCACTTCGGGCAGCGCGTTTGAAGTCCAACTCCTGGGAAGTTTCCGCTTTTTTCAGCTTGTACTGGTTCAGATCTTCAATCTGTTTGACACTCTCGGTCTGTGTTTTCTTGAGATCTGCTTCCATCGAAGCCAGCAACGTGCGATTCTGACGAAGATCTTTCACCAACGACTCCACTTCCCGCTCCAGACGTCGCAATTGTTCCCCATTGGAGAATCGCTCCTGATCAAGCTTGCCTTCGCGCACTTTCAATTCGGTGAGTTGGCTCTGCAATTCTTCCTTCGCCGATTCATTGGCTTTCCGAGCAAACTCAGCTGCATGAATGGCACGATGAGTCGCTTTTTCTTCCTCTTCAAGCTGCTCCAGCTTCTTCACAGCGACGATGCGAGCTGTATCCAGCTCTTTGATCTCTTCGGTAAAGCCGCTCTTCTCCTGCCCGGCAACGGCAACCTGTTCAAGCACATGGCGAAGCTCATGCTCTACCTGTTTCATTTCCATCGAAGCCTGCTGTTCTGCATTTCGGGTATCATCACCGGACTGACGAAGTTCATCCAGTTTGTCCTGACACTGCTCCAGTTGGACTTTTACATCATCCACACTGCGATGCAGTTTCACGATTTGATTTTCCGTATCCAAAATATCCTGGTCGAGCTGGTCCAGCTGCCGTTTCCGGCTGAGCAGACTCACATTTTTCTTGTGCTGGCTACCACCTGTCATGGAACCACCCGCATTGACCACGTCACCTTCAAGTGTCACAACCCGGAAACGATACTGGCAGCGAGCCGCAATTTTATTGGCGACCTCCAACGTTTCGGCAATAATAACATTACCTAACAGACTGCCAATGATTGAAGCGTACTTGGATTCGAATTGTACAAGATCAGCACCGATCCCCACAAAACCCTCCATACCTTCGATCATGGAACGTTCAGCTGCTCCAATGGCACGAGGACGAATGACATCCAGAGGCAGGAACGTTGCACGCCCCAACTGGCGTTGCTTCAGGAAAGCGATTGCCTGTCTGGAAACTGATTCATTTTCCATGACTACATGCTGCAAGGATGCTCCCATTGCTGTTTCTACCGCAAGTTCAATCTTCTCGGGAACTTTGACGAGTTCAGCTACAGCTCCATGAATACCGCTCAGCGTACCTTTGCGTGAAGCCTTGAGGACCTCCTTGACACCCAGCATGAATCCGTCAAAATCATCCTGCATCTCTTTCATCGTATCGCGGCGGGAAACTTGAGCTTCACGCTTCTGTTCCCATTTACGGACCGTACCCCGACTTTCTTCGAGCAGCTTCTGCAGCGACTGGAGTCGTTCACTTTCCGTAATGTATCCACCACGTAGATCACTGATTTCTTTGCCCAAACGAACAACTTTTTTCTCAATGTCCGCTTTACGACTTTCCAGTGTCTCTTTTTGATCTTCCCATTTGCCCGATTCCTCAGCCGCGCGATTCATTCTGCGCTCCAGCGTTTCTTTCTGCTGATCCACATAACGAATTTCATTTCGTGTCTGAGCCATCTGATTCATCAGTTCCAGCAAGTTGCCTTTGAGGCTTTCCTCTTGCTGTTGACTAATGCCACCTGTGACACCGATGAGTTTGGCTTCTTCTTGGGACAACTGATTTCTCACATCATTCAGTTCATGCTCAAGTTTGCCAAACTTCTCACGCAGTGCAAGCAGCTCGGTTTCCCGTTCGCGATGTCTCTCTTCACTGGCGGCAAGCGTTACTTTGAGCTGCTCCTGATTCGTTTGCAGATGGTGGGAGCGCTCCTTGAGCAATTCTCCAAGCCCTTCACTTTTCTCTGTCGCTTCACTGAATTGCAATAAAGCGGCTTGCAGTTGCTCTGTCTCTGTTTCCAGGATACGCAGCGCATTCCGATCATTTTCCAGCTTGGCATCATGCGTAGAGACAATCGCTGCGAGTCCAACCTCTTCCTGTTTTAGCGATTGCAGGCGCTCGTTCGCCTTACTCCAGGACGCATGAATCTGTTCGATCTGGTACACATACATGGAAATTTCCTGCGATTTGAGCTGGGAACGAAGTTCCTTATAGTGGATCGCTTTCTCTGATTGTTCCTTTAGCGGTCCAATCTGATCTTCCAGTTCAGTCACCAGATCATGAATACGCAGCAAATTCTGCTCTGTCTCATCCAGTTTGCGCGTCGCATCCCGCTTGCGGGATTTATATTTAACGATACCTGAAGCTTCTTCAAAGATACCTCTGCGATCCTCTGAACGGGTACTCAGAATCTCTTCGATTCGCCCCTGTCCAATAATCGAGTAGGCTTCCTTACCGATGCCGGTATCCATAAACAACTCCGTGATATCCTTCAAACGACAAGATTGTTTGTTGATAAAATATTCACTATCTCCGCTGCGATGTACACGACGAGTCACCGTCACCTCACCAAAATCCAATGCAAGTGCGTGATCTTCGTTATCAAGCGTTAGCGACACCTCACCGAAATTAACGGCCTTCCGTGCGTCACTGCCTGCAAAGATGATATCTTCCATCTTGCCACCACGCAGCGACTTGGCACTTTGTTCCCCCAGAACCCAGCGAATTCCGTCCGATATATTACTCTTGCCACTTCCGTTCGGACCTACAACAGCCGTAATGCCACGAACGAACTCCATCTCCGTTTTGTCGGCGAATGACTTGAATCCACCCAATTCAATCCGTTTTAAAAACATAGGGTTTCTCGTCACCTCCTCTTGCAAATTTCAAGTATTGCATTCCAGCGCCTAACTAAATTGAACTAAAATAAAATTCAACTTATTTAGTTAACGATCAGGAACCTTCTCCTGAACCTCTTTACAAAAAAAAGAGCAAAAAGCAGTCCGGCCGATTACTTCCGCCGGGGCGGACCCGCGGGCTGCTCTTTGCTCTTCGTTTGTCTATGCGCTATCGGTTAAGCTCCGGCTTCCGGAAGCTTCAGTCGATCAAGTGCTGCAGATGCAGCCTGTTGTTCCGCTTCCTTTTTGGAACGTCCTGTACCTCTGCCAAGTCTTTCTTGACCCATATGGACCTCCGAGACAAACTCACGTTCATGGGCAGGTCCCCGTTCCTCAACGATACGGTATTCCAAAGCTCCCATATTGTGATGCTGAGTAAGTTCCTGCAGTTCCGTTTTGTAATCACTCATTTGCAGCTTGCTGCCCAATACGATTAATGGGAAGACATGCTGATCAAGAAATGTCCGAACAGGCGCAAGCCCCTGATCCAGATACAATGCACCAATGAAAGATTCAAACACATCTGCCAGCAGAGCCGGCCGTGTCCGTCCTCCAGTTAGTTCCTCACCTTTACCAAGAAGTACATACTGCCCAAAACCCAACGCTTCAGCAAATTTGACGAGGGAAGGCTCACAGACAATGGATGCCCGCAGCTTAGTTAATTCACCTTCCGGACGGTTAGGATACAAATGATACAAGTACTCCGATACAGTCAGTTCCAGCACGGCATCGCCCAGAAATTCCAGACGCTCGTTGTCCTGATGCTGACTGAACCGGTGTTCGTTTACATAAGAAGCATGGGTAAACGCTTGTTTTAAAAGCTGCCTGTTGTCAAATTTGATTTGAAGTTTATGTTGTAACTGCTTCAGATCTTCACTCAAACGAACTAGCCCCTTATGCTTCAAATTTTTTGAGAATAATGGTGGCATTGTGACCGCCGAATCCAAATGAATTGGACATGGCAATATTAACTTTGGTTTGACGTGGAACATTTGGTACATAATCCAGATCACATTCCGGGTCCTGATTTTCCAGGTTAATCGTTGGAGCCAGTGTCTGATGTGTCAGTGACAATCCGCAGATAACCGCTTCTACACCACCAGCAGCGCCAAGCATGTGGCCCGTCATGGATTTAGTGGAACTCACGGCGAGCTTGTACGCATGATCACCAAACGCCTTTTTGATCGCAAGCGTTTCGGATCTGTCGCCTACAGGCGTCGAAGTTCCGTGTGCATTAATGTAGTCCACTTCTTCAGGCTCAATGCCCGCATTACGAAGTGCCATCTTCATGCAACGTGCTGCTCCGTCCGGATCTGGTTCTGTCATGTGATGTGCATCACCTGTCAGACCGTAACCGATCACTTCACCATAAATGCGTGCACCACGTTTTTGAGCATGCTCCAGGGATTCCAGAATCATAACACCAGCGCCTTCGCCCATAACAAAACCATCACGTTCTGTATCAAAAGGACGGCTTGACTTCGCAGGATCATCATTACGTGTAGACATTGCGCGCATCGCACAGAACCCTGCAAGACCCGTTGGTCTGATTGTTGCTTCCGCACCACCACAGATCATGGCATCTGCATCACCATTGGCAATCAGCTTGAAGGAATCTCCGATGGAGTGTGTACCTGTTGCACAAGCGGTAACAACGTTAATGTTAGGACCTTTGGCACCAAGAGAAATGGACATTTGGCCTGAAGCCATGTTGGAGATCATCATGGGAATAAAGAATGGGCTTACCCGTTTTGGACCTTTTTGCAATAATGCATTATGTTGGTCCTCCCACGTACCCAATCCACCAATACCTGATCCGATGGATACACCGAAACGCTCTGCATCAATATTCTCGTTAATTTTCAGACCACTGTCTTCAACGGCTTTGAAGCCGGCTGCCACAGCGAACTGTACAAAACGGTCCATTTTGCGAGCATCCTTGCGATCCATATATTCTTCCGGGTTGAAATCCTTGATCTCGGCTGCAATCTGTGTCGTGTATTCACTAACATCAAACGCCTCAATCTGAGAAATTCCGGACTTTCCTGCCATTAAACTGCCCCAGAACGTTTCCAAATCTTTTCCGAGCGATGTCATTACGCCCATTCCGGTAATTACTACTCTTTGTTTCAAACCGAGTCACCTCTATATCGACTGCATTACGCAAGTATTTTGTGGGAATATCCGCAAACAGACATCTACTCAACCAAGATAGGCTTGCTTGAGTAGAGCTGCTTGCGGAATGAGAAAAACCAATGAATGATGAGAAGTCCCGCCTGTTCGAAAACATGTGCGGGACTAAAAATGACTTTAGGTATGAGATTGTATGTAGTTTACAACTTCACCTACGGTCGTGATTTTTTCTGCATCTTCATCAGAGATTTCCAAATCAAATTCATCTTCCAATTCCATGACCAATTCCACTACATCCAAAGAATCAGCACCCAAATCTTCTTTGAAAGATGCTTCAAGTGTAACTTCAGCTTCGTCTGCGCCCAAGCGGTCGACGACGATGCGTTTTACACGCTCCAATACATCGGACATCCGGTTCACCTCCTTCTTTGGTATTATACGAGAATCGCAGGCAAAATGCCATAGAAGACATATGCGGCTCCCGGCCGGGGAACCCGGCCTTTTTCCGGCATTTCGGATCGTCCAGCGCCTGTTCCCCGACTATTGTTCAAGTCCGGGAAGAATTACATGTACATGCCACCATCGACATGCAGCGTCTGCCCTGTCATATAAGATGAAGCCTGTGAAGCCAAGAACGTGACTACACCCGCGATTTCATCCGGCTGACCCAAACGGGACAACGGAATACCACTTAGCATACCGTCCACCAGCTCCTGGGACAACTCTTTTGTCATATCTGTCTCAATGAAACCTGGTGCAACACAGTTAACTGTGATTCCACGAGAAGCCAGTTCACGAGCAGATGCCTTTGTCAGGCCAATGACTCCTGCCTTGGCAGCAACATAGTTCGCTTGTCCAGCATTACCGAGCACACCTACAACCGAGGAGATATTGATAATTCTTCCCGACCGTTGTTTCATCATTGGACGTGTAACCGCCTTAAGGCAGTTAAACACACCTTTGAGATTGGTTTCAATAACCTGATCGAATTCTTCCTCTTTCATACGCATGATCAGATTATCACGGGTAATTCCAGCATTGTTCACCAGAATATCAACGTTGCCCCATGCTTCGAGTGTAGCTTTGACCATTTGTTCAGCTTCATCCATCAGGCCAACATTGGCTTGAAGTGTAATCGCCTTGACTCCTTTGGCACGAATCGCTTCCGCTACTTCCTCAGCTGCCGCTTGGCTACCCGCATAATTCACGGCTACGTTCGCTCCAGCTTCTGCAAGTGCCAGTGCAATACTGCGCCCAATGCCCCGGGATGCCCCGGTAACGAGTGCATTTTTACCTTCTAATGGTTTAGACATAATCATTCCTCCTTTCCCCAAATCTATATCAGTTCAACCAAAGAATGTTTACACTTGCCACTCCGATGACAGAATAAACTTCCGATCGCTGTTATCCCCAGATTTTTTTGATTCCCTTTTATAAAGGGAAAATCCGGTGATAGCGTATGCTTCCGATGTAGCTTTCTTTCAGAAAGCTTTTAGGCGAACGCTCCGCTTCTTCAGTTTTTTTCTGTCCTCTCCGTTCTCGTGTAAAAAGTTTAGTTTAACTCATATAATTCCTTCTAATTCACTTGCCGTTGCTTCGAGCGTTTCAAGACTGTTCACATTGTACAGTTTTACGGTTTTATCTGTTTTTTTAATCAAACCAGTCAATACACTGCCAGATCCAATCTCGATGAACGTATCCACACCTTGCTCAATAAGCCATGTCACACTGTCTTCCCATAATACAGGAGAATAGACCTGAGCTGTCAACAAATCCTGAACCTGTCCATCCTCTGCAGGTCTTGCAGTCACATTAGCGACTACAGGGACCGATGCCGGTGAGAACGTAACGGTTTTCAGTTTCTCTGCCAGCTTCTCAGCCGCACCCTTCATCAATGAAGAGTGGAACGGACCGCTTACTTCCAATGCAATGGCGCGTTTACCGCCTGCTTCTTTCACTCGTTCCGCAACAGCAGCTACGCCTTCCTTCACACCAGAAATGACGATTTGTCCCGGACAATTAATGTTGGCAAGTTCAACCGCATGACCACTTTCAGATACGTCACGGCAAAGCACCCCCAGCGCTTCCCGATCCGCACCCAACACAGCAGCCATCGCTCCTTGTCCACCCGGTACTGCCTGTTCCATATACTGACCACGTGCCCGCACAGTGCTCACTGCGTCAGCAAACGAAAGAACGCCCGCTGCCACCAGTGCACTGTATTCTCCCAGACTGTGTCCAGCCGTATAGTCAGGCTGAATTCCTTTTTCTTTGAAAGCTTCAAGCAAGGCAATACTTGCTGTCAACAGAGCCGGTTGTGTATTTGATGTCTGTTTCAACTCGGTCTCCGGTCCTTCAAATACAAGGTTACTCAGCGAGAAACCCAATGTTTCATCTGCTGTGCGAAAAATTTCAGTTGCCGCAGGCACGGACTCATACGCGTCCTTGGCCATGCCTACAGCCTGTGATCCCTGTCCGGGAAATACAAATGCTATTTTACCCATCTCATTCATCTCCCAGATGTCTATTTTACCAAACGAGTACCGATGCACCCCATGTCAAACCGCCACCGAATCCAACCATAAGAACGGTATCTCCGGCTTTCATGCGACCTTCCTCTGCTGCTTCTACCAGAGCCAGCGGGATGGAAGCAGCAGATGTGTTTGCATACTTATCCACGTTAACTACAACCTTTTCTTCAGGAAGTTCAAGTCGTTGCATCGCAGATTGGATAATCCGAATATTCGCTTGGTGAGGAACAAACAGATCCACATCCGTACGCTCCATACCAGCCTTGCGTAATACCTCAATGGTAGCCGTCCCCATGACACGTACCGCAAACTTAAACACTTCACGACCGTTCATGTTGATGTAATGTTTTTTATTTTCAACGGTCTCTGCAGTAGCAGGCAGACGGGAACCGCCGCCTTCCATCTGAAGAAGACTACCGCCAGCACCTTCGGCACCGAGATCGAACGCTTTGAATCCGCGACCTTCCGGAACTTCACCAACGACTACCGCCCCTGCTCCATCACCAAAGAGGACACAAGTGTTACGGTCTGTATAATCCGTAATACGAGACAAGCAGTCCGCACCAATTACAAGTGCATTGTTGTACATACCGCTTTGGATGAAGCTCGTAGCACTAGCCAAACCGTATACAAATCCGGAACAAGCAGCCGACAGATCAAATGCCGCGGCACCTTTTGCACCCAATTTGTCCTGCAAGATGCAGGCTGTCGATGGGAACGAAGAATCCGGTGTAATGGTTGCAACAATGATCAGATCAAGATCACTGCCTGTCATCCCTGCAGATTCAAGGGCTTTAATCGCCGCTTCGTATGCCAGATCAGAAGTTGCCTGATCGGGTGCAGCGATGTGACGCTCTTTGATTCCTGTACGACTGACGATCCACTCGTCATTGGTATCGACCATTTTCTCCAGATCGCTATTTGTCAAAATTTTCTCAGGCACATATTTCCCTGTACCAATAATCCCTACTGGGCGCAAATTATTCATATCGTCACTCACTTCCCGCTAATTTCCTTAGATATGCTCTCTACCAGCTGATTCTGCACTGCAATCCGAGCTTGGCGCACAGCATTTTTGATGGCATTGCCATCAGCAGATCCATGACTTTTCACAACTAGTCTGCTCAAACCGAGGAGTGGCGCTCCGCCATGCTCCGTATAATCCAGCTTTCGTTTCAACCCACGCAGCTCAGGCATTAGTACAGCTGCAGCCAGTTTACTTTTGAGAGAAGATGAAAATTGTTCCTTAAGCAAGGCGAAAATAGCACCTGCTGTGCCTTCCAGCGACTTCAGCAGGATATTCCCTGCAAAACCGTCACATACAAGCACATCACAAGCACCAGTCAGCACATCACGTGCCTCAACATTACCGACAAAACGAATTGGGAGTTGTTCCAGTAAAGGGTATGCATGTTTGGTTAACTCATTTCCCTTGCCTGGCTCTGTTCCTACATTGAGCAAGCCCACTCGTGGGGACTCAATGCCCTGTACTTTTTGCCGATACAAACTGCCCATCAGACCATATTGTGCAAGGTGCTCCGGTTTGGCATCCATATTCGCTCCTAGATCCAGCGCAAGTACACCTACATCATCAATCGTTGGAATCATAGGCGCAAGCGCCGGACGTTCAATGCCTTCCATGCGACCTACAACAAGCAAACCCGCTGTCATGAGCGCTCCAGTATTGCCCGCCGAGATCATCGCGTCCGCTTCGCCCTCTTTCAGCATGCGGCCTGCCACCACCATGGAGGCATCCTTTTTGCGACGCACTGCTTTGACGGGTTCATCATCCGAACCAATAACTTCGGAAGCATGCCGGACCGTAAGGTTGGCAGGTCTAACACCTGACTGACTCAAAAGAGGTTCCAGCTTGGCTTCATCGCCGATCAGGACGATCTGTGTATCCGCCCATTCCGTGGCTGCGGCAATCGCACCTTCTACCGTTGATGCAGGTGCATTGTCGCCTCCCATGGCATCAATGACGATTTTCATTCCAAATGACCTCCTTCTCCGCTGTCTTCTCCACCTGAATGGTAGATTACAAAGTTGCCTTGAAACACCATTTCTTCACCTACATAAGTGAATACTTCCACTTTGGCTTTGCCCTTTTGACCCGGGATCGATCTCACATAAGCCTTTGCAATACATTTCTCTCCCAAATGAACCGAACGGACAAAGCGAATGTCTGCTGATGCAGTCAACGCGATCTCGTCATTAATAATCGCTACAGCCAAGGAGTTGGCCTGTGCAAAGACATAGTGTCCACGTGCAATCCCTGTTCTGGAAAACACGTGTTCTTCCTTAATCTCAAACAGGGAAATCCCGCTCTTATCCAGTTGCAGATCCACAATATCACCGATAATTTCATGCAAGGGCAACGAGCGTACCTGATCATACGAGAGCTCTGCCATCAGTTTCATCCGCTCCCGAAGTTCGGGTATTCCAAGTTCCAGCCTGTCAAGACGAATCGTCTGAATACTCACCTTCAATTGGCGTGTAAGTTCCTGATCCGTCACAAACGGGTTCTCTTCTATCATTCTGGTTAACTGCTGTTGCCTCTGTCTCTTCGGTACACGTTCGATGCCTGACACCCCCCGCTGTATCGTTTACGGAACCGTCCCGTCCGGCCAGTTCAACCATTCTTTCGTGTTGCTTCTATAGTTGCATCCCTGGTCACCAGGGTCGTTCTCAAACGGATTATGGTTCATCTATATGTAACGTCAAATCTTAGAACCTGGTACTAAACTATAGTATATCTCATCCCGTGTCAAAAAGAAAGACTGGCCTAACAAAAACAATTCACCCTTCTGGTGCAAGGATTTCATGCTTGTTAGCTCACTCTACCTACACTCTCTAATCCAAAAAAAGTAGCACCTCATCGAAATGAAGTGCTACTTAATGTCCAACTATTATTGAGAGATGATCTCTCTTGCTTTGTACGTTCCGCACACTTTGCACACGTGGTGACTAAGTTTAAGTTCGCCACATTGTTCACATTTCACCATGCCCGGTACAGCCAATTTAAAGTGAGTGCGACGTTTGTCGCGACGCGTCTTGGACGTTCTCCGTTGAGGTACTGCCATTATTCCCACCTCCTTATCAAAATCAACCTTTGCAGGTAGTCTTAAAATGTTCGATTTTCAATCATGCTCATTTAAAAAAATCCTTGAGCCCTGCAAGCCGCGGATCAATAACCTCGTTATCACAACCGCAGTCACCTTCGTTCAGCTCATGGCCACACTTGGGGCATAACCCTTTGCATGTATCGCTACATAGCGGTATAAACGGAAGATCCAGCAGAAAAGCTTCCTCGGCATAACCCTTCAGATCAACGCTATCTCCATCCACATAGAGCGTATCATCGTCTTCGTGTAATCCCTCTGGCTGTTTTCCCTGCTTGAATTGCTCATGAAAATCAATATGAAAATGTTCATTGATCGGCTTAAGACAACGGGAGCACAACATGTCCACTCCTACAGTCAGCTTGCCATGAACATCCACAACGTCACCTTCTCTGAATTCTGCAGATAAGTCCGCAGTCAGCGGGGTAACGGCTGTGATATCTTGTCGGTTAGAAACCAGTTCCTTGATCTCCCACTGTTCGTTAAACTTCAGGGGACCATCACTGGTAGCCACTTTGCGAAATGGCATTAACATTTCCATCACTCCAAACGAAACCAATTTCATAATTCGTATCAAACGTATCACGACAGTTATACAGGTCAAGCCTGCTTTTGTAAAGCAATAAATCCTGACTGTATGTATTCTGACGAATCTTCGTTAAAAGTATTATGAAATTGACTTAACAAACAAAAATCATTATACCGATTTTTCAAGACGTTTGTCAACACTTTTAACTTTACACCCTATTTTAAAACCAATGGCCCAGAACCGTTTACTCCATCTGGTCTATTATAGACTCACTTTAAGATAAACTACAAGTCGTCATTTTAATTGTAGTTCCTTGCAAATAGCGGTCACATTTCGTTAACGTTTGGTGTGATCTATGTCACACAGACCCGCTTGCTCCCTATCTATACTTGCTATAAACCGAAGCATGATCAGCTCCATGACCGATTTATTATCCAACTATTTCATATTATATCGGGAGGGAAAATGTATGTTAAGCGAGCACACCATTAGAGTCATTAAATCTACAGTACCTGTACTTGAAGTCCACGGCGAAGCGATCACACGCCATTTCTATGAAACGATGTTCACAGCTCATCCGGAACTACTGAATATTTTCAATCACGCAAATCAGAAACAGGGACGACAGCAAGCCGCCCTCGCCAATATGGTATACACCGCTGCCCTGCATATCGATAATCTGTCCTCCATCCTGCCTGCCGTCCGGCAAGTTGCACATAAACATCGCAGCCTGGGTATCGTTCCCGAGCAATATGTGATTGTTGGCACCTATCTGCTTCAAGCCATCAAAGATGTACTTGGAGACGCGGCAACGGATGAAATTATCACGGCGTGGGGCGAAGCCTATAATGTCATTGCAGACGCCTTTATCGGGATTGAACAGGATATGTATACGGAAGCGGAAAACCAAACGGGTGGCTGGGAAGGGTTCCGTACCTTCAAGGTTGCCAAGAAAGTGCAGGAAAGTGAAATCATCACGTCCTTTTACCTCGTTCCAGACGATGGCCAGCCCATTGCTAGTTATGAACCGGGATAATACATCAGTATCAAAATCAAACCAGAGGCACAGTCATTTACCCAGATTCGTCAGTATAGCCTTTCAGATACCCCGGGTAAACCCCACTATCGCATTTCCGTTAAGCGTGAGCGAGGTGTATTAGAGCGTCCTGACGGAGTTATCTCTACGTATCTCCACGATCACATTAAAGAAGGCAGTCTGGTGGAACTATCCGCTCCTGCTGGCGACTTCACGCTGAATGCAGACGATAAACGACCTGTTGTTCTCCTGAGTGGTGGTGTCGGTCTAACGCCCATGATCAGTATGTTAAATACGCTGGTTAACTTGAATGAAAATCGCATCATTACATTTTTGCATGCAAGTCCCAATGGTCAATCGCACGCGTTCCGTGATCATGTGAACAGTCTGGCCAAACGTAATCAGGGCGTTAAAGCTTATTATTGTTATACTCAACCTGAGGATGCTGATCGTGAAAATGAGTATTTTCATAAGGAAGGTTATATAGATGCGATCTGGCTTCGTCAAGTGATTGATGAACTGGATTCCACGTATTATCTGTGTGGACCGGTTTCGTTCATGCGGGCAGTGTATACGGAACTTCAGGCGCTTGGTGTTGCCGCGGACAACATTCATTATGAATTTTTTGGGCCAAAAGCAAGTCTATCTCCCGCGCCGGAAAGTGTCTAAAGCGTGCTGATTTATTAAGTTGAAGAAGCCGTTCTCCGAATATCGAAAATCTGTAATATACAATAGATTTGCAGGCACAGTCTGACATCTGCTGATGTTGGAATTGTGCCTTTTTCTTGTCTAAATTGGTGCATGATTTGATCTAATACATGACATCCCCTATGATGGAATGGATGTTATACATACTCGGTTATCCAATCGAAAGGAGTACGTCTAATCATGAAAGCCGTAGGCGTCATTGTTGAATATAACCCCTTGCACAATGGGCATGTCTATCATTTGCAGGAAGCACGGCGGCTAAGCGGCGCAGACGCCGTTGTTGCGGTCATGAGCGGCCCTTTTCTCCAGCGTGGCGAACCCGCCATCGTGGGTAAAAGGGCACGCACCGAGATGGCGCTGCACGCAGGCGCGGATCTCGTGCTTGAACTGCCGGTTGCGTACGCGGTCCAACCGGCAGAGTGGTTTGCCTTCGGTGCGGTATCGCTGCTGCACCGCACCGGCGTTGTGGACTCGCTCTGCTTTGGCAGCGAGTCCGGCGACCTGGACAGCCTGCAGCGCATTGCGCGCGTGCTGGCTGTGGAGCCCGCAGGGATGCGCGAGGACATCGCGCGCCGCCTGCGAGAAGGCGCCAGCTACCCCGCCGCGTACGCAGGCGCGGCGGCAGCGCTGGCGCCCGGCGGCGTCGATGCTCACGACGCCGCTGCACTGCTGGAGCAGCCCAACAATTCGCTTGGGCTGCACTACCTGATCGCGCTGCAACGACTTGGCAGCGCGATCCAGCCCTATACGGCGGCGCGTACCGGTGCCGCGTATCATGAGGCGACGCCCGGGCCGGGGGCGATCGCCAGTGCAACAGCCGTCCGCCGCCTTCTGATGGCGGACGGACCTGACGCCGCCGCGCCATACGTGCCGGCGGCAACCCTTGCCATTCTGCATCGCGAATGGCAGGAAGGGCGCGCTCCCATACACTGGGAGCGCTTTGCACAGCCGCTGTTGCACCTTGCGGCCACCCGCCGTGCCTCCGAGCTGGAACGCATCGCCGAAGTCACGGAAGGCCTGGAACACCGGCTGAGCCGTGCACTCGCTCAGCTCCCGGAGCCTTCAGTCGAAGCACTCCTGAATGCACTGAAGACCAAACGATACACACGCACCAAACTCCAGCGTATGCTAGCCCACTTGCTCCTGAATCACACCAAAGCCGAGTGTTCACCAGAGCAATTGGCTACCGGACCCGGATATCTCCGTGTTCTCGGATTTAATGCTCAAGGGCAGAGCCTGCTTAAACAAATGAAGAAAACCGCCTCACTGCCTGTTGTGCTGAAACCGTCGACGTTCACACACAATCAACTTGAACTGGATATACAAGCTCAGGTTGCGTATGGGCTCGCTTGCGAGCACAGGGACACACGCAAGATGTTCAGTGACTACTATGAGTCGCCTGTGAGACTGTAATCCGCTTTTGACCATAAGGCTTCATCTCTATAGAGCTTTTTATTCCATCATCAAACAGATCATTGATATCCACTATTCCACACTCAACTATACAATTGAAATATCCCCTTGCTGCGCGCCGCTCAGGCACCTCGCAACAAGGGGATTTCCTTATTCACTTCTCTTATTCTCTTCTCTTGTTCTCTTAGTTCTTGTTCTCTTAATTCTTTTGGTTATTTTAATCCCTTTGAGTCTAGTGAGTCTGTTGATCTTCTCAAATCTCTTGATCACACTTCATTCCACTGTAATCAATTATTCCGATTTTATCCGTTCTTTATCCATCCGGTTCAACGTTGGCTCGATCTCTTCCCGCCCGATTATAACCTATGATTTCACGGACAAGGTTTTCAAATAAGCCAGCGCATCATCCACCGTGCTCACAGGCACAAGTTTCATTTTGGTACCGATCTGTTCAGCCTTGGCTGCTGCTTCCTTATAGTTATCCTTCGGTACAAAGAAGATCTCCGCTTCTTTTCGATCAGCGGCTACAATCTTGTGTACTACACCACCAATGGCACCCACCACACCCTCCTTGGTAATGGTACCTGTACCCGCAATTCGATGCCCCTTGGTCAGATCTCCAGGTGTTAACTGGTTATAGATCTCCAACGTAAACATCAAACCGGCAGACGGACCACCAACCTGAGTATCGGTAAAGGAGATCTGTTTGTCCGGCTCTTCAGCTTTCACCTTCTGAACCGTACCAATCATTACTCCAAGTCCCGGGCGGATTTCACCTGTTTTATTGTCTTTTACCTGAATCAGTTTCACGTCCCGGCTAATGGTCTCTCCTCCACGTTCCAGTTGCATTTCAACCGTATCTCCGACCTTTTTATCTTTTAACTGGGCAGAAAGCACCGTATTATCCGGCGTAGCTGTTCCGTTCACTCCCAGAATGATATCTCCCGGAGCAATGTCTCCTTCCGGTTTTGGATCTTCAGACAGTCCAAATACAAAGATATGTTCAGGTACAATAGAGTAAGTCACACCAGCCTGCTCATATGCAGCCTCCATTGCGGAGGATTGTGAGTCACTCATGAACCACACCTGTTCGGCAGAGTATTCCGCTTCGCTTTTGCCGCGCAGTCGGTCTTCCTTTTTATCCACTTGAGCATTTTTATTGAACAGAGAGGTTCCTAGCAAAAACACGTTGGCATATGTTGCCGACACGGTTGTCATCATGAACACACCGTGTTCTTCCTGGTCTCCACCCTTAACGGTTACCATTGGTTTTACTTCATCTGCACTGCCAGGCATATATATGATATACGGCGTTGGCATGTACACGGCAACATAGACGACCAGAGCCACCACGATCACAAAGATCGAAGCTCTGAATCCGCCAGATTTCCGAATCCGATTCATCGCATGAGCCTCCGTTCTTTGTATCTCTATATAAGCTGAACTCTACACTAATCAGCGATCGTAATTCCATCTTGTTTAATCATTTTTTCAAGTCTAACACTCTGGTCCTTGTGCATACAATGGTACAGGCCGGATAGGCCGCTGTATACAATAGCCTGTCCGGTCAAGGCCGAACCGCCCTTCGGGCGTCATTCGGCCGTCCATAACGATTCAGATGCCAAATCGGCGTTATCTGATATGAGGTGAAACGATGACATTACAGAGCGAGGTTAGAGATTCTGGCCCGTTACGAACGATAATCCTAAGTACCGGCGCTTTAATGTTGGTCATTGCGGTAGTTGCGTCCCCCAAAGAAGCGTTTGATGCCTCTATTCAAGGTCTGGATATATGGTGGAAAATCATCTTCCCTGCCATGCTCCCGTTCCTCATGTTATCCCAAATGCTCACTGCGTTTGGCTTCACCCACGCGATCGGCGCCTTGCTCGGACCGTTAATGCAACGCTGGTTTAGACTCCCAGGCAACGCAGGTCTGGCAATTGCCGTTGGCATGTGCGGCGGATTCCCCGCAGGAGCAGATGCGGTATCCCGTTTATTTCAGGATAGACAAATTACCGCCAAGCAGGCGGTTGTCCTTGCGGCGGCATCTCATTTTGCCAATCCAATGATGATCATACTGGTCGTTGGTGCTGCTTTTCTCCACCAGCCAGCGGCCGGATATTTTCTACTCGTGGTCCACTGGATCAGCGGCTGGATTGCTGCCATTCTTGCCACACGTCTCCTGCCAGCACCGGGTAAACAGAAAAACAGGGTTGGCTCGACAGCCTTACAAGCAGATAAGAACTCTCTTGATTCTCAGCCTGCAAGTCCTGCAAGTTCCACAAGTCGCTCATCTGCCCCCCACCATGCTACGAACAAACGACGCAGTATATGGTCTGATATGATGATTGCAGCCAAAGAAGCCCATAGTCGTGATGGAAGAGGATTTGGCAAACTGTTAGGTGACACTGTATCCCAAGCTGTGCAGACCTTAATGATGACTGGAGGATACATGATCGGTTTTGCCGTATTTATCCGGCTGGTCTCCCTTTATCTGACCCCCGGGTCCTCTGCTGCGCTGTGGCCAGCTTTCTTTGAGATTCACCTAGGCACCTATCATTTGAGCCAGACTTCATTAACACCCATGCTGCTCATGTCTCTACTTTCAGCCGTTCTGGGATGGGGTGGTTTATGCTCCCATCTGCAAGTCTCTGCTGTCTTGAAAACAACTGGTCCGGGCAGCAAATCGATGTTGTACTTTGTTGGAGTTCGTCTGACTCATGGATTAATCGCCTTTTTCATCAGTCTGTTCCTATGGATGCCGTTCAGCCGTTATAGCACAGAAGTCTCGACCACATTACAGACGAATGCAAAGCAAGACCTCTCAACACCATTTGGTTGGCTACTCATACATAGTCCAGGTAACACATACACGATCAACACCATTTGGAGCGTCTTCCCTGCTGCATGCATGGGTCTTGCGTTACTTCTTGCAGTCATGGTTAGTCTATCAGGTCTTACCTTCTGGTTTAACCGCCGGTTTTCTCGCTGATTTTCTGACGGAGCGCAGCTTCCACTTCAGGTGAGACAAGATCTGTAACATCTCCATGATAATGAGCGATTTCTTTGACGATGCTGGAACTTAAATAGGAATACTTCGGATTTGTCATCATAAATATGGTTTCCGCATCCGGGTTCAACTTGCTATTGGTCGACGCCAATTGCAACTCGTATTCAAAATCAGTTACCGAGCGTATACCACGAACGATGACCTGAGCTTCCTTTTGCCGGACGTAATTGGCTGTCAGATCGCGGAAACTGTCCACTTCGACATTCGGTAGATGGCGGGTTACTTCCGTAATCAGTTCCTTGCGTTCCTCCACCGTAAACAGCGGATTTTTGCTCATATTGTTCAACACAGCCACAATGACGCGATCAAATTGCTTCGACGCTCTGGCGATAATATCCAGATGCCCCATCGTTACGGGATCAAAACTTCCAGGATATACGGCAATTCGTTCCTGTCGGTGTATCATTTCAGTCATGAGGAGCCTCCTCTTCCGGTGTAATGGATTCTCCATCTTCAACTGCTTCTGGCGCATAATAATAGATGGATACTGCCGTCTCCCCATACAAAGCCTTGCGCGTTTGTTCAAACGGGCCGAATTGCTCAGGGTAATCATGTTTGGATTCATATTCAAGCACGATGGTTGCTTCGGGTTCCAGAAGCTCCAGTTCGTGCATGGTTAACATCAACTCGTGCCCGTTCTTCATACGATATGGCGGGTCGAGAAACACCAGATCAAACGTTGTGCCTCGCTTGGCGAGTGCCTTCAATGCTCGACCTGCATCATTACGATATACGGCCGCCTGGTCTTCCAGCTTGGTTGCCTTCAGATTCATGCGGATGACTTCAATACTTTTCGATTCCAAATCAACAAAAACAGCCTTGTCCATGCCGCGGCTCAGCGCCTCAATACCGAGACCTCCACTGCCTGCAAACAGATCCAATGCTGTGCCGCCCTCAAAATAAGGACCAACCATGCTAAATAACGCTTCCTTCACCTTGTCGGTGGTCGGCCGCGTACCCGTGCCAGGAACAGCCTTCAGCGGCCTGCCTTTTGCACTCCCAGATACCACTCTCACTTGACGAGTCACCTTTTCTCTATGTAAGTTTATTGATACGACTATCGTACCACATTCGGGTTCGGTTTGAAAAATGTGCGGTCTTCATTTCCCTTGGAAAATTGTTGACGAATTATTGACGCATATGTATAAAAAGGAAACAATCGGGCGATTCTATAATTATCGACATCACAAGTGTCGTAGACAACCGCGGAGAAGACTTACGTTTCCCCATAAGCTCTTCGTCCGGTTTCTCCTCTCCCATGAAAAAGAAGCTCTCGAAAGAGGGCTTCTTTTTGTTGTCTAAATCCTTATTTATCAAGGTTTTTATCTATACCTAACGATTGATGTCATTACTCAATCCGTTATTGGGTGCGAATTGGGTGCGTTTTTTTTCTTATCGAGCATTCGAAATACTTGGAATCCTTCGAGACCTGTTGATTGGCGTAGCGTCTTAATGATCTCGAACACCCAATCTTGAAAATCTTCGGCCTCTGACTTATTGCTTCGGAAAATTAATCTATAGATACCAGGTTCGTTTACAACGAGAACATCTTGCAGACCACCAGGGGTAGCTAGTTTACATACACCCTTTTGACTACCAGGTAGCCCTTTACTTTTTGACCTTGTGTTTCCGTTAATTGCTTGAGCGGCGTTTCTGATGCCCAGTGCTTTAGTAACATCAGTAGCAACTGCCCACCACTCACCAGGTATTTCCTCAACGAATCGAATCTCATGACCGAGCCAACTTTCAATGCGAGTGTTCATTTACCAACACCTCTGGTTCAGAAGTCTGTGGTTCTTCGTGCTTGATCTCAATCGTGATTCCGAGTGCACCACACACCCGATTGATTGAATCATCGACGGTATACTTTAAAAGTAGGTCGTCTAATAAGCGCTGTTTAACCTTAATGCTTTTAATCCAAGTGCATTAGCAACACCAGCAAACACAGCCCACCAATCGCCAGGGTATTTCTCTACAAACCTGATGTCACATCCAGCCGATGACCTTATTACTATGACTCCCATCTTCGACATGGGGGGTGCTTTGAAAGTACCTCCTCCGGTTGTTTTCTTTTTCTTGCAATTGTTATTTTCTTTGGAGGAGTGGGTTCATACCCGTCAATCTGACGGTCATCACCTATTCGATACTATCCGTTTAAGTGGATAATATCTTTTTCGTCGGTTCTTCCATTCTCCACCATGTGATTTCAAATCACATATCTTGCGCCTTACTCTTCCTTCTAGTTTTTATGGACTGTTTACTGCGCCAATCAATTTCTCTAGCTGTCAATCTGACAGATGTAGAATTTTTACATACTCATAAAGTGAGTACAAGTCGGCGGGGTTACTACAAGTAAGGTCGGGGGTAACAGATACTAACAGGAGATAGATACGAGGGGACTCATCATCCGATCAGGATGATATGAATTTCTGCCAGACTCAAAATACGAGTACGTTGTTCTTATAATACTTATATATACACTATACATCCTGACCGTTTAACGGACAGAAATAAGGACCTTCGTTTAATGAAGATCCTTATTATTTAGTTCCATCAATTTGATATTCTTATTTGTTATTCTTTTTTAATGTAGCACCAGGGACAAAGTCCCCGTTACACCAGCGCACGAAATGATCGGCGTGAAGTAGATATGTTTTCTCTGTAGACGGCTTTAACCCCGCACTCTTCACTTCCTGTGTGTAAGTGTCCAATAGCTCGTTTAGATGCTTCATCAACTCCGGACTCACTTTCATATTTATTCCCCTTATATAATGATTAAGAATTCTCGATCACTTTAGAAATGTATTCGTCCCAATACTCTTCATCTCCAACCACATCAAAAAGCCAGTTGTACATCATCAAAATCTCCAACTCCTGCTTTTTGCCTCGAATGAAGGACTTCTTAGGCAACCTTCTATACAATTCATTTAGATTGAAAAGATTACTCTTTTGCTTGTAGTCATACTCGTAATTCCTCCAAGAATCATTACTTTTTTTTCTATGTGTTGCTGGCCACAACTTCTCTTCTTCATAAAATTTAATCACCCAGTCGTAAGTAAACTTCCATAAGTTCACTTGATGCTTTCTCGATGTCTCTTCCAGCCAATTATTTATCTCTTCATTAATATAAGGAACTTTAACTCCATTTCTTTCCTGACTTTTGATCCCATGATGCTCTTTGATATAAATGAATAACATCTCAGTATGATCTCTTAAATAAGGATGCTTTTTACTCAAGAAAGTGTAACACTCGTAGGAAACACTCCGGAATTCAGCATCAGAATTATAGATCAGAAATAGCTCTTGTTTTTTCAGAAAATTATTAATAGCATGATTTAGCATTTTACCATGATTATCGAACATTTGAACGAGCCACTCAGCCGTTTCAGAATCAAGCTGTGCTAGCTGCCCCCGGTACTTCTCAAGCTTCTCAGACTGGAGATATGTTTTTTCATCTGATGCACTTTCAGTAAGATAATTGTTGAAATACTCAAACACATAATTACACAGATACTCGTATTTTCTGCCTTCGCCTGGTAATTAAATTCATTAAGACCGTCCTCTTTCTTTCTCTTAGCTATGTAATCTACTATGCTTAGCAAGGCAACCTCCTCCTTCTAAAACATTACCTTCGCTCTATTAACGAGAATCCCCTTCCTAACACAAAAAGATATCAGGAATCTTTGCCTCTTCCGTTTTCCTTTTAACAATTTTCTGTCCTTGACTTCCGTTTTAATACTCCTTTCCATCACACCCTAATACTTGGTGCATTATTTGAAGAAACACGCTCAAAAAGCCCCAGATTTGGCCTGAGGCTAAAAGAAGCGGAAGAAAAATAAAATTTTAAAATCTGAACGGATTTCGGGCTCGCGAGCACCCGTAGTCAGTTTTCATCTCTCAGAGGGACCCAAACTCCTAATCTGGCTTGTCTTTGTTTCTCCACTCTTCCATTCGTTCCTGGTACTCATCAATCGACGGTTTAAACCAGAACGGCCTTGTCCCAACCATAACGTCAGGCTCTGGGAACATCTTGTTCTTGCGGACATGATGCATATTTTTAGGGTCTGCACCAATCTGTTCCGCTACCTCTTTACTTCCAAGGAGAGGAGGGTACTTTTTCCAACGTATGATCTTTCTCGACTCTTCCAACTCTTCGACCAGTGCTGCGATCCGCTCTCCGACCTCTCCTCCCAGTTGGTCCGCCAGATCTCGGTACTGATTCAAGGTCAATGCTCATTCCTCCTTAAATTTTCCTGTTTAATAGCCTGTCATAAATATACGGCAATGCCGTTTTTTTTTTACAAGAGCATTTAGAAAAACAAAAAAACAGGTTTATCACCTGTTCTCATTTCACGCGAATTTTATAGTCTTTTAGTGAAGTACAATTCACTATATGGATATTCAAACTTCTTTTTCAACTGATCCTTCACAAAAGATATTGTAACATCTCTGTTTTCTGTGTTATAACTTACAGCTTCTCCGACACCAAAGACATTGTGCTTAATTTCATAATCTCCATTTAAGAGCATCTCTTCTATCGAGATTTCATTAAACTTGTGCTCTTCAGTTCGATTATTTTCCTCATCCCACACCAGTAGATTCGATTTTTTTCTCACTGGAGGAGCAGATTTTATTGTTCTTATTGCCTCAAGTATAATTGCAGTATCCGGACTTATTTCTTTTTTCTCAGGGAGTGTCGCAGGCTGAATATTCAGCAAACTTATTAAAGAATGTGTATCATCATCTTTCATACGATACGTTTCCTTTATAGCCTCTGTTAAACGAGCCACCACTGCGTTTACATTATCAATCCGTAGAGCACGATCATATTCAATATCTCGCAGTGCTGATGTATCAAAGACTCTCGGGGTTGCATCATCTTTAATTAATACAACAGGTAAATTAAATGCTTGTCTTATCCCCAGCTCGTACATAACGTTTGGATTTTTCGAGCTTAGATCACATAGAACCATGTCTGCTTTCACAATTTGATCTAGTATATCCAAGATAATTGTGTTTGTGTGCTTGGTGTCATCCGCTCTCGATGGTTTGAATCCAGCAGCAGCACAAGCTGGTTTTATTATGTAGTCATAAACCCTATTAAAGTGCCCTGAATCGTACCCATCTGCATTCGAAATAGGCATTACAATGAAACAAGTTTTTAGTTCTTCTTTTTTGGCTTCTTGCTCTTGTTTTTCTACTTGATCTTTAACATTGGTAGTCAATCCAATTCCTCCCTAGTATTTACTACAAAATAGTGTAATTGAAATCTCAAATCATGTACATCAACTAGATTTCAATATAAGAAGAAGCCTATAGTATAGGCTTCAAACAATTCATTTATGATATTTTTACTGAATAGCATTAATTACTTTCAACTCTTCCTTATCATTCGCCCATATGAAGTCAGATTGCACTAAATGATCATCGAAAAAATTAGTATTCATTAAGTATGATCTAAATTTTTCGCCTTTTTGGGAATATACGACATTGTAGAATAACATCATTAATTCAAAAGATGAAAGCTGTGCACGTAAAATGCCCCTATACTTTTTCTTCTCTATTTCATTATTTACCACATCTTCAACGAATTTTTCATCCTGTATTAGCTTAATTATCCTATACAAATTCCTATAATAGTGGCCTATAGAATTCTCATTTTCATTATATACAGTTTCATATGCTTTTATTTTTAGATAATTCAGAGGGCTAAGTAAAGTGTCTTGTGTGTAAGTTTGAATAAAATCATTCTGCACACTAGCCTTCATCAATTCTTCAAAATTAGCTTCACGCAATATTTTATTTAAAAATGACTTGTTTTCTTGCAATGAATCAAAGTCTTTTTTTTCCTTTTCTTTTATTTCGAGCCAACGTCCATCTATGTCATTTTTAATATCGTTTATTTTGGTTTCCACATTCTTA
Source organism: Paenibacillus sp. FSL R5-192 (assembly GCF_000517845.1). Classification (NCBI taxonomy): domain Bacteria; kingdom Bacillati; phylum Bacillota; class Bacilli; order Caryophanales; family Paenibacillaceae; genus Paenibacillus; species Paenibacillus sp. FSL R5-192. Next base: position 607,447 of record NZ_ASPR01000014.1, on the reverse strand, counting down.
ATAACATATTGTTTCGATATAAAGTCAAAATCTCTAATTCGACCATTCTCTGCTTTTTTTCTAATTTCATGTATGTAATCCTGTTTCTTATTAAAAATAAATGACTTAAGAAGAAAATCATTCACCACAGTTGTTTTGCTACTCACAAGAATTAATTCTTTTAATTCTAACTCATAAGAGTTTAACACTCCTGACTTATATTCTTCATTCACCCTCTTAAACAATAAAGCTATGGCATCTCTTCCAGTACCCTCTTGATAAGTTATTTCCTTTAGAATATTATGATGCAGATTAATCATATTAAAGAATGTACTGTCAAATTGTTGTTTTCTCATTGTTGCGTTTGTTATCTTATACTCAGCAGTTGTTGCTTTTAGCTCAGCACGTTGTAACCTCAGCTCCTCTTTTTGCATGATAATTGCGGCTGTAACAAAGCTAATACTTGCCAAAGATAATAGACCTACTGTAGTGCCCCCAAAAAAATCTCCAATTGTCCCCAGCTTTCCAAAGCTGTCGACAGTGTATGGTGCTTTAGTGAAATAAATTATAGCGAATGGAACGAAAACAGTAATCACAGCTATTATTGAACCAAACCACATCAAAATATTTTCTTTTTTCAAACCAGATTCCCCTTTTCACCTTATTAGAATCAACAAAAAATCACCCCGCCAGTATGTAGACGATAACGGAGATGGACTGTACTTATTCTATAAGCATTATAAATGAATTGGTATATGTTGTAAATATTCTTTATTCGGACTGAACCACTTTAGCAATTTCTGCCTTGAATGCTTTAGCTACTGTATTCGAATTAATCTGATCATGGTTGACTGTGATTTGTGGTCACGGCAGCGTTAAGTCAGGATAGGGTAGCGGTTTGGCATGTATTGGAGAATTCAAACACTTTAATTGATTATGGAGGGATTGTAGAAGGGTATAGTACACTAGCTGTCAAGATCATGGGCAAGAGGTATTTGAAGAGAAACATTTGAGTTTAGATTAAAAAACGAGGTAGAGCGCCCCAATAGATGAGGCGCTCCTTTTATTAGAATTGATACACTCTGAATTGACCGGTGGAAACCCCGCCAGTAAACACTATTTCTAAACTTGATAAAGGCTGATTGGTTATGAAAGCCCCGTGATTCTCAAATCCAAGTAACGAGTTGTTTCCATTGATAGAATTTGCGCATCCATTGCTAAGAATCTTTTGTGATTTTGAAAAAACAGATAAGGTTACTTCAAAGAAGAAATTTGCATCCGAATGCCGACCGTTTCTTCCGATTAATATCCCTGTTTCGTCCCATGCCGCTTCATTGTCGTTACCAGTCATCAAATAATAACTTTTGTAAGAAGATTTAGCCCCATTTATTCTTAGTAATATTTTGTGATCAGCATTGTTTGCAGCTAGTTCACCGCTTGCAATGATCTTTACATACCCATCTGACACTGCATTGCTAACTGGACAAATTACGTTTGAGGTTCTGTCGAAATCAGCTTGACTTATAATATTCACTGTTTCATCGCTCCTTCATAATTTTTACTCGAAATATTATTCCCAAGCCAGAAAAAATTATGTTGAAACAAAAAAGACCCCGAATGATGTCTGATGTCGGGGCACTTTCTCAGTTAAAGAATACTCTTCAACAAATCCTCATTATTGTTTCGCACATTGCCCACTTCTTTTGGTACCTCGTATGCACGCATCGCAGACGCTTCATATGGCTTGAGCAAGCCAAGTAGTGACTGAACATCATCATTATCTTTTCCAAGCCATTCCGCCTCATCCTCAGGGCGCAAGATGACAGGCATGCGGTTGTGGATGTCTTCCATAAGACTATTGGGTTCAGTAGTAATGATTGTGCATGTGCTCAGTTTGTTCCCGTCCGGATCTGTCCAAGTATCGTACAGGCCGGCAAGCGAGAACAAGCGATCATCCTTCATCAAGATGCGCATGGGCTGCTTTGCAGATCCTTCTTTTTTCCACTCATAAAATCCATTTGTCGGGATTATACAGCGCTTGGAGCTGATCAGACGTTTAAAAGCTGGCTTCTCTGCCAAAGTCTCGGCCCGGGCATTGATCAACTTATTCCCGATCTTGTCATCCTTGGCCCAAACGGGTACCAGTCCCCACCGGAGCGAGCCTAATCGATTACCGTCTTTGCTACCGATTATCGTTGGGATGTACTGCATGGGTGCTGCGTTGTAATTAGGTTTGTAGTCAAAGCCATCAGCTATAAATGCATAGTATCTGTCCATTATTGCGTCCAAGGGATCTGTGATTGTGAATCTACCACACATACAAAGCACCTCCTGTATTGTCCTTACAATATATAATCACACTATAAACTGATCAATCACGGGAATACGCAGCAAGCCGGACTTGGTCCAATTACGCATTTTGACCCTGGCTTGTATCCTTGGTTCCAGGTAAACGTGGTTCTTATCCTCTCCCGTTACAAGCTGCTGACAAACACCACGGAAAGCTTGCTTATGTTTGGGACTCGGGCCATGCTCGATGATTCCTACCGGGCGCATCTTGCCTGACGGATCTGGAACAGCAGCAAGCCACCCGAATTCGGACTTTTTGTATCCTGTGATGAATATATCGGCATATGACCAGTTAATGACCTTCTGCCACTCTCTCGACCGCCTGCTGACGTACTGACTGTCCTTATGCTTGCCAACTACACCTTCCATGCCCATTGCCTCTATCTTGGCGTATAGGGCCTCTCCTGCGCCTTCAATATGCGGAACCACTCCAAAGCTATTAGACGGTAGTTGGAGCCCTTGCAGAATAGCCTTGCGTTCTATAAGAGCGAGCTTACGGAGATCCTGTCCTTTGTAATGCAGGATATCAAATATAGCGAACGTGGCAGGCAATGTCTTAATGAGTTGCTGAACCTTTGAGTGCTGCCGAGTGCTGAACCGGCTCATGACTGCCTCAAAGTCGTTCAGTCCTGTCTCTGGATCGGTGCAAGCGACCTCTCCGTCCAAGATGATGTCAGAGTCAAAGGGCAGTAGTAATTCAGGGTACTGCCGAGTGCAATCATTGTTGTGACGTGTATATAACCGGACGTTGCCGGATTGTTGCGAATATATCAACCGGTGTCCATCGACCTTAGGCTCAAAAATGTATTCCGAATGTGAGAATGGTCCCGGTGACGTTTCAAGTAACATAGGACTAATAAACATAAAAAACACCTCAACCCAATTATAGCGGTTTGCCATAAAGGATTGAGGCGGTAAGTTATGGATCTAAGGAAGCATTATTGAATTTCCTAATTTTATCTCTTTACTAGACTCCACAATCTCTTTTTTATGTGAAAGTAATAAAATAAGTTGAAGCACATTATTAAAAGAATCTGCAAAGACATCAGTTTCTATCCCCTTTGGAATATCACCGAGAGCATGAACAATCTTATTTCTCCACTGGATTAGCTTTAATACAGAATTCAAGTCAATATCCTCTAGGGATTTTTCGTTAATGGTTAAGGGCAGCAAACCAATTACTCTTGCTGTTAGGCCCACTTCTTTACTTAAAAACTGTTTCACTTTTTCATCTGTCATTTTCTTATAGTTTCTCATATAAGCACTCAAGAAACCGTTTAGTACAATTTCAAGAGATATCGTAGATTCGATTACCGCAATTCGGTAATTTTTGTTCTTATATTGTTCCAAAGCATTAACAAAGAAAACTCTCTCCGGAGGTGTTATGTAGTCCGTATTTATTGCAGGCTTTACTTCTTCATACCAGGTCTCATAATTGACATGAGCAGTGCCGATGTTGACACGATTTAATCTTTCATTCTTAGCTATACTTACGTACATAGATTCCAAATTAGGCTTGTATTCAGAATTAGTTAATGGGTTTACAAGTCCCAACTTATAGAAAACATTATGCAAATCTTCTCTTTCATCAAAAGAGACTTCATTGATTGACGTACAAACCCCTTCATTTCGGACCACTCTAGCGACAAGGTTAGTTATATTCAACACTGTTTTCGCAAGTTTCTCTTCATCATTTATGAGTTGTTCTACTTTATCCACTTTTTTATCAATATTACTGATAGAAAATTCTATAGCACTTATGCTCCTTGATCCTTCATTCAGTCCACCAACCTCCTCTGAAGAATAATCCCCAGAAATAAAAGAAACGTTACATGTGTATGATTTAAACTTTATTGTGACAGGCTCTAATCTGAAATTTTCATAATGAAAAATATGTATTTCACAACTAACTTTCCAGTTTATCGACAAAACTATTCCCTCCTCAAAATGATAATGATGTTGATTATTTTAATCAATTCTTTATTTTTGTTGTAAATTTCAATTTTATAGAATTGGCGATCATCTTATCCATGGCTCCGATCGCAGCATCAAGATTAGATCTTTCCAAAGCGTACAAATCGCAATTATGCTCTATTTCGAGTTCTTTGTCACAAGACTCTCCAGGAGGGACGAGACCATAGGTTAGGTGACCTTCTTCATGTAGAAGGATAAATTCTTTTTCTTCATTCGTTAGTGAATTGAAATTATCTCCAACTATTATGTGTAGCGGAAACCGGTACCATGTAGAAGCAGTTTTTAGATGTGATAGCGCACTATGTACAGGAATACCACTTTTAGTTGACGGGTGTCCCAGTAAAATCCCCCCTCAAAACTCATAATGTTTCTATTTTAATATATGACTACTAGTTATGTATATCAATAAAAGGCTCTGCTGATAAACCATCAACAGAGCCTTTCATGCCCATTATAATTCTTCTATTATTCTTTGTGTACAAAACTTTCATTTCACCAATCATCGTGTCATCCAAAACTCACCCTTTCCCTTTGTCTCTGCCATTGAGCCATTTCCTGTGCAAATGAAGCGCGGCCAGCGTCATGAGCTGCAACAATATCTGCTTTACTGGCGTTACCATTGATGTTTATATTAGGGCTGTACACGATGTTCATACCTCCACTAGAAGGTGCCGGAGAGTAACCCATACTTCTGTTTGCAGCATCCAACAATCCTTGTGATTTAGGAGAGTTGTTGTCCGGGATGATCCACTCCGCTGATCTGCCTTCCCCGACCCAAGCAAGCTCAGGTTTGTTGACGTATCCGCCTGTTGCATACCCACCGACCGTTGGGATTTTCGGGATGTCTACCCCGATAGTTCCGCCTCCTAAGAAGTCCGGGATGTCGAAGCTGATCCCGTTGGCCTTCTCAATTACCCAGTTCAGTTTTTCGATTATCCAATTCACTGCGCTGTTGAATGTTCCTTTGATGCTTTCGAATATTCCACCGAACCAACCTGTCAGGCCACTAAACGCCGTTGTAGCCGCATTGTAAGCCTCGTTCCACCGTTCGGAGAACCAAGCACCAATACCACCCGACCAGCCTTGTACAGCGGTCCAGAATCGACCCACCGCAGCTTTAATGGAGTCCCAGTGTGTTACTGCTAGGACGATAGCCGCTACCAACGCACCTATGGAAACTATCACTATGCCAATTGGATTAGCGAGCATAGCTCCATTCAGAGCCCATTGTGCAGCTGAGGCTAAAAGTGTTCCAGCTTTATATGCTTTCATAAGGGCATTAATACTGCCAATTATCTTTAATGCTGTAAATGCTGTTTGCATAGCTGCAATTCCCGCTACGACAGACAGAGCAATACTTTTTACACCTGACCAGTTATTCTTAATCGTTGTGTACAGATCAACAGCCTTTTTGATGATCTTTTGAATATTGTCCTGCATGTTTTGCATCCACGCCTTGCCATCAGTAGACTGGAACCACTTTGCCACTTTGGAAAGAACCGGCAACAACTTTTTACCTAAGGGCTGAATGAAATCCATCTCAACCGAACGTCCGATGGACTGAAACGCCATGCCCAGGGTGTTGAATTTGACATTTTTGACGTTATCCATGGTCTTCCTAGTCTTATCGAATTGGCTACGGGCTTCGCCCATGGCCTTGATCGCTTCATACTCCAAATCCTCGAACTGAGTACCGAACAAGGAGACACCAGCGGCGTTTCTCTTAATTGGGTCCTGGATTTTAGACAATGCTTGGAATATTTTCTGGGTAGCTTTCTTCGCGTTTTCTCCGCCTCCGGCTATGGCCTGTTCGAATTGCTCAGCGTTGAGGTTCAGGAGCTTATAACCTTCATAAGTCGTCTTCGATTGGTCCTTGGTTCGGATGGTCAATTCCTTGATCGCGTCCATTTCTGTTCACATGGTGTGCTAATACCATGCCGCCACTCGGCAGCTGTATGTTTCCATACAGATCAGACTATATCTTCATCCAAGCAATAAAAAAAGAAGGCTTGGATGCCTCCCGTTTCGAGCCGCTTTGCCCTACGTCTTTCGACTAGTCGTTGAAGGTTCTGCCCTCGTTGTATTTCAATAAAAGATCATCCATCGTATCTTTGTCAGTCACATCTTCTCTGAAAAGTTTGTATCCTCTGGTATGACGATACTTGCCTTTTAAGGCATTATATAAGTTGGAATAACTGGTCTTGGAACCGACTCGAACATCAAACCAACTTTTCAAATCAAACCACGAGTCAAACTTATGAATTTCTCCGTTTGATACGTCCACAGCATAAGAAGAGACTGATTTTGCATTTGGATGGATACTGCCTTGTCTGTGATCTTTCATTACAACTGGTTCAATGATTCCGTGTTTGAATTTATGTTCAATCTCAGTTAGGACTCGGTGTTCTGTGACATCTTGGCGAAAAAACATATGACCTTTAAAAGTCTTTCGACCTTTTCCGCCTCGCATGACTGCAAGAACACTGCTACGGTTCAATTTTATACCTCTCTTTTCAAATGAATCTCTTAAATCAAAAAAAGAGTTGAATTTCTCAATTAAACCAGTTGAACACTCCAAGGAATAACATATTACAGCCTTTATAGATGGATTAGCGTTACCTTTTAAGCGTCCTCTATTTGAATTACCGATCTTCTCTTTTGTGTCTATTGACATCTTAGTTCCAAATAGAGGATGGTTTATTCCGCTAACAAGGTGTCCCTTTCCATACTTAGGATTCGATTCCCCGGACCAGCTTCCGCGCTTCTTGTGGGTGACGCTGATTTTCTTCCTCGTCTCCTTTGAGAAAACCGCCCCATTCATTCCTTCGCCCCCCAAAGTCGCGTTATATCCATGCGCATCCTTGTTATGAGCAAAGGTTTTCATTTTTCCAATGAAGTGTTTTTCTCTTTCAGCAGCTTCCGCGAGTGTTTCGACTTGTTCAATTAACTCGGTATAAAATTGGTCTTTCCCATATTTCCTTATAGCTCGGCAGAGATACCTTTCGCTTGATCCACGAGATTGTTTGATATGATCATTGAATCTCGACTCATATCCCTTTGACGTGTATCCCACATATCTTTTGCCGTTCACTTTATTTGTGATTACATAAATATCATACACGGAATAAATCCCCCTCAGGCAGCTTCATGCTGGTTGTCTTCCCAAAACCAATCATACCAAACTTAATTCTTTGATGGTATCTTTTGGAAGGTTTAAGGCTTCCCAGCATAAAGAGAGGTTTAACCTGAGCTATACGATAATCCAACTTGTCGAGCTACTTCGCAAAAAGTGCCCAAAAATAGCATTTCTACTCTACTCCATATTTTATGAAAAGCTTAATCTACCAATGGTTTCACGATTTGATATATGAACTCATGAGCCGAATTAACTCCTCTCCCATGAAAAGTAGGCCCTCGAAAGAGGGCCTATTTTTGTTGTTTATATCACATTATTTAGTTAGTTATATTTTTCGTCAAATTCACTTATTTCTGCTTCTTCTTCAGTCTGCAACCATCCGATCTCCCTCAGCCACATGCCCATATCTGCGATAAACTCATTCACTTTTAAATGTTCAATCTTGTATTTCTGGATCTTTTCACTTAAAAAAGCATAAAACTCATGGCTTAACGCATACCGTTGTTTGCTTTTGCTTAATGCCTTATAACGATCCTCACTGACCACCAGATCAAAATAGATGACATTCTCCTTCTTCACATGCCTGACCGTGGACCTTCTCTCGTATTCCTCAGGAAGACACCTGAAAACAAAGAAGAGTTCAATATCGACTATTTTATATTTGCTTTCTGCTTGATCAAAAACAGACTGCAACTCATCCGAAAGATTGGCAAGCTGCGTTAAACCTGAAGTGTCAGTTGATCTGCCCAGAATCACCACTAAACTCCTCCTTATTCATTTTCAACATTCAGAATGAAACTAAAAAAGGTTGACTAGTAATGTAATCTCCGTCAACCTTTCCTATGTTCATCCCTCTTGTGCCTTACCCCAACGTAGCAAGACCTTACGAGTTCAGCTCTCGATGTTTTCGATTGGAAAGTCGTAAATTGATCAATGGAATGATGAGTGCAACAACCGGCAAGAGAAGATTTATTGAACCATTCTTAATCATCATGAAGGTAATAAACAGCACGGCGAGCCAAGTCATAATCTCCATCATTTCATATTTGGTTAACGTCAGCTTGAAAGCTTTTTTCGAAATGAAACGAATCAAGAAATAAGCGATCAAGCTATAGAACAGGATCATTCCCAAGATAGCAACTAGGATTATGAGGTACATATCCACCATAAAAATCTCACCCGACCCTTATATCATTTCCTTAATTTTGCTTTACTTCTCTTCAACAACAATCGTTGCATTATAGATCACAACACGTTTCCCATTGAGATCAAATAATACTTTATTGCCGTATTCCGTATCTTCCACGTCAATCTTACCATCATAGGTCTGAATCAATTCACCGTTATTGCTGTACACTTTAACAACCCTCTCCAGGCCACCCGAGTTATTGGACCTCATCGTTTTGAGTGCACGTTCACCCGAAGCGGTATTGAAATACCATATGAAACATCCAACTATGATACCCAAGAAGACCAACACCGTCACCCATATACCTGTCTTTGCTTTTTTACTCATCTTGAACCCCCTCTTATGTTTCCTGTCTCGTACATTACGAGGTTGGAGAGAGAACGGTTTCATACAATGCTTCTCAAGCTGTTCGTTGACATAACAAAACAGAGGCCTCCGATAGCGAAGACCTCTGTTCTTTATAGAATACATTCTTTATTCTGTATGATCCTTTTACTTACAGTGCACGAATGACAAACTCAAATGTCAGTTCGCCGTCCGAAGGGATCAGGTATTCCGGATGAACCGGAGCACCCCAGCTGTCATCACCGCCAACACCCATTTGTTTACCCGCTACAGTCACGACCGTATAGTGTACAGGAGGCAATTCGTACGCATGTTGTGCATTCTCCAGCTCAAATGCCGTATATGGTGAAACATTCAGCTCAACCGGAGTTCCGGATGCTTCAATTTTGAAGCCACGTCCCGCGTTGTCTGTCAATTTGGCCCAACGTACGCCCGTACGGTTGCCTGATTCCTGTGGTACCAGATATGGAGCCATGGTATCAGCTACCTTGCTGCCATGGATACCCAGACGTGCGCCAAATGCGCGGTCTGCATAGTTTTCTTCTGGTCCCATCGCAAGCCATTCCACGTTTTCGAAGTCAGGTGATGTTCTGAAGGACAATGCATGAATTGGCAAGTTTGGCAATCCAGCAGTACCTTTGTACGTATTATGCACACGCACACTTCCATCTGCATGAACGGTATATACCACTTTCACTTGTACATCCTCCGAAATGTTGAGCTTGTACGTGAACTCGATCCGGTATTGATCCGGTTTCTGTTCCGCTTTCCACTCTACAGAACGTGGCATCAGGCTCGCTGCATACCAGGCGCCCAGTTCGAAGCCCATCGCCATACCTTTGTCATTATCCGTCATTGCACGCCAGAAGAGCGGTGCAGGTGGTACAGCAATCGTCTCGCGACCAGACAATTTCAGGGAAACCAGTGTCCCAAACTGTTTGGAGAACAGCGCGTGTGTCTTGCCAGCACGAACACCGATGTTAACGTCACCTTCGATAACTTGTACATCACTTACAAGATTCAAGTCGACTTCAACTGCATCATTTACCTGATCCTGTGTGAAAATAAACTGTCCAAATGCCACTTCTTCGCCTTTGTCAGCCCACAGTGTAGCTTCTTTTAACACAAATGCAGTGTTCACAGCGTACTCGCCGCCCGCCAGAGCTTCTGCACCCAGCGGAAGTTTCACTACCATCTCGCTTTGGGCATCCACGTTGACTTCCAATGTTCCACGCAGCACTTCATGTCCATCGCGCTCCAGGCTGTATACCAGTTCCAGCGCAGATGTATCTGCGAACAGATTACCATTCACGATTTTGACACCTTCACGATCCGGGAACAGCTTGATGTTCTGGTACAGGAATTTAACCTCCTGCATTTTCGCAGTTACTTTACGGTCAGCATGGACGATACCGTTGCCACAGAAGGAATAGTCTGATGGACGATCACCAAAATCTCCGCCATAAGCGAGGAATTCTTTGCCGTAACGATCTTTTTTATAAATGGATTGGTCGATGTAATCCCAGATGAATCCACCTTGATACATCGGATATTTGTCTTCCAACTCCGTATATTTGTGCATACCGCCAATAGAGTTACCCATGGCATGCATGTACTCACAGCTGATATACGGCTTGGTCGGGTTTGCATTCAGGAATTCCTCAATGTCCGCCGGTTTGGCATACATGCGAGTCTCCATATCACTTGTTTCATCGAAACGGCGATCATGGAATACACCTTCGTAATGTACCAGACGTGTTGGATCAGCTGATTTGAAGTATTGGGATACTTTGTAGATGACTTCACCACCATGTGATTCATTACCACAAGACCAGATCAGAATGGACGGATGGTTTTTGTCACGCTCCACCATGGATACAGCGCGGTCCATAACGATATCAAGCCATTCCGGTTTGTCACCTGGAATAACCCATGAAGGCTCAACAGCACCAAGTTTCTGCCAAGATCCGTGTGTCTCCAGGTTCATCTCGTCAATAACATAAAGTCCGTATTCATCACACAACTCATACCAAAGACTTTGGTTTGGATAGTGTGACGTACGTACGGCATTCATGTTGTTCTGTTTGATGGTACGAACATCCCACAGCATGTCTTCCTTCGTAACCGCACGTCCACGACGCGGGTTGAACTCATGACGATTCACACCTTTGAATACGATACGTTTACCGTTGATGTGCATCACTTTATCAATCATTTCAAATGTACGGAAACCAACGGCTTGAGGAACAACCTCAACCAGTGCACCCGCAGCATCATATACACGAATATAGAGACGGTACAAGTATGGAATCTCTGCGCTCCACAGGTTCACTGTACCGATATCTTCACGAAGACTTACTTGCCCATCGTTAACTTTGGATTCAAACATTTTAACGGTATTGCCTTCACGATCACGAAGTTCAGCCTCTACTCGCGCTCCAGCAACCGCTTTTCCTTCCAGTTTCAAATCTAGTTGCAACGTACCGTTGGTATAGGACTTGTCCAGATCTGTGCGAACATGAACATCACGAACGTGTGCAGTTGGGACGGTATACAGATACACATCTCTGAAAATGCCGGAGAAACGCCAGAAATCCTGATCTTCCAGCCAGCTGCCTGTGCTGCGTTGATACACCTCAACTGCGAGTTTGTTCTCTCCATCCTGAAGGAATGGCGTCAGGTCAAAATCAGATGGCGTGAAGCTGTCTTCTCCGTATCCTACGAATTGTCCATTAAGCCATACATAGAATGCAGACTCTACACCTTGGAAAGAAATATATACCGAATTCGACTCCCAACCTGTCGGCAGGTGGAATGTGCGAATGTAACTTCCAACCGGATTTTTATCCTGCGGTAATGCCGGCGGACGAATTTCGTTCAGTCCATCCCAAGGATATTGTGTATTTACATATTGAATCTGTCCGTATCCTTGTAGTTGGATATGCCCCGGAACTTCAATATCATCCCAGCCTTCACTGGAAAAATCGGATGTATAGAAAAACTCAGAACGGCTGTCTGGACGAATTGCATAGTTGAATTTCCACGTACCATTCAGATCATAACGCATGGACATCGCGCCTGAACCTACAGCTTCATCCATTGTTTGGTAATAACGGTGATCGGAATAGGCATGAAGACGGTTCACCTCAAATACACTTACGTCCCCCAACCAGTTGATATCTGCCTTTGTTGCTTTCATCGGCTCTCTCTCCCTTTAAAACGTTATAGTTTGACTTATTCAAGGTTTACGCTGGATTTCCTTTTGCTTTACATAAACAAAAAAGACAGAGGTACGCCATAACAGCGCCCTCTCTTCTTTCCTGCATCCGTCATTTGCACGGATTATGCTGTTTTCATTACTTCACGGAACCTACCATACCTGCAACAAAATGTTTCTGCATGATGAAGAATACGATTGCTGTAGGCAGTGTTGCAATCACGATTGCTGTCATGATTACTCCGTAATCCGGAGAATAACCAGCACCCAGATTTGAGATCAACAGTGGAATCGTTTGTTGGTCAGGTGTTTGCAATACAATGAGTGGCCACAGATAGTTGTTCCAGCTACTCATGAATGTAATGATTGCTGCCGCTGCATATGTTGTTTTCATGGTTGGCATATAGATCTTCAAGAAGATGCCGAGTTCACTCAAACCATCAATACGTCCAGCTTCCAGCAAGTCTTTCGGGAACATTTTGGTGTTCTGACGGAAGAAAAAGATCAGGAACGCTGTTGCGATGGTTGGCAGGATCACTGCTGCCATCGTGTTGATTCCAATAACCGGTGCAACTCCCGAGATTGTTGCGAACATACGATACAGTGGTACCATGATCGCTGCAAACGGGATCATCATGGATAACAACAGGATATTAAACACAATGTCACGAGACTTCGTGCGATATACCTCGAAACCATAACCTGCCATGGAACCAATAAACAGTGCCAAGAGAGTGGAGACCACAGAGATAATCGCCGAGTTTCCGAGAGCCTGTACCAGATTTGTCGAATCAATCAGTTTGTTGAAGTTATCAATAAAAGCTGAACCGGGCAGCAGTCTACCCTTGGTGACATCGACTGATGCATTTGTTGAACTGACCAGCATCCAGAAGAAAGGGAAAATGGATACAAAGGCGACGATGGATAGGAACACATATGTGAAAATCCGTTTTGCTTTAGCTTTAGCCATTTTTATTATCACCTGCCACTTTAAACTGGATGATGGACAATACAATAATCAAGATTACGATGGAATACGACACTGTTGCTGCATAACCGAAGTCCGGTGAATATTTGAACGAAAGGTTGTAGATGTATTGTGAAATCGACATGGTCGCATTACCTGGACCACCTTTGGTAATATTCATGATCTCATCAAAGATTTGCAATGTACCAATCGTTGATGTGATGGACGTGAAGAGGATAATCGGTTTAAGCAAAGGTACTGTGATTTTGAAGAATTGTGTAAAAGCATTCGCTCCGTCAATTCTTGCAGCTTCATAGATCGATTGATCGATGTTTTGCAGGGATGACAGATAGAAAATCATGTTATATCCGGTCCAACGCCAAGTAACGGCGATTATGATCGTAATTTTAGCCCAGAACGGGTCTGTGATCCATTGAATTGGATCTCCAATAATGTGCAAGCCCATCAGGAATTGATTCACCATTCCATCTGGTGCGAACAGATATTTGAATACAACAGAGTACGCTACCAATGAAGTTACACAAGGCAAGAAAATCGCTGTACGGAAGAAGCTCCGGAAACGTAGTGTGCTGTCATTCAGCAATACGGAAATAAACAAACCAAGAATGATCATTACAGGCACTTGAATAATCAAGTAGATAAATGTATTCGATAATGCTGTACGGAACGTTGTATCAACTAACAATCTTTTGTAGTTAGAAAGGCCCGAAAATTCAAGATTGGCTCCTACACCAGACTTGAACGATAAGAGCAGCGCTTGGATCATCGGGTAGAAGTAAAATGCAACAATCCCGACAACAGCCAGCAAAACAAAAGCCCATCCAGTCAAATTATTTTTCTTTTGGAGACTGTCTCCTGTATTCATGGCTTTCACAGTATGGCTCCTCTCTCTCCATGGAACATGGGTAGAACCCACGGAGCCCCTCGCCATATCCGGTTCGACTTGCGCCGGACATAGGAGATGGCTCCGATGTTTCCTAGGGTTCTATAAGTTACCTTGGGTATCTTAGTTTAATTGTGCTTCAGCTTGTTTTTGTGCATCAGCCAGAACGTCATCGATTGATTTACCGTTCAGGAATGCTTGCATTTCTACTACCAGAATATCTTCAATGGCATATGTGTTGATACCATAGTTTACGCTTGGAATTTCTTTCGTCCAATTTGCAAAGTCTGTGAAGATTTTTTGTCCGCCGAAGTACTCGTCTGCTTTGGCATACGCGTCACCATCAACTGCTGGTTTGTACGTACCAATTGCGCCGATGTTGTTCAACAGATCTTGATACAATTGTTTATCAGAACCAAATGTTTTTGCTACAAAATCAGCTGCTTGATCTGCGCCAGGAACGTTGTTCATAACATACCAAGAGCTACCACCCAAGTTGGATGCGTGAACAGAGTTTGCTTGACCAGCCATTTTCGGTATTGGAGCTACAGCCCATTTACCGGATTGGGAAGCTTCTTGACGTACAGATGGTGAGAACCAGTTACCTGTAGGAATTGTTGCTACGCTACCGTTATTGGCGTTGGCAACGAATTGACTCCAGTCAGAGTGCAATTTAACAATGTTGGCATCCATCATTGCTTTGTAAGTAATAAACGCTTCTTTCAGAGCAGCATTATTAGCAATGTCAGGTGTTTTACCATCTTCTGCGGAATACCATTTACCTGCAGTTTGGATCATCATACGAATCAAACCAAGGTCATTCGGGTCAAGAGAAAGAAGCTCTTTACCTGTTTTAGCTTTTACGTCTTTACCAATTTGGATGTAGTCATCCCAAGTGATGTCTTGCAGGTCAGCTGCTTTGTAGCCAGCTTGCTCCAGCAGATCTGTTCTGTAGTACAAACCAGCAACGCCGGAGTCAAATGGTACTCCGTATTGTTTACCATCAAACGCTGTTGGTCCGAGTTTGTAATCTGCAAAATCGGAAGCCGTGATACTGGAAGACAGATCTTTGAACGCATCAGGATATGCATTCAGGAAGCTTTGTGAACGATAGTCTTCAATCAGAACTACGTTTGGAAGACCACTGGCAGTTCCGGAGTTAAGACCTGTGTTCAGTTTCTGAATGATATCAGCTTGAGCGTATTCAATGATGTTAATTTTCACATCAGGATTTGCTTTTTGATATGCTTCTTTTGCTGTTTCCATTGCAGCTACGTTAAAAGCTTTGTCCCAAGCCCAGACCGTAATTTCGTTTGTTTTTTCGTCACCACCACTAGCGGATTTACCTCCGCCACCGGATGAACATGCGGACAACAGCAGTACTGTAACGAGCATCAATACCCACATTTTTTTCAAAACATTCAACTCCCCTTCGACCTCTTTGTGTGTAATTTGTTTACGTTTTCTGAAAGCGGTTGCTTTCGATGTATTCATCTTATCATTCCCATATCTCCATTCGTTAGTAATAATTTTGTACGGATTTGTCATCTTATTGCCACAATGAAAACCTTTACAGAAACCGCTTGCATTAAATTTAGTTTTTTGTAATTTCTTTTGATTTTGTAATTTCTTGATCTTGAAATAGTACAAAAATGATTTCACCCGCTTTACCTCTGACACGTGAAAATCCCCCGACTCTGTAGAAAACAGAAGCGAGGGATCTCGATTTTAAGTGTATTTAATGGAATCGGGTTTCGATTCAACTCGTGATTAAAGGTAGTGTAACGGTGACTCTCGTTCCTTCCCCAACCGTACTCATAATGGTGACACCATAAGGTGAACCATATAATAACTCAATACGGTCATGGACATTGCGAATCCCGATCCCACTGAATAGTTGACGATTGTTCTTTGGATTGGGCAACGTTTCTCCCATGACAAGTCCTTCAATTCCATCCCCGTTGTCCATAATCTCACAGATGAGTGATTCTCCCGCTCTGGAAACCATGACATGAATCGTACCCGTTTCTTTCTTGATGAATCCATGGAAAAATGCATTCTCGATAAACGGCTGGATCACCAGTTTGGGTACATGATAGTGTGTACAATCCGGAGCAACGTAGAAAGCTGCTTTAATCCGGCCACCATATCTGACGTGATTAATGAAGACATAATTTTTCAAATTCTCGACTTCTTGTTCCACTGTAACCGTCTGACTCACATCACTGATCGTATTTTGCAGCAATCCAATTAATGCATTAATCGTCTCCGCAGCCCTGTCTTTGTTGCCTTGTTGCACCAGAACTTTGACAGATGCAAGTGTATTGTACAAGAAGTGAGGATTAATCTGACTCTGTAATGCCGCAAGCTCTGCATTCCGTTGTTCATGCTGTGTCTGTACTAACTGATCCACATAATCATGCAGTTCATCAAGCATGTAATTGTAAGCATGACCAAGCTGCCTGCTCTCGTAGCTTCCGCTCACCGGAATATAGTTGTCCAGATCACTTTTTGTAATGTTGGACATCTGCTTCACAAGTCTGCGCAGTGACTTGGTAATCTGGCTGGTGATGAGAAACACAAGGATGAGTGCCCCCACAACGATAGCTGCACAGATCAGGGCAACCGTCTTCATGTCGATAAGTTGACCCATCGCCAGATCCTTATCCACTACATTGACAATATAAAACCGATAGAACGGTAAATACTCGGATAACACAACGCTATCCTGATCCATCACACGAGCATTAATACTTCTCGGAGAGTTGTTGTTCATATCCCGGGCATACGATAGCAAATCCAGCTGAGTTGTTCCGATCCAGTCTTCACGATTCGATGATACAATCTCACCTTTTTCATTCATAATGACCACATCATTGCCACGACTTGTAAAACTGCTGTAAAATTGCCGGAATATGTCTTCTCTCATCGTGACATAAAGCGTACCGTATATCCGGCTGCGTGTTCGGTCCGTCAACGCTTTCGTCGCAGAGATCATCTGCTGACTCCCAAGCGTTGCCTCGTTTTGGTAAACATCAAAGATAAGACGACTCGGCGTCTCAGCGGCTTCCATCGTAATTGGCTCCTGCTTCAATTCATCCACGGACAACTGAAGGTGAGCACGATTCGTGGAATAGCTCCGTCCATTAATTCCGATAATTGTTATCCCGACTTCGTAGGATTCTGTGATGGATTGAATTCGATCCATCGTTTCCCTCATATTATAGAAGGATTTGGCCATCGTGAGGGAATCGGCATCTCCTTCGGACAGGAATCCTCGGATCGATCCACTCTGCGTCACATTATTCGATACGGCAGCAATGGCCTCATTAAAGGATTCAAAATTTGTTTTGATCTGATTAAGCACCTTGGAGTTGGTGATACTGAACGTCTCAGTAAACAGATTGGTTGACATGTGAATGGTCGTCCATAAGATGAGTACAGAAACGAGGACAATACTGACCACCATAACCAGAAACAACTTGGGAAACAATCCGAGACGAGATAATTGGTTCATCCATTTCTTCATGATCTTATCCTTCTGACTTTATGCCCAGAATTTGCGCCGGTATCGGCTTGGTGATAATCCGGTGAATTTTTTGAATACTTTGCAAAAGTAACTATGATCGGAATAGCCTACCATACTGCTAATCTCAGAGATCGTTACATCATCGGATCGGAGCAATTCCTCGGCTTTTTCAATCCGAATTTTATTTAAGTATTCATTAAATCCTTCTTTTTTGTGAGATGAGAAATAACTGGATAAATACGATGGATTAAAATGAAAGTGCTTGGCTACTTCAGCAAGCCCGAGCGGCTGATCAAAGTGATCATGCATGTAATCCAGCAGCATCTTCATGTTGGGATCACTTCGTTTTCCACCCGCACCAACGGTACACTCCTGAACTTCCGTCATGAATTGGTCAAGCACAGTCATGACTTCGTCCAGACTCGAAGCGCCGTCCACATTTTTAAAATACGTATATTTGCTCTCTTCCAGCCCGGCAGACTGAACATCCATATCCGCGAGGGTAATGGTCACGTTGAAGATCAAGTTACCGAGAAATGATTTGATCTCAAACACGTCGGCAATATAATCCCGTCCAAGTGTTTTTGCATGATCCTGTAAATACTCCCTTGCCGCTTCGACCCGGTTACGCTTCACATGCTGCAAAAACATATTCACATTAAACTGGTAACCTGCGGAATGCATTGGAGGCAGTTCACCATACACCAGGATTGGTCGATCCTTATAATAGAAACGATATTCAATCAGCTTAATCAGGCGTTCCCGGTAAACAACACCCATCTGTTCAAATGAAGTAAAGCTTTCACTAAGCACCCAACCAGGACTGTCTTCTCCTGTTGCATTTTCACTGGCCAACTGTCTGATCCGTTCAAGCATCCATTCATCTCTCGCAGGATCGACATTAAGAAGCATCACAGGTAATGTACCCTCTGCGGGAACCATTGCACATTCTACTTCAGGCAGATCACAGCGGAGCTTGGACTCAATCTGCTCCTGATCCATCTTCAGTGGATTCCCTCCAGCACCCACGGGTTTATACACAAGCAAGCGAAAGGATTCATACGGAAAGGTATCTCGAATGATCGGCATTTCGCTATCTTCATCCAGTGTAAATCCGGACAGCATCTTCTCCATCAGTTGCCCAAGTCTCCAGCCATCGTGCGACGGCTCGAACTGTAATTCCGGAATTTTACCCGCTGTGCGTTGAAGGACTTGCAATAATTCATTTGTATCCAGCTTGGGTTTCAGTATATAATCGGCTGCCCCGTGCTGAAGCGTTGAACGTACATACTCGAATTCACTGAAGCTGCTAAGTACAATAACTTCAATCTGCGGATTACTGGCTTTTAGTGTACGGACAAACGTTTCCCCATCCATGACAGGCATGACAATGTCGGTGATCACAATATCCGGTTTTAACAGGTTCACCTGCTGTAATCCTTCTTCACCGTTGGAAGCTTCACCCACAATGATAAATCCTTCCGCTTCCCAGTTCATATGGTGCTTTATGCCCTGTCTTACCAGAAACTCATCGTCAACAATCAGCACCTTGCACAACCGGTTCATGATCGCGACCCCCTTGTCTAATCTTTCCTCTATATCTGTACAGGCTATACCAACTATTATATATCGGTTATAAACACTTTCCAGTGTTAGCGGTTACATTAATTCTAAATTAATTGTACATCTTTTTATATCCTAAAACGATCCTTTAAGCAATGGTAACTATCTATAGTTTACACTATATTTCGACAAAATAAGAAGCCCCGACTCGCCATTTGATCATCTGGCGAATCAGGACCCCTATTTCAATCCTTTATTTCGTTAAATCACTCACTTATGGTTCAATTCCCCATTGGAGACTTCCCGCGATATAACCAGTGACTTTGGACCAGTCCGTATAGGAAGTCTGACTACCTGCAAAAGAATAATCATCCGTTTGCGTATAGTTGGTCCAATTGTTCTTGGAGATGCGCGTATGGATTTCTGTGCTTTGTCCTGCATTCAGAGTTCCAGCGGAAGCTATGAATCCAATCTCAAGCACGTGGTCAGCACCTGTCCGAACCGGATTGAGTGCACTGAACGTGCCTGTTACATTCGCACTGCCAGCAGTCGCCCAGTCAGCGAAGAAGTTCTGAGGCTGTTCGCCGTTTATCGTGTAATAGTATCTGATCTTCACATCAGACAGATTCAAGGCTGTAGTACCTGTGTTTGTCAGTTTGAATTTGGGACTAATCGAGCTGCCCGTCGCTGAAGTGTTACTGTTAAACATCTCAATGCGTATGGTTCCAACAGGTGCAGCTGTTGTGTCTTTAATGAGCAGATTCAAGGTCGCAGGAGCACCTGCGCTGAATTGAAAGGTTAGCGTCACTGCGCCATTGGGAAGTGAAGCCAAGTAGTTTTTACTTAATACGACCTCATTGCCTGTCAACGTGTAATCTGTACCTGAAACCAGTGTTGCATTCCCGTTGCGAATGGATGCAAGTGTATTGCCGTTAAGTGTTAACGTGACTGGAATATTAATCTGATTGCCTGCTTTGCGATCAAATTCGGCTGTAACCGGTGTAATCGCAGAGTTGGTCACTGGAGTACCTCCGCCATTGTTACCTCCAACACGGTCAGCATACAAAATTCCGCGGCCATTTGTTCCGAGATATACTCTTCCATACAAACGCGGATCACCCGTAATTGTAGTTACACGAGCATACTGATGCTGATCATCATTGATACGAACCCAATTGGCACCACCGTCATCGGAGCGGAAGAATCCACGTGTTCCATCGATCTGTGCAACCGTGTATAACGCAACAACACTCTGCCCAGGGGCCGCTTTACCAAATCCGATACTGTCTGCTTCCTCTACATTGGCAAGCTTCGTGAATGTTGCGCCTGAATCCGTAGAATGCCATAATCCGTAAGGACCTTCTTCCTCACTACCACCTGCAAACCAGAGTTCACCTTCAACACCTGGAACGGCATCCAGATCGGCATTTCCTTCCATCGGAAGTCCGGTCGCAGATGTTGCCGTGAAAGTAGCACCACCATTCACACTCACATAGATTTTACCCGCTGCAAATCCATAAAATTTGTTTGGATTGACACGATCCGAAATCACTTTTGCCTGTGCAGGTATGCCCGTACTTGCCGTCCATGAATTGCCGTCAGTCGAATAATGTACGCCTTTATCTGATGTGCTCCATACGAGTCGGTTACCATTCGCAGAGATGGCTACGGTCCCTCCTCCGGTTGTGCCGGCAGGTTCTGCATTAGCCTTATACCACGTAGTACCTCCGTCACTGGACAAACCCATGGATTTTGCATTTGGATCAGCAGCATAATCTGCTTTACCTACGCGAACCATCGTATTTGGACTTAACTCTGCAAAATCCAGACTTTCTGTGGAAGGATAGTTCGGGCTCGTAAATATGGTAGCTGGAGCCTGGTCCAGATTGTTATGACGGAATCCGGAGACATCTCCCAATCCGCTTATCAAATGTGCACCACTTGGCGGGCTGACCAGATCCAGTACGGCAATCTCCTCAACCCCCTTCGCCATCACTGAAATATTGATTTTTTCATCATCATCCCAGTCTGTCAGGTTCTTCGTTCCATAGATCGTAGCACCTGTTCCATACATCATACGATCCGAATCAAACGGATCAATCTCCAGATCACCGATCATCCAGCCCAGTTTTGGGGTTGTTTCGGGTGGGGCAGGATTGGTGCCAAATGTGAGCCATGGCGCTGCCGAAATATCCTGTGTATAACGTAACTTCCGATTCGGATATCCTTCAAATTCCCATATGCGTGTCCACGTCGCTCCGCCATCTGTACTCCGGAACAAGGTGGCATCCGGCCACCAGGAATTTAATGTCGCAACCATCAATGTACCGGGATTCTGTGCATCAACAGCCAATCCGCCATATCCAAAATAATTATCCGTGCTACTGCTTGGAACAGGGCTGATGTTGGTCCAGACACCTGTCGACGTATTCAGTTTCCACACGTCACCTTTTGCCCCATCATAGGGTCCAACACCATCGCTGTACGTTATATAGAGGCTTCCGTCTGAATCAAACACACCATGATGCGGAATATAACCTGTAGGTTGACCAGCAACAGCTGACCAGGTCAGGCCGCCATTTGTGCTGCGATATACGCTTTGATCTTTATCCGCAACACCCACATAGATTGTCTGGGTTGCTTGCCCTGCCGAACCTGTTGTTTTGTCAAATGTAATCCATGCCAGACCCACGATGTCACTGGTATATTCATTCGAAGGATCTTGCACATAATTTCCCGGATTCGGGAAGCTTGTGACTTCGTTCCAGGTCACACCGTAATCGGTACTTTTCCATAACCCATGACCACTTCGTGCACCGAAATACAGAATACTGTTATCATTTGGGTCCACGGTCAGGCGTTCTCCCATTGAACGTCCCGGCATGTTGCCGCCCACTTTGAACGGAAGTGTTGTGGTTTGCCATGTATCTCCCCGGTCCGTAGAGCGCAAGATGGAGCCATTATTTTGATCCCATGAATTCGTATACGTCCCAACTGCCATATACACCCGATCGGGATCAACCGGGTCCGTAGCCAGTGCGTCCACACCATTCTTGTTCCAGTCATCCCAGCCGACAAAATCCGTTAAGGGTATCCACCTCTCGTCAGCCGCATTCCAGCGATAGGCTCCCCCGATATCCGTACGGGCATAGATCAGATCCTTTTCCGACTCGTTGAAAATAATACCCGGCACAAACCCGCCACCTGCACCAGTCACCACATTTTTCCACTCATAGGCTTCACTTGGTGCCGCCGCTGTTATTCCAGCAAGTCCTCCCAGCGAGGCGGTTACTACAGCAACCGTCAGGCTCATCATTCGCAATTTCCTCATAAACGTTCTCATATTAACTTATCCTCCTCTTCTACTTCGTTACTGCATTTCGGTCTATCCCCGCTGTCTCATCGTGCTGATGATGGCGTGCCAGACGAATCAATGCATCCCTTGATACAAGAAGCCTCACCCCCTTCCAGTCATATTGTTAAGCGCTTACATAATTGTTCTTGATTCGCGGTTATCTGGATAATACTTTCAATAAATAACATTCGCTGGCAATCTCCAAACCCCTCTGTCGAAATTCCGATTTTTGTAAAATATTTTCAGTGTTTAAACTGGTTTATACAACAAAAAAAGATGCTGTTAGAACAGCACCTTTCGACATTTTATATAAGAGTAAAAAAATGGAATCGTTTCTTTCCTGGCAAACCAGGCAGAGGTTCACTAAGGTTCACTACATAATTGGCACCTGTTTATTGCTGGCTACCATAAGCGTGAGTCTCCTGCCCTTTAACGCCCGGTCTGATGACAAAAAGTGAGCCCGCATCCGGTGTCTCTTTCAAACGTTCTTCCTTAATCCCTATACGTGCTGTTGTAATGTATAACTCTTCGAGATCCGGTCCACCAAAACAGCAGGATGTTACCTGATCTGCCGGCACCTCGATCTGTTGCAACAGTTCTGATGTATGCGGGTTCCAACGAGTGACTCTTCCTCCGCCCCAGTGCGCAACCCACAGCATGCCCTCACCATCAACCGTCATCCCATCCGGAAAACCGAATTCCTCCGGTATGTGAATGATACTTGTCCGATTTTGTATCGTACCTGCCGTCAGATCAAAATCAAACCGGTCAATAGAACGTGTCGGGGTATCAATGTAATACATGTTCTGCCGATCCGGACTCCAGCCCAGACCGTTGGATGTAGACACACCTTGTACCATTGTGCGAACGGGTTGCCCTTGCTCCAAACAATACAATGATCCGGCTTTGCTCTCATTATTCATGCTCATCGTGCCTGCCCAGAAGCGGCCCTTCGCATCACATTTTCCATCATTAAAACGATTGGTATCCTTATCTTGTTCAGGGTCTTCAATAGCCTGCAGCTCACCCGTAAGCAAGTGATACGTATGGAATCCACTGCGTAAAGCAACCACAACTTCGTCACCACGATAGGGAACAACAGCCCCGACATGTTCACCGACATCATAAGCCTGATCCTGCCCTGTAGCTGGATCATACACATGCACCTTGAAGCTTTCAATATCTACCCACAACAATCGATTGTTCTCTGCATCCCAGCTTGGACCTTCCCCCAGTAATGCCGGGGTTTGTACTGCTACAGTTACGTCGCTCATGCCCTCACGTCCTTATTCAGATTTGACGCTGCCTGACCATTCGAATCCGATGGCATCCAAGAATGCTTTGGACAGTACCATATGGCCCGTTGCATCCGGATGTACCCGGTCATAAGTCAGCACAGACGTATAGAAATGATCCCAAAATGGAGCAAATGCAGCCTGTGTATCCACATACACTGCATCATACTCACTGGCTACCCTGCGTACCGCTTCTCCGTAGATATCCATCGTTGCCCGCATCGGGTCTTCCGGATTAGCCTCAAGATAATAAGGTGTCATTAGTACCAGACCTTTCAGGTTGGGACGAACCGAAGCCACCAGTTCACGCAATGTGGATTCGTATTCTTCAAGAAACACATGTGAGTCTGTTGACAATGGGTTGTCGAACTGACGCCATACATCATTAATGCCGATCATGATCGTCAGCCAGTCCGGTTTAAGGTCAAGCACATCACGATCCCAACGCTGTTTCAGATCACGAATCGTATTTCCACCATTACCCACATTCTGGACACGCAACATCAATTCCGGATAGATGGACCGCAAGAGGGCATAGACTTGCGCTACGTAACCATGGCCCAGACCTGAACTTCCTTCGCCTACAGGATGTTCCCGACCACAATCTGTAATTGAATCCCCGATAAACAGAAGCTTGTCATTTTTCTGCAATTTCATCGTCATTTTCTCCTTCGCTCCAAGGCGCTAATATAAGAATAATTGATTAATCAGACCGTTAAGTTGTTATCCAATCAGTGATTACCAGCCTTGATTCTTGAGCCATGTGAGACACAGATCTGACCATACCCGAACCGCGTGGTTGTCCTCAGCCAATCCAAGTCCATGTGACCCTTTCTCAAAAACGTGCAAGTCATAGGGGATGCCATGCGCACCCAATGCAAGTGCGTAACGCAAGCTATTCTCTACAGGTACTGCCTGGTCATCGCTGGTATGCCAGATGAACGCTTCAGGAGCATCCGCTCTTACCTGCTGCTCCGCACTGAAAGCCTTGATCTGCTCGGCAGAGGCGTCCGACCCAAGCAAATTCTCACGGGAACCGGCATGTCCATAGGACTCCATCGTAATGACCGGATAACAGAGAATAACTCGGTCCGGGCGTGAACTCTGGCGTTCGATGAGGTCCTCATGATCCGGTTGTCCCTCGTCATACAGCGTTCCCAGTGTTGCTGTGAGATGTCCGCCTGCGGAGAAACCAAGTACTGCAATCTTAGCAGGGTTGATGCCATACTGCTCAGCATGAGCACGAACATAACGTATGGCACGCTGACCATCTGTTATCGGTGCAGGATGCTGGTGAGGCGCCACCCGATAATTCAGGACAAATGCACTTATACCTGCACGGTTCAACAATTCCGCTATTGGAGCACCTTCATGATCAGCCAAGAATCCATAACCGCCCCCTGGACATACAATGACAGCGCTCTCGGAACCGGGCTGAATAAATGGAATCAAATGTGGCATCTCGTCTTCATGACCCTGGGCTGCATAAGGTGCAGCATGATCCCATAAGGGTATAGTTGTTGTCATCTTCAATCATCCTCTCCAAGTAGAACGGATACATGGGTCCGTTTAAACGTTTTCGAATCTCAGGAATCGATACCATCATAACGGTAATGACCCTAACGCATCAATACCTTCCTGGCATCACTTTTTGTTCATTTGGGTACATGTTAGTACAAATTACGGAACTGTTCAGGAGTCACCCCCTCAATCCTGCGAAAGGTTGCTACAAAATGGCTTGCATCGCGAAACCCTACCCTAACTGCAGTTTCCCTAATCGTGGGTCTATAGTCTGCGGTCATGATTTCCTTAGCTTTGCGAATGCGCAGCAAAATGAAATAACTGTAGGCTGTCATGCCAAAGGACTGCTTGAACAAGGTGTTCAGATGTCTGGATGAGATCCCCGTGACGTCAGCCATATGTTCGAGACCAATCTCAGGATTCGCATAATGCTGTTCCATGAATGCAATGAGCGGAGCGAGTCTCTCCACGGCATGAGAGATCGAAGAGCGATTGCCGGTCATGCCATGTTTTTTGAGCAAAATCAGAAATCGATATATATCCGCTGACGCCTCGAGTCCCGACAAATCCTGATCACTTCTGATCGAATCCAGCACTTCCTGGCCGTAATCATTGAACGGACTGCTCTGCTCCCACTGATGCAACGCTGCTTCACCCAGACTAAGTGACTCCAAGATTGCCGGACACTGGGAACCGCCAAATGTAATATAGAATGTCTCCCACTCTCCTTGGGCGCGCACATATTCATGCGGTTCATTTGGCGGCAGCAAAATACCTGATGCTTCCCCCAGTACGACCGTGGACCCGGCAAACTTGAATTCTCCGGCTCCCTTTACTGTCTGAAGCCAATGGTAACAGGGATACCCCACAGGTCTGGACACCTTCTCCTGATTGCCGTTATAACCTAGGCTCTCAATATAAAGGGGCAACGGCTGATCACGTGATGTCATGAAATATCGTTGATGTCGGGGGGAGATAAACATGGGATGCCTCCTTGGGTACAAGCTGAAATACACTTCCGTATTCTTATATCAGTCATTACTTTTATTATATTTTAAAAGTCATATGTATCATATAGTATAGGATTATTCTTATACAAGAGGTGAACACATTGATTAGTAACAAACTGCCCAAAATGTTCTACGGGGGCGATTATAACCCGGAACAGTGGGATCACGAAACCCACCTTGAAGACCTGCGCATGTTCCAATTGGCAGGCATTGATATTGCCACAATCAACGTATTTTCATGGGCACTGATTCAGCCTGATGAAGTTACTTACCGTTTTGAAGAACTCGACCAACTAATTAATCGTTTACATGAAAACGGTGTCTATATATGCCTTGCAACAAGCACTGCTGCCCATCCGGCCTGGATGGCAAAGAAATATCCAGACGTGCTTCGTGTAGATGCCGATGGACGCAAACGCAAATTCGGTGGGCGCCATAATTCCTGTCCCAACAGCCCGACCTATCGCAAATACGCTGAGAAGATTGCGGATAAACTGGCCGAACAATACAAGGATCACCCCGCGGTTCTCGTATGGCACATCTCCAACGAATATGGCGGTGAGTGCTACTGTGACAACTGTGAAAAAGCGTTCCGCGTGTATCTGAAAGAACGCTATCAGACTCTGGAACAGGTCAACAAAGCATGGAATACGAATTTCTGGGGGCATACCTTCTACGATTGGGACGAGATTGTATTACCGAGTAACCTGAGCGAACATTGGGGTAACAACAATTCAACGTTCCAGGGAATCTCGCTGGACTACTCTCGCTTTAACTCCGACAGCATGCTGGATTGTTATCTGTTGGAATACGATGCAATCAAAAAACATATTCCGGACTCCGTCGTTACTACCAATCTGATGGGATTCTTCAAACAATTGGACTATTTCAAATGGGCAAAATATTTGGATATCGTCTCCTGGGACAGTTATCCTGGTCTCGCCACTCCTGTCAGCTTCACGGCAATGGCTCATGACCTTATGCGCGGACTGAAAGATGGTCAACCGTTCATGCTGATGGAGCAAACACCAAGTCAGCAGAACTGGCAGCCATATAACTCACTGAAACGTCCAGGTGTCATGCGTCTGTGGAGTTATCAATCTGTTGCGCACGGAGCCGATACCATTATGTTCTTCCAGCTTCGTCGCTCCATTGGTGCCTGTGAGAAGTATCATGGTGCAGTTATTGAGCATGCTGGGCATGAGAATACACGTGTATTCCGCGAAGTCGCTGAGCTGGGCAAGGAATTGCAGATCCTTGGAGATACCACGCTGGATGCATCTGTTGAATCCAAAGTAGCCATTGTGTTCGACTGGGATAACTGGTGGGCCATCGAAAAATCAAGCGGACCTACGGTTGCCCTGAACTATGTGGATCAGATCCATAAATACTACGCAGCCTTCTTCCGCCGCAACATACAAGTAGATATCATCAGTGTGGATACGGATATGAGCAAATACGATATTGTCCTTGCCCCTGTTCTTTACATGCTTAAACCAGGGTTTGCCGCCAAACTGGAGAAGTATGTTGAAGCAGGTGGAACATTCCTGACGACCTTCTTCAGCGGCATTGTCAACGAGAACGATCTCGTGACCACAGGTGGATATCCGGGAGAACTTCGTAAACTGCTCGGAATCTGGGTGGAAGAGATTGATGCCCTGCTACCTGAGCAAAAGAACCGCATTGTCCTCAAAGAAACCTACGGTGATCTTCAAGGAGAGTATGGCTGCGGCATGCTGTGTGACCTGCTGCACAGTGAAGGAGCCGAAATCATCGCGGAGTATGGAGACGACTTTTATAAAGGCATGCCTGTTGTGACACGTAATACCTTTGGTCAAGGTGAAGCCTGGTACGTTGCATCCGACCCGGATGAGCGCTTCCTGGATGGTTTGCTGGGACAGCTTGCAGCAGCCAAGAACGTAGAATCCTTGCTTGAGACACCAGAAGGTGTTGAAGTAAGCGCACGAACCAAAGACGGCAGACCCTACCTGTTTGTCATGAACCATAACGCAACCACACAATCCTATGATCTGGGAACAACTAAGGCACATGATCTGCTCACCAATCGTGAGCTTTCGGGAAGTGTTGAGATTGAAGCCCGTGGAGTGCAATTGCTCGAAATGAAATAAGCGATTTCGCTTAATTGGAATCATTCGGAATAATATAATGTGATAGAAATACCCGCGATACAAAGTGTCACATATTCATTCCTTTTATACTTGTTATTGTCTTCAGCGAGGATATTGGTATAGATTTCAGACCTTTATCGTCTTCTGTAAGCCAAAAGCTGCTACTTCCCGTATCTGTCTACACCGGATACGGGTTTTGGGCATGATCTGTGGTCTTTTTGATAGAAGGAAATATCAGTATGCAAAGCGAATTGGACGAGAAACACATTTTAACAAAGCCTGCCGGAACATGCTTGTGAATCCTGATGCTGATCCATTATAAAATAATGAACAGTTGAAAAATTGGTGACACTCATGATGTCACTTATTCGTTGTTACAATAGAAATATAACTACGACATCACTTTCCGGCGGCGCAGATCGAAACGGAGTGGCTGACATGAACAGAACAAATCGGCTTGCTGCCATTGTAATGGCATTACAGCATGGTCACGAAACGGCACACTCATTAGGCGAGAAATTTGAAGTTTCCCGTCGCACCATTCTCCGGGATATTCAGTCCCTCTCCGAGATGAATGTGCCCATTATTGCCATTTCCGGTCCGGGAGGCGGTTTCAGTCTTATGGAGGGTTACGTATTACCCCCATTACAGCTGGACCCGGTAGAAGCAGCGACGCTCTTATTCGCTCTTGAAGGTCTAAGTCGCTACGCCGACACACCCTTTCATGAGAAACGCTGGACCCTGATGAACAAAGTTAAGGCTATCATTCCGGATGATATTATGTCGCGAATTGATCCCATGCTCAAACAACTGCATCATCATATTCCAGACCGCAATTACATTCTTCCTCATCTGGACGCACTGCTAGCATGTATACCCGAACACGGGTGGCTTAGTGTGCTGTATCGCTCCGCATCACGTCAGCGTTGGTTGCATATCTGTCCCACACGGGTATATGCTTCCTCTGGCTTCTGGTACTGTGAAGCATATTCCCTCGAACATGTTGAACAACGTCTGTTCCGGGTTGACCGAATTATCGAAGTCAAAGAGATCGAACCACAGGATGCATTGGTGCTTAACGAACAGGCGGAGCAACAACAGAGTAAGCCGATCCCTCCAGAACAGCCGCCAACCCTGGTTAAGGCACAACTGAGCTATAGGGGAATGATTGAAGCTGAACAGGACGAGCATATTGGTGAAAAGATGATTGAAATTGCCCCGGATCTCTGGGAATTATCATTCCTTTGTCCACCAGGGGAATGGGACTGGGCCGTACGATTCTTTTACCGATTAGGACGTGAAGCCGAAGTGATTGAACCTCTCCAACTTCGCAGTGAGATTCGTCAGCATGCCGAGGAAGTGAGCCGGAGATACCTTGCTTCAACCAAGTCGTAGCTTGACTACACACAAAAAGGAGCCTACTGATATCATGACATATGAAGCCGTTATAACGTACGAAGAAGCAGTACAGCGTATCCAGTCTATAGGGCTGCTGCCTCTGGCACCACTATTTGCCGATTATCCTTCTCTGTCATCGCTAACCCCCAAAGAACATTGGCACAAGGATGATGAATTCGATCCTTGGTTATGGCGTTCACGCCTGGCTGAAGAGGGCATTGCTGCATATGGAAAATTTGTCAAAAAGAAAGCGCTTCTTGTCTCATCTGAATATTTCCCTTGGGTACACCGACTGCTTGCCGACTCCAGAACCATCAAGGAACAGTATGAAGCGGGTCTGCTCTCCCGTGAAGCGTTCAAACTCCATGCGTTAGTTGCAGAACAAGAAGGCATCGATGGACGTGCCTTGCGATCACAAGCCGGTTTCGGGGCAAAAGAGGACAAAAAAACATTTGACCGTGGACTTCTGGACCTTCAGGGCTGTGCAGCCATTGTGATCAGTGGCACCAAAGAAAAAGAAGGGCTCGCAGAAGGCAAAGTCGCCTGGAACAGCTCCGCATACGAGACTGCTGGTCACTGGATGGAACGTCACGGCATTAAGCCATATGAAGGCAGTATAGAAGAGGCACGTGAACTATTGATTGTGCAACTACAACAACATGCTTCACCTGCAGCATTATCAAGCATCTCCAAAGCGCTTGGCATCCGTGGAATCTAAATAAAACCAATCCCGGTTGTAGTGCAAATCTCAACCGGAATTGGCTGTGGTTCACCATATAATGTAACCCAGACGATCAACAGCCCCCATCGACAATGGATTTAGAGAATTACGCCATCCTTGAATATGGCAATCTCCCGGAATCCATGCTGCTCACTGAGTGTGTGTGACCGTCCTGAAGCAATGTCAATCAGCTGGCTGAACAGCTGCACTTTCACCTCATCCATCGTCTGCCCCTCCAACAACTGGCCTGCGTTGAAGTCAATCCAGTGTTTTTTGCGATTCGCCAGATCGGATTGGGTCGCAATCTTGACGGTAGGTACCGGACCTCCGAAGGGAGTCCCCCGCCCTGTTGTGAAGAGCACAATATGTGCACCGGCCGCAGACAGTGCCGTTACAGACACCAGGTCATTACCCGGTGCTTCTACAATGTTCAGACCGGTCTGAGTTACACGTTTGCCATAGCGTAGAACGTCGACTACGGAAGAACGTCCTCCCTTTTGCGTACATCCAAGTGACTTTTCCTCTAGCGTTGTGATGCCACCAGCCTTATTCCCAGGTGAAGGATTCTCATAGATGTTCTGGCCATGGTTCACAAAATATTGCTTGAAGCCGTTCACGAGGTCCACCAAATCGTGAAACACCTGCTCATTAGCAGCCCGGTTCATTAAGATCGTCTCCGCACCAAACATCTCCGGAACTTCCGTCAGAATAGCCGTACCCCCGGCAGCAACCAGCATATCAGCAACTGCACCGACCAGCGGATTCGCTGTAATGCCAGATAAACCATCAGAACCGCCACACTTCAAACCCATTTTGAGTTTACTGAGTGGAAGCGGCTGCCGTTGTTCATGTTCAACGATCTCCACAAGTTCTTCCATCAGTCGAAGCCCTTCCTCAAGCTCGTCATCCGTTTCCTGTGCTTTGAGAAACCGTACTTTGCCTCGGTATTCCGGAGCAATACACTCACGGAATTCATCGACCTGATTGTTCTCACAGCCCAGACCGATGACGAGCACACCTCCTGCATTCGGATGCTCCACCAAGGAGGCCAGCAACTGTTGTGTGTACTTTAGATCATCACCAAGCTGTGAACACCCGAATGGATGCGGAAAGTGAAATACACCATCTACCCGGCTTCCAAACTGGGACTGACCCATACGTGCCAATGCTTCACACACTTTATTGATACATCCAACCGTATTCACAATCCAGATCTCATTACGAATACCTGCTTCACCATTGGGGCGTAAATATCCATCGAATGAGCGCAGATGTTCCGGAGGCATGTCTGTCTGAACCTGGGCTCCCGGTTGGTACTCATATTCAAGCAATCCGTGCAGACCCGTCTTCAGGTTGTGACTATGAATCCAGCTTCCCTGCTCGATCTGCTCTTGTGCAATCCCGATGGAGAAACCATACTTCATTACATCATCACCTGGTGCCAGCGTATGCACAGCAATCTTATGCCCCTTCGGCACGTCATCCAGCAAGGTAAAAGAAACACCGTCTGGCAGGGTAATGCATTCTCCTTTGGCATAATCCCGAAGCGCTATAATGACATCATCCTGTGGTTGAATGGCAATCCAGTCATTGATTGTACTTGTTGTGTTCATTTCCCTTCACCTTCCAACAATCCGATTTCACGAACAAGTGCTGCACGCAGCCCTTCTCTTGCATCCAGATTTTCGCCCCAGATCAAGGTATCCGACAACACAGCCGCTACCCGGTCATCCAGTTGGTTCTGATTCCTGTTAAGCGTGTCATAACCTTCCCAGTGTGCAGCCAAAGCAGCCAGGACATCCGGGTCATCCCGCAGCAGAATATCTTCCCCATTCAGTCGTTGTGCTTTGTAACCTTCTGCCGTATTTACCGGACGATAGAGACACAATAATCCAGCAAATCCTTGAATTAAACGTTCTGGCCAACTTCCCTGATTTTGCTCGTAAGACAAAAGTGTAGGCAGCACACGCACCTTGAATTTTCCGATCGTATTCAAAGCAATATCTTGCAATTTGTGATCAATATATGGGTTAAGGAACCGTTCGAACACTTCTTCTGCATACTGGTCCAGCTGATGATCGGGCATATCCAGAGCAGGCACAATCTCCTGATGCACAGCTTCCCTGATCCATGAGCCAAAATGTGGATCTTCCATTGTTTCTCTCACATGCTGCTTACCTTGCAGAATGCCGAGGGATGACATTAAAGTATGCGCCCCATTCAAAATACGAACTTTGCGTACTTGAAAAGGCTTCAGATCTTTTACCCAGTGTACATTGAGACCTGCCTGCTTGAGAGGA
This sequence comes from Paenibacillus sp. FSL R5-192, assembly GCF_000517845.1. Classification (NCBI taxonomy): domain Bacteria; kingdom Bacillati; phylum Bacillota; class Bacilli; order Caryophanales; family Paenibacillaceae; genus Paenibacillus; species Paenibacillus sp. FSL R5-192. The sequence continues at coordinate 574,566 of NZ_ASPR01000014.1, read as the reverse complement.
AGTTTTTTGTCCAATGATTCATCACCCTGAATGGCCCAGAAATGATATGGCTCTGCCGTATTAATCAACTGGTCCTCATACCCCCAGCGATTCGTCAGGGAATCGGCTTCCTCCTGGGTCGGCGCACCTGTGACAATTCGGTCTACCAGATTGTTCAGAAAGTGATTATGGTTCTCGATCCATGAACGGAAGCCTTCCGAATACCCATAATCCTCACTATGACGGAGAACACAACTGCGAAGCACGTCACCATTGCCTTCAAGCAGCTCGCATGGCAGATGAATCAAACCTCTGGATGGATCACCATCAAATTTCAAATATCGCTGATGCAGGAAAACTGTTAATTTCCCCGGAAATGATTGGACCGGTTCACCCTCGATATAGTCCGTATACGTATATTTCAATCCTGATTCGGTTGTATTGGAAATAACGAACTCAAGTGAAGGCAGTTCCGCCAAGTTCAGAAAGGCATCCCATTCCTCATACGGATTGATACACTGTGAGAAAATGGAGATCAACTCTGTCCGCTCAACCGGCTTCCCTTGAGACAGCCCTCGCGTAATCATCGTATATAATCCATCCTGATCGCGAATCTGCTCCAGCTTGGCTTTGCCTCCCGGTCGTGGTTGGGTAACAGCTACACTTCCATGGAATTTGCCTTGTCTGGCACTCTCATGAAGCATCCAGTCTGCAAATCCCCGCAAGAAATTACCTTCTCCAATCTGCAAAACCTTCACGGGACGCTCCATAATCTCCTTGCACTTGCGCTGACCATCGCTCCCCAGTAAATTCAGCTTCAACCTTGGCCGTTTCGTGCTTGCCGACATGGACACTCACCTCATCGATTATTTGTACTGTCGGAATGCAGCTCGAAGGCTCTGCACCCTTTTATTGTAAACGCTTTAAATTCATTGTATCATCAATAAAAGGAAATTAAATTGCTTATATTGCGGTAAATATACTCTCTCATGACCAGGTATAACATCTCGTTGAAGACGATCGTCTGGAAAGGAGTTTTTATGGAACGTTCACCTGTTCGTACGACTATTCAAGCAGAATCCGGTATTCCGTTCCGCCTGGTGTACAGCGATACCAAATCCCCTCAGAACGAATTGCCAGATCACCTTCACGACTGGCATGAAATTATTTATGTATATCGGGGTCAGGGAAGCATCTTTATTGATACGGGACTTGAGAATATGCAAGAAGGAGATCTGTTCATTATACCGGGCAGCACGGTTCACCGAGCCTTGCCGGATGCAGGCAATCCTGTCACATCTTCCGCATTGTTCTTCAGCCCGGGCTTGCTGGCATCGACCGCCGGAGGTGCTGCTTCTTCTTTGCTAAGCCTGCTTGAACGTTGTCGTAAACAACGTGTGTATAAGAGGCATCTGAACACAGAGGAGCAATCACAGGTGGCCGCCCTCATTGATGATATTCAGACCGAATTCCAGCTCGGTCATCATCTAAGCGCACATGCGGCCCTGTTAAGGCTGCAACTGTTACTCATTTTTCTGGAACGTCTGGAAGCTGCGGGACCTGCAAATCCGGGTAGATCCGCTCCGGGTCCCTCCTGGCTCTCTTCTACGATCTCTCATATTGACGATAACCTTCGGAATGGCCTGTCCCTCCCTGAACTGGCGCAGTACGCCTCTGTATCCCCTGCCCATTTCAGTCGTGCCTTCAAACGATACACAGGTATGACTCTAACGGATTACGCATTAGCGCGAAGGGTCATTATGGCGAAAGAGCATCTGGTGCAAGGTGATGAGACGATGGCAGCCGTTGCCGATGCTTGCGGGTTCGACAGCCTGCCCCACTTTTACCGTCAATTCAAAAAATTAACCGGTACAACGCCCGCAGCTTACCGCAGAACCATGAACTGTTCTCATTAAAATAGAACCAGACTGGACGTAGGTTCCTGGGTCTAATCATATATATCCACATATTCTTCCATATGGAAGATGTGGTATGATAATCTGGATTATTACTTGTCGGAAACATTGCATTCCGTTGTCAGAGGAGCTTAGCATTCCATGTTAAACGAATTGAATCGCAGGAATATTGGCATCTTCGCCCATGTGGATGCGGGGAAAACAACTACCACCGAGCATATGTTATTTGAGAGTGGTGTCGTCCGCAGTCCGGGACGTGTAGATGACGGAACAACAGCCACAGACTCCCTGGACATTGAGAAAGAACGTGGCATATCCGTTCAGGCAGCCATGACCTCTCTGATCTGGAAGAACACCATCATTGACCTCATTGATACGCCTGGTCACATTGATTTTAGCTCCGAAGTAGAGCGAACGCTACGGGTAATGGATGGCGCTATTCTCATTTTGTCGGCAGTTGAAGGCATTCAGTCCCAGAGTGAAACCATCTGGCATGCCCTTCGTTCACTTCGCATCCCAACCATCATTTATATTAATAAAATGGATCGGATTGGCGCGTCTGCCCCAGCGGTAATGGAGCAGATTCGTTCCACGCTGTCCCCTTTCGCATGCGAAATCCAAGCGTATCAGCTCCATGAAGATTCATTTCATGGAATCGACTCCCTCTGGAACCCGAATCAAGATTCTCTATCAGATGGCACACCTTCCATTCCAGGTCTGGTCGAGATACTTGCCGAGCTGGACGAAGAGGTCATGGAAGGCTACATTCAGGAGACTCCGTTATCGCAAAGGGATCTGAATGAAGCATTCCTGCGGTATGTGCATCAAGGTGAGGTGTTCCCTGTGTGTTACGGTGCTTCCGGCAAAGGAATTGGCGTCACGGCATTGCTGGACGCAGTCCTTGCATTTCTGCCTCCACCTGAACAGCCAGTGGATTCTCCCGTATCGGGTGTTGTGTTCAAGATTGAACGTGACCGCACGATGGGACGCACGGCCTACGTCCGCATGTATGGTGGTAGTCTCCACAACCGGGATACCATCTATAATTCGACGCGGGAGCTTGAGGAGAAAATAACGCAGATTCGCCGCATGGATGGACGGAAATGGGCAGATACCGGTGCCGTTCACGCGGGGCAGATCGCTACGATGTACGGACTGAGTGACACCCATGTGGGTGACATTATCGGCAATCCTGAGGGTGTACCTCCCCTGCCGCAAATGGCTGTGCCTTTGCTGACCGTACAAGTACATGGCAAGGACCCGGCACGTTACCCCGATCTTGTGGCTGCATTGCAGGAGTTGACGGACGAAGACCCCTTGCTTGATCTGCAATGGTTGCCGGAGGAACGAGAGCTGCATCTCAAGGTTATGGGAACTATTCAGCTTGAGATTTTATCCAGCTTGTTAATGAGTCGTTTCGGACTGGATGTCGTATTCGACCCGCCTTCCGTCATCTATAAGGAAACGCCCCGTACAGCAGGAGAAGGTTACATTGCCTACACGATGCCTAAGCCCTGCTGGGCCATCCTACGCTTCAGAATTGAACCTTTGCCTCGTGGAAGCGGTCTGATCTATACCTCAACCGTAAGGACAGATGATCTGCTGTTACGTTATCAGAATGAAGTCGAACGGCGGATTCCCGAAGCACTGTCTCAAGGCATGCTCGGTTGGGAAGTAACCGATCTGCGCATCACGCTGGTGGAAGGGGAACATCATGTCTGGCATACCCATCCGCTTGATTTTGTCGTAGCCACGCCGATGGGAATCATGGATGGATTGGCGAGAACAGGTACCACTTTGTTAGAACCCCTCCTTCAGTTCAGACTGACGGTCCCCGAAGAATATGGCGGAAAAGCCCTCAGCGATCTGGTATATATGCGTGCAACCTTCGAAGCCCCCGTCATTGGTAACGGACGTTGTATTATTGAAGGAGTTATGCCTCTTGCCACCTCAATGGATTATCCGTTGAAACTGCGTTCCGAGACAAGTGGCCGCGGGATGCTCACGACTTCATTTGCCGGATATCAGGATTGTCCTGCAGATGTGACTCATACTCGCAAACGCAGAGGGGTTAACCCGCTGGATCAATCGAAGTATATTTTAAGTGTACGAAACGCGATTACATCATAAATGGAGTTGACCTTGTGCTTATTAAATTTCTTATCTTTGGCCTTCTATGGCGGATTATAGGTAATCCGTTCATTGCCATCCTCATTTTACTCGTTATACTGTATTTCCTGGATCGTCGTTACGTTGGGGTGTTCCCAAGCTTCACGAAACCTCTCAAACGTATGCGTAACATCTCCCGGCTTCGGCAACAGCTTGCCATGAGTCCCAATGAAGTTTCCTCCAAGCTGGAACTGGCTCGCCTGTTAATTGAGCGCAAGCGTTACAGCGAGGCACATGCGTTATTGCTTGAACTGGAACGCCCATACGAGCAATCGGCTGAGTACTGGGAGGCATTAGGGACGACTGAGCTTCATCTGGGTAACATCGAAAAAGGCGAACGTCATATTTTGCAAGCCCTCGAGATTAACCCCAGAGTCAAGTACGGACGCCCGTACCTAACCCTTGCTGGAGCTTTCAAAGATACGCATGAGGACAAAGCGCTGGATTATGTGCATCAGTTTCAGGAGATTCATTCCTCTTCCAGTGAAGCTTATTATCTGCTCGGCTCGGTTCACCGTTCCCTTGGGCGCAATGCTGATGCAAAACAGGCATACGAGCAATCTTTGAACGTTTATCGTTCGTTACCCAAATACAAAAAACGTCAGGAGCGCCGCTGGGCTGTCCGCAGTTGGTTCCGCAAACGTGGATTGTAATGTCATCCGCTATACACTGTAATCTTCATATATCATTTTTCTAACCAATAAAAGTGCACTGATCTCTGCCCTCGTATGAGCAGAACCAGTGCACTTTATTCTTAATAACGATATTAATACACCAATATCTCACGCAGTCGTTCTTCATGGAGATGCATCCAGTCAATCCGCTGTTTGAGTTTCACAATCTGCTCCACAGCCACTTCCGGCTCATCTGTACCCTCGAACATCCGACTGATGAAATGCATGACCACATCCAGACTACGCAGCAAAATCAATCGAGGTATGGCCAGCAACTCTTCCGGTTTCAGGCTGACCTGTTCCCGAAATCCCCTGATCAGTCCCTCCTGTGCCTGCCACATCCAATCTTCACTCTTGTCCATGGTAAGGAGGTCAGACATCGGAACAGCCAGCTCCATTACCCGCAAATCCCATGTCGCAAATTCAAAATCCAAAATGGCGCAGATTTCACCATCCTGCTGATCTACCAATACATTCGAGGCATTCACGTCCCCATGAACCAATTGATGCGGCAGATGTTCCATTCCCCGCAGGGCTTCAAACAGATCTGGCAGTGCCTCTCTCAGTTGCTTCAACTCATTCGCACATGAGGCCAATTGCTCGGGCGGCGATGTGCATAGCTGTAATAATCGTTCTGGTGAACAGAGCGGATACGCATCCTGAATTCGATAGTATGGTGGATACACAGGTTCAAGTGGTATATCCAGGGTAGCCATAACAGAAGACAGGGCCCCCGCCGCTTTACCGAGCCCCATCAATTGATCTGGTGTATGCCAGATGGGATTGACGCCTTCCCTATAATGAAACAGAGTCACAATTTTGGTATGACCTTTCAGGGTATCTTTTACAGGAAGGAACGTACCTCTCTCACCAGATAACCGCCTTACAAGTGAAGGTGTATCAAGCTTAAAGTTCGAACGTTGGAGGGCTTCCAGCACCTCGTGTTCAAAGGTGATTTTCATCGGATCATTATGTGTTTCATATTGTCTCATGACGTAATTAGTCCCGTCTACATGGAGCATGTAAGTAGAATTATTCATCCCACCCTTTCCCCTCTCGCCTTTCCAATCCGATGTAAAAGCATATAAGGCCAACACTTCGGATATACGTTGCTGCTCTGAAGGATGGAGGGAACCGGAATCGATGTTTTGCACCAAAAATTAACCCCTTTATCTCACAAAATGGAACTGTCTTTTATTTATCTTAAAGGAAGTCCATCGCTTGGTCTAGTTCTGTTCCAAAGTGATCAAGAGAACGGATAATATCCCGTCCGATTAAGCTGCTCCGCAATGACACGATACCCTCTTGCATTGGGATGCACTCTGTCCCAGAACAACAGTTCACGTTCACGACCTTCAAACCTGTCATACACCTGAGCACACGCATAGTTGCCTGATCCCGCTCCATTCAAAAACGAATTATATTGGCGCACCCAGTACGCAGCTTCCGTCGCTTGTGGATACGGGTTGTACAATCCGATGGATCGGACCATATACTCATGGTTGCCCTTTAACTGCCGAATGTGCCGCATGATCTGGGATACATTACTGCGGGTTTCTCCGAGCACCTGTGTCATTTTGCTGGCATTTGGAATGCCATTACTTGCTTTAAACGTACGAATCAGATCATTCCCGCCAATGGATATGGTAATGATATCCGCTTCACGGAGCGATTGCCGCACTCGGGGATGCGAAGAGATCATCTGCAACATTTCCCCCGACGTCAGTCCATTCACGCCCATATTTTCCATGGATACAAACGTACGAACATTCATTTCTGCCATTCGCCGATATAAAGGAACAAAGCCGGTGCCCAGCAACGCTCCTGTACCTACCGTTAATGAATCTCCTATAGCCACATATCGATATACCATCCCGTCGCCCCTCTCTGCTGTGATTTCTCTGAACAATAATGAACTGCTCTATATCTTATGATGAGTGGCAAGACAAGGCGCGGGATGGTGTCCTTAGGCATGCACCTTTCTTTTGCATAAAACCATATTTCTTCTTCTGTAGAGGTAAAAAAAGAAAAAAGCCCTGCCGCATAACGCGGCAGAGCCTGATTCATTGCAATGCATTACATGCCTATGGTCCGATCCGAATCAACGGAATCTGATTGTTCCTTGTTCGGGAACGGCCACCAGTTGGCCCGGCCAAACATCTTCACCATCACTGGGACGAAGAATGGCAGGAACAGCAGAGAGTACAAGATCAATCCGCTAAGGACTACTGTGGCAATCTGCATCATCGAGAGAACACCGGATGGATACATCGCAGCAAATGTACCGCTCAGAATGACTGCGGCAGATAGAATAACGGTGCCCATGTTTTTCATCGCGTACAACATCGCATCCTGTACTTTCATACCTTTGTTCTCATTGAAACGGTCCATCAGGAAGATGCTATAATCCACACCAAGTGCAATCAGCATAACAAATCCGAAGAACGGAGTAACCCAGCTAATGCCTGCGAATCCGAGGATATTAACAAAGATCACTTCGGTTAACGCCATCGATGTGAAATAAGCCAGTAATAAGGAAACGATCAGATACAATGGCATAATGACCGAGCGAAGCAGTACGACCAGAATAATAAATGTGCCTGCCAGCATCAGCATTACAGTACGTGTATAGTCGTTATTCGAGATCCCCTGCAAATCTGCAAACGTGCTGGTAACGCCACCTATGGCGATATCTGCTTTTTCAAGTGTACTGCCTTGTACCGCGCGATGTACTGCCGCCTCAATGTCAGGAACACGATCAATGGCTTCTGTTCCGTATGGATTTTCGGCGAAAATAACATCAATCGTCATCGTTTTCCGATCTTCAGACAGATACGTATCAAATACCTGTGTGAAGTCTTTGCTGTTCAGTGCTTCATCAGGAACGTACCAGCCTGCCAGATCGGAATCTGGTGAATTTTGCAATTGCGTCAGGTAGTCCTGCGCTGAATCCAGTCCACCGGATACCTGTTTAATACCATCGACACTTTGATTCAGTCCATCTGTCAGTTGTGTCAGCTGACCACTCAGATCCGAGAAGCCTTGTTGGATTTTCTCCTGACCACCCTGAAGCTGGCCAAGTCCATCCTGAATGGAAGGAATTTCACTAATCACTTTGCCCTGACCATCTGCAGCCTGTTTGAGACCGGATTGCAACTGACCAATTCCCGTTACAATCTGGCCCAGGCCATCGGCAAGCGCCTTTTGTCCGGCTGCTGCGGAGGCAAACCCTTCATTGGCCTGATTAATTCCAGTAGCGGCTTCCCCAAGTTTGGTCTTAATCTGACCCAAACCTTGAGCAAGTTGCGCTGTGCCAGAACCTGTTTCTCCAATCGTACCTTTGATACGCTGGTAATCAGCATCTTGCTGCAATTCAGGATAACGCTCTTCAAGTGCTGTGAAGGATTCGGACAGACTGGTTAGAGCTGTTGAAACCCCGTTCAGCTGTTGTTCCAGTTCTCGGGTTCCATCCCCCAGTGCAGCGACCCCTGCTCCCGCCTGACGATAGGCTTCAAGCAACTGATTGTTCGCCTGCGCAAGCTGATCTGCACTCGTTTTGGCTTGCTGAAGTCCGGCTTTCAGATCACCCGCACCTGCGGAACCGTCACGAATACCTTTTTCAATCTGCCCTAGTCCCTCACTGAGTTGCGTGATACCCGATTGCAACTGGGAGGTTCCTTTGGTAAGTTCACCTGCTCCATCAGCAGCTTCTTTTAACTGTGGTTCATTTTTACTTAGCTGACTGCTGGCTTCACTCAGTCCATCACGGATTTTGTCTAGACCCGTCTTGCCTTCACCCAGTCCATCCGATAATGTTCCCACTTGCTGTGTAACTTCAAAATCTTTAATCTCATCACCCGTAGGTCGTGTCATACTACGGACACCAGAGACTCCAGCTACTTTCTCTACTTCCCGGCTAATTTTCTCGGCAACGGCCATATATTTCGCATTATCCATCGCTTCATCGTTCTGGATGACGATCTGACCCGGCAACGATTCACCCGGACCAAAGCTGTCAGAGATAATGTTAAATGCTTTTACGGAATCATATTTCTCACCAATCTCATCGAGACTATTGAACGACAGTTTGCCATCGTAGGTTGCCAGAAGAGGCACACAGACAGCTGCAACGATGAGCAGCGCAGCCCATGGACGTTTAAGTGAAAAGCGACCAGCTGCACCATAGATTTTGCTCTCGGCATGTTCAAGTGAACCCTTCGACGGCCAGAATAACTTCTTGCCCAGCACCGCCATGAAGAATGGCACAATGGTCACCAAGGCAAGCATCATCACAGCAATACCTACAGCTACGGCAACCGCAGAGCGGTACAACATAAACTGGGCAAAGCCAATCGCAATGAATCCAACCAGCACAGCTAGTGCTGAGAAGAGTACCGTTTTACCGGCAGTACGATAGGTCGCAATGATGGCATCCCACGTATTCTCATGATGAGCCAGTTCTTCCTTGAACCGACTGATCAACAGGATGCAGTAATCCGTACCAATCCCAAACATGACGGCGACCATAAAGATCTGTGTAAATGTGGATATCGGGAAGTCCATCCCATCCACCAGGAATGCAACAATCTGTTGCGATACAATGTAACTGATCCCCACCGTCAGCAGCGGGACAAACGGAGCTACAAACGAACGGAAGACCAGGAACAGAATGAGTAAAATAAAGACAACTGTAATATATTCCGATTTCTTAAGCCCCTCTTGGGAACTTTCAATGGTGTCTTCATCAATCAGACCTTTACCGGTTATGTAGTGCTCCACATTGACGGACTTCAATGCTTCATTCAGGTCTTCCCGCATTTCCTTGACCGTACGATCTCCCTGATCAATGGATAGCGATGTTAGAATCGTTTTTCCGTCAGCTGAGATCATCTTCTCGGACAGTTCAGGCTGAGAGAAAGGTTCCAGAATGGACAGAATACCGAGCTTCTCCTTGTCGGCCTCCAATTGCTTAACGGCCTTCTCTGCCTCTTGTTTCCCCGTGGTGCCCAGCCCATCGGGATTATAGAATACAAGGGCGATCTGGCTCCCCTGTTGTTCTCCTTTTTGTGCTGCAGCTTCATTCAGAATCGCTGCTGCCTGGGTGGAAGAGTACCCTTCCGGAACCGAAAACTGTCCCTTTTCCCGAATCAGTTCACTCATGTTAGGGGCGGTAAACATCAACACGGCAGCTACAACAACCCATAGCCCCATTAACCACCATCTTGCTTTTAGTATCGTTCTCATTCGTTCTCCCGTCCTCCTTCATGCGATAGCAAAGCTGCAAGCTTCTCAAAAGATTCAATGAAAATCCGGACTTCTTCCGGTTTAAAATGAACCAGATACGGCTCCAGAATCTGCTGTATTTCCTGTTCTGTTTCCCTGTATACCTGTCGTCCGGTATCCGTCAGTGTCAGATATACAACGCGGCGGTCACGTTCATCCCCGGCCCGATGGACCAGATCGCGATCCACCAGCTTGTTGACCAAAGCGGTAATGCTGCTCTTACCTATACACAGAAGCTCTGCAAGATCAGAGGGCGTGCAGAAAGGTTTCTCTTCAATCAGACGAAGTGCGCAGAACTGATCGGTCGTTATGGTCTGCCCCACTTGTTCACGTATCCGCGTATCAAACCGCTTATTGACCATAAAGGAAGCATCCAAATAGCGGTTCACCAAACTTTTTGCATCCGGTGTACTCATTCTTCATTCTCCTTTCCCGAATCTATATAGTTCACTTAACGAACTATTCTTCTGTGAAACTATTCTATAATGAAACAATCTTACAAAGCAATACTTTTTTCCTGCTTTTCTGATGAAAACGATAAAAAAAACAGGACGTCCGACTCAGCTCATTGCCAAATCCAACATCCTGTACTGATGATAATCCATATATTTCTTAAAGTAATAAAATGCCTCTGTGCTACTCTTCGTCTGTATCTTCCTCTTTTTCAAGCACACAACGGAATCGCTCCACACCTGGGTATAATTCACCCAGACTATATACCACAAACCCCGTATTCCGATAAAACTCGACGGCTTCCAGCTCGGCCTCAGCAATCAGTCTATCAGGATTGTATGTTGCCAACAGTTGTGAGATCATACCACGTCCATAATTTTTAAAGCGGTTTTCAGGCAAAACCGAGATATGATGAATGGTAACCTCACTTGTTCCTGTCTTCTCATATCCAATCAGACCGATCAATTGTCCCTCATCTTCGTAACCGCCCATTTGCAATTCGTCTTTCTCTACATATTGTTGCAACGCACGGTTCAAGTGATCCGGATCAGGAAAAACCGAGTAGGACAACAGCTCCTGTACTTCCGGCTCCTGTATGCGTGATTTCAGATTAATTAACACCTTAATTCCTCCTATACCTTGCTTGTTTCCGTTATCGTATTGTAGTCGTTAGCCTCTAAAAGTTCAAGTCGTGTGCCGATTCAGCTCCGATACCCTCCAGCACATTTTGCTCAGCATTGGTATCGTGATAACGGTTGCAACCATTCTTTTGTACATAGGATACAATCTTCCCGTTCTGATCTGCGACAGCCACACGCGTGTGACTCCCTCCTCCATCCATCCCTATTACATATGTATTCATCCTTAACGATCTCCCTTCAGACCACACATTAAGAGGGCCGGGTCCATTGTCAGGTCCCGGCAGAGAATTTATTGCTTTTGCACAGCGAAACGAAGCAGTTCACAACGAAATTGTGTCGGTTCATCATACTTTTCCTCTTCAATCGTCTGTGTAACATGTTCCTGAAGCAGAATATTCCAGCCTTTGTAGGCATCCTCCAGTATAGCAATCGCCTCGGCTGTGGGCAGGTTCAGTTCAATTAATGGTTTAATCTCCTTGCCTGTATTGATTTCTTTCTCCTCCACATTGGTACTCATCGTAATACAATGAATGCCCCCTGTACGAGTTCCGGCCTGTAACCGGTCTATCGCTTCCATGAAGGCTTGCTTATTTGAGACATGTTCCAGACAAGAACAAGCAGCGATATAGTCAAAATAGTTTGGCTCCACAGCATAATGTTCAACATCTGCTTTCACTGCCTGCACGATATGATCAACCTGATATTCTTTCGCATACTTGCGAAGTCCGTCTACGGCCTCATCCAGTAAATCCACACCGATGACTTCACTCTTCGTTTTTGCAAGGCGCTGTGCAATCGGTATCGTATGCCTCCCCACTCCGCATCCCAGATCGAGGACACGCAATTCCTCCTTGTGAGCAAGTAGGCGTTCCAGCATATCCATCACCATAGGCATGGGCCTCGACATCCAGGTACCAGAGGCGAATAATTCATTATTCTGATAGAAATTGGAATGATAACCTTCCTCTGCTTTTCGTGCAGCCTCAAATTGTTCGTTTCCCATCAAGATACCCCCATCGTTTAGTAAATGATTTGCATCTTCTACTTAATACCCAGATTGTCACAAAAAAATCAATTAAAAGCAGGCGACAGATTTTTCTTCATGAAGGATTCCAGTGCCGCCTCATATCCGGTGCGATCGACTTGAAACGCTGTGCCATGACCGGCACGGGGGACGGTCAGCAATTCCTTTTCGGTTGGGCAGGCTTCATACAACCTGTACACCATTTCCGTTGGTACAAACGTATCAGCCTCACCATGGATAAATAACACGGGAACGTTAACTTTGGCAAGCTGCTTGAGAGCAGAAGCCTCTCTAAAGGAATACCCTGCTTTCCACCGGGAGATCAGACTTGTGACAGGTATAAACGGAAATGCAGGTAGCTTGTATAATTGCTTCAACTGGAACGTCAGTTCTTCTTCCACGGATGTATACGCACAATCAGATACAATCGCTTTAACCTGAATCGGCAGAACTTCACCACCTGTCATCAGTACGGTTGCTCCTCCCATGGATATGCCGTGCAATATGATTTCCCCTTGTGTACCCACTTTTTCAAGCACCCAGTTGGTCCACTGGACATAATCCTTCCGATCTAACCAACCAAAACCAATGATATCACCTTCACTCTGTCCATGACCTCGATCATCTGGCATGAGTACGTTATAACCATGCTTTTCCGCATAAAACCGGGCGAATCCAGCCATTTCTCTGCCTCTGCCCGAATAACCATGTGCCAGAATAACCGTCTGATTCGACCCTTTATTGGAACCGAGCCATGTACCATACAGTTTTAATCCATCATGTGATTGAAGAGATATCTCTTCTGTAGGCTGAGCATCCAGCCACTTCAGGTCAGAAGCACTGCTAATGATTTCATTGTCCGGTTCAGGCATCAGATTTGGATTATCTACCAAAAACGTTTTTGGTGTACGGCGAATGGCCGTTTTGAAAAAATAAAGCCCTCCTGCCCACAGAAGAGCAAGAAAGATCAGTACCAGTGCTGCAAGTACGTAGAATAACATGAACGAGCCCTACCCTCTTTCCTCATTAAGATAAATTCAATCTTTACTTACTCGTTGCAGTGCTGCACATGCTGCTTGATAGGCGGGTAACAAAGCATCCAGCAAAGGTTCTGCTTCCCGTGATTGACCTTCCTTCGCGAACTGCTCTATCTGAGCAAACAAAGTTGATAAATAACGAATCCCTAGGCTCAAACTCCCTGATTTCAGATCATGGGCTACCTCGGTTGCAGCAACATGGTCACCGGACACAATATGTCTGCGCAGCACCTCAATCTTGCCAGGTGTATCGGTACGATACATGTCCAACAACATACCAAGGAGTGTACGATCGCCATCGGTGTTTAATTCCGCAATCTCATGTACGATGCTCATATTTAGTACCTCGGTCGGTTCGGAGGATTGCTGCCACTTCTCGATCATCTTACTCAGAATTTCCAGCGTGAAGGGTTTGCCAATAAAGTCATTCATCCCGGCTTCCATACACTTGTCTTTCTCTCCCTGCATGACATTACCTGTCATTGCAATGATTGGTGTGGTATGGCGCATTTCATCCATTTCTATCGAGCGGATTTTGCGTGTTGCCTCCAAACCGTCCATCACTGGCATCATATAATCCATGAGAATCAAACTGTATTTTTTGCTGAGAAAAGCAGCTATTGCCTCTTCCCCATTCACTACAGCGTCCACTTGGGTTATTCCCAGTTTTTTGAGTTGCAACATAACAAGCTGCCGGTTGATGACATTATCATCGGCCAGCAATACAGATACAGAAGGAGCTTCATCATCCATATCCTGCCCCTGATGCCCTTGAGCGGAAGCAACAGACTGGTTACCGTCTTTCTTACCAAGTGTAAGTTCGAACCAGAATGTTGATCCTTCACCCTCCTGACTGTCTACTCCAATCTGACCTTCCATCAGTGTAACGAGCGACTTGCAGATCGATAATCCAAGGCCCGTTCCTCCATACTCACTTGAGCGTCCTCGTTCAGTCTGCACGTAGGGTTGAAATAACTGGTTCTGATCTTCTTCCGAGATACCAATGCCCGTGTCTTCGACTTCAAATCGGATCATTTGTGTAATCTCATCATCTTTCATAAGGGCGACTCGTATCCGCACTGTACCTTCTGATGTGAATTTGTTCGCATTCTGAATTAGATTGATCAGTATCTGTGTAATCCTCGTTGAATCCCCTTCAAGAAGGGTAGAGATTCTGGGGTCACAGTCTATCGATAACTGATTTCCGTTCTTTCTGACTTGGGGTTCGAGCAAACGAATAATATAGTTTATCGTCTCTTGCAGATCCACTTCTCCCAGTTCAAGTCGCATCTGACCCGCCTCAAGTTTGGACAGATCCAGAAGATCCTCAATCAGCTTAAGCAACAGTTTGGTAGCATCCTGTATAACGGAAACGGAATTCTCCTGTTCTTCAGACAATGGAGACAGCTTCAGCATCTCAGCCATCCCCAATATGCCATTTAATGGCGTACGAAAATCATGACTGATGCCTGCAATAAATGCGATTTTTGAATCACCTGCGTCTACTGCTTGCTGACGTGCAGCTTCAAGACTGTTATTGTTCTTTGCAAGCAGACGCTGGAGTGTCACCAGTTCATTATTCATATCCGAGAATTCCGTAAGTATCCGTTCCTCTTGCTCTTTACTCCGGATCATCTGATCTGATAACTGCTCAATCGTTCTGCGTAGCCTCTGTATCTCTCCGCTCTCATTAGACATCACAACATCCCTCTCCTAATCCCTAACCATATCAAAATCATTACATGTAGCTGGCTGAGACAGTAATTGTTCTGCAACCGCTACGGCTTCATCGGCTCCTGGCGCATAACCGTCAGCTCCTATCGTTTTCCACAACTCCTGATCAATATTAAAGGGATATCCCCCAACCATAATCTTCACATGTGCCGTTGCCGGATGATGACGGATCAGATGAATCAACTCTTTGGCCAGATGAAGGTGATACGTCATCGTAACTGAAATCGCAACAACATCGCCCTGATGCCGCTCTATAGCCTCTATTACACTTCCATTGGGAACATTGGCTCCCAGATAGTGCGTATCCCAACCTTCCATCTCGAACACATCTGTGAGCATACGCAGTCCGATCTCATGTTGTTCACTGCCTACACAAGTAGCCACTAGTTTTTTATCCTGACCCGTATGAATCAGCCAGCGAGAATAAAGACGTGATATGAATGACTGGGTCGCTGCCGTACAAAAGTGTTCTTGCCCCACACTGATACGATGGCATTGCCACAATCGTCCAATTTCATATTGGGTAGGCTGAAAGATATATCGATAAATATCACGAATCGTCACCCCGGCTTCTAACTGGGCTTCAATGATCTCAAAGGCTTCTTTCCGTTTATTCTCAAGCAAACACTGTAAGTACGATTGCGCGGCATCTCCATATGGCATGGATTCGTTGATGTAACCCGCCTGTGACTCCATATGTGTTGTTCTATATATTCCCATCTCCAGATACTCGAGCAGAAGCGCCTTTGACGGATGGTCAAATTCTTCTTCCAATGTCTCTTTGATCAGATTGAGATTAATCACCAGGTCTTCTGGTGATACCTTATAACCCTCAAGTAGAACTTTCAGCCAGGCAATATAATGAGTAAACAGACCTGGACTCTGTACGAGCGCACTTTCTGCCAAATAGTTCAAGCTATACTCCGAATCCTGTTTGGTTCGCATTTTTCCATTCTCGCCAAATCGGTCAAGTAAATCGGGCTGTCTGAGATACTGTTTCTCCGTTATTTTATCAGCTAAGTTCGCAGATTCTTGGAGCAAACGTTCTCCTGCTTCTTGATGACTCATAGATGCCACCCTCCTCATACCCGCATCACACTCAATCTTCATTCGTGACTAATCCAGAATGAGATCGATGTTAGTTAACTTGCAATCGGGATAGGTTCTTCTACTTGATCCAATCCATCCATTCCGCTCTTAATCGTTCTGTTCCATTATACATGAACTTTCGATGATCATGTTTTACACACGATGAATGTATAGAACAATCTTCCTATATTATGGAGGGCCTTGCAAGTCAGTCAGCCAGTATATACCTGTACTTTTCGAGATCCACAAAAAAAACTGACCTGCGTTATGAACGCAAGTCAGTTTTCCCTTCTGCCGCCAGTCCCAGCTTCTTCAACATCTTAATCGCAGCTACTTTCTCGGAAGGGTCAAGTCCTTCCAAAGCATCAATGATGACCTGATGGTGTTGAGGAAATATCTGTGTGAACAGTTCTCTTCCTTCCTCGGTTAACTCAGCGTAAATGACACGCCGATCTTCCTTGGATGGTCGACGAAACAGCAGATTTTTATTTTGCAACTTATCTACAACATACGTAATATTACCACTGGACATTAACACCTTTTCACCAATCTTTTGCAATGCCTGTGGTCCCTTATGATATAACAAATCAAGTACACCAAATTCTGTCGTATTCAGTCCGTGACTCTGGATGTCCCGATTGGAACGTGAGGTCACAGAATTGTAGGCCCGAACAAGAACCACGAATAATTGTAAAGACAGTTCCCGGTTGTCCTCCGTGTTCAGCATTTCAATAATCCTCCATCAGTTGTTTACATTTCGGCTCGTATGAGGGGCCAGCTTCTGCTCCCACTCCTCACGGAGCATCCCCATACGAATTGAATCATAGTACTGCCCGCGAACGATACGACACTTCCTCATTCGCCCCTCCACCTGTAATCCGGCTTTCACAGCCGCACGCATCATACGTTCATTACCAGACCAAGTAGTCAATCCAACCCGAACCAAAGGCATCTGTTCGAACAAATGACTTGACCACATGGTAAGTGAGCGTGTGCCAACCCCGCGTCCCCACTGGACAGATCTGTATATTACAATCCCCATTTCCAGCCACATGGATAACTCATCTTCTATGTAATAGCTGATTGTACCCACAATTTGTCTGTCGGATTCAATAATACGGATTGATACGGGTTTGGAATCGCCTGGACCTACTTCCATACGTTTGAGCATACCTTGTTCAAAACTTTCATAACTTTCGTGTTTAAGTGGGTAATAGGGTGCATCCCATTGCTTCCATTCAGGTACGTCATCACTGTAGATCAATTCGTAGAGTTCTTTCAGATCCTGTTTCTCCACACACCTGAGTACAAGTTCACCATCAACGATTGGCAGTTCTTTCATACGATGAAAAGCACCCTCTTCCATATTAAGAACGATGAAGTTCTTCGATACTTCCGTCCGCATTGGCAAGAATGACTGTACTAGCCATATCCACAAATAGTCCGTTATCAACAACACCTGGTAACATGTTCAATCGAACATTAAGGTCCGCAGCGTGATCAATCGCCTCCAAGTGGCAATCTGCTATCAGGTTTCCGTTGTCTGTCAGATAACGTTGCTGTCCATCCATCCGCCACTGTGGTTGACACCCCAATTTTTCGAGCGCCTGGAAGGTCCACTCAGAAGCAAATGGAACCACCTCAACTGGAAGCGGGAATTTCCCCAACTTTTGCACGGCTTTGCTGCCATCCGCTACAATAATCAATTTGTCACTATTGGCCGCCACGATTTTCTCACGCAAAAGAGCCCCGCCCCCCCCTTTAATCAGGTTAAATTCGGGATCAACTTCATCAGCACCATCAATGGTCAGATCCAGACGTCCAATCTGGTCAAATGGGACGATGGGAATCCCCCATTCACGGGCAAGCTTGTCTGAAGCCTCTGAAGTGGCAACCGCTTGAATGTTCAATCCATCACGTACCCGCTCACCGATCCGGCAGATGGCATAATAAGCTGTTGAACCTGTTCCCAATCCAACCTTCATTCCATCTTCAACATATTCTGCCGCACGCTCTGCTGCTATCTGTTTAAGATTCATCTATAAACCCCCGCTGCTCATAATTTGAGAAATGCATATGTAGTTATTATAGATAAAACCGCTTCCGATGTATATCCGTGCCTTCTGTTGCATCTCTGCCATCATATTTTTGTTTTGTTGAAGGATGTATTTTTACCCACCATGTTATAGAATACAGAATGAAGCTAAAAAATGGGAAATTTTAAAATAAACAGTTCTAAATACCTATAAACCATCTGATATGTCCATAAATACGTAAAATATTAAAAAAAATTTAACGATACTATTCAATTTAACGACATTTTATACGACATATTAATTATAGATGTGTTTTAATAATTAGACACCTATGGTTCATACGGTACATAAGTCTCTACGAAAGCGACTGATAAACCAAGACCATGGTCGCATAAATTTCCTTTGGAGGGGATCACGGAATGATCTAGTTCACTGTACCAATGCAACCCTAAAGTTTCTTAATTTAAAGAAGATCAGGAGTGGAATTTAGTGAAATCATTAAGTTGGAAAAGCATGTCGTTTTTCTCCAAAAATTTGTTACTCTCATTTACCAATATCGTTATCATCGGGGTAGCACTTATCGCAAGCAGTTACTATTTTCAAAAAACAGTTCTTGTTGAACAGCTGCATGGACAGGTGGAACAAATTACCAAAAAATGGGCTGAAGATATCAATCCTGCCGAGGTACAAGCTGCTATTACGGAAGGTAGCTATGATGGAGCAACACAAACGAAATTACGAGCGTATTTCGATGAGATGCAAGAATATTATCCTAACATTGCACAAGCCTACATCTTCGGTGTTGAGCTCGGTGGCGATAACAAGAGATTAACTTCCCTTGTAGCGATGCCAACCAACCTAAGAGAGGCTTTTCAAAGTGAGAACGTAAATATTGGTGACATGTATGAGCAGCCGGTCGTTGTAGCCAATGCACTGAAAGAAATGCTTAATACGGATCGCCCAACATTCACAACATTTTATTCCGATGATTTCGGAACATGGACAACCATTGCATATCCAATCAAAGACAGCAACGGAAAGATTTTCTCATATTTTGCCGTTGATGCAGATGCATCAGCCGTACCCGCGGGACTAAACTCCTTGCTCAAAAACGGAATTATCATCCTTGTGGCCTTCTTGCTGTTATTCCTGATTATCCAATACCTTGTAGTTAAAAACACACTTTCCCCTATCCGTCACTTGATCAAAGGAATTGATGACGTAAGTCGGGGTAATTTGAATGTCAACATTCCGACAGGCAAAGACGATCTGGGACTCGTTAACGAGAAGTTCAACACCATGGTTCGCAAAATCAACGATACTATCGTTAAAGTGCAAATCACGTCACAAGAAGTAAATCAGTCTGCCAAAGAGCTATATGAAGTTTCCGAGCGCAACAGTGAGAATGCAGATTCTATCAATAATAATGTAACTCAAATCACTTCCAACATTCGTTCACAGGAACAGGCAACACGGGATAGTGCACGTGCCATGTCCGAGATGGCTACCGTAATCCAGACGATTGCCAGCAGCTCGGCAAGTGTAGCGGATGAAGCCTATGAGATGGAACGTCGTTCGCAACAAGGTAACAGCGTTGTCCGTCAGGTGTCTGAACAGATGAATCTGATTACGGAATCGGTTAAGAATACCGCTTCTGCCATTGAGGTTCTGGAGAGTCGTTCACAGGAAATCGGCGATATTCTCAATATCATCTCGGGTATCTCCAGCCAGACCAACTTGCTTGCTCTTAATGCTTCCATTGAAGCAGCTCGTGTTGGTGAAGAAGGAAGAGGATTTGCAGTTGTTGCAGGTGAAGTACGCAAACTTGCCGAGCAGTCTGAACAAGCAACCAGCCAGGTTGGCGTATTGATCCAAGAGATTCAAGCTGGAATTAAACAAGCTGTACGTGCAATGGAACAAGGTACGTCAGAAGTAGATACAGGACTCAGCGTAGCCGATCAAACAGGACAACTGTTCGAAGATATTTTAGAAGCAGCGAAAAAAGTATCTAATCAGATTCAGGAAGTATCAAGCGCGACAGAAGAAATCTCTGCGGGTACGGAGGAAATGACCGCTACAGCAGACGACTTGTCTTCAAGCGTAAGTAAGACAGCAAACAGCAGTGAACAAATTTCCTCATCTGTTGATGAGCAAAAAGCATCTTTGATTACACTGGTAGACTCCTCCACACGCCTTAACAGCATGTCTGAGGAACTCCAAGAATTGATCTCTCATTTCAATGTAAGCAAACAATAATTCAAATCCACAAACATTCGGTTTGAACCAAGGAGGAATAACTGAAGTGATTGAAAACCAACCATCTTCTTCCCATTCCATGGAATCTAGCTTGCCAGTTCTGCAGATTCCACTGGATTTTGGGCGACGTCAACAATCATTCTCTTATCAGTCTGCTCAAATCACATTACATGCTTCTCTGAGCCGTGAACTTAAACAGAAGTATGGAGAACAGATGGTGTACCCGGTACTCCTCTCAGCTTATGCAGCCTTGTTATTCCGATTGTCAGCTGAACAGGAACTTGCCATAGGTATACTTTCCCCCGATCAGGCAGCTTCCTATCTTTCATTACAGATTCAGGGGAAATTGACCTTCAGCCAACTATGTCATCAAGTTTCAGAGCAGCTCAAGATTGAATACACGTTGCAAAACGGTGGATACCCTGAATCGTTTTTTATGCTGAATAGTGTACAGTTGCCTCAAGCTCCTCAAATATTAAACTGGAACGTTCGAGATGATCAGAACATGCTCATCCTCGATCTGTTCTATGATAGTTCACTGTTAAAAGAGTCTACCGTGCTGAGATATGCAGAATATTATCAGACTCTTCTACTCGCCCTTGTGCGTGACGGTGAGAAAGCAATCGGTACGGTAGATATTCTTTCCGCCTCAGATCGATTGCTTTACCGTGAAATGAATGATACTTCTGTTCTCGAACCAGAGAATCAAACGGTTCATGGCTGGTTCGAAGCAACGGCAGCGGCATATCCAGATTCACCGGCGATAACATCGCCATCCAAAAGTTATACGTACAGGGAATTGAATGAACGAGCTAATCAGGTTGCACGTGTTCTGTTATCCAATGGATTGCAGAAAGGTGAATTCGTGAGTATCTTTATGGATCGGAGTCTGGAGACGATCATCTCCCTGCTTGGTATTCTGAAGGCAGGTGGTGCGTATGTTCCGATCGACCCTGAGCATCCACAAGAACGTAACAGTTATATCGTGGAAGATACGGCATCCTCCTTCGTGCTGACAACGGAGGCTTCTTATGCCCAAGCTTCCAGCTTGTTCTCCAGTATAGCTACGGTCCGTCAGATTCTCGCTGTGGATGGTCGTTTGGCCGGATTTGCAGCAAGTAACCCCAATCTGGATATTCAGCCCGATGATCTTGCGTATATTATCTACACGTCAGGGTCGACCGGTAAACCCAAAGGTGCACTGATTGCCCACCGGGGTGTAACCAATCTTGGCAGTGTGGTTCAACGTGATTGTGACATTCAACCAGGTGATGTATTAACCCAGTTTGCTACATACAGCTTTGATGCATCCGTGTGGGATACCATTGGCGCCTTGTTCTATGGAGCAGAATTATATCTGTTGTCTGCGGAAGAACGTGTATCCGTTGAAGAATTCGCAAGTGCAATTGAACGGACAGGAACAACCATCATTACGATACTGCCTACGATTTTCTTCAATCAGCTTGCTTCCTACTTATCCGATGAAGGTTTCCACAAGCTGGCCAAAGTCAGAATCATTACTGTAGCCGGAGAAGCGTTATATGGTGAACAGGTTCGTGCCTTCCAGCGCAAATTCGGAAACCAGATTGATATTGTTAATGTGTACGGACCTACCGAATGTACAGTAGCCACAACTACTCACCGCATCAGTGAGCAGGTTCCCGAACATGTGGTGAACATCCCTATCGGTAAACCGATTCATAACTACAAAGTATACATTGTAAATGAAGAACAACAGCTCTGTCCGGCAGGTGTACCTGGTGAGGTATATATTGCTACCCCTGCATTGGCCAAAGGTTACCTGAATCAGCCAGAACGTACAGAGCAAGCATTCATTGAGAACCCGTTTGCGATAGGTGAGAAAATCTACAAGTCTGGCGATATTGCCAAATTGCTGGATACCGGGTTGCTGGAATATGTTGGTCGCAGTGACTCTCAGCTAAAAATTCGTGGTCACCGGATTGAGATCGGGGAGATTGAAGATCACTTTGCACGGCTTGATCAGATCCAGAACGTTGCGGTCATTCCGAAGAAAGAATCCGATGGACAAAATATGCTGGTTGGTTACTTTACATCGAAAGATGGCAGTACCCTCTCTGTTACGGACATCAAGGCAGAACTGACGGAGAAACTTCCTTCTTATTTTGTACCAAAGTGGATCTGTCAGCTGGATGAAATGCCGATTGCACCGACTGGAAAAATCAATCGCAAAGCGATGGTATCTCTGCCTCATGTGGAACGACATGAAGATCGCCCTGACCGGGTCATGCCTGAGACGGAGACGGAATCCATTATCTTGGACGCATGGAAAGGAATCCTTCAGCACGATGACTTCGGTGTCGAAGACAGCTTCTTCAATATCGGTGGGGATTCACTCCGGGTTATTCATGTACTGGTTATTCTGAAGCCACATTATCCACAACTGAACATTGCCGACTTCTTTGCCGAGAAAACAGTCCGTGCTCTCGCTCGTCGTGTGGAAGTATTGTCTCTCAGTGCAGCAGTAGTTACGGATTCAGTGGTGACCGATGGTATGATTACACAATTATCCGAACACCCTGTGGAGCTAACGCCCCAGTTGGGGTATCCGCTCATTCGTGAACCTGAGCATGTGTTGCTGACTGGAGCAACTGGTTATCTGGGCTCTCATGTGCTGCAACAGTTAATTCTGAATTCCAGTACACGGATCTACACCCTTGTTCGTCGACCATCCAATGGAATAACTGCAATGGAACGTTTGACTAACGTGCTGGAAGGTTATTTCGGCAAACAACTGACTGACCAACTCTCCACTCGCGTGGAGATTATTGAAGGGGATCTCGAACAACCTAATCTCGGTCTGTCCGCTGAACAAAGGGCTTATGTTCAGGATCGAATTGACCGTGTCATCCACTGCGCTGCAGACGTACGTCATTTCGGCGATGCCGATCAGTTCGCCAAAACAAACGTGGAAGGAACGGTCGCATTGCTAGACTTGATTCGCAGCAAACCAGGTGCTTCCTTCCACCATGTATCCACGATGGGTATTCCGGAAGATCTGGCACTCAGCGGACAATGGGAATCTTCCCTGCAATATGATCGGTTCCCGGCTGACTTGCATGTGGACAACCTGTATTCGGACAGCAAGCTTGAAGCCGAGAAAGTCCTCATGATTGCGGCAGAGGAAGGTGTACCTGTCAGCATCTATCGTGCAGGTAATCTCACTTGCCACTCCGAAACTGGACGCTTCCAGTCCAATATTGATAGCAACGCCTTTTATCGTATGATCAAAGCAATGTTATTGCTCGGCAAGGCTCCTGCGGCTGACTGGATGGTTGATTTTACACCGATAAACTATGCAAGTGAAGCTATCGTTCATCTGGCCTTACGTCAGGATACCGCCGGTCGTGTATTCCACATCTGTAATCCGGAGCCCATACGTTATGATGAGCTGATCCGTTCTGTGAATCGGGCTGGTTACGAAGTCGAAACGCTACCTTTCGCCGATTACACACGTTGGTTGTTCGATGCGAGCATCAGCAAAGAGCCGGAAGCTCTTCAGTTGGCTATTGCACAGCTTGAAGGCGACGGTGCGAAGGATTCAGCATATGTCTATGCTTGCCCTGTCACCACGGCTTATGTGGAACCTGCCGGTATCTCATGTGCAAAAACAGATGATCGCTTCATCTCCGCCATGTTAGACTACGCCGTTCAGATTGGATATTTCCCGTCTGCAATCCGGCACCATAACGGCACTTCTACAGCAATGGAGTAAGTTTCACTTTATCATTAGCATTTAATTAATAAATAAGGTCACACGAAAGAAGCCATCTTATCGTCATTCACTGACGATAAGATGGCTTCTTTACTTCGCATTTTTGGGTCATTCTTTTAGATCCATCGGATAATTGCAATGATGGCAAGATGAGCTGGATAGAAATAACGCCAGACCCAACGTGGCCCCTTCATACGGAATCCCGCTTGATAATACTGAGCAATAGCAATGCCGGCGGTTGCGAGCACACTATACATTTGCACAGAGCTGTTATGCAGCAGAAGATATAGTGCATTTAACAAGACATGTGCCACGACAAGTACAGGACCCTGGAAATAACGGAATAACAGAACCAATAACAACCCGTACATCCCGTAATCCATTTGGCTAATTTCCATGAACCACCCTGCTCCAATTACAATCGGAATCCCTAGTAGTTTGGATGGCAATTTATCGATAACGAATAATACCAACAGGGCTGACCACAATGTCCACACCACGTTCAGAGAATAATGATTAAACGCAGCCATGAAAGGCACCTGTGATATGATCGCAATCCAGAACAGCCGCCATATGTATTTTTGTACGTCTCGTGTATGTTTATAACCGATATACACTGCAAAAGCATAGATTGGAAAAGCGATACGACCTATGATCCTCAACTCTATAATATGTGGAAAAAAGACAGCCCCTATATGATCAATTAACATCGTGATCATGGCAATCCACTGCATCATGTTGCGCCCCCCCTCCCTTGTTGCCGACGACACAAGTGTGCCATTCATTCATATAGTCCATCTTTTGGAGCAAACTCTTATACATTAAGTTCATAATACATGAATTTGGTATCCTGTGCATATCCTTCGGATTCATATAAAGCTTGGGCTTGCTTGTTACTTAACTCAGTTGAGAGTGATATACGAAGAACTCCTCGTTCAGATGCCAATTGCTTGGCTGCTTGCAAGAGCTTCCTAGCAATGCCTTGCTGACGATAATCCGGATGCACATATAGATCATTAAGCACCCAGACAGGCCCCATCGATACCGAACTGAAACTGGGATACAGTTGAACCAATCCAGTACAAATAAAGCCATTCGAGATTGGCTTTTCTGCTACCAAAATCACCGATTCATGGCCTTCCATTCGTTCTCTAATATACTGACGTGCTGCCTCAATGTCAGCATTTTGGTTGTAGAACATCCTGTACTCATTGAACAATCGTCCCACTTCGTTACTATCAAGAAGACCCGCTTGTCTGATTCGGTGCTGCATTTTACTCAACTCCTCTGGGATGGAGACCATCGTCTCCTCGTTTGTATTTCTTTCAATTGTAAAACAGTCCTTTCTTTTTCCCCATTCATCATCTGCATCAAAGTTTGTAGTATCTTGAGCTGTGAGCTGACATTCGTTCATGCGCGTTTCCAGATTGCATCCTGCTTATCTAGTCCATGCCAATTCTGTACGTTTTGTTATATTTACTTCGTATTGGTAAAAATAAAAAGGCGACCAAAGCATCCACTGCTCCGTCGCCGTAATTATTCAGTTCGATTCAGCATTCTGCTGTTCCTGACCAGGATCAGCATCGGGAAAAATGACGCCTTTCTTCAAAATCAGATTGGCATATTGCGCTCGCTCACCAGTTGCAACAATCACATAGGCATTCGAAGCCCGTTTATAAAAATCAAATCGTTCTTCATGATCAAAAGCATCCGTGATGCCCTCGTATTCTTCAATCAACCGGCGGTAGTCTTCCCATATGATCGGGATCACCTGATCCCCTTTCACAACCTGCATGACAGCAGCGGGACGCTCAGCATAGGTATCCAGTGGATATAATTGCAGGATGGCATCCAGCAGTTCAACAACTCCCAGTGCATCACAGCGTACCAGTCGCTTGGCATGACTGGCTGCGGGGAAATTGCCATCCGCCAGAACCAACTCGTCTCCATGACCCATTTCGGACATGATTTTGAGTAACTCTGGAGGTATTATTGCGGGTATATTCTTTAGCATACACAGCTCTCCTTGTTCATCTCCAACATCAGTTAGAGCAGATTGGTTTTCTCCATTTTTCAAGCACGCTAGACATCGATTCTATAAAAGCGGTTTCATCCCTATTCTAACAGTATTTTCTGATCATTGCACAGCGCACACGTAAGTTCGATATGAGAATATTTCATTTTGACAAAAATACTTGTTTGACATATAGTTGTTGTAACAACTAATTAATTAGGACATTTTATTATGGAAGCGAGGTCTAGCAATCACATGGACTATACACTGGAACAATCTGTTGGATTCATGCTGGGTTTCACACACCGTAAAGCAGTAGCTTTACTTGCGACGCGATTCAAACCTTATGATATTACGACAGAGCAATTTTCTGTTCTCTTTAATGTTGACCGCGGTGAAGGTGTGAATCAGAAGGAACTCGCTGCACGTGTCTTCAAAGACCAACCCACCACTGCGCGGATTATTGATCTGCTTGAGAAAAAAGGCTGGGTAGAACGCCGGACCAGCGAACAGGATCGCAGAGCCTATCTGTTATATCTCACCTCGGAAGGCAAAGCGTTAATTGATATCCTCGTTCCGATTGAAAGAGAAATGAATAAAGAACTTGCTGAAGGTATATCCGAAGACCAGATGGAAGCATTTAAACATACTCTTTCCCTCATTAACCGCAACTTGTAATGAATCACAACTCAGGGGGAATACATCATCATGAAAGAACAATCTACACAACAAGTTAGACTATGGACTACCGATTTTATACTGCTGATGCTGTGCAACTTCTTGTTGTTCTTGCAACTGCACATGATTGTCTCTCCGCTTCCGTCCTACGTTCAGGAGCGATTTCACGCGAATGCGTTTGAAGTAAGTTTATTCACCTGTCTGTTTGCACTAAGTGCCATAGCAGCCCGTCTCTATTCCGCGAAAGCACTGGAGAAGGGTCTTCGTAACGCCATGATCTATATAGGCCTGTCCGTAGCCCTGCTGGCAACGCTCGGCTATTATTTTGCTGCAGGCATAGCTGTGCTCTTGTTGCTCAGAATGTTGTTTGGTATCGGGTTTGGTATGAGCAGTACCGCTTTTCCAACGATGGCCTCGGACATTGTGCCCGTCAAACGAATGGGTGAAGGTATGGGTTACTTTGGTCTATCGACTAGCCTGGCTATGTCTATGGGTCCAATCATTGGGGTCACTCTGCTCCAGGGTGCAGGTTTTGTAACCCTGATGTTATGCACTGCGGGTGTGCTCGCTGTGATCTATCCACTGAGTTATTCGCTGACACGCAAAAAAGCAGTCAGAACCGATAACAGTACAACCATCATGCCACAAGCCACAACAAGTGCTTCAGGGTCCAACCCAAAACAGAAGACACCTTTCAACCGCAAGTTGATTCTGCCCAGTGTGCTGAATTGCCTATTATCCATCACCTATGGTGGGCTTGTCGGATTCATCGTTTTGTATGGTAAGGAAGCCAATCTGGCCAATCCTGCGCTGTTCTTTTTGTTCAATGCACTCGCCGTGTTATTGGTTAGACCATTTGCAGGACGGATCTATGACAATAAAGGTCCAAAAGCACTGCTCATTCCAGGGGCAATATTCGTTGCTGTCGGCCTCATTCTGCTCTCGTATGCAACCTCCATGTCCCTCCTGTTCATTGCTGCCTTTATCTACGGAATCGGTTATGGTTCCATGCAGTCGTCTCTGCAGACCTGGATGATTCAAGTTGTATCTCCTACTCAACGAGGTATGGCTAATGGTATGTTTTTGAACTCGCTGGATCTGGGTATTGCGACCGGTGCCCTTCTTCTTGGCGCCATTGCGGCCATAACCAGTTATACCGATATGTATCGATATTCCGTAATGTTTATGATTCTGTTCTTGCTTATATATCTGATTCAGGGAAAACGAAGCGGCAGCTTCTCCATTGAACCTCATGCTCTGCTCGCTCATACTCATATCACTGCAACGGAACCACCTCTAGATCAATCCAAGAATTCAGAATCTGGAGCCGGCAACACCGAAACTAGCCAGTCAAATAAAAGCAAACACGAATGATTGGTTAAGGTCATTCTGCTCATAGAAACGAGAAACGCGTTTACACCCAGAAAGCAAATTCATCCGCTTTCTTAGGCGTAAACGCGTTTTTTTTGAACAGATCTGGATGTTAAACTTAAGACAGCATGGAAATGAACGCAGCATACAGCACCGTCTATCTAAAATGGACTTTTCTTGCGACCTATGGAAACATACCCTCTACTCGTCTCGATCACATCCATAGATGTTTCATCCTGTTTCTGCTTGCTTCCTGAAGTAGGTTGATCTCCCTTATCCGGTTTAACTGCAAATAAGGTGAGCAATCCGCCCACTGCGCCAGACGCAGCGAGCACACCAAAAAGCAAGAAATGATGAGAACCGATCAACAAAGAAACGACAGGCGGACCGAGAGATACCCCAATGAATCGCATGCTGCTGAACAGAGCCGTGATTGTGCCCCGCTGTTTTTTGTCCACGCCTTCTGTAATCAATGCATCCAGACATGGTAACGTTGCACCTATTCCGGCACTTCCCAATGTGAAAAGACCTACTACAACATAGATATTATCGAATAAACCTATAACGCCAAGGGATACCGTCAGAAGCGCAAGCCCTGTGAAGCCAAGCCATTTCATTCGCGTTTTGTTCTTCCCAATCCACTTCCCTGCCAGGAAAGAAGAAAGACATAACGCTGCCAGCGGAATCGCAAGGACAAGTCCTTTAAGTACACCTTTCAGGGCAAATTCGCTCTCCAGCGTCTCGGATAGATAATATAACACACCAAAGATGACAAACATGCAAATACCACCGATTGCAAACAACGCATACAACCAGCGTCCCTTTTCTTTTAATACGTCACGAATGGATGCCACAAATTCCGTAAAGGTGGGAGGCTTTTCTTTTTTCCTAGGAGTCTTCACCAGGAAAATAACAAGAACCAGCGAAAGCACACAAAGTATAGGAATAGCCATGAATGGCGCATACCAGAACCAGACTGCCAGCGCTGCACCCAGAATCGGACTTATGACTTTACCAAACGTATTCGAGGTCTCAATGATACCCAGACTTTTGCTTACTTCATTCTCATCATTAAACATGTCCCCAACCAACGGGATAACAATAGGAAATGCGCCCGCAGCACCTATTCCCTGCAATAACCTGCCACCCAGAATGGTCCAGTAGGCTATGTTTCCGTTCAGCATCCATGCTGCCACACCAGCGACAGCACCTCCGACGGCTGCAATAACGAGGCTGGGAATGATAACTGCTTTTCTGCCAAAACGATCCGACAAGTACCCTGCAAGAGGAATAAGCAGGATGGCAACTACAGCGTAGACTGTAATGAGCATACTGACCTTAAATGCAGATACCTTCAACTCACGTTCAATCTGTGGCAGGATCGGTATAAGCATGGAATTACCCAAGGTCATAATTAAAGGGATGGAAGCAAGTGCGACGAGGTCCCACTTTTTATCGTTCATACCACAACCACCTTTACAGATTCTACACACAATAGCATTATTGTGCTTGTTTCGGAGGTTGATTATTCAGGACATGCTACAACTACAACAATCTAAAGTGCCGTAACGCTGCTCCACCTTTGAAGACAATATATAGCTCATTCACCTTATGTGGGGCCTCTAGCGAACACTGAACTGTTGTCCACTTGATATCTTTCCCATTCACACTGCCTCCAGGTCCAGAAACTTCACACACACCGAGCAGTTCGCCTTTCAGTCCTCCGGAACGAATCTCCAGTCTTCCCTCTTCTCCAAAAGCTGCCACTCTGGCTTCAAATCCTTGTACTTCTTGAACAGCATTATGGTTGAAAGAGATCCAAGACGACTGACCCTCTCGATATAAAGATTCATCCGGAGTGATTGCCCGAACTGCCGAACGTCCTTCCAGACATTCATCCAGTAGAACACCTGCACAAGCATCGTAATTCTCCGCAAAGGTAAGCAAGTGCAGCGGACGATCAGGAATCGTCTCACCTTCAATTTTAATATCAGCCGACTGACGTATATCTGCGGAAGAACGCCCTGCCAGGATAGCCCAGGTCGCTGTCTCCAGGCAGTATCGATCTCGGGTAACATCCCATAGCGCAAGCTTCTGAACAGGAACCTCGAAACTTATCGTAACACGCGTCCCTGCTTTGACATGAACACGACGGAAAGCAAGCAGTTGCTTCTGAGCACGTTTCACTCGGGAGGTATATGAAGATCCATAGATCTGAACAACTTCATCACTGTCACGTTCACCCTTATTGTGTACCTCCACCTCAATCTTCAATTGATCTGTGGTGGTGGATTCCGCCGAAGCACTGCGACTTACACGAATCGCTTCGTATTCGAATTCGGAATACGTCAGGCCATGACCAAATGCATATTGAACCGGTCCTTCATGATACATATAAGTCATGCCATTCTGAATGATGTCATAATCCATCATGTCAGGAAGCTGTGATTCGTCTTCATACCATGTCATATTCAATCTGCCTGCCGGGGCATAATAATCTAACAGCACGTCTGCAAGCGCGTTCCCCAATTCCTGACCTGCATGTGTCATATAAACGATTGCGCGGGCAATACCTTTCAACTCCTGCAAGGCAAATGGATAACTGCCCATAATGACAACCACTGTATTGGGATTGGCTTCACACACGGCTTTGACAAGCTCGACCTGACTCGGCGGAAGCAGCAGACTTGGGCGGTCAATTTCTTCTTTGCCGTTGATATATGGGCTGTTGCCAACAACAACGACAGATGCCTGACTGCCACGTGCAGCTTCTACGGCTTGTTGTATTCCGCGTTTCACAATATCAATATTGAATGCAGAAGGTCTCTGTGTATTACCTGGTGATTGAATTGCGTGTCCAGAGGCACTCACATCATTCGAATTTGTACCTGTAGCTGTAGTTTGTTCTCCTTGTGGCCGTGGTGGTGATACAGCAGACTGTCCCTGATATTCGCTCAGTCCAACAGGAATACCGTTCCATGTCCGCAAGGTGTTACTTCCATCCGTTAGAGGATCTATACGAACAACTTCCTTCACAAACCAGCCACCATCTCCGGTGCGTTTGCCTGATATATGCCTTGCTCGGTTAAACTAACGTATCGATTATTGTTTACACTTCTCAGCGTATGACTTCCCCAACCCCAATCCTGATGTTCAAATTCGGCGGCTGTGTATGCACTGCCCTCCGGTACAGCGACGAGTGTACCTTCCACACCCAAGGTTATAACCTGACCGTTTGTTGTCTTCAGCTGAATACGGTCATTCCCATCCACATAGGTCACGTCTGCTTCAGGTAGGCGATTGCGCAATCCATCGAGGACGGATACACGATAAGGCAATGTGCCACTGTACCAATCGGTATAGACAACATCCGCAAGTGGCCCAATCACACTGATTTTCTGCAACGCTTCTGCCTGCAAGGGAAGTAATCCATCATTTTGGAGCAAAACAATCGATTCGGCAGCGGCACGATAACTAAGTTTGGCATGTTCCGGTGCACATAATACCGACTCGGGAATAGACGCATATGGATTGAGCCCGGACTGATCGAGTTGTCCAAGTCGCATTCGCACACCAAAGATGTTGCGGATCGCTCTGTCCAAATCAGCTATTTCCAACAGATTCCGGTCAAGAGCCTCCTCCAGAGCAGATACAACAAGATCAACTTCATCTGTAAGACAATCCACTCCTGCCTTCAACGCACCTGCTGCTGATTCGGCATGGCTGGTATGATAACCATGATAATTCACCGTCTGTGACAGGTCTCCACCATCACATACAATGAAACCTGGCATCGACCACTCACCCTTAACCACATCATTCACGTATGGACTTTCAATGGCAGGTGTACCATTAATGGAATTGTAAGCTGTCATCATGGACAAGGCTCCACCTTCCACAAATGGCGTCTCAAATGCTTTTAAATAATATTCCCGCAGATTGCGCGGATCGATGCTGGATGAACAATTCAGCCGATCTTTCTCATTATTATTGGCAAAAAAGTGTTTCAATGTCGCGACCATTTTCAGATAAAAAGGATCATTTCCCTGCATGCCTTTGACGAGAGCCGCCGACATTTCTCCCGTGAGGACCGGGTCCTCGCCATATCCCTCTTCCGTTCTGCCCCAGCGTGGGTCACGTTCCAGATCAACCGTTGGTGCCCATAATGTTAACCCGTGAACTTCAGGATTACGGTGATGATATGCCCTCGCTTCATCGCCAATGACTGAACCAATCTCCCGCATGAGACTTGTATTCCAGGTACTTGATAGACCGAGCGGTTGTGGAAATACCGTTGCCTCCCCTTTCCATGCAACCCCGTGGGCAGCTTCACCCCCAACGTTGTAGGCTGGAATGCCCAGTCTTGGTACAGCTGCTTCGCGTGTAGGAATTAGTCGGATCTTCTCCTCCGTTGTCAATCGTGCAATCAGGTCATCCAACCTTTCCTCAAGTGAAAGTGACACGTCCCACATCGGGTATTGATGATACTCCTTCATCCTTCATTCCCCCTGCGAATTAGTTAAGTCCAAGTTGCTTCCATTGCTGCAGTAAATCCAGCGTGCGCTGGCGATACTTCTGACCATCTTCAGGTTGATTAACCTGATGTTCATGAACGTAGGCATTAAAATACGAAGACAGTATTCGGTAGGCAAGCCTGCGTGCCTGTCCTTCAGCGGATGAGTCCAGTGGACGATCATATCCTTCATGAAAAGCCGCTGATTCTGACGACAATATGGCTTCAAACTCCCTGTCTGCAAACATGGAACGATCTCCGTCAATGATGGCCGCAATGTTCAGCTCACCGTTTTCCTGATGAACAAGTACATTTGCTTCCCACAGGTCATTATGAACGAGTACCGGACGGGTCACTTGATCAAATAAGTCTTTATTTTTGATGAAAATAGCAGCGATATCTTCTCCCACACCTGACATATAATCGACTTGTGCCGCTTTAAGTGCCGTTTCTTCTGCAAAAGAGTGCAGCACCTCGGACCATTGATCCGAGCCTTTAATTGAACCGTCCCCCTGCGGCCAACCAAACGAAGCACCCTCGACCTGATGCATGATGGCGGTATAGGCGCCAAGCTGATGGTACAATCGCTCTTTGTTTATATCTGAAATCGATGCGTGATCCAGCTGCTTACTCGGGATAAACTCCATAAACATGTACGTTCTTGGAGTGATCGATCCGCTGTCATCACAAGCGATAATGTTGGGAGCAGGAATACCTGCGTTACGGTAATATTCATACACAATCGGTTCAGCCGCCATCATCGTACGTTCAAACGAAAATAGGGGATCACTCGCAGAACCAGCCGCTATCTCTCCCCGCTCTGGAGCCAAACGTAAAATCACATCCGTATAGGGTGTATGTTCAAGTTGAATCCGATAGGTTGTATTAAAAAGTCCACCTTGCAGGAGACCAAACGCCTTCACTTTGGTATCGCTTCCAAAATTAATTTCTACCAGATGATGCAGCATCTCTGCTGATATCGTGCAGTGCAAACCAGAATTCATTGTACTCATTTCATTCAATCTCCTATCATCGTAGACAAACAGACGGCACCTTTCGGCACCGTCCTTTTCTTTTACTATATCATTTTACAGTTGGATTGTAAGCGCGCTTGCGCCTGTTGCTGCTGTAACAACAACACCATTTGCACCAGACACTTGGGAACCACCTTCAACGCTGGATACACTTTCAATACCGCGAAGCACGATGTTCCAAGGTTTGCCTGCACCTTCAGCACGAACATCCAGCACTGATCCCTTACGTGTAACGTTAACTGTCAGCTCCTGTTCAGCCGCTTGGTTCACAACGACCGCTTGAGCCGTTTGACCATCAGCCAGTTCGAACAAGTGCAAGGACACATCATTTGCAAAGTCGTAATCCGGTTTACTATCCACAGCACCGACAGCGATCAGGCTGTTTGGCTTAACCATCATTGGCAGTGTTTTGAAGTCATGGTTTTCACTGATCCAGCGTCCACCTTGTACTTTCGCTCCTGTCAGATAGTTCGTCCAAGTTCCTTCAGGCAGGTAATAACGCACATCACCCTCCTTATTGAAGATTGGAGCCACCAGAATCGAATCACCGAACATGTATTGCGTATCCAGGCTGTATGTTGTTGGGTCCTCTGGGAAGTCCAGCAGCATAGCGCGCATCATCGGAATCCCTTTTACAGTCGACTCCACCGCAGAATTGTACAGGTACGGCATCAGGCTGATTTTGAGTTTGGTAAAGTCACGAACAACGTCCACGGATTCCTCGTCAAACAGCCAAGGCACACGATACGAAGTGCTTCCGTGCAGGCGACTGTGTGAAGATAACAGTCCGAATTGTACCCAACGTTTGTAGACATCAGGGCTCGCTGTGCTTTCAAAACCACTGATATCATGGCTCCAGAATCCGAAACCGGAAAGCCCCAGTGAGAGGCCACCACGAAGTGATTCAGCCATGGATTCATACGTGGAAGAACAGTCACCGCCCCAGTGAACCGGGAACTGTTGACCACCTGCTGTTGCAGAGCGTGCAAACAGGGCAGCTTCGTTTTTGCCAATCTTCTCTTCAAGCAATTCAAATACAGCTTTGTTATAGAGCTGTGTATAATAGTTGTGCATTTTAACGGGATCAGAACCATCGAAGTACACAACATCTGTCGGAATTCTTTCGCCGAAGTCGGTCTTGAAGGAATCTACACCTTGATCCAACAGGACTTCCAGCTTGCTCTTATACCAGTTCACAGCATCCGGATTTGTGAAATCAACCAGAGCCATACCTGCTTGCCACATATCCCATTGCCATACGCTGCCATCCGCTGTTTTCACCAGATAACCGTTCTCCATACCTTCATCGAACAAGTATGATTTTTCTGCAATATATGGATTGATCCAAGCACAGATTTTAAGACCCTTTTCTTTCAGACGTGCAAGCATGCCTTCCGGATCCGGGAACATCGCTTCATCCCATACAAAATCAGACCATTGGTATTCCTTCATCCAGAAGCAGTCAAAATGGAATACAGAAAGTGGCAGATCACGTTCAGCCATGCCATCTACGAAATGATTAACCGTTGCTTCGTCGTAATCCGTTGTGAATGACGTTGTCAGCCACAGACCAAAAGTCCATGCCGGTGGAAGCGCTGGTTTACCTGTTAATTTCGTATAATTATCAAGTACATCCTTTGGATTGTCACCGCCGATAATGAAGTACTCCAACGTCTCGCCTTCTACGCTGAACTGAACTTTAGATACATTCTCGGATGCAATCTCATACGATACGCGTTCAGGATGGTTTACAAATACGCCATATCCTTTATTGGACAAATAAAACGGAATGTTTTTATAGGACTGCTCACTGCTTGTACCGCCGTCCTCATTCCAGGTATCGACGATTTGACCATTCTTAACAAACGGTGTGAAGCGCTCACCGAGTCCGTAAACGTATTCACCAATACCGAGATCAAGCTGCTCGCGGAAGTACGCTTCCTTGCTTGGACCTGTAATATAACCAGCCGCTCTTTGACCGCTACCTGTAATCCGTTTTCCTCCATACAGGAAGCTAATATCCCAACCGTTTGTTTTGTCGATTTGAACTTCCAGATTGCCACTTTTCAAAACAGCACCTTGTTCATTTTTTGAGATCTCAACGTTGGCATCTTGCGTGTTAAGCTCAAATACAGGCCCTTTTTTCACTCCGCCTTTATGATGATTCAAGGTTACACGAATAACGTTTGGCATAGGTGAGCTGTACGTTGCTTTCAGCAATGTACCGTTCAACGTGTCGCCTTTGCTGCGAATATATTTAGTTGCCGCATATACGGTCAAAGAATTATCTTTTTGCACAATATCACGAATGTCAGTCGGGTTTTGAATCTGGTACCCTTCACGAGTCATCCAGAATCCATCAGTAAATTTCATGTTTTCTTTCCCCCTTTGGTTATATTATAATAATATTGATATTAATAACGAATTTCTTCTCTTATTTTGACCAAATATATCACGATTTTGATAATAAACATCCGATTCTTGAACATCATCACCAATCTATGGAAACGATTACATTAATAATGATACAAAAGGAGAATCTGATATGGAACGTGAACGATTACGGGAAGACCGGATTCACGGCAATGCCATGTATCCCGTCAGTGTGTACCCAGATATTCAACAACTGAACGGGGATAGCATTCTCGATTGCCACTGGCATGATGAGATGGAGTTCACTATGGTGACCCAGGGCTGCGCCGTCTTTCAGATCGATATGAACACTGTTGAGGTCCAAGCTGGAGAAGCGATTTTCATCAATAGAGGCGAGATTCATGCGGGGTATCTGAAGGGCGATGTGCCCTGCGTATTCTCTTCCATTGTATTTAATCCCGAACTGCTTGGCAGCCGTACCTTCGATACGGTCCAAGAGAAATTCATCGGTCCACTGGTACGCAAAACGGTGATTCCCCCCAGCCATATCAAGGCAGATGAGGATTGGGGACAAGAAATCTTGGATCACCTGAAACGCATATTTGCGGACCATGCTACCCGAACCGAAACATGTGAAATGTCAACGAAAGCCTACCTGTACCTCATATTTGCCCGAATGTTCGAACATATGAGACCTGCTCCGCTCAAAGGCACTGTAACTACAGGCAGTCATGACAAGGTAGAGCGCCTGAAATCCGTGCTCAGTTATATTCACAAACGGTATCCTGAACCATTAAAGCTGAAAGAACTGGCCGATGAGGCCAATATGAGTGAAGGGCACTTCTGTCGTTTCTTCAAACAAATGGTGCAGAAAACACCTGTTGATTACATTAACTATTACCGTGTTCAGCAGGCATGCGTTCAGCTTGAGAATACAGATCACAAAATTGTTGATATCGCCATGGATGTGGGTTTCGAGCATCTAAGCTACTTCATCACTACATTTAAAAAGCATAAAGCCACTACACCTTCACAGTATCGCAAAATGTTCTATGAGAACGTAGGAATGGAGTCTGCCCTGGTTCAGGTGTAAAAGGGTGTAAAAGGGTGTAAAAGAAGAAGGTGCTCACAGCATTCAGCTGCAAACACCTTCTTTATCAACTTTCCTGGGAACGAGTGAGGTAACGATCTGATCTGAGCCACATTGTCTCAGGTTAGAACTCATTTCATATGCTGCTACAAGCATTGCGCTAAGGAGTTATTGATGTCTCACTTTTTCAGCGTCTTCCATGAAGTGTACTCATGTACGGAGAAACCGTTAAAGGACGCATGTACTGAAGCCATTTTTTCGACCAATTTTAATTGTGCTTCCATATAAGCAGATCCCTCTTCATAAAAAGTAATGAAGTCGCCTTCCTTGCTTTGCTTTGTTTCCACGGCGATTGAGATCGTCTTGCCAAGCAGAGCTGCTTCTGCAAGTTCATCCTTCGCTACACTATAGATTGCAGCAGCTGTATCGCGGTAAGCCATAATGGTGATGGAATCAAACTTGCGGATCATCCAGCTGCTAACCGCCATCGTTGAACCCGGAATTTTGTAGTTATCCAGCCAGAAAGGCAGATCAGCCGCTACTGGCATCTTCATCCGTGATGCTCGCTCAACAATGTACTCCACATTGCCTTGCCACTGGGTAATTACACTGGCTTGATTGATTTTCCATTGCGGGTGCACATGTGGTTCAATATCCAGATGAATACCAGCAAATTTCTCATTGGACAACGCCTGCGCCTGATATGCCTCGATCCAGTCCAGGAAAGATGCAATCTGTTCCCGACTTTCCGTCAATCCCCACGCTGATCTTCCATCCATGACGTCAACCGCAATGTTCTTGGCTCTCGCCTGGCGGATAAAGCTTTTATACTCAGGAATCTTTATATCCCGGTTCATCTGCAGATAGATCGTATTGATCTTGTGCGCTGTAGCGTAATTTAACACCTCTTGAGGATTACTTCGGATCTGGGTGGTATCCCACACCCAAGTCGCTCTCACCGGCACATCAAGTTTTCCATGAATCGTTGCATAACTGTCGACCGAACCATCCGCAATGGCTTTGGAAGAACAGGCTGTACTCGCACACAGGATCAAACAACTCAGTAATAAGATAAAACGGTAACCCCTTTTGCTTTTCATATTTGTACACTCCCTCTGAAGTTATCAGCTCTGACGTGCAAATCTGGATGAAATTGTGTCGTTTCATATTCATTTAATGGATACTTATTAGGTACGACGAATTTGTATTGCTTTTATATGCAATATCATCTTTAAGACTTACGACGAAAGAATCATATAACTATATTTCGGGAATTCGTAGTTCTGTATGTATAGTTCAAAAGTCACAATTATTTATTATTTTCAAATTCAATCCTTATTCCAGCATGACTTCAGTCATTATTGCCATATGTACACCAAGCTCCAGAAGACCTAGAAAGCGTTTTCTCTCAAAATACACCAAAAAACCGCCCTAAGGCGGCTTTAAATGGAACCCTATTTAATGATGTCTAGTCGACATTTCCGTTCATTCATTTCCCGATGGAGCTACCGGTGTATTGTCAACCACTTCATCGAAAAGGGACACGAGTTCAATACCTTCTGCCGAGATCCGCACAAGACCCTTGTCGGACAAACGTAATTCTGGAATCACAACCAACGCGAGCAACGAAAGCGTCATGAACGCATTATTCAATGTACATCCCGCGGACTGTAATGCTTCACTGACTGCTGCCGATTGGGCTGCAACGACTTCAAAAGATTCAGTTGACATCAAACCTGCAATCCGCAGCGGAAATTCGGTTACCCCTGCTGCCGTTACCACGGCCACCCCGCCCTGCATACGAATGACGCGATTACCGGCTTCAGCCATTAGCGCATCATCATTACCGATAATCAACAGGTTGTGACTATCATGAGCAACCGTCATCGCAATCGCTGCAGGTGATGTGAAGCCGATGCCTCCAACAAGTGCTACCGCTCGATTCCCAGTTTGTTTGTGACGTTCCAATACCGCAATTTTGCATACTTCCCCTGAAGTTGAAACCACAACCTTGCCGTTCTCTACGGTAACAGGCAGGTGTTTCTCCTTTGTATCCACATGGTTCTCTGTCACATGAATGATTTTGGCACCAATCGTCCCCTCTTGAATCGGCGCAGCCAACTCCAGATCTACTGGCTGAATATTAGCTTCTAACTTCACCGTGTTCAGCGCTTCCTCAGGGTACGTGAAGCTGTCCCATACCGCCGTCATCTTCCCATTCTCGGCAACAACTTGCCCGGCAGCAATCGTCATGCCCACACGTACATCCGCCAACCGGCCGTCCAGCAGAATAATATCGGCTATATTGCCTGGAATAATCGCTCCAATGTCGCGCGCAACACCGAAACGCTCAGCCGTGTTAATGGTTGCCATCTGAAAAGCCGTAACCGGCTTCACCCCTTGGGAGATTGCGAGACGAACAACAAAGTCCATATGTCCTTCTTTGAGCAGGGATTCAGAACTTCGGTCATCGGTCACCAGCATCATCCGGCGTGTATCCAGTCCAAGCTCAGTGCAGGCTTTGATTGTCTCAGCCACATCATGCCATGCCGAACCTTGACGCATCTTCGCGTACATTCCGAGTCGCAGACGTTCAACCACATCTTCCTTGGTGACACATTCATGATCCCCTGTAACTCCACTCGCTGCATACGCTGGCAGACGCCAGTCGTCTGCAGCCCAGGTGAAATGACCGTCTGCCACTTTACCTGCCCGGAGGGTCGCCTGTATCTCACCAATCATCGTCTCGTCCCCATAGACTACCCCAGGGAAGTTCATCACTTCACCAAGGCCAATCATGTCCGGACCCCAGGAAAGAGCCTCAGCTACCTCTTCAGGCCCGATATAAGCACCTGTTGTCTCCAATCCTGGATGCGTGGAAGGCACACAGGAAGCCACCTGCATATAAGCAGCCATCGGTGTGGTCCGCGCTTCATCCAGCATCAGTCTCAAACCTTTGAGACCAAGCACGTTAGAGATCTCATGTGGGTCAAAGAAACCTCCGGTCGTGCCTGAAGGCAATACCGCTCTCGCAAACTCGGTTACTTTCATCTGTGTACTTTCGATATGGCAGTGTCCATCCAGCAAACCAGGAGCGATATACTTACCGTTCGCTTCAATAATCCGGGTATGTTCTCCGATGGTGTGGCTTACATCTTTACCAACATAAGCGATTCGAGCTCCCTGTACAGCTATGGACATCTCAGGCAAAATCTCACCCGATATCACGTTTACCAGCGTACCTCCCCGAATGACCAAAGTCGCTGGCAAATCTCCCCGTGCTGTAGCGACCAGATCAGGTACACAATCGGCCATAAGTGGCCGTTCAAAAGATGGTTTGTTCATTTTGTTGCCTCCTTTAATAAACGATCCAAAAAAAAATATATTGTTACGATTATATGAGTCGGGACTTCATGTGTAAAGAAAAATCACATCTATTGTGCTTAAATACAAATTATGAAGTCGTCTTTATCCACGGGACCCAATCCTTACGGATTCACGTTAGGTATTTTCATTCAATACGATCACTTAAATGGCTGGAACCTCATCTCGTATAATTCCCTCGCTAAGCTAGCTTCTTCCCGATCTATGTATCATATACAGAAAAACTCCCGTTCCATTGAACGGAAGCCTTCTTCATGCATATGAAGTGTTATGTCAGTCCACTTGCGCAGCAGACACCTTGCCAAGATCATACCATTCTTCCGACTGGGCAGTAATGAAAGGACTCGGTGTACCCACGCAGTAAACGTGCAGCAGATGCATCGCTCGTGTACAAGCCGTATAGAACAACTTGCGTTCATGTTCCTGCGCATACTGCTCCGCAGAGCCGTCATAGATCAGGACAGCATCGAACTCCACACCTTTGGCCAGATACGCTGGGATCACATGAACACCCTGCTCAAAAGCCAGCGTCGTTTTTTTGATTAACTTCGGTGCTGTGGGCAGTACCTTGCTCAATGCAGCATGTACGTCTCTGCTCTCTTCGGCGGTCTTGCAGATGACTGCGACCGATTCGTATCCTTCCTTAATCAAGTGCTTCAGGTCTGTCGTGATGACGTTCATATGACGCTCGGCATCAGAAGAGACAATCACTTTAGGCTTCTCGCCGCTACGGTTAAATGGAATAATCTCTTCCCCACCAGGCACCATACCACGTGTAAACTCCACGATCTCCCGGGTAGATCGATAACTTCTAGTCAGCTCAATCACTTCCGTATTGTCTGGTCCGTACAGGTTAGTCAAGGGTCCTGTTCCACTAAGTACTGAAGAGTGGGCATAGATTGCCTGATTAAAGTCACCAAGTGCTGTTATTTTCGCCCGCGGGAACAATCTCTTCATAAATGCCAACTGAAACGCAGAATAATCCTGGGCTTCATCAATGATGACATGGCGAATATTGGAGTTAATATGGAATCCAAGCATAAGCTCACGCAAGTACAAGTATGGCGTAATATCTTCATATGCCAACTCCTGAGACTTCAATCTGCGTAAAGTCATCTTACCAATTTCATCCCATTGAGCAGGCAGTGCTTCGTCACCCAGCAATCGCTCCATCTGAGCCTGATCGTTGAATAGATGTGCATATAATTGTCTTATATCAACGAATCGTAAGGACTTAATCCATTTTCGCAACGGTTTGAGTCGGTCACTGACCACCATACGTGCCAGAATCCCTCTTTCCTGCTCGAAGTCATTAAACGTATGGGTCTTTCCTTTTTGCTTGCGCTTCAACCGTTGATACGCACGTTGCAGATCCTCCGGCTCCATCAGATCAAGCTGCTGATCAACCCAAGGCGCATCCAGTTCACCTTTACCAAAGGCAGACAGTTCTTTCAGCATCCAGTCCCGTAACATCTCCAGTCGACTCACCAGCTTAACGGATGACTCGAAGCTGT
This sequence comes from Paenibacillus sp. FSL R5-192, assembly GCF_000517845.1. NCBI lineage: Bacteria > Bacillati > Bacillota > Bacilli > Caryophanales > Paenibacillaceae > Paenibacillus > Paenibacillus sp. FSL R5-192. The sequence goes on along the minus strand of NZ_ASPR01000014.1, from coordinate 532,550 downwards.
AGAATTTCTCAGCCATAGCCTCTGACGTGACAATCGCTCGGCCCTGGAAGCGAACCGGCTTGAATTTCATGCCACCTGACAACATACTTTCCTTATAACGTGTAATAACCTTGAGGAACGTTTCGGACGACTTGAAGCGAATGCTGGACATGCGAACATCGTAATCGGGATCTTCCGTCCCCGTAAGTACATATTCAAGCTGAATAAACGGATCTTCCAGTTGATATTCACGACCCAAACGGCGCTCCAGATACTCCTGGAAGGTCGTTTGCAACATGTTTTCCTCCCCAAGCTCAGGCAGTACCGTGGAGACATAACTGTTGAACATTGGATTTGGTGAAAAAAGAACCATCTGATCCGCTTGCAGATGCTCGCGGTATTTATAGAGAAGATATGCCACACGCTGGAGCGCCGCGGATGTTTTGCCACTGCCGGCTGCGCCTTGCACAATGAGCATACGTGTCCGGTCATTACGGATAATCCGGTTTTGCTCCTTCTGAATGGTCGCTACAATACTCTTCATCTGTGCATCCGAAGTTCGACTGAGCACGGCCTGCAACAACTCATCACCAATCGTAACCCCCGTGTCAAACATAAAACGAATACGACCGTCCCGAATGACAAACTGTCGCTTCATCTCTATATCACCGCTGATCTCCCCACTGGGTGTATGATACGTGATTGGACCCGGTGCTCCGTCATAATACAGATTGGAGATTGGCGCACGCCAGTCGTAGACCAGAAAAGATTCTTCCTTCTCATCCAGCAACGATGCAATGCCGAGATAAATGCGTTCTGCATTTGGATATCCATCTTCCTTAAAATCAATGCGTCCAAAATACGGTGAATGATGCAGTCGTTTCATTTTATCCAACGCAGCCGCTGTATTGAGATGGCTACGCTCCCGATCGGACAATACCTGTGACTGCTGCCGCATGCTGGTTGAAGTCTCGCCAACATCATCCGCTTCGCTAAAGTTCATCGTGACTTCGTCCCAGAAGTCTTTTCTCATGCCAACCACTTCGTCACGAAAGGAACCAACTTCATCTTCCAGCGTTGTGATCTTGCGTTCAATCTGATCGGTCACGGTGTTGACCCGTTGTTGTTCCTCATTCCATTGCTGATCTGTACTCATATGTTAATAGCCCCTCTTTCCCCGGATTGTGTCCTCAAAATCCCATTTGACAAGCCCGAAAAGGCAATGGTATAATTATTAGAAAGTAAACATTTTAATTATATGTTAATTAGTTCTAATTTTCTGAAAACCATTTTTTATTGTACCAGTGACAACGTCCCGATGCAAGCGGAGGCGTTTTTTGTTGTTTTCTTCTTCATTATTACCCAATCACCGGGTCCTCAACTGACCTAGCTACTCCTGCCTACTTTCGTAATTCTTCAATTGTCTCTTTCCAGCGTGTAATTGCTCCAAGTTCATCCTTCAATTGAAAGGTTATTCCTGAAGTGATCTCCGCATATGGCGCGTGATCCACACGTACCTGAAGCACTTGTGCTCCAAAACGATCTCTCGGATGAACAGCCCCCTTCATCTCAGGCAGCCGTTCTACTTCTATACGGATATGCAGCAATCGATGTCCTTGAACCGCAATCAAGGTAGCCTTGCCTGTTTTGCTCATGTTCATACTGGTCTGTGTACCTGGCCATAGAGCCAGTCTAAGCTGATGCGGATTTATCGCAATCACTTCCCCCATACTGATCATCGCCTGATGCGGCCACTGATCCTCAGATACAGTTAGCAGTTGCATGGCTTCATGCTGTTTATGCTCCAGATTTGTCCCACTCAACCATTCCATTAGTTCAGCGTCCAATTCCTCTATAATCATGTCTCTATCCCTCAGTTCGTTAATATTCATTCATTCGCTTCAGCCGTATGTATGACAAAACAACCCGGACACGATTGTCCGGGCTATGTTGTAACTACATTGTATATGATCGCCAAGCAGGTACGCAATTCGCACGTAGAGAGGTTGTTCAAAAAGTCTACTTTTGATTACGAATCATGCCTAAGGCCACTTAAGCCAATTCAAAATTTTGTCCTGTGATTCTTTGTCTTCACTGGCGCTATGCACATGTTCGGCAAGTCGATTCAAACGTTCCAACTGATATCCATAATCATAAATGGCAGCAGCCACGATAGACAATCGTAACATCCCTTCCTTGTCGATATCAAACTGGGTGATCGCCTGCTCCATGAAACGGTCATTATCCAATACAAACTGTGCGGCCTCTTCCCCATTAGGTTTCAGCTTATCCTCGAACTTGAGCAGTGCATGCTCATGGAATTTGATAACCAGTTCAAGATGTGAGTCAAAAAACTGATCCATGGCCGTTGTCCGCGGTGCCTGGAAATAGTGGCGTTCCACCGAATCCAGCACCTCGTACCCTTTTTGCAAACTCAGCAGCATTTGTTTGTAGACCACCATCTGACGAGTTTCGCTGAATTTCGAACGTTTCATCTTTTTCTGTTCCTCTTCGAACAAGTTATACTTGTCGGACAAAGACTTAATGGAACCGCCCAGGTTACTTTTCTCCTCCCGGAATACAACTTCCTTGATCTCATCCGAGATCGAAGTTCGCAGAAGCAACGACATACCGCTGAATACACTATGGATCTGCTTCACGAACTGAACCTTCGGTTTCGGAGGAAATACCGTAATGTTGATGAGAAACGCCGATACAATACCAACCAATGTCAACAGAAAACGATTGAGTGCAAAATGCCAATCACCCGAGGCTTCCATAATGGATACAACCGTGACCAGTGTCAGGCCAACCGTCTCACCCATATTCAATTTAAGACAGATCATGATGACAAGTACAATAATTAATCCAACGGCGATTGGCTCATTGGACAACACCATGCCCCCCACCAGGGCGACAATAGCTCCCAGCGTGGTCGTTTGCAATTGATCCAGGAAGTATTTCCAGGAACGATAGATGGAAGGCTGCATGGCGAATATAGCCGCGATTGCGGCAGGCACGGGAGATTGCGGGTTCAAGAACAGGCTGCTTAGGTACAAGGCAAGCGTGACCGCGATCCCCGTCTTAAGTACACGTGCACCAAACGACATGGTGATGCCCCCTCCTCTTTACCGAACCTGAAATTTTACATTTGATAATCATGTTCATTATTACCCCATATTTCTTTTTTTGCCTGAATTCATTCAGGAGAACGATTTATTGTACCATGTAAGGTCTTCCGTTGCCATGTCATAAGTCAGAGGTATTATGAAATTGATTCCTTTATGTATGTTAATACACATTATTAACCCAAAAAGAAGCAAATCTTCAAAATGGATTTTCACCACTTCAAAGATTCGCCTCTGTTACTTATGATACCTCTGTGGAATGCTCATGCTTATTATGCCTGCCTAACGGTCCGTGCCCTCCCATTCCCTTTTGAACTGGTCCACAAACTGCACCATATAATCATGACGCTGTTCCGCCAGCTCCTTGCCATAGGAGGTATTCATCAGATCCTTGAGCTTGAACAACTTCTCGTAAAAGTGATTTATCGTTGTGCTACGCCCATTGCGATATTCCTCACGGGTCATCTGCTCCCGTGGGGGAAGGGAAGGATCGTACATCTCGCGCCCTCTGGCGCCTGAAAAGGCAAAGGTTCGCGCAATCCCAATCGCACCCAATGCATCCAGTCGATCCGCATCCTGTACAACCTGTGCTTCAAGCGAGCTGACTGCAGCACGCTGTCCTCCCGCATATGAGATGGTGCTAATAATACCCACAACCTTATTACGTATATCCGGGTCAAGAGGCTGGGTATCCAGCCAGTCATTCAGTTTGGCCATCCCGGCTTCCAAGCTCTCATTCAGCTTCTCATCCGGTACATCATGTAATAATGCAGCCAGTTCGCAGACAAATGGATCTGCACCCATACGGTGAGCGAGTTCAACCGCAAGTGCGGTTACCCGTTCAATGTGCGGCCAGTCATGACCATCACTATGCTTGGATGAGTCCCCTTGAACAAAGGATCGGGCGGCGCGCAGAACAGCCTCTCCTGCCGTTATTCCATCTATATTATGCATGTGCCCTAATTCTTGCAGATTCCCACCAGGTTGAAGAGGGTTCTCTGACATCTTACGATTCCCCGCCTTCACGGGCCTGTTCACGAGGAATACGTCGAGCTACACCCGTCTTAACAGCTGCTTCAATTACGCGACTGCGCATCGATTTGACTACTTTATCATTGAACACACTCGGAATAATGTAATAACGTGTACGCTCTTCGTCGGTAATGGCCGAAGCAATCGCTTGCGCGGCTGCCAGCTTCATTTCTTCATTAATTTCGGTGGCTCGGCAATCCAAAACTGCCCTGAACATACCCGGGAAACATAACACGTTGTTGATCTGATTCGGATAATCGGATCGTCCTGTTGCCATTACAGCCACAATGTCTTCCACCAAGGCAGGCATAATCTCAGGTACCGGGTTTGCCATTGCAAACACGATTGGATCTTCTGCCATGGTCTGCACATCTTCGCGAGTTAACAGATTCCCGCGGGACAGGCCAATGAACACATCGGCTCCACGAATGACATCACGCAGCGATCCAGTCTCCAGTTCGGGATTAGTACGAGCTGCATAATCACTCCAGACTTCATTCTCATAGGTTTGTGTCCGTACAATCGCACCCTCACGATCGACACCTATAAGCCGGCTGGCTCCCGCTGACAATAATATATTGCTGCACGCTACACCTGCTGCACCGATGCCACAGACCACAATCTTCACATCTTCAATGGACTTGCCCACCAGTTTGAGTGCATTGATCAGACCGGCATATAACACAACCGCTGTGCCATGCTGGTCATCATGAAATACAGGAATGTCCAATTCCTCATTCAGACGACGTTCAATTTCGAAACAACGCGGTGACGAGATATCCTCCAGATTAATGCCGCCAAAACCAGGTGATATCGCTTTCACAGTACGTATGATTTCCTCGGTATCCTGTGTGTCCAGGCAGATTGGGAAAGCATCCACACCAGCAAACTGTTTGAATAACATCGCTTTACCTTCCATGACAGGCATCGCTGCACGGGGACCAATGTTGCCCAGTCCAAGTACCGCACTGCCATCAGATACGACGGCTACTGTATTCCGTTTAATTGTCAATGAGAAGGCTTTGCCGGGTTCTTCTGAAATGGCTGAACACACACGAGCCACATCCGGAGTGTACACACGTGACAGATCTTCCCGGTTTTGAATCGGGGTCTTTGGTGTTACTTCGATCTTACCGCCCAGATGAAGCAGGAACGTCCGATCCGATACATTAATAATGGATACACCTTTAAGCTGGCGCACCCCTTCTATAATTTTACTGTTATCTTGTGCATCTGTAACTGCGACCGTCAAGTCGCGCACGCTTACATCCTGATTGGTGGAAATCACGTCGATGGCAATGATGTCTCCCCCAGCTTCCGAGATGACCGAAGCCACTTCGCCAAACTTGATATCCTTAGTTGTCATTTCCAGTCGAATAATAATGCTGTTACCATCCAGATTTCTTTGATTCATTTCCATTCCTCCCAGACTGAAAGTCTTGAGTTACATGTTACGTGTTTGTCTTCGCTACGCGGACACGTTTATCCTTTATCTTGTCCAGAAAAAGTGGTTCAACAGCCAAATGCATAAAATTAAAAAAGATGCCCTGAACACCAATGCAGGCGTTCAGGGCACTCTTTGTCTATCCTAACTCCGTTTATAAAGTAAGGATGAACCTATATTATTTTCGAGCAGTCGGTCTGCGCAGAACACAAATGTCATATGGCTTCAAGCTGAGACTTGCTTCCACAGCATCACCACTGAGCAGATCGGTATAGGACTGTCCATCTAGTTTAACCAGCTTCTCATCTGGCGTGTAGTTCTGTACAAACACATAATCTGCTGTACCATCTGTACGCGTATGTGCCGTTGTTCCGGCAGGCAGCTCGGTTTCAAGTCCACGCTCAATGTTCAGGTCAGCGATAAGCTTCGCATAGAAATCATCATAGAATGGTGCTTTCAGACGTGTCGCTACGTAATATGCTTTTCCTGAACCCAACTGGTTAACCGTCAATGCCGGACGTCCGGCATAAAAGTCAGAACGGTACGTAGCCAGGGACTTCGCGCCTTCGAGATGAATCAGATCACACAGTTCAATTGCATCATACGCTGTATTGAGCTGAAGCTCATTGCCCTTCTCAGGGATAATTCCGTTCAGATCACGATCATGCAGTCCGTCAATTTCCTCGGACCAGATGCCAAGTGTCTTACGCAGCGGGCCTGGGAATCCACCCAGGAAACACAGATCGTTTTCGTTAACAATACCAGACCAGTAAGTTGCTACAAACGTACCACCTTGTTCTACAAACTTCTCAATACGTTCCCCGACACCTTCACGTACCAGATAGAGCATTGGAGCAATCAGCAACTTATACTTGGACAGATCTGCATCCATATCAATTACGTCTACAGCGACTCCCTTTTTCCAAAACGCTTCGTAATGCTCTTCCACCGTCTGCTCATACTTCACACCGATATTACGCGGACCCTGGGAATCATTAACGGCCCAGCGGTTTTCCCAATCAAATATGATTGCAACTTCTGCCGGAACCGCTGTTCCTACAATAGCTTCCATGCCTTCAAGAGCCGTTCCTACGTCGGTGACATCTTGGAACACTCGAGTGTGTTCCGTTCCTACGTGGTCTACCACCGCACCATGAAGTTTCTCACTGGACCCACGGCTTTTTCTCCACTGGAAGTACTGAACACTATCGGAGCCGTGTGCCACAGCCTGGAGAGAAGAGAGCAGATGCATGCCAGGTTTCTTCAGTTTGCTGACATCTTGCCAATTCGTCGAACTTGGAGTACTCTCCATCAGCAAGAACGGCTGACCGCCTTTGATGGAACGAACGATATCATGCATCATCGCGATCCGGGATGCCTGTTTCGCGTCGTCATCTGCATCATGCCAAGTCGGATAACTGTCCCAAGAGAGGAAATCCAGAATATCAGCGAACTTCCAATAGTTCAGACCGCCATAGAATTCCATCAGGTTGGTTGTGACTGGCAGATCAGGATTCTGAGCTTTTAATGGTTTCGTTTCATGCACGATAAAATCAGCTGTCTGATCCGTAACGAAACGGCGCCAGTCCAGATTCATTGCGTGTACCTGTGTCTCACCGTGTGGCGCCGGAGATTCCACTTGACTCCAGTCTGTAACCGTATGGCTCCAGAATGTGGTCCACCACGAATGATTCAGTTCATCGAGTGTTTTATACTTCTTCTGAACCCAACCACGGAATGCTTCCTGACAATAATCACAATGACAGTCTCCGCCGAACTCGTTCGAGATATGCCAGCCAATTACAGCCGGATGATCCGAATAACGTTCTGCCAGTTTTGTGTTGATCGCAGTAACCTTCTCACGGTATACCGGGGAAGTATAACAGTGGTTGTGACGGAAACCATGCAGATTGCGGACACGCTTCTCGGATACACGGAGCACTTCCGGGTACTTCGCGGACATCCAAGCAGGTCTGGCACCACTTGGTGTAGCGAGGAATGCATAGATACCGTTTGCTGCAAAACGATCCAACACCTGATCCAGCCATTCAAACGTGTATACGCCCTCTTCCGGCTCAAGGGATACCCACGAGAAGATACCAATGGACATCACGTTACACTTGGCAAGCTTCATCAAGCGAATATCTTCTTCCAGAACTTCAGGATAGCGGAGCCATTGCTCCGGGTTATAGTCTGCGCCATGCAACATGTGCGGGGCTTTGGAACTTACAGGTGGAAATTTGTATGTCATAAGGACAACTCCCTTGCTTTAATTACTGTTTTTTTAGTTTATATACGATAACGATAACAACGACTTCACAGACGATACGTATTACGCTAGATTACACGTATGTCACGACATCTGATTCTTCAACAGTAGCAAGTGCTGTAAACGATTCCAACTTGCGACCTTTAAAATCAAACATGGTGAGGTTGCCCCAGTTATTCGGATGACCGACGGACCATTCTTCTTTACTTGGTATCCAGGCAGGTTCCCAATAATAGAATCCGTGACCCAAACCACCAGGAACTTCGCGAATAATCTGCAATAGATCCTTCAGATATTTGGTCTGTCCCTCTACACTTGCAGGGTATCCTGGTAACAACATATCTTCCTGATTCAAAATCCATTCAATGCCTTCCGGCTGCTCCAGCGTCCATGGATAAGCGGTTTCAACTACATTGATCGGTTTGCCATAACGCTCAGCCAGATCATGCAGATTGTCACGTAATGCGTCGAGTGTGCCATGCCACCAAGGGTAATACGAGAGACCAATGATATCAAACTCCACACCCAGTGCTTCAAAGCGATCGTAAAACTTGCGGCTCTCGGCGTTATCCCCACCACGATCAATATGTATCATAATCTGAATATCCGCGTCAACGGATTTGACCGCAGCAATTCCGTACTTCACAAGACCTGCAAAACGCTCCCACTGTTCATCCGTATCATGCTCTTCTCCACCGACACGTCCCTCATTCCATAACATGCCTGGTGTAATCTCGTTGCCCACCTGCACCATGTCCGGAAGCGCATCGTGTTCCTTCAACGTTCTCAGAACGTCAGCCGTATACATGCATACCGCACGTTGAAGCTCTTCATAGGACAGGTGCTCCCATGCTTTCGGCTTCCATTGATTGGCTGGATCAGCCCAGCGATCAGAATAATGGAAATCAAGCAAAAATTTCAAGCCCTGTTCCTTGATCCGTTTGGCTACCTCCACCGTCCGCTCCAGATTGCAGAATCCACCAACAGGATCATTCCAGATTCGAAGTCGTATCGCGTTAGCGTCATTAATCTTCAGGATGGACAGCAAGTCTTGTTCCTTGCCATCCACATCACTATAACTCCCGCCATGCTGTTCGATTTCATCCATAAAGGACACATCCATTCCCAGAATGAATGTCTTTTCCGTCAAGTTGCTCACTGTATCAACCTCCATTAATTTGGGGTACAGGCTCAGCCTTTAACTGAGCCCAACGTCATACCTTTGACAAAGAAACGTTGCAGGAAAGGATACACAATCAAGATCGGTGCACTTCCGATGAAGATCTGAGCTGCCCTTACCGTAGTTTGAGAGAGAGCTTCCATTTCTTTTGGATTCATGCTCATGCTACTCATATCACGTCCAATAATGACCGTTTGCATAAATGTAGCAAGTGGGTAATCCTTGGCGTTATTCATGTAGAGCAATCCATCAAACCAGGAATTCCAGTGGAACACCATACTGAACAATGCAATTGTTGCAATGGACGGCATCGAAATGGGAAGGAAGATCCTGAACAATGTTCTGAAATGGTTAGCTCCATCCATGAGCGCCGCTTCCTCCAGCTCTTTTGGAATACCGCGGAAGAAGTTCAGCATCAGAATGACAAGGAATGTGTTAACTGCTCCTGGGAGCACCAGTACCCAGAAGGAATCCATCAACCCGATCTTCTGGATAACCATGTAGAACGGCACCAGTCCCCCGTTGAAAATCATACTGAATACAAAAATCCAGGAGTAGATCGTTCTGCCTTTGAATTCACTATTCTCTTTGGACAACGGATACGCCGCCAGGAACGTAATCAGCAAGGTAATAGCTGTACCGATCACTGTACGTAGAAGTGAAATCCAGAGCGAGTTCAAGAAAATTGGATTGTTCATCGTTTTTTTGTAAGCCTCAAGTGAAAAACCTACGGGCCAGAGATTGACCAGATTGGCATCGGCAGCAGCCTTTGTACTAAAGGATACTGCCAGTACATGAATCATTGGTACGATACACATAATGGCGACCAAAATCAGAAAGCAGGTATTGACTATATTAAACACGCGATAAGGCAATGATTTATGATACATCGTGGTCCCTTCTTTCTCTGTTCATTCGTTTAGAATATGCGATATCCAGCGTATTTTTTGGCTAAGCTGTACGATACAAGAATCAAGATCATACTAATAACCGATTTGAATAATCCGATCGCGGTTGCAAAGCCCATCTCACCATTCTGCATTGCGGAACGATATACGAATGTATCAATGATGTCACCCGTTTGATATACGAGCGGGTTATACAAGTTGAATATCTGGTCAAATCCGGCATTCAGTACGTTACCAAGCGCCAGTGTTCCTACAACCATCAACATCGGCACAAGCGAAGGGATTGTAATGTGAAGTGTCTGTTTCCAGCGTCCTGCTCCGTCAATCTCCGCTGCTTCGTACAACGCTGGATTAATTCCGGCAAGGGCAGCCAGAAAGACAATCATGTTATAGCCAAATTCTTTCCACACATCTGTCAGAATGACCGTAGATCGGAACCAACTGTTGTCTCCCAGGAAGAAATATGGCCCAAGTCCAAAGGTTCCCAGAACCCGGTTAACCAAGCCGCCTGTTGACAACAGATCTATCAAAATCCCGCCCAGAATGACCCAGGACAAGAAGTGAGGTAAATATACGAGTGTTTGAATCGTTCGCTGTACAGCCATCTTGCGAACCTCATTCAAAAGAATGGCAAAAACAAATGGAACAAATAAATTGAAAATCAGTTTAAGTACAGCAATAATTAATGTGTTCCAGATGACCTGTAAGCTGTCTTCACGTTCAAACAAATATCTAAAGTTGTCCAGCCCAACCCATTCAGAACCGCTAATCCCAAGCCATGGCTTGTAGTTCTGGAACGCCATAATGATTCCGCCCATAGGCACATAACTGAAGATAATCAGAAAGATAATGGCTGGCAACAGCATAACGTGGAATGGCCAAGTGCGTTTCAAAGTTCTCATGATTGCTCCCCCTGTATTTCTTCCTACTCAAGTACTCCCTGAGTGGCTTATAATGCGATTATATCAACCTTTTACGGGGTCCAAACAGCACATAAAAGCAATATAAATGGCACAAATTCAACCACTTTGCCTCAGCTCTAATAAACAAAAAAAGCGCCCAGACGTTAGTCGTCTGGGCGCTCCTTGTAATTATTTTTTCACACTGTCATACCATTCATTAACCTCTTGCGTAATTTGGTCACCGCCACCGGATTTCCACGTTTGTACAAAGGTATCAAACGCATCAACCGGATTTTTGCCATAGATAATTTCGTTAAATGCTTGATTCTCGATTTTGTTCAAATAGTCAAGCTTGGATTTCATCGTCTTTGTTGTCGGACCTGTGAACATGTTCTTGAAGGAAATTTCTTCTTGGCTCAGCAACACTTTCGCTGCTGCTGGAGTCTCTTTACCGTAGTTGACAGCAACATCTTTTTCAAGCTTGGTTTCCGGCTCTTTGCCATTGGCCAAATTCATCAGAGCTTTCATCTGTGCATCTGGAATACGAGCACCGTCACGAACAAGCAAATAACGTACAACGTTCACGTATCCACCTTCGATCTCGTCAATCGGCATTTGTTTCCCATCTGCATCCAATTGATAGTCATAGCCTGCAAACAGACCGTTGTCATACTGGCTACCCGGAGCCGGGTCAGCATAATTGTCGAACAGGTAGTTCTGATACGTAAAGAATGCTTCTGGGTGCGCCATATCTTTTTTGATCAACGTAACACCATTAACGAACTGTGTCCCGTGACGCATCGCTTTGCCTTCAGGACCAGACGGAATTTCAATTGGTTTCCATACGGCACTCGGTACATTTTTCACTGTATCGAGAAGTGGCCATCCACTCATCCAGTAAGGTCCTGGAATAATACCCGCAGTTCCTGCAACTGCTGGCTCTGCTGTTTTGTTCTCATCCCATAGAGCTGCTTCCTGCGGGATATATCCTTTTTTGAGCCATTCGCTCAATTTGGTCAGACCTTGCTTCATACCCGGATTGATGGAGCCATACTCCAGCTTGCCGTCTTCCCCCAGATTCCATTGGAACGGCAATGTTCCATATGCTCCGAAGATCCAAGATGGGTCTCCCATCCATGTATTCATGGAAGTTTTGAAACCAATGCTGAGCGGAGTGACTTTATCAGGAGCCAAGCCGTCAGGGTTATTATTTTTGAATGCTTCCATCACTGCTTCCAGTTCGTCGATGGTTTTTGGCGCCTTCATGTTCAGCTTATCCAGCCAATCCTGACGAATCCAGAGCAAGTAATCATTGTTGTAGGCATAGTCCAGAACAGGGATACCCATTCTTTTTCCATCACGACTATACTGGTTCCATACGTTTGGATCTTGTTCAATTGCTTTTTTCCATGTGTCCGAAGCATATTTATCGAACAGTGGCCCTACTTCTTGATACATTCCAGAATCAATCAGATCCTGAGCAAGCAGATTATCACCTACGTTTACAATATCAGGCATTTCCTGTCCTGATGACATCGCAAGACGAAGCTTGGTTGCAAATGCTCCATTTGTGTCTGTTACTGACCACAACGATTTGATTTCAATCCCGAATTGCTCTTTGGCCCACTTGGTTGCCACGTTATTTTCCATGGATTCGCCATTTTTAAATTTCAGCTCTGGATCGATTCCCCATGCTGTAGTAATAGTAACTGCCGGATCATATTTCTCTTTGTATTCGTTTTGGGTTCCAGATGTACTTGGTGTTGCACTATCTCCGCCCCCACTGTCTCCTGAACATCCTGCAAGAACGACAGTTAGACTCAGCGTTGTAGCGAGAAGCGTCAAGAATCTCTTTTTTGTTGATTGCGCTCTCATGTTGTTCCCCCTTAAATCGTTTTGGTTACCCTTTCATTATAGGCTGACCAGGCCTTTGAGCCTATGATACGAAATCAAGATTTCTGCACCTTTGCCAACCTATATTCTGGAATGTTGTTGAAATTATGCCTGATCCCGAAATTCATTTGGTGTCATACCATAATGTTTTTTGAACATTTTGCTGAAATATTGCGGATTTTGATAGCCAAGTTCACTCGTAATCTCGTATATTTTTTTGTTGCTATTCTTAAGCAGATATAGAGCACGTTCCATGCGCATACGAATCATGTAGTCCCCAAGACCTTCCCCAGTCTCTGCCTTGTAAATTTTCGATAGATATACAGGGTGTAAATATACCTTGTCCGCAATCATCTTCACCGACAGATCCTGTCCTGTATCTCTTGTCACCAGCTCCTGAACCTGCTTGATTACATGCCTGCGGCTCTGCACACCTTCCTGATCGGACAACTCTTCCTGAAGCTTCGCCAGCATCTCGGTAGCCCAACGCCGCAGCTTCTCGGGGGATTGAATCAACTGATGAGCAAGGAGCAGATCGAATCCCGCATGATCAATCTCATGCACCAGATGCCCCTGTTTATGGGCGATATACATAAATGCATTAGTTACCGACAGATACATCTCATACACATGTTCTCTGGACAATCGTACCTGTTCTGCCGCGTCAAAGACCGTGTTCAGCTTACGGGCTGCCGCTTCCCATTGCTTGGTCTCAAGCAATTGCGGAAGTACAGGCGGTTTGTACAGCTCTTCGAGCGCCTGCGTTGCATCATTCTCCGGTCTTTTGCTGAGTGCCTGATCCATGTCCATATATATAATTTTGTGTTCTTCCGGTCCTGAAAGGACAAGCGAACCCAGACTTTTTCGATAAGCTGCAGTCAACTCATTAAAGGGAAATGACGGTGTAACTACCATGGACAGATCTCCCTGTAAATATCGAATGACATGCTCACGGAAAGTTTCAGCTGAGATTCTCAACGTCTCCAAGTCCATCTGCGGAGCTCCGATCTGATCTTGATTCTGCAAGAACATAACCAGACACTCATGGGGTCCGCGACCAAACCACACGTTAAATTGCTCTCCAAGTACTTCCTCTGCAATATTACCTACCGCAAAATCCATCAGATCCAGAGACTGCTGGTCCATCGATGAGAAGCGTCCTGTAAGACGAATCAGCATCATCACAGCCGATTGTTCCGGATCGATATGAATCTCATATTGTTGCAGTTGTTCCCGAAGTGCCCGCGCCGTGATCTCACGCCCCAGCAGCAGATCATGCATGAGATTTTCCCGCAAAATTTTATAGTCAGACTTCCGACTGTATAACAGCCGGTGATATTTATCGAATTCATCCCACTCATCGCGAAGAGACGTGATGGCTGCCGACACCGATCCCATAAACTCATCATCGTTTACGGGTTTCAGGATATAATCTGCTGCCTGCAATTGAATGGCTTTTTTAGCATAATCAAAATCACTGTGACCCGTTAGTAAAATACAGCGGATATGAGACCAGCGCTTGCTTACCTCTGCAATGAGATCCAGTCCTGACATGCCAGGCATGCGAATATCGGTAACCACGATATCTACTGCATTTTCCTCCATAATCTCCAACGCTTCCTTACCGGATGCGGCACGCAGCACGGTCGTTACTCCAAGCTCTCCCCAGGGGATCGTAAGTTCCAGACTTTCTGTTACGTAAGTCTCATCATCTACCAGTAATATATCAATCAAGTGATTCACTCCCTATTTCGTTCATTCTGCAAATGGATTCCATCGCTACACATTCCAAGTGCTTATCCTTCATTCTCCAGAAGAAACTCCTGTTCGGCAGGCCATGACAGCGTTACGCGTAATCCACCAAGTTCCGATTCCGTTACACCCAGCCCTGCCTGCTCCCCATATCGAAGCTGGAGTCTCTGATTCACATTCCACAGGCCACAGCCCATCTCCTGATCCATCGTTCCCCTGAGCTTATTCAGAAGCGCCTCACGTGCCTCCTGCGTCATGCCTTGCCCATCATCTTCAACGACAAGAACCATGACACCACCCTGTTTTTCCCCGGATACTCTTATTTCTCCGGCCTCCGCGTCCGCTTCGATACCGTGAATTACCGCATTCTCCACTAGGGGTTGCACGATGAGTGGCGGTACCTCCTGTCTTAACATCTCATCAGACAGATCAATCTTGTAATGAATGCGGTCCATACGCATCCGTTGGATCTCCAGATAACAGCTGACAAATTCAATCTCTTCTGTCAACGGTACCACGTCCCGCTCCTGTCTTGTCGTATACCGATAATAGCGCGATAGATTATGCGACATCGCTACAACAGCGTCCATACGCTTGAGTTTCGCCATACTTGTAATGAAGGAGAAACAATTATAGAAAAAGTGCGGGTTAATCTGCGATTGCAGCTGCTTCAACCGAGCTTCACGTACATGAATCTGTTCCAGGTAAACGTGTTCAAATAACTGCTGGATCTGCTCCACCATCAAGTTGAAACGTTCGGACAGGAAACTGAATTCATTGCGGCCCTTTGGCTTAATCCTCACGGAATAATCCTCCTGCTTCAATCGCTGGAACCCACGAATGAGTTGTTTCACTGGCACCTGCACCTGTACATAGAACAAGTACGCCACACCAAAACTCATCAGCAACAAACAAATCATGGAAGAATAGAACAGCATATTGGATTGGTGAATGGGCTTCAGAATATCTGATAGCGGCATATAGTCCACCAAATACCAGCCTGTTGTACTGGATTTCACAGTGTTGACCATATATGGCTCGTTCCCGATCACTACTGTACGATTATCAACGTCCTGAAGTTTATGGATGGACAGTTCTTCCATCAACTGATTCGTTAATGAACGATCTGAAGTCCGGTTATAGATAACACCCGATTCTTCACGGAAATAGAAGGGGTCATGCCTGCCATCGTCTTTGAATTTGTCGAGCATATCCCGGATGTTGTCACTATCAAACTCCAGTTTAATAATCGTTTCTGCATTATTAGCCGGGTCTTTAATGCCGTAAGGGGATACCGTAATCCAGCTAAACATGAACCGATCATCTTCCCCGTCCTGAATCTTGCGTACATCCCAGCCGGAAATGATATTTTCCCTTAGTGCTTCTTTATCGTAAGAACGTGCGTCCCTTTCGGAAACCACCCTGCCCAGCGAAGGAGAATACAGATATAATTTCGTGGCCCAATTGGATGAGCTTTCCTGAATACTCAGCTTATTCTGAATACGTTTGACCAGGTTGATCGCATCCAGATCAAAGTAGTTACTGTCCGCATAGATTCGCCGGAAGCTGCCAATATCAGGATCATGTATGAGCAGATTAGGCCATGAGGATAACAGTTCGATGTGTGTGTTCACTTGATTTTGGAAAAATTCAAGCTGGTTACTATTCGATCGATTCAACTCATCTCTGAGAACAGCTGTTGTTTTGTGATTGGAGTACCAGTACAAAAGCACTACAGGAATCAGCATAATCAGAATAAGAATGACCATTTTGGAAAACAGGTTTGTCCGATATGACATCTTTTCATCTCACCTTGTCTTAATTTGTCGTGACATTAATTGTAATGATGTAAGCGCTAAAGACAAACAATTTTTTTGAGACAAACCGATTCATTATCTAGCGTAAGCGTTACCAATTCAAGGGGAAAGGAGATAAAACCAATATTTCTGCACTAAATGCAACTTCCACGCACAAAAAGAGCCAGCGATTAGCCAGCTCTCTATCTAATTTCAGTATATATCTTTAATCGTTCTATTCAACTCAAACTTTATTCCAATTCTGTTTATGTAATTATTCTTTTTTTCTATGAAAATATCACTATGGAATATCATAATCAAATACCGTATTCGCTCCATCCACGCCTACATCCAGCACAATATCCATAAGTTTCCCATTGACGAACAGAGGGGATTCCGCTTTCCCGTAAAACTCCAACTTACCTGTAAACGTTCCATGGCGTTCAATCTCAACATGTACGGGCCTTAATTGGACAGACTGCAAGGCTTCCAATAGGGGATCGTCCTTTAACTTATAACTACGTGCGAGATCAGGCAATAACACGGCGGATACGGAATCTCTGCCGTAATTTTTGAGTGTCAGATCACAGGTTGCTCGGGTCTCACCCGTTTTCAGCACGTTAAAGGTACAAGAACTTGCATTCTGTACATAGGATACCGCATTAATGCCTGAAGCTCCCCACTTGGCTACATACATGATTTTATCCGTCATGTACGAATAACTGAGAACGATAGCGATAACTACGATCCATAACCCTTTTGCAAGAGCGGGGAATGATTTCCCGATTTCTTTGCGAGTAAGGTAAAATCCACACGCGAATATCCCCAATCCGAGGAAAAGTGTGATATGAACTCCACTCAAGTAAGATGTAGTATACGGTGATATACCTATTGCTGACAGCATGGTATCTCCAACAGAAAAACCAAGATGATGGTTACATGTAAAGATAATAGCAAATAGCAATAACGCCCCTGAGAACACAAGTCTGGTTCTCGACACACGAACACCCCCTAATCAACCACCTTATTATATCATATTTTTCCTATTTATGATTAACAATCCAAATCAAAAAAAAACAATAAAAAGAACGTCTTCGGTTGTTCACCGAAAACGTCCTCCATTTTCACCGCTGACAAGAGCTTGTAATAACACAGGTCTCTCTGTCATGGCTGACGATCATTTATTGCTTAGCCAAGAATGCATCGAGTTGTTCCTGTTTGGCTGCAATAATTTTATCGATTCCCGCTGCTTTCAATTTCTCCAGATATTTCGGAATCATCTCATTTGGATCAACTGCGCCCGATGTCATACCCGGCTTGAACTGTTTGTTCACGTTGTTGACCGCAGCAATTTCATTTTTGACAGATTGGCTGTTGAATGTAAAGCCCAGTGCTGGCGACTTCACACCTTTGGCGTTAAACTCTTTGAACTTCTCCCATTTCTGTGGATCTTCATTATCCCAGAGGAAGTTCAGGAATTGGTTACCCAGTTGCCATTGTGCACCTGGATTGTAGGTACGACTGTTGGCATCTACGCCATCAGGGAGAGCAATGATATTATCCTGTCCGTCTTTTTTCACATAATGTGTACCTTCAATTCCGAAGTTTAACAAGTTGTTAATTTCCTTGTCGGAATGCAGCAGGTTAATGACCTGCATCGCTTTCTCCGGTTGCTCGGAAGAACGGGAGATTGCAAGCATCGCTCCAGACGCATCACCCGTCGTGATTGTTGGCTGTGTCATCTCAATCTGAGTGAGTGGGAAACCCACATACCCTTCTTCTTCTTTATCCTTGCCTGGCTTCATGCCATCTGTCCAGAGAAACGCTTTTCCAGCCTTCGCCTGGTCTTTCGGGAACACATTAGAAGTAGCAGCATCACTGTTGATATATCCCGCTTGATACCACTTGCGAGCGAGTTCAGCTGCTTCTTTGAATTCTGGGGTCTCCACTTCATTCAGCACCGTTGTTCCGCCTGCTGTTTTGGAGATGACTCCAGGTACGGAAGCATCACCGAGATAATCCCAATCCAGATTCTCTAACAGCCCGTTACCGTTGGTATTGGACATATAGAATGGTGTGATGGCTGGCTCGTTTTCCTTGATTGTTTTGAGCAGTGGCTCCAGATCAGCCCAAGTTTTTACAGCTGTCAGGTCCAGCTTATACTTGTCAGCCAGATCTTTACGTACCAACACACCACGTGTGGCAGCAAGTTCCTTATTCGTAGGAACGCCGTAATTCACGCCGTCCACCTGGGAACCTTCCAGAAAGGCAGGGTCCAGGTTTTTCTTAATATCCTGGCCATGTGCATCAAGCAGATCATTCAAGGGTAAGAATGCGCCTTTAGCTACATTCACCGTGTAGTTCTGCCAAGCTGCTGTGAAGATAATGTCTGATTTTTCACCTGAAGAAATCATGAGATTCAGCTTGTTATCCCACTGTCCCCAGTCAATCGCATTGATCTTAAGCGTGGCCCCGATCTTTGGTTCCATCTTTTTGTTAATCTCGGCTTCCACCAGAGCGACATCCTTCTGTGGTGTCCCTGGGTAGAACAGTGTCACTTCATAGGGTTTGCCCCCACCTTCACTTGCTCCTCCGCCTTCTGCGCCAGGTGTTGTTGTTCCACCCTTGTCTGATGAGCAAGCAGCCAGCACCAGGCTCAGCGCCATAACCGTTGCCATCATGCGTGACCATACCTTTAATGATCTAACCAATTGAACCCCTCCTGTCATGTGTTGAACCATACAACCGAATTCCCCAATTCACAATTAAACCGATAACTACTTCTGTATATGCCCTTTCAGTCCATCTTCATTTACCTTGCCCACTCCGCTAACCGGTTCAGAGTTATCCCTTCACAGCGCCAACCGTAAGACCTTTGATGAAATAACGCTGGAAGAACGGATATGCCAGTACAATTGGACCAATACCGACTACAGCCATCGCCATTTGCAGAGTTTTGTTAGGCAGATTCAGCAATCCACCCTGCGACGAAATCTGTGAAGAGACGTTGGAGTTGGTTGTTAAATATTGAATATCGAGCAGCGTCCGGTACATAAGGTACTGAAGGCTGATCGTCCGGTTATCTGATATAAAAATCATACTAAGGTACCAGTCATTCCAGTAATTCAATGTACTGAACAACGCGACGGTTGCCATTACGGGGAGAGAGAGCGGAAGCACGATACGTGCAAACGTTCTCAATTCTCCCGCACCATCAATCCGAGCCGATTCCAGAATAGACACCGGAATGGAGTTCGCGAAGAATGTACGCATGACCAGTACAAAGAATGGGGATAGCAGTAGCGGCATAATGAGTGCCAGTAGGGAGTTTTTCAGATCCAATACGTTGACATAGACCAGGTACCAAGGTACCAGCCCCCCATTGAACAACATTGTGAAGAAGATGAAAAAGGCGAACCAGCCCCGGTAAGGCAGATCTCTCCGTGAGAGCGGATACGCATACAATGCGGTCAGCGCAACACTTGTAATTGTACCTACAACGGTAACGATAAAGGATATACCATACGAGTGAATGATCTGATCCATATCTCTGAACAGAAACTCATAAGCCGTCAAGCTGAATTTCTCTGGAATAAGCTTATATCCATTGGCAATTACTGTTGTCTCGTCCGAAAATGAGATGGCGAAGACAAGCAGGATCGGCACGATACAGGCAATGGCATAGAATAGAAACATCGCATGAATAACGGATGCGGAACGCTTCGATACGGCTAGTGGATCACGTGATTTCACAGCTGACTTGCCTCCTCTCAAAATAATGCATTATCTTTATCTATTCGCCTTACGATGGTATTGGATACAAGAACCAGCACAAATCCAACGATTGCTTGGTATAGACCAGCTGCTGATGACATCCCGATATCTCCACCGATAAGGAACGTACGATATACGTAGGTATCCAGTACATTCGTTACAGGGAACAGCGCTCCCGATTCCAATGGAACCTGATAGAACAGACTGAAGTCTGCATAGAATATACGGCCAATTTGCAATAACGTCATAATGACGATTAATGGGACGAGAAACGGAATGGTAATGAAACGTATCTGATGCCATTTGGTTGCGCCATCGAGCACAGCTGCTTCATAATATTCTTCATCGATACCCACGACAGCTGCCAGATAAATGACGGCATAATATCCAATATTTTTCCATGTGTTCACGAGTGGCAAAATATACGGCCAATACTTCGGCTCTGAATACCAGTCGATCGGCTGACCGCCGAACATCTGCAGAACCGTTGAGTTCATGAAGCCTGAATCCTTGCCCAGGAAAGCCAGTACCAGATAACTGACCACAATCATGGACAAGAAATACGGTAATAACATAAGTGATTGATATAACTTGGACATTGCCTTGTTCTTCACTTCATTGAGCAGAATAGCAAGCCCGACACCTACTAAGAGATTCAGTGCAATGAACACCGTGTTATACGCGAGTGTATTTCGGGTAATTTCCCATGCATCACTGGTTGAGAACAAATATTTAAAATTGTCCCATCCACTCCATGGGCTACCCCAAATACCATCAGCATAGTTTACATTTTTGAATGCGATCAGAACGCCGAACATCGGCATATAGTTGTTCACCAGTAGAAACAGGACACCTGGCAAGAACATGAGATACAGCACCTTGAATTTGCCAAGATTGTGCCACACAGACTTGCGCTTTCGGACTGTTTCTCCCGGTATTTCCGATATCCGTACTCCCTTACCCGCCTGGGGTTGTGTCTTCATAACTTGTTCTCCCTCACTCCTCTTGAATTCTTCCTCAGGATGAAGCTCCGTTGCGGCTCCTGTGGTTCAAGTATACGGCGGGGCGAGTAAGACCTCTATCTGCTGTGGTGACCTGTTGACTTATCAAATTATGACTTTAGTACCAAAAAAAACAAAAGACGCAGCATGCTGCGCCCTGAACTATACGGTACGTGACTGTTTTCGAAACTCCTGTGGCGTTATACCCGTGCACTTTTTGAACATTTTGGTGAAATGCGAGTAATTGTAGTACCCCACCTTGCCAGCGATATCCGTCACTTTGACGGTGGACTGGGACAACAATGTCTTCGCTTTGGCTACTCTGCCCTGCAGAATAAACTCAGATAGGGACATCCCCTTCTCTTTCCGAAACAGACGTGATAGATAAGCGGGATTGAATCCGGCAAAAGCTGCAAGTTCCTCTCGCATAAGTTCTTCACCAATATGAGTTTCAATATAAACGCACAACTGATCCACAATGGTCATGGGGCTATGATCGTCCGGGTACAACACCGGGATAACACGATCAATCAGATCCGACGTCCACTGTTTCAACTGCGGCAACGACCTTGTCACCATACTCTCTTCCGGCTCCCGTTCACCCGGATACAGACTGCGTATTGACACGTTTTTCTGATGAAGCAGCGGATAGACCACATGCAGCATGGCATGATAGTAGAGATGTAACATTTCAGGAGATAAACCCTCTTGGGCAGCAAGCAACTCAAAAATCTCATCCACACGTTCTCGCAAATCTCCTACTTTACCTGTCTCAAAAAGAATAGATAATTCCGAAAACCATGGAATAGGCAAAAAGCGATCTTCCTGATCTCTTCCCCGCTCATCATAGACAAATACTTCTTCAAGCTCCTTAATATTGCGCCGCTCCATATCCATCAGTTCATTTAACATGCCTTGCAGCTCAGTCACAGCAACCGGGGCACCAACATAACAGGACAACCGACAGTAGAAATACGTACCACATTCCTGAATATATCCCTGACAACGTTGTGCCACTTCGCTCGCACTCGGAATGATGCCATCTTGCTCATAAGCAAGCACAATATTTAATCCACTTTGATCCTGAAACACCTCACCGGGCTTGTCGCCCAGTAGCATCTCTTTGGCTGCATTACGAAGGGCATATTCCAATACCTCTTCGTCACGCAAATCAAAATCACGCACCCATTCCTCTACCGATATCACAATGGGTAACACACGAGCATGCGGATCAATCTCGGCACCATACAGTTCTGCGAGCTCTTGCAACCGTTGTTCGGTTAACGTGATACGCTGAGAGATGGCATCTTTCCAGAAGCGTTCCGTCAGCAGCGGTTTATGGGTTTTCCAGCGTTTGTATACGGTCTCATAAACTTCGTTGGTACGGGTACGCTGCTCCCCATCCTTGATCTTCTCCACCGCCTGGGTTACTACCTTAATCAATTGATCCGCTGGAGCCGGCTTCAACACATAATCAAAGCTGTTTAGCTTAATGGCTGTCTGAGCATAATCGAATAAAGCATGCCCTGTCAGGAAAATGGTCATTATACCTGGATCATGTTTTAACACCCAGCTTTGCAGGTCAAGCCCTGTTTCACCAGGCATCTCGATATCACAGATCATGATATCAATAGCATTAGCCTTTAAAATCTTTCTTGCCTCTTCGGCATCACCAGCACTGTATACCTGGTCAATGCCTGCTGCTTGCCAATCGACCCCTTCCACCATTGCTTGTAATGCATACACTTCATCATCCACGATCAACAGGTTCCGCATAGGCTCCCCCTTCTTCCTCTTCGGTCTGAGCGGGTAAATCAATGATGACTTTGGCGCCATGATCCACCTCATTGCCAAACTGCAAACTGGCTTGATCACCATACTTCACTAAAAGCCGATGAGCCACGTTCCATATACCGATATGCTGTCCACTCGGGTCTTCAGCATATTGTCCATGTTGCAGACGCCCCAACAATTCCTCTTCAAATCCGACACCATTGTCCACAATCATCAGTTGAAGCACCGTCCCATCGACCTGACCGGATGACTTCACACCGAGGCGCGCCACGATCCGAATGACAAATGCTTGTGTCCGGCGCTGAAATCCATGAATAATGGCATTCTCCACAAAAGGCTGAATGGTTAATGGCGGAATCACATAATGTCCCAGATTCGGCTCAACATCCAGTTCAAAATCGAATCTGCTTGGAAACCTCAGCTTTTGAATTTCTAAGTAATGACGAATGTGCTCGAGCTCTTCATCCAGACGAATAACACGTTTGCCTGCACGCAGGCTGAATCGAAAATAATCGGCCAGATGACCAGCCATCTGCTGCACCAACTCATGTTTTTGCAAGGAAGCCAGACTATGAATAATATTGAGTGAATTCAGGTAAAAGTGAGGATTGATCTGCATCTGCAGTTGTTTGAACTCTGCCTCCCGCGTCCGCAACTGTTCCTCATACACATCAATCTTCAGATGCCTGATCTCACTGGTCATTTGATTGAAACTTCGTGTCATAAATTCAAGCTCCGACGAAGATGGCGGGTCCAGCTTCACATCGAGATCTCCACGGCTGACCCTTCTCATGCCTCGGATTAACGCATTCATCGGGCGGAATAACAGATGCCGCAAAAAGATCAGTGCAGTAACCAGAATTACTGCCGCACCAATGGGAAGCAGACGAATGATCTGCTGGAAAAACGGGAGGTTACGCATCATGTCTTCCTCAGGCAGTAGCACGATATAATTCATCTGGGACATGGCCGAGGCAGTACCCAACATCAAATATTGACGTGCTTCTCCCTTGTTCACAACTTCAGAGATCACCTGATACGGATTCTTCAGGCCGGAAAGATGCGCTGCAGCCAGCTGAATCTGTGCAGTATTCAATGTGGAATCCGATAGTGCCCCACCGTCTGTTCCAACAATGACTGCACCTCCCCGATCTCCGGATTCAGTGAATTGTTGTGTATGATTCAGTGCATTCATATCAACAAGTGCACCTGCATAGAACTGCTGGTTGATTCGCACCGTTTTCACCAGCGCATTCCACGTCCCGCCACGCACGATGCTCCATTCCGGCTTCTGGATATCCCCTTCCAATTGCTGCATCTGGACTGGCATACTCTCCTGCACAACCGACTTTTTGACATCATAATTGCCTGAAGTGGCGAGCAGCAGATCATCATTCACGGCATCATATAGAAAAAAAGAATCGATTAGATTATAAAAACCGATATCTGTCATGAATTTGTTCATAATCCGTTGCTTTGCAATGATATAATCACCGCTGCCGTATTTCAGAAAAAACAGAGAGATAATATCCGGGTCCCGCTCGCCCAGACTATATAAATACCGATTCGTCTCCTGTAACACACGTTCATTCTGCTCCACACTCTTGGCGAGATGATTCATATTGGTGAGGGATACTTTGTCACGTACAACTTTCATGGCGTAGACGTTGTTGTAATAAAGCAGCATGAATAATGGCAGCATGATCAATGTAAGACCCACTATAAATTTAAAACGAAGTGAACGGATAAAGCTCATGGATTATGGATTCCCGCCCTTTTAGAGGTAGTTCAAAAAGTCCGCTGTACTGAAACCAGACTTATTGAACACACACTTTATTTCAACATAGTTTTTTTCTATTTTCTTCCTTATGATGGCATGTTTATTGTAATCACCCCTGCTTGCCACTGTCTATGGGGTCCCGTGACCTTCACATATCAATTCTGGTGACTTCCATCCGCTCCAATTTCAAGAGTAACAAGCTTCATGTAGTAATAAATTCTCCAGTTGTAAAAAAAATCCTTCATTATTACTCAGAAGCTTCACCCTAAAAATAAATGCTGCGGCAAGCCCCGGACTCCACGAACGCCCGATCTTGACATGCATACGATATATCACTCCTCGGGTTAGTCACCAGGATGTAGGGAGGCCTGTTCGATGAATATTCAACTCACTGCGTTACACTATGTCTATCTGGCATTTATCGTCTTGATCATCGCAGTTATGATCCGGCGCAGGGACACCACCATCATCTGTGTTGCGGGTATTATGACCATTGGACTTCTGGCAACCGAAACCTTAAGCGGGTCAGTTGCTGGGATCTTCAGCAGTTTTATCTATGCAACAAAAGAATTGCTGAGTACAATCTTTATCATCTCAATTATTGTGGCAATGAGCCGTGTTCTGATCAGAACCGGCATTAATGAGGTCATGGTAACACCCGTTACAAGGTTTATCCGTTCTCCTCAGGTCGCTTATTGGGGTATCGGATTGATCATGATGGTAGTATCACTATTTTTCTGGCCATCCCCGGCCGTAGCACTCGTTGGTGCAGTACTGCTTCCTGTAGCCGTGCGTGTAGGTCTTCCTCCGATTGGAGCTGCTATTGCGATGAACCTGTTTGGACATGGGATTGCACTGTCGGGAGATTACATTATTCAGGGGGCTCCTAAACTTACAGCTGATGCGGCGGGTATACCAGTCACTTCCGTCATGACGGCCAGCATTCCTTTGGTCATTGTCATGGGCACCGTATCTACACTTACAGCCTTCTGGATGCTGCGCAAAGAGATGAAATCAGGTTCACCTGTTCATTCCCCAAACGTTACATCAGGTACCGTGAGCACGGAACCTTCTTCTTCATCAGAGGCTGTGTCCACCTCCCTACCCACTGATCAGCCTGTTGAACGTCAAGCCATGTCACTCCGTTTGCAAAAAGCATTCGCTCTGCTTATCCCTCTGTTATTCGCAGTTGATGTGATTCTGATGTTTGTATTGAAATTGCAAGGCGGCGACGCAACAGCTCTGATTGGCGGAACCGCTGTGGTTATACTGATCGCCGTTACCCTTGCCGCACACCGACATGCGGGACCAGAGGAAACGACCAATTATTTAATAGAAGGATTTCAGTTTGGTTTCAAGGTGTTTGGACCGGTTATTCCCATAGCCGCATTTTTTTATCTGGGAGATGCTGCGATTACGGAGTTGTTCATCAACCCTCTTCCTGAAGGTTCACACGGGATTGTGAATGATCTCGGGGTCGCACTTGCTAGGCTGGTGCCATTAAATGATACGGTGGGCGCGATTACAATGACGGTAACCGGAGCAGTGACCGGAATGGATGGTTCGGGGTTCTCGGGGATATCCCTGGTTGGCTCGATTGCGTCCATGTTTGCAGGTTCAGCAGATTCCGCACCTGTACTGACAGCATTAGGTCAGGTTGCAGCCATATGGGTAGGTGGTGGAACCTTGATTCCATGGGCATTGATTCCTGCTGCTGCAATCTGCGGAGTCAATCCTTTTGAACTGGCAAGACGCAACCTGAAGCCTGTACTGCTGGGACTCACGGTAACAACAATTGTAGCCATCTTTCTAATCTGACCAAAGGGTTATGCTAAACCGTTCAAAAAGACGTGCGCGAACGCGCCCAGTTCCAGAGATCTTCACGTTTCATCTCTGCCAGATGCAGCATGTCCACATATGGATCTCCCTGTAGTCCAAGTACAGAAGCAAAAGCAGGCTCCGTCTTCCAACCTGCCTGTTTCAGTCTGCGGATCTCACGGTGTCCCGCGTCTCCCCACAGTTGCAACAATCTCCACTCTACGATCATATGTAAGTATGCATTCTGCCTGTAAACTGGCACGGATTGGGCAAAAATCTCCACAGGCCAATGTCCCACTTGCAAATTACAAGTCACATAAGGACGTTGGTCTGGAAGATCCCCACCACGTACACATTGAAACTCAACAACGGCTCCGATTCGATTGTGTATCTCGGCTTCAAACACATCCAGATCCTCTGCATAACACAGCAGATCCAGATCACTGCCCGGAATATCAATATCAATTGGCACCGTTCCTGCTGGATATGGGTGATAGTCAGCTAATATATCAAGTAATCCACTGCTCTGTAACACATGATAGGCGTCCTGCTGACGTGTATTACCCGATGCCAGATGTGCCATTACTTCTGCGGTAGTACTCATCTCCCCGCCTTGGACCACAGTTAGTTCGAGCCTCCTGTAATGACCTGTTTCACACGTCCCACTTGACCACTCGTTAGTCGTACTTTGATTCCGTGTGGATGTGTAGGTGACTTGGTTAACAGATCCTTCACAATGCCACGTGTCAGCTTACCTGTAGCTTGATCCTGCTTCAGCACAATGTCCACTTCCAGACCTGGCTTAATATTTACACGTTGTTGTCCATTCATTATGTTCACTCTCCTCTATGTCGTAATTCATACCATGTATACTATATAACCCTTAAACTCAAAGCTCCATCTATTGTAGACGTTTTGGTTTCAAAACAAAAGGGACACGGCAATAACCTCCTAAGGCTGGTTCCATGGTTGATATGAAGACCAAGATAAAGAAACCGCAGGTCTCTTCATCTGAGACCTACGGTTTCTAATTGGATTACCATGTTCAGGGCTGCACATGCTTCAAAATAGACGAGGGCGAAGTTCCATCCTTCGCGGCTTCGCGTGCCTTTACAGCAAGTAGCTCAGACACCGTAACGAATTGGTACCCCTGCTGCTGTAGTTTCGGCAGAATCGTTTTGAGTGCTGCTACCGTATGCGACTTGCCTTCCACCTTATCGTGAAAAAGTACAATATCCCCATTACGTGCGTTCTTCAACACTTTGTTAACGATAGCCGATACACCTGGAGAAGCCCAGTCCCGTGTATCCTGATGCCAAGACCAGAGTACAATGGTATACCCTTTTTGTTTGGCAGCCTGGATGACCATGTCATTGTAATAGCCGCCCGGTGGCCTGAACAACAGGGGACGCTCCGCGCCAGCTTTAATAATGGAACTTTCTGCTTCGTTCATATCCTTCATGTACTTGTCCGCACGTGTTGATCGAACTGCATACGTGTGCGCATACGTATGGTTGGCGATTTCATGCCCTTCGAGCTGTTCCTGCTTAATCAGTTTAGGAAATTTATCTGCCCATTTGCCAAGTACAAAAAAAGTTCCTTTAGCATGATACTGCTGTAACAAAGCCAGGATCTGCGGAGTCTGAATCGGATCTGGTCCATCATCAAAGGTAAGGGCGATGAGTTTATCCTGTGTGGGAACTTCCCACACAATCTCTCCTCGTTCCTCATAATACTGACGGTTCTTCTGTACAGGCTTCGCATAGGCAGAACTGCTACCCAGCAAAATAATTAGCGTGAACATTCCGATGACTCGGGCTGCCTTCAGGTTCATGTGGTGTCCTCACTTTGTCTTCATACGTAAACTCCCTGTTAGCATTTCCCGATTCACCCGAACTCATTAACGAAAGATCTGAGCCACGACTGCAATTTCCTCAGCAGTTAATTCCACATTTAATGTTTGCAGATTGTTAATGACCTGCTCTGGTCGCTTGGCACCCGGAATCAATGCATCAATAGAAGGCTGAGTTAGGTACCAGGCCAGAACCAGATGCGCGACCTCAACATCCTTGGATTGTGCTATGCTGCGCAGTTGTTCAACTTTATCGAGATTTTCAATGAAAGCTTCACCTGTGAACAGCGGGTTCTTTGCCCGTCCATCCTGAAAGGTTGTATCACGATTATATTTCCCGCCCAGCAGTCCCGCTGCCAGAGGGAAGTAAGGAACAAAAGAAATGTTATGCTCAGCCGTATACGGCAATAGCTCTTTCTCCGCATCTCTTTTGAACAGATTATATTCAGATTGCAGTACGTCTACATGCCCGTCCTTGTTGGCTTCACGCAACTGATCAATGGAGAAATTAGATACGCCAATGGCACGAATTTTGCCAGCGTCTTTTAATTGTTTTAACGTATCTACCGCTTCATCCTTAGGCGTATGTTCATCCGGAAAGTGGATGTAGAACAGATCAATGTAATCGGTTTGCAGACGTTTCAACGCCTCATCCACGGCTGTTTTCAGAAAAGCAGGTGAGTTATCTATGACAATCTTGCCATCCACAAATTTATGAGCTGCCTTGGTTGCAATGATGGTATTCTGCCGCTGACCAGTTTCCTTCAGTACTTCACCAATCAGTCGTTCGGAATGCTCCGGTCCATAGATGTATGCCGTATCCAAAAAGTTAATACCTTGTTTCAAAGCTGTACGAACTACTTCCTTACCCGTCTCATCATTCAGCATGTCCGGATAGATATTATGTCCGCCTACTGCATTCGCACCCAGTCCAATGGGATTCACGATCAGATCCGTCTTGCCCAACCGAATTTGTTGTTCTGCCATGTCTCATCTCTCCTTCACTGATCGAATAAGTACAATTTAGTTGTAACGTCTTTCTTGTCCCATATTATATCAAACCGTTTAGCATATTTAAATTATCGGATTTATCGGGTTAGGTGTTTTTCAGCGCAGTTGCTTCCACGTCGTTAATAAACCGGCGCAGTTTCGCAGCCACATCACGGGTGATTTCGCCGTTTTCATACAGTTGTTGCACTGTATTGCGCTGTTCCTGAATGGCCACCATCTGCAACTCCAATTTCTCCTGATTAAACGGATCTTCCGTTTTACCTTGGTTCCAAGTGCGCAATTTGGCAATTACACGCTCATACTTGGCAATGACCGACAGTGCGACGACTCGATTCCCATCATTCATATGAGCACGAATAGCCTTAATTGCCGCTTCAGAGGTGCGCAGCTTCACCTGACGGAACAGTTCTGCATTTTCAAGCATAAATGGTTGATTCGGCTTCTGGGACCGGTTGGTGAATAGATGTCCTAACACACGCCCGATCTCGCTGATCGAGGTCATGAACTGAGTGTTTGCGCGATTCGCCAGCATCATTTCCTTGCGATCCAGCCAGCTGTCACATTTGAAGGCCGCATCAGAAGCAATTGCATTTTCGTCTAACATTACTTCAACTTCTTTACGCTCCGCCCGGGTGGCAATCAGGTTAATAGCCGTTTCTTGTTTTTGAATATCTTTGCGTTTATCGGCGGTAAGCTGACCTGCGGCCTGTCTGATGTACTTGGACAAGTCGGAGACAACCGCGAGTGCCGCAGCTTTGTTCTCATCGTTCATTTCGGATTTGACAGCTCGTATTGCCGCATTCAGCATAATGTCATGTGCTTTTCGTTCTGACTTCTGCGGTGTTTCTTCTGTAGATTTCCCATCGTCCTTGGCCAGAACTGGAAGAAACACGCTCGCCGCAATCAGGGAGAAGAGGATAACCCCTGCCGCCAGGAAAATAATCAGATCCCGTTCAGGGAAAGGTGATCCATCCTGAAGCACATAAGGAATGGAGAACGCACCCGCCAATGTAACAGCTCCCCGCACCCCAGAGAGGGAAATGATCGTAATATCCTTGAATCTGGGCCTGCCAATAGAGGATTTGGCACGCAGCAATTCATTCCCTTGCCAGAACAGATAGATCCAGAGAAAACGCAGAACCAGCAGTAGCACCGAGATCAAGCCCACATATCCCAACACCTGCAGATTATTAAACGAAACATTTTCAAAAATGGTACTCAACACATCCGGTACCTGTACACCCAGAATAACAAACACCAGACCATTTAGTATAAATAAAATGACTGACCATGTGCTCGCAGATACCACCTGCATTTTCAACTGAACCGATTCAGCGCGGTCACGCTCAATGGCGTGGATAATACCGCCTGCCACTACCGCAAGAATACCTGATACCCCAATTTCTTCACTCACCAGATAGATGATAAATGGCGTCAGGATTTGCAGCAGCATGTGAATGGTCACATCTTCCATGCCCAATCTACGGATCCATACCCCTAGCCTGATTAACAGAAAAGATAACAAGGCCCCGACAAGAAGTCCGCCAATCGCAATCAGAATAAAACTGAAGGTTGCATTCGCCAGGGAAAATACACCTGTAACTGTGGCTGCAATTGCGAATTTGAAGGCCACGAGGCCAGATGCATCATTCATTAATGCTTCACCTTCAAGAAGCCTATGTATGCCTTTGGGCAAATGTACCCGGCCCGCCATGGCGCCAACGGCCACAGCATCTGTCGGGGACAGTATGGCTGCAAGAGCAAAAGCAGCAGGTAACGGAATCGAAGGAATCAGCCAGTGAATGGCATATCCCGCCACGACCACCGTCACGAATACAAGCCCTAGTGCAAGCAGAAGTATCGGTGCACGCAGATTCCATAATTCATTCCTTGGCGTTCGCTTACCATCGTTGTATAACAAAGGAGCGATGAACAGTACAAAGAACAATTCCGGATTCAACGGCAGGTGAACACCTGCGGGAAGCAAAGCTATAGCTACACCAAGCACGATTTGAATGAGCGGAATGGGAATAAAGGGTACAAACCGGTTTAAGATATTGGATAAACCAATCAGTACCAGTAACACAAGTACGGCAATAAATATTTCCATGATGACAATCCCTTTCCGCTATAGAAGTGGTGAAACCTTTGTTGTATAGGTTTATTTTAACATAATCCAACCTTTATTATAAAAATGTTGTCATATTCATATACCCATTCAACTGGCTTCAGACTAGTCTGAATGAAAGATTTCTGATGGATTCTGTATATAAGATGTTACAATATGCTCAGGACAATACCCGTTTGGAAAGGAACTTGCATCTATGGCATTTGGAATTAAACGACAAGAGCTTGCTACGTGGAAGGAACAAGTGGCTCGGGGTGAGATTGCGTACCTCACTCATTTCTGGATTGACAACCGATTTCCCGGTATCACCAGTGTCACCAAAGTTGGCTGTGCAGATCTGGAACGTCTCGAACGTTGGTGCAACGATCATGGGTTGGACCCGCGATACATTCATCGGCGGCAACCCTTTCCCCACTTTGACCTGATGGGCAGCAAACAAAAAGAAATTTTGATCCAGGAAGGCTTTACGGATCATGTGGTTCGCTTTCATTTGTAATCAACTCAAAAACGCCAGTCTTCAAGGTTCATCCCTCCGCAATTAGGGACGAACTCATGAGGACTGACGTCTTCAAGGATCAAGTCATATTGTGGACTACCGGTGGATCTGCTCAAACGACTTCATGTTCTCCAGTAGTTTCAGTTCAATTTTCTTCAGCATGCCAAACATCTGCTGTTGCTCCTCTTCGGAAAGTGCTTGCAACAATTCCCAGGTCATTCGGCCGCGATTCGCATTAAGTGTCTTGGCAAGCTGCGCGCCTTCATCCGTTAAGGAGAGCCACACAATTCTCCGGTCTTCTTCACTGCGCACCCGCTGGATCAACCCTTCCGTCTCCAGTTGATTCAGTACAATGGTGGTTGCGCCGGAAGACAAACTGAGTTGTCTGGCCACATCAACCGCCATGCAGCGTTTTTCACGTAAAATCATGCCCAATATATGACTTTTTGTCGGATTCAGTTTACAGTTGGTTTCGGTCTTCTGCTGCTGATCCAATACTTTATTTTTATATCTGAAGAAGGCCTCCAACAATTGATCTACGTTTGCCAATTGAGAGTTTCGCTCCGTATCCGGGCTCATAAACGTTCCTCCTGCCTTTCATCATAACCTACCTTGTATTGTAACATATTTACACTATGATGTTTGTGAAAAATGCGCTTGTATCCGACATCCTATCGTTGACTGCAAGACTCTTGTTTTATTTTGGGTTTCGCCTATTGCATTATGGCAACGGGTTTGTTTATAATAACCTATATCTTTAAAGTTACTTTTAGTTACTTAATGATTTTAATAAATCTGTTGTTATAAAGTAAATGAAGCGTCACCATTATAATGCAAGGGACTTATGCACATGAATCAGAATACACAATCACAACTCAAAACGGATGTTTGCATCGTCGGCGCTGGACCTGGCGGTGCTTTGCTTTCTTATTTACTGAATCAAAAAGGAATCTCCACGATGCTCATTGAGCGGCAGCCCCACCTGCACAAGTCGTTTCGCGGGGAGTTGCTCAATGTGGACGGCGAAGCCATCTTAAATAAACACGGCATCTATTCCCTCATTCAGGAACGCGGAGCGCTGCTCTTGGAACAGATTCAGTATTGGGAAAATGGGCAGATTATTCATACGGTATCACCGGGCAATGGAGAATCTCATGTTGGTATTCATGTACCCCAAGATCATCTCCTGGAAGCCATCGTGTCGCATGCTCAGCAGCACAATTCAAACGAACAAGTACTATTCAATACGATTATGACCGGTTTGTTACGAGACAAGAACGGCCAGGTCGTGGGTATTAACATTCGGCAGAAGGGTGTTCCTGCCTCCATTGAAGCATCTGTAATTGTGGGTGCTGATGGCAGATACTCTGCTGTACGCAAACATTCCGGTATGACCCCGGAGATTCGTAAGCATGGATATGATCTGCTCTGGGCACGCATTCCGGCACCCGTAGGTTGGGAACCCGCTGTTCGAATGGCCAGCATGGATGGTCAACAGCTCGCACTGTTCTCACAGTTCGGCGGTTATGTTCAGATTGGATGGAACATTCCCGAAGGAGCTTACTCCAAGCTGCGAGAGCAGCCGATTGCTCCTTTTGTAGATAAACTTGTATCTGCTTTTCCTTGCCTGTCTGATTCTGTAGCTGCCAACATTCAGAGCTGGAGTGATTTTGTTCTGTTATCTGTCGAAAGCAGCTATTGCCCGTCGTGGGCACAGGACAATGTTGTACTCATCGGTGATGCCGCTCATACCATGACACCAACCGGTGCGTTTGGACTTAATGCCGCGCTCGAAGATGCGGATGTGCTCTCCGAATTACTTGTCCAAATGGCTGCAGATCAATTCAGTTCCACTGCACAACTTCAGGAACTTCAGACGATTCGCGGTGCAAAGGTACAGCAGCAACTTGCACGACAAGTGGAGATGGAATCCTCTTTCCAACAGCGTTATGAATCCTTTCTCTAAACCCAGTTAATACGGATAAAATGCCTATATGCCCAAACAGCCGATCACTTCCTCATAGAGAAGAATCGGCTGTTTGGTTTGTTGGTTTATCTTTTTTATGTAATTCCGTATCCTTCTTCATTTTCGTTTGCGTGGAGCAAACGTGTCTTCTCTGGGTGCTTCTTGTACAGTATCAACGTCCTTCGGATAGGATGAGATGTTATCTTTTTCATATACTGCTTTCTCCAGATTGCTTAAGCGGCGCAATACTTGTTTGCTTTTATGAACGATATATACAATACCAATAATCAGCAGGATCAACATCAGAATGAATATAACCATCCCCGGGTAAAAGACAAATGACATGAATCCACCTCCTTTGAAAACGATTTCTCTATATCATTCTAACCCGAATGATTCAAGATGTGAACCCGATTGGAAGTTTCGCTTGTGGAATAAGGACTAAACCACCTGACACAACGACAGGAACTCACCCTGCTGCAAAAGTAAAAAAGGTGGCATCCCTGATCAGGATTACCACCTTGAACCTCGAATAAGATTCGAAGTCTGTGATTATTATTTTATCCTTCTCTGCCGTTCATGGCACTAACTCGAAGTTCTGTCAGTGGCAGAGACGTTTGCTCTGGGTGAAGTAGTCTCACTGTTCGGCTCTCACCGGGGAGCAGATCGAAATAATTGTCACTGAATCGGACACGCCCAAGGGGAAGCTCCAGCTTCACCAATCGTGCAATCCCACCACTGGCCGTAACCGTAACAGACTGCTCCTCCTCGTTCACATGTACGCTCAATTGCGACTCTGGCATCGTCACATCCTTAGGATCGCGCAAGAAGTAACGATTACTCGGTGCCGCAAATCCTTCGGATACCAACTCAACCATTACTTCCTCCGCGCGTCTATCCTGTAACACCTCTACTTCAGTTAATTCAACAATACACCGTGAGGATTGGGATGTTACTTCAACAGCATGTGAGCTGGAGTAGATCTTCTCTCCATTCAATGCATAGACATTGAGCCGCAGCTGGCCTTTCATGACGTCCCGAGTATCGTTCACAACCCACAACGCAAGCGGCTCACATGGCTCATGCTCCAGTGACAACAGAACAGGATGAAAGAATATTTTCCCATAATAAAAGGATGCCTTCGGCAGCAGTTCATAATCAATCATGGACCAGCTTGTTCCTGGCCAACTATCGTTCAATTGCCATACAAGCGCTCCGCTGTTGCGGTGATTGATGCGCCGGAAATGTTCAATTCCATATCGTAGCCCTTCTGCTTGAGTAAGCATGGAGTAGTTCATATACTCTTCTATGTCTTGCGGAATCCCTGTGTAACCCTCCATAAGCAGAATACCTTTCTGGTGATTGGTATCTTTGTTACGATAGGCCATCTCCGGACTGCCCCAGTAAAACTGCCCTGCGGGCATATTTTTCTCCAGTGTGTAACGATTGGCCGAGG
Source organism: Paenibacillus sp. FSL R5-192 (assembly GCF_000517845.1). Taxonomy (NCBI): domain Bacteria; kingdom Bacillati; phylum Bacillota; class Bacilli; order Caryophanales; family Paenibacillaceae; genus Paenibacillus; species Paenibacillus sp. FSL R5-192. The sequence goes on along the minus strand of NZ_ASPR01000014.1, from coordinate 497,191 downwards.
CGTGCATACCAAATTCACTGCTGAACAACGCATGATCCTTTTTATAATTTTTGAACGTTACACCTTCAATGCTGTAGTCCAGCAGCGGCGGCTCTCCATGCTTCCTTGGATAGACCGAACCATGCCATACCTGCCAATTGTGGCGATCCCCCACATCCGGGTCATTCGCATCCTGACCGTTACTGTCCCCGAACGGCGAAGAAGGCCAGTACGGACGAGACAGATCCAATCGCTCCAGCACTTCAGGGATCAGCTCATGATAGATAAGTTCACCGTAGAACGGGCTGGTAATATCTCCACTTGCAGACTTCATATCATAGAGCCAATCTATTTCATTATTCCCACACCAGAGGGCAAGCGAGGCACGGTTACGCAGACGTAAGACATTGTTTTCTACCTCTTGCCGTACATTATCCATGAAATCACGATTGAAATCCGGGAACAGTGCATTCGCGAATGCAAAATCCTGCCACACCAACACCCCTTGCCGATCACACTCATCGTAGAAGACATCCTTCTCATATATACCACCAGCCCAGACACGCAGCATGTTCATATGCCCTTCCACCGACAGCTCGACAAGCTCACGATACCGAGAGTTGGGGATGGCGCCAATCAGATGATCAGCCGGGATCCAGTTGGCACCCTTGGCATATACTTTGACTCCATTCAGAATAAAAGTAAATGCATTTTCACCCCTTTCATTGTGAAGAGCCAGCTCAATCGTTCGTAACCCATAAGGCTCGTTATAACGATCCACTTCAACGCCATTTGCGAATAATGTAACCTCCAGCATATACAGATAAGGTTCACCCAGATCATGAGTCCACCATAACTGAGGTGACGTAACGTTTAATGTGGTATCTGCTATACCACCCTCTACGGGTAGTTCAGTGACACCTGCCACCTCGTGTCCACTGCGATCCAACAGACGAACATTACAGGTCGCAACCACAGCCTGCTCACGTTTCTGTCTGCTACGGTAAGACAAGACCGACTTCACATCCGCTGTGACATGTAAGACTGCCAACTCTGAACTGACTGATTCCGTACGAGCATACACATTTTCCAGCTTGGCGATTGTTCGTTTTTCCAGCCTTACCGCACCCCAGATCCCCACCGTAACCATGCGTGGACCCCAGTCCCAGCCAAAATTCATCGCTGCTTTTCGCAACCATGGCCGTTCCTTCGTATACGAGGACCAGTCAAAGGTTTCTTTGTCCCGGTGATGCAGGTGAAGCGGATCAAACTTGACAGCAATCGCATTCCAGCCGCTGCATACCAGAGACGTTACATTAAACGTATGTGACATAAGCATATTGGCCGTTTTCCCGACCTCATGGCCGTTGACATATATCGTTGCAAACGTATCCAATCCTTCGAACACTAATTCAAAGTGCTCCTCTGTCTCTGCATCGCTCACCAGATTGAAGGTTGTGCGGTACCACCATTCCTTTTGCTCAATCCAGCGACTTTTGGCATCATTATGTCCGTAATAGGGCGGATCAATGATACTGCGCTCAACCAGTGCAGCATGTACATCGCCAGGCACTTCAGCCCCGATCCAGAAACGGTCATCCAGCGCAGCTGCTGCCACATCCATTGCCCGCTTCTCTCCAACTTCAAAATGTTGTATCTTCCATTGTCCCGATAAATCCTGACTTGAACTATAGGTCTTCATCCGTATGCCCTCACTCTCCAATAACCCTGAGTAATACCATATCGAAAACGTTTGCAATAAGGCAAGACATGTTTCCTAATCTGCTCATTTCTAACTTCCCGAAGGCTTGAACGACAACGCCTCTTCGCGATATTCACTCGGGGTCTTGCCGGTATGTTTTTTGAACAGTCTGCTAAAATATTTCACGTCCTCGTAGCCGCTGATTGCAGCGACTTCACTAACCTTCGCTGGAGACACCGCGAGCATATCCATCGCTCTTCGTATACGCATATCGGTGACAAAATCTCCGAAGGTCACACCCATTTCTTTTTTAAACAGTTCACTGAGGTGACCCGGATGTAAATGAACATGTCCAGCTACCTGCTGCAGATTAATATCCTGCGCCAATGATGATTCAATATAACCGATAGCCTTCTGCACATGGGTAGCCTGTCCCTGACCCATTCGGCTATGATAGACATGCATCAGACCATACAGATGATGGAACAACATATCCCCGAGCTCCGCAGCTTCGGCATCTGGTTCCGGCAACCAGGGCTCGAGCCTTGCGGGTTCTTCACGCCCTGTGGCTCGCATTGTGCGAGTCAGCCAGCGATGACCTGCAATGACGGCCGAGTGCAGACAAGCATTGAACGATTCTGGTGTGACCTCCGGTTCTGTAATCAGATTAGCCACAAGTTCCCGCGTCCATGTCGTTAACGTGACTGAATCATTATCCAGCAATATTGTACCAAGTCTGGTCTCCGCTTCGTGCGTAAGTACAGTTTTACCACCTTGGCGATCCTGAACGTGCTCATAATGCCATACTTTATAATCCATCAAACCCCGATATCGGAAGGCAGCTGAAGCAGTTCTATAGCTTTCGTGCAGATCTGCATATCCACGCATAGGCAGACCTACCGCTGCTCGCAGGGTGCACTTCAGTAATTGCTCCACCCGACGTAATGCACTCTCCAGCCTGAACGTAGTTTCATGTTCTACAGGCGGCCATGAAACTACACAGATAATTTGCTGTTTCTCTACATGAGCAATGGCACCAGGTAACATATCCTCCAGGGTATTCTGCACCGCAAATCGTAATAGCGCATCCGAGGATCGATCCCAACCCTCTGCTCGAAGAATAATGACTTGTCTGAGAATCTGTTCATCATCAAGGCCAACAACCCCTGCCTCTTTTCCAGCATCAGATCGCAAGAATGAAGGAAAATGGCCCGAAGCGGTGTCACCATCAATGATCCACCCGGCAAATAACCGCTCTCGATTCTCCCGCATAAGCTGGCCCTCTCTGGACTTCTCTGCCCAACGTTCCGTGATTCGCTGTTTGGCCTGTAATACGGTTTTGATGATCTCTTCCGGCTTGCTTGTTTTGAGCAGATAATCTGTAACACCTTGGCGAATCGCCTGTTGGGCATAAGAAAAGTCATCGTATCCGGACAAAATAATGACCTCCAGCTCAGGTAACAATTTCAGACCCTCTTCTGCCAGTTCCAGCCCTGATCTGCCTGTCATCCGAATATCCGTCATCAGGATATGTGGACGTTCCTCAGCCAAACGTGTTAACGCCTCCTCTGCCGAGGCAGCAGGTTGAAGAAGTTCAATTCCGAGTTCATGCCACGCGATAACGCTGGCAAGCCCTGTACGGATAATCACTTCATCATCAACAATTAATAGTCTCATGACGAACCCTCCAAGATTGGAATGGAAAACGAAATCCGGGTACCTCCCCCAACCCTGCTGTCTACTTCAAGCTGTGCATCCGCTCCATAATGGAGCAGCAGTCTCTCATTTACATTGCAGAGCCCATAACCGCCTTGGTTTAGCTGTTTTTCCGGCTGTTTTCCCTTCCATTCCCTAATGCTTATCCTTAATTGTTCCAGCATGTCCTGCTCCATGCCGACACCATCATCCAGCACCAGCACATTCATCTGTTCATTATCCGGGTCCTTGCGAATCATTATAGTGATGGTACCCACGCCTGCTTTGGGCTGAATGCCATGAATCATGGCGTTCTCAACAAGCGGTTGCAGCAATAACTTCAGCATCATTCGCTTCTCAAGCGCTGGATCTACGATATAATGCAACACAAATTGATCAGGGAAACGAATCGACTGCACACGCACATAATGGCGAATATGAGCAATCTCCTGTTCCACAGGGCAGTAATCCTGACCATTGTTCAAGCTGATACGTAGAAAATCACTTAGGCCCTCAACCATATCCGCAATCCGCTTCTCTTCAGACATCAAGGCAATCCAATGAATTGAAGAGAGCGTGTTATATAGGAAGTGCGGATTAATCTGCGCCTGAAGCACCCGAAGATCCGCTTCTTTTTTGCGAGCTTCACCTCGAATAACCTCTTCCTTTAATAACTGAATATGTGCACCGAGCAGATTGTAACTCTCCCCAAGCCTGCCAATCTCGTCATCACTTTCAGATCGAAACAGAGGAAGCGGGCGTTCCGGATCAATTCGGGACAGATGCCGGGTAAGCACACGAAGCGGCCTCGTCACACGCCGCACCGTAAACCAGACCAAGCCAGCACTGATCACAGCAGACATGGCAACGGCGCAGCCGGTTAGAATAAGAATGTACCGATTCTCGGACTTGTACTGGTCGTATGGGACTGTTCCAACCAACGTCCACCCCGTCAATTCTTCCGGATAATAGAGCAACGTCCGTTTATCGTCACCACTGCCATACGTGGTGGTTCCGCTACCGCCATCCTGAATTAACGTCGAAATCCCTGGTTCGACACCTTCCAGCTTAAGTCCAAGCCGAGATTTGTCCATCGAAGACAGAATCTCTCCAGAACTGCCGATGAGCTCCAGTCTGCCTTGCCCTCTGCCTAATCCCAGAGCCGCCCATCCCTTGGATATGGCCTTCTCATCCAGACTAATGGCTAACCAGCCGATGGGTCGATAATCATGGATACTACGGATTGGCCGAACCAATGTGATCACATTTTGAATACCCGCGTAATTCTGCACCGGGTATACCCCCGTCCATTTTTTCACTGCTTCACCGCTCGGCACTGGTGGATAAGATAAGCTTGAATTATTGGATTCATACCAGGTAGCCGTAGACAATGTGGCATCGAATCGGCTTGGATATATGGCGATGTTCGCAATATATTTCTTGGAAGCAGCCAGATTGGTCATCCTGCCCAGGATATCCACCCGGTCCAGCTCATGATCTTCATTGTGGCTAAGATACTGCTGGATGTCCCGTTCTCCAATCAGAAAAATCGATAGGTTCTCGGCATCTTGTAACATATAACGAAGATTCGCTTCCACCTGTTTCAGCGTATCCATGCCGGACAGCTTTGTTTTTTGCTCTGTAATGCGGGAAGAGATCAGAAAGGCGAACAGACCCAACGCCAGCAATGGCACAATCATTGAAGCCGTCACGACGACCGATAGCTTCCTTTGTAACGAAGATGTGAGCCAGCGTGCCAAACGTTTCTCCTCCTCTGGATGCGCTTTCGCTTATCCTTTGACAGCTCCTGCTGTCATGCCTTTCATAACTTGTTCCTGGAATATGAGATACAAGATAATGGTTGGAATGACCGATAGGGTCATGGCAGCAAGCGTTAATCCGTAATCGGTTTGATACCCATCCGCAAAGTTCGCAATGGCCAGCGGTAACGTTTTCAATCCGGTTTTGTTGATGAATACAAGCGCAAATGAAAAGTCATTCCACGCATGCAGGAAACTCAGGATCGTAACCGTTGACAACGCAGGTACAGACATGGGTAACATGATCCGGGTAAACAGCCCCCAAAGTCCTGTTCCATCAATAAAAGCTGCCTCTTCAATATCACGTGGAACACTTGTCAGATAAGCCGTAAGCACAAAAATAGCCGTAGGCAATGCAAAAGCCGTATAAGGTAATATTAAGGCCCAGTACGTATTTAGCAAGGACATCTGTTTCATTAAAATAAATAAGGGGACAAGTGTACTATGGATCGGAATGAGCATACCAACAACAAAGAAGGTCATGATCAACCCTTTCCAGCGAAACTGGAAACGAGCCAGGATGAATGAAGCCAGCGCTGCAATAAACAGCGTCAGAATAAGTGATCCCACCGATACAATTAGTGAATTGCCAAAAGCGGTTCCCAGCCTGGAGCTTTCCCATGCATTGCTGAAATTGGCAACATTCCAGTTTTCCGGCAGACCAAAGGGCCTGCTATAGAAATCTTCATTTGTTTTGAATGCACTAATCACGAGCCAGTAGAACGGATACAATGTTAAAATACCATAGACCGTTAGCAGCGTCCAAACAATTCCGCTACGTAGACGGCGAATCGGATGGCCCGAGCTGCTTTGTGGTGATGGCATGGATACAGGTGTCACGCGCATGATAACTCCTCCTCTCTATTGATTCTCTTTTCGTTTGCGACTAGTTAGCCACTGGCTTGTTCCGATCAGCAGCAGAGAGATCAGTACGATGGTTGTGGAGATCGCACTACCAAAACCATATCGGTATGTTGTAAAGGTTGAATTGTACATATACGTTGCAAGCAGTTCCGTCGCATGTGCCGGACCACCCTTGGTCATGATGTAGACCAGATCAAATGATTTCAGACTACCCGAAATACATAGAATGATCGCTACCTGAACCGTACCCCAGATTATGGGCAAAGAGACCGATACCAGTTTCCGGATTCCTGAAGCACCGTCTATTTTGGCAGCATCATGAATCTCGCCTGGAATATTCTGTAGTGCCGAGATAAAGATAATCAGATACAACCCGACAAAGCTCCAGAGCAGCGGCGGTACCAATGAGAAAATGGCAATCTTGTCATCGGAAAGCCATTGCAGCTTCCAACTTTCCAGCCCCAGAGCGTCCAGCAGAAAGTTCAATATCCCGATCTGCGGATGATAGATATACTGCCAGATCATACCGATAACGACAGTGGATAACACCATCGGCAGAAATACGGCTGAGCGCAGAAACCGCTGTAATGGATTGCTTTTGTGTAATATGACCGCCAACATCAACGCTAACGGAATTTGTCCAAACACCGATGCCAATACAAAAATAACGTTATTTTTCAGTGCCCGCCAAAATACAGGATCATGCCAGATCTCCACGTAATTATCCATACCAATATATTTGGATGCGCCGATGCCGGACCAGTTGAAGAAACCGTAGTATGCCGACCACACGACCGGTACAAATACAAACAATGCATAAATGATGACTGCCGGGGCCAGCCCCAGCATAATAAAACGCCGACTGCGCAGTGCGTTCATCTGTTCACTTCCCTTCGATAAATGCCTTTACCAACTTGCAACTGACTATTCCATTCATACTTAAAACCCCTCCCCTGCCGGGAAGGGGTTTTAACGAATGGTTACTGACTAACTGCATTGGCTTGAGCCGCCTGAATTTTGGCTGCAATGTCTTCAGCCTTGCCGCCCATTAGCAACTCTTGCAATGCATTATTAATAACCTCAACCGTTGCCGATCCCAGCTTGGAATCGTATACTGGCGTGATCTTCACTTCTTGCATCAGATCATATAATTCTACGAACAATGGATGTGCTTTGGTTTTGTCCAGATCAATCTTGTAACTCACCAATGTGCTGCTATCCAATGTGGCCTTCTGACCATCAGGTCCTGCCAGCGCATAGAACAGCTCCATCGCTGCCTCTTTTTGCGGACCGCTCAGCTTTTTACTTACACCCAACCCGGTTCCTACTACACCGGATGTTGTTCTTGGTTCACCCTGACCTCCGTCCACTGGAGGAAGAATCGTAATATGTGTGTTGTTCAACACCTCTTCAGGTGCATTGTTCACCAGATTTGCCAAGGCCCATCCGCCGTTCATGACCATCGCTGCCTTACCTTGGAAATAAAGCTGCATCATCTGTGTCTCATCGATACTGTTGAATCCATCTTGGAATGCTTTGGTGTTGCCAAGCTCCTGCATCTTGTTCAAGGCTTCAATAAATTGTGGATCGGTAAAGCTAGCACCCTCTTGTGCTGCCGCTTTCAGGAACCAGTCCGTACCGGTAATCCGATCAGCCAGTGTACTGAATATCGTTGATTGAGCTACCCAGTTGGCCTTGTTGCCAAGTGCCATGGGAATGACTTTATTTTGATTAAAAGTAGCAATCGCTTGTTCCAGTTCCGCCCATGTCTCAGGTACTTTTACGTTGTACTGTTTGAAAAGAGCTTCATTGTAATAAATGAAGGAACTTGGCGCCAGATTCATCGGCACGGAGTAGATATTCCCGTCTACGGTGTATCCGTCCAATGCATTCGGGATAAAGTTATCTTTCCACTCTGGCTTTGCGTCCAGCTCTGCATTAATGGGCTGTAACAGATCCCCTTTTACAAATTCCTTCGTCATGGCATCCGGCCACATCACGAACAGGTCTGGCATCTCGTTGGCAGCGGCCACCGTACGAAGCCGGGTTTTGAGACCATCTGTTGGCAAGCCTTCATCCACAACTTCAATATCTGGATGCGCCGCGCGAAAATCTTCAATAATTTTGCGCATCGCAACCGCCTTTGCGTCCTGTCCGGTCCAGTTGTGCCAGAGTGTGACGGTTACTTTGTCATTCCCACTGCCTCCTTCTGAAGTGTCCCCGCCAGCACAGCCAGCCAGCATAATGGAGAACAATGTTATTGCCAGGAAACCTGAAAGCCATTTTTTCAACATCTCTATAATCCCCCTCGGCGATTTGAATACACTTATTGTAAATGTTAACGCTATCATACCGTAAGGTGACGATCCACGGATGCAGGGGTGAAAAATATCGGTTCCCCTGTTTGGAATTTACTTTGCTGGCTTATTGTTCATAACAACTAAAAAGAGCCCTCACAATGAGAGCTCTTTCTTGTTGCAGCCGTTGGCTGCTTCACCCCAGGCTATATATAATGAATAAGTGCTAAATCGTATTAAATATGGATTGCGTATTATTGGATACTGTTTTTCACCAGTTCTGCAAAAGCTTCGGACCCTTGCGTAGTGAGATGTACGCCATCTTTTTCAAAATATTCGTCATGTCCCTCACTTGCACTGTTCCAGTCAATCAACGAGACATTGCTGTATTTGGATGCTGCCTCATTCAACGCCCTGTTCACCGTTCGTTCCCACGGACGAGGTACGCGCACAGTAACCAGATATACCCGATCCTCATCTTTCAGATAATCAAGCACAGCATTCAAGTTTTTGGAGTTAAAGGAACCATTCGTCCCGAGCTCCAGCACCACTTTGCTGCCCATTTGGTTGTTTTGCTTCAGACCTTCCAATACATCGCCTGCCTGCCACATCTGACGACCAACATGTCCGTCCACATACACTCCCGATATACTTTGCTCCAGATACGGTTTTGCATCCAAAATCACCGAATCTCCAATAACGGTATAATGAACCTTGCCATCCTGAGCAGGAGGAGCCGTTTCTTCATTGTCCTGAGATAAATCAGGTGCATCATCCGTATGATCCGTATTATCGGATTGATTCGATCCGGCGTCATCCGGTGTATCATTCTCGTTCGTCACGGAGTCATCAGCCGGCTTATCTTCAGACTGACCGTCCTTGCCAGCATTCACTGAATTGTCTTGTTCGTCAGGTTTTGAATCTGGAGCAGACTCTCCTGTTGGCTTCTCATTTTTCCCCGGATCATCTTTCGTTCCTGCTTCCGGTTTATGGGTATGAGCATCGTTCTTTTGGCCAGAGCCTGACGTTCCTGTAATAGCCGGCAACACATCCTGTCCCTGTTCCTCCGCTACGGAATTCTCTCCATTTAATGTGTTGGACATCGATACCGAATGGGAATCGGAGTTCGCTGCATGGGAGACCATCATCTGAGATACTGTATAGGACAACAGCAGAATCGTCATCAACAGACCTGCCCGCTTCCACCATACGTTACGTATACCGATTGATGACCGCCCTCTTCCCCATAATCGGGACCAAGAATCACGGAATCCATTGTACCGAATCGGATTTTCAATATATTTAAGGGACAATGAGGCCAGTACAACCGTTGCAGCAACCTGTAAAATGATGCGTACAGGATGTGCTCCTCCCGTATCCACCGCGGGATTGGTTAAAATAATGACTGGATAATGCCACAGATATAATCCGTAGGATCGCTCTCCGATCCAGCGTAATGGCTTCGCACCAATGATACGTGCCAGGAAAGACGATGGGTGAGCCAACACCGCTACCAGCAACGTTGTTGCGATAGCCTGAAGCACCATGCCCCCTTGATACAGAAACGGATCATATTCACTGCTGTTCAGCATCATGTAGATTAACAAAGCGAGCGCAGCAAGTCCCGACACATCGAGCACAAGCCGGTTCATGCCAGACAGAGAGTTCGATAGCTTGCGACTAGGCCACACCACGGCAAGAGCAGCACCAGCAAGCAGTGCGAATGCCCGCGTGTCTGTTCCATAATATACACGGCTCGGGTCCAAATCCGGATTATACATGATGGCCATTGCGCCAGCAGATAATTCAGCTGCGACGACAATGAAAACGACCAGCCATCCCTTTCTTTTGAACACTACGATTGCCGCGATCAGTAGAAGAGGCCATATAAGATAAAATTGCTCTTCCACAGCCAGTGACCAGAAATGTCCAAACGGTGATGGAGGGCCAAAACTTTCGAAATAGGAAACGTTGTGAAAGATATACCACCAATTGCTTATGTATAATACACCCGAAACGATATCACCACGAAGCGCAGCAAGCCGGGATGGATCTGTACAAGCCAACCAGATCATCACCACTGCTGTCATGGTCAGCATGCCTGGAAGCAAACGCCTTACCCGTCTTACCCAGAAATCACCGAGTGAAATGCGTCCATGTTCCTGCCACTGTGACACGAGAATATCTGTAATTAAATATCCCGAGAGAACAAAAAATATACCTACACCGAGCAGTCCGCCCGGAATAAAATCCAAATTCAGATGATACGCGATTACCGCAAGTACAGCGATGGCTCGCAAGCCGTCAAGTCCGTTCATATGTCTCTTACGATTTAACGATTGTGACATGCATGCCCCTCCTTGTTACTGTGAGTCAACAACATCGGTGTTGGGGGCATAAAGGAACTCCTGATCGTTCTGGTTGTCATTAACATACGTATTGCACCTTCCATCTTTCATTTACAGCATAAGAAAAGCTTCTGTTCGAAGCACGATCCGATGATGCGACATTCTGTGTGAATTCTATAATCTTAAAGAAGACGAGTTGCCTATCCATTAAGTTTAATTATTAAAATATTCTTTATATTCATTCGTGAGTTCACGTTTAGCATTATACGCCCGTATTAAGCCTTATACTTTACAGGAATAGTTACAAACGATTAAACCGATGTAACCTTTCCTGCCAGCTCATATAGCTGTAAAATCATACTCTAATTTTGTCGTTAAATATAGTACTTTTCATCGAGTGGCTAAAATTACCTGTCCCGCTTGCGCAAACCAGCATACCCACGCACACATCGATTGAAACAATTGAATTCATAACAAAAGGCTGCCGACTTGCTCAGCAGCCAATATCCATTATAAACCTATGTCAGACCGGATTGAAAGTTTTGCTCATAATTGCTTCTTCTTGCCTAGGACCCTAGAGGTAGAACGGGTGAATCTTTTCTTCTGTCCTCGCATCCATGATCCGGTATGCTGAACGCCCTGTGTACATTGGGATTTGCAACTTCTCCAGATCAACCATTCCATTCTCCAGAAAGTACTTCTGATCCTGATATCGCTGTAACACTTCGCCTGCAATCCATTCATGGTCACCATATGTCGTAATATCCATAACCTTGCATTCATAAGCAAAATAAGCATCTGTCAAAATGGGTACACTTACCTTGATTCCTTCCTCATACGGAATGCCGAATCTTGTGAATTTATCCGTATCTCTCCCACTGAACGTTCCTGCAGCTTGAATCCACTCCGATCGATGACCTGGCAGGAAATGAACACCGAATACGCCACTCTTCTCAATGAGTTCATAGGAGTATGTTTCCTTACGAAGGGAGATGCCGTATACGCCTGGTGATGACCCGATGTATGTATGCCATCCGGACGCCATCACATTCTGGACTCCCTCATGACGTGAAGTCACCACCGCTACCATTCCAGGATAAGAATAAAATATGGGTTCTTCTATCGGCTGACGCATCTAATCCCCTCTCTTCTTCGTTATAAACACAACTTTAATTATAAAGGAAAGAAACAGGTTGAAACAGCGTTTTGCAGAGGATTTCGCTATAAGCGACACATTCAGTATCATGTTATACTGAGATGGATCAATTTCTAAAAATACAATACTGGGAATGTGATAGGATATGGTCAAATCAGTCAAATATACCTCCTAAATAAAAGACATTATTCAAATTTAGGAGGTTATAACTTATGTTTAATTCAATCGTGTTAGATCAGTGGGATCGAAAGCCATACTTTGACCACTACTTGAATCAGGTCAGATGTACCTACAGCATAACTGCTAATCTGGATATCACTCTATTGATCAACGAACTGAAGCTTAAAGGATTGAAGTTCTATCCGGCTCTTATTCATATGATCTCTACGGTCGTCAATGCACACAGGGAATTTCGAACTTGTTTTGATGCCGAGGGAAGATTGGGCTACTGGGACGAAATGTCTCCGAGTTATACGATTTTTCATGAGGACAACAAAAGTTTCTCAACGATCTGGACAGCATTCCATGAAGATTTCGAGACGTTCCACAATCGACATCTGGAAGATATGAAGAATTACAAAGATCACAAACAATTTGTTGCCAAACCTAATGAACCACCAAATACTTTTCCCGTTTCCAGTATTCCTTGGGTGAACTTTACCGGATTTAATCTGAATATTTACAATGAGGGAACCTACTTGTTGCCTATTTTCACGATGGGGAAATATGTTCAACAGAACGATAAAGTATATCTTCCCTTATCCGTTCAGTTACATCACGCCGTGTGCGACGGCTACCATGCTGGTGTTGTATTTAATGAATTGCAATCACTTGCAGATCGATGCCAGGATTGGTGTTAGTTAGCTAAATGACAAAAAGGCATTTCTGACTTCATGATGGAGTCAGGAATGCCTTTCTTTTTCTCTTTTTTTCAAAAGATATTTAATTGCATTTACTGTACCCACAGTTGCTGCATGTTTTGCAACCTTCCACATTCATCAGGGATGCCGAGCCGCATGAAGGACATAAATCTCTCGATTCGGTAAAGGTTTTCTGATCCTCCACTTTTGGATACGTGCTCTCCACTTGACTCTGTTCTTGTAATGCTCCAGGTTCGTTCTCCTGCACATCGCTCTGTACATGACTTTCCAATGCTTTGGCGACTGCATCAGCAATCGATTCCACTCGATTAGCTCCGAAGCCAATCGCGCCCGAACCACCGATTCCCTTGAGATGTTTGATCAACAGTTCCACCTTGTGCCCATGATCTCCGTATCGAAGGAACAGAGAGCATACTCGACCGAGTGCCTCAGCCATGGCAAACACGTCCGATCCCGCTTTGCCCACGTTCAGGAAGATCTCACCCGGCGTTCCCTCCAGATCATTAATCGTAATGTAAGCCATACCGAATGGCGTATTGATTTTGTATGTCGCACCGCGTAGTACTTGAGGACGACTTCTATATTGTTTATCCAGCACTGTGGAAGAGGAAGGGGCTTGATCGGAAGAATGCGTTCTAACACCAACCTGGCTATTGGAAGTTCCATCACTTGCCTGCACTTCAGCATTATTCGGGTTTTCTATAGCAGATACGACTGTCTTCTCTTCAACTTCCGCCGTGTTCTGATCTTCAGCCTGGGTCGCTTCCTTCTTCGACGTGGACAACACCTGCACATCCCTGCTGCCATCGCGGTATATCGTTACTCCCTTGCAGCCAAGGTCGAAGGCCAGTTCGTACAGCTCAGCCGTATCCTCCACTGTAAAATCAGCCGGACAGTTGGCCGTCTTCGAGATCGAACTATCCACCCATTGCTGAATCGCAGCCTGCACCCGTATGTGATTCTCAGCCGACAAATCCATCGCCGTCACATAATAGTCTGGTAAAGCTTCACCCGGATGTTCATCCAGCCAATCTTGTGCGATCGGTACAAACTGTTCATCATAACCTAGACGGCTTTGACGGAAATACTTGAAGGCGAAATACGGCTCAATACCTGTTGATGTGCCCACCATCGTACCTGTACTTCCCGTTGGCGCCTGTGTGATCAGTGTGACATTTCGAATGCCCTGTTTACGAATGGCCTCTCCCACTTCAGGGTACGTCGCAACCATGTTTTTCATGAATCCACTCTGTAAGTACGGTTCAGCTTCGAAAGCTGGGAAAGCTCCCTTCTCTGCTGCAATCTCTGCCGATGCCAGATAGGCCTCCTTCGCCATGAATCCATACAGTTTATCCAGAAAAACAAGGGATTCAGGACTGCCGTATCGAATACGCAGCTTAATCATCAGCTCCGCCAGTCCCATTGTGCCAAGCCCAACCCGGCGTTCACGCTGCTGATTCAGTCTATTTTCCTCAAAATGATATGGTGTTGCATCGATGACATTGTCCAAAAATCTAGCCGAGATGCGAATGGTTTCCGCCAGTTCATCCCATGCCACATCATGATTTGTTTCATCGTAGAATTTGGACAGATTGATCGCAGACAGATTACATACACCCCAGCCAGGCAGGCCTTGTTCCCCGCACGGATTAGTACAGATAATCGGATTGAAGTACCAGCTGTTGGACATCTGGTTGTAGTACTCCATGAATACCACACCAGGCTCTGCCGATTTCCAGGCTGATTCAATAATGGTATGCCAGATTTCGCGCGCCTTCAGTGTACGATAGTGCACCACCGAATGACCTGCGGCTTTCCATTGCTGCATATCCCCGTTCCACTCGGTGTCGTAGTCCGGATCGTTCGTATCGGGGAAAACCAAGTCCCAATCTCCGTCCTGCTTGACAGCCTCCATAAATGCGTTGCTCACACATACAGACAGATTGGCATTGGTCACCTGCCCCATCGTTTGTTTCACGGTAATAAAATCAAGCACATCTGGATGCCAGTCATTCATCATCAGCATGAGCGCACCCCGGCGGCTTCCGCCCTGTTCAATCAGTCCAGTCGTATAACTGAACAATCCGCCCCACGATACGGAACCGCTGGATGATCCGTTGACACCTTTCACCACCGCTCGGCGAGGACGCAAAGAGGACAAATTAATGCCAACACCTCCCCCACGTGCCATAATCTCCGTCATCTCGGTCAAAGTCTTCATGATTCCACCCCGACTGTCTTGCGGAGACGGAATGACATAACAATTGAAGAGTGTCAACTCGTCGCTTGCCCCCGCACCCGCAGCAATTCGGCCTCCGGGTACTAACTTCCAATCTTCCAACACAGAGCGGAACTTGGACTCCCACGTTGCCCGCTGATCGGCGGTGGATTCGACAGAAGCCATCGCTTTGGCAAGACGGTCCCACATCTCTTCCGGAGTTTTTTCTATGTTGAGTGTCAATTTCTCCACGTTTGTCTCAATCATTTCTCCGCTTCGAGTCCTTACCTGTACAATCTGACCCTTACGTTCTATGATTTCGCCCACTTCCTTGGTTGGGAACTTGGGATCATCCTTCGTTAATACCAATACCACATCTCCGACCTTGGCATGATTCGAATCAGCGTCCTTCCAGGCGTATCGGTCCAGAAATATTTTTTCGCTAAGTCCTTCTAATTGATGCGATCGTTGGTTTGATTTCATCGCTACATTCAACCTCCCCGGTATAAAGCTCCATTTTCACTATAAGAGTAAACTATGATAAAACACCACATATAGTGATACAAAACCAGTATATTACACCATATATTGATTTTCCATGCGACTTTTATCATAGTCCATCTTCATAGACTCCCCATACTCGGACAAGCTTCTTCACACACCCTCATACGCATGAATACGACATCTGTGAATTTTTTGGCACAGAAAAAACATGTGCCTTCACTAAATTTCTGGGTTCAATATAAGTTAAACTAATCATTTGCACGTCAACGGAGAGGACAGAAAAAACCTGAAAAAGCGAAGCGTTCGCCTAAAAGCTTTCTGAAAGAAAGCTGCATCGAAAGCATACGCTATCCCCGGATTTCCCCTCCAGAAAAGGGAATCAAAGAAATCTGGGGATAACAGCGATTGGAAGGTTATTCTGTCATCGGAGTGACAAGTGTAAATATTCCTTATTTGAACCCACATAGTTATGAACTGACTCTCATTCGTCCATACTATTACCTACGAATAAAACGTCATCACGTATGGCAGGGGAGGAAACACCATGAACCGGAAAAACCCGCACCACACGAATCAACCTGTAGCTGAGCTGCCCGTTCCTTTGGAATTTGATCGGACTTGGATTAATCAATTGGAATCACGACTGGATAAAGGAGGTCCTTGGGGGGATTATCGACTCTTCCAACTCGGCATTCAAGCCGAAGAGACCAACCTGATTCCCAATTTTGACGAGATCCAATGTCTCAAGCATCTACAAGGCCTTACCCCACTCCCTCACCAGATGGACACTGCTCGCAGAGTATTATTTGAAATGTCAGGCCGGGCCATTCTCGCCGATGAGGTGGGTCTGGGCAAAACCATTGAAGCCGGTCTCATTCTGAAAGAATATATGGTTCGGGGTCTCGTATCCAAGGTACTCATTCTCGTGCCTGCCTCTCTTGTACTGCAATGGGTACGGGAGTTGAATTCAAAATTTGGCATCCCTGCTATTGCCCAGAAAAAGGCCTATTCCTGGCAGAATGAAGTAGTTGTTGCTTCCATAGATACAGCCAAACGTGACCCGCATAAAGATATGCTGCTGAATACTGATTACGACATGATTATTATTGACGAGGCTCATAAGCTCAAAAACAAGAAAACAACCAACTATCAATTCATGCTCAAATTGCGCAAAAAGTATTGTCTGCTGCTTACAGCTACACCTGTGCAGAACGATATGAGTGAATTGTTCAATCTGATCAACCTACTGAAGCCCGGTCAACTAGGTCGTCAGGGTGACTTTGCGGCCAACTTTGTTGTAGACAAACGTGTTCCGAAAAATCAGGAACAGCTTAAGAACGAGTTATCCAAAGTCATGATTCGTAACCGCCGCGGCGAAGGCCCCGTTCAATTTACCAAACGGAACGTCTCCAACGTGAATCTGCAATTATCGCCTGAAGAACAAGCGCTTTATGATGGCGTGACTTCCTTTGTTAAAGACCAGTACCAGGAAGCTGGCGGCAACCTGAGCAGCATGCTCTCCCTTGTTACATTGCAGCGTGAAGTGTGCAGCAGTCGGGATGCTGTATTCGTGACGCTTGTTAATCTGTCGAAGAAACTTCCGCTGGACTCTCCCCTTCGGGACAAGATTTGGGAACTCGTTGCCCATATTAAAGCGATCAAGGAGAATACCAAAGCGGAGAAAACGATGGAGCTGGTTCGGAACATGAATGAAAAAGTAATTATCTTCACCGAATACCGGGCCACGCAGGAGTATCTGCTAAACTATTTCCGCAACAATGGGCTTACGGCTGTACCCTATCGGGGTGGCATGAATCGAGGCAAAAAAGACTGGATGATGGATCTCTTCCGCGGGCGTGTGCAGGCCATGATTGCAACCGAAGCGGGTGGTGAAGGCATTAATCTGCAATTTTGCCATCATATGATCAACTTTGATTTGCCTTGGAACCCTATGCGGGTTGAGCAGCGGATCGGTCGGGTACACCGGCTGGGACAGCAGAATGACGTGAACATCTTCAATTTATCCACGACTGGAACCATTGAGGAACATATTCTGAATCTGCTGCATGAGAAGATCAATATGTTTGAGATGGTGATCGGCGGGCTGGATGTCATTCTGGAACGGTTAGAGAAGAAGGAGTCTATTGAGAAAAGTTTGTACAAAATCATGCTGGAATCACAAACTGATGAAGATATTCGCCGAAAAATGGATTCACTTGGACAATCGTTGAACTCTATTCAACGTGAGGTTTCAGATGAAGGGCCTGCCGTATCCGGGTTGTTAGATCTTCGTAAAGGAGGTAGCTAACTCATGACCATGTCTCCCCATGAAGTGCAGGCTTATGTTCTCACCTATCTGGAAGCACTGGATTGTCAGATTATGGAGCGTTCCCCTGCCCATGTTACAGTCAAACTCTCGCCTGAGGCGGACAAAGCGTTGACCAATCGCCCCTATTATTGGGGGTTCGTGGAACGAACCGGAGCACCCGCTGAGACGATGTCCTTTACATTTATATTTGATCCTGACAGTTATCAGCAGGCCATTGAAGCAGCAGAAGCCACAGCTGCGCAAGCATCACCTCCTGCTGTTCCTAACCCTGATGGAACGAATGGCGTAACCAACGGCAGTCCGCAAGGCGAGCCACCAAAAGAAACTATTCTAGGCCGTTACTTCGGTATTACGCCATCGCTGCCACAGCTGGGGCCAGGACGAATATTGCGTGAAGAAGTGGTGTATGGCAGTCGCAGACTCCAGCAGATTTTCGGCGCTGCCCGTGAAGGCGGTGCTTTCGTGAACCTGTTCGAACAGGCTGCCAAACGGCAATTGCGCGCTACAGCTCCAGCCGTATATGAGCCTTGGCTTGGTGTCTGTTTCAAGGTGGAATTCGCCTGTGATTTGAAACGGGAGGAATTGCATTTTCTCGGTATCTCCCTTCGCTCGGGTGAAATTATAGAGAAATTCGGCACGAAGCTGAACCGACGTGATCTTAGTCCGAGGCTTGCGGAGAACATGCATGTACAGACAGCTAAAGTTTCGTTATTTGATGCCGGAGCTGCTTTGGAATCTCATTTGACGAACCGCTTGTTGGAACTCGATTATAGCTGGGCAGAGAAAGCCCAAGAGCGGCTTGATCTGGAGCTGGACGTGTTGGACACCTACTATGAGGCGGTACTCCGAGAAGATATGCCTGAGGTAGAATCACCAGGTAACATAACCTCAGACACGGAGAATGTCCCTTCTAACCGCACGCCACCTGTACCACTGAAAAAAGTTGTGGATATAACTAACGCTAAACCCATTGGAGCAGATGTAGAACTGGCGGCAGAGGCCGCAGTACCGATCGACTCCGAGACAGATGCCGAAGAAGAGAAAGCAAAACAGGCGGTAATCGATCGCGAAGCTATGAAACTGCAGTATGAGACACGCCGGACCGAGATGATCTGGCAATATGAACCCAAAGTGAAAGTGACTGCCATTAGCAGCGGCATGTTTCACTTAAGATAGACGAAGACACTACTTTTCCTGCAAATGCTGGCAAAAGTAGTGTTTATTTATGATCAGCTACCCGACAGGTTGCAGCAACCTTTGCATAGCCTGTCCCCTAGAATGAAACTAGGACCCGCTCAGGTAACGGATAAATGAAAAAGTAGGTGTAAATTTGAGACGATTCTTTCATACGTGTTGGAACAACGCTTGGAAAACAACCTGTATAACCTTGGGCTTGCTCAGTTGTCTTGCCCTATTCTCTTTTTGGTCGATAGCCAATGCAGAGGAACAAAAAATGTCTTCGCTATCCCCCGCATCATCAACAGAGTATAGCTCCAAACATCATGCCATTCAGAATGAAAAGCTAGCTCCCGCTGCTGTGCAACAGTTTGCAGAGCAACAAGCTGTTACACTTGGTACAGCTAACGGCGAAGTGCATTGGAAGAACGCCGACCTGGACTTCTACCCTCTGGGGCCGGGTTTACATAGCTGGCTTGTACAAGCTGAGTTTGAAGGCAAACCGATCGGATATATGATTATTACGGCCACAGAGCAGGGCCAGTTGATGCTTAGTGAATATGGTCATGGAGAACAGTCACCATACGACAATGAACTTCTTGGACAAGCCTTGGATCGACAACATGTGAATCTTGAGGTATTACTCGCTGGCGGGGGAGAGCTTCATCTTGGTTATGCTCTTCCCCTACTGGCTTATTGGAAAGTGGAACAACCTAATCATCCTGCACTTTATATTGAGGCTACGAACGGAGATGTACTACCTTCAGAGTTACTGAACCTGCTAGAGGCTGATTCCAAACAGAACTCTGCCAGCATAACTGATTTATCCACAACGCCATCTTTATCAGTCGATCCACTTCATCTTCGCCCCGTCTTCAATCCGGCTGACAATTTATTGTGGATTACCTCCAAACCTGTTGCTGCCGACCGGGCACAAGATGTGATACAACACGGGGAGAATCAAGAGATTGTTTTCTCAGCGGGTGATCGTAACGTTGTATACGGTGGTCCTCTACCCGTTAGCGGTTATCAGCTATGGCATGCAGATCAGGAAGCAGAGTCCATTCTATATGTAGCGCTAGGTGGAAAATCATCCATTCAACGCTTTGTCCCTTTAAGCACATTGCAGCAAGATGGCCATTTTTACCTCGTAAATCCTTGATCATCAGCAAATTCTTAAGACACAGTCAGATAATTTGTAAAACAACAAATAAGACGCCTTCCCATTTTATTAAGGGATTGCGTCTTTTGGTTTACCATTAGTGAAATAGGTAAGGGATAGTCACCCTTTTCCCGAAGAACTTCGTTTATGAGACTGTGTATCGAATTCTTTTTCCTTTTTCCCCACCCACAGGGATACAGCGAAAGGGATCATACCAAACCACTTCATCGCCCACGGCTCTTTCCTTTTGGTGCGACCTTTCCGCTCATCCTTCGGCGTATCGATATAATGTACTACACGTTGCGTAATGTATTTTACCAACTCATCACTTTTGGCCATAACCTCTGCCTCCTTCGCTCCTGCACTTTCACGGAGCTTACGATAGTTCTATTGTGTGCAGGATGTGCAATGGTTAAACATTTTTTTATTGAAAGGAGTATGAAAACCCTCAAAATGCACAGTCTAATGCCAAAGGTATCCATACAGTCTTTAATCTGCATCCGGTACCTATTTCATGAAGGAGTGTGTATTCCCATGTATAAGCTACTGACCGCTTCGGTGGCCTTGCTCATTAGCTTCCATTGTCTTCCCATCCTGCCCCACCATGTCGCGCATGGAAAAGCAGCCCCGTCCCAGAACAGTCCATCCATGCTACCAGTGACCGATGGAGATGCTTATCGCTCAAGTCATCATGCCTTTGCAGCACCCGTTATCCTGCTCGACGTAGGCCATGGGGGTATTGACGGTGGTACGTCAGCCCAAGGTGTGCTGGAAAAAGATATCAACCTGGCCATTAGCCAAAAGGTCTATCTCCTGCTTCGCAGCAAAGGTTATGCCGTTATCATCAATCGACTTGGTGATTATGCACTTAGTGATGAGAACCGCTGGCTGAACAGCCGCTCCCGTCATACCAGAGATCTTGCCCAACGTAAAAGCCTTAGCGAAGAAGTAAGTACAGATATCGTGGTCAGCATTCATGCGAACTGGAGTCCCCGATCGACAGCACACGGCCCGGTGGTACTGCACCAGAAAGAAGGCAGGAGTTATTTGCTGGCCCAATCCATTCAGGATGCCATGAACAAGTTGTACGAAACGGAGCACGGGGTTGTATGGGGCAAGCCCTTTTATATATTGAATTACGTGAAGCAACCTGCCGTCATCGTCGAAACCGGATTTTTGAGCAATGCGGCAGATCGAGCCAGAATGAATGACCCCGCTGAGCAAAAACGAATCGCCCAGTCCATTGCCAATGGCATTATTTATTATCTGTCGGTAGTGTAGGAGCAGACTGCCATTGCCACACATCTCGAACCAGATCACCAATCCCTACAAATTGGACCTGATTTTGCAGACGGGAGACGGATTCACGAATTACTGCGGATGTGTTCATCCCCGAATGACCGACATGACCAATGACAACACAGATATCCTTGTCGATCGCACGCTGAGCAGCCAGATCCAGTTGCTTGCGAATGTGTTGCTTGGAGTTTTGATCATCCAGGAAAATGTCATTACCTACAGGTGGCATGTTTTTGGATATGGCCAGTTCCCCCACCACGGAGCGAAAGTTCGTACGACTGTCTACAAAGAAGAGGCCCCGCTCCTTGCATACATCGAGCACAATGGACATGATGCGTTTGTCCGAAGTAATTTTGGAACCCATATGATTGTTCATGCCAATGGCGTGCGGCACATCATCAATCGCTTTCTCCACGCGTGAGCGGACTTCTTCATCTGTTAGATTGGATG
This sequence comes from Paenibacillus sp. FSL R5-192, assembly GCF_000517845.1. Classification (NCBI taxonomy): domain Bacteria; kingdom Bacillati; phylum Bacillota; class Bacilli; order Caryophanales; family Paenibacillaceae; genus Paenibacillus; species Paenibacillus sp. FSL R5-192. Next base: position 475,311 of record NZ_ASPR01000014.1, on the reverse strand, counting down.
TGATTGCACCCGGGCCCAGCCATTCAGGTCGTCCTTTCTTGGGTTCCATGGGCATGTGCACAATCACATCCATTCCCTTTTCATGTGCAGCCATCGCATCTTTCTTCGTTGTTGGTAAAAAAGGCATAACCGCTACCGTCAGTTTGACTGGCATCGCCAGGATCTCTGCCGTACCCTTCATGTCATTACCAACATCATCGATGATAATCGCTAACCGTTTGTGATTCGATGTGGACTCTGAAGCTGCCGCTGTAGGCCCTCCTGCCGATATGCCTGCGTAAAACACAATCAATAATGCCATGATACCTGCAATGAATCGATAATTCTTTCTCTGTACCTTCATCATGATTCCCTCCCCGTAACTTCTGTGATCTCATTGTTTGATAATGAAGGGAGGAATATGTAAGCCAAAGCCTTCCTTAATGATCATACCCCCGCCCATTGAAGACCTCTATCTCAAGCGAATCCCCCATCATTCCAGTTTTCCCTTTTGCATTCAGACAAGAACTGTCATTGAATAGTTAGAAAATAGAGATTAATTAGAAAAAATACTGTAATTTGTCAGGTTTTCAGTTTAGGAATTTTTTAGTAGAATCAACAAATGAAAGAGGTTCTATGCTTCAATTCTATCCTATGATTTATGGAAGGAGGTTTTGAAAGGGTTTACATAAAATAAATGCCAGACAATCCGCTATTCTTGTTTGTTATTCCTGGTTGCGGTTTCTCTATGTAACTTACTATTATCGAGGAGGATGAAAGTAGTGAAATTCAAACTAAAAAAGACGATTAATGTTCTTTTGGCCTGTTTAACAGCCCTGCCTTTGATGTTAACCCCGACAAATGTGTCAGCAGCCAGCGATGCCAACATTAATTTGTCCTCGGAAAAACAGCTGATCAAGGGCTTTGGGGGCATTAACCTTCCTGCCTGGATTGGTGATCTGACTCCCGCTCAACGTGAAACTGCTTTTGGTAATGACCAGAATCAATTAGGCTTCTCCATTCTCAGGATCTACGTTGATCCAGATTCCAATAACTGGTATCGTGAAGTTGCCACAGCCAAACGAGCTATCGAAAAGGGTGCTATTGTATTTGCATCCCCATGGAATCCTCCAAGCAGCATGGTTGAAACGTTCAACCGCAATGGGGACACAAATGCCAAACGTCTGAAATACGACAAATATACCGCATATGCGCAACATCTGAACGACTTTGTAACCTACATGAAAAATAACGGCGTAGATCTGTATGCCATTTCTGTACAAAACGAACCGGATTATGCTCATGACTGGACTTGGTGGACTCCACAAGAGATCCTTCGATTCATGAAAGAAAATGCCGGGTCCATCCAAGGTACCAAAGTCATGGCGCCTGAATCATTCCAGTACTTAAAGAACATATCCGACCCAATCCTGAATGATCCGCAGGCACTTGCCAACATGGACATTCTGGGAGCACATACGTATGGAACCCAGATTTCGAATTTTGCCTACCCTCTCTTTAAGCAAAAAGGAGCCGGTAAAGAACTGTGGATGACTGAAGTGTATGTTCCAAACAGTGACAACAACTCAGCAGACCGCTGGCCTGAAGCATTAGACGTTTCCTATCACATGCACAATGCCATGGTAGAAGGTGATTTCCAGGCCTACGTGTGGTGGTACATCCGCAGACAGTATGGTCCGATGAAAGAGGACGGTACCATAAGCAAACGCGGGTATAATATGGCTCATTTCTCTAAATTCGTGCGTCCAGGCTACCTGCGAGTCGATGCAACGAAAAATCCGGATACGAACACATTTGTCTCAGCCTATAAAGGTGATAACAAAGTCGTCGTCGTGGCAATTAACCGTGGAACTTCAGCCACAAGCCAAAAATTCGTTCTGCAGAATGGTAATGCCTCTACTGTGTCCTCATGGATTACGGACAGCAGTCGAAATCTGGCAAGCGGAACCTCGCTTAACGTATCCAATGGAGCCTTCACGGCACAGCTCCCGCCTCAGAGCGTAACAACGTTTGTTGCCAACGTTACTGGCGGAAATAGCGGCGGGAATACAGGCAGTGGCACTACGTATGAAGCCGAGACCGGAACGTCACTTACGGAAGCTGCCATTGAAACAATCTACACCGGTTACACTGGGTCCGGGTATGTTAACTTCAATGCGATGACTGGTTCGGCCATTCAATGGAACGGCATTAATAACACGACAACAGGTACCAAAAACGTAAAGTTTCGTTATGCGCTGGAAAGCGGCACTCGGAACCTCGACATTTTTGTGAACGGAACCAAAGTCATTAGCAACGAGCCCTTTCCGGCTACGGGAAGCTGGTCCACTTGGGTTGAAAAAACAATACAGGTCCCCATGAACACGGGGACCAATACATTGAAAGTGGTTACCACCGGATCGGAAGGACCGAATATTGACAGCGTTAATGTTACCGCAGCACAATAAACGTTCCGTATGGCTGATGGAAGACATTTGCTGTACGTGCAGCTAAGCACTAACCTCTTGAATACTCATCACTAAAGTTAGTGTTATATCAAAAAATGCAAAAAAAGACTCCTTAAGCGTTAGCTTAAGAAGTCTTTTTATTAGATGCGGTCGAGAGGACTCGAACCTCCACGGGGGTTAGCCCACACGGACCTGAACCGTGCGCGTCTGCCAATTCCGCCACGACCGCATATTGTATCTCCGTCATCAATATCGGCGACAATAAATAATATATCATGCGTAATCTATCATGTCAACACTGAAAATAATAACAATAAAGCCCGAATCAGACGTCCATGTCGATTCGGGCTTTACCTTTAACTGCTGCTAATAGTTTGGTTCATTAAAACGGAAGCATACTACAAATTACAGCTTGGAAGGCCAGTTGCCATACCATGCATAACCGCCTCTTCTTTCTTTATCAATATCACTTAATTTGTATTTAACTACCCCGTCACGACCAATAAAGATTGGTTTATCCGTTCCGATCTCATAGAAGCGTGCCCAAATTGGTGCAGCTTTGGAATCAGCGATAATTTTACTATCTCCATTAGCTCTTTCATACTTGTAACCCGTAATTTTCACTTTGTTAAACCAAGCCTCCGCTCCTTTAATGGATGCGGTAATTTTAGCGTTAGCAGGTCTGGTTTTCAGAAATTTAACAATCGTTACACTCTCTCCAGCTGTCAGTGATGGCACTTCGTAGATTCTTGCGCTCGCTGGTTTAAGAGAGCTGGAATCATGTTGTTGTCCCCATGCTGTCAGCTTACCACCTGAAACGACCTGTGTATTCAGAATCGCCTCCACACCTTTGGCAACTGAATTTTTACTGCGGTTAGCAAGTGTGCTGTCGATAAATGAGAAATCACCTTTGCGTGCTGCTACTTCATCCAGCATGATCATTACATTAATCATGGCATCATCATTGTAAGTGATGTGCTTGTGGTATCCGGAGCTTTGGTAAACTTGTGGCCACCCGCCGTTTGAATACTGCATGTTGATCAAAAAGTTAATTCCTTTGATTGCAGCTGTGGAGTAACGCGGATCATTCGTCTTTTTAAATTCCTTCGCCAATCTTCTAATTTCTGAGTATGTAGCCTTGTTGTCTATCGTGGACTTTGCCCACTCTCCACTTGTCTGTTTATAATCTTTTCTCCAACCTCCATCCGGCAGCTGGTTCTTCAAAATATCAGAAATACTCGCTGTAGTACCCGACGCATCTGCAGCAGATACCGTCCCTACAGGGAGAACTGCCATTCCAACTACTGAGAACACCATCGTACATGCCAGGACAAAAGTAATTATTTTCTTCGCTTTCAAATGTAACACTCTCCTATGTTCGTTTTTATAAATCTTCCACTTCTACTTTACCTATGATATACGCCCCAAACCTCCTTTATTTGTATTTATCGCATAATAAAATCAATTTTCATCCAATATGTGGATTGGATAATCAGATAATATGCAAAAAATCGATTTTTGTCAATATATGCAACTTAATGAATATAATCTCTCTAATTCTACATAACGGGATAGTTCTTTTAACTCATGACAAACCTATTTATTTATCCAAATTCGTCTTAAACGAACCAATAATGACGTTTTTGTCATGAATGATACCCAAACTTGATCCCTTCTTTCATATAAAAACCTTAATTCCGCTAACATTGAGGTATTACGAAGGGTTTTAAATGGGTTTGACAATTACGCATTTATGCAATATAGTTTCAAATAGTTACAAAAACTTAATTATTCATTGCCGAGTTTCATGTTTGAAAACGGGGGAACCAATTTGGGTGAATTATTCTTATACATAGGAAATATAGGGAACCTTCTACCGAACCCTTAGCTAACTCCGTAGGCATCGAAGGGAGAACATTGATTTTGAAAAAACTGATTATCTCCATTTTTGGAGCAGCTGTATTATTTACATCCGGGGCAACAAGCACAGAGGCAAGCAGTATCAACTCCGTAGTGAACAACATGACAGGTATTCCTTACAAATGGGGTGGCACAACTGTAGCCGGCTTCGACTGTTCTGGTTTTATGAGATATCTTTTCAACAAATACAGCATTGAATTACCACGTACTTCGCAGCAGCAAGCCAAAGCAGGTACTCCCGTATCCAAGAGCAATGTTCGGACAGGTGATCTGGTGTTCTTTAATACAACAGGCAAAGGCATTTCACATACAGGTGTATATATCGGCGGCGGACAATTCGCTCATGCCTCCAGCAGTAAAGGTGTAAGCATCACGAAGTTATCGAATCCATACTTCAATGATCGTTATGTAACAGCACGTCGGGTAACTGGACAGTTTATGTATGATAAAATGTTAGGTAAAATGTGATTCACATACAAAAAGGCATCGGTTATTAACCGGATGCCTTTTTTGCACTTAAAAATTTATGTTGCATTGCTTACTAATGCAGCGCCTTCTGCACTCGCATCGCACCCTGAGACAGGGCATGTCCTCCACCAACAGCTCCGGCCACGGCTACGGTCTCCATGATCTCCTGATCTGTTGCACCCTTGGCACGGGCTTCTTCTACATGGTAGAAGGTACATACCTCATTGTTGGCGAATAATCCAATGCCAAGTGCAATTAGCTGTTTTGTCTTCGCATCAATCACGCCAGGTTGGAAGCATTCTCCGGTAAACTCATGATACGACTTCACCACACCTGGCAGCACATCGCTTAATGCTCCAATCTGATCCTTGTAGGCATGAACTTTATCATTCATCAATGTCATGGCTTGTAGCACACCCTCTCGGCTATAGTTACAGATCTTCCTCACTGTACCTATCTTCTCTCCCGAGTGAGCCAATTATGCCAAGAAATCATGGTAATTCCAAACATTTAACGCGCATGGCCCTGCCATAATTATAAGCTGTTACTCACTAAGTGGACTCTGGCGCGGCTCGCTGAACAGCTGATAGCTGTAACCTCGGTCCAGCTTAACGACACGTCGATTCTGACGACGGATAAGTACCTGCTCGCCATCCCAGGCAACCACAATGCCCTTCACGTCGTTCGATTCCAGCTCGTCCCGTACGACTCTAACTTTCTCACCTGACAGACGCAGGGCGTCCAATTCTGTATCACTAATCATCTTCATGGCTCCTATATTTCAAATTTATTTACAAAAAGAGACCTAAATGAAAAGTCATTTAGGTCTCACGTGACTGTATTGGACTGTCATGTCATTCGAAATTATGTCCCGACTGAAAGTTACCGCTGCGCGTGCTCTTTGCTGTCGTTCTTCTCGAACCAAAAATCAAGCACTTTGGCGGACATCACACGTTCTTCAAGGTACTCCACTTGATGCGGTGTAAATTGTTCTTTCCAAGAGAAGGACAACTCTTCGCACAAGCCTACAATCGTCAGTAATTCTGACCAGGCAACATAGCGTTTGTACCAGAAAAATTGAGGATGTTCAATCATATAGGGATAAAGGTCATCGAATTCCGTATGTTTACAATCCAGGGCACGTTCAAAATGAACTTTCGATTCCGCCAGCTTATCATTAAAAAATTGTTCTGTTGCCGGTTGGTTCCCCATGGTGTTGCCTCCTCTCCCTAACATAACCCCATTATAAATGAAATCGGCGGTCATGCAAAGGCATAGTTCAAAAAATAGGCCCTATTCCTTTAAAATGTCACATTTCGTTATCGTCAAATTGTACTGTTCCATCGTTCAGGGAACGAATGCGTACCAAGGCTTCCACCGGAATACCCTGTTCACGAATCGTGCGTGCCCCTGCCTGGAAACTTTTCTCGACCACAACGCCGAATCCGACAAGTTCCGCACCGGAACGCTCGATAATTTTGATGACGCCACGAGCGGCATCTCCATTGGCAATGATATCATCAATGAACAAAATGCGGTCATTCTCATGAATGAACTCGCGGGATACCATAATGTCAGTTACAATTCCTTTGGTAAAGGACGGTACACGTTCACAGTAAGCATCAGGATCAGCCAGAAGTGTTTTTTTGCGACGGGCGAATACAAGGGGCACCCCAAGTTCATAGGCTGCGGCAAACGCAACCGGAATCCCTGAGGATTCTACCGTGATTACCCGAGTTACTCCACTTTCACGAAAACGGGCAGCAAACTCACGTCCCATCTCCATCGTTAATGCAGGATCAATCTGGTGGTTCAACAGACCATCCAGCTTTAATACTTGATCCGAGATAACCACACCTTCTTGTAAAATTCGTTGTTTCAATAATTCCATGATTTGACCTCCCAAGCCTATCCTATGAGGTAAAAGTATCATATATCTATCTATAAGTTCAAGCGAAATTGCCTTGACGCTGTCCTTGGGACGCATTTCAAGCCAAAGCTCATTATCGATTGTCATGACTTTCGTGGGTCAAGCATACCTTGTACCATGGTACCCGCATGTCCAAACTATACAGGGGCCTGAGAGGGGAAACACATGAAACAGGCATTTCGGGTGCTGCAGATCGCATTTACATACATTGGAACGGTTGTTGGAGCCGGCTTCGCTACAGGGCAGGAAATTTTGCAGTTTTTTACCCAGTATGGCAAATGGGCCACCATCACCATAGGCTTATCCACCATGCTCTTTGTCTGGTTAGGTACCAAAATGATGCTGATCGCTCACGATACCGGGTCCCGCTCTTATGAGGATCTGAACAAACATTTATTCGGCCATAAGGCGGGCAAATGGATCACCTGGGTGACCCTTCTCATTCTCATTGGCGTGAACAGTGTCATGCTTGCCGGAGCAGGCTCCGTTTTTGTCGAGCATCTGGGTTTGCATTATCAGACAGGTCTGATCGTCACACTTGTAGGGACATATCTGCTTCTCGGTCGGGGCATTCAAGCCATCCTACAAATGAATAGCATCGTTGTGCCCATGATGCTCCTGTTATCTCTGCTCATGATCACCAGTACGATCCATCATCCAGGTGCTTCCCGATTCATCACACTGACGACAGACTCAAACCCTATTCAAGTGTGGCTGTCTCCACTATTGTATACTTCATTCAATCTGGTGTTGGCTCAAGCTGTTCTTGTGCCTGTAGGTAACCAGATTCGTAGTCGGAATGTGCTGAAGTGGGGTGGAGTATTGGGTGGAATTGGCGTTGGTTTCATGCTGATGGCAGCTCATTTTGCCATGTCAGCTCAGATGCCCGGCATCATCCAATTCGAAATCCCGATGGGCAGCATTGCCTTTCAACTTGGATGGGCAGTGCAATCTGTATATGTATCCCTTATTTTCATGGAAATATTCACTACCTTTGTAGCCGATATCTATGGAATGACCTTGCAACTGAGACAACATATACGTGTCCATCCCCGTTTCATTACATTAACCATTATGCTATTGTGTTACTCACTCAGCCAGTTTGGATTCAGTTCCCTGCTGTCCATCCTTTACCCCATCTTTGGAACAATGGCATTAATCTGGGCTGCCAAATTGGTACTGAACCGCTGGGGCACCTTTCGTAAACGCAACAATATATAAATCTCACGGTCCATGTATTTCATGAATATGAGCATCCGTTTGCCTTCTAACCACAATTCACCGCGGGTACTCTTTCCTTAAACATGACAAAAGGCCGCTGTTTATCACAGCGGCTCGCACTTTTTGCTCTACGTTTTAGGCTTGGCTAGGAAACTGTAGATACATCTTTTTCAGCTCATTGACTGATCTGCCGAGCGAGTAATGTGTCTTGGCTTTTTCACACGCTGAACGGGCAAGTTCATAACGATAAGCCGGGTCCAGCATCACCTTTTCAAGCGCTTCAGCCAATGCAGAAGGATCTTCTGCCGGTACAAGCAACCCATTGCTACCGTTCTCGATCTGTTCCGGTATACCACCTACATCCGTACCCACAAGGGCAAGACAACTCAGCGCCGCTTCAGCGAAGACGGAACCAAATGCTTCTGCCCGTGAAGGAAGTACAAAAATATCAAAGAATGGCATGAATTCCTCAGGGTGCAGTGTGTAACCATAGAAAATGGTCTCATTATAGATCCCCAGTCGCTGCGCCAATTCTTCCAGGTCAGGACGAATCGGTCCATCTCCAATAATATGTAACACATAATCATGACCTCGACCCTTCAGTTCCGCACAAGCTTTGAAAAGAATATCCAACCCTTTTGCCGGAACAAGTCGACATACCGTGACCAGCTGTGGTATCGCATTATCATGAGGGATCGGCTTAAAGCGCTTCTCATCAAATCCATTGGGAATCACACCGATGACATCAGGTTCCTTCACGTAGGGAGCCAGATAACGGCGGAACGAATCCGACACCGTCAAAAGGCGCTCTGCCTGGTGTTCCAGCTCACCATATATCGCAAGCAGGAATCGATGCTCCGGTCCATCCGTTTCAATGCGTCCATTAAGGATTAATTCTCGTTCATAACTGGAGTGAATCGTCTGAATGAGGGGTGTATCCGGGAAAACTGTTTTCATCGCAAGTCCTGCAATTGGGTGGTGGGCATGGATCAGATCATAGGGCTTCTGAATTCGCAGTTTGGTCCACCAAAGATAATCACGATATGTTTGAATATATTTTTGGACAACAGGACTATCCTGATATTCAGTCCAGTCAAACGTTTCGAACTGAACTTCCTCTCTGCCCTTATTGCGAATTCGCTTTGGCAACGAGAACAGATCCATTTCCCACCTCGGGGTTGTAAATCTCTCTTGCATATACGGAATCATAGAGGATACACCTCCGGGCTGCTCCGGAGGAAAGAAAAGCGCCTGCAGCAATTTCACCGTTAGTTTCCCCCTTTCTAACTTACGTACTGCTCTACTATCCATTATGACATAGGGAAGCCGGAACATCTATATTACGATAACTCGTATATACAACATATTCATGAAACGTTCCCCTCAGAAGCAAAAGCTCTAATTCAGCAGTCCATCGCTTGCGGTTGTCGTCAACATATTCATAGGATAGTCAGAATTCTCAGCTCAGTGGCTCCACGGGCTTCTCATATGTACTGTAACCATCGGTCACTCCCAAAAAAGTATACCCGTTCCGCGCGTAAAAGGCGTTCAACGTAGCATTGCTCGCTCCGCAATCTAACCGAACCGTATGTTTGCCTTCAAAATGTATGCCGCTGCTGGACCATTGCAAAATGGACCGTCCCAGACCGCTCTGAGCATATTTTCTTCGAATCGCTAACCGATGCAGATAAATTGCGCCATCCTCGGCATGAGCTTTTGAACCCCAAAGATGAATATCCCAAGGACTTGGCTGAACCAAAAGGATGACCATCCCCGCTACATCCGCTCCTTTTTTGAATACAAACACATCCCCACGGCGAATCGCCCCTGCCGTATCATGTGAATCTTCACCTTTAAGCAAAGCGTTCCATTGGGAAGAACCTTGGCTCTGTAACCATTCGGCTGTCTCCACCAGCAGCGACATCACATCCTCCGTATCTTCCGGCTTCGCCTGAACCGCTTGAAAACCATCGTTAATATATTCGCTACTGATCCTGAATGAGTGCATCATTGTTCTCCTCCGCTTCCTGATCTCTTTTAAACTAATGGTACTATACCGGGAAATGGATTTTTCGTCAAAACGAGAACAAAAAAAGGTAAAAGGCGGTTGCCCTTTACCCATCTATTCTGGCTTCATCAATAATCTGATTTCGATACAACATCGTCAGGTGCAAGGTGTCAAACTCCATTTCCTTGTCCAACTCCTGCATCAACACTTCGACCAGGCTCTTTCGCTGAATGCTGGTACCAGGAACCTCGTATTCAATGTATCCCGTCAGATCGGAATGAGAAGTGTCTATAGTTGCTGTTCCCACAGGCAATCCACCTCGCTCCTGAAGAAACAACTCATATACCCGGAACTCCCGATCCTTACGCTTCAGCATGACATAACATGTTTCTTCAGCGGCTTCCAACTCGTCCAGATCTGATTCATCGGTATCCTCAAAATCCTCGGAGAAATCGCGATGTACCCACTCTAGCGTTTCGAGTTCGTTGCCCTGATGCCACATGCCGATTGTAATCGTATCGATGATATCTTCATCCAGCTCTCTGACCAGTAACTCTGCCGCAGCTTCCAATTGATTCTCTTCCGGCTCGTCATACCAGTGTATTTCACCTTGTACATCAGCGCCATATTGTTTTAAGGAAGCTTCTGCAAGTTCCTGCCCTTCGACATCATTGAATATATACGTCGATATGCTGCGTCCTGCGCTTACCATTTCCATCTCCAGAACCTGATCCCGATCTTCATATGTAAACGATTCGGCTTGTGAAACAGGGATTACCTTACTTCCACTGCTACCTATATCGTCATAGCTGCCTTCGTCATGATTCATATCTTCAGACGGCCACACTGTCTCTGACTCAGGCTTATGCAGAACCGTATGTAATGAGCCACAACTAACCAGCACTTCATAATACGCAACTTCCAACGCATCTGCAAGAGATCGGACATAGGCATGTACTTTTTCCACAATAAATTCCTCTGTATCATCTGGCAGAGACTCCTGCTCGATCTGAAGACTACCAGATAAACGATCTCCTTCTCTGTACACAAGGAAAAGTGATCCTGCATATTGACCATTGACCATCACGTCCTGTACCTCTCCACCTGATGTCCGCAGGTCTGCAACCAATTCCACATCATATTTCATCACGTGTCCTCCTCCATTCCTAACGTTATTCTCTTAGGATGCCCCGAGGACGGTAGATTATGAGGAAAGCGTGCATTTTAAGTATAAGATGTAGGGTTAGACGGATAACACATATTTTTGGATTGCGTGTGCCACACCCTGCTCGTTATTGGAGAGTGTAACCTCGTCCGCAGCAGCTTTCACCTCGTCCGGTGAGTTATCCATGGCAATGCCTTTGCCCGCAAAAGTCAGCATCGTAATATCATTGAAGTAGTTACCAATCGCCATAATCTCCGAAGGCATGATTCCTTTCGATTCGGCAAGCCTTTTAAGCGCAGCGCCTTTGGACGCTTCGGGATGCATCAGATCAATAAAAAAGTCACCACTCCGTGTCATATAATAAGGCAGATTCCAAGTAGACCATTCCTGAAGTACTGCATCCATCTGTTCAATCGGACCAAATGCAGTGAACTTCGCCAGCGGTTCTGTCATGTCAACCCACTTGGGTAACTTCAGTGGCTCGGCCATAAAGTTGTAATACATCTCACGCACCTGCAACCCCAAACCTTCCGGTTGATCCACATACAGACCAAATGCCGTATTGATGTCAAAATGTACTCCATTGGTTCGACAGTAGGATATGATCGGCTCCAGTCCTTGTCCATCTAATGCAAAATGATGAACTACCTCACGGGTATCGACTTGCGCGGTAACGGCGCCGTTATGCGTAATCACATATCCATCCAGTCCCATCTGCTCCATAAAAGGAATCGTGTTGGCAGGACCTCTACCTGAACACAGGACAATCTCTGCTCCCTGACGGGAAGCTTGGATCAAGGTCTCCTGAGTCCATTCGGTAAGTTCATGATGATCATTCAGCAATGTTCCATCTACATCAAGTGCAATTAATTTATAAGTCATCTGGCTTCATCCTCATCTGTTAGTAGTCGCACCCACCCAAACCCTCCCTTCCGAGGGAGGGCCCCAGAGAGCTCTGCCCTCTGGACTCCCGTCTTGCTCACCGGTGTTAGGTCGGGTCTTGCTATGTCACGGTTGTTGTAGGAACGCTTGTTGCCGGGCACACCGCTGGTCAGCGGCGGTCCCACCCAAGCTTAACCGGGACCATTACGGGCAGGGCTTCGCTCTCTGCCCGGCTCCCTGCTTCACTTCGTGAAGATCGGGAGCTTTCTCGCCTGCGGCGTTAGTATCGGGGCTTTGCTTCCCTCCACAACTCCCTGCTTCACTTCGTGAAGATCGGGAGCTTTTTCCGCCTTCGACGGTTAGTATCGGGGCTTCGCTTCCCTCCACAACTCCCTGCTTCACTTCGCAAAGGACGGGAGCTTTTACTTCCGCAGAAGGCTCAACTCATCTGCGGTTAGTTCACGATAGCTTCCGATAGCAAGATCGGAAGCTAGTTCCAGCTCACCCATCGCCACGCGTTTCAGATAGACCACTCGCTTGCCTACCGCCTGAAACATACGTTTCACTTGGTGAAACTTCCCTTCGTGAATAATAAGCGAGATCGACGAGATCGTACCTTCTTCCGTCTCTTCCTGACCAAGTATAGTCAGTTCGGCCGGCAACGTCTCGTATCCGTCATCCAATTGAATGCCCGCCTTGAAACGTTGCACATCCGCTTCATCCACGTTTCCCAGCACACGGGCTTCATAGGTTTTGGGCACATGCTTGCGTGGAGATAACAGATCATGGGCAAGTGGACCGTCATTCGTAAGAATGAGCAGTCCCTCCGTATCCTTATCCAGTCGTCCCACAGGAAAAGGATTGAACACCCGATCCTCTTTGCGCAGCAGATCCAGTACCGTCTTATCTCTGTTGTCCTCGGTAGCAGACACGACACCCGGAGGTTTATGCAACATCAGATAGATCATCTCCCGATACACAATCCGCTCCCCATCAGCTTCAATGACGTTGACCTCGGGATTCACCTGTACACCACTGTCTTTCACCGCTTTGCCGTCCACATGGATTCTGCCTTGTTTCACCATTTTTTTGAGTTCACTTCGTGTTCCCACACCCATATGGCTTAATATTTTGTCCAATCGCAACGTTTGTTTGCCTTTTCCACTCATACCGATGTCCACCTCCAGCCTGCCGGATATTCATTCTTCAGTACACCATCCAGCCATTTCCCCCAGCCAGCGGCATAACCATCTACACATACAAGAACGTACCCTTTGGCAAACGTATCCGCCTTGAGCACCACTCGTTCTTCTTCAATATTTAACGTTTCACCCTTGAGGTACCTCACGGCTTCGCCATCAGCGGATGACAGATTTACGCTTCTCCGTGCTTCAGATGCATTCAGAGCACACGCAAGCGGGTGGGACGGAACAAATCGTCCATTCTTGATCGTGCCCATAAACCAGCCTGGACGAATGACTTTCAGTCCCTCCAACCGAGCTGCACCAACCGATGATTGATACACACGATCTCCATAACATACCGTCTCTCCCGTTAACTCAATCTCCAATTGTTCTTTCATAAACTGACTGTAGATCTCAACCGGATCAATACTTGCCGAATCAGCTCCGCGTCCATGACCCCGTTCCGATTTACGACCACCGTGATCTTTACCTTTTTTGCTCTGTCTACCCGAATTCTTGCCGCCGCCAGCCTGTCTGTCATGGGACTCTCGGGATTCGATTCGCAATAAACGTTCCTTTTTACGATCAGCCTTGGTTATAGCAATTGAAGAAGCAGCAATAGAGTGATCCTTGTTCCCCTCTGCTTCAATCCTGGACACATCCACGACCTGCCCATACTCCATTGCTCCTTCTTTAACTACTCCAGGTTGATCTGTTTCTACTTCTTGCCCTAGACGATGCTGCAATACAGCGACATAATGTCCCTCTCCTTCCAAAAGGTGAGGCCACAATCTTGCGGTGCCACGCGTTTGATCCAGTACAGCTTCCGTCTCCTCTGCCTTCTCTGGCATCATCTGACGTACCCATTCCGGACGTCCTGTTGCGAACCCTGTATCTTCAGGAATGTCCATTACTACGAAATCCCGGTTTACATTCAGGAACTCCGCAATCATCGCTTCGTTTTCCTCCGGCGCAAAGGTACATGTCGAATATACGATGGTTCCTCCCGGTGCCAGCAACCGTGCCGCAGTCTCCAAGATATCTCGCTGCATGAGCACACATTTTTCCACCGAATGATGTTCCCATGATTTCACCATGTCCTCATCCTTGCGGAACATGCCTTCACCTGAGCAAGGCGCATCTATTAATACTTTGTCAAAATAATGAGGAAATGCATTTGCGATCCGCTCTGGCGACTCATTCAAAACAACCGCGTTACGCACCCCGTACAGTTCCACGTTCTTGGCCAGCGCTTTGGTGCGTTCAGCATGGATATCGTTCGTGACAAGTACACCCTTGCCTTGCAGCTTTGCAGCAATCTGTGTGGTTTTTCCTCCCGGAGCAGCACACAGATCAAGCACACGATCTCCAGGCTCCACCTGCAATAATTCAACTGGAGCCATTGCACTTGGTTCCTGTATATAATACAGGCCTGCATGATAATAAGGGTGCAGCCCCGGTTTAACACCATGAGGTACATAGAATCCTGTCTCACACCACGGAATAGATCTTAGATCAAACGGAGCAATCTCATCGAATTGTTCCATCGATATTTTTAGCGTATTCACTCTCAGTCCCGCATGAGGAGACTGTTCATAAGATTTCATAAATTGTTCAAACTCATCACCCAGCAAACTTTTCATTCGCTCAGCAAATATCAAAGGTAACTTTACACCCATATTCCCACTCATCCTGTCTTGGTAAGATTGCAATATCGTTTTATTTTATCATATCCAAGCTTTGCTTTCCTATCATATCGTATCTATTCCACTACAGCGTGTAATGTAGTATAATGGCAAGTAGATTGATTCCTGAGCAAAAATTCGGGTGTTTATGCATATTATCCCAACCTTTATTTTTGCCCAAACTATATTTCGATATGATCGATGGGGGATGTCCAATGAAATCCAAGAAGAAAAAGAAAAGTGCTGCGATCCTTATTTTCCTGGGTATTTTAATCATTATGATTGCAGCACTGGTTGTCGTAGACCAGCAATCCAAGAAACAGATGGATTCAGTGGAAAATGCTTATGGCATCGCTGCTTCCAAGCTTAATCCAGCTACACGGGAGCTACTTAGTGATCCCAACTATCAACAAATTATTGTACCCACTGATCTCAAAGCCAAAATCGATAACAAAGACAGCTTTTTTGTTTATTTCTTTGCTTCCGACTGCTCGCACTGCCGTGCCACAACACCTCAGTTGATGCCACTGGTTGACAGTGAAGGTATTGAGCTGCCACAGTTCAATCTGCGTGAATTCGAAGCAGGATGGACCGATTACAATATCGAGTTCACACCTACACTCGTCTATTATGAGGCTGGTGTCGAGAAAGACCGTATGGTTGGCGGACTGCAAGAGAATGGCAGTGACCAAGGCTACACACTGGATGATTACAAACAATTTTTCCAAAAATATAAAGGCAGCGCTACTCCTTCAGCAAGCTAAATGATAGGATCTGTTACCACAGTATCTACAATCAGGTACTTGTATCACCAGAAACTGTTCTGTTGAAGGACAGGCTGCGCCACCTGCAATCATCTGAATATGACGCAACATTCAAAAATACCCCGATCGTTCCCTTTACAGGAATCGTCGGGGTGTTTCATATACATGGAACTTCATATCCATGGGATGCTCATTTGAATGTTAAGGTGACTACGGTTCAACTTTTACTCTGATCCATCGCCTTTATCTTCTCTTCGTATATTCGCCCTCTGGTAGGACTCCGGCGCTGCGGAATATTAGGTTTTAGCTCAAGCGATCTTCTAGATATCTCTTGTTCTAAGACCTCATCAACAATTCGTATGGACAAATCCCTATAAGTCACAGACTGAGCGTCAGGCTCAGACAGTTGCTTCACGATTGCCTTTACTTCCTGTACCAAAATCCCAAGCTCAATGCCCAGGGTCGTAGCAGGATAAGGTTCCAGAAGATCAAGTGAGCTCTGTAACATCATCGTTCCTCCGCGGAGATTGCCATTCCTGAAGTGGTATAAACCAACTGCAATTTGCAACAACCCTTTATAGAGAGAATCCCGGTTCCGTTCAAGCCACAATTCTTCCAGCACCTCATGGCACTCGAAATAATCCTGATCCCGATTGAAGTAGATTAAGTAGTCAACGTACAGTGGCTCATAGATGCTCATCCGGGTTTTCGCCCTTTCTGGCGTTGTTCAGAAGTTTCTTCACGTCATCCAGCAAGTCTTTGAGCCCTTCCATATCATGCTGTTCCCAGTAATCGTTAAATCGCTTCTGTGCTTCAATTGCTTCACTGACAAGGTGGTAGAAGTATAATTGATGAATGATATTCAATGTTCTTGACACGATATTGGAATCATCCTCAAATGCCTTCTGCGCCTCCAAAATCTGTAGACGAATTGCAGACATCTCGTTGTCCAGTATAAACGCGGCCTCAGCCGTTTTTTTCAGCCTGGTTCTCATCTCATCAGGTAACCCTTCGCGAAACTTGTAACTCAGCGAATGTTCAATGGTAGCCCAGAAATTCATGGCAAGCGTCCGGATCTGTATCTCGGCCAAAACTTTCTTTTGTCCCAGAGCCGTCTGAACGGGATACTCAATAATCATATGGAAGCTTCGGTAGCCGCTCTCTTTGAAATTCGTAATGTAATCTTTCTCAATGAGTACCGTGAGATCCTTACGACCTCGAATATACTCGGCAACCCGACGGATATCATCCACGAACTGGCACATAATGCGGATACCTGCAATATCCTCAATGCCTGTTTCCACGTCATCAAGCGACACATTCAGTCGTCTGGATTTCTCCAGAATACTGGATATTTTTTTGACACGACCGGTAACGAATTCAATCGGGGCATACTCTTCCCGTTTCTTCAGTTCCGCTCGCATTGTCTTAAACTTGACTTTCAATTCCTCTACCGCTTGTTCATAAGGAAGTAAAAATGTACCCCAGTCTCTACCGTCCATGCTTATGCCTCCTGTCTCTATAGCGTCCCCTGTTCTATTCCATTATACATGATGTTTGGTGGGGGGAAGAGTCCCGAACCATTTTACGCTCTTCCCATGCTTCTATATTTTCATTCCGGGGATTCACATTCCTTCTTAACGATGCTCCGCACCAACCGCTTCAGAGATATGACGATAACCGTCCTTGCGCAGCAACTCACGCAGTCCGGCATGAATGCGCCGATTCACCTCAGGTCCTTCATAGATCAATGCTGTATATATTTCGACCAAGCTTGCTCCGGCTTTAATTTTCTCGTATGCATCCTCACTTGTGAAAATGCCACCTGAACCGATAATCGGAAGTTTGCCTTCGGTCTGGCGATAGATCTGGCGAATAATCTCCGTTGAACGGTCACGTAGAGGTTTACCGCTCAGACCGCCAGTCTCTTTTGCATGTTGGTGGGAAAGTCCTGTACGACTGATGGTTGTGTTCGTAGCAATAATGCCAGCAACACCGCTGTCTGCAATTGTGCGAACCATATATTCAAGTTCCTGATCATTCACATCCGGTGCGATCTTCACCAGAACTGATTTGGTCGCTCCGCCCGCTCGTGCATGCTGCACGTTCATCTCGTTCATAACCGCAGCGAGCAGTTCCTTCAATTCATTCCCATGTTGCAGATTACGCAAATCCGGTGTATTTGGTGAACTGATATTAACCACGAATAGATCAGCATAATCGTATAGTGCCTGAATGCACTTAGAATAGTCCAGATGAGCTTCCTCATTAGAAGTTGCCTTATTCTTGCCTATGTTAACAGCCACTGGAATACGCCGATCCTGTAGACGTGCCAATTCACCTGCCATGGCTTCCGCACCAAGATTGTTGAAGCCCATTCGGTTCACCAACGCCTCATCTGGAGGCAAACGGAACAGCCGTGGTTGATCGTTACCAGGTTGTGCAAGTGGTGTCACGGTTCCCACTTCCATGAATCCAAATCCGATGGAAGAAAAGCCCGTTACGGCCTGCCCGTTTTTGTCCAGACCCGCAGCCAGACCAACAGGTGTAGGGAAATGACACCCAAACATGTCAACAGCCAGATCAGACGTTTCACGAACGCCGTACATCACACGCAGTCCGGAAGGAACCGGACGGATGCTACCCACGCCACTAAGGCCGCCAATAATCAGATGATGGGCCTGTTCAGGGTCCATTTTGAACAACAAAGGTTTAGCAAGACTTCTGTATAACAAATCACTCACTCCGTTCTGGTCCGGTACGCCAAAAAGCCGTTGTCCGTCTTTTCATATGTAAAAAAACACTCTACTCACAAGTTTATCTGTTTCTTATTAAAAAGGAAAGTAGTTTGCGCATAGACAGCACAAATCGAATAATACAAAATGCTCACAAGAAATCCACCCGCCCACTGGAAATGACGAGTTGAATTCTTTACAATGAGAGCATGGTTACTCTACACCAGTTCTATTCCAAATAAGGAGGAATAACTCATGGCTCCCAAACGTAAACCACCTGCATTACAGCAAAAGAAAGAAGAAGTGAATCGCAAAGCCATTGCATGGACAGCAGCCAGTGTAGGCGGCCTGATCATCATCATTGGTGCTCTTATCATTATTGCCAACATGTAGATGATTCAGGCTGAATCCATCTGATTCTACATATCAAACAGATCAATTCAGCCAGTGATACGTTTTGTTCGGATTATTTTGCTTTGGAACAAGCGTATGCTGATAACGCTGCTTTGCTTCTGGAACAAGCGTCAAATCTGGCAATACATCTTCTCCAATGCGTACCGGAGTGCCTTGCGGAGCAAGAGCGAATAACTCTTCTACATCTCCTGTACGCATTCTCACACATCCAAGGGACTCATCCAGTCCGATACTGTCTGGCTCGTTGGTCCCGTGGATGGCATAATTCGTATTCGAGAGCTGCATACCTCTGCTTCCGAACTCCCCGTTCGAGCGTCCATTCGGATTGACCACTTTATCTGTAATGACAAATGAACCCTCCGGTGTTCGATCACCGCCAAGTCCCACATCATACATACGAACAATGGTATCCCCACTGATTAATGCAAGTTTATGTTTATTCTTATCAATGACAATCTCCAGCGGTTCCTGCAAAAAAGGCTGACCTCCCAGCGTATCTGCAAAAGCGGCATTTTTGCTTTGAGACGAATTCGAAGTCGTTGAACCATTCTCTTTACCACTCGAATCGTTCTTTCCTTCCTGTACCTTTCCTTGATGCAAAGCTAGCAGCTTCGGAAACATCTCGGTCATCCCTGACGCAGTCTCTCCCAGAATATTGTTCGGAAATGGCTGAGCCATTTGCGTTACACTCTTGGGCCAAGCATCATTTTTTTTGCGATAGGCAACGATTGCACTTGATAATGATGCAGCTGCTTCCTGCTTGGCGGTCCACGCCAAGGCCATCTTTTTGATTTTCGGTGTAATTTCAGGAGGTTCACAGTTACATTGCTTGGCATCATAACTCTGTGCAGTCAATTTCCCGCTTTTATTGGTTTGTACTATGTATTTCACAGGCATATTTCGTTTCCATAAAGACCAGTCATCTGAGGTTTGCATGCCCAGTACAGCAGAGGTCTCTACTTTTGGGCCAGACCCGGACCAGGCAGCTGCGAGCGCAGCCTCGCCATGATTACCTCCACCAAATGCCGCAGCAGTGAACACATTGCTTGGCGCAATGGATGCAGTTCCAACCTGTTTATCCGCTTCTACAGGCGCTTCGATGTCATCTGTGGATTCCAGTGCTGCTGACAGTGCGTCGGCCGCTTCCCGACTGAAACCCGGAGCGTCCGCAGGTGGCAGACCTGCCAGCACAAGCAACATGAGCAACGTGAGCCACATTTTGCGTCTACGTTGTTTTTTCTCCTTTTGCTCAGACATCTCCACCAGTTTATCCTGATAGTCTACCCAGATGTCCGCAGGAGCTTTACTGCGTTCAAATGCCTCATAAACCTCGCCCGCTTGCTGAAAGCAATAGTTGGCTTTGGCCTCCTGTCCTTCGCCCAAATACTCTTTTCCGAGCAAGTACCAAGCCATTTTATTGTCGGGATGTTTCTTGACATATGTTCTTAGATGAGTATTTTGCATCCGATCCTCCACTATTTCGCCTTTTTCGTATATCATTATATATCGGCATAACCAAGCGTTGAATCCATAGGACTTGAGTACCCGGTGGAAAAAAGGGGGGTTCGACAATGTTCGTCCTTGATCCACAGTCAGATAATCACAGTTAAATGAATGCAAAAAAAGCACCTTCCCTTGTCGTTAAGACAAAAGAAAGTGCTCTATGTTCATGTGAGAAATAATTAGCCTTCTTTATTGAAAGGCTCGTCCGCTACTTTGATTGAATCTGTAGGGCAGCCATCGCATGCATCCTGCATATCGTCAAACAAGTCGTCTGGAATAGCTTTGACACCATGGTTAGCATCGCCGTCAAAGATAACTTCAGCCAAACCTTCATCATCATAATCGTAGATGTCTGGAGCTGTTGCTCCACAAGCGCCACATGCGATACATGTGTCTTTTTCAACCCAAGTATATTTACTCATTTACATTCTCTCCTCCTAAAATTCAAAACGTACAGTGTTTTTATCTAGAAACATATTAATACAAAGTAAGGATAATTACAAACATTTTGCAACCACAAGTCTCTATTATCCCTTATTTAATCAAGACTTTGCAAGTTATCTTTTTGCAGGGAAGTACCGCGCACTTTATGATTACGAAGCAGCACGGAAGGATCGTCTCCAAGCATGCCTGCGGTCACAACAGCATTCTCACCAAATTTATCACGTAACTGATCCATAATCCGAATCAGATTGTCCTTCTTGGGCTTCTGCTCATATTCGAACAAGTCCATCTGTACAGCGGATTCTTCTCTTGGAATCAGGTTTTGAAGTGTCACACCCAGCATGCGTACAGGTTTGCCACTACCCCAATGCTTCTCAAATAGTTTACAGGCCTCACGGTAAATGACCGTTGCATCCTCCGTAGGAACTTCCATTAGACGTGATCGGGTGATTGTCTTCATATCCGGTGTCCGGATTGTTATCTGAATACCCTGGCTGAACATTTCGTGCTTGCGCAACCTTCTGGCTACCTGGTCACTTATATTGAGGAACACCCGATGAATCTCATTCATATCCGATACATCCGCCGGTAAAGTGGTTGTATGCCCAATGGATTTATTGGCCTCCCGTTCCGCGTGAACTGCGGAATGGTTAATGCCATTCGCGGAATTTTTGAGCCATGCTCCATTAACTCCAAATAGTTCGGTCAACATGTTCTCATCCGACTTGGCCAATTGACCAATCGTTTCAATGCCCAGTTTTTTTAACTTTTCAGCCGTTTTTTTGCCAATGCCAAACATCTCGTTGCATGGTCTGTGCCAAAGAATCCGGGGTACATCCCTCATGCGTAAAATGGAGATACCGTTCGGTTTTTTCAGATCCGAAGCCATTTTCGCCAATAATTTGTTGGGCGCAATGCCTATGGAACATGGCAGCCCCAATTCATCCTTGATTCTACGCTGAATACTCTCCGCAATCTCCATTGGATTCCCGAATTGCCTTGAACCTGTAATATCAAGATAACATTCATCAATGGATGTCGCCTCAAGTTGAGGCGTATAGCTATACGCAATCTGCATGAAGGCTCTTGAATATTGACGATATAAATGAAAATCAGGACGTATCACAATGAGATCAGGGCACTTTTTCATGGCTTGGTGCACAACCATACCTGTTGAGATGCCTCGATTACGAGCGGCATATGAGCAGGTTACAATTACACCCTTTCGCAGTTCACTGCTGCCCGCAACGGCCGTTGCTTTTCCTCTATATAAATCTGGTTCCTCGGCTTCATGTACAGAGCAGTAGAAAGCATTCATATCGACATGTAGAATCACCCGTCCGGCTGTAGGGTAGTATTGATCCACATTTGCTGGAGGATTGCCGTCTGAAGACATCATGAACCTCCGCCCTTTCTTGCACACTAATTAATGAAACGAATTTCTTTCTTCTATAGTATATCAAACCCGTTATGTTAATTCAGTCATGAGCATTTATTTTCTGCGAGATCTGATCAGAGACCGAATAATTAACCATCCTACACTCACAAAAAATATCAAAGTGATCAGAGCAATAATCGTATTTTCCCATAAAAAAGTCAAAATCACCCCTCCTTTTCTTCCATATATTACAATTAAAACTCAATAATAGATTATAACATACATCCGGATTATGATTAACATCCTTCTTTTTTCTCTAAAATACGTTAATTGTTACATGAAACTGCGATTTCTATGTAGCATTTGGCTATAATGGTGCTATAATAATTAATTATACAAATTGACGACTTTAGGACAAATCAGCGCATTGAGTTTAACACAGTGTAGCGTTGCCGAATCGAAGGATTCGTCCACTAACGTACTTAACAGCTTTTCCTAACTTAAAATCCAAACTTTTAAAAGAGCGCTTTATCTCAAAGGAGGATCTTCATGTCAAAGGCCATTTCCATCTTCGATACGACTTTACGTGACGGCACACAAGGGGAGGGTGTCAGCTTATCGGCAGACGACAAACTCAAAATTGCCAAGAAGCTTGATGACCTGGGTGTCCATTATATTGAAGGCGGAATTCCCGGCAGCAATACCAAGGACATTGAGTTTTTCAAAAGAGTCAAGGAATTAAACCTGAACGCAAAGGTTGTTGCTTTTGGCAGTACCCGCCGTAAAGGCAGTGTTGCTAGTGAAGACGCCAACCTGAAGCGCATGATCGAATCTGGTGCTCAGGCTGCAACCCTGGTCGGTAAATCATGGGACTTCCATGTGCACACCGCTTTGCAGACTACATTGGAAGAAAACTTGTCCATGATCTATGATTCCATCGCCTATCTGAAACAGAATGGAATGGAAGTGATCTTTGATGCAGAACACTTCTTTGACGGATTCAAACATAACCCGGAGTATGCTCAAGCGGTCTTGACCAAGGCCCACGAAGCTGGAGCGGACTGGCTCATTATGTGTGATACCAATGGCGGGACGATGCCAAACGAGGTGCACGAGATCGTATCCACACTGCATAGAAGCCTGCCTCATGCACATCTCGGGATCCATACACATAATGATTGTGAACTGGCTGTGGCCAACACACTCAGCGCTGTACAAGCCGGAGCCCGTCAGGTGCAAGGAACGATGAATGGTTATGGAGAGCGTTGCGGTAACGCCAATCTAGCATCCATTATCCCGAACCTGCAACTGAAACTTGGCTATGAATGTGTTACTGATGATTCCATGAGACAACTTACAAACGTGGCTCGTTATGTTAGCGAGATTGCCAATGTGAATATGCCGATTAATCAGCCTTATGTCGGCAATGCTGCTTTTGCTCACAAAGGTGGGATTCACGTCTCTGCCATCCTGCGGGATTCACGTACCTATGAACACATCGTGCCTGAACTGGTTGGTAACAAACAACGTGTGCTGGTCTCTGAACTTGCCGGACAAAGTAACATTGTATCCAAAGCCCAGGAACTGGGGCTTGAGTTCGATCCAAGCAGTGCCAATTCACGTCAGATTATTGAGAAAATCAAAGACCTGGAACATCAGGGTTACCAGTTCGAAGGCGCAGATGCTTCGCTTGAATTGTTAATTCGTGAAGCGAACGGTGACATGAAAGAATTGTTCACGTTTGAATCATTCAAAATGCTTGTGGAGAAAACGGCGGGTAAATCCGTTGTTTCTGAAGCTTTTGTCAAAGTGAATATCGCTGGAACAAGCGCTTATACCGCTGCTGAGGGCAATGGTCCGGTTAACGCACTCGATAACGCCCTTCGGAAAGCGCTGGTACAATATTTCCCTTCACTTGCCAACATGCATCTGTCGGACTACAAAGTGCGTGTTCTGGATGAGAAGGATGCTACAGCTGCCAAAGTTCGTGTATTGATCGAATCCAAAAATACAGAGAACACATGGAACACTGTTGGTGTATCCGAGAACGTAATTGAAGCAAGTTGGGAAGCGCTCGTTCACAGTTTCCGCTATGCTTTGCTTCAAGAAAAATTACAGGATGAGCCGGGCACACTCCCTATTCCTGCTCATGGGATAAGCAACCACTAATAACGCTTATTTCCCGGAAAATATAAAGAAGCCTCTGTACCCATGATTCATGGATGCAAAGGCTTCTTTGTTTACATGAAAATTAATTCGCAATTAACTTTTTAATCTTACGTTCCAACTCTTTCTCAGGCAATATGCCCAGAACAATCTCCTGTATAACTCCTCTGGAGTCAATCAGAACATTCGTTGGAAAAGCCACCCCATTGTATTGAGCATACACAGTCCCCTTCTCATCCAAGGGAATAGGGAACGTCAGTTGGTACTCATCCACAAAAGCTTTGGCATCCTTGAGTTTATCATATGACGTTACATTAACCCCATACATGTCAAGCTTATCCTTGTATTTCGCAGCCATTCTGTTCAGCTCCGGAGCTTCCTGCTTACACGGCTCACACCAGGATGCCCAGAAACTGACGAACGTGGCCTTATCTTTGGCACCGCCCACACTGTACGTCTCTCCATCCATTGCTGTCAGAGAAAAAGCAGGTGCCAGAAGACCCGCACGTGGTCCCGTCTCTGTAGGCATCGGTTCTTCCTGCTTAAAGACGGCTGCAATGCCGTCACCCGCATTCTGGGCCAGTGCAATACCAACCAGCAAGACAACACCAAGGAGTATGTATATGTTTCGTTTCATAACCCGCCACCCTTTTATATAATTAGCATATTGAAACTGAAACCGTAATTTCTGCACATGCTAAGTGTTTATCACGCTCTATCATAGTTCACCAGAACATGATTCCCAAATGTTCTCTTTATTATTGTACCCTTTTCCTTTAAAATTTTACAATCCGCATCACTGAAAATAAAATGAAAAAGGACTCCTGCCATAG
This sequence comes from Paenibacillus sp. FSL R5-192, assembly GCF_000517845.1. NCBI lineage: Bacteria > Bacillati > Bacillota > Bacilli > Caryophanales > Paenibacillaceae > Paenibacillus > Paenibacillus sp. FSL R5-192. The sequence continues at coordinate 450,164 of NZ_ASPR01000014.1, read as the reverse complement.
CAGGAGCCAAAGAGAGAGGGGTGAATACAAATGGCAGCACTTCACGGGCAGCAAAACGCCTTCTACATCCCTTCTTCCGTAGAACAAGAGATGTCAAAGCACATGTTCCTTTCGCTGCCACAAGAAGCCTGCGGGGTTATGCTGGGTGAAACCGCAGCGGGCGGTATACGAATCAGTCGGTTTCAGCCCATTCGTAACGTAGCACCTGACCCGCTGCACCATTTTACTCTGGACGATGCCGAATGGATTCGGTGCGTATTCTCCGAGCCCAAGCTCATTGGTATCTTCCATTCTCATCCACATACAAGGCCCGTTCCATCCTTAGAGGACATCCAAGCGCTTCAGGCCTTCGCCGGTTTGCTTCAGATGTACCTCATCGGCTCACCCGACCTTACAAGCGGGTCGCGATCTCATATGCATCTGAACGGTTATCTGATTGAATCTTCGAAGGAATCGCAGGATCCGGCACAACACGTTGTGCCTTCATACAATCTGCTTCCCGTTCCGTTATGCGTGACTTAGCTGGGTATACAGATCACCCAAGGTCTCTACATTTTTACGAGTCATGTCCTCCAAGTAGCAGGACCATAACTGTGCAGTCATTTTTGAATCTTCCAGTGCATGGTGACGTCCATAGATCGGAATCCCTCTGGATTCCAGCAATTCATCCAGACCATACCCCGGCCTGCTCGGTTCAAGCCAGCGGGCCAACATCATCGTATCGATTAAACGATGTGTCAGCCTTACCTTTGAAGTCCGCCACAGAGCTGCATTCAGAAAAGCTCGGTCATGCGCACTTGCGTGTGCAATCAGAACATTTCCACCTACAAAAGACATGAAATCATGCAACCCTTCCAGCAAAGTTGGTGCGTCCAACGTCATCTCCTGTGTAATACCTGTAAGTTCAGTAATATGTTCCGGAACCGCAGTCTTGGACTGCACCACCGTATAAAACTGTTCTCCTTCCAGTACCACACCTCCATGTATACGGACCGCACCAAATGAGATAATCTCATCCCCGTGCTGGGGCGAAAATCCCGTCGTTTCCAGATCAAATACAACTGCGTCCAGCTCATTTAGAGGTGTATGCAGAACCTCAGGTCTGCGCTGTTCTCTCATCATAGAGCGGATAAACGCCATGTGTTGCGCCGTAGGGGCTCCCATAATGGAAGCGATGGCGGAAGGAACCCCTCCCTGACGCAGCGAATTCCAGAATCCTGTATTGCCCCTTGCCGGCTCTCTCATGGACGTCTCCTTTCTGCAAAACGCAACTGTCTTTGCAAAGCACGATGCACTCGTCGTACCAACCCGAGCGTATCCCTGAGCTCATAATGAATCTGTTTTTGTTTCATCTGTTTCTCATCCAGAAACCCACTGCTATGTTGCAAATCCCCTTGGATGACAACCGGTGTAATTCGGCGAAATTTCAAAGCAGCTAAGAAGGCCCGCTGGCATGCATCCAGTAATGTAAATGGAACAGCTTCAAGTGAAGTCAGTCTCTCCACTCTTTTTAACGTAGATGACTCCTTGATCCCATGTTGCAAAGCCAAATACCGGGCACTGTTCACCAGCGGAATGTACAAGCCATACTTGATATCAAATCCGCCTGCATGTTCACCAAATCGTTCTGTGACCACACGTCCAAGTACATTTAATGTAGCTTTATGTTTAACCGTATTGCGAAGAACTGCATCCGAAAGTTCAGGAATCAGTCTGAACTGTTCATAAAAACTCGTGATCCATTCCTCCGCCAGACTTTGCTCACCTGCAACAAAACGCATGTCTGAAGCAATAATCAGATTACGAACGGGCTCCCAATTCAGATCCGAGCTCCAATCTGCTAATTGTTGTTTCCATGACGCCAGCGTTTTTCTCCAGAGTGGCTCAGAGCACATGACTTTACCTTCGCACTTGGCGTAACCAAGCCCTTCTAACACATCCGTCATTCGCTGTCCGAGCTGAGCAAAATATTCCTCTTTACCTTCATGCGGAGTATCGCTAATGATCATGCCATTATCCTGATCACTCCATAACGTTGCTTCTTCCCTGCCGGAACTGCCAAATACGATAAAGGCATAGGGGACGGGAGGTTGGCCGAAGCCTTCCTCAACCATCCCCTGAATGCATAACTCTACTGCTTTCCGTGCAATCCGGTCATGCAGTTCATTTACCGTTTGGTACCACTCGATCGGCGACAAGGAAGCGGACAACAATTCCTGGAGCTCGTTCTGTAATATTACACGTGCCTGGCGCAGTTCTTGAGAAGACACCGCACCATCGATTCCCTGATAAGACCAGGAATAGTTTGTATACGAGATGGGTTCCATCATGTCCAGCCTCCTTGAAGCATGATTCAGCATCATTCACCTCAGGAGCTGAACGTACCACCATTGGATTTAGAATCTACATTTTTCATTTGTTCAGGGTATCCGTAAGTACCGTGCTCACTGATATCCAGACCCATTGTTTCTTCTTCTTCAGTAACACGGATGCCCATGATCGCTTTCATTCCGCCCAGAATAATGAAGGACATTACCAGTACGAAGGCAAAAGCACCTGCCAGACCGAGAAGCTGTACGCCCAATTGGTGGAATCCACCGCCATAGAACAGACCCGCTTGACCTACACCAGCATTCTCGGCAAGTTCAGGAGTAGCGAACAAACCTGTGGAGATTGCACCCCACATACCAGCAATACCATGTACGGAGAAAGCGTAGATTGGATCGTCAATTCCTTTACGATCGAAGTACTGTGCTGTGAAGAATGTGATGATACCCGCCAGAGCACCGATAACCAGGGCTGCCCAAGGTTCAACGAATGCACATGCTCCTGTAATCGCAACGAGTGCCGCAAGCACACCGTTTAACATGCTAGGAATATCAGACTTCCCAAGTACTGCCCATGAGATCAACAGCGCAGCAACACCACCGGCTGCAGCAGCTACGTTAGTAGTTAATGCAACATAACCGAAGAATCCATCTCCCATGGCAGACAATGTACTACCTGGGTTGAATCCGAACCAACCGATCCAGAGGATAATAACCCCGAGTACGGAATACACTTGGTTGTGACCAGGAATGATGTTAGGTTTGCCGTCTTTGTTGTATTTACCAATACGTGGTTTCAACAAGATCGTCGCTACCAATGCTGCAGTCGCACCAGTCAAGTGAACAACCGTCGATCCTGCAAAGTCTTGCATACCCAGCTCAGCCAACCAGCCGCCGCCCCATACCCAGTGAGCAACAACCGGATACATGATAATGGTATAAAGTGTACCGAATACAATATATACGCTCATTTTTGCACGTTCAGCCATACCACCGCAGGCAATGGCCAGAGATACCGCCGCAAAAGCGAGGTGGAAAACGAATTTAATAGTCAGTGGAACATCGGAGAAAGCCAGTGATTCGAAGGAAGCAGCCATCTTGTCACCGCTCAGGAAAAATCCTGTTGTTCCAAAGAAGCTGTTACCATTACCGAAACCAAGACCGAAACCCAAAGCCCAGAAGGCAATAACTGAAATTCCCAATGTCAGGATGGTCTTACCCGCAATGTGTCCTGCATTCTTCATTCGTGTTGAACCCGCTTCAAGTAAAGCAAATCCCCCTTGCATCAAGAACACGAGTACAACAGCCAAAAACGTAAAGGCTGAGTTCAAACCACTTTGAAGTTCAATGTTAGTCGGACCCTCCGCAGCCGCAAATGCGCTAACCGGAAAAGCGAACAAAGTAAGCATTACTAACATGGAAACCAACCATTTCTTTCTCATATACCCCACTCCCTCTTATGTTAAGTTTCTTCACATAACGTGAAACTCTTAATGTCATTATAAGCAGAAGAGAGGAAAGTTGACAAGAGTATTTTCATCAAAATTGAAAATTATTTCTGGGAATAAAGTCATACGTCTTTTTCTTGCACTTAAGTACATAATCACATTCTATGAGTACATAGATATAGAAATGCAGTATGCTGATTGCCAAAGCATAACGTTTGACTGTACGGTTAAAGATCATGTATCATACTTATTAGTAAGAAAAATTGGGCGTAGTCTAGAAATTCACAAGTGGAAACTACAATTCCCTACATTTGAACTTGCAAGCGAGGTGAATATCATTGGGGATATGAAACTTTTTCGGATTGGCGAACTCGCCAAGACCGCTGGTGTTAGTGAACGGACGATTGATTATTACACAAAGCTTGGACTAATCGCTCCCGAAGAACGTACACAAAAAAATTATCGTCTCTATAGTAATGAAACTTTAACGAGGCTTGAACGTATTGTACAGATGAAACAAGAGAAGTATAGTCTCGACGAGATTAAACAATCTCTTGAGAAGTGGCGTCTGGTTAGTACAGAAGAACAAGTTGCCAGCAAATTGACAACATTGGAACTTCACGTACAACAACTTGAGCGAGAGGTTAACGAACTCAAACCGCTACTTGGAGAGATGAAACCTGTACAAGCACGTAAAATGATGGCAGGGCTCCTCACCAAAAGTGCCGGTACAATGGAGGCACTAAAAATCTTGCTTGAGAACACCATGATGTAGCTTATTCATAGAAAGCGGAGGAATGAATATGAGTTTTAATAACGGTATGTTCGTATTGATCATTATCGCCTTTTTGCTCTCTTTATGGGCGCAATTTCGCGTTAAAGGTACGTTTAGACGTTGGTCGGAGGTACCGAACCAGAACGGAATGACTGGTTATGATGCCGCTCGCCAGATGCTTGATGCTAACGGCCTGCATGATGTTCCAATTGAACCTGTACGCGGCACACTCTCTGATCACTATGATCCGATCAATCGGGTTGTACGTTTATCAGAACCAGTATATTACGAAAACTCAATCTCAGCTGTTTCGGTAGCGTGTCACGAAGTTGGCCACGCCATTCAGCATAAAGAAAGTTATCCGATGCTGGCACTGCGTCACCGGATCTTCCCAATTGTGAACTTTGCATCCGGATTAGCTCCATTCCTGTTAATTGCAGGATTCATCTTCAATGCCATGAACCTTGTAGGTATCGGTATCATCTTCTTCTCCGTAACTGTAGCATTCCAACTCATCACTTTACCGGTTGAGTTCAATGCAAGTAATCGTGCCAGAGAGATTATGGTATCCGAAGGGTACATCCGTAATGAAGAAGAAAAAGGTGTCGCAAAAGTTCTGAATGCCGCAGCCTTGACTTACGTTGCTGCAGCGTTGATCTCACTGCTTGAGTTGATTCGTTACATCGGAATCTTCAACAGCCGCGATTAATTGGATACCTATACAACAAAAACAAAAAAACAATACCCCACCGTTAATCGGATGGGGTATTGTTTTGTTGTAAACCGAAATAATCAAGCAAGAATGAACGAAAGGACTGAGCAACCAGCGGCAATTTATCATGCGCACGATGAATTAACCCGATAGTTCGCGTTACTTTGGGATGGGAGATAGCCACATGTGCCGGTTGCAACGGATTCGTCTGGAATAACGCCATCTCAGGTAGCAGACTGACCCCCATGCCCGCAGCGACCAATCCGCGGATGGTGTCGGTCTCTTCCCCTTCAAAAGCGATCTTGGGTGTAAAACCAGCTTCCAGACAAGCATGCCATACAATAGGACGAAGAGAATAACCTTTGCTGAATAATACAAATTTATCATCCTTGAGCTGTTCAAGCGCAATTGTCTCTTCACCAGCTAACGGGTGATTAGGAGGAAGGATCGCATGTAATTCTTCCGTGAGTACAATATCGCCATCTACTTGATCATGCTTCTCTGGAAAAGGAGAAATGAATGCCAAGTCTACCTCTCCCGATAACACATCACGAATCAGTGTAGGGAACATCCCCTGCTTGAATCTGAATTTCACGTTGGGGTAGCGCTGACGGAAAGCAGCCACCACGGAAGGAATGAGATGAATCCCCAGGCTATGCGGAAACCCAATTCGAATCTCTCCATGCTCCGGGTCCAGAAACTCATGAACTTCCCCGACTGCCTTGTCCAAATCTTTCAAGATACCTTCAATTCGTTTGCAAAAAAGCTGCCCTACTGCAGTCAACTGCAGGTTTCGCCCCTTTTGCATAAAAAGGTCCACGCCCAGTTCTTCTTCCAGCTGATGAATCTGACGACTCACCGCCGACTGTGCCACATGCAACTCTTCAGCAGCCTGTGTTACATGTTCCTTCTGTGCCACTTTCAAAAAGTAATGCAACTGTCTTAATTCCACTCGCCTGATCGCTCCAATCTGTTATACCCTACTTATCCTTGACTGTATTCCATCTTGAGAACGTTCTGACTACCGCTTTAAGCTGCGGGGTTTCCACAATCTGATCAACAGTCCGTAAATAAAGAATCCACCCAACAATCCGCCAAGGTGAGCCATCCAGTTGATGCCTGACATGGCAAAGGAGAATATGATTCCGAACAAAAGCAACGTGTACATCGTTTTGCGCGAAGCCTCGTCCATCATCGTTCGCTGGAACAGCGCTACATACAGGAATGCACCATAGACGGCATAGATCGCTCCTGAAGCACCTACCGAGATGGTAATGCTCCCAACCGAGTTGTACCACGCAACAGCAAGAATATTACCCAATACACCGCCACCCAGGTACAATACACCATACCTTACCGACCCGAGCAACCGCTCCATCGGTGGAGCAAATACAATTAACGCAAAGCTGTTAAACAATAAATGACCGAAGCCCGCATGCAGGAACATGGATGTAATGTAACGCCACCATTCATGCGCGAACAGTTCATGATTCGTAAGTGCCCCAAATTTCAGCAGCACCATATTGTTCGTTGATCCACCGTTCACCGTTAACACAATAAACATGACTACATTGGCAATTAAAAAAAGCGACGTCAAAGGGAAATACTTCAAATAACCTTTCCAGTTCTCATAGCGAATAAATATCATAAATTTCTTCTTTCACTCCACCCTGTTCAGATCGGACTCACATCTCTGATCCATCGTAATGGTACATGCCCGAATTGGACAATGCCTTTCATAAAAGATTATAATGGATTTTGGCACGGATCACCAATTTATAAGGAGGAACATTATTATGACACAAGAACGTACAGGCGCAGCCACATTTAAAGGCAACCCTATTACATTGATCGGACCCGAACTGAAAGTGGGCGATCAAGCACCTGATTTTACACTGAGCAAGAACCTGGTTGAGGATGCTTCCCTGAAAGACTTCGCAGGCAAAATCAAATTAATCAGCGTTGTTCCTTCCCTGGATACTGGCGTATGCGATGCGCAAACTCGTCGTTTCAACGTGGAAGCTGGAGAACTCGGAGACAATGTTGTTGTCTTGACAGTCAGTGTTGACCTTCCGTTTGCTCAGGCTCGTTGGTGTGGAGCAGCTGGTGTTGACCGCGTAGTTACATTGTCAGACTACAAAACACGTTCTTTCGGTGAAGACTACGGCGTTCTGATCAAAGAATTCCAACTCGACATGCGCTCCATTTTTGTTTTGGATGCCGAAGACCGGATTACATATGTGGAGTATTTGCCTGAAATGACAGACTCCCCTAACTTCGAACAAGCGATTGCTGCTGTAAAAGCTTTGCTGTAGAAGTTATCATACGTTCAGAACAAAAGCGAGGAAGGTTAACCTTCACTCGCTTTTTGTTATTTATCATCTATTTCAATCATTTGCTTTATACTTGCTTAGCTTTTTATCCAGTACAGAGAATAAGTTCATAATCGTGCGATAATTGGAACCCAAGTCTCCAAGTGAACCACGTGAAGCTGAATACATATCCACCGCACTGCGAACAGGACTTACTGAGATAATGGAAACTGTAATATCCATCGTCCGTCCAAAGGTAGTCCGCTTCTCCAGAATAACTTCTCCAACAGAAGGCACTTCATGTAGCACTTTATAACCCGGAATCTTTTTGAGTGTCGAAGAGACCTCTTCCCAGGCTCTGTCTTTGGATAAGTTATAATACCGTGTTTTTAATTTGGGATCCTTGGCTCGATCGCTGGTCCCCTCCATGCTGCGGATGATACCGACGAGCGTTCTCTTTAAGGTCAAGACCCTTCCTCCTTTGATTGTAACCGTTCCATTTATGTATCTTAGTGTAACATTGTTCAAGTAGTAACAAAAGGGCAAGCATCATATTTATCATAAAACCAATCAAAAACATTCATCACAACTTAAAAACACCCTGAAATTCCTTTTGTAGAGGAAAAGTCAGGGTGCTGTACATGAAGATTTAGGAACCCGCCTATGCCGTCCGGCTACATTGTCTTATGAACCTGCTTGGCAGGTGGGTGACCGCAAAAATGCTTTTTGAAGTCCCCATGTCGTATAGACAGGGCTTTTCAGCAACATTCTGTGTTGATCTCCCGAAGACATCATCATTGGTTCAAAACAACGAATAACCGAAACGTACATCGCAGGATGTACAATTATTATATCCCTAACTGTGTAAAAAGTAAATGGCGATTCATCATGTTTTATTTTTGCAATGTAATGTTTTTGTCGTCTGATGGCTCAGATGTTTCACCATTCTCTGCTGATTGTTCAGCCAGCGCAGCAGCTTCCTCTTCTTCCTTCTTGAGTTGCATCTTCTCCATCTGCTCCTGCATCTTGTTGAAGGTTGCGTAGAAGTTAAAGAAAGCAAACCAAGCAATGATGCTGATAATGAAGAAAACAAACAAGACCGGATAACGGAAACCGATGTAGAACAGCAATCCACTTCCCAGCAATGTGGAAAATACACGGAATGGTCTGATCAGCGTAAGCAATACCGCATTTTTGATAATGAGTCCGATGGACATATGATAATGTACAACCATCGAGAAGAAGTTAAAGAGTGATACAAATAACAAGAGAAGCAGTACTAACATGATGATTCCCACGAGCTGCATATTGCGGAACTGCGTCATGTACACTGTATAATCCAGATACATAATTGCGAACAGCAGTGTGTAAAAAATACCCCCAATTAAACTTTGCTTGTAGTTTTCCTTGTAACCTACAAAGAAAGTACGGAAGATCGGTACATCCGTATCGCCCATATTCCATTTACGAACAACCGTAAACAGCGCCGAAGTCGCCGGGAACAGTGTAAGCGGTGCCACAATAGCTATAGCCCAGTTCATTTGCAATGATTCGTTTGCGAGGTTCTGCTGCATCACGAGCAGTTTCATAATCAAGAAAAACAAGAACGGAGACGAACAAATAGCCCACAACAGATTGGTTGCGGCCAGTCTCGTAATCCACTCTGTAAGCCGGTAGATCCCACCCATAGCTCCTTTAAATTCCAAACATTTCTCCTCCTCTGCAGCCTTGCGAATTACCTGAAGTCTAATATTAATATACCTTATTATAGATAGGAAAAGCCAGTACTTCCCGAAAAGAGATCGTCATTATCCTTAGCTAGCGCTTCTGGCCGCTTATGATAGTAAAATAAAATGATGCAGTCACTTTGAAAATAAAAAAATGGAGCAGTTGCCCGCTCCATTTTTCAGATCATACGTTTATATTACTCGAAAGAAGAATCTTTCGCTGGACGACGTCCTTCGTTACTGCTTGGACGCGGTTTGCGGTCACGGTTGTAACCACCTTCTCTGCTTCCACCGCCAGTGCCAGTGCTGCTGCCGCTGTTACGATCACGGTTGTAACCGCCACGTCCGCCGCCACTGCTGTTGCGATCGCGGTTGTAACCACCACCACTGCCGCCGCTACCACTTGTGCGGTTACCGCTGTAACCCGATGGTTTACGTCCGCCAGAGCGAACATCCGGTTTACGACGTTTTGCACGGATTGGATCTTCAGGAGTCAGATCAACTTGAGCATCTTTCTTGTCACCTGTCAGGAGCTTCAGTGCAGCCGACAACAGTTGAACAGAATCATATTGCTCAAGCATTTGAATCGCAATACCTTTGTATTCGTTCAATTCGCCTGATTGTACGATTTCCAGCAAGCGCTCTGCCGTCAAACGTTGTTTACCTTCAACCGCTTCTGCCATTGTTGGCAGTGGTTTACGTGGAATACGGTGACGTGTTACACGCTCGATGAAGTGCAAGTGATCAATCTCACGCGGTGTAACGAAGGACCAAGCAGCACCCTCTTTACCCGCACGACCTGTACGACCGATACGGTGAACATAGCTCTCCGGATCTTGCGGAAGGTCAAAGTTAACAACGTGAGTTACACCAGATACGTCGAGACCACGTGCAGCCACGTCTGTTGCAACGAGTACGTCAATGCTGCCGTCACGGAACTTACGCATTACCGCATCACGTTGATTCTGGGACAAGTCACCATGAAGACCGTCTGCAGAATATCCACGTTTTTGCAAAGCTTCAGCCAATTCGTCAACACGACGTTTTGTACGTCCGAATACGATCGCCAGTTCAGGAGATTCCATATCCAACAAACGGCTCAATGCTTCGAATTTTTGACGCTCAGGTACTTCGATATAGGATTGGTCAATCAATGGTGCACTAACATGTTTCGGAATCACAGAAATGTGTTCAGGATTGTTCAAGAATTGTTGTGCCAATTTTTGAATGTTAGGAGGCATTGTTGCTGAGAACAGCATCGTTTGGCGCTCGTCTGGAACTTGTTTCAGGATGGATTGGATATCCTCCATGAAACCCATGTCGAGCATTTCATCTGCTTCATCCAGTACAACAGTTTGTACATCATCTAGTTTGATTGTTTTGCGGTTGATGTGGTCAAGGAGACGTCCAGGTGTACCAATGATGATCTGTGGTTTTCTTTTCAGTGCACGGATTTGACGCACGATATCTTGTCCGCCGTAGATTGGCAGGGAGCGAAGACCTTTGAAGCGAGTAAGTTTTTCGATCTCTTCAGCAACTTGAATTGCAAGTTCACGTGTAGGTGCCATAATAAGGGCGCGGATTTTCTCGTCACTTTTTGAGATTTTGCTGATCAACGGAATACCGAATGCAGCTGTTTTACCCGTACCTGTTTGAGCTTGACCAATCAAATCTCTGCCTTCGAGTGCCAAAGGAATCGCTTTGGATTGGATCGGTGTTGCTTCTTCAAACCCGAGCTCAGTGATGGCTTGCAGCACCAGTGGTTCAAGATTGAAATCTGTAAAGTTTAAATTTGTCAAAATTATTCATGCTCCTTTTATATGGTGGACATGGTGGACAATCCACTTTGTTGTCTGTATTCTTAAGTAGCGTTAATATTTATAGGGTATCCCAACGGGACGAATTATTTTCACTAACGAATATAATTCCATGAATGGGTCCCCAACATAAGACTAAAACTACATACATGTGTTTGAAACATTTCAAAATTTTATTGCTCCATTTAGGAAAAGTTTCCTACTCAAGAATATCCACAAATTATTATATCACAAAACAATTCAAGATTACCAGCAATCTGGTTTTAAATATAAATGAGGTGATTAAATTGCCCAAAATAATTTGGCACTCTTTAGTGATCATTTTGGGTGCTGCAGCTATTGCCTGCGGCTTCAACTGGTTTTTGGTCCCCCATCAGCTTTTAAGCGGCGGGGTGTCCGGTATTTCAATGCTTCTGGGTTATTTTACAACGTTGAATCTTAGTATAATGTATTTTGTTCTTAACATTCCCCTGCTCATTGCAGGTTGGTTTATTCTTGGACGACGCTTCATTACATTAAGTATTCTTTCGGTAGCAGCCACTTCCTGGTTCATTGCGCTTCTGCCTGTTTTTGCTGTGGCTACAGACCCTTTACTTAGTTCTGTATTTGGCGGTGTGCTTATTGGAATGGGTACTGGCGTTTCCTTCCGAGTCGGCGGCTCCACAGGAGGACTCGACATTGTTGGGTCCATTTTCACGCGTAAACGAGACTTTCCGATTGGTACAGTGATGGCCGGTATGAACGGTACGATCATTATGCTTGCAGGATACCTGAGTGACAATTGGAATACGGCCTTGGCCTCGATGGTATCCATCTACATTACAGGCAAAGTGCTTGATCTGATCCATATCAGTCACGTCAAAGTAACACTGTACATTATTACAAACGAAACCGAAGCCATGTTAAAAAAATTACTTGTTCGGCCTCGTGGAGTTACCAAAATTAAGACTCAGGGAGCCTACACGGATATTGAGAAGGACATGCTCATGACCGTCACCACCCGTTACGAGTTGGTTGAAATTAAACGTATTATCAAGGATACAGATCCAAACGCTTTTGTTAACATTGTGGAAACGGTTGGTGTTATGGGTTCATTTCGCAGAAGTTGAGACACCTGTACGGTTAACAATTCACAACATTGTGGTATAATAACGGTGTACGGCTCCTAAATATGTTGTATAGCAGGTTCAACCCTTCAATTTCACAGGCCATATGCTTTCCCGAATCGCGCCGAATGACTTACCATTTTGGAATTCGAGTAGGAAAGGGTGATTATTGTGGATATGGAAACGGTAAAACTGTTTGAGATTGTCAACAGATGGTGCCCGGAAATGCTCCCTTTCTTGAAACCGAATGAACTCGACTCACTGATTGTCCTCCGGGATGGGCTGGGCATCCTGGAACAGGGAGACGCAATGGAAATCATTCAGTACAGTATTTGTGAGCATCAAAATGAGATTTACATTCAATAATTTTTTTCAGATTGATCACGCCGCTTCTTGCAGGGGATTTCCTCAGCAGGAAGCGGTTTTCATTTTTTCCATGTGTTTCATTACTTGATTAATATGGTTAAAAGCCCAGAGGCTTTAATGTATAATTCATACATGGAATGCACACATAAGGGAGTGGAAATGAATGAACATGTTTTGGGCTTTAATGGCTATGGCCTTTGGAAGCTTTGGTGGTGCCCCCGCAGTGGCGGACCAGGGAAATCCTCAATTCCAATCGTTAACCAACAGTTTTAACACCGCAATTATCCAATCTCAAAAAGATCAGGTTGTTATTGATGCCGATAACCCACCTGCCAAAATTGATCCTCAACCTGATGCACCCGTGGTCAAAGGTATCTATGTAACGGCCTACAGTGCCGGCGGTGCACGTATGAAAGAATTGCTGGAACTGACCGACAGTACAGAACTGAATGCCATGGTCATTGATATCAAAGACGATCTCGGATACATAACTTATCCCACAGAAAACAAAGCGCTTCAGAAAATGGGTAAATCCCAACCTTTTATTCGGGATATCGATGCCTTGATGAAACGATTGCAAAAACATGAGGTCTACCCGATTGCACGTGTCGTTGTATTCAAAGATACGATTCTTGCCAAGAAAAATCCGGAGCTCTCCTTCCGCAACAAGGATGGATCTGTATGGGCAAATGGCAAAGGCGACAGCTTTGTGAATCCGTACAGCAAGGAAGTATGGGACTATAACATTGAGATTGCAAAGGAAGCTGCCAAGCTTGGATTTAAAGAGATTCAATTTGACTACGTTCGTTTCCCGGAAGGTTTCGAAACTCGAGCCGATGTACTGAAATACACCAAATCTGACAAGTCACGAGTGGATGTTGTGGCTGAATTCGTGCAATATGCACGCAAGGAGTTAGCCCCGCTAGGGGTCCGTGTCTCGGTTGATATTTTCGGTTATGCCGCTTCTGTACCTGCAGCTGAAGGCATCGGACAGGATTTTGTTAAAATATCCGAAAACGTGGACGTCATCTCACCGATGGTATACCCTAGTCACTATTCTACTGGCTGGTATGGGGTCAAGGACCCTGACAAAGATCCTTACACAACCATCAAGGGTTCAATGGAAGATACACACAAGAAACTGGACCCTACCAAAGAACTCAAACCTGTCATTCGTCCGTGGATCCAGGACTTCACAGCAAGTTGGCTGGGCAGTGGGCATTATGTCAAGTATGGCAAGAAACAAGTGGAAGACCAGATTAGAGCGATGAAAGACATGGATGTGCATGAATATCTGCTCTGGAATGCGTCCAACCGTTATACATCAGGTGTACAATATAAGTAATCCGCACTCTTTCATACTTCTCATTTCATCCAACCTCGTTCTGCTTGAAGCGGAGCGAGGTTTTTTGGTGTTCATTTTTCTCTGTACACCCCTACTCTGCTTTCTGTCCCTATTCAAATTGATCAAAATCCACTACAATAAATAGCTGTCCAGATATGACACTTGGATGACATCTCTTCAGAATAGCGAGGCACTGCCAGTGAACATGAACACAACAAGTTTTTCCCAAAAAGTGAAGCAATTCCTGATTATATTTTTGCCCATCTTCACCACTCAAATCGCCCTCTCTGCCATGTCGTTCTTCGACACGAATATGTCAGGCAAGTTTTCTCCGGCCGACCTTGCAGGCGTCGCGATTGGCACAAGTCTGTGGATGCCAGTTCAAACTGGACTAAGCGGGATTTTGATCGGTATTACACCTGTCGTTTCCCATCTGTTAGGTTCCAAACGTAATGATCAGATCGGGTATAACGTCATCCAGGCGTTGTATCTCGGGATCGCTGTCAGTCTCGTCGTGATCGGAGCCGGGGCGTTGTTACTTGGCCCTATACTGAACGGAATGCCTCTGGAACACCGAGTTGCCCAAGTTGCCTTCTATTTTTTGTGCGCACTTGCTTTTGGCATTATCCCACTCTTCGGATATACAGTGCTGCGCAGCTTCATGGATGCACTTGGCCAGACACGGACTACGATGTTTATTACGTTAGTTTCCCTGCCCGTTAACATCTTTCTAAATTATCTGCTAATATTCGGCCGCTGGGGTTTTCCACAATTAGGCGGTGTTGGTGCTGGTGTTGCTACAGCATGTACATACTGGCTGATCTTTCTTATTAGTCTCTTTTTTGTCCATCGGGTCGAACCTTTCGCCCAGTATGGCATTTTCCGTCAATGGACCCGTGTATCGTTGTCCAAATGGAAAGAGTTACTCAAGATTGGAGTGCCCATCGGATTCGCGACTTTTTTCGAAACGTCCATCTTCGCTGCTGTGACTTTAATGATGAGCCGTTTCGATACCACAACCATTGCTGCCCACCAGGCGGCGCTGAATTTCGCTTCTACGCTCTACATGCTGCCTGTGAGTATATGTATGGCTCTTACGATCCTTGTGGGCTATGAGGCAGGTGCGGGGCGTCTGAGAGATGCCAGACAATACAGTCTGCTTGGAATTGGTGGAGCCATCGGACTCTCACTGCTGACAGCGATCGTGTTGATTGTGTTCGGCGAACAGATTGCAGGCGTGTATTCAAACGATCGAGAGGTCATTGCACTTACGCAGCATTTCCTCATCTACGCCATTTTCTTTCAGATCTCGGATGCGATTGCTACACCGACCCAAGGAGCATTGCGTGGCTACAAAGATGTTAATCCGGCACTGATCATTACGTTCATAGCGTATTGGATCATTGGGTTGCCTGTAGGTTATCTAACTGCTACGTATACTTCACTCGGTGCCTTCGGATACTGGATTGGACTCATTGCCGGCCTTGCTGTAGGAGCAACAGCGCTTCTCTGGAGACTCTTCCTGGTACAAAAACAAGCCGCACTCCGCAAGGCGTAACATTGATATACTCACTCCGTGAAACAACAAAAAGAGCACAATCCACGTTAAAGCGGGATTGTGCTCTTTGCGTATGAATCGAATTATTGGGACAAACGTTGTGCAAGCTCGTAAGTCACCATATCGAAATCTTTTTTTGTGTTAACCACTTTATCAATATCCGTCAGGGTAAGTTCACCCTTGATAATGCCACAACCTTTGTCTGTCTCGCCTGCGATCAGACTACGGACAGCGAAGTCGCCAAGACGACTTGCCAGGTTACGGTCGAAAGGTGTTGGCGTACCCCCACGCTGAATGTGACCCAGAACGGTTACACGCGGCTCATACGTTGGGCAACGTTCCATCAGTTCTTTTGCTACATCTTCACCCTTGCCCACGCCTTCAGCAACGATAATAATACTGTGACGTTTGCCGTGTGCAAAGTTAGCTTTCATCCGATCTGCTACTTCGTCCATGTCAAACGGAACTTCTGGGACAAGAATCGTTTCAGCACCCGAAGCAAGTCCGGCATGCAGAGCGATATCTCCACAGTGACGACCCATAACTTCCACGATGGAAGAACGTTCGTGTGAAGACATCGTATCACGTAATTTGTTTACTGCATCAACCACTATGCTTACAGCTGTATCAAATCCGATGGTATAGTCGGTGAATGAAACATCGTTATCAATCGTTCCTGGCAGACCCATGGTGTTAATGCCCAGCTTGCTGAGTTTGTTTGCTCCGTTGTAGGAACCATCCCCACCGATAACAACCAGACCGTCAATGCCACGCGCACGCAGAATGTCCGCACCTTTTTGCTGACCTTCAGCGGTATAGAACTCCTTGCAACGTGCCGATTGAAGAACCGTTCCCCCACGTTGGATGATATCTCCTACACTCCGCAAATCCATTGGGAAAATGTCATTATTCAAAAGACCCTGGTATCCACGTTGAACTCCAAATACTTCGAGACCGTGAAACAGTCCGCTGCGAACAACCGCACGAACAGCCGCGTTCATCCCCTGTGAATCACCACCGCTCGTTAATACTGCGATTTTCTTTACTGCTGTCATGATGTTTCTTCCTCCTCTAGTTTCACTTCAGGCTCCGCAATATCACACCTGACTTACATATTTTTCCGTATCCAGCGACTGAAAATGAAGAAAAATATTCTTGTGATCGGACTATTTTTCAGCAGACGTTTGGATACAACGCGAACTTCCTGTTGTTCGCTAACTTTGGGATCAGACAGGTAAATGGCAATCAGTCCTTCGATGATCATCCGGTGAAAGGAGCTTCCCGGAATCTTCTGTACATCGCTGCGTGCCATCTCCACAATAAAAGCAATTCGGTCCAGCATTGTCTCCACATTCTCATAATAGTTGCAGAAGTTGAGATCTCCCCCGATGCGGTCCTCATCCTGATCAATTAAATAATCGAGCATAATGTGCAATGCGCATACATGTGGGAAATAGGCCGTGTGGATCGAGGCCGCTTGCTCTTCAGTCAACTGATCGTCACTCGCAGCCAGAAACAGCATGAAAACGCCCAGTGTAGAGCCAGTTGCAGCAGCAAATTCGTTCCAACGAAACTGAGGTGTGCGATGACGATGCTCCGACCACCATTCGAGCAGTGCCGTTTCTCTCAGTTCCGGCTTGATATGCTTATATACCTGCAGGTCCGTGTATAGGCCTGCCAGATCCTGAATTTGGGGCTTGGCGGACGTATAGCCTGGTAACTGACGGGTCAGTTCCTGACATGTGGTCACCAGATTCCGCAGATATCCACCGTCATCCTGCTCCTCACGGAGGGCATAATAATTGACGGGAATTGCTTCGGGATCTACCGCATCAAGCATGGATTGATGGAGAAGACGAAAGTCATCCGGGTCCATCGACGTGCTGCGGTCGCACAGATTGTCCAAATAATCACTAATAGTTTGATATGAAACGATCAGCGGAATCAGAATGTGTCTGTTTGGCAAATCAGCCAATGCGTAGACGGTTCCGCCTTCACAGTGAAACTGTTTATCCTTCAGACTGGCAAGTGCCTGTGTACGCAACTCCTCATTCGGAATCGCCTCAGCTTGAGCACGCCATCCATTCAGTGCCTTCCGTGTTTCCGGAATGGTGTATTTGTACACCCCTCTCATCAATGCCAGCGGTCCACGCGGATATTGATGACGTTTTCGATTTGATTGGCTCAAAATAAATGTGCCTCCACTTGGTTGAATACGTATTAGAGCGATTTTTAACCATTCCTATTATAATATGATCCCCTTAATTGTACAAATGATCTGCCGCATATTCCGCATAAAAAATCGCATCGGCGTTCAAAGCTTTGTGATATACTATCCATATTTCATCCATCAAAGGAGTCGTTGACATGTCGTCAAGTGAATCACTTTCGTGGAGACGGTTATTTTCTTTTTTTGTGCCACTTGGCATTTCCGCCTCTCTCGTCACCATTTCTCACGTCATTATAAACAGTACATTAGCACGTTCCGCTCATCCCGAGACGGTTATTGCCAGCTATGCCATCGCCGGTAGCTTGTTAACCCTCACGGAACGCCCCTCCACCCTGCTGCGGCAAACCTGTTCCGCACTGGTTCGCGATCGCCTTTCCTTTCAGGCCCTCACGTTTGTGACCAAAATATTTCTTGCCTGTGTGCTTCTCATTGGGTTTCTTATCGTATACTCTCCCGTTGGTACCGGGGTGTTCAAATACTTGTTTGGTGTAAGTCCGGATTTGCTGAACAAAGTCATCGACGTATATGAAATTCTCATGTATGTAAGTATCTTTTCAGTGATCCGCAACATCTATCAGGGGATCATCATTACGAATAACCGCACCAAGTGGTTAACCATCGGGATGGTATTCCGTTTAGCCGGAATGTACGGCCTATCCCTCTATTTCATATACACAGACAGCATTGACAGTGGACGTGTAGGCGCTATCATTTTTGCTGCTGGCATGATGATTGAAGCGCTTGTCAGCTTTCTGGAGGGTAACAGCATCAAGCGCAAGATGCCAGCCAAGCTTGAGGATCATCCCGTCGAGAGCAAGGGAGACGTATTTCGCTTTTATAAGCCGCTTCTGTTATCCAGCTTTGTAGCGCTGTTCATAGGACCGGTTATTAACATCGTACTTGGCAAAACGACCGGGATCGCACTAGCCATTTCATCCTTTGCCATAGCAAGCAGTCTGATGCAGTTGATGCTAAGCTTCTTTACATACATCCATCAGATCGTGCTGAATTTCTACCTTGTGGACGCCAAACTGGTACGAAAATTCGCACTTGTCACCGGATTTATTCCGTTTGCGATGATGGTGTCGATTGCCTATACCCCCTTGGGACCATGGGTACTCGAAAATGTAATGAGCGTTCAGGGCGAACTTTTGCAACAAAGTCTGTGGACACTGCGTGCGTTCGTCTTATTTCCACTGATCTTCCCTTTTCTGGATTTCAGCAATGGCCTCATTCTGCTTCGCGGTCAGACAAAAACGATGTTTCGTTCGCAAACGGCGAATGCAATCTGCACGGTGATTGTGCTGCTTATACTGGTTAGTATTTTTCCTGCGTGGAACGGCATGATTGGCGCTGTAGCCCAATCCCTTGGCCTGCTCGCCGAACTTATCATTGTCTGGCTTGTCATCCGGCGCACGAAGCAAGAACCTACGATGTCCGTGCCTAGAGCCCGTAAATCAACATCCCTGAAAGGGTAATAAAATCATTGAATTGTTATAAAGATTGGAGTCTCTCATCATGAAATTAAGTCACAACGCCCGCCCGGATCAGAACTGGTTGCGGGCTCTCATGTTCACCATCTTTGGTTCCACCGTTCTGGTGGTATCCTACTTCCAGCTTTACTTCAGTCATCTGGGCTTCAGTCGGGCTGAGATTGGATATCTCTACGGAATTGGCCCCCTCATCTCTGTGTTCTCCAATATGTTCTGGAGCATGGCCAGCGACCGCTACCAAACGGTACGCAAAGTGATGATCATTCTGCTTGGTGGTCAATTGATCACAGGGATCATGCTCGCCAATGCAACAACTTTTGGTCAGGTATTTGTACTCGTGACCCTGTTTTACTTTTTCTATTATCCGGTCTATCCACTCTCCGATACGATGGCTATTACAACGGCCAGCAAGTACGGCCGAAATTTCACTTCCATTCGAGTCTTCGGATCGATCGGTTATGCCTTCTTTGCATTAAGTATCGGGTATTTCCTTGGATCTTTTGGTCCAGCATGGACGATTTGGGTCTGCGTTGGTCTTGCTGCAACTACACTATTGATCAGTTTTCAATTGAAGGATCAACCTTCGGGGAGCAGTAGCAAAATGGATCTATCTGGGTTATGGGCTATTTTGAAACGCAGAGATGTGCTCACCTTTTTTGGCTGTGTATTTTTGCTTGCCATGGGACATCGCATGAACGAAGCATTTCTTACCATCACGCTAAAAGATCTGGGTGCCAGTGAGGGGCTGATCGGCTGGTCTTTGCTGATCTCTTCCGTAAGTGAAATCCCCATATTTCTACTGCTCAGCAAGTATGGAAACCGTTATAAAGAACTGCCGCTAATTGCTTTTGCTGCACTGATGTATACGGTTCGTTTGCTTCTCATGTCCGTCTCCGATACACCTGCAGCTGTTGTTGCGATTCAGACGATGCACAGTGTAACCTTTGGTATTTTCTACGTTACGGCGGTCCGCTACATCATTCGCCTAGTTCCGGACGGCTACAGAGCTACAGGTATGGCTTTGTTCACCATTGTCTGGTCCAGTGCTTCGGGACTTCTTAGCGGAACGTTGGGCGGACTGCTGCTGGAACATGCAGGCAGACAAACCTTCTATCTCACCGCTATGGCTTTCTCCCTGGCTGCACTGATCGGTTTCGGATTGAAGTTATGGTCCAGCATGACCAATCGTGTCTCCTGAACACACAGGGAAACTTACATCGTATTCAACCGTTATATACACTGAAAATTTTAGAATCAAAAAAAGCACAGCCTCCCATGGGGGGACTGTGCTTAGGTTCTTAATATTCAGCTATAAATTTATAATATATAAGAAGTCCGTTAGCCGGATAAATTCTTACAGTTTGTTTACGTTAGCTGCTTGAGGACCACGGTTTCCATCAGTGATTTCGAATTCTACCGCTTGACCTTCTTCCAATGTTTTGAAGCCATCTCCTTGGATTGCGGAGAAATGTACGAATACGTCCTCGCCGCCTTCAACTGAAATAAAGCCATAGCCTTTTTCTGCGTTAAACCATTTAACTGTACCTTTCAAATGAAAAACCTCCTAAAAATATCGCCATCTATGGCGAATACCCTTATTATACTGTATGGGCTTCCATTTTGCAATTTATCTTTCCATAAATGTCGAAAAAATTTGCTTTGAATCGTAGGGTACGGTATCATTTTACCAAAACCGTTAGTTTGGAGACTACCTATGATAAAAAAACATGAAATATACAAAACAGACAAGTGGAATATGATGACCGTAGAAGTTCAAGGCAAATATCTCGTACTCCGAGAAATTTCGGAAGAGTGGGGCGAAGAGTGCCATACTTTCCTAAGTCGTCCTGCATTAATGCACTGGGCTGAACGCCGTTTTCCAAAAGCAGATTTTGAGAACCGTGAGGATGAATGGCGTCAATTGATGGCTGCCTTCAAAGGGGTCTAACCCATGCAGCTTGACTCAAGCAATGTCGTCATCTTTATTATCCTTGCCTTCTCTCTTGGTATTGTGCTTATTCTGGGACGCAATTCCATCCCGGATCGATTAAGACGGGGAATGGCGCTTATTGCTACCCTGCTCATTTGTTTCGCCTTTTTCCTGATCGTTTATTTTCTGTATAACATGGGAGCCTAATCACGGGGACCCAGATGCTCAAATATTTCAACGTGCCTAAGGTCATACTATACGAGATTATTCGTATCGTAAGGAGGAAGGCCGTTGAAATACCAGAAATCGCTATCTGTTATCCTGGTACTTAGTCTGATTCCTTCGTCTCTCTCCGCACAGGCAAGCGAGACGAAGGCAGCTTCGTCCATACATTCATCAGATCATCAAAGGAGGATTTCCATGAGTCAATTATTGAAACGTTCCGAGGTGCCGGCTGAACATAGCTGGAAACTGGAAGATTTATTTGCCGATCAGAAAGCCTGGGATCAAGAATATGAAGAAGTATCGTCTTTGACCAAGAAGGCCTCCGAATTCCAAGGCAAACTGAATCAACCTGATGTACTCAAATCTTGCTTCGAATTCGAAGATGAGATCAGCCTCAAAATAGAACGCCTCTTTGTGTACGCACGTATGCATCAAGATGAAGACACAGCGAATCCTACATATCAAAACCTGTCCCAAAAAGCCCAGAAATTAGGCGTACGGGTTGGTGAAGCACTTTCTTTTGTCACACCGGAGATTCTTTCCCTGCCGGATGATCAGTTGGACGCATTTATTGCGAACGAAAAACTTTCTGCTTATACATTTACGCTGGAAGAGATGAAACGCGAAAAAGCCCACGTTCTTAGCCAAGCAGAAGAGGCTTTGCTTGCACAGGTAGGCAACCTTTCACAAGCACCACAGACAATATTCAGCATGCTGAATAACGCCGATCTCAAGTTCCCAAGAATCAAGGATGAACATGGTAACGAAGTTGAGCTGACACACGGCAGCTACATTCAGTTCCTGGAGAACCCTAACCGTGAAGTTCGCGAACGTGCCTTCAAAGCGGTATACGAAACCTATGCCAAACAGAAGAACACAATTGCGGCTGCCCTGAATGCAAATGTAACCAAAAATATGTTCTATGCTAATGTTCGGAAGTACCCTTCCGTGATGGAAATGTCCCTATATGGAGATAACATCCCAACGGATGTGTATACCAATCTGGTAGACACCATTCACGAGAGCCTTCCGTTATTGCATCGTTATATGGACCTGCGCAAAAAGTTGCTGGGTGTGGATCAATTGCACATGTACGATCTGTTCGCTCCACTCGTAGACGAATACAAAATGGATATTACCTATGAGGAAGCGAAACAAACGGTTAAAGACGGTCTGAAACCACTCGGCAAGGACTATGCTGACGCATTGCAGACTGGATATGATAACCGCTGGATCGATATATATGAGAATGAAAATAAACGTTCAGGCGCATATGCCTGGGGCGCTTACGGCACTCACCCGTATGTCTTGTTGAATCACAAAGATAACCTGAACAGTATGTTCACACTCGCACATGAAATGGGTCACGCTCTGCATTCACATTACTCGGATACAACACTTCCGTATCGTGATGCACAGTACACCATCTTCCTGGCTGAGGTTGCATCCACAACCAACGAAGCGTTGCTGATGGATTATCTGCTTAACAAATCAACAGATCCAAAGGAAAAATTGTATCTGTTGACCTATTATGCCGACCAATTCCGTACAACGGTATTCCGTCAGACCATGTTTGCTGAATTCGAGAAAATTATTCATGAACGTGCGGAACAAGGTGACGCATTAACACCACAATTGTTATCCGAGATCTATTATGATCTGAACGTTAAATATCACGGAGAAGGCATGGCTGTCGACAAAGAAATTGAAATGGAATGGGCTCGTATTCCCCACTTCTATAACAGCTTCTACGTTTACAAATATGCTACAGGCTTCTCCGCAGCAACAAGCTTTTCCAAGCAAATCCTGGAAGAAGGCCAACCGGCTGTTGACCGATATCTTGGCTTCCTGAAGAGCGGTGGCAGTGATTACTCCATCAACATTCTGAAAAAAGCAGGTGTGGATATGTCTACACCACAGCCAATTCGTGAAGCTATGAGTGTCTTCAAGGAACTGATTGAACAGATGGAGCAACTAACCAAATAAGGTTGTCTTTCCATGTGACCTGCATCCCTTGCCCTTTCGGGCAGGGGATTTTATCATCATTGCAAGATGCAACATACCCGAATATGGGTAATGCATATCTAGTTCTCAATTGTTCAACAAGGAGGCAACACCATGAAAATGCAATGGGCACTCATAGCAGGTCTTGTTTTTGCACTGCTCACGGGAATCTTTGCGGTTATTAATGTGGATTCCGTACAAGTCAACCTGTTATTTAACACGGTACAAATCCCGCTGATCTTGCTGATTCTCGGCTGTACCCTGATCGGTGGAATTATTGTAGGGTCATATGGCATCTATCGCCAATACAGACTGCAACGTGAGAATAAACAATTGAAATTGCGTGTATCTGAATTGGAAAGTTCCGCGACAAGCAAATCTACGTTGGATTCTTTCAAATCGATGGATTCGCTTGACTCAAATGAATCCGACAGCCTATTGGAGAATGATTCGACCCAGAGTCAGCGCAAAGGAAACCCTACGGGAACACTGTAACCAATCAGAGACAGCCTGCTGGCGAGTCAGGAATGGTAGTATCACATTCTCTCCCCCAGACAGGCTGTATTTTGTTTCACACCATACCCATGATCCGAGGAGGAAATTACACAATGAGTTTTACAATTGATGAATCATACGTTCTGTCTTTCCTGAAAAAATTGTTGGATACACCAAGCCCAAGTGGTTACACACATCATATTATCGAGATGATCCGGAAGGAAGCAGCAGCACTGGGCATCGCTTGTGAGCTGAATAACAAGGGCGGGGCGGGGCTTACATTGCCCGGACAGGACTCTTCCAAGACAATCGCTTTAAGCGCTCACGTGGATACGCTAGGGGCCATGGTACGCTCGGTTACATCCTACGGCACATTGAAGCTTACCTCTGTCGGTGGCTTTTCGATGCAAAGTATTGAAAACGAATATTGCAGCATCCATACCCGGGATGGAAAAACATACACAGGCACCATTCTCTCCCTTCATCCGTCTGTCCACGTCTATCCGGATGCACGTACCTTTGAACGGTCCGAGAGCCATATGGAAGTTCGAATCGATGAGGTCGTCTCCTCCAAGGAAGATGTGTTGAAACTCGGGATCTCTGTCGGCGACTTTATCTCCTTTGATGCTCGCGCAGTCATCACGCCGAGTGGTTATATCAAATCACGTCATCTGGATGACAAAGCCAGCGTGGCTGCCCTCTTTGGCATCCTTGAGTCTGCACATCGTGAAGGCTGGAAACCATTACATAACGTCTCTCTGCTTATCTCGAACTATGAAGAAGTTGGACATGGCGCATCGTATATCCCTGCGGAAATCAGTGAAATGATCGCTGTAGACATGGGAGCTATGGGTGATGACCTGAGCTGTAAAGAAACCGACGTTTCTATATGTGCCAAAGATTCTTCTGGCCCGTATGACTACGATATGACCAGTCGTCTCATTGAACTGGCCAAACAAGATGGGATGAATTACGTCGTCGACATTTATCCCCACTATGGCTCAGATGGCAGTGCAGCATTACGCGGAGGAAACAATATCCGTGCAGCACTGATCGGTCCTGGAGTTCATGCATCTCATTCCATGGAGCGTACACATAAGGATGCTGTCCTGAATACGGCACGATTGCTCGCAGCCTACATTACAACCAAGTAAAACAGAATCATTTTTCTACGAAATCATTATGGTGACATTCATATGTCTTGTCTAATCAAAAAGGCCCCTTCCAAGCACACTGAATTGTTGTGCTTGGAAGGGGCCTTTGTTGTCATATCTTTTAATCTGCCTGTTCGACATATGCATGATACTTACGATCCAATATCTCTAACTCTGCCTTATGGTCACGCATTTCATTTCTTAACACATGCATGGTTTTCCGAACCGCGCTCAGTCCATCCTTAACCTGACGTTCGGCTTTACGAATTTTGTCTTGAACCATCCAGTCCACGAAGAGGTTATCGAAGAAATAGTCTGCGAATGAAAGCAGACCCCCCAGATGCAGATCCGCATGTACTGCCATCTCTACATCCTCCAGTTCCTTCTGAAAACGTCGTAGACGCTTACCTGCATCCATGATGGCGACCTGAGCGTCATCCATTCTTCCTCGCTTGATATGTGTGGAGATGACCCCACCACCCATCATGTCATATACACCCCAATTACCTGCCGAAGCCAAAGCCTTCTCGGCACGTTCAAGGGCATAGAGCAGGTATTCCCCCTCCCGGAAAGCTTCATCCAGTTCCTGAAGCTCGCTCGCCAGATGTTCCCGATTCTCAGCCATCTGTTGCAATTCCGCATCCTGGTCCAGCAGTCGACCTTCCTTCTTCCCCCACAGCGCGTTGTAATCGCTCTGCCAGTACTGATACTGCCGCCCGCCCTCCAACTCCTGCTCCACATGAATTCGTTGCTCCTGTACGTCTTGTAACATGCGACAAGCGGTGTCGTATGCAGCCTTGCTCTCCATGAGTTCCAGCTCTTCCTTCTCCAGACGCTCTGTCTTCTTGCCAATCAGTTGATAGAAAAATGCCGACAATGTCATACTGTTCAGTCGATCAACGTCCTTCTGCTCCTTCTGGAGATGCTCCAGACGACGTTTTACCTTTGCTTCCCATTCGCTTTCCTCCGTTTGAAGCTTCTCCAGACGTTTGGTCCATTTCTCGTAAATTCTCCCCTTTTCCTTGAGCGCTGCCAACTGTTGATTAATTTCTTTATACATAAGTGTGGTGTTCTCTCCCTTCTATGGAATTCTTTACTTATACAACGTAATGAACATACAGAACGTTTCACATAAAATCGCAAATTCGCAGACAAAAAAATCGCCCTTTTCTCCAATGCGACATAAAGTCACTGTAGAAGAAAGGGCGATGTTTAGTTATAAATCAAGACTTGCTCTGTTCAATCTGCTCTGCAAGTTCATTCAGAACGGTCCAGCGTTCCATCAATTCATCCAGATGACGTTCAGCCTCAACCTGCTCCGCCATCAACTCCTGCAGACGGGCAGAATCACTAAATGACTCTTCCATCTCTTTGTTAATCCGGACAAGATTGGCTTCAGCCTTCTCAATATTTTCATCAATCTGGTCGTATTCACGTTGCTCCTTAAAGCTGAATTTCAACTTCGGTTTAGCCGCTGACACAGCAGGCGTCGTTTTCTCCGATGACTGCTTCACCTTCGCCGCTCCTGTATCACTCTCTTGATTAGCTCCAGGCGCATTTTTCAGCATCCATTCCGCATACTCACTGTAGTCGCCGACGTGCACACGTACAGCACCGTTGCCCTCAAAAGACAAAACTTTATCCACAGTACGATCAAGGAAATAGCGATCATGGGATACGACAAAGACAACACCAGGAAAATCATCCAGGTAGTCTTCCAGTACAGCGAGTGTCTGGATGTCCAGATCATTCGTCGGCTCATCCAGCAGCAATACATTCGGCGCAGCCATCAGCACACGCAGCAGATACAGACGACGCTTCTCTCCACCAGAAAGACGGGAGATTGGCGTCCACTGGGATGCCGGAGTAAACAGGAACCGCTCCAGCATCTGGGATGCTGTAATCAGAGAGCCATCAGCTGTTTTCACATTCTCGGCCACTTCCTTGATGTACTCAATCACACGAAGAGATTCGTCCATCTCCTGATGTTCCTGTGTGAAATAACCCAGATTGACCGTAGGACCAACGTCAACCACACCTGCATCAGGTTCCAGCTTGCCAGATATCATCTGAAGCAACGTGGACTTACCACTACCGTTCGGTCCGACAATCCCTACCCGATCTCCAGGTACGGCAATATAACTCAGATCTTCGATCAGCGTGCGGCCACCCACGGATTTGGAAAGATGCTCGATCTCCAGAATCTTTTTACCCAAACGAGTGGAGCCAACGGATACTTCCAATGAACCCGAGCGCTGGACTCCTTGTTGGTCTTTGAGTTGTTCGAAGCGATCAATTCTCGCTTTTTGTTTCGTCGTCCGTGCCTTGGCACCACGACGAATCCATGCAAGCTCCGTCCGAAGCAAGTTCTTACGCTTCTGTTCCGAAGAAGCTTCCCGTTCTTCTCGCTCCGCCTTCAGTTCCAGGAAACGTGTATAGTTCGCTTCGTATCGGAACAAACGTCCATGATCCAATTCCAGCATGACATTCGCCACACGATCCAGGAAATACCGATCATGCGTAATCATAAGCAGTGCGCCGCGGCGCTTCTGCAAGTACTGCTCCAACCAAACGACCGAATCATTATCAATATGGTTCGTAGGCTCATCCAGAATGAGCAGTTCACAAGGATGAATCAGTGCAGCAGCAAGTGCTACCCTTTTGCGTTGTCCACCAGACAATGTGCCCATCAGTGCATCGAATTGACGAATACCCAGTTTGGACAAAATGCTCTTCGCTTCACTCTCCATCTGCCAGAGCTGAAGCTGCTCCATTTGCTGATTCAAACGTAATAACCGCTCTTGCAACGCTGGATCAGACGAATTCAGTTCCAATAATTCCATCGTTTCCGTATATTCACGCACGGTTTTCATTTCCATGCTGTCACCTTCGAATACTTGTTGCAATACCGTATTATCCGGATTGAAATCCGGATTCTGTGCCAGGAACTGAATACGTACGTCATTACCGATCGAGATCTGTCCCGCGTCTGCAGGTTCCATACCCGATATCACACGCAAAAACGTGGATTTACCGGTTCCATTTACCCCAACGACACCAATCTTGTCCTGATCAGCCATACCAAATGAAGCATCCTTGAACAATATTTTTTCGCCATAACTTTTTGCAATTTGCTCTACCGTCATTATGTTCATTGCTCGTACCCACTTCTCTGTGAATTAAAATTCAATATTACGTACATCCGCGCACTTACTTTAAACTTGTAAAAAAGAACGGCATCCGTCCAGAAACAATGCTGCTGCAAAAGCAATTCGTTTGTTCAGATGTTCCTCATTAAACTCCGGATTCAACATGATATCCATCTTCAGCCGGTCCAGAATTCCAATATAGGCTTCAGCGAGCAATACAGGCTCAGGTACACTTGCACTTTCCAATACCTCACACACCATACTCATGTATTGATTCATGAATGCCTTCATGAATTTCATCAGATCCGGATCATTATTGGGTGCCATAAAAAAGAGCTTGGTATGATTGCGACGCTCATAATAATACGTAAGGTGGGTCTTGGCTATTGCTCCAAGTTTATCACCTGTGTTCTCATACGAGTTCAAAGCATATTCAAGACGGCTGATAAAACTGTTACAATCCCGCTTGGATACTGCGATAAATAATTGTTCCTTGCTTTTGAAATATAAATAAATGGTGCCTTTTGCGATGCCGGCTTCGTCTGCAATATCAGACATTTTGGTCTCATAAAAACCTTTCGAGCCAAAAATACCATAGGCCGCATCCAAAATAGCCTCCGATTTGTCTCCCTGTACAGTGCTCAAAATGTATTCCCCCCTACAACGCCAAAATGTTACCTAAACCAATCGCCACACATCCGCCGATCACCGAGCTAAGCACGTTCACCAGGTCGTTACTCATCCATGCCCAGCCACGAGCCCGAACCGTTGGATGCCCGCAATGTTCATGTACCTCAACTTCACGGCCACACACAGTACAACGATACATCATCTGCACCGTTGCGCCCAGATAGGAATCGGCAAAAGCACCTGCCAACCCGCCTGCAAGACCGACAAAAGTCCAACTAAACAGACTAAGCCCTTCTATCCCGGCGATCCAGGAAAACAAGAATGCTCCCACACCAATCAGAGCCCCGCCTACGGCTGCAGCCACGGTGCCAAGAAGTGAAACACCTCCTGAAGCACCTGGCGTAAGTACCTTCCACGTGAGAACAGAGCGCGGCGGCTTGCGACTGAGACTCCCAATTTCGGTTGCCCATGTATCCGATGTAACGGTAGCCATTACACCAATGAAAGCATACACCCATGCCGGATGTGGAAATATCCAGTATCCCAGACATAGGAACATACCCATTCCACCATTAGCCATCACTTGTCCGGCATCCCGATTTCCTGACTTGGCATAGGATTTCTCCAGCTCCTGCTTCCGATCTTTACGAAACCTGGAGAGCAACGTTGAAGTAATGAAAAACAACAATAACGTGCCAAACCAGAACAGGTTACCCGCTCCGTAATATATCGTTCCCATCATGATGGCTGCCAGGCAGCCAGACAAGGTTAGCGACTTTTTCGCATAGGCAGCACCTGCCACCATAGAAGCGCATACGGCGCCAATAATCCAATCCATAATGTCTCCTGCATGCAGCGTATGTACAGCCCGCATGACGTTTATTGTATTTTTGAAATTCAATTATACCACGGTTTGATCCCAATGCCGAAACTCCTTACGCCAGCACACAAAAAACCTGTTTTGGCCTCGTGTAGAAGTGCCAAAACAGGTTTTTGATCAAACGTTAAAACAAGATACCCTCCCTCTTCAAGTAACGTCTGGAATTCGGTGTTCCCAGGTTCTGTTTCAGACCCGCTTCGCTCCTCCAATGACCCCATATCGGTAGAGTACTCTGCGACCAAACCAGTTGAACAATCGATCCGTCAGGAATCCCATAAAACCCAGGGAAATCAGCCCGACAAAGATCCAATCTGTTCGGAAAAAGAGTCTGGAATTCCAGATTAAGTAACCCACTCCCTCATTCGAGGCAATCATCTCAGCACCGATTATGGCCATATACGAGGTTCCCATCGCCAGTCGCACACCCGTGAAGATATACGGGGTTGTCGCCGGAACAATCACATGCAGCAGAATCTGCCGTTCATTGGCTCCCATACTGCGGGCCGACCGGATTTTGTCCTCTTCGACGGAGAGTACACCTGTCAGTGTATTCAATACAACAATGAAGAAGGTTGCGTACATAATAAGCGCGATCTTGGATTGTTCTCCAATACCGAACCACACCAGAAATAAGGTAATAAAGGCGATCGGCGGGATAAAACGTATAAAGTTAAGGAACGGTTCCGCGAACAGCCGGATGAGATGAACTTTACCAATAATCAGCCCTACCGGGATAGCAATGATGCTTCCGAGTACCCAGCCCGCCAGTACACGAGTGAAGCTGATTCCGATATACTCCATCAGCGTACCGTCAGCAATCAGTTCGCGTGCTCCCAGGATCGTCTGCCACGGACCAGGGATTACGTCAGGCCCATAGATGAGGGCACCGAGCTGCCAGATTAAGATGACCGTTACCCATAGAAGCGGGATAGACACCCATTTTTTCTCCAACCATTTCATCTTACATATCACCTCAGTTATTCTTCAAAGTGGCCTTGAATCCGGTCGTACAGGGTGTTGAACTCAGACGAGGCGATGTTCCTCGGGTAAGGTAAGTTGTTGTGGTAAATATCCGTTATATTCGAAGCCGGACCTACAGACATAATGCCTATGCGCTCACCAAGCAATAACGCCTCCTGAATATCGTGTGTGACAAAGATAACGGTTTTATGGGTTTCTTTCCAAATATTAACCAGTTCTTTCTGCATGGTCCGCCGCGTCATGGCGTCCAGCGCACCGAATGGCTCATCCATCAGCAAGATCGCCGAGTCATTCGCAAGTACGCGGGCCAATTGAACCCGCTGCTTCATACCACCTGATAGTTCTTTTGGAAATTTCCCCTCATGAGCACTCAGTCCCACAAGCTGGATGTAACGATCAGAGATCTCACGTCGTTGTGTCTTAGGCACCTTGGACATTCGAAGTCCGAATTCAACATTTTCCCTCACAGTTAGCCATGGAAAGAGAGAAGAATCCGCCTGCTGGAATACCATTGCCCGATCCCTGCCCGGTCTGTCGATCTCCTTGTTATCCACCTTGAGCTGTCCGCCCGACTTGGAGATAAAACCCGCAATCATATTCAGCAGCGTTGACTTGCCACACCCACTGGGACCAAGCAGGACAAAGAACTCTCCTCCCTTGATAACCAGATCGACATCCTTAATGATATAATGCACATCCCCATTGGTCGGGGCATGATACGTTTTCCGAAGCTGTTCAATATGAATGGTATGCTGAGTTGCAGGTAAGGACATAACGGACACCTCCCATTTCAATATAAATTATTTACTATATGTCACTTTATCCGGCAGAGCCTGCTGGAGAGAAGTCAGATCGAGTTTGGAGTCGAGATCAAAATCCTGTTCGATGATTCCAGTGTCCACCATATATTGCTTCTGACCTGCCAAACTATCATAAGCAGCCTGCGTAAATCCAACTTCCCATGGATTGATCGGAAGGTCTTTTAATGTGGCATCTTTAGGCTGTTTGGTCTCTTGATACATCAGATCTGCAACCTCTTCAGGATGCGCTTGAGCATACGTGGAAGCTTCATCCAGCGCCGCAAGGAAGTCACTGATCTTTTCAGGTTTTGCCTGGATGAATTCATTACTTGATACCAGTCCCATACCAAGGCGTATAGGCGTCTGAGACATATCCGTCAGCTGATGTACTCCTTCGAGTGCATCGAATTTATCGGTTAACGCGGAACCTATGACCCAAGCGGCATCAAGGTCTCCCTGTTTCAGTGCGATGTAGGCCTCATCAAAAGCCCCCTGACCAATTTGCGTCACATCACTCAGCGCCACCCCCTGATCTTTCAAATATTCATCCCATAGATATGGAATAAATGTGCCTCGAATGAAACTCACTTTCTTGCCCTTCAAATCCGCTCCACTCTGAATATCCTCCTTTGCATACAGCTTCCAGGCGGCTGCCGCTTCATCCGTAGTCTGGCCTGCAGAAGCGATGACTGAATATTCCCCTTTAGACAAAGCATTTAATACAGGGAAGTCCGCCCCGTACGCAATATCTACCTGTTTGATAAATAGTGCATTTACACCTTCAGCCGGTGAGCCAAACGTAATACTCTCTGCATCAATGCCCCTGTTTTCAAAAAAACCTTTGGCAATGGCTACCCTGAACGTTGGGTTGGTACTTGTATCTGCGATTCGAATTTTTACATTATCGGTATTTTTACCGGTAGCGTCTTTTGCTCCAGATCCTGCTGCGTTTGAACTGCATCCGGATAATAGGAGTGCCGTTGCCAGGAATAATATCAATACGCCGGTTACTATGGATGGTTTTCTCACAATATACACCCCATTCGATCTAGTCATGATTCTTGACGCTTAACCGCCTGACTTGCCTTCATCCGACGTTGCCACACAGGCTGCACCCTCCACAAATGGAAGAGTTGTCTCTACGCTCACGATGGATGCAGAACCTTTGGGTGCTGCTCCCGGGACCCTGTAGGTGGAGACATCAATGGCTTCGATGGCAACTTCCTGCGGTTTCTCCAACTGTGGAACCCACTGATAAGGAACTCGATATGAGCGATAGACCATATTGGTATTCCGCCCATCCATGTAAGGGGAGACATACTCCCAGACCAGCTCATGCTCCGCAGTCACTTCGAACAATCTGCCATTGGAACCCTCGGTTATTAGGGTGTTGCCGTTAGGTAAACGCTGGGCGGAACTGATGTATGGGCTATAAAATTTATAAGAATCCGTCGGAACTGAGAAACCTGCTTCTGCCGATGTATACTGCCAGACAATCTCCAGAGTGACCGGGTTAATCTCCAGTACACGGGAGTGATCCCGAATCGCATGTTTCAATCCAAATGGAGAAGCCGGATTTGGAAGGCCGTAACCTGCCCAGCCGCCATTGTCGAATACGAGCAAATTCCCTTCACCCGGTAGACCTTGGGGAATGATATGTGCATGATGCTGCCCGATAATTGTGCCGATGTGTTTCGCTTCATGTGAAGTATAGTCTGGCCCTAATCTCCACACGATCTTTCCACTCTGTCTGTCTGTAATGGCGATTATGTTGGCCTCTCTGGCATCCCAGATAATATTGTCGGGGTGGAACCGTTCGTCTCCTTCTTCATAGAAACGGTTGGGTCCGACATAAGAAGCAGAATTAATATGTAACCAGTCACCAACACCACCACCTAGATGACCGAAAGAACGTGTATTCGGATCACGGAACAGGACATTTCGAGCAGCTTCATCAAAACCTAATTCTTCAAAATGTTCGTTTGGCAGCCACTCCCAGAGTACCTTCCCCTCCCAATCGACTTCGATAATGGCATCATCAAGCAATGGCTTATCTGAAATTTGCGGGTTACTCACATTTTTGTGTGCCAGAATAAGTGTTTTACCACTCTTCGTCTTTGGCGCAAGGCCAGGTGCATAATAACCTACCGGATTCCCCTCACGCTGATAATCATGATGCTGGCGGGCATACCATAGCGGCTCATACCCCGGATCTTCGATGTGTTCGTAGCTATTGTATTTCCATACAATGTTGCCGTCCCAATCCACTTGGACCAGATCGACATTGTCCTGAATACCGAACTTCGGATCTCTCCGACCCGTGCTGCCCAGCACGTAGCCGCCAGGTAATATTTTGGCCGGAAAACCTAACAATCCTTTCCACAGGTGAACCTCCTTGCCATTCATATCGATCAATACTACGCCTTCTTCACCTGCCTGATAAACGGTATAACCGCCCCAAGCCTTATCCGGATTGTATAACGTCGCTCCAGTTGGATATATTGTTGAGTGTCCCATTGCTCATCTCTCCCTAGAATGTTTGTGGTATATCAAATGTCGTTACATTGACCCAACCTCAATAACTGAGATAGTTCCTCTTCCCGGCATTGTCCCGCTGCTTCTGCTCAAGGTCACTTGTGGAGGACCGATTATGTTCTTGTATCCCGTTGCTCTCCGCCAATTCCAGCACCGTGTCCGAGAATCCCTCCAGATTCGCTACTACCCGCTCGTAGAATTGACTTTGCTGCTCCAGTTCCTCACTCGTAAAACCCTCAAACAGAAGCGTGATACATCGGGCACCGATGTTGCTGTTTCTCGCATACATCTCCCGCCCGCTGGATGTGATGTCCAGTAAAACCGTCCGGCGATCGTCTTCCTTTCGTCTGCGGATGGTGAGTCCCTTTTTCTCCAACTTATCGGTTAGAGCAGTAATGGCACCGGATGTAAAGTCCAACTGTTCTGCCAGATCTCCAAGCCGCTGTTCTCCCTCACGAATGATTTTGTGCAGGATAAGCATGCCTGGCAGGCTGATACCTTCTACAGAGATGCGATCCCGCTCTTTGACAAATCGTCTGACCATTTTGCGAAATAACCAATCCGTCCGCTCCAACGCTTCCCAGTCTCTATCGCTCATTTCATAACCTCCTTGATCGTTTGAAGCTTCAATAAAGATACGAAAAAAGGCCCCCGAGGACATTCCTTAGAGGAGTAGTCCTGGGAGCCTTTGGTGGTCCAATCAGCTCAATGCAGTTTTCAGTTCAAATTAGTTCACTGTTCATTTAATGAGTATTAAAATAATTGAGATTATCATATAACCAACTAACCCAACCTGTCAAGTGAGAATTGTATTAGTGATCTTTTCTTGTTGCGGTCGTTCTCCGCTAGGTTAAAATTACTTATCCTGTTTTAAGTTTCACTTCAGGTTTCCCGTTTACACTATTCTCAGATCGAAACATCTACAACTACATCAACGACAAGCTACGATTCAGTTCGTACTCAACTACAGAAATGAGGATTATCCATATGAATATGAAAAGAGTCATTATTATAGGCACAATGATTGTCACTATGTCCTTCTCTGGAACAGCCTGGGGCCAGTCTGCCATCTCTCCCATACCTACTGCTAAATGGTCCATCGTTGACTTGGACACTCGTGAGGGAAGCAGTGATGAGCTGCTCGACGCTCTGAATCAGGCTTCAGAAGTGGATCTGTACCAGGAACTGTACAACGGCAAATCACTGAGGACGATTACGGAAGAAAACAACGGGAATTTGGATGAGGTCATTGCTATACAAGTAAGGCAGCTCAAGGAACAGTTGGATGAACGGCTCGCAAGTGGAAGTATCAGCTCGGAGCAACATGCTGCACAACAAGCTGAACTGGAAGAGTTGGTCACGCGGAGTGCAAACACAGCATACAGCTTGGCCTAAATTAGTAGCGTATCCGTACGATGAAGATATAAACATATATCCACGATAACACAGCAAAAAGGAGCGTATTCACGCCCCTTTCTTGTACCCTATTCATCTCAAGCAGGTATGATGTGTAATCCTTATTGCGCTGCCCCAATCGTGCAGGCACCCAAGGATTCGCCGTCCCATGCCAGTTCGAGCACATCTCCTGCTTGTGTTGGTCCAACACCTTCCGGTGTTCCTGTAAAAATGACATCGCCCGGCCCCAGGCCGTAATGGTGACCTACATAATCCACAATATCTTGTAAACTGAAGATCATGTTACGAATGTTACCACGCTGGACTTCCTCACCATTTTTGGTCAATGTAAAGTCTTTCTCAAGTAAAGCTGCCGCACCCGGGAATGCCTGAAATGCAGTAACCGGAGCGGAATTTCTGAACCCTTTGGCCGCTGTCCACGGGTGGCCTTTTTTCTTAATCACGGTCTGTACGTCACGTAACGTAAAATCAATACCAAGCGCATACGCATCCACCAGCTCATCCACCGCCATACCTGGCTCATAACTCCGGCCGATTTGCACGACCAGTTCAGCTTCATAGTGAACT
The DNA here is from genome assembly GCF_000517845.1 of Paenibacillus sp. FSL R5-192. Lineage (NCBI taxonomy): Bacteria > Bacillati > Bacillota > Bacilli > Caryophanales > Paenibacillaceae > Paenibacillus > Paenibacillus sp. FSL R5-192. The sequence continues at coordinate 414,182 of NZ_ASPR01000014.1, read as the reverse complement.
TCACCCTTGCTAGCAGGCAATTCAAGCGTTTCACCATTCAGGGGCACGACTGCATGAGAAGGTTTCATAAAGATCATTGGCTCATCCGGAACCGCGTTACCCAATTCTTCCGCGTGAAGTTTATAATTGCGTCCTACACAGTATACATTGCGAATGTTAGTCAACATGGGTATATTACCACCTTTATCGGATTCATTAGTGCATATAGGAAAGTTAGGGTCTGAAAAATCGGCTGCTCGTCTCCTGAAATGCCAACTCCCACACGTCAGGACGGTTCGTACATAACATGAGTTCTGGATCAACTGCCGCCAGTTTCTTCATAATGGTCTTGTCATCCACTGTCCAAGCCATCACCCGAATGCCTGCACTCCGCATCTCGTTCATTAAGGATTTGTCTACATTGGTGTATCCAATCGAGAGGAATGTACAATTCATCTGCCGCAGGGCGGTTAACAGATCACCAGGTCGTGCATCGATAATTAGCCCCGTCTGGATCTCCGGCGCAAGTTTCTTCACTTCGATTAGAGCGGCTGGTTCAAATGAGGTGATCACAACATCATTTTGCATATGTCTTTTTCTCACTTCATGTATAACAGCCGCAGGCAGACCCGGGTACATGTCTCCCTGCGTTTTCAATTCAATGTTCAAACGCACTCTGCCGCACGAGCGATCTAACAATTCACTCAGCGCCGGAATCCGTTCGCCTTTGTAAGACTTGTTTTTCCATGCTCCCGCATCCAGACGTTGCAGATCAGCCCAATCGGTTTCCCGAACCAGGCCCTTGCCATTTGTCGTGCGGTCCACTGTAAAATCATGAATGACCACTGGTACACCATCACGCGACAACTGCACATCCAGCTCCATCCACTGAACTTCAGGCCGCTCTATGGCCATCAGGAATGCAGCCATCGTATTCTCTGGTGCAATAGAAGAAAATCCACGGTGCGCTACACAAAGGTTGTTCATTTGATTCCCTCCTCAAAAAGGTTTTTAATTAGGTGAAGCGACTCCATTCCCATCATATCGAATGCCCGGGGAGAGCTTTGCCATCTGTTCCAACAGCAGTTTGTTCGCCTCATCGATCATCGGAATGGCCTGGCCAAGCCCGGCCTCATAAGGGATAACTTTCATGCTGCAAGCTGCATCTTGACTACAGCGAGCCTGAAATACCGCCGTTTTCCATGTCTCTTCAGTTGTTGATCTGGAGAAAATGAAATTTCCCGTACTGTATGCAATCCACTTCCCCTTATAGTACTCCAGCCCTTGCAACACATGAGGATGACCACCTATAACCAGATCAGCGCCAGCATCTACAAACTCATGAGCCAATCGGGTCTGGTCACTATTCGGAGTACTTACACGTTCTTCTCCCCAATGTGCAACCACGATGACCAGATCAGCCTTCTTACGGGCCTCTTGGATCGCTTTGACTGCTCCTGTGGAATCATAGGCTTCAGCTACGCCAGCCCGATTGCCTTCCGCCTTCCAACTCGTTTCCGGTACAACTCGGGAGAACCCAAGCAATGCAATCTTCATGCCTTTGCGTTCCAGATATGCTGGTGCATAGGCCTCATCCCTGTTCATACCTGCCCCGGTGTGAGCTATGCCATATTCCTTGAGATAAGTTAACGTATCCACCAAGCCCTCTACGCCCTGATCCAGAATATGATTGTTTGCCAAATTGACAGCATCAAAACCGGCTGAAGCCATTGCCGCCAATGCTTTGGGCGATGATTTGTAGACATAGGTTTTATCAGTTGCACTGGTACCACCACGAGTTATTGGTGTCTCCAGGTTACCGATGGTAAGATCATCATCCTTGAATAATCTGCCGAGTTTGGCAAAGGGATAATCATAACCGTTCTTATCCAGCAGTTCAGCAACTTTGCCCGAGAATTGAATATCACCAACAAAGTTAATCGTGACATCCTTCGCTGAATTGGAAGGTTTCGACGCCCCTGATTCCTGATCCACACCTGCATTTCCCTTGGTGCTGGATGGTGTCGAAGTTGCCACAGGTTTTTTCGTTTCGGATTCTGCTTTCTCACTATTGGTATTGCTTGAAGTGTCAGGTGTCGCTACTCCCGTTGTCTTTTCTACATCCTCTGTTGTCTCTTCATCCGTAGCTTTAGGATCTTCTTCCGAAGTCTCATCTGATTCCGAGTCTGGATAAGTTACTTGATCGCCGCCTTTGGCATCGTCTCCAATGGAAGGCTGATCCTGATCGACGATTTCTTGTTTCACCGGCTGGTCTGCCTGTTGCTGACGTGTATTAATGACATAAAAAATGCCCACCAGACCAATTGCAATGATCAATACAATATTAACTGTCCAGATGATTGTGATTGTATTGCGGGTGCGTTTACTACCTTTTTTCTTCTTTACACTTCGCTCTGATCTTGGGGGATACATAAGCAACTCCTCTTCTTCTTCACAGCCATACATACCATTATATCAGGCATATTCTGGATTTCCATCATTCCTTGGAACTGTATCGATTGAAAGGGTATGAACTCAGTTAGCTTCCAGATCTTCACATAAAAAAAGCCATCTCTCCAGTAGATAATTCTACGTTTGAGACAGCTCTCTTGCTGTACTTAATCTGTTGCAAGCTCTTGTGTAGCCTGAACAGACATTTCCTTCGCTTGTCTGATGCAATCAGGCAAACCTACGCCCTCATAACCTGCACCTGCAATGTACACACCCGGTAATTTGCTGCCAAGCTCCTCACGGAGGGCAGCAATATGTTGGAGGTGTCCCACCGGATACTGTGGCATGGATTTACGTAGCCTTGTAATCTCGGAGAAGATCGGCACTGCTTCAATACCCATCGTCTCTCTCAGATCCTTGAGAACGAGATTCGTCAGCGCTTCATCCGGAAGCTCTACGTTCTGTTCGTCACCGGAGCGACCAACATAACAGCGAAGTAGCACCTTATCGTCCGGGCTCGTATGCAGCCATTTCGTCGATGTCCACGTGCAAGCCGTAATATTGCGACCCTCTTTCCGCGGAACGAGGAAACCCGACCCGTCGAATACATGCTCCACCTCTTTTTTCTCAAAAGCGAGCACTACATTGGCTACAGACACATAGTTAATCGCATCCAGTGCCGCTGTGTCCACGTGAGGCTTCAACAGCTCAGACGCAACATACGTTGGCACAGTAACCACTACATCATCGGCTTCAAGCATTTCGCCATTATCCAGTTCAACACGGTATCTGGTTTGTGCTGCATCAAGACGTTGCAGTGACTTCACCGCGGTGTTCAGACGTTGATCCACATCCTGCAACTCATGGACGAGTGCATGAACAAGACTCTGGAGTCCCTGACGAAAGTTCAAAAAAGCACTTCGTTTTGTTCCGGTATGCGTCTCAGCCGGTTTGCGGCCTGTCATCATGCCCCGGATCAAGCTGCCGTAATCGCGTTCTACTTCTCCGAACTGCGGGAAGGTAGCCTGGAGGCTCAATCGTCGCATGTCACCTGCATAGATTCCCGCGAGCAACGGTTCCGTCAAGTTCTCCAGCACTTCTGCTCCAAGACGGCGTTCAATCATATAACCGAGCGATTCATCCTCTGTTGTACGACGCGGCGGGATGACAAAATCCATCAACGCCCGCAGTTTGCCTGCCGGAGAGACCAGACCACTTCTCAAGAATGGTCTTAGTTCTGTCGGAATACCGAGAACAAGTCCTGCTGGCATAGGATGAAGCTTGCCACGCTGCATGATATACGTTTTCTTCGACTCCGGATTCTGACTGACCAATTCATGATCAATCTCCAATTCTTTAGCCAGGTCAATCATTGCTGTTTTGCGAGCCAGGAAAGAATCCGGCCCTTTTTCAATCACAAATCCATCCCGGTGCAGTGTCTCAATCATGCCTCCCATGGACGAGCTTTTCTCGACCAAAGTAATCACAGGTTCAACTCCTGCTTCCCGGTAATGCTTGCGGATATAAAATGCCGCGCTGAGGCCGGTAAGGCCACCGCCGACAACAACAACACGGCGTTTCTTATCACCCATTACTCATCCGACCCTTGCTGCCATTGGCTTATAATAACGTCGCTTAAGGTCTCCATGTATAGAGGATCGCTATTGAGAGAATCAATACGCATCAGGCGCATGTCGATCTCTTTGGCAATCGATTTGGCCTCAATATCGAGATCATAGAGCACTTCGAGATGATCCGAGACAAACCCGATTGGTGCCACAAGCACATCCTCTACCTGTTCACGAGAAAGCTCCTGTAACGTATCCAGAATATCCGGTCCAAGCCAAGGCTCAGCTGTTCGTCCGGCACTCTGCCACGTAAATTGCCAATTCGTTATGCCTACACGTGATGCAATCACTTCCGAAGTCTCCAGCAATTGTTGCGGATATGGATCACCCATCTCCACAATACGTGCCGGCAGACTGTGCGCACTAAACAACACTTTCACATCTCCGCGTTTTGCTCCAGCTTCCTCAAAAGCGTCCAACTTGGCACTGACACGTGTGGACAACGCCTGAATTAACTTCGGATGCAGATGATAACTCTCAATAAAGGACATATGAACGCCCAGCTCTTCTGCTTTTTCACGTGCACGTTTGATATAACTGCCTACACTCATCGTGGAAAAATGAGGAGCCAGTACAATACCAATCGCTGTCTGAATTCCATCCTTCGCCATCTGCTCCACGCCATCCTCAATAAACGGATAGGCATGCTTCAGTCCTTGATAACAACGGAATTCCACATCAGTGCCACGCTCATCGCGGTTTAATGTCTCTTGAAGGGCCTTGACCTGATTGTCTGTGTTCTCCCGAAGTGGGAAAACACCGCCAACAATGGCTTCATAACGATCCGTCAGTTCTTTCAATTGCTCTGGTTCAGGCGGACGTCCTCTGCGGATATGTGTGTAATACGCTTCAACACTCTCCATATTTTCCGGTGTGCCATACGACATCACCAGTACACCTACAGTATTAGTCATTGGTTACCGTCACCCCACTCTTCATTGCTTCGGCAGAATATTCATGAATATACGCCGTTAGTTCTCTGAGCTTTTCTAGCGATGCTTCAGGAAATAATCCGTGTCCGAGGTTGAAAATATAACCCGGCTCCTTGATTCCTTCGTCAATAATCACTTTGGCTTGTTCTTTAATCAGTTCCATCGGGGCAGTCAGCAAATATGGGTCCAGGTTACCCTGTACTGCAAATTTGCCGCCAAGACGTTGCCGCCCTTCCGAAATGGATACTCTCCAGTCGAGTCCAATCACATCGGCTTGCAGATTATGCAGTGCTGGCAACAACTCACCGGATGCAACACCAGGGAAATAAATCTTCGGTACATTCAAATCCGATAATTCGGTAAAGATACGGGTAATCGTAGGCAACACATATGTTCTGAAGTCTTTGGGAGAAAGTGCTCCAACCCAGCTGTCAAACAACTGGAATGCCTTACCGCCATTCGCAATATGCGCACGGACATATGTAATAACCATATCACCAAGCTTCTGCATCAGCTTGTGCCACACCTCAGGCTCGCTGTACATCATCGTTTTGGTGCGGATATAACCTTTCGAAGGTCGTCCTTCAATCAGATAACTCGCAATCGTGAATGGTGCGCCCGCAAACGTAATAAGAGGCACATCAAGCTCTTTATCCAGAATTCGAATGGTTTCCAGAATATGTGACAGATCTCCTTCTACATCGATGGGACGCAGCCGATCCACATCTGCAGCCGACCGAATAGGATTATCGATTACCGGTCCAATATTTTTTACAATGTCAAAATCAATGCCCAGAGAGGCAACCGGATTCATAATATCGGAATACAAAATAGCCGCATCTACACCAAGTTTGCGTACCGGCATGAGTGTAACTTCAGCCGCCAGCTCGGGTTGTTTGCAGATTTCTAGCAAGGAGTATTTTTCTTTAATTTTGCGATATTCAGGATCGTAACGTCCAGCTTGACGCATGTACCATACCGGGACACGGTCTACCTGTTGTTTGAAACTTGCCCGAATCAGTCGATCATTATAGCTCATGTAAGAAGCCTCCAATAGTTTTTGGACTCATAATTACCATTATGCCCTTTTTAAACAGCCGTAACAACCACATGCAGATGCGTTCTACGTGACAATACTATGACATTCCTTACACCCATCCCTCATATGCCAATTATGTTATAATGAAAGAATGGTGTTTTTTTGAGAATTACAGAAATATCTTTGAAAGGAAGTGAAAGCACTTTGAAAACGTGGAAAGTAAACCTCATTGTGCTTTGGTTCGGACAATTTTTGGTCAACTCGGGCATGACCATGATTACCCCATTTTTGTCTCTTTATCTCGCAAGAGATCTGGGCGTTGTTGGCGAACATGAAATTGGCATTTGGGCGGGATTTATTTTTGCAGCCAATTTCCTCACCTCATTTTTGTTCCAACCGCTTTGGGGCAAGTTATCGGACAAGTATGGTCGTAAAGTTATGCTGCTGCGTTCGGGATTCGGGATGGCCATCGTAATTGCCCTTATGGGTCTGGCACAGAATCCTTGGCAGCTTCTCTTATTGCGTTTGCTTAACGGTACCATCTCCGGTTTCAATCCTGCAGCTGTTGCGCTGATATCGGGTACCACACCGAAGGACCGCATGGGTTTCGCCATGGGAATCAGTCAGTCCGGGCAGGTTGCCGGCACCATCCTGGGTCCGCTCATCGGTGGCTTGCTAGCTGATGCGGTAGGCTTCCGCCCCATTTTCTACATTACAGGTGGACTGATCTTTGTCGCTTCCATGCTCGCCATGTTCCTGGTGAGAGAGAAATTCGACCGTCAAGAAGCAGCCAAACTGCCGGCACAATCCGTATTATCCGGTCTGAAGGAATTGAACAAGTCACCTCAACTGCCCGCACTGTTTGCTGTGACGTTTCTGTTGCAGTTTGCAATGATTAGCCCCATGTCACTCTTGCCGCTGTATGTGCAAAAATTGCATGCTTCGGATGTAAACGTGGCCTTCTGGGCAGGACTTGTCGGTGCAGTTACGGGACTATCCAATATGGCGATGTCTCCGATTCTCGGGAAGCTGAGTGACCGGATTGGTCCTCACAAGGTGCTGACGTTCTCCCTCATAGGTACAGGACTCATGCTTATTCCGCAGGCATTTGTTCAGACCGTGTGGCAGCTCATTCTTGTTCGTTTCATGATGGGTGTATTCATGGGTGGCCTGCTTCCGAGCGTTAATGCCCTGATCCGTTCCTACACATCCGATAGCATGATCAGCCGTGCATTCAGTTTTAATACGAGTACTCTGGCGCTGGGCAACATGCTTGGAGCGATCATTGGAGGATTTATGGCAGGATTCATCGGGATCGAAGGTCTGTTTATCGTATCTGGCGGACTGCTGCTGCTTAATATGGTTTGGGTCCGATTCAAATTGTATAACAAACCTGCTTCTATTCGGGAATCCTGATTCCCTATCCATTTCTTAATGAGTACATCTTACTGTTCCATTTGAAAAAGCCGCTTCCAGCGCCTAATTGGCCTGAGAGCGGCTTTTGTCATTCATGCGCCATTCATCATTTATTTATTAGATTGAATTCTATCGGATAATGTTTCACACCAAATACAAAAGCACTTTGTATCGGTTGCAGAGCCGTTCCAGGCACAAGTTGAATGTTTCCCATGTGCTGAAGCAATGTATGAAGAACTACCCTTGCCTCCAATCGAGCGAGTGGTGCACCCAAACAAAAATGAATGCCAAAACCAAAGCCCATATGCCTGTTCGGCTTGCGATCAGAGATGAAATCTTCCGGGTGTTCAAATTGGGCACTGTCCCGATTGGCTGCTCCAACCCAGGAAATCACCTGCTCTCCAGCTTGAATCGTCTGACCATTCAACTCTACAGTTTCCTTGGCGACCCGCCCAATCGCGACAATTGGCGGATAATATCTCAGCGTCTCTTCAATCGCAGAAGTAATCCGTTCAGGCTGTTCGCGCAACTCCTGTTGTAGCTCGGGTTGTTCAGACAGAATACGAACCGCATTGGTAATCAGGTTGGTTGTTGTTTCATTACCGGCAGCAAGTAATAGAATACAGAAGCCTACCACTTCATCTGAAGTCAATTGCTGACCATCAATCTCCGCAGCAAGCAGTAATGAGATCAGATCATCCTTTGGCTGCAACCGACGTTCTTCCATAATGCCAGTGAAATAGATATGCAACTCCTGCATATTTCTTTTTTTCTCCTCCAATAACTCCTGGAAAGCCTGATCACTATCGTCACGCGCGCCTTTCACCAACACATCAGACCAGTCTTTGAACTTTTGACGATCCGCCGCAGGGACTCCGATCAATTCCGCAATGACAATGACGGGCAGTGGTGTTGCAAGGTCATCAATAAGTTCCATATGTCCTTCTGACAGGTGTGGAGCAATTAACTCATCTGTGATTTCCTGAATACGCGGAGCCAATGCTTCAATTGCCTTGGGTGTAAACGCCTGATTCACCAGATCACGCAGCTGTTTATGTTTGGGAGGGTCTGTCGTCAACATGCTCGTATTGGCACGATCACGTGCAGAAGAGAATAGTTTCGGATTTTTCAGAACGTACTTCACATCTTCATAACCAAAAACATCCCAACATTCTCGATGCTCATCATAGCGGACTGGAGTGTTATCACGAAGTTCTGCATACACCTTGAAGGGAGATAACCTCTCTTCCAAAGTCTCCAGTTCCCGAATCGGAATGTAATTTGCATACTTTCTCGGTGCCTGTTTCATCGTTTCTCCTCCAATCAATATTATATATTTATTTACATATGTTGATCACCCCTATTATAAACATAACTCTATAACGAAACCACTCTTTAGACCGTAATTGAGCCCCATTACCTAATATGCGTTACTATCATCCTCTCATTCTGTTACCTACTTCTGATATGAGTCCCAATTCGACATTCTTTTATTAAAATGCTTCATTTTATCAGGACAAAAGACTCATTATGTAATGTTAACTAACATTACAAGGGCTTATTTTCCTTCAAAAATACTAAAACCGCTTCTTTTCTATCTCTGATCAAAATGAATAATATTTCATAATTCCTTATAAACAATCATTTTACTCTTATTATCTATGAATGTAACCGATTACTCTATTGTTATCTATATTTGTCATATTACTTAACATAAAATACAATCAATTTGAAATGGTATACATATTCTTCTTAACAAACTTAACATCACACTTACTTGAAGGAGAGTGCTATTCATGAGTAAAACATCCAATCTTCGTCCCTGGGCCGTATGGAGTACCGCAGCTTTAACAGCATTGACCATCTCGTTGTCCCCCATTGGAACCTACGCCGCGCACGCAGCTACGGTAGAGGTGAAAGGCACAACAGGTGCTGTTCAGACAGCAACTACTACTCCGGCTCGCAATACTTCCATTCCTGCAATACCAGACTCTTCCAAACAATCTGCACTTCCTAATGTATTGGTAATCGGAACTGGCGGAACGATTGCCGGTCAATCCGAGGATGCCACCAGCTTCCAGAATTACAAGGCAGGTACACTTCCGATTGGAGAGATGGTAGACGCCTTACCGGATAAACAGAAGATTGCTGATGTTAGCACGCTCCAATTCGGAAACTCAGGTTCAGGTTCCTATAGCATGAGCGACCTCTATGACTTGTCGCAGACGGTAGACAAAGCTCTGGCAACGTATGACAGTGTTGTCGTTACCACGGGTACAGATACAATGGAAGAAATCGCTTATTTCCTCGATATGACTGTTCAGAGTGACAAACCTGTCGTGATCACAGGCTCCATGCGTCCATGGACCGTCATCGGTTCTGACGCTCAAGCCAATCTGTACAACGCCATCAAACTTGCAGGCAGTGGTCGTACCACTTCATTCGGCACAGTACTCATGTTGAATGACACAATCCAGCTTGCTCGCGGTGTAACCAAGACAAATGATTATCGGACAGATACGTTTGAAACGCCCATGCTCGGCGCTGTAGGATATATTGATGAAGAAAATATCCGAATCTACCGTGCTCCTGCACGTGCCTTGAAACCTGAAGGCACAGCAAAGCCCGTATTTGATCTAAGTAAAATCACAAAGGCAGATCTGGCGAAAGTAGAAATTGCGATCTCATATCAAGAAGCTGGCGGGGGAGCCATTGAAGGATTTGTGAGCAGCGGTGCCAAAGGAATTGTGACTTCCGGTACCGGAGCTGGTGGCATCTCCAGAGCTATGGGACAAGCTCGTACCAAGGCCATTGAAGAAGGTGTCATCTTTGTGACCACCACTCGGACGGGTTCAGGAAGTGTGTACGGCGGCGGCAAAGGTATCATTGCAGGCGACAACCTGAGTCCACAACAAGCTCGTGTATTATTGATGCTGGGCCTGTCCTTCAGTGATGATTTTGACACCATCAAAAAATGGTTTGAAACGTACGGAACACCTGAAGTATAAATAGAACTACTATAACGATATCTGTAAACACAAAGAAAGAGACGATACTCCCTGTGATTCAAGGTGTGTCGTCTCTTCTTTGTGTGTTTTTAGAAAACTCCGTACAGCATCACGATCCACCTCACAAGCATAAAAGCGTGAGATCGTGTTTCATCGGAGTTTTATCTTTAGGAAATATCCACTTTTACTTCACCCAGGCAAGTACCAGCCCATCGTAATCCGGCAACATGGTCGTCACCAGGCGCGGGTCACTTGCCATCTGTTCATTGAAACGACGAACAGCAAGCACGGCCGGGCCCTGCTTGTCCGGATTCAGTGTACGACCACGCAGGAAACAGTTATCACCAACAATAACAGCACCTGGCCGAGCCAGCTTGATGGCATAATCGAGATATACCGGATAATTCTCCTTATCTGCATCAATAAAGAAGAAATCAAATGTGCGACCTTCCTGCTCCAATTGCTCCAGGCTGTCTGCCGCCGGGCCAATACGGTACTCTACCTTTTCGCCAAAACCGCCTTCCTCCAGATGACCACGCGCCATTGCCGCATATTCCTCTTTCAGTTCCAGCGAAGTCAGGGTTCCATTCTCACGCAAACCACGCGCAATGCAGATCCCACTGTAACCGCCCAGCACGCCGATTTCGAGCGCAGCTTCTGCTTTGGATGTCTTCGCTAGAAACGTGAGCAATCGTCCATATGCCGCCGCAACCGAAACTTCCGGCATACCGTTCGAACGGATGGCCTCTTTCACTTTCAGCAAAAGCTCATCCTCTTGAAATAATTGATTTACATATTCATCAGGGGTCAGATTCACCACTAAAATCCTCCTTGGACACTTGGACTGCTTTCCATATGGATGCCAATGTTCTATAATAAATGTTTGTTATCAACACAGGCGGTTGACTGATGCATCACTTCGAAGAGGCGTGCATACGTTCACCGCATTTCTCATTGTAAGTTTTTTCACGGAAAGCGGCAAGGCCGCACCGTTACTATACAGCAGAGAGAAGGATTTCCCTTCTCCAGCTTGAAATGGAGTTGAAATGAATCACATGGCTCAATTGCAATTGATCGCAACCTCGGCGATGGGACTCGAGGCTGTTGTTGCCCGGGAACTGAAGCAACTGGGGTATGAAGATGTTACGATCGACAATGGCCGGGTTTTCTTCACAGGAGATTATATTGATATTTGCCGTTGTAACCTGTGGCTGAGAAGTTCGGATCGCGTATTGGTGAAAATGGGTGAATTCCCTGCCACGACTTTCGACGAATTGTTTGAAGGCACCAAAGCGTTGCCTTGGGAAGAGTGGATTCCAGCCGATGGCGAATTCCCTGTAGAGGGTCGTTCTCAAAAATCCCAGTTAAGCAGTGTGCCTGCATCACAAGGGATCGTGAAAAAAGCAATCGTAGAGAAACTGAAGCTGACTTATGACACAGAGTGGTTCCCAGAGGATGGGTCTCGTTATGTGATTGAGGTCATTCTGCTAAACGATCGCGCCCTGCTTACTTTAGATACGACGGGACCAGGTCTGCATAAACGGGGTTATCGTAAACTCGTTACCGAAGCGCCACTCAAAGAAACACTTGCTGCAGCTCTTATTCAGCTCAGTCGCTGGAATGTATCCCGTCCATTCTATGACCCATGCTGTGGATCAGGCACAATGCTGATCGAAGCCGCTATGATCGGCTGGAACATTGCACCAGGACTTCGTCGGACCTTCAACTCTGAGGACTGGGCTGTCATTCCTGAAGAATTGTGGGAACAGGCGCGCGAAGAAGCATTTGATGCTGTACGTGACGATGTCCCGTTACAGATTTCAGGTAGCGATATTGATCCTGAAGCGATTGAAGTTGCTATGGCAGCGATCAAAAGTGCTGGGTTCGCCAAAGATATTGAAGTCAGCGTCCTGCCCGCTCATCGCGCTAGACCACAGGGTGAATATGGTGTCATCATTACCAATCCCCCATATGGTGAACGTTTGAGTGAAGAAAAAGAAGTTCAGAAGTTGCTCCGCTCATTAGGGCGCAGTTACCTCGACATGCCAACATGGTCCTTTTTTGCAATCACATCAACCAAAGCTTTCGAGGAGTATTTCGGTCATAAGGCAGACAAACGTCGCAAGTTGTTCAACGGACGAATTGAAACCCAGTACTATCAGTATTTGGGCCCACTGCCCCCACGAAATAAAACACCACAATCTTCATAATTGTTTCGAATCTAAAGTGCTCCTGCCATCCATGGCCGGAGCGCTTTTTTTGTGCGCTTTTCTGGTCATATGAATTCACCGACTTCGGTCTTCGCTTCCGCAGAAATCAATTCTCCCTGAGGCATAGTTGAAAACACATGAGGCCACGCTATAATGGATGGAGCCCTATTTTACATTCCGATTACAAAACAACAAAAGCAAGGGGGACATACATATGGTTGTCACTCGGCCTACGCGTAGCTCCATGCCACGCGGGCTTTTAAATCATCCATTAACGTTATATCTTATTTTTCTTGTGCTCATGCTGCTCAAACTCATGTGGCTCCATCACAATCTTCACGCTTATAACATTACGATGGGACTGCTGGATAAAGTCATTGCTATTGGATCTTTACTACTCTTGTCCTTCTGGACCTGGTTGTTGCCACGTAGAGGAATGATCGTGTCTCTCGTGGTGCTTAACCTGCTGCTTACCGCACTAATCTACGCCGATATGGTGTATTATCGCTATTTCCAGGATTTCTTGACCATCCCGGTATTGTTGCAAGCCAGACAAGTTGACGCATTAGGGGACAGCATAGCTACACTAATCTACACAAGCGATCTCTGGTTCTTTGCTGATTGGCTTGTCGTTATTCCGTTCGCAGCTATCGTACTATTCAACAGACGTTACCGTTCGAAGCACACCAGTCCGTCTGTTCATGGCTATGGGAGGTATTCGTACAACGATGGCAAGGCACGGTTGCGCCGCCGTCTCACGGCTGGCAGCATCGCCCTTGTGCTGGGACTTGGCCTCGCCGTCGGCCCGATTTATTTCTACAGTAAAACATGGGCCAAAGGCCTGTTCGATAACAACTGGTGGAATGTATCCATGTACAATGTGACCGGACTGCTCGCTTTTCACGGTTATGATCTGTACAACTTTGCCAAAGACCACATCGGCTCCGGGCCGCAGGCTGATCCCGCTGATGTTGAGCAAGCAAAAGCGTTCTTTGCTGAAAGGCGAGGAACTGCCCCGCAGAATGATGCCTTGTTTGGCAAATATAAAGACAGCAATGTCATCATTGTTCAGGGTGAGGCTTTTATGAACTTCATGATTGGTCAGAGCATTGGCGGTCAGGAGATCACACCGCATTTTAATGAACTGATGAAGGAAAGTCAGTATTATAGTCACTTTTACCACCAGACCGGTCAGGGCAGAACGTCAGATGCCGATTTTGGTGCAAACATTTCCCTACATCCACTTCCGGTTGGATCAGCGTTTGTACGTTATGCAGACCATACGTATGATTCACTTCCTTCCATTCTGAAGGATAACGGGTATAGCACCAACGTATTTCACGCTTATGAGAGCGGCTTCTGGAATCGGTATACGATGTATCAGAACATGAAGTACGACAAGTTTTATAGTAAAAATGATTTTGCACAGGATGACCCGCTTGGCTGGTCCCTGTCTGACGAATCCTTTTTCCGCCAATCCGTTGAGAAAATGAGCAGTGAGGTTACCGAACCGTTCTATTCCTTCCTCATTACACTCAGCAGTCACCATCCATACGCCCTGCCTAAAGAGAAACAGCAACTGGATGTAGGCGAGTTCCAGGGGACCATGTTTGGTAACTATCTGCAATCCGTTCATTACGTGGATTCGGCGCTCGGCAAGATGGTCGAGGATCTGAAAAATCGGGGATTATGGGAAAATACCATTTTTATGTTCTACGGAGACCACGACAACTCGATTAAGGAACAATCACAATACGAACAGTTCCTGGGACGTTCACTGAACGAACTGGATATGGCACAGATCATGAACGAGGTCCCCCTGCTCGTGCATTTACCGGACGGAGCAGCTGCCGGAACCATCAACGAACCTTCGGGACAACTGGACATCACGCCTTCCGTACTGCATTTGCTAGGCTTATCCGACCAGTCCTATTATCACATGGGTAACGACGTATATGACGGGTCTGGGCGTACGGTTGTGCTGCGTAATGGCACATTCTCGGATGGTTCTGTATTCTATATTCCATCGGATGATTATATCTATGAGAGCGGTGCTTGTTATGACCTGTCCACACGCGACAAAACGGACATCAATGCTTGCCGCCCCAGTCATGATGAAGCAACCAAACGATTGCATGTCTCGGACACGGTCATTACTTATGATTTGATTCAGCGCTTTCGAGAGGAAGACAGTTCAACAGCAACATCGCAATGAACAATATCGTAATGACAAGCTAAACAAATACACGAAATGAATTGAATTGGATTTAAAAAGGAGAACTTGCATTACATGACATCACACACTGAACCACTCAATATTGAACAGCAATTGTTCAATGCAGCCGCAAAATTTGTGAAGCAACGTTATCCTCAGGGATGGGGCGGCGCGGGTGCCGTCTATACCGAAGCTGGCTCCCTGCTGATTAGTGTAGCTCCAGAGGTCATCAACGATGCCACGCATCTATGTATGGAAACAGGGGCTTATCTGGAAGCCCACAAATTGAACGAACGTGTCACCCACTCCCTCTGTATCGCTCGTGATGACGAGCATTCAGAATTCAAGGTCCTTACACCTTGCGGTGTATGCCAGGAACGATTATTTTACTGGGGCGAAGAAGTCAAAGCTGCCGTATACGATCCTTCTGGTCAACTGGTCTTCAAGAGACTGGATGAGATTCAACCTTACCATTGGTCCAAGGCATATCGGGATAAAAAGTAATCTCCTTGCGAATTATAGAAAGTGGCTTTATAATTGTAACTATATTAGTTTCAACTAAAAGGATAATGGAGGTTTAACATAATGAATATTGAGATATGGTCTGATTTTCTGTGCCCTTTCTGTTATATCGGTAAACGCCGCCTGGAGAATGTACTGGAACAGTTCCCACACCGTGATGAAGTGAAGCTGCAATTCAAAAGCTTCGAGCTTGATCCAAACGCTGCATTGAACCCAGGCAAAACCAATTCGGAATATCTGGCTGCCAAATATAATATGAGCGTGGAACAGGCCAAAGGTATGAATGCCCAGATGAATGCCAATGCTCGTACGGCAGGACTGGAATACAATATCGATGCCATGATCCCTACGAACTCCTTCTCAGCTCACCGCTTGACACACTGGGCAGATACACAAGGCAAAGCGCTTGAACTTAGTGAACGGATCTTCCAAGCTGTGTTTATTGAAGGTAAACACTCCGGCGACCCTGAAGTGTTGGCTCAGTTAGCAGAAGAAGTCGGCCTGGATCGAGAGGCAGCTACGGCAGTGCTGTCCAGTGATCAATTCACCGACAATGTCCGCGCTGACCAAGCGGAAGGCGAGCAACTCGGCATCCGCGGTGTACCGTTCTTTGTATTCGACCGTAAGTTCGCCGTATCGGGCGCTCAGCCTGACGAGGTGTTTCTGGATGCCATTCAAAAAGCATGGGACGACCGTTCCCCTTTCACCATGGTTGAATCCAACACAACAGAAACAGACGGCAGTGGCATCTGCACAGATGACGGATGCGAAGTCCCGAAAAAAAATTAAGCCAATTCACACACAAAAAGCAGCAGGATCAGGGAGTATGCCCTGATTCTGCTGCTTTTTTATATGCTACACACGACTCTAGCTCATTGTATATATTTGTGTCTGATGAACAGTTACTGTGGAGGGGACGGAATCGATTCTGAAGAAGCGAAGCGTTCGCCTGAAAGCTTTCTGCAAGAAAGCTGCATCGGAAGCATAAGCTGTATCCAAATTTTATCCTCTGAAAAGAGGAATCAAAAAAAATTTGGAGACAACAGCGATCGAAAGAACGATCCGTGACCGGAACCTCCACTAACTTATCATCAAACACATAATTCAATTAGCGCCTACCCACTTAATCCCAAAACAGTTGATCTGGATGTGGACCCGTCCGCTTATCCGAATCCAGTGCATCAATCTGTCTCAACTCATCCGGTGTCAATTCAAAGTCAAAGATGTCCGCATTCTCACGAATACGCTCCGGGGTAACCGACTTCGGAATCGTCACAATCTGATTCTGAATGTCCCAGCGCAGAATGATCTGTGCCGGTGTTTTCCCATATTTTTGGGCCAGTGCTTTGAGGGTGGACTCTTGGTTCAGCTTACCTTTCATGATCGGGCTCCAAGCCTCCAGTTGAATTCCCTGCGCCCCGCAGAAATCTTGCAGTTCTTGTTGGATCAGACCCGGATGCAGCTCTACCTGATTAACCGCAGGCACCGTTCCGCCCTCATCTATAATATCTTGCAAATGGTGAACTTGAAAGTTACTCACACCAATCGCACGGATGCTTCCTTCGCTATATAGACGTTCGAATGCTCTCCACGTCTCCTTGTACTGGTCTCTGCCAGGCCAGTGAATTAAATAAAGATCAATCACATTGAGTCCAAGCGCCTTCTGACTGGCTTCAAATGCTCTCAACGTTGAATCAAATCCCTGATCCTCGTTCCAGAGTTTGGTCGTCACAAACAGTTCGTTACGGGCAACACCACTGCTTGCAATAGCTTGTCCCACTTCTTCCTCATTGCCATAGATGGACGCGGTATCAATACTGCGATATCCAACCTCCAAAGCGGTCTCAACCGCCTGTTGTACTTCCTTACCTTTTGCTTTATATGTTCCAAATCCTAGCCATGGCATCGTTACTCCGTTGTTCAGAATCGTACAATCTGTAATATGTTTTGTCATTCTGTACCTCCCGTATGGAATTTTGCCTGCTCTTGTTCTATTAACCTTCTCACAGAATTTTAAGCGGCCATTCGACATACTGTGGGAGTAAACCCATGATCGAGAGTCTTTGCAAAAGATATGAAAAACCCGCAAAGCATTACTGCCCTGCGGGTTCTGATGTGACAGGAACGTTATAGATCCCCTTGACCGTGCTGACTCTGGATTGAATTCAATCGTCTCTTCTCCTCGATGAACATTTCCTCTGCCAACTCAACACCTTGCCCTCCGAGTGAAAGCTCTGCTTGTCGCATCGCCTGCTCCGTGTGTGCCAGACGTCGTTCCGCCTGTACAATGGTCTGTGCCGTCGGATGAGACATGGCCTGAGATACAGCATAATGAAGCTTGTTCACCGCATTTTGCGCCTGAGATACGGTGGTATCGGCTTGCAAACTGGAATCATAACGCTTCGGCATGAGTATTCCTCCTTGGGATTATCATGTTCCTGTTACCCCTTTAGGATGGATAACACAAGCCTTCCTTATTCTTCTTTTGTGTTTTTATCGTAACTTTAGTTGATCTGGCTACGTTTGTTAGATAATCATGCCGAATCAGGAGGAATTTATTTGAAGAAAGTATTACTGACACTCTGTATGTTGCCCTTCCTCATTTGGCTACAAGGCTGCGCTCCTGCAACATACGAGATAGAAGGATATACAGCCTCATCCATGAACCCAGACATCCCAGTCCCAACCAATGCAAAACTTATTGAAAACATAGCTTATTCCGATCATCCCACCCTTAAAGAATGTGTTAAGTATGAGCTGAAACATATTGGGGGTGAGCAAGGACTCTACCCGCCAATGGATTATTTTCAGAAGCTAGCGGATACAGGATGGGTGGAATTAGAGGAAGAACGGCTGGGACATGTACATTTTCTAAAAAAGGATGCTACCGTCATTGCCATTGAAATTCGAGAAGATACCTTCCAAATTACTGAGTTGGTCGAAGGTGCTATGGAGTAACACACCCTTTCACTTCTACCCAAACGCAAAAAAAAGGAGAGGCACGTAGCCCCTCCTTTCTGATGTGTGGACAGTTTTCTCCACTCACCTTGTTATATCCTATTACTTCACGAACTTTGCAACTTTGGCGAGCACTTCTTCTTCTGTCGGCGCACTGATATACCGACCATTAATAAAGACAAATGCACGTTTCGCGCAAGGACCGCAATAGGATTTGCACCCAATCTTGATCTCCGTGTCTGGAGCCATTTTTTGCAACTTGGGCACAATCGATTTCAGTCGGACATGATTACACTTTTCGCATACGCGGATATCGTTAGCCATGAGTTCCCCTTCTTCGCGCCCTTAGTGGTCGCCGTGATTACCTTGGGATGGATTCGTAATAACAAATCCCTCTTCCGGGAAGTAGAGGTAGTCAATTTTAACACCGTTCAACAAAGGCTGGTCATTTGCAAGAATGACATCAATCTCTTTATCGGTAGATACAACCGTATCATTTTCTTTTGGTGTGTCGAGATCAAGCCCGTAGTGAGCATGGTCACCATGTGCATGGGTGATGACAACGCGCAGTTTTTTTCCTTCGTTCTCCGGCTTGTCCAATTCAAGCTTCAATACTTTAGCAGCATTACGCGTAATTTTGCAGTTCATTCTCTTCATCTCCTATATTGTAATTGCAGGTTTCAACAATTTCAGCATTCTTAAACTACAGCATCTATTGTAAAGAAAGTTACCGCTCTTCGCAATAACATTGATGCGAATTCTATGTTAAACCTATCCATTTAGGCACAAATTAAGAAGGTGTCCCCTCTTGAAGCACAGGATATTTACGTTCTGCCCGGCTTACAAACCAGTTCATCAGAATCAATGTGACCCCGATATCATCGATGGGCATAAACGGCATTACGTCAGGAAGTACCCAGTACAACAGCGCTGGAATAATAAACAACAGCTTTTCTCCCAAAGGAATCTGCGGAGCCCGGAGCAGCCGGGGGAGCCTTTTGAAAACTTGTGTCCATCGTTTGAACGACAGCAGTCTTCTCCACTTCATTTGAATCCCTCCGTATAATTATATATGTCGCCGAAAAGGCACATCCATCATTACCCGTTCGAAAACCATTCAGAACGAATGACGTAACATGCCATTATAAAAAATAATAAAAACGGAACGTCGCTCATGGCGTCCGTTCCTGTTATACGAATGATCTACTGTTAAGTTTCACACCATCATAATTCAGGGTCTTGCCTCATTGTCCATTGGATAACAGTTCAGCCAGCAACATTCCCACTTCTATACAAATATCATCAAACTGTTCTACGGGAAGCGGATTAACACCCAATCCAACTTCTACCGTGAAGCCCGGTCTACCGAAATCTTGAATAAACCAGTCCTTGTATCCGGCATCACTGCCACCGAGCTTCACCGCCTTGTAGCCGGAAGCTTTGGCGAGTCTACGCGACAGCGGTCCACTCTCCCTGGGTTCCAGATCACGGTAGTTCCAATAGATCTCCTGTCCCTGACTATGCAGGGATACAACCGCATCAAATGTGTGTTGCCGCGTCCACTGCGCAAGCGCCTGTGCCTCCGGTTCTGTCAATGGCGCTGTCCCCGCATAATCCCTGGGGCCCGGTGAGGTTATACCTCTTCTCGCTGCCTCTTCATCCCAATGGGCTGGAAATTGATCATTCAGATCCACCCCTCTGATGTTGGCCTTCCAATGGGTGAAATGTGATCTGTCGGCATTCCAGGCCAACAACTGCTGTGCATGTGGATGCTGATTGACCACACCTTCCTGAACCAGTTCGACCCCGTCCGGATTAACCATCGGCACGGCCCAGAGTGTCGTCTCTTGCATCCAGCGTTCTGTCTGGTATTGATGCCATGCCCTATGCGCACCATACGCCTCGGCATACTCTTCAATAAACTTCATCAGAACTGCTGTTGTCAACCACTCATTCGCATGAACGGAAGCGTTAACATGGATATGTCTCGCCCCTTGCCCAATACGCAAATAAGGCAGTGACTTGCCCATGACACTTGTTCCGATTGAACCCGTTTCAATAAACGGGTATTGATTCTCCAGCTTGTCTATATCCCTGATTAATTCTCGATAACCATACTCTCCCTGAATCTTTACAATAGTTTTTCCATTCGAAGCCGGAATATGAATACAGCGACCAACCCAGTCGGTTATATTGGTAATTTCAGGATTGGCCTGGCGCAACAACTCTTCGTCCAGACCAAATCTCCCTGCAATCTCCCCTACACTTTCTCCAGGCGGTACAGCGTATCTGCGACCTGTCCCGGGTACAATACGCAGCATCTGACCTGCCAGCAAGTATGGCTGGGAAGCCACTTCCGGGTTTAGTGCAGCAAGTAACTCTTTGGTCATATGGTGTGCTGACGCAATTCGCGGCAATGTATCTCCCCGCTGAACGATAATCCACTGCAGATCCATGTTGTTCTCCTTTCCACAGGAAAAGACAGGTCTCCTGTCCAGTTCTGACCAATTTCGTGTCTGTAACATATGTATGCAGGTCAGGTTGTCCGTCATGTGACAAGAATCATGTTTATCTCCTGTTAATGCATAATGACGACAAAAAATCCCGGAACTTCACAGTTCCGGGATAGTCCACAACCAAATTACATTAATTAAAAGTCTTATTCATGCATAATTTGAGTATAACTATGATAATTGCGTAACTTGCCAGACAACAGGGGTCTTGGAGATCTGCTCCCCCAACCATCGACGGGTGATATTCTGGAACATTCTCGGGTCACCCGTGCAGAAAAATTGATGCACTGGAGTCTCATCCCCACTGGCCAGCTTTCGTTTATCATATAAAATAGTACTGATTTCACGTGCCGTTTCATCTGCTGAACTGATTAACTTCACTTCCTGTCCCATAACTTCCTGAATCGTGTCCATGAGAAAGGGATAATGCGTACAACCCAGAATAAGACAATCAATTGGCTGTTGTTTGATCTCGCCCAATGATTGTTCCACCGTATGTGTCGTGTGCTCGGAACGAAATTCACCTTGTTCCACCAACGGCACCAGCGCCGGACAAGCCTGACTGACCACATCAATATAGGGGGACAACTGCTTGAGTGCCGATGTATAAGCCCCACTACCTATGGTACCTGTGGTACCAATCACACCAATACGTCCTGTACGTGTCGCTGTGATTGCGGCCCGCGCACCCGGATGTATAACACCAATGACAGGCATATTCACCTTGGCACGGATATACTCCAACGCGGCTGCTGTTGCTGTGTTACAGGCGATAACGATAACCTTCGGATCGAATTGGATCAAGAAATCAACGATTTGTTCCGTAAATTGTTTTACTTGTTCGGACGAACGGGGTCCGTACGGTGTCCGGGCAGTATCCCCAAAATAAATGATCTTTTCCCGCGGGAGTTGACGCATCACTTCCTTGGCGACGGTCAATCCCCCCACACCGGAGTCTAATATAGCGATTGCTTGCTGCACGAACACACCGCTTCCTTCTTCATTGAATTGGTTCTCAAAACGATTGTTTCTCAGAGCTTTCTTCCTACCGTATGAACATTCCGGCAAAAAGGTACCTACATCTTACCCGATTTCATCGCAGGGTTCAAATTAAATCCACGCGCTATGTCATCTATGTGTGGACACGCAACAAAGCAGGCTCTCCTCTAAATAGAGGAAAGCCTGCTTATCCTAAGCTTTGCTTAGTTGTCGTCCTTGGACTCATCCGCAGGAAGCTTCGCTACGATGTCAATTCCGGGTTCATCCACTGTTTTATCGATATCGTTATCAACAATGGCTGCCGATATGCGAATTTCTTTCCCTTCAGCGCAATTGCGCCAGGATTGAATATCCTGAATCACGACATCTGCGGTCTCTTTAACTTTGGATACGATCTGCGAACTTTGTTCTCCCACGATACCAGCCAGTTCCTGACCTTTCTCCGATACCTGACGAGCACCTTCTGTAATATCCTGACGAAGTTCACGTCCCGATTTCGGCGCCAGCAATAATGCCGTTACTGAACCAACCACGGAGCCAATAAGAGCTCCCCACAACAAACTTTTGTTAGAATCCTTCACGTCACATCTCTCCCTTTACTATTGTTTAAGTACCGGACTAGAAGCAACGGTCTGTCGCTCAGCCATCCGGGCGAATGCCTACTCTGTTGATGCATTATAAGCAACACAGGCTTGACTTGACACTCCAGATGTTAAAAATAATCTGAACGCCCTTTTTGAATGGATGCAAATGACTTGGCTTAAACTCAGTTCTGACGAGCCGGCTCGAGATCAGCCGCGGCATGCATGCTCATCCCCCGGGTCCAAATCAATCACATATCGTCCAGGTGCAATCAATGCTGCCTGATGTTCACAACGCCAGCGACGTCCACCTGAAGAACCCAGCGTCTGTCCATCTTGCAGAACATCCCCCTGATCAAATATGTAATATGCTGCACCCAGTAAGGTCTGAGCCACCGTATCGGGATCAAGACCGACGAAGTGACACTGGACATCAGGTACACCCAGCGCAGATAATCCCACGGTATCCATGACCAACCCGCGCTGTTCCTCTGTACCTCCGGCTTGATACATTCGAACGTTCATGGCTGCATACAGATGTTCCTCACGTTCCTGAGCTTGCGTATATGCTTCCGGTTCAACCAGCTTATCACTGCCATACCAATACAGCGCATCACAGGTCACACTCTCCATGATTGCCAGTACAGTCTTCTGAAACAGCTCCAGGCGCTGTTTACGAGGCATGGCAGCCGTGAACATATCATGTATCCGAATGGAGTAACGCGCAGCTTCCACAGCTTGTCCCACTTCCGGCCAATGCCATGCTTGTTGCAGAGCACCGCCAAAGCGAGCACGATCTGCGATTTCATTCACAGGAAGCATGCAAGTCTGAGCAGGGATATCCCCTTCCTGGAAGGATACCTTGTGGTCCAGATGATAGAAGACAAGCATCTCATGCTTTTGCCCTCCGCTCTCTTGTTTCACATCCAGTCGGACTTGTCCTGTATGACGGATCATAGCTTCCTGCAAACGCAGGCGATCCACCTCTGGACGTTCCCGGAACAAAAGTTCAACCATATACACCGGATGGAATCCGGAAGGTGTTTCATTTGTTTCGTTACTTTCAGTATTTACTTCATTGAATTCTTTTGATTCATTTGATTCATTTGTCATGCGATTTCCCTCATTCCTTACGCTGTCCCTCGGCTTGTGCCGTATTGAAAGGACCAAGTTCTTTTTCCACGTAGGCGCTAACCTGAGTAGTAAAATGTTCAAGTATACTCGGCAACTCTACGCTAAGTGGATGGAGCTCAGACCGCTCCCAAGTGTAATAATCCTGCACCAGTGGCTTGCGTAACGTGACAAGCTGACGCAATATCTCATAGGTCGGATTATCAAAAACCTTTTCTTCATAATTAATCTGAATAATATCATCATAGCTGCTTGCATCTCTCATGATGAAGCCGTCTATCAGATAACTTCCCACATCGGTAACAATCTCGATCGCTAGGTGAAGACAACGTTCCTGTACCATACCCAGCATGAGACTGCCATCCCAAGCTTCTGCTGCCCCGCGAAGCCCTTTAGCTACTTCCGGTACAGCAGCAAGCCGGCGGGCAATCTGTTCTCTGTTCACATAATACATTCGTTCACTTCCCGTTCAGTGAGTTATCGGTTCCGTTTCCCTCTTCGCTTAAGCCAGAATATCATCACAGGACAAGCGATTAGAAACACAACAAAAATATATAGAAATTCCATAACGTCTCTTAAATCGCTCATGCAGAGTCCCCTTTATCTCAACGTAGTTTGAATGAAAGATCAGATTTCGTAGTCCACTGCAATTGACTGTTCTCTGACTTCGTTCATGTACTTGATAACTTCCTGATGAAGCGGGTGTACCTGATACGCCTGGAGATCCTCCAGTGACGCAAACTCCGCTGTGAGTGAAATGTCGAACGATCTCTCCGAGCGAAGCACATCAATCCCGATTTCAAGTGAAACCAGGACATCAATTTTACCTTCCAGATTGCGAAGCACCTGGGCTGCAGCTTCAATGCTTTCTGCTGAGCGATCTTTCATTTTGAACAGGACAATATGTTTTATCATCTGGGCAAACACCTCGTTTAATATAATAGTAGAAATGAATGAATTTTCATGTATCCAAAATATATCATAACGTTCTCTATTACGAAAGGATACTTGGAAACGTTCTCTTGATAAGAAAAACTAATCCGAACCGTTTCCTTTCGATTCGGATTTCTTTTGAGATCCATCCTCTGTCTGTTTCACGGAGTCATCCTGCAAAGTTTGTCCTGTTTCAGCCTGCTGTTTGATGTTGTCCGGGGTTTGCTGCGGTTTGGACCATTCACGATTCGTCAGATACTCCTGATCCTCCTGTTTCTTCAACACTGCAATGGCCTGTCTGAGCTTTGCAGGCAATGGAAGACCGATTTTGGCATAATTCTCGGTAATCGAAATGAGTTCATTCACCAGATAGAAATAAATAGCTCCGCCTTTGATAAAATCGGTTCCCATGATCAGATCAATTCGATGAGCAAGCAAAACAACGGTCAGCATGAGCCCTTTGCGGGCAATCCCCCAGAATCCAATGTTGCTATTCAAGCCGGTACCTGTTCTTACCGCCGCTGCCAAACCTGTTATATAATCCACAGCCATCGCGACCGCGAGCAGGCTCAGCAATTGATCCCATCCGCCAAAAGCAAACGTAACAAATGCTCCCGAGATGACAGCAAAGGTATTCACAGATAGATGCACGTTCCTCACCTCTCCTTTACACTTGAGTATCATACAATATATGTAAAAGTAAGAGATTTGACAGGTCACATGTCATGCTGAACATGCGGATTTATCATTTCAGATTTGTGCACATCCTCTTCACAACAGGGGAACGAAAATCACATGCTTTTGGGGAATTCAGGGAAATAAACCGCATCATATCAACAAAAAACAGATAAAAGTTCTTTAGACCTAGTAATAAGTAATTAGAACTATATTATTTTTATTCCTGTCCAATTTCTCCCCTCATTTTTAGTGAAACATTGTAATCTAGGAATATACTAGGATGTGAATTGCGCATGGTCTAGTTCGTAGTTCCCTCTTTATCGTGAATTGACGCATTGACGCATTTGTAACCGGTAATCCCGGCACTTGAAAGTACCCCGTTGTTTATTGTAGTATTTGGTTAAAAAAAATCGGAGGAAATATGCCTAATCAACCAGAACAACATTCCATCCAGGCGTGGTCTCTGATCAACCGTAAATACTTGGGAAAAGGCGTCCGTGTTAAACGATTCCGAAAACCGACACGCTGTCAAATCCGCAATCGTGTTCTTCTTGCCGTGCTGATGGCCAATGATATCAAGTTGTCCCAGCTTGCTGAAGACCTCTCCATCTCTTCACGCAGTGTCAGTGCGTGGGTATATGAAGGACGGATACCCGGCAGTACCAATTTGGACAAGACTTGCCAATTACTCGGCTACCCGCGTCATATTCTCTTCAATGAAGAAGTTGTGCGTAATAGCCCTGTCATATGTCAACCCGAGTCATCTCGCTTCATGAAGCGTACGGTGACCCGTTCTCCGGTTAGTAACCGTATTTTGACAGGCTTGTGTATGGTCCATGATCTGTCGGTGACAGATGTCAGCCACTGGATCGGGGTTCATCCCGGCACTTTCCGCAAATGGCTGCATCAGGGAACACTGCCTTCTGCTGCATTTCAGGAACAAGCGGAGCAATTTTTCCGTATCCCGAAAACTATTTTGTTCGCAGATGTCATCTTGAAAGATCGTCGCAACAACTAAATAAGCGAACAGCCAAAAGGCTCTGATCTCCCCATAGGGAGGCCAGAGCCTTTTTTAAAATAAATGCATGCCTTCTCTCTCGGACTTAAAGCACTGTTCTGGCTATTCCATCAGAAATGTCAGATAACCTACCCTTTTTCGTCTTTTGCTCCCAAGGAGAGCCATCACAGCCCGCTAAAAGCGAAGTTAATGCATTTCATCAGGACCATTCTCTCCAAAGGTCATCCTAACCTCGTGTTTAACACTTCATTGATATATCTCAAACCGGTATATCGAGGACGAAGTGTATGCGCTGTGTTGAATGCATGTTCCACCATCTCCGGGGTTACACCGAGTTGCTCAGTAGTCACAGGTCCACCTACTTGTTCCAACCATGCGATGAGCTGAGAAGCCTCCGGCAATTGATCATATATCCCAAACACTGGTTCACCCGATGTCTGTGCAAGTTCTTTATATTTTACTGTAAGCAATGCACATGCTACACCAACTTTGGCACCATGCAGAACCGGTCTTTCTCCCGCTTGCATCAGATCCATCTCCAAAATATGGGACAGATGATGCTCACCTCCGGATGCCGGACGGGAATGGTCAATGATCAGCATGGAGATACCGGAAACAATTAATGCGTCCATTAATACAGCTACTCCTTCTGCTCGCCCCTCCGCAATCGCTTGTACATGATCTATGCAGGTATGCAGCGCTTCTTCTGTCATCCGATAAGCAACCGGACAGAACGGTTCCCCGCCCAGATCACGAGAAACAATCCAATCTGCAAGGGAAGTATATTTGCCAAGCATATCTCCGAATCCGGCAGCCGTCATCACTTGGGGAGCTTGCTCCAGGATATTCATATCAGCAAAAATGGCTTCAGGCGGAACAGCCTGAAATGTCTGTTTGATTCCGCTTACAATTAAGGGTGCACCCGCAGAGGTAAAGCCATCTACTGAAGCCGCTGTCGGTATCGACAGAAAGGGCTTATTCATTTTGGAACAAACAAATCTCACCAGATCATGAATGGTACCTGAACCCACCGCAATCACAGCCTGACTTTCGAGTCTCACACCCAACATGACCTGTACAATAGCTGCTTCATCCGCAATGATATCCCCCGTGCGATTCTCCGGTAGAGCGATCTCATCCACATGCATTCCCGCTTCGCGAATACTACTCAGCACATCAGATCCGGCGGCCCGAAACGTATGTCGATCATAAACAACCGTCACCTGACGATATCCTTGCTCAGACAAATAACCCGGTAACCTCTGAATGGCACCAGCTTCCAGATGTATCAGCATATCCACCACTCTGTGTTGATGACCGCAAGCACACTGCTGTGCTTCCTCATTCCATGCTGCAATTCGTTCGTTCATATTCATTCGCTCTTACCCTCCCATATGAGATATCATGCATAATTAACGGGTTAAAACCACAAGATAAAAAAGGAAATAAAATGTGATGATTTTCCTGATCACACTTTACTGCCTGTACCCAATATTTGCAAATCCATATCTCACATTTCCAAGTAGGTGAAGCAATGAAATTAACGAAAGAATTAGGAATTTCGCTCGGATTTCTCGCCGGAACCACTTTTGGCAGCGGTATCGCTTTTTTGTTTCGTCTCCAGTCGGTTGAAGTGGTTGCCAGTGTAACGCTATTTGGTATTGCAGGAGCCATTGCCGGGATCATCACGGCAGTCATTCTGCGCCAGCGGCAACATTAGCATTGGCATGCTGGTAGCAAAATGTAGGCTTCACACGAATGATCCACAAAATAAAAAAAGGTTCGTGAATTGCCCTAGAGCAACTCACGAACCTTTTTTGTTAGATGCGGTCGAGAGGACTCGAACCTCCACGGGGGTTAGCCCACACGGACCTGAACCGTGCGCGTCTGCCAATTCCGCCACGACCGCATAATATGTATCTCCTCATCCATCGATGAAAAGCGTTCCGGTGAAACAATTCCTTGTTTTACCATAATTCAGAGTATACATGCTCCAAAATAAAAATGCAACTTCTTTTTTTATTCATTCACGAAAAGGACATATGTCCTTTTTTCTCAACTTCAAACACCCTATCGTAGCATTAAACAACAAATATACCATCCATAAGAATGCAAAAATGAAGGAGAGATCCACCTTGAAAACAACCCATCTGTGCTTTATCGGTGCCGGGTTTCATGCATCCACGAATATTTATCCTTCTGTTGTTGAAGCCGGAGCGCAGATCCAGGCCATTGCCACACGCAGTATGGAACGCTCTGAAGCAGCTCTGCTGCGATTTGGCAGCAACGGACAAGCGTATGACAATGCTCAGCTTATGTTACTGCAGGAAACTTGTGACGGTGTCGTTGTGGTCGCCCAGCCTGTAGATCAGACCGCTCTTGTTCTCGAATGCATTCGGGCTGGCAAGAATGTATACGTGGATAAGCCGCTCGGATGGAACGCAGCGGAAGCCGCCACTGTAGCAGAAGCTGCCGAGCAGGCTGGCGTCGTTGTCATGGTTGGTTTTATGAAACGTTATGCCCCCATATACATGAAGCTGAAGGAGCTAATTGATAGTGGTTCGCTAGGTAAGGTACGTTCATTCCAGATGAAATTCGCTGTAGACAGTACCCCATTTTGCAAGGATGAGGAACAGTTCATGAAGCTCGCTGCCATTCATATGGTTGATCTGATGCGTTACTTATTCGGAGAAGCAATACGAGTTACAGGCACAACCGTGAAGGATGGGGAACACATTAATCAAAGCATTTCCCTTGTATTTGAAAATAACGTAGTAGGTAGCGCTTATTTTACCGGCATGAATGCTTGGTCACGGGAGAGTGAAAGTGTACTCGTCACCTTTGACAACGGATTTGCGTCAGCTGAAGAGATCAACACACTTACTGTTCATCAATCCCGAAGCTCGACCAGCCTTCCCTGGAAATCTCTCGAGGAGCAAGATACTGTATATGCACCTTCCGGATCTCCCATGTCCGGAGCTTATCGGGACCTTTATCTACGCGGATTTGTTGGTGAAATGGCGCACTTCATCGCGTGTTGCCAGAATCAGACTGTCCCACATTCCAGTGCCAAGGATAATATTGCAACGATGGCTCTATGTGACTCCATTCTATCGTCACTGAAGTAGCGTATATACGCTCATCATCATATTTTATACATCCAGCGAAGAGCCTGAAACCCGGGCTCTTTTTTTATCTTAGAGACATCAACACATCTGCCTTCGACTATAATTAGGGTTTATAATCCGCATCATAAGTGATATGCTCTTTCATGAACTATACGTACGTTATGTAATATAACCACCCAAATAGATACTATAGAAAATCACCGGAAAGTGGAGGTGTACTTATAATGAAAAAGGACGCGACCAAGCTATGTCCCGCGCCATACGGCTGTTCCGTGGAAGTTACCCTCAGTGTGATCGGAGGCAAATGGAAAGGTGCCATTTTGTATCATTTATTCTCTGGTCCTTTGAGATTTAACGAGATCCGAAAATTGTTTCCTGACATTACCCAGCGTATGCTCACCCTGCAACTTCGAGAGTTGGAAAGCAGCGGAATTGTTCATCGTGAAATATACCCCCAGATCCCACCTAAAGTGGAGTATTCCCTCACACCATTTGGTGAAACGTTACGCCCGATTATCTTCAGCATGCGAGATTGGGGAGAAACCTATACAAATGAGGTTCTGGCCAGATCCTCACAAGAGATATAGTACACAAAAGAAGCTGTCCCTAGTTTTTAGGGAACAGCTTCTTTGCTTGCTTATTTAATAACCGATTGGATCGTAACCGTACGGTTACGTCCCTCTTCCTTCGCTTGATACAATGCATTATCCGCCAAGTGAAACAGTTCTGTGGATGTTGTGGAGTGCTTCGGATATTCAGCAATTCCAGCCGAGATGGTGACGGAACGATCTATAGGCAATACGCTTTCTTCGACCGTTATTCGGATACGTTCAGCAATCTCAAAAGCGACGTTAGACTCGGAATTTCTTAACAAGACTACAAATTCCTCTCCACCAAACCGGGCGCAGACATCTTCTGGTCGAACAGACAATTGAATGATATTGGCAATGTGTTTTAATACTTCATCCCCAGCATGATGCCCGAAAGTATCATTAATGGACTTGAAGCGGTCAATATCCAGAACAATAATGGAGAACGGTACCTCATCCTGAATCCATTCCTGAATGACTTCTTCGAAGGTTCTGCGATTGTTCATGCCTGTTAAAACATCTGTTCTGGCATCATAGACAAGCTGGTTTGTCTGTTTCCTAAAGTTCGCCAAGGCGCCAACAACTGCTCTTGTTAGAAGGTCTGCCTCTCTATTCCAGTGAGGTTTCATCACAGGCAGATCTACTTGTCCCTTATCGACCTGATTCACCAAATCAGCCAGCATAGCAAAAGGACTGGCCAGCTTGCGTGCAACCCGAACCACAATAAGGGTCAGGATCAGGAAAGGCACTGAGGTGTACAGCAACAACATACGGATATGATGATTCAACTGATCGTACACCGTTTGGGTTGGAGACACGATTACGACGCCCCAACCTGTTGATGGAACTTTGTAATAACCTGCAAGCGAATCCACACCTGCCAGGTTTTTGTATTGTTCTTTACCGTTCTTGTTTACTAGCAGCTTTTGCACCACTTCATTTTTACTGACATTTTCACCAATTCGGTTGGTGTTAGGGTGAAATAACAAAGTGCCCTTCTTATCCACAATAAAAAAGTAGGACCCATTACTTGTCTTGAGCTGACTGCCAAAAGACAGACTCAATATATTATTTTCCTGTAAAAAGATATTTCCACCAATCGTTCCTTGGTACTCCCCTGCCGAATCAAAGATTGGTTCACTGACAAATACAATTCTGCGTTTGGTTCTGGGTGTCTGGTACGCTTCGGAGATATACGAAGTCCTCAAGCTAACCGCTTCTTTTGCTGCATTGGAACTAACATGGTGACCTACGCTAGCCTGTGAGTAAGGTGAGGTAGACCTAACTACTCCCGCTTTATCTACCAAAGAAACGGAATTGAAAAAATTACTGCTATTGCGAACCAAATCCAATGTGGAATTCAACTCTTTTGTATTGGAGTGATCCATATCCGGGAAATAATTGGCTGCATATTTCAAGCTCTCCTGCATGGAATAAAAAAGCGAATCCAGCGTTTGGCTCATTTGCACAGCGCTTGCATAGTTTAGGGACAGGGTGTTATCAATGAGTGACTGTTTCTGAGATGTATAAGATGAGATGACCATGAGGGTCAATGTCATTATAACTGAAATAGTGACCAACCCGCCGAGTAAAGCCGTGAGGCTGATCTTCTTGATGTTTTTTATTTTTCTTCGTAATCTTCTAGATCTCTTGATCTGTGCAATCATCGTTTACTTCCCCCGGATTTTCATGAAAAAGCATATTCCTTCTATCTTATACGAAAGTTGTTAAGATCAAATAAAGAGACTGAGAAATCTTAACAATTACATCGTAAGATTGACGATTTAATGACATTTTACTTTCCCTGGAAGAATCACTGTTCAGGATCGTCCTAATCGACAATGATATATCCTTCTTCTGGCTCTTGTTCAACAAACCCTGCCATCTGACGAACCTGAAATTCGATCGGGTGATGACTACCCATTAAAATGCGATTTTGAACTTCATCCGCTGTTTCTGTAGGTAATGCGAATGCACGTGTATAGGCAAACTGTGCCTGAAGTGTCGTATAGATCGCATTGACAAGCAGATCGTTGCCCGCACGCCCAAACACATTAAGGATGACAGCTCCGTCCGAGTCCAGCTTGTCCTTGACCACGGCAAAAAAATCACTGGATATAAACTGCTCGGGTGTACCCGTTGCCGTAAAGGCATCAATAATAATATAATCATATGACGCAGCAGGTTCCTGGCCCAATAATTCACGACCATCCCCAATGAGCACAGGGCTTCCCTCATAACCAAAAAAGGTCCGGCTCAACTCCACGACCTCTGCGTCAAGCTCAGCCACCTTTACCTGACGATGAGACAAGTAGGTTGGCAATGTGCCAATACCATGTCCCACCACAAATACGGTATCAAACTCAGGATCATTCCGTTCCATTAGATGCACTATCGCTCTCGGATACTCCAACACCATCCGGTTAGGCTCATCCAGATCCATGGCTCCCTGCACAGCTGCGTTGGAGAATTCTAATACACGAAACTGGCCCTTCTCTCCATAAAGCTTTTTGGTATCATATACCGTCAGCTCATGCTGTTCACTTTTATTCCGATACAGAACTCTCACTAACCGTTCTCCCTTCAATCTATTGCACACATTCGACATATACCTTCATTCTATTACACGGGATGACAACATACCACCCTATACTTTAAAGATCATAGTACAACAAAAAACCGTTCCGACTCATTCGGAAACGGCCTTTTGATGAACCATTTAACACTTCTAAGACCCTATGGCCTCATGCAGAGCCTGGACATATGCTACACCCAGATTAGAGAGAGAAGTGCTCTTGTGGCTTATCCACCCTACATTAATGGATTCCTCACATTCCAGCGGTACAGGAATTATCTCGTCTCCGTTCAGATCAGCGCTAAGTACACCTGTAGAAATCGTATAACCATTCAGACCAATCAACAGGTTAAACAATGTTGCGCGGTCATTGACCTGTATGCTTTTGGGGTGAGATAACGTACTCAGAATCTCTTCGGAAAAGTGAAAGGAATTGTACTCTCCCTGATCAAATGACAAGTACGGATAATCCTGCAGTTGCTCGATTGCAACCGACTCCTGCTTCGCCAGCGGGTTCTTCACACTGATAAAGATATGAGGCTTGGCTGTGAACAAACTCGTGAAAACCAATCCCGCATCTTTTAACAATTTGTTAATCACCTTGGCATTGAACTCATTCAAATACAGGATGCCAATTTCACTGCGCAGGCTTTTCACGTCCTGAATAATCTCGTAGGTCTTTGTCTCCCGAAGCGCCAACTCGTATTCATCCTGACCATACTGCTGTACCAGACGAACAAAGGCATTCACTGCAAACGCATAATGCTGCGTCGATACAGAGAAGTGCTGCGGGGATGGCTTGGCGTTCAGATAACGATTCTCCAGCAATTCAGCTTGTTCTACCACCTGACGTGCATAACTCAGAAACTCAACGCCTTCTTTAGACAGAGATATTCCCTTATTGGTACGTTCAAAAATAGTAATTCGCAACTCCTGCTCCAGATCCCGAATGGCATTCGAAAGGCTGGGTTGCGAGATAAACAACCTTTTGGCTGCTTCATTCATGGAACCGCGCGTGGCCACTTCGATCACATATTTTAGTTGTTGTAATGTCACTGCACTATTCCTCTTTTCGTATCAATTGAATCTATTATATACCAAAAGAGGATCCGAACTTAAGCCATGCTTGCTGTCGGTCTCACTACAATCTCATTTACGTCCACCTCTGCCGGCTGGCTAATGGCATACAAGATACTTTGCGCAATCGCCGAGGCAGGAATCGATATGCGCCGATACTCTTTCATGAGATCACGTGCTTCTTCATCAGAAATCGTATCCGCGAGTTCCGATTCCGTCACGCCCGGTGATACAAGGGTTACACGGATATCTCCGCCTACTTCCTGTCGCAACCCCTCCGAGATGGCGCGGACCGCATATTTGGTTGCACAATACACCGCTGCCGTTGGTGACACGGCATAGGCTCCAATAGAGGCGATATTAATAAACTGGCCGAAACCCTGCTTTTTCATGACGGGTAGTCCAGCTACAATGCCATGCAGAACCCCACGAATGTTAACATCTATCATGCGATTCCACTCATCTACTTTTAACGATTCAAGGGGAGATAGCGGCATAACTCCAGCGTTATTTAAAATAACATCGATACGTCCATAGCGAGTTTGAGCGAGGTCAACGATGGTTTGCATCTCTTCCAATCTGGTAACATCCAGCGAATGATACTCCACCGATCCGCCCTCCAAACGAATGGAGGAGGCCAATGCCTCCAAACGTTCCATACGTCTAGCTCCAATAACTACATGTGCTCCATGCTGTGCAAGCAATCGAGCTGTTGACTCGCCAATTCCACTACTCGCACCGGTAATGACAACCACTTTCCCTTTTACATTGGACATATTTTAATCGCTCCTTATTTAGTTGTTATTGTACATTTTCTCTATACAAAACCATGCCTGCATGGTACAAAACGCCGTCCCTGAAGTCTCCATCCGCTGTAAATCCCGTATCATCCACGTACTCTATATGTTTCCCATGAACAACATAGCGACCCTGATATGCACTTTGCCGATCTCCTCTCGCTTCATCATATCTACCGCAAGGAAGAAGTTCATGTCTGATATATCCATCCTTCGTGACCCACATCCCCACATACGGGTGTTTTGATTCTTGTTGGTCGCCCATTGAATTGCGCTCCATTGTTTCTCACTCCTTTCTGCTTCAAAAGATTCCGTGGCTTCTCTCCATTATGTAAAGGATCAACCTTTGTACGATAGAAAAATCCCGCAGTATTCTTGCCTATTCCTCCAGAGCATTTTAAAATAATAGTAATCGTGCTTTACAAGGGGGACTGCAATTCATGCTTATCAAAACAAATGAAACGGATACGAGCATCACGGAGCAGCAGCAACAATTGGCTCAGCTTATTGAGCATTTCACCCCAAGTGACGGGATACATCCAACAGCAATTCCATCCCTTGCCTTAATCCGTGCCTCCGAGATCTCACAACCCATATATTCCGTTTATCAGCCTTCCCTCTGCATTGTCGCCCAAGGTTCCAAATTAGTTATACTCGGCCGAGAGAGCTACACCTACAACCTGTCACAATATTTGGTAGCTTCCGTAAACTTGCCTATTTCAGGACAGGTTGTACAGGCTACAACCGAACATCCCTATCTATGTATTCGACTGGATTTTGATTCAGGGCAGATTTTCGATCTGATTCACGATACCCCTTCTGCTCAACCCAAACCTGACCATTCAACACAAAGAGGATTGTTTGTTAGCTCAACCAAACCTTCCCTTCTTGAAGCCGTGATCCGATTGGTTCGGCTGCTGGATACACCTGAAGACATTCCTGTCCTTGCCCCTATGTTTATCCGCGAAATTCTATATCGTATTATCCAGGATGAACATGGACACTCCATCAAGCAGTTTGCTATTCAGGACAGTCATGCACAGCACATCGCCGAGGTGATCGAAGTCATCCAATCCGATTACGCTAAGCCACTTCGGATTGAGCAACTTGCTGCCATGATCAACATGAGTTCTTCCTCATTACATCATCATTTCAAAGCCATTACCGCCATGAGTCCTTTGCAATTCCAGAAACAAATTCGATTGCATGAAGCCCGGCGAATGTTGCTAGCAGGTTCAACCGATGCCGCCGACGCTGCGTTCCAGGTTGGCTATGAAAGTCCGTCTCAATTCAGCCGGGAGTATGCACGCATGTATGGTCTCCCTCCCAAAAGCGATATCAAACGACTTCGTCATACACTCGATATTAAAAACTAGAAACAACAAAAAGACCCGCGTCATCATGACGTGGGTTTTCAGATTCAAATAGGCAGCAGCGCCATCAAGAGAATAGGTTCTGTTTTTCAAAAACAGATATCTGGTTCTCCCCGGTAATAGGACATTCATCAGGATACATACTTCGTTTCTCCAACTTCTCGTCGATAAAATCAACCACCTGCTGTAGCGAAGCAATCTGTGCTTCAACTTTCTTCCGGTGATTCACCAGCATCTCCCGTTCATCCGGGAAATCGGCGAGATCGGAATCCATGGACATTTGTAAATAAGGCTTCATTTCTTCCAGAGACATTCCTGTTTTTTTCAGGCAAGTGATCAACTTCATCGTATGGATATCCTCCGAGCGATATACCCGATGGCGATTGGCTTTGCGTTCCGCTCGGGGAAGCAGCCCAATCTTCTCATAATAACGAATTGTATCTTCTGATAATCCGGCCTGTTCTGACGTTTCTTTAATGGAGAACACTTCATTCTCACTCATCATATGGGCCTCCTCCACATTCATTTCTCTCCATATTACAACTTGGAGCTGACTCCAAGTCAAGCATGATCCTTTCCACCCCAACACCCCTTGACTTGGAGTCGACTCCAAGTTATAGAATGAGCGCAGCATACAGATTCGTTCTGTAATCCCATTCTATCTGGAGGTATATATGAATATACAAAATCAGCTTCGCACCGCTCTCATCACAGGTTCAACGTCAGGAATTGGTCTTGAACTGACACGCAGGTTACTCGCTGAGAGATGGCAGGTAATCGGTCTCAACCGTTCTGCTTTCCCATCCGAGGATACCGATATTCAGAACGCCTTACGTTCAGGCCAGCTCCGTTGGGTTCAGGCTAACCTGACCAACTATGACAGTCTGAGAACTGCACTGGATCAGATTAAATCCGATACCGATTCGATTGATGTCTTGTTTAACAATGCCGGGGGTAGCGCTGCCGAACTTCGTTTCTCTGATCAGGGGCATGAACTGCACTTTGAACTTCAGACGATAGTCCCTTACATCATCTACATGGAATTAGTTGAGCTATTACTCAAAGGACAGATGAAAACAGTTATTAATACTTCCACCACCTCGTTCAATATGGTCAGACAATTTGATATGAACATCCTGGAACGTCCAGCCGAATTCAAAAAGCTGTTTGGTCCTTATGCCACCTCGAAGCTCGGCTTATCCCTATGGACACGCGAGGTTGCCAAGTCTGCCAGTGCGGATGGCATACAATTACTAAGCGTAGATCCCGGTGGAAATAACACGCTAAGGGGCAACAAAACATCCGGCCTGCCCTTCTATATCAAACCTATCATGAAATGGTTCTTTCCTCATCCAAGCCATGGCGCTTCGCTGCTCTACAATGCGGCCTTATCCCCAGCCAGACACGAATCCGGTGCGTTCCTGGTTAAAAATAAAGCGGCAGCGCTTCGCTTCACAGAGCAAGGCCCTGCTGTTTTAAAGCGGGTAAACGAGATCTACGAGCAGCGTTTTCGTACAACGAAGTCTGGAAAGACCACAATCACCCCATCTTAATCATGATGGATGGTGAGCAGTAAACATAACAGAAAAACACGCCATAGCGGCGTGTTTTTAGGTTTATAGGCTTTATGGTTTTTTTCCTTGTTAGATAAAGACACTCAACAATAACACCATGCCAAAGGCGGCAAATCCGAGAATGGTCTCCATGACCGTCCATGTCTTAAGTGTCTGCGGCACAGACAGATTCAAATACTCTTTGACAATCCAGAATCCCGAATCATTCACATGGGACAAAATAATTGAACCTGCTCCCGTTGCGAGCACCAGCAACTCCGGACTTACCCCCGGCATCGTCATAGCGATTGGAGCCACAATGCCCGCCGCTGTTGTCATAGCAACCGTAGCTGAACCTACCGCCGCACGAATCAATCCGGCAATAACAAAGGCCAGCACGAGTGGCGACAGATGCGCACTTTGGGCAAAACCCGCTATCGCGTCACCTACACCGCTGTCTGTCAGGATACGGTTGAATCCGCCTCCTGCACCGATCAGCAAGATAATGGAAGCAACTGGGCCCAAGCAATCATTTGTATATTTCAATATCTGCTGTTTGCTGAAACCACGTGCATATCCAAAAGAATAAAAGGAAAAGAGCAAAGCGAGCAGCAGTGCAATAATCGGACTACCGATGAAATCAACGACCTGACGGAATCCGTTTGTCTCTGGTAAAATCAGATCCACAATCGTAGCGAGCAACATCAGAATCACCGGAAGCAAGATCGTAAAGAGGGTGATGCCGAAACCAGGCAGTTCCCGATCTTTGGTCTCAGTGAACTGTTCCATTAGCTCACTTGAAGTCTCGACTTTGATCCGCTTGGAAATCCATGTTCCATAGAGCGGACCTGCAATTGCTGCGGCTGGAAGGGATACAATCAGAGCCAGGAATATTGTTTTACCAACATCGGCATTGAAGATTCCTACCGCGAGCATCGCCGCCGGATGAGGCGGAATCAGACTGTGTACCACGGCAAGACCCGCGACAAGTGAAAGTCCGATTTTGATCAGCGACGTCCCTGTATGCTTCGCAATAACAAATACCAGCGGGAAGAGTAGCACGATCCCAACCTGGATAAATACCGGAATACCACAGATCAGTGCAACAACCATCATCGCCCAGTGTACATTCTTCTCACCGAAGACACGAACGAGTGTCTGGGCTATTCGTTCGGCCCCACCAGACTCGGCCATGAGTTTCCCGAGCATCGTTCCAAGTCCCAGAACAATCGCGATGAATCCGAGAACGCTTGCAACACCTTCCTGATAAGACTTCACGATATCCGTGAACGGCATACCCGAGATCAATCCCATAAAGACAGCGCCCACGATTAGGGCAACAAATGGATTCATTTTAAATTTGGCAATTAACAGAATCAATCCAAGAATGGATATCAGTGCGTAGAGCAGCAGACTTGCATCATGACTAAGACCGAATACGGAATACATCCGAATAGCCTCCCCCAAGTTGTTATGTTGTGTCAGCACGCAGAATTACACTGGCCCAAACGACCTGAACACTGCGCACCTTCGTATTAAGCTTAAGCTTCGATCTTCTCTACCGTCTCCAGTAGCGCACGTTCCCCGCCAACATTCCCTGGAAACACGATATATGGGATACCACTGAATTTGGCTTCTTCCCCTGTCAACCATACCGGAATGCCCGCAGCCACTTGACCGAGCACCCTTGCTTTGCGTATGGCCAGACCTTTTGTTGCCACATCACTGGATGTAATGCCACCTTTGGCAATAATGAACTTCGGTACGACTTCAAGAGATTGCACAATCTCGACCAACGCGGACGATACCGTCTGACTGATCTTGAAATTGCCCTCATGTCCTTCTACGGTGATGAGCTTACGGCTGCTGTATACAACAACATTGTTGCCCTCCGCAAGCTGTCTGTTCGCTTCACCAATCACACGTCGAATTTCTTCCGTATATCCATCCGGCGTTAATACACGCTCCACATCGATCTCCAGACTGATGATGCCCGGAAACGTAAGCAGTTGTTCCAGTTGACGAGTCGTCTTCTGCACATAGGAACCAACAACAACGATTCCGCCATGTTGTTCCTGTCCGCTTGCGATCAGCTGTTCTTTCGGCAGAAATGCCTGATCCGAGATGCCTGCATACGATTTGACAAAGGAGGCCGCCGTCCGGAAAATATAAGCTTTCCCCTCATCCTCTGCTTGCAGCAAAGCCAGAGAAAGTACAT
This sequence comes from Paenibacillus sp. FSL R5-192, assembly GCF_000517845.1. NCBI lineage: Bacteria > Bacillati > Bacillota > Bacilli > Caryophanales > Paenibacillaceae > Paenibacillus > Paenibacillus sp. FSL R5-192. Next base: position 374,660 of record NZ_ASPR01000014.1, on the reverse strand, counting down.
CCATATCTGCATAAGAGAGCGCATTCACGATAATCGGTACATTGTCTTCGGCTTTCAGCAAAATCACTTTGACTGCATCGACTCCTTGACGGATTTCCTCCAGTGAAATGGTAAGACAGCGACTAGCCTTAATACAGCCTGAAGTCTTCTCCTCTACCCACGATGGCAGATCTCCATGCTCATACCCAAATACTTTATCCTTGGCAAATTCCGTCTCATGAACTGGAATCAACTGTTCGCCCTCAACCATATAATGCGTGTTGCCTATCGTAACCCGTCCTGCCTCGAAAAAGGCCGGAATGATCAGTTGTCCGTCATATGCACGTCCGCTGACACGCGCCACTTCTTCGGCTAGCACATCCGTCTCCAGCGGATAATAACCACGTAGCATGGAGTCACTACGACTCACAAAGGTGAAACTCGTTCCTTCCTCTGCTGCAACCTCTTGCACATTGCGGGCAATCTCCCGATTAATACGTTCCGCTGTATCTGCATCCCGCCCTCGTGTATTGGTCAGAATATAGAATAACGATTCAGAGGATCGAAACGCCTCCTGCAACAGTGGCTTGTCCCACTGTGTCAACACATCAATATCATGAACCGTCTGTACACCGGTTGGGTCATCATCCAGCACGATAATTTTGCGAGCCCTCGCATCCTGCAATTGCCTAATCTGTCCTTGCACTCCTTCAGAAGAGTTGTCCGTCCGAAGAGCTGCGGGGATATCCGATAACGTCTGATAGGTCATGTCTCTCCACCTCATATCTATATCTATTAACATTCTTTTTTCTTTTTTTAATTTTTTATTAGACCCGATTCACTTCTACACCTGCGAGTTTCTCAAAATACTGAACGATTCCGCCATGGTCATCTGCGGCTTTACCATCAATCTTCAGTGCATGGAAAATCTCCAGCAACTGACTGCTGAGCGGTAAAGGAACACCGATATCATGCGCCGTTTCCATCACATTGGTCATGTCTTTGAGATTAATATCAATGCGTCCCCCAGCGACAAAGTTACGATCCAGAATGAGTGGAACTTTTGCATCCAGTACCGCACTTCCAGCAAGGCCACTACGGATTGCCTGATACATCTTCTCTACATCAATGCCAGCCTTGGCTGCAAATACAAGCGCTTCGGACATGGCGGCAATATTCAGGTTCACGATAATCTGATTCGCCAGCTTGGCTGTTGCACCTGAACCATTATCCCCCACTCGCGTTACATCCTGTCCGACCACTTGCAGAACCTCTTTCACAGATTCGAAAATCATTTCATTGCCACCCACCATGATGGCGAGTGTACCATCTATAGCTTTGGGTTCCCCACCACTTACGGGCGCATCCAACATATGCAAGCCTGATTTGGATACAAGCTGAGCCAGCTCTTTGGAAACGACCGGCGAGATTGAGCTCATGTCGATAATGATACTTCCCGTATTGGCTCCTGCCAGCACACCTTGTTCGCCCGTTATAACGGTGCGGACATGCTCTGAGTTGGGCAGCATCGTGAAGATGACATCACTATGCTCAGCCACCTCTTTCGGAGATGCTGCGCCTCGCGCTCCTGCATCAGCCAATGACATCACAGCCGTTTGATTAATATCGTATACGCTTACATCATATCCCGCCCGGATCAGGTTCAATGACATAGGACGTCCCATAATACCGAGTCCAATAAATCCAATTCGTTTCTTCATCTTGCAATCCCTCCAGCCTAAATTCTTCGCTTTTCACTCTTGTAATCGCTATCATTCCTGTTCACATTCGTTATTGTACACAACATTTTAATTTTTGTATACAATTTTATTATTTATGTATCCGAAAATTAAAATTTGGTTTTTAATCTTGTTGTTTATTGCCTTCTTTTTCGCTAAAGTAAAGGGAGAGGTGAAATACAATGCAACCAAGTACGGACAAGTCCCGTCCAGCTTATCAGCAGGCCTATGAAGTTCTGCGGGACATGATTTTGCAAGGCACCCTTTCTCCGGGAACCAAACTTGTGGAAGAGAAGCTGGCGACCGATCTGAATGTAAGCCGGACTCCGATCCGAGAATCCATCCGCCGGCTGGAACAGGAAGGATTAGTCGTGAACAAACGGGTCGTCAAGCTAACCGAGACCGATCTAAGAAATACGTTTGAATTACGGAAGTTACTGGAGGGACATGCGGCTCAATCTGCAGCTGCCTTCTTATCCGCCCAGGAAGTGGCGGCTCTTGAGCATTGCGTTCAAGTGGGACATACCGGAAGCAAAGAAGAGATTATGGAAGCCAATAAAGAGTTTCACGAAATCATCATGCGCGCGAGTAATAACGCATTGATGATTGATCTCTTCGACAAAATGCAATCCGTCATTTATCTATTCCGTCAGACGGTTGTGTATTATCAGCGCCCCTTCCTCATTGAAGAGCATCATCAGATCTGTGAAGCGATCAAGGCACATGACGGGCAGACTGCCGAACGACTGATGAAAGAGCATCTGCAATCCGATCTGGAATTCTGCCTTCATTTGATTCGATAACCGGATTCATGGATTGTTCGACTTTCTCACATCCGTATAAAGACGTGACCGCATGCGGTCACGTCTTTTTTTGTCGTTTGTCCCTCATATTATCCAGGCCCTGATTCATAGGTGTAAACATAACGATACAATGTCGCGTGTGACATGTTATTGAATCTGGAGGGATCACTCAATGACTAAAGGACAGCAACCTAACGAAAAATCATTTATTATCCCGCAACCCATTCGCAGTGATGGCGCTGGTGGACCTGATCTGGGACCCAGAGACGTCATGAGAGATATACAAAACCCCGATATACTGGTACCTCCGGCAACCGATAATGGGTTATTGCCCAATCTGAGAATGTCTTTTTCCGATACCCATATGCAATTGAACCATGGGGGTTGGTCACGTGAAATCACCGTACGGGATCTCCCTATTGCCACTACACTGGCAGGTGTGAACATGAGCCTGACACCGGGAGGTGTAAGGGAATTGCACTGGCATCAGCAATCCGAGTGGGCCTATATGATCTGGGGAACGGCAAGAATTACTTCGGTAGATCAGAATGGACGTAATTTTATTGCGGATGTCGGGCCTGGCGATCTCTGGTTTTTCCCCAAAGGTCTACCCCATTCCATTCAGGGACTGGAGGATGGTTGTGAATTTCTGCTTGTGTTTGATGACGGGTCCTTCTCCGATCTGAATACGTTATCCATATCCGATTGGTTTGCCCATACCCCACCAGAGGTATTGTCTGTCAATTTCGGCGTGCCCGAATCCGCTTTTCAGTCAATGCCGAAGGAACAGGTCTACATTTTCCAAGATACCGTCCCGGGTTCCATCGAGAGCCAAGAAGTTCAGTCGCCATATGGTAGCGTTCCTCTCACATTCAAACACCGATTGCTGGCCCAGGAACCACTCATTACCCCCGGCGGAAGCGTCCGGATTGTCGACTCCACCAACTTCCCCATCTCAACTACCGTTGCAGCCGCACTTGTTGAGATCCGACCTGGCGCCATGCGTGAACTGCACTGGCATCCCAATGCAGATGAATGGCAATACTATCTGACAGGACAAGGGAGAATGACTGTCTTTGGAGGCAATGGCATTGCTCGCACATTTGACTATCGGGCTGGAGATGTCGGATATGTTCCTGTCGCAATGGGACACTATATACAAAATACCGGCACAGACACTTTATGGTTTTTGGAAATATTCCGAAGTGATCGATTCGAGGATGTATCGCTGAATCAGTGGATGGCGTTAACCCCGCAGGATCTGGTCCGTGACAATCTGAATGCGCCGCCTGAGTTGCTCAATGCCTTGCGTAAAGTAAAATGGCCTGTCGTTTAATTTAGTATGTATCTCTATCATTAGTCCTGAAATGGGGTAATTGTCAGAGAATCCCACTATATAAGGAGGAATATGAAAGATGAGAGCCGTTACGTTTCAGGGAATCAAGGACATTCAAGTCAAAGAGGTTGAAGATCCCAAACTGCAACAGAAGGATGACATTATCGTTCGTATTACTTCCACAGCTATATGTGGATCCGATTTGCATATTTATCAGGGAGCCTTGCCTGCTGCCAAAGATTATGTTATCGGTCATGAACCGATGGGCATTGTAGAAGAAGTAGGTCCAGAAGTGACACGTGTGAAGAAGGGGGACCGTGTGGTCCTGCCTTTTAACATCGCTTGTGGTGAATGCTTCTATTGCAATCATGACATGGAGAGCCAGTGCGATAATTCCAATGGCAATCCGGATATTCATACAGGTGGATATTTTGGATTCACCGAACGTTACGGAAACCACCCCGGAGGTCAGGCAGAATTATTGCGTGTTCCCTACGGGAACTTCACTCCGTTTGTGATTCCTGAATCCTGTGAACTGGAAGATGAGGCTTTATTATTCCTGTCCGATGTTCTTCCAACCGCATATTGGAGCGTGGAGAATGCCGGAGTTAAACCGGGAGATACGGTCACTGTACTCGGTAGTGGACCCATTGGGCTGATGACGCAGAAGTTCGCCTCGATGAAAGGTGCCAAACGTGTTATTGCTGTGGATCGCCTGCCCTATCGACTGGAGAAAGCCAAACGTTTGAACGATGCAGAGATCTTTAATTTCGAAGATTACGATGATATGGGTGAGCACATTCGTGAGATTACACAAGGCGGAACCGACGTTGTTATCGACTGTGTAGGTATGGATGGTAAAAAAACCACGCTGGAGGAGATCGGACAGAAGCTGAAACTTCATGGCGGTTCACTGAGTGCGATCGAAATCGGCATGAAAGCGATCCGCAAATTCGGTACACTCCAACTTACGGGTGTATATGGCTCTTCCTACAACATGTTTCCGTTAGGTAATTTGTTCGAACGCAATATCAATCTTAAAATGGGACAAGCTCCTGTTATACATTACATGCCTGAATTGTTCCGCAAAATCACTGCTGGTGAATTTGATCCAACGGAAATCATCTCCCATCGGATTTCACTGGAGAATGCAAGCGATGCATACCGCATTTTCAACGATCATGAAGACGAATGTACCAAAGTTATACTAAAACCCTGAACCGTCGCTTTGACTATAAATATGCAAAATAAAACAAGCAGAACTACCTGTTCAAGGTACTCTGCTTGTTTTATTTTATCGACATTCATCCTGTTACCGTTGCATAAACTGCTCAGCCAGCTAAATGGTCTGTACCTAATCAGACATGAGTCGGTTTAGTCGCTTGGATATACACACTTTCTCCTTGGAAGCTGTCGAGCTTCCCGTTCGTTGTCACTTCAAAATTGAAAAATTTTCTGATGATGGACGGTGCACTCAACATACTTGCTTCAAGTTCCCTTCTCTCCCGTTCCGGCAGTGCCGCACGGTTACACCACTCTTCAAACTTAAAGCGCTTCTGGAAGGAAACCATCGTTTCCATTCGGAAGCCCGCATACTCCAGCATATGAATCCATTCCGTCTTGCGCCATGCTCGAACATGGCTTGCATCCCGGCACTTCTCGACTTCATTGTAAAACTGGTCATTCTCATCACGTTCAGGTGCCACGTTGTCAATGAATAACAACCTTCCACCGGGCTTCATGACTCGTAATGCCTCATGAACAAACGAAGAAACATCCGGAAAATGGTGAGCAGCGATTCGGCAGGTTACAAGGTCATAGATATCATCATCGAATGGCAGCTTCTCTGCATCCCCGGCAACAAAATCTACATTACAGTGTCCATTGCCCTGGATAAATTGTTCAGCCACCTGTAGCATTTTCTCCGTTAGATCGAGAGCTGTCACCCGCTGAACAAGTGGAGCCAGAGCGTTGGCGACATGCCCTCCCCCAGTGGCGATATCCAGCACATTCATATCTGGAGTGGCTTGAGATAAAGCCACGAGCAACGCGAGATCCTCACCTTTGGCATGCCCCGAACTCGTCACGTATTTACCAGCATTTTTCGTAAACTGCTTCTGTACCTGACTTTTAATTACATCAGACATTCCAATTCCTCCTGCATAAGTTTCATTAGGCGAAACATAGTTTCAAAATATAATTATATTTATTTTACCATAGATGAATGTAAAAGCTAAATAAGCATTTTACACAAATCCGGAGGCAACTTTCCACTACCTAACAAAAAAGCTGAAATAAAAAACATCCCCCAAGTGAATTTCACCCAGGAGATGTTTCTTATATTTATTACTTCACAAGCGTTGGTGACTTCTTCCACAGTCCCAAAATCAGACCGGAGATCACAGAACCAATCGCAACAGCAAGCAGGAACAATAATGCGTGGTTCGCCAGTGCTGCAACAAAGATCCCGCCATGCGGAGCTGGTACATTAATGTGCCACAGTTGTGTCAATCCGCCAGCAACAGCGGAACCCAGAATACAAGAAGTCAATACACGCAATGGATCAGCCGCAGCAAATGGAATTGCACCTTCTGTAATGAAAGAGAATCCAAGTACATAGTTAGTCAGGCCTGATTTGCGTTCTTGCTCTGTAAATTTGGATTTGAAGAACGTTGTTGCAAGTGCAATCGCCAGAGGAGGTACCATACCGCCTGCCATTACCGCTGCCATCCATGCACCGTCTGTGTTACCACTGGATGTAAATACGCCGATAGCGAACGTGTAAGCCGCTTTGTTGAACGGTCCACCCATATCGATGGACATCATGCCGCCAAGCAGCAAGCCCAGCAATACTGCATTACCTGTACCCAGATTACCCAGTGCATCTACCAGCCAGGTGTTCAGGGAACCAAAGATTGGATCAAAGACATAGAAACTGATTGCACCCACGATCAGCAAACCAAATACCGGATACAGCAAGATTGGTTTCAAGCCATCAATTGCTTTTGGCAAACCTTTGAACAACTTACGAAGACCAATAACTACATAACCCGCCAGGAAACCGGCAGCCAAACCACCAAGGAAACCGGCGTTTGAGTTAACCGCCATCAATCCACCGACCATACCAGGCATCAGGGCCGGGCGATCACCAATACTCATCGCGATAAATCCGGCAAGTACCGGAATCAGGAAGTGGAACGCACCTGTTCCGCCACCGATCGTTTGAAGCAGTTGCACAATCGGATTCTCAGGGCTAGCGAGTTGTTCGAACAAGAAGGAGATTGCTAGCAGGATACCGCCACCTACAACAAATGGCAGCATATGCGAGATACCGTTCATCAGATCTTTATAGATTTTGCTACCTACACTAATCTTGCCAGTGCTCGCGCCCTCTTCCTTGGCATTTCCGCCTTGGCTGCGATAGATCGGTGCATCACCGTTAACGGCCTTGCGAATCAGCTCTTCGGATTTACGGATTCCATCACTCACCGGTCTTTGTAATACCGGTTTGCCATCGAAACGTGCCATCTCCACATTTTTGTCTGCGGCAACGATAACCCCTTTAGCACGAGCGATCTCATCAGCAGTGAGAACATTCTGCGCTCCTTCAGAGCCGTTTGTCTCTACGCGAATATTAATGCCCATTTCCTGAGCTTTCTTTTTAAGTGCATCTTCAGCCATAAACGTATGAGCTATACCGGTTGGACAGGCTGTAACCGCAACAACAAAATCTTCCGAATTGGCATTACCTACAATCACACCAGAAGTATTCTGTTGCTGACCAGTAGTAGAAGTGGATGCGGCATTTGCTGCTTTTTCAGCTTTTGCTTTTTCTTTGGCTGCTTCCTTCTCAGCTGCTTCAGCCTGTTTGGCATCAAACAATGCACTAACTTCGGCTGGTGTATCTGTACTCATCAATTGTGAGATGAAATCGCTATCAATCAACAACCTGGAAAGAGCTGCAAGCGTCCGCAGATGGGTATTACCTGCGCCTTCTGGAGCCGCAATCATGAAGAACACATGAGCTGGCTGATCATCCAACGCTTCAAAATCAAGCCCTTTTCTACTCTTGGCAAATACAACTGTTGGTTCGTTCACCGCTGTTGTTTTGGCATGTGGCATTGCAATTCCGCCACCGATACCTGTGCTGGATTCAGCTTCTCTTTTATAGATCATTTCCTTGAACAGGACCGGATCATTGATTCGTCCGCTTCGGTTCAGGCTTGCAATTAGTTCATCAATAGCCTCATCTTTGGTTGTGGCTTGCAGGTCCATGATCATCGTTTCCTGGATCATCAAGTCTGTTATTCTCATCTTGGTACACTCCCTTAAGTTCAGTCGGCCTGCATAGGCAGGCCTCACTACATTACAATTACAATGAAGACCTTCAATAAGACCGTTAGACTAGATTGTCGTAATGGTCACTTGATTACGCAATTCATCAATCAATTCACGTGTTGCCAGATCATCCGAGAACGCAGTTGCGCTTCCAGATGCAACCCCTGTGCGGAAAGCTTCCAGCAAATTTCCGCTCTGTACATAGGTACCTACGAATCCGCCAATCATGGAGTCACCGGCACCAACCGAGTTTTTCACAGTACCTTTTGGCACATTCGCATGATTAACTTCCGCTTTGGTAATGAATAATGCACCCTCGCCTGCCATGGAGATCAACACATGTTTGGCACCGGCTTCCAGCAACTTACGCCCGTATAACACCAGTTCCTCGCGAGTATTAATCGTTACACCGAACAGTTCGGCCAGTTCATGATGATTTGGCTTCACCAGCAAAGGTGCATGTTCAAGAGCTTCCATTAACGCAGGGCCAGTTGTATCAATCACAAATTCGGCACCCGTTTGCTTGCACACTTTAATGAGACGATCATAAAAATCCGTTCCAAGTGAAGGCGGTACACTTCCGGAGAGAATGACAATATCTCCTTTTTGCAATGATGACAATTTGTGAAGCAACTGCTCCGCCTCTTCGGCACTGATTGCAGGTCCAAGACCATTAATCTCTGTCTCTTCTCCATGCTTCAGCTTGATGTTAATGCGAGTATCGTCTGCAATCGTAACAAAGTCTGTCCTGATGTTATCTTCTTGCAACTTGTCATTAATGAAACGTCCCGTGAATCCACCAAGGAAACCAATAGCCGTGTTATCTGCTCCAAGTTGATTCAGTATGCGAGAGACATTAATGCCTTTGCCACCAGGGAGCTTCAAATCCCGATTCATTCGATTCAATCCGCCAAGCTTCAGCTCATCCACTTCCACGATGTAATCAATGGACGGGTTAAGTGTTATCGTATATATCATCGTTATCCCTCAATTATTTTAGTTTTCTGGGCGATTCCAGGCCGCCAATGTTCTGGCATCTGCTCGGTAATCAAATCGGCCTCCTCCAAATCAAACAATTTGGCAAAAGTAATTTCCCCTATTTTGCTGGAATCAGCCAGCACATAAGATTTTCCCGACAATTGATGTGCACGCCTTTTAATCAAGGCTTCCTCCGGATCCGGTGTTGTATACCCCATTTCGGGATCAACTCCGTTGCTTCCAAGAAAACATTTATCAAAACGGAAATTATCCATGTTCTGTAATGCGATACTGCCAATGACTGCTTTCGTATGAATTTTCATCATACCTCCGAGCAAATAACTGCGAATTCGCTTGCTTACCAAAGCCTCAACATGTGAAAGTCCATTGGTAACAACCGTTACGTCTTTAGCTTCAATAAAAGGAATCATGGCTAACGTTGTCGTTCCTGCATCCAGATAAATGCATTCGCCATTTTCGATCTCCTGTGCAGCCAAACGGGCAATCGTCGTTTTTTGTTGAATGTTTTTGAACGTTTTTTCTTCCATGCCCGGTTCCAGCGTTTTTTCATTCACCAGTGCGGCACCGCCGTGGATGCGTTTGAGCATCTGACGACTCTCCAGATCGATCAAGTCACGCCTAATCGTTGATTCAGAAGCACCCAACACATCAACAAGCTCTTGCAATTTCACAATTCCCTGTAAATGTAAGCGCTCTATAATTGCAGCATATCGTTCTTCAGTCAGCATCTTCATTCCTCCAACTGCTTCTATAGTATCATAATTCACTCAAAAAACAACCATTTTCATTCAAAATAATTTAAAAACATTCAAAAACCCGCATCTTTCGACTTATTTTCTTGTCCAATTGTCCCTTTCTTACTTCATGTTCTTAAAGTTGGAATTCCGTGCCCTTCAAATCTTCATTAAAAATCCTGCAGCCTCCAGCGCTGGATGCGCGGCGTTGCAGGATTTTGCTGTTCATGGGAACTGCATGACGTTTATGATTCTACAACCATAGCATCCGGTTTGGGTTTAAGCCATTTGCCATCTTCATTAATAAAAGCACCCTTGAAGCGACCCATCTCCAATTGTTCAATTAGCCTCTCCTCGTCCATGACCAGAATCTCAGCGAGCTGCCCCGAGGTGTAATAATGAGTGGGATTGTAATCGAGCAACACAGGAACAGACGTATCATATAGTTCTTTGATCAGATTTTCAAAGGAATGCCGACCCAGGTTCTCCATATCTCTATAAAACTGCAAATGTTGGGACACCATATTACGGAAAGATTTATTCTCCAGATGCATCCACAACGTATTGCAGGCCCGAACACTCATATGATTTTGTTCCACATCGTAAAATTGAACTTCTTCAATCTTCATGTATTTCTCTTGAAATGCAACGATCTTAATCAAAGGTACATTTCGTTTACGCGACGCTTTCTTCAAATGGGCTCTAAATTGTTCATAGTTCATTTCATTCATCTATTATCCCTGCCTTTAACATGTTCCAACCGACATTTTACAACAAATTAAAGGCAAGTGTAACCTTCATCATATGAAAAACAAAAAAACGTGCAGCATCAGATGCCACACGTTCACAAAATTATAGCGTGCGATTACTCAGCGAGGGCGCCACTTTTCACCCACGTAGCCGTAAATTCCTGTTCTTCATACGCATAGAATTGTTGCAAAATTACCTCTCGATCATCGAGGAACAACTGATCCGCTATGGCAGTGACGAGTTTCGGCACTGCACTCTTCGTTCCCGATATTGCGGATGCCGACAGACCACAGCTGGCAAGTGCAGAGTAGTTGAATACAAACAGTCCGTGCAACGGTTTCTCACCCTGTTCACTCCTGCTTGTCATTGCAAACCCGGAACTCAGGTATGGATGTGCGTCCAGCAACGCATTGCGATGCTCTTGCGGGGCCTGATAACAGTCCTCCCAACGCGCGATGTATGACTCTATAAGTCTGAGTTCAGGGCGGAGTGCCGGATCACTGAGAAGACCTGTGCTAATAATCAGAAAATCAAACTCATATGCTCCCTGTGCGGTATGCACAATCGCGCCATGGTCTGTTGCTTCTACACTCAGCCAAGGCGAATTCAAATGCAGTTCAAATCCAGGCCAGGCTGCCGCACGATTAAACGTATCGTTGGTTGGGGGTTGATTGAATTTGAAGAAATGAGAGATCACTTCATATTTATCCGCAACCGGAAGAGCGTGGTATCGCTCAATCATACCGGATTGTTCCATCTGACGAATGGGATTAACACTAGGCAGCTGTTCCCGCCGTACAAATACATGAGCTTCTGCCACACCGGTGGCAAGGGCATAACTGGCATTATCAAAAGCAGAAGCGCCGCCGCCAAGCACAGCAATTCTTTTACCTTTTAACCGATCAAAATCAATGGCTTCCGACGTATGGGCATACAGCTCCCGAGGTAATCTATCCGCAATCATGGATGGCACATGCCACTCTCCACCACCTTGTATTCCCGTAGCAAACACTACTTTGCGAGCAAGTATGACATCCATCTGAGTTCCTGCCCTGTTCACATGAAGTCGATGTATACCGTCCTCTATTGGCTCAATCAGTGTCAATTTCATCTCATTAAGCACAGGCAGATTCAGCACTTTCCGATACCAGCGTAAATAATTCATCCAGTCTCCGCGCGGGATCTTATCGACCTCTTCCCAACCTTCGGGCCCAACCTGTGCTTCCCACCATGAGCGAAAGGTTAACGAGGGGATACCCAGATCGATGGAAGTAAGATGCTTGGGTGTACGTAAAGTAACCATACGCGCATAAGTCTCCCAAGGTCCCTCAAGCCCCGATGTATTCTCGTCAATAACAACAATATTGGAGATCCGTTCACGAAGAAGTCCAAATGCCGCCCCTAATCCACTCTGGCCTCCACCCACAATGACGACATCATAGACATGACCATCCACATGTTCTCTTGGACGTACCCAGTTCGCGCCACCAAATGACAAATAAGCCAGATCATTCTTCACACGTTCATTCAAAGCTTCCAGGCTCATGATTCATCAACCCTTTCGAGATACATCTATGAACTAGTCTTTCTTTGATTATTTGATGTAAGTTAGTTGTTAGTTATATTGAGAGTAATTGTGATTTTTTTTTGTGTTTCTGAAATATATTAGCGTTATTATATGAGTTATCGGGGATGAATTGAAGTTGGCGGCAGATTTATTGTCATCAAAACTAAAAATATCTAACATGCTTGTTAATTCCTACGAAACTCTAACTGGATTATTAATGCAGTTCCTGCTGAGCGGATGATTTGCAGAAAAAAAAAGACAGTCCAAGATGTAACCTTGGTCTGTCTTTTTAAAGGAATGCTATTGGCCGGCTTGTTCACGGCGCTGCAATTTTTCATTGGTTAATTTCTCAGGGGTCACATCATGCCCCAGTGGGTCCACAACGGATACTGCCAGCATGGTTGTCAGCACCTGACCTCGAATAGCCTGCAAATATTGTTTTCTAAGCTCGTGCTGCTCGCTTTGTTCTGCTTTTGTCAAACCGACGCTGCTGCGTTGTTTTCGACTTAATTCGTTAATGCGTCCCAAAATAGGAATCATGAAATCCACCTCACTTGTTAGTCCACTTGCCAAAAGATATTTCGAATATCTTCAAACTAACTTATTACAACTTTACGAATTTGTCCATAGGCGCAATCCGTTGAGAAGTGTTTAGGTGATCTCATGCACAGACCACACAATTCCATTTGTAGCACCACTGCCCAGGTTCAACGTAATCGTCAGCCCGTTTGCGGCATAGAACAGTCCAATCACATCTCCCGCATTTAATGCCACTTCTACCGCCAAAGTCACCGAACCACTTCCCAGCACTGCCCGCAGTGTAAGTAACGTAATCGCGACATTTAGGACGGGCAACAAACCACTGACAAGTGTCGTTACCGTAGGTGATGTTCTCTGTACAAGAAAGGCTGGGTTAACCCCAGCACCCAGAGATAGAGCAATCGCTGCAGTCGTTGCATAATTGATCGTGGCCACAATAGAGTATCTTCCGGTTACCGGGACGGTATAGTTTCCTGTGGTTGCATTGAAGTTGGCATTACCGTAATAAGGAGCCGTGGTCGTCCAGTTGGTTAACTGAGTGCTGGTTGCTGTCGAAAGTGTAGCCAGGAATGCCGAGAACCCTTGTGTTGCAAAATTGGGGCCGGTTGGTCCAGTGGCTCCTGTCAAGCCCGTGGCCCCGGTTGCACCGGTAGTTCCTGTTATGCCTGTTGCTCCAGTGGCACCCGTAGCTCCGGTTGCACTCGTTACACCGGTTGCCCCCGTAATTCCATTAGCCCCAGTTGGTCCAGTCGGGCCGGTGGCTCCCGTAATGCCTGCTGTTCCGGTTATTCCTGTAACTCCTGTTGTGCCGGTACTTCCGGTGGTGCCCGTTGCACCTGTAGTTCCTGTTGTCCCAGTTACACCAGTTAGTCCTGTAGCTCCCGTTATTCCTGTTTCTCCAGTTGTTCCGGTCGCGCCAGTTATACCTGTAACTCCTGTTGAACCAGTACTTCCGGTGGCACCTGTTACACCCGTTGTACCTGTAGTTCCTGTAGCACCGGTCACACCCGCAATACCCGTGGTTCCTGTTGTTCCCGTACTTCCTGTTGTTCCCGTACTTCCTGTTGTTCCCGTCGCGCCGGTCGTGCCTGTAACGCCTGTTACACCCGTCTCTCCTGTAATACCCGTGGTTCCTGTTGCTCCAGTCACACCTGTGATCCCAGTGGCTCCAGTCGTACCTGTTGTACCTGTTGTACCTGTTGTACCTGTTGTACCCGTAACACCAGTTACGCCAGTGGCACCAGTTACGCCAGTGGCACCAGTCGCACCCGTAGTTCCTGTCGCTCCGGTTACGCCTGTAACGCCTGTAGTTCCCGTTGCTCCAGTAGCCCCGGTTGGTCCCGTCACACCAGTCGTACCTGTGCCCCCTGTTAGACCCGTCTCTCCAGTTTGACCAGTTGTGCCGGTGGCACCTGTAATTCCAGTAGCTCCAGTCACACCCGTAATGCCAGTTACGCCGGTCGTGCCGGTTGCTCCTGTTTCACCAGTAATACCCGTTGGACCGGTTGCCCCTGTAGCACCAGTCGTACCTGTGACTCCGGTTATGCCAGTCGCACCAGTAGCTCCGGTTGGTCCTGTTGTACCTGTCGTGCCGGTAACGCCTGTTGCACCCGTCTCTCCAGTCGAGCCGGTTACGCCAGTAACTCCCGTAGTTCCGGTTGCCCCAGTGGCTCCGGTCGCACCGGTTGGTCCCGTTACACCTGTTGTACCGGTGGCGCCTGTTACGCCCGTCTCTCCTGTAATGCCCGTGGTTCCTGTTGCTCCAGTAGCCCCGGTGGGCCCCGTCACACCAGTCGTACCTGTGACCCCTGTTAGACCCGTCTCTCCAGTGGCACCAGTGGCTCCTGTCGTTCCAGTTTGGCCAGTTGTGCCAGTGGCTCCTGTAAATCCAGTTACCCCAGTAATTCCAGTAGCACCAGTCGCACCTGTAATCCCGGTTAGACCCGTCTCACCTGTCGTTCCTGTGACCCCTGTTGGACCTGTAGCACCAGTAATTCCTGTGGCTCCTGTGCTCCCAGTTAGACCCGTCTCTCCAGTGACGCCTGTTGCTCCGGTCGCACCAATTGTGCCCGTAACACCAGTTAAGCCAGTCGTGCCGGTTGCTCCTGTTTCACCAGTAATACCCGTTGGACCGGTTGCCCCTGTAGCACCAGTCGTACCTGTAACTCCGGTTATGCCAGTCGCACCTGTGATACCCGTAGTTCCCGTTGCTCCAGTAGCCCCGGTGGGCCCCGTCACACCAGTCGTACCTGTGACCCCAGTTAGACCCGTCTCTCCAGTTGCTCCCGTCGTTCCAGAAATTCCAGTAGTACCTGTAACCCCAGTAAGTCCAGTTACTCCCGTCTCACCAGTTTGGCCAGTTGTGCCGGTGGCGCCGGTAATTCCAGTAGCTCCAGTCACACCCGTAATGCCAGTTACGCCGGTCGTGCCGGTTATTCCTGTTTCACCAGTAATACCCGTTGGACCGGTTGCCCCAGTAATTCCAGTAGCACCAGTCGCACCTGTAATCCCGGTTAGACCCGTCTCCCCAGTTAATCCAGTAAGTCCAGTTACTCCCGAAACTCCGGTTGATCCTGTCACACCAGTTTGGCCAGTAATTCCAGTAGCACCAGTCGGCCCGGATACGCCAGTTATTCCTGTGGAACCCGTACTCCCCGTTGCTCCTGTAACTCCAGTCGTACCTGTGACTCCGGTTATGCCAGTCACACCAGTGGCTCCGGTTGGTCCGGTTGGTCCGGTTGGTCCTGTCGTGCCCGTGGCTCCAGTTAATCCCTTAACACCAGTTGGACCAGTAATTCCTGTTAGACCTGTTTCCCCTGTGATACCAGTTGTGCCTGCTACACCAGTAGCTCCCGTAGTACCCGTACTTCCCGTTGGTCCTGTGAACCCTGTTTCTCCAGTTGATCCCGTCACACCAGTCGTACCTGTCACCCCTGTTGGACCTGTAGCTCCAGTCGTACCTATTGGTCCTGTTTCACCAGTATTCCCTGTTAGTCCTGTAGTGCCTGTCGGACCAGTTATACCAGTAACTCCAGTCGTACCTGTGCTCCCAGTTAGACCCGTCTCTCCAGTGACGCCTGTTGCTCCTGTCACACCAATTGTACCCGTAACGCCAGTTAAGCCAGTCGTGCCAGTTGGCCCTGTTTCACCGGTGACCCCGGTTATGCCAGTAGCTCCGGTATTACCAGTTGAACCAGTAGCCCCGGTGAGTCCTGTCGTGCCAGTTACACCAGCAATTCCTGTTATGCCACTAACTCCGGTTGCACCTGTAACACCAGTTGTTCCCGTCGTACCCGTACTTCCAGTTATACCTGTTAGTCCTGTCTCTCCTGTTGGGCCATTCAAACCGGTAGATCCCGTTACACCTGTAGCCCCGGTGACACCAGTGACTCCTGTTAGCCCAGTTGCACCAGTTGTTCCGGTTGCGCCGGTTACTCCCGTGGCACCTGTACTTCCTGTTTCTCCAGTCAAACCCGTAGGACCTGTAATACCAGTTGCACCCGTTGTGCCTGTTGGTCCTGTTTCACCAGTTTGGCCAGTCGAACCGGTAGGGCCCGTCACACCAGTCGGACCTGTGACCCCTGTTGAACCTGTATCTCCAGTAGTTCCGATTGAGCCGGTTGCTCCTGTCTCTCCAGTGACGCCTGTTGCTCCGGTCGCACCAATTGTACCCGTAACGCCAGTTAAGCCAGTCGTGCCGGTTGGTCCTATTTCACCAGTTGGGCCAATCGAACCGGTAGGGCCCGTTACACCTGTGTTTCCTGTTAGACCGGTCTCCCCAGTAACACCAGTGGCCCCGGTCACTCCCGTCAGTCCTGTGAACCCTGTTTCTCCAGTAACACCTGTCGTTCCGGTTACGCCAGTCACTCCCGAGATACCTGTAATTCCGGTTGCTCCTGTCGCCCCAGTCGATCCCGTCGGTCCCGTCGCGCCTGTGAATCCTGTTAGACCCGTTTCCCCAGTGACACCAGTCAGTCCGGTAACTCCGGTCACGCCTGTGATACCCGTGGTTCCAGTAATGCCAGTTAGTCCAGTTGTACCTGTAATTCCAGTTTCTCCAGTTGCACCGTTCAGTCCCGTCACACCAGTCGGACCTGTGACCCCGGTTAACCCCGTCTCTCCTGTAAGGCCAGTCGATCCGGTAGGGCCCGTTACACCTGTGGCCCCAGTTATACCCGTTTCCCCGGTGACACCAGTGACTCCTGTTAGACCCGACTCTCCAGTTACACCAGTTGTTCCGGTTACTCCCGTGGCACCTATACTTCCTGTTGCTCCAGTGGCACCTGTTGGGCCCGTTACCCCAGCTGTACCCGTGGTTCCGGTAATACCAGTTAGTCCAGTCGCACCCATAGCACCTGTAATACCAGTTGCACCTGTACCTCCTGTTAGACCCGTCTCTCCAGTGACACCTGTTGCTCCGGTTACTCCCGTAATACCAGTTGTTCCCGTTATGCCACTAGTGCCAGTAGTTCCGGTCACACCAGTAAGTCCCGTTACGCCAGTTAAACCAGTCGTGCCGGTTGGTCCCGTTACACCTGTGTTCCCTGTTAGACCAGTCTCCCCAGTAACGCCCGTGGTTCCGGTCGCTCCCGTAATTCCTGTAGCTCCGGTACCTCCTGTGACGCCCGTGGTTCCGGTAATGCCAGTTAGTCCAGCCGCACCTGTAATTCCCGTTTCTCCAGTTGCACCGGTCGATCCCGTCACACCAGTCGTACCTGTGACCCCTGTTGAACCTGTATCTCCAGGAGTTCCGATTGAGCCGGTTGCTCCAGTAGGGCCTGTAACTCCAGTGATTCCTGTTTCACCTGTTGGACCCGTAAATCCGGTGACACCCGTTGGTCCTGTATTTCCCGTCAGACCTGTAGCTCCTGTCTCTCCAGTGACGCCTGTTGCTCCGGTCACACCAATTGTACCCGTAACGCCAGTTAAGCCAGTTGTGCCGGTTGGCCCTGTTTCGCCGGTGACCCCGGTTATGCCAGTAGCTCCGGTATTACCAGTTGAACCAGTAGCCCCGGTGAGTCCTGTCGCGCCAGTTACACCAGCAATTCCTGTTGTGCCACTAACTCCGGTTGCACCTGTAACACCAGTTGTTCCCGTCGCACCCGTACTTCCAGTTATACCTGTTAGTCCTGTCTCTCCTGTTGGGCCAGTCGAACCGGTTGAGCCCGTTACACCTGTAGCCCCAGTTAGACCCGTTTCCCCGGTGACACCTGTGACTCCTGTTAGCCCCGTCTCTCCAGTTGCACCAGTTGTTCCGGTTGCGCCGGTTACTCCAATGGAACCTGTACTTCCTGTTTCTCCAGTCGCACCTGTTGGGCCAGTTACACCAGCTGTACCCGTGATTCCTGTGATACCAGTCGCACCCGTAGGACCTGTAATACCAGTTGCACCTGTACCTCCTGTTAGACCCGTCTCTCCAATGACACCAGTGGGCCCGGTCGCTCCAGTAATTCCCGTCGTTCCGGTTACGCCAGTCACTCCCGAGATACCTGTAATTCCGGTCGCTCCAGTCGCCCCAGTCGGTCCCGTCGTTCCTGTTGGACCGGTAACTCCCGTTAGTCCTGTGAACCCTGTTTCTCCCGTCACACCTGTCGTTCCTGTAACCCCTGTTTGACCTGTATCTCCAGTAGTTCCCGTTACTCCTGTATCCCCGGTGGGTCCTGACACACCAGTCGTACCTGTGACTCCGGTTGTGCCAGTGGCACCAGTTGCTCCGATCGCACCTGTACTTCCCGTTGCCCCTATCGCCCCAGTAGATCCTGTAGCACCTGTAACTCCGGTGGTACCCGTTTCTCCAGTAGCCCCGGTCGGTCCTGTCACACCTGTCGTGCCGGTGTTTCCATTTAAACCCGTCTCTCCAGTGGCGCCAGTTGCTCCGGTAACGCCAGTTATTCCTGTGGTACCGGTAGTTCCCGTTACTCCTGTATCCCCGGTAGGTCCTGACACACCAGTCGTACCTGTGACTCCGGTTGTGCCAGTGGCACCAGTTGCTCCGATCGCACCTGTACTGCCTTGAAATCCAGTAATACCTGTTGCACCTGTTATTCCAGTCGTTCCTGTTGTGCCCGCAATTCCAGTAACGCCAGTTACTCCGGTTGTACCTGTTGGTCCTGTTTCACCAGTGACACCACTTATACCAGTGGCCCCAGTGAGTCCTGTCACACCAGTCGTGCCGGTCGCACCTGTACTGCCCGTAAATCCAGTAATCCCTGAAGCACCAGTATTTCCAGTAACGCCAGTGATGCCTGTCGTGCCTGTTTCGCCGGTTGCTCCCGTCACACCTGTTAATCCAGTTGCCCCCGTAGTGCCTGTTGTTCCAGAAGTACCAGTGCTTCCTGTAACTCCAGTCTCACCCGTAATACCTGTTAGACCCGTCTCTCCAGTGACGCCAGTCGCTCCGGTCGCACCAGTACTTCCTGTAGTTCCGGTTACACCAGTAACTCCCGTAGACCCGATCCCCCCAGTGGGGCCTGTCGTACCAGTAAGTCCCGTTTCCCCAGTGGCACCAGTTGCGCCGATCGCACCTGTTATCCCTGTCATGCCGGTTATGCCAGTATTTCCAGTTGGACCCGTACTTCCCGTTGCTCCTATCGCCCCAGTAAATCCTGTAGCGCCTGTAACTCCGGTGATACCTGTCTCACCGGTTGGGCCGGTCGCGCCCGTAGTACCTGTCGTTCCAGTTACGCCACTGACTCCTGTGATACCTGTGGTACCTGTGGTTCCAGTAATACCAGTTGTTCCTGTTGCTCCGGACGGGCCTGTGATTCCAATTTCGCCAGTACTTCCCGTTAATCCAGTCGCACCCGTAATACCTATTAGACCCGTCGCTCCGGTTGGGCCAATCGAACCTGTAACTCCCGTGAATCCTGTTTCACCAGTAGATCCTGTTAGTCCCATCACACCAATTCCAGTTGGACCAGTTGCTCCAGTGAACCCGGTAGCCCCAGCTAATCCTGCAACTCCAGTTGGACCTGTAAAGCCGGTTATACCGGTATTTCCTGTAGCACCGGTCACGCCTGTAACACCAATTCCGGTAATTCCAGTTGCGCCGGTTGTTCCTGTGACTCCAGTTGATCCAGTGCCAGTTGCACCTGTAGCTCCTGTACTTCCTGTAGAACCAGTTGCTCCCGCCTCACCCGTTTGACCGGTCAGACCTGTAACTCCCCTAGTTCCAGTCACACCTGTGGTGCCCGTCAGTCCGGTAGCTCCTGTTGCACCTGTGACTCCAGTTATTCCGGTACTTCCCGTGGTTCCAGTTACTCCGATCCGTCCTGTTAAAATGGTTGCTCCCCATATGCCGGGATACCCAGGATCTCCGGTTAACCCAGTAGCACCTGTTGCTCCAGTGAATCCTCTCATTCCCTGATAACCCCGTGGGCCGCGAAGGAAAGGAATCCTGTGACTTTTCTTTTTTTTGCATTTACGTCTGCTTTTCTTACAAGACTTACTCTTCTTCTTTGGGATAGAGTGTTTTTTTGATTTTTTTGCTTTCCGTTTACCTGTACTGATTGAGGAAATTTTGCGTTTCCTTTTGGACATACCGCTCACAAGAGAATCCCCCCTCCTTGTACACCACGTCAAATCCCCGCATTTTACAATAGTACACTCTATGCCCGGGACTAGCTTTATGCGCCCCCTATTCCATATACCTATAAAACCTTACAGTTAGTGATCAATCAATTACTTTTCTCCAAAAAATATATTCCCCCTCTACTCCCCCTGCAACTCCAACTCCTTAATCGTCAACTTAATTCCTTCCTCAAAAGATGTTGCCACAATCGGGCCAATCCGTTCCTCATACTTCTGTCTACTCAAGATCAGGGGTTCCTCGGTCAGATATAACATTTCTACAATTTCTTTCATAACGGGTACACCCAGTCCAATCACCGACAATCCTACTTTTCCTATCGCCAGCACAGGTTTGCTTCTTCCCGCAGCCTTCCGTGCCAATCGCACGATGTCATGACCCGAGATGATCCCCGATCCAGGAATGTTCCAATTCTGTCCATACGTCATCTCTCTGCTTGCCAGCTCCACCACCATGACCGCAGCATCCGGTAAATAAATATACTCTCTCGGCACGTTCATATTTCCGATAAAAAAAGCCATCTTACCTTTTGCTATCGCTTCAAGGGTTGAACCCAGATAGGAAGCTTGATTAGCCGATGGGCCATAATAATCTGGCAAACGAACGATCATCACCTGAGCTCTACTCCATCTTGTGCTGAATAACATCTGTTCATAGGCAAGTCGTGTCTTGCCTTTTCGGGTATGTGGCTGCTTCGAATGTTCTTCGGTTACTTCCTTCATTTATCTTCTGTTATAGCAGCGGAATCAGACCGCTCTCCATCTCGTTATATGGAACGTTCGCACAATGAAACCTCTTTCATCCATTTAGTGATTGATCAATAACTAAAATATAAAAAGGGACTTTACCTCCCTCTCTATCGTTCCTTCAACTCTGGCATATCCAGTGCATTAGATACATTACACAACATCCCGATTGCCAGAAAAATCATGGTTCTTTTCAGCGGTTCAGCAATTCCTGCAACGGTGAAAGCTTCCAGTACCATGGCTCTTACATCACTAATGCCTTTTTGCATAGCCTGACGAATGACTTCCTCCCGGATCGTTTGCGCCTGCATCTGAAGCAAGATCTCGCTCTTGTGCGATTCCAGAATCTTATCATAGGCTTCAATGAGATCATTCTCTAACTGATCTGGTGTCGCCATCTCCACCACAATTCGAAACGAATCAATCACCCGTGTCCATGAGACCTCAATTGCAGTTAATAATAAAGCTTCTTTTGTTTTGAAAAAACGAAATATATACGGCTGTGAGATCTGTGCCCGTTCAGCCACCTGGGCTGTAGTCGCACGATAATAGCCAATTTCCGCGAAGACGTCAATTGCTGCAGAGATAATATCATTTCGCCGGTTAACCGACGCTGCTTTATCCTTTGCCATGATAATCCGCCCTCCAATAGTTAGTGATTAATTGATCAATAGCTTGAAGTATAACGAATACTATCCCTCGATGCAAAGGTATCGTGACCTTGTACAAAGCCAACAAACCCGCAGACGCTGGCTCAAGCCGCTGCAGGTTGTGTAACTTGTCGATCATAGATTCTATCCACTGGAAACCGAAGAGAACATGGTTTGTCTGAAACAGATTCGTACCATGCGGTACAAGAGTGTCTGTTCACTGCTGAAGAAGTTTACGCAATCGTGATTCCGAATCCAGCTTCGGACAACTGTCACAATACCCATGTGTATGACTTCCGTCTCCAACCAGATAAGCCAAACAACAATATCGGCGTAGCAGGAACGGAGGTCCCTGCCACCCGGAATGTTCGAAGCGCTGCAGCTCATTGGCAAATGTACATGCATTATCGTTTTGCCGATCCAGCCAGAGGCTTTGATCTTCTTGAATCTTTGCAAGCCGTTCATCTGTCTTCCAAATGCTCTGATCATTGATCATACGTGCATACAATTGTTGCACATTATGGGCAACCAGAGACCACATGACCTTATCGCTCGCTCTTGTAGCGACGGCTACCGCTCGCAGGACAGGTTCCAGATGTAACAGCACTCTTTTCTTGAGCAAGCCACTCTCTGACCTGCGCTGAACAGGATCTTCACCCTCCAGAGAGGTTCTCTCCAGCAGAGTCTCATATCGCATGCCACCTGCACCATTCAATTCAAACCGCACATCATCGTCTGCAACGCTAAGTATAGTATCGTATAGACTGAATGCTGAAATTACGGACATCACGAATACGGAGTAACGTTTGGCAAAAAGTGTACCGACGGCCGCACTTCCTCTTCCGCCCAATTGAAGCCCTTGCTGCATAGCCTGTTCACGCAATATCAAGTTTCGTTTCTCTTCATTCAGCAGATCCTTCACACGGAAAGGATACTTGGAATCATCGCAGTCCACTTGGATCGTCGTCACAAAAAATTGCTGTAACACTTCCGACATCTCTGAATAATCATGTCTTGGATAATGTCTCATCTATTGAATCATCTCTTCAACTTCGTTGATAATCTCGCTTCGCCCAATCGCTCCCCAGCCCTTAAACAACCAGAACGAGTCTGTCGTATAGACCTGATCTGCACCGACAGCCGGCACTCCCTTCCAGAGTGAGCTTGCATTGATGTTGTTTAAATACTCATCGGCATTCGGGTCAACCTCAAGAACTACGAAATTAGCATCGATATCCGCGATTTTCTCCATGGACAGGTCCTCACGTTGTTCGGCAGGTGTCACAGTCGTTGGCACAAATCCAAGATCATGATACAAAAGTGTGTTGGTTGGATGTCCTTTTGCCGCGTAAATTTGTAAGGTCTTCTCTCTTACACGCAGATAAGCCAACTTTTTTTGATCCAGTTGTTCGATCTTCGCTTTTAATTGCTTCGCCTGCTGCTCTACCTCGGCTATCTTTTCTTTTGCCAGATCCACTTTGTTGTACATCCCGGCAATGGTCAACAGATCCTGTGTCCAATATGTCGTATCATCAACAAAATCCAGCCATTCAGTACCAAGTACAATCGTCGGAGCGATTTTCTCCAACTGATCATACGTACTCTCCGCAGTTCGACTCTCAATAACGATGACATCCGGATCAATCTGAAGGATAGCCTCCAGGTTAGGACTGTCTGCAGACCCTACCGTTGGAATGCCGGCAAGCTGATCTGCAAAGTAAGGCAAATAATCTCCTCCGTAACGAACTTCTACATTAACGCCTGCTGGTTTCTCACCAATCGTCAACATGTGATCGATGTAAGCAGCAGATAATACCACCATACGCTCTATTTTTTGCGGTACAACCGCTGTTCCTTTAAGATGCTCAATCGTTTGTGTACCACTCTCTTCCACAGGGGTATCCTGTTGCGGAGGCGTTGCTTCTGTTACTTCTGATGCCTTGCTACATGCCGTCAGAACGAGCACAAGCAGGGCCAACAGTATCATCGTTGTTGCTCTCTGTCTTACCATTTGTAGTAAATCCCCTCTACTATTTAATAATAATAATCATTATCACTATAGTAGGGAAAAGCATACAGGCTTACCATGGATTATTCCACTCTCTTCTCTTGCACAATATCACCGTAAGGTAACCCCAAGTTGCTCTGCCACATATCGCATGGCCCACATGCGTCCGGTGGGACCCAGCGTTTTGAAGAAAATATCTCCTGCATTATATACATGGCCTTCTTGAACAGCCTTTAATGCCAACCATGCACTGGATCGCTGCAATTGCCCCAGTTGAGCACGTGCCTCTTCTGTCGGGTCGACCATTACAAACACATGATCCGCGTCGTATAACTGCAAATCGCAAACTTTGCTCTCTACAGCCCACTGTTGTTCCGGAAAATCACGAGGCAAATAAAATCCCAGATCATCATACAACAGGGCCCCTGTCTGGTTGTTCAATCCATACATTCGGTAGAAATGAGAAGTCACCCGGATGAACATGACACTCTGTTTCCCCCACCTCGATTGAATGCGCCCTCGAAGAACCCGGCTCAGTTCAGCATGTTGTTCTATCCACTGTACGGCCTGTTCGGTGCGGCCCATAATGTCCGCCATATACAGAAGCCTCTCCCCAAAATGGTTGGTGTGCTCCAGCATGGTGGTAGGCGCGATACGATGCAGGGAGTCATTTGGCTCCAAACGATCACTTGTAATGATCAGGTCCGGTTGGACTCGCCTCAAATCATCATAGTTCTGATTGAAGCTATCCAGAATAAGTCCCTGATGACTGTGTGCTTGAAGCGCAGGTATGGCAACATGTCGAGCCACCCTCTGACCATAGGATAAAGCCGATACTGGCCTCAAACCAAGCGTTATCACATAATCGTCCAACCCGTAATACAAGGTGGCAATGCGATTCACTTTATTTTTCATATACAACGTTGGGGCGATTCCTTCGTTTTTCTTGAAAACTCTGCTGAAATAGTGCTCGTCCTTATAACCCACTTGCTCTGCAATATCCTTGATTTTATCTGAAGAAAATAACAGCTGCTTGGCCTTTGCCATACGTAGTTTCAATATATATTCAATCGGAGTCATGTTTAATTGCCGTTTGAATGTTCTTATAAAATGATTCACACTAAGCCCTGCCACGCGGGCCATCTGATCAATTCGAATGTCTTCCATATACTGATGCGTCATATAATCAAGTGCCAAATCCATCCCCGCTACAGGGGGTGTTGCTTCATTCACATGCATCATTAACTGAATCAACAACTGATGCAAAAGATGTTTCCTGCGCGTCTTTTCCAGACTCGTAAACGAGTGTTTTCCACTCATCAGGGTATCCATCATCTCCTGAATATCACGTGTATTGGAAGGAACATTAAGTTTGCCCGTCACAGGGAGATCAAATGCCTCGGTATGCCAAGCATTCTTACGCCGGGTAAGTGTAACACAGGAAAATAAAATGATCTGATATCGGACAGGTGCTTCCATATCCGTCTGAAACTCCACATGCATTCCTGGCTTCAACAAAAACCACTCGTCTTGAGATACCGTATGTACAATGTTATCCATAGACAAAGATCCTTTGCCCGCGATGACCCTGCAAATGGCGAACCTTTTCCAGATCCGACGCTGAACAGCCCCCGGATTGCTAAAGTAATGGCAGACGTGGACAGCAGAGAAATGTAGTTGCTCCAGTTGTTTGATCCAATCATTTTCCTTCATGCTCACGTCCCCTCCCTGTTCTGATCCGATTCTATGTGAACTGATTACACTCTATTTTTCAGCTCCCAATAGTAAATTCTTTATACTATCCAACTGCAACTCCAGTGAATAGGGATCTTCCATGACGAACTCATCCTCTGTACCATCCAAGGAACCATAGGTGTAGACTTGTCCTTTCTGCACAGCAGGCAGACGTTTCCAAACCTCGCTGTTCAGGATCTCTTTGGCGTCCTCACTACCCGAACCATATAAGAAGATATGATCTCCCATATACTCAGGCAGTACTTCAAGGGAGATCGTCTCGAATCCATCCTTCATTTCGAGTGCTTGCTGAGTTGGAGGCAGTTTCAGCATCTCATAGATCGTGGAACTACCATAGTTCCCGCCTTCTGCACCAAGTACATACAACGCTTTGTACCCTATTTGTATGATGGATACGGTCTCGCCTTCTTTAATTACACCATCTATCTGCTTCTTAGTCTCTTCGATATTCTCTTCATATGTCGTGATCCATTGCTCTGCTTCCTTCTCTTTTCCAAAAACACCAGCAATCCGGCGCAGCTTTTCCAATGGGCCAGAAGTTTTATCACCTTCCCAATAAGGTAAAAAGACGGTCGTTGCAATTTTTTCGTAATCCTCAATATTTTTATCAATGGAACCGATGATGAGATCCGGCTCAAGTGACACTAACTTCTCCAGATTCATTGGGAACTCTCCTCCCAAATCCTCAATACCCGCTATAACATCAGTAGCAATGCCAGACTTTTCAATCCATCCTTCGTTCAGCATAAATGTTCTTACACCAACCGGTACTATGCCCAGTTTCAGCAGGTACCCCATATATTGATCTGAAGCAACACGCTGCGGATTGGCCGGGATTACCACATCTCCCCTCATTGTAGAGACGGTCCGCGTCTCCGGCTGTGCAGTCGATTTCCCTGCCTCCGTTGCCTGGTTACCCGATTGTGTAGTAGTCGCATTGGTCTCTGTTTGCGTACCACTTGCAGACGGCGCTGGACTGGAACAGGCCGTGAGCAATAGCGTGAGACACAACATCATGCTTAGTGCTGTCATTTTGAATTTTCCTTGCATTATTAATTCCCCTCCAACACTCTTTTGATATTGATAATCAATATCATTATATAGATGGGAATGTAACGAATGAAGGGCATTTTCTTGCATTACACTGGGCAAATCTTGCTTGTTGTTCAATACCAATGGGTGTTTCGACTTGTTTAACCGTTGGCTTACTCCTTTTTTGTAGCGAATTGGAGAAAGCCCTTTTATTTTTTTGAAGCTACGGCTCAGTGAATGTGCATCCGGATAGCCGATCTGTTCTGCAATCTGTTGCAGCGTTGCACTGGTATGCACCAGAAGATGTGCGGCCCTCTCCATTCGAATCTGTCCAAGATACTGGATGGGACTGATGTTTAACTTTTGTTTGAACAGCCTCGACAAGTGCCCCACACTGCATTCCATTGCTTCTGCCATTACGTCAAGAGCTATGGGCTCATGGAGATGAGCATTCATATATTCAATAGCCTGTGTGACCGTATCCGGTTTATGTGGCTGAATGGATTGTTCGTGTAAGTCTGTCAATAAAAGATATACCCATTGATGAAATAAGGTTTTGGCATGTAACTTTGCAAGCTTAGTAGACTGCTCCCACTCCTGTTTCAATTCCTCCATACACTGATACATGTGTAGCGGACGGGTTGGTACAAATGCATATTGGTCCTGAAACGGACGTTCATGGTCCATCAGATACTGAATTTCCATCCCACAGGGCAAGGCTAGGATGGCTTTGTACAAAATCATATAATACGCCACGCCCGAATCCGTCTCCATATTTAAATACGCCTGCTTGCCTCCATGAATGATGTGGAATCCCTCCACGATGTATCTGTGTTGATCCATTCGTATCCGTGCACTTCCGTCGGTTATATATAGATAGGTACTTGCTGGTAGTTGATAATTCTTCAACTTCTCCCCAGGATGCAAAGCGTTTTGGCGTACATCCAGTATTTTGACAAAAACATGATTCCACAACCTGATGTGATCATTCAAATTCATATCCGCTGTACTTTCCCTCCCGCCATATTACATCGACATACCTTCTTGCTTTCTTTATGAAGAGCCTGTAATTTTCGCTCAGTATGTATATTTCATTTCATTATAAATCAATTGATAACAATTCTCAATAACATGCACAATCAATATTAACTTACCCATTTGGACAACATATATGGACTGCAATGTATACGTAGCGGGATAATAACGCCAGCATCAGCAACATTTTCTAACCTGTTGCAAAATCATAAAAGGCATGATATATTAATTGAGCCATCAATGATTGACGCATCAAATATTGATACATCAATGATTCGAGAGCATCCAAATAATCATTAGGCAATGGCATTGTATACTGCAACATTAATCATTGGTTAACATACGCCGTTGTTCATGATTCAGATTCACCCGGGAGGTCTAGTCATGACACGTATTGTTTCCAAAGAAGAACAAATCATCAATCTGTTGAACGTGTTGGGTAACAAACTCAGTCCCAAGTTCGAACGCTGTACAGGTATCAGTTCCTCTCGCTTTGAAATTCTGCATGAGCTGGATCAGGTCGATGAGATTAACCAATCCATGCTGCAGAAAATCATTAACATTGATAGTGCTGCGATTACACGCCACTTGAAGCAGCTTGAAGCGGACCTAATGGTTACAAGACGTAAGAATCCCGATGATAATCGGGTCACTTTTGTTCGTTTGACGGACCACGGTCGGAAGCAGATTGAAGGCTACAAAGCTGAGAAGACCAATTTTATCAACCAGATTTTACAGGATTTCAGTGAAGACGAAGTTCAATCACTCGCCGATTTCCTGGAACGTATGCAGAACAATTTCTAAACCCATATATAGAGGAGAGATCCATGCATGAGTACAATTCAAAGCAAATTCCAAAAAACCAATGATTTTAACGAAATCACCTACGGTCGTCGTTCTGTTAAACTTTACGATCCTGAAGTGAAAATTAGCCGTGAAGAAATGACTGAAATTCTGTCAGAAGCTTCCCGTGCACCATCTTCGATCAATTTGCAGCCTTGGCGTTTTCTGGTTGTAGATACGACTGAAGGTAAAGAAAAGCTTGCTCCACTTGCGAGATTTAATCAAAATCAAGTGTTGACTTCCTCCGCAGTCATTGGCGTATTCATTGACATGAAAAACGCGGAACATATGGAAGAAATTTTTGGCAAAGCTGTAGAACTCGGTTATATGCCACAAGAAGTTAAAGATATGCAACTATCAAAAGTATTACCTTATTATGAAAATATGCCTGCTTCCGCTATTCGCGAAGTTAATATGATCGACGCTGGACTTGCTTCCATGCAATTAATGCTTGTAGCACGTGCTCACGGTTATGATACTAACCCAATCGGTGGTTACGAAAAAGACCAAATCGCAGAAGCATTTGGCATGGACAAAGAGCGTTATCAAGCGGTTATGTTGATCTCGATCGGTAAATCGGCCAAAGAAGGTCACCCATCCTACCGCCTGCCTGTAGAAACCATCACAACTTGGGCATAATATCAGGGACGGTTTCCCCTTTCTTAACACATTCCAAATAAACACAATATGGAGGTTATACATTATGATTATCATTCACGCTCATCTGCAAGTTAAACCGGACCAAGAGCAAGCATTCCTCGCAGCTGCGAAAGAACTGATGGCTGCTACACGTCAAGAAGAAGGTAACATCAGCTACGATTTGGCGAAAAGCACAGAACGCGAACAACAATACACGATGATCGAGCTGTGGAAAGATGAAGCTGCTACAGCTTCCCACAACACAAGCGCGCATTTCCAAGCTTTTGTTCAACAAGCAGCAGCATTCATGGCCGCTCCAATGAACGTTGAAGTATTTGCTGGAGAACAAGTTAAAGCTTAATAGCGCTTTAACTGCCGTGCGTATCTAACATGTGAATAAGCTGCTCTTGGTCATATGACCGAGGGTAGCTTTTTAGTTTCCTTTTGAAAATAAGTTCACTTCAACAAAAAACACGCCAATTAAGGCGTGTTTTCTTCACTCATTGAAGAGGTATTAAACAAGTGAACATGGACTACACTACCCGAGCAGGAGTAATGCTTTGCGGATTGTTAAACACATTTTTCGGGTCATACTTGGCTTTGACTCTCCGCAGTCTGGCATAGTTGGCTCCATAGTACACTGGACCGGAATTTTTGATCCCTTGGTCTGGAACGTTGATATAGGAACCCACAATGTATGGTTGCAATTTCTTGCGAGTATTACGAGCGAGTGCGATATTTTTGGCGGCATGGGATGGTTTGAGCCACGTACTGGTCCATTCCACATAGAACTTCTCTTTACGCCAGAAGAAGGCGGTTGATCTAGGTGATTTGCGACTTACTGCTCCGCCCCAGTTGAGGAAATAGAATCCGCCTGGCCCCTCTTCCAGGTTCTCCAAAAATGTTCGCATCGATTTAATGGCTTTGTCGGGGAATGGTTTTCGTCCAAAACCGGACGAGAACTGGTTGCTATACCGTTGAGTCTCGGTCGGATCAGGTTGTAATAAGAACTTCACAACTTCCGTGTAAGGTAACAAACGAACAATGGAACTTGTCGGTGTGCCAACACTTGTAATCGGCTGCAATAGACGGAGTGCCTCTGTTTTTGACCCTAGGAACAGCCCCTCCATGACGACATTGCCACCCTTTTTCGGTCCGATGGACAACTCGCTGCCCAGTCTTGTATCCACAGAGGGAGCCCACCTCTGCCATACTTTGAGCACCTTTTCGAATTGAGCCCATGGCCAGGTAATCTTAAATACAGTTGCTTTCGCTGGAGCACGGCGCACTTTGAATTTGTAGCGGGTGTATACTCCGAAGTTACCACCGCCCCCTCCCCGAGAGGCCCAAAAGAGATCTGAATTACGATTTTTATTGGCCCGAATCACTTTTCCTTTGGCGTCCACCATCTCCACCTCAAGCAGGTTATCACTGATAAGACCGATGGTACGCTGGAGAGGCCCAATTCCCCCACCTAACGTAATTCCACCGATCCCTACAGTAGGGCTGTCACCAAAAGGAGCTATGAACCCTTGCTTGGCAAGGGTATTCGCAATTCTCCCTACTCGGTTACCCGTACCCACAACAACCGTTCCATTTTTTTTATCAAGTTTGATGGAATTCAGATCACTCACATCAATCACGATACCGCCATTCACTTGGGAAAGATTCACTTCCAGCGCGTGTCTGCCACTCCGCGGACGAATCGGAACATTATTCTCACGAGCCCATCGGATAGCGTTGGATACATCCTTCGTCCGTTGGGCAAAAACAAAAACTTTGGGAAATCTGTCCGTATGCGGGTCCCAGTTCTTGCGCGCCGCTTCATATCCTGGATCACCTTTGTAAATAACCCGTCCGGTAAGCTTGGTTAATGATTTCACACATCCCACTCCCTGCTGAATAATTGTCCTACAGCCTCTGCTGCATCAAGCACTTTATACTGTATGACGGACATTCGCGGAGGGAATGGGCTGGTGCCTTAATTTAAAGGTTCGCGTTTCAGAGGAAACAAAAAGGAATTTCCCTTTCAGGCCACAGAACAGGCTTGAGGAAAATCCCTTTTATCTCGAAACTAGTCGCTTCCCGAATCGGAATCAATTCTGATTAACTTGCGCGCTTCCTGTTCTTTTTCACCATACCAGACGAGCACATCGGCAAACAGATCCATGATGCGAACAAAGTTCTGCTTATCCGCTTCTGAAATCTGATCTGCATACTTGAAAATCTCATCAAAGCAAAGTTCCCTTACAAATTCGGTATACTTCACATACACCTCGCGACCTTTCTCCGAAGGTTTGACGTATATGTCTTTGCGGTTACCGCTTAAATGAAATTTTTCGAGCAACCCTTTTTCCGTCAGATTCTTCACGTTCTTGGAAAATGTACTGCGGCTTACACCCAGGCGTGCGGCCATCTCCGACATCTTCTCTTCCTTGTCCTCGGCTTCCAGAATATATTCCAGCGTCTGAATCTGTGAAGCCGAGAACATCATATCTGTACCATAACTTCGCTGCAGCTTATACGTGTTTGAGTACGCATTACCGTATTTGATAATTTTCTCAATCAGTTCCCGATGGTCGCCCATCCAATCTAATTTCATGCGTAATCCCTTTCATATTCAGATTCTCTCTCTTACTCTACTGAAATCAGATCCGTTTTTCAATCCATGTAATTGCTTCTTCAATCACATCATCACGAGTCGGTTCATTAAAGATCTCATGCATCAGATGAGCATAAATTTTGAGTGTTTTATCCGTTGAAGCGATATCTCCGTAAAAGTCACGGGAATCCTTTTCGCTGACCAGTCCATCATTGGCCCCATGCAGTACAAGTACGGGATCTGTAAACTGCTTGGCGTTCTCCTTCAGCCATGTTATGCCATTTCCCAAGCTGTTAAATAAATCTACAGAGATCTGCTTTTCAACCAGTGGGTCATTCGCGTAAGCGGATACAACTGCGGGATCACTACATACGCCACTGCCCAGCTCATTCGGGAAATACGTGCCTGTAGGAAGATCCATCGGCAGTTCTCCGGCAACTTTTGTATTGTAACGAGTGAGAGCTCCGGATAGCACGATGCCTTTGACCTTGCCTGGATATTTCGTTCCAAAGGACGAGGTTGCAAAACCGCCCATACTATGTCCGATGACAAACAGCGGAAGATCGCCGCTCTCTTGCAATGCCGCCTCGACAATGACATGAACATCTTCAATAAGATGATCAAATTCTTTATAAAACGTACGCTGTCCCTCGGATCTGGCATGACCACGATGGTCAAAGCGATACACATTAAAACCACGTTTATTTAATTGTTCCGTCACATAATCGTAGCGACCTGCATGCTCACATAGTCCATGAACAATGACTACAGCTGCCTTCGCATCACTAACTAAATTTTCACTAGAATATAGGCGAGTACCGTCAAAAGATTCGATTGTTGTTTCAATTATACTCATAATATTTTCCATCCCTCTCGCTACGCTCAAGCACCAAACAATAAAAAATCTTTAGCACAGGGCGTTATTCGTATACTTAAGAATGAAGTCCTTACAATTATATTTGATAAGAACAATATAGTTTCTTATAGAAACTATATTACCACCGTCGGTACCCCTTGTCTATATTAAATTAAAGCGTTTACATAGAGACCATGTCATACCTTTGATATCTTCCCTGATCTGTTGTATCGAGTCGATTTACAGCTTCATGCACACACGCGAACTAAGCTACGCATTTGCTACCTGAACAATCCATAACGAAAAAAACGCCATAATATATTTCGTAATGACGTCTTTTTCGTTATGGTATCTAGAGGATCGTTAACAGAAATGCGGAGAAAAGCCATCTGTGTCATCAGGCAATAATTTTATGCTCTACCACCCTGTAAACAACGGCTTCGGACCCACATGCGTGGGAAAGAGCGGCAATACTTCCTCTGCCAACTCCTGAATCACCTCAGCAGGAGGCCGACTCGAAAAATGAATGCCTAGTGCAGCATGATTAACGCCGACTGATCGCCATTCCTCCAAAAGCTGAATCAAACCTGCCCGACCTGTACGTAATATGTACCCGCCACGAAGCGGTGTTCGAGGATAATTGACATCTTCCACCAGATCAATCCATTCGTTGGTCATATGCGGCTTAAACATGCCATTAGGTATTTTTTCACGCCAGGCACTAATCTTATGGCCAAGCATCTGAGGACCAGATTCGTTTGCCGTTGCTTCGGGATACGTGAGCCAGCCGTCACTGTTCTTCGCAATCCAATCTAAAGACTGCCTGCTTGAGCCTGTCACAACGAGCGGAATACCACCAGCTGCTGGTTTCGGGAGCAATTCAAGCCCTTTCAATTGACCAAGAGAAGATTGAATTGCGCCAGTTCTATCCTGTATAAGCTCACGAAAAAACTCCACCGTCTCACGGAATCGCACATCACGATGCTCCCCATCTATCCCATAAGCCGGAAACTCAGCAGGTCGGTCGCCAGAAGCAATCCCTAACACAAGTCGTCCGCCCGAAAGTACATCAATGGATGCAGCTGCCTTGGCTAAATCAATCGGATGGCGAAGCGTGAAGATCGCGCTTCCTGTTACTAGGGAGACGTTTTGGGTTCTTGCAGCAAGATAGGCTAGATAGACAAATGGATCAAATACTTGTCCAGCATCTCCAAAGCCGGGATCAAATAGAGGGACATCTCGCACCCATACAGCTGCAAAATTGCGTTGATCAATGCTTTCCACGAGGTCAGCTTGTCCTTTTAGAACATCCATGTGTCCTTTATAAAATTTAAGTGGTAAAAACAGCCCTATTGTTAATTGGTCTGGGGCAAACATACGGCGGAAACCAGGGTGTTGATTGAAGTTTTCCACCGCTTGTGTTGACGGATTTTCTATTCGTTCCATAACATCTATAGGTTTGTTCATTCCTTCTCCTCCTACAACAATAGTAATCCAGTGTACTGGTATCTTTTCAATTCGACCGGAACTGATATAATTGTAACCATCGATTGACCCCATAAGTAGTGACAACTCTCAACAAAATCATAGGGTCAGTTCTGGCAACGAGGAGGATTAGCATGATTGATTTAACATTATTGTTGAACAGAGAGTCTGGAGATCCGTTATACGCTCAGCTTTATCACTATATTAAAAAAGAGATTTTGAACGGAAAGTTACCAGCCGATTCTCGACTTCCCTCTATTCGCTCACTATCCAGCCACCTCCACATTAGCCGTAATACAGTGGATATGGCGTATCAACAGTTATTAGCCGAAGGTTATGTCCAGAGCAGACCTAGAAGTGGCTTATACATAATGGATTTGAAGCTGGAAACATTGCCCTTGTCCAATGTAGTGAGTAAGGATTGGTTGGAAAACAGTATTCAGGATAGCCCAGAGATTCGATACAATTTTCGTTATGGTGACGTAGATGCTGAGCATTTTCCATTTGCCACTTGGCGCAAGTTATCCAATCAGAGCTTGCTCCAGAATCAAATGAAGTTGTTCTCTTATGGCGATCCTCTTGGAGAACCGGGACTTCGATCTGAAATTGCAAATTACCTGCACAGTTCTAGGGGAGTAAATTGTTCACCTGATCAAATTATAATTGGAGCTGGTGTTCAATACCTGCTCGGTGTGTTATCCGGATTACTAGGTGACGTTAGTCATGGTATCGCGATGGAAGACCCGGGATATGACGGTGTTCGGACGGTTTTTCAACATAAAGGTCTGAACATTCACCCTATTCCGCTGGAAGCAGATGGACTTCATATCCATAAGTTATACAAAAGCAATTCCCGCATCGTCTACATTACACCGTCACATCAGTTCCCCTATGGAATGGTCATGCCTCTCGCCAAGAGAATGCAATTACTGAAATGGGCAACAGACCAGAATGGGATCATTATTGAGGACGATTATGATAGTGAGTTCAGATATGTCGGCAAACCGATACCTTCCTTGCAAAGCCTGGATACTCAACAGCGAACCGTTTACCTGGGGACATTTTCAAAGTGCCTTCTTCCTTCATTACGAATTGCGTATATGGTTCTACCACAGACCATGTTAGAACTACACCGTAAACAAGACTACCGATTATATGATCAAACGGTCTCTCATTTTCAGCAGAACACCCTAGAGCTGTTTATGAGTAATGGACATTGGGAAGCCCACATTCGCAAGATGAGGAAGGTATATCGACAGAAGCAATTCACACTCATTTCGATGATTCAGAAGATGATGGGTGCTCAAGTTACCATCATTGGTGAGGATGCAGGACTTCATATTTTATTGCGTGTACATAACGGAATGGATGAACACAAGCTGATTGCTACTGCTGAGAAGGAAGGTGTTCAGGTCTACCCGGTATCCCCCTTTTGGGCACAACCAGCTCAAGCGGAGCAATCCATGGTTCAGATTGGTTTTGGTGGATTGAGTATTGAGGATATTACAGAAGGCGTATATGCCCTTCATCGGGCTTGGTTTGGGGTCTGAGAACATTCGTGTGACCACGACCACAAAACCAAACCATTTCCACATCGAAAAAACCCGCTGTACACTCGGAAATCCTTGTGTTTAGCGGGTTCTTTACATATGGGAAACCTAGAGTGATCTATATTTCTTATTTTAACATTCTAATCATTCATCTCATCAACAGCAGTCTTACCTGCGATTCGTCCAAAAGTAAAGATATCCGTCAAGGCATTACCGCCTAAACGGTTGCCTGCATGTATACCTCCTGCAACTTCTCCAGCCGCATACAGATGTGCAATCGGCTGACCGTTTTCATCCAATACGCGAGTTTGGGTGTCGATCTTAATTCCGCCCATGGTATGGTGAACTGCCGGCTTTCTAGGCGTAGCATAGAATGGAGACTTCTCGACTTTTAAGCTAAACGTATCCTTATGGAACTCCGGATCAAAGCCCGCATCCACATATGAGTTATACTTATCAATCGTATTTCGAAGAACTTCAGGTTCCATTTTGATTTTCACTGCCAGTTCTTCTATCGTATCGGCTCTGAACAAGGTACCTTCTTCGACTTGACGGTCTATCTTTTCCTGGCTTGTGTTCGCTGCCGTTTTCTTGATCTCGTCATCCGCAATCAGGTAAAATAAACTTCCCTGCTCGATAGCTGCTTTCGTTAAGACATCTCGTCCAGAGAATTCATTAACAAATCGTTCTCCCTTTTTATTAACAATGACAAAGTTTTCAGGCGGTACTTGCAGTCCACTGAAGAGTTCGCCCGTATCCGGATCGGCTACAGGCATCATTTGAGTGAAGCCCATGCCTGTCAGCGCTGCTCCTGCACTCTTACCTAGCGATATTCCATCACCAGTCATCGCATAGGAATTTGTTGTTTTGATATCATCGTCAATATGGCTCCAGTATGTGTTGTATTCCTTGAGCATCTGTGTATTTGCACCAAAACCGCCGCTGGCAAGCACAACGGCTTTGGCATGAATGGTTATGTTCTGACCATTGACACCTGTTGCGATAACACCTGTTATTTTTCCATCTTCGATGATCAATTGTTTGACCGGGCTATCTGTAATAATTTTTCCTGAATGCTCTTCTACATATTTGCTAAGTGCAATGATAAAGGCAGAGCCATAACTTTTGACAGGTTTATGGCCACGACGCCAAAGGGCACCCACTGGAGCAAATACGATACTCTTATCATACTCAACCCCGATATCCTCAAGCCACGTTACACTTTCCAAGGCACGGTCTGTAAGTACTTTGACCAGATCGTATTGTCCATAGATCATGCTCCCATTCAGGTCTGTACGTTTGCCCCCAAAATACGTTTGCATTCTGTGAAGAAGTGGGGAGTCGAATAAATAAGCCTTTTCTGTGCCGAACTTATCCTGATATGCAGTAAACTCTTCTTTGAGTGCATGGAAATCATCTACATATTCTGGATGGATCAAGCTCTCATCGGTACTTAATAAATTCTCAATCGTCTGTCTTTCCCCTGGATTCTCAGTGAACTGTTGTTGCCATACAGGATCTGCAGCATTGACAGGACCACCTGAGCGGATCGTATTCCCCCCAACAGCAGGATATTTCTCAAGTACAATCGCACTTGCTCCTTGTTGTAAAGCTGTAGCAGCAGCACTGAGTCCTGCGCCACCTCCACCTACAACGACCACATCGCAAGTGTATTCTTCGTCATCTTTCATCTGGCTGCTAGCAGGTTTTGGACGTCTTTTCAGGATGTCAGGATTCACTCCGGCAAGCTTAACCGCTTTGGCTACACCATTGATGACAGCATTACTGGTTTCAGAAGCACCTGAGAGAGCATCTACATTCAGCGTCTGTCCCTCAATGATTTTATTCGGAATTCTTACAAAAACAACATCGGCGATGCCTTCGGTTTCACCCTTCGAATCGATATCGATGCTTTCAATTCTATTTTCACTAAAGGATACCTTCATCGGCAGATTGCCACTGTGACCTATAGCATTGATCTCATACACACCGGGATTATAAGTGAATTCTTCTTCTTCGTTCAGCTGATTTGAAATTTTGGCAAACCGAAGGAACCGCAGGAAACATATTTCCAGGAAATCGATCGTTCCTTCATTGTTCAGGTTGCCTGATTCGTCAAATGCTTTATGTGCGCTGCCAAGCAAAAATTCATACCCTGGCATCACGTTAGCTTCGACACCTGGTGCATCCAGGATTTGACGAAGATGCAGCTGTGCACGCGAGGAACCTTGTGTTCCCTGTGACGCACCTATGATCATCACGGGTTTTCCAGCCAGCGGATGGATTTCAAAGCTCAACCATTCCAGCAGGCTTTTAAGAGATGAAGGGATGGAATGGTTATATTCTGGAGTCGCAATAATGACACCATCACTTGCCATAATTTTTTCATTAAACGATTGTATAATTGCACTGTTTGTTTGATTATCGGACTGATTAAACATCGGAACATCTGTAATATCGAGGATTTCAATGGCTGCTCTGGACTCAAAATGCTTTTGTATGAATTGAAGCAGCTTGCGATTATACGATTTCTTTGCATTTGTGCCAACGATCGCTATGATTTTCATTGTGATTAGCCCCCTACTCTTGCCAGGAAAATTTTTTCGTTTTTTTCTTCAACGTCCTTTTGGATAACAGTTCCGTAGTGATCTCCGTAAACAAAACAAACTCATTGAAGATTTCGTCAAGCTCGGCCACTTTTTGAGCGTCAATGAGATTACCACTGCTATCAAATGCACTCTGGGATTTTCCCAAAAGAAACTCGCTGCTAGGCATCATTCTCGCACCAAGCTCAGGCGAATCCAGGATTTGTCTAAGATGCGCTTGTGCCCTGGAAGAACCGAGCGCACCATGTGAAGCACCCACAATCAGAACAGGCTTGTCTTTCAAGGTTTGAGTGGTATAACTGATCCATTCCAGCGCACTTTTCAGAACGGCAGGGATTGCATGGTCATACTCAGGAGTAGCGATAATGACACCTTTCGCTTTAGAAATTTGATCTAATAAGTCTTGTACCTTCACAGGAATATCAACTTCAGCATCCTCTAATTCATCTTTTTCAATAAAAGCAGGCATATCCTTAATTTCAAACAAGTCAATCTGGGCTTCACTAGCAAAATGCTTTTGCATAAATTGAAGCAACGTCCGGTTCGTTGACACATCCGAATTCGTGCCCACGATAGCTAAATAGTTCATCGTAATCCCCTCTCTGTCATTCGAGATGATGTTCGTTACTGTCAGGCTCAATCTTTCGGCCTAACTCTAACATATCAAAGCTCAAATGATCTAATAGTTATTCATTGCAGTTTGATAACTAATTTGTTATAATCACCTCAAATTCAAAGTTTGTTACTTTTTTCACAAGGGGTGAGGAACATGTCTAAGTTAGAATCTCAAGATATCTTGTGTTACATTGACAGCCTATTAAAATACAGCAACTATAGCAGGGCCGCACAATCCCTTTACATATCTCAGCCCTACCTCACAAAGGTTATCAAAAAAATCGAAATTGAGTTGGGCTGTGAGCTAATCACTCGCAACAAACTTCCGTACCGATTAACCGAGCAGGGGAAAATATATTATCAATACTTAACTTCACTCGAAAACAGCTACGCCAAGCTTATTAGGGAAATCTCATATGTATCGGATATTGGCAATAAGGTGATACGGATCGGCATTCTTCCGAGCCTTGGTGTGTACTTAACGCCCCTTTTTTTACCAGATTTTCTCGAGCTTCATCCTGCTTATAAAATTAATCTTGTCGAGGATTTACCTGAAAAAAATGAGAAACGTCTCCAAAATAATGAGCTGGACTTCTGGATCGGGCAAAATTCAAGCAGTATCTCCCCTAACTTGAACTCGTTTAACTGGGGCAGGCACAGTTACCAGGCCATCATTCCGCGTTGCTGCGAATTATATCAAGAGAATGTTGCAGTCATCCCGGAGGGCACGATTGAGATCAGCACCATTTTGAATCAAAAGCTTATTCTAACGTCCAAAGGTTCGGCAATCCGAAAACAGATTGATCAATTGCTCAGTGTCTACAAGGTGCAGCCTAATATCGTTATGGAGAGCAATGAAATCTACACGGTACTGAAGCTGGCAAAGCATAATTTAGGTCTGACCTTTGTGCCTGAAAGTATCCATATCAAGGAGTGCCCTTCGGAATACAACATCTATCCAATCCCTGTAGAGAAGATGAGTCTGGATTATTTTATAGCCCATCATGGAGAAAAAAAGCTGCATAGCGTGGATCATGACCTCATCCATACTTTTCTCAATCACGGACAACAATGTGCAATATAGGAGGCTATCATGAAACCTTTTACGAGAACGATACCGCTCATGGGAACGAACATATCCCTCTATATCAAGGGGACAGATGCTGAAAAGCTTGCCGAGGAAGCCGTGAATATGCTTGTCCATTATGAACAAGTATTTAGTGCCAACAGTGGGCAATCGCAGCTTGCCATGCTAAAAAAAGAAGCCGCATCACATCCGCTTAGAGTAGACAAGGAACTGTATGATCTTATTAAGATAGGCAAAGAACACAGCCTGAATAAAGATTCATTTTTAAATATTGCGATAGGGCCTTTGATCAAATTGTGGAGAATTGGTTTTCGCGAGGCACATGTGCCGGAGGATACCGAGATTAAAGCGGTGCTGGAGCTCTTGAATCCGGAGCAGATACAGCTTGACGATGAGCTACAAACGGTCCATTTATTCAAAAAAGGCATGGAAATCGACCTTGGAGCGATCGCTAAAGGTTATTTTGCTGATCAAGTTATGTCATTTTTCAAGAAAAACGGAGCTACATCAGCTATGGTCGATATGGGCGGCAATGTTCTGGTTCATGGCAATTCTCCCACCGGGTCCAGTCACTGGAAAGTTGGAATCCAAAATCCCTTTTTACCTAGAGGAAATGCAGCAGCACTCGTTAGTATACGGGAGCAATCCGTCGTTACATCAGGAATATACGAGAGAGTTTTAGAGAAGAAAGGGGGTCAGTACCATCATATATTTAACAGCGGAACAGGCTATCCAATCGAAAGTAATATCGCTTCTTTAACGATTATTGCGGATCGATCGCTCGACTGCGATATATATACTACAGAATTATTTGGGTTAGATGCGGTCTCCATTGTTCATAAAGTAAATCAAATGAAACATATCGAGGCTGCCGTCATCACAACAGAGGGTGACCTGGCCTACACCGAGAATCTTAGGGGAAAAATCCATCCGATATCAGGGTAAAGTTATGAGATTGTTGATTGGCTACATTTCCGAAAAAGATGGTAGAGGCAACAAGCTAATTTTTCCTTTTTACACAGGTCACTCAGATGACAGAATAACTTTCCTATCGCTGTTATACCCAGATTTTTTTGATTCCCTAGGAGCATCCAAAACCTTTAAAGCTAAAAAAACCGCCATTGAAGGCGGTCTAAAAATGCTCATTCTCTGCAGCTGTTTACAAACCGTATGTATATCAGAGCGTTTCCATCAATTTCTGAATTTTAGATTCAGAAATTAAATATACAGGGCCTAAGATATCAATTTTACCATCCTTTACACGAATAGCACTCTCCTGCTCTGCCGCATAAACATTCATCTGTTCAGATAGTGGAAACAGGTATCCTTTAACAAACGTGCTGTAGTCGCGTCTAGCATGAGATTCATAGGCAAAATAATTAAAGCTCAGACCCTCATAAAACGTAGTTGTTTCATCCTTAGGATTAGTATCAGCCGAGGATATCCATTTTGCAGCCATATTTAATGCACCGGCACTTGCACCGAGGATAACGGCGTTACTGTTCTTAATAATATCGGATAGTTCATATTCCGCCAAAAACTCGTGCTGCTGAACAGGATATCCTCCACACATAAAAATGACAGAAGCGTTCCGAATCAACTGATGAGCCTCTTCTTTCTGCATACGATAATCAATGAAGTGATATTCATCAAAACTAAGGTTAGCCTGCGTTAACCAAGTCCATTCCGTAATATCCTCAAAGTTCACTTGCTCTCCTTCATAATCAGACGGCTTAGCGCTTATCATCACAAGCGATTTTCTATCTGTGATATCCTCATGTAACCGCCCGACCAGCTTTTCTGGAAAAAAATCATTAAACCAACTGAAATAATAGTGAGTACTCAAACGTTATTACCTCCATATGTATAATTGACATGCTCCTATTTTTAAAAATTAAACTTAAAAGACAACTCTCCATTATCATAACATCGAATTGAAAGATGAGAGTAGTTCTATTTCCGAAAAGCAGTATGTCTGTTGCCCTATTCAGAACTGATCATCTTATAGGATAATATAGAGTATATATCAACTTTATATAAGGGATGGGATGACAATGAGTACGCTTCAACCGATTATCCATGTCTTGAAACATTCGTCCGATGAAGACGTCATAGAACAGTTTTTCGAGTACGAGTCGTTAATCTGGATTGATTGGAGAGAAGACGAGGGAGATATCATCCATTACTTTAACGGCCAACTGCCGGAATCTCACCAAATTCAGTGTAAAATTATCCAAATCGACAAACCAAGGGGCGTCGATATCGTGTTAAGTTCGGACGAGCGTACGCTGACGATTCCGTTCGCCGATGATTGGACTGATCGGGACAGTGCCGTTCGGGCTATGGAGGAGATGATCGCTCCCCAATATCAGATTCGATGGTTTATGGAATCCCTGGGCAGTGACACGTTGGCATTTCTATTATTGTCAACGGAGCAGTGGACGGAGTTAGAGAAGCAATTCGGCAAAGAAAAGCTGGAATTCCACTTCCAGCCGATAACGAGCAAGAGCATGATGTTTTCCCTCGACGTGGATGACGTATTCAAATTAATTGAGACAAGGCAAAAAGCGCGTACCTCTGAATAGACAACAAAAACTCTTCCTTGTACACTGAGTTCCCCAGTATTCCAAATAAAAACGCCATCACGTAATGTGATGGCGTTTCTCTATACTTAATGTGTCTACATCAAACCCAACAAATTATAGATCATCACTGCTGCTTCTGCACGGCTAGCATTCTTTTTCGGTGCAAACTCATCGTTACCTACACCGTTTATTATGCCTGCTCCCTGTATTGCCTCTACCGCTTGCTTCGCATAACTTGCGATGTTTGCTTCATCCTTGAAGGCTGTAGCTTCACCACTTGCTAACGCTAGTTGCTTAATTTGGATCGCCTTGTATACCATAACC
The DNA here is from genome assembly GCF_000517845.1 of Paenibacillus sp. FSL R5-192. NCBI lineage: Bacteria > Bacillati > Bacillota > Bacilli > Caryophanales > Paenibacillaceae > Paenibacillus > Paenibacillus sp. FSL R5-192. The sequence continues at coordinate 331,869 of NZ_ASPR01000014.1, read as the reverse complement.
GCCATATCTTCTCGCGTAATGTTCTCATGAACTCCGAATCGTCCATCTGGTTTCCCGTTCACAATCCCCAGCTTCTGCGCGGTTGCGATATTTCCATGGTACCATTCTCCTTGCTTCACATCACTAAAGCTTGTCGTTGCGCTCTCATCCGATAGCTCAAACAACTTCATCAGCATGGTGATGAATTCTGCTCTTGTCACTTGACCATTCGGATTAAACCCGCTGTCGCCTACACCCTTCACAATGCCTCTTGCCCCCAATGCTGAGATCGCATCCTTCGTCCAGTCTTGAGTCACATCCTTAAAGCTCGTTGCAACATACGCTACCGTATACTTGCTCAGATACGTTGGCTTGAACTCTACTTTTCCTGTCGCTGCATTGTATTTACCATTCGTCACGACTCTTAGCTCTCCGTTGTCCTTCACATCGTATACGACGACGTTGTTTGGATTTTCGTTAGCCTTTAGTGTGTATGGCAATTCAATCACGAGATCATCTCTGCCATCAAACTGTGTAAGTTTCTTACCATCAATCGTTAGCTCGATATCGTATACGACCTCACCGTTCAGCTGAGCTTGTGCGCCAGCTGGCAGTTGATTAGCTGCAATTTTCTTAATCGACAATCCTAACGTTTTCCCTGCACTTGTTCCTGTTCCAAGCAGTTCGGTTGCCACTGTTACAACTGCAGAGCCTATGTTGATCTCGATGCGATCTACCGTAGAAGATCCACTTGTTAAGCGCGCATCTACTGCGAGCTCCATCGTTAGCCCGTTCAAGCTCTCATCTGCTTCAACTCGCATGTGTAGCTTACCGCCTGTCGTTTGATCAAGCGCACGCTTCATTGTATCCGCACTTAACTTCACTTCAGAAGTACCGCTCTCATTTACAACTGGTTTAATGTTTATTTGGCCGTTGTCCATGACCACTGGCTCATTTCCACCTGGAGCTGGTGGTACTGTAGGTGCAGGAATGTTACCGTCACCGCCACCATTTCCATTACCACTGCTTGGTGCTTGTGGTGTTCCATCAACCAATGGTGTTACCGTTACCGTAGCGCTAGATGATAAACCACCATCCACTGTAGTTACTGTAATCCTTGCTGTTCCTGGTGCCACCGCTGTTACTTGACCTGTCGCACTTACAGTCGCTACAGCTGTATCGCTAGAGCTCCATGTTACTGCTTTTTTCGTTGCATTAGCTGGTGTTACCGTAGCTGTCAATTGCCCTGATTGACCTTCTACGATTGACAACGTCGTTTTGTCCAAGCTAATTCCGCTAACGGGTACGTTCTTCCCGTTGAGTGCATCATACTCACTTTGTGTAATTGGAATTACCGTTCCGTGACGCGGACTAGCTGGTAAGTTGTAGTTAGAAGATAATGTCCAGACACCTGATGCAAGATTTGTTGTCTCGAATGGAACATAACCTCTTCCACCAAACTCATCTACGAATAAATACCATTTTTCATCGGTATTTGATTTGAAGATCGTTGGACCCTCGACCCATTTGATGTTACCAACGCCTTGATTAATCATCTTGAAGGTTGGATCTAAGATCGAGTCACCCACCTCTTGGAAGATCATCTTGCCAAATGGAGCAGAAGCTCCGTTGTTTTGCTCATCTTTCGTAAAGCGATACACTTTTCCTTCATGCTCAATCATCGTTGTGTCAATGATTGAATATCCATAATCCAAATATACTTGCGGTTCAGTAAACGTATAGAAATCTCTTGTCTTGCTATACATCATTTTTTGATAAGCATCGCCTGTATGGGATGCATCATCAAACATTCTTGATGCCCAAAATACGATATATTCACCCGTTGTCTTGTCGTACATAATTTCTGGTGCCCATGTATTGCCCGCTTCTTCCGGTGCAACCTCTACCATGCGTTGATCTGTCCAGTTGACTAGATCATTCGATTCCCACACCATAATGGAACGACTGCCCCATGTCTGTGCTCTACCCCAGTTACCATTGCCGTTAATTTTCAGATCGGTAGCGATCATGTAGAACTTGTCACCTTCAGGCGAACGAATAATGAACGGATCACGTACCCCTTTCTCCCCTAAGGTAGAGGTCAATACCGGTTTACCGTCATTCAATTCTCGCCAGTTCAATGGATCATTGCCGTTACTTAGTGCAAAGTAAACTTGCTCGCCTGTTGCAGTACCTTCTCCAGTGAAATATGTGAAAAAGTATCCCGCATATTTTTCATCAGCAGGCAGTTCCTTCACCTTCGCAATGAATTCCTTCGTAGTGGATGCTGAATTTAACTTAATCGTAGCTGTAAGCTTCACATCTACATTTCCACTACCGTGTGCCGGACGTTTTACTTCTCCAGTAACTGAAACGACGTTCGGTTGTGCAGAAGCCCAAGTAATTGTTGTTCCGTATAGTCCAGATGCTGGTAGTGTTATATGACCTCTTACATCATTCATGTTATGAACGACTAGTGCTGCTTTTGCTTCATCTACAGAAGTGACATCGTTTGGCAATGCCTTAACCGTCAACTGAAAAGTTTTGTTAACTGTCTCTGTACCATCTGTAAATACTGCTGTTAACGTTACAACTTGATCACCTTTTGCGTTAGCTGGTCTAGTTACGGCACCTGTAGTTGAGATGACATTCCCCTTATCTGAAGTCCAGCTTATTGTTGTGCCATAAGCACCTGATGTTGGCAATGTGACATTGCTTATAATCGTATCTTTTGATGCATTAGCAGCGAGAAGATCATGAATCGTTAATTTTTCCGTCGCAGCCGATACAAGCATGCCCTCCATTAAAGCAATCTTCTGATCTGAATGGGCCTTAAGTGACTTAATATCTGCCGCAGTCATAGCACCGTCATAGATTTGGAAGTCTGCAATCAACCCGCCGAAGTATGGATCAGCTGGATAGAATGACTTACCGATGGTTCCACTACTGCCTGAAGTATTTTTTATTTGTTCTAGTGTCATTCCATTCGTTGAGCCTGATGCAACTGCAACACCATCAATATAAAGCGTAAGTGTACCATCCGTGCCTGAAACAACAGTCGTAACTACTTTCCATTCATTATTCTTTAAGCCCGTGGTGGAAGTTGAAGACTCATTATTCCAAGCATTCGTCGCGATACCTAAACGAGCTAGACCGTTAGCGTTATAACGTGGTGTGAAGTACGTATAGTGTGTATTATTGTTTGGTCTTCCTAATGCATATAACCACTCCGCAGCGTTTTTACCGCTCCAGTTCATAATGGATGAAACGGTCATATCCGTTAATCCATCAAGTACTCCTTGTGGTAGCTCTACATAAGAGTTAGTTGTGCCACCAGTAAAGCTTAGTACACCAGCATCTTGTGTACGAATCCATTCTGCTTTAGACGGATTCATCCATTTCCCGTTGAAGTTTCCTGTTTGGTCAATAACCGTCGCACCATCGATATCATTCATATCGTAGTGAAGAATGAGCTCTGCCCCGGATGGCTGCTCTACTGGAGGAGTAACGTCTTCATCAGCTAATGTTGCAATCTCTTCAACGGATAATGCACGATTATAAATACGGAAATCATCCAATTTACCATCAAATAAACTATGAGAACTGTTTCTCGATTTACCAATATAATTCATCGTTGTTTCCAGTAACATTCTCGGCTCAACGTTAAATGTCGAGCTACGTTTAACCTCTTGACCATTCACATACAATACTGCATCAAATTCATCCATTGTAATGGCAACATGCTGCCAAGTCTTCGTTGGTAATAGCCCAGCATTTCTCACCGCATATTTATATTCTGATCCTAGTCGCGTGCTGTCACTACTAAACTTCTCTGTAAAAGGTGTTACAACAGTGAACTCCAAACTACCTGTATCCCCTTGTGTGCTCAAGTACATGGTGTTGCGGTTAGCCTGTCTGCCTGTCTCGGAAGCAAAATCAAATATTCTTTGATTTGCTTGATTTCTGTCCATTTGAACCCATGTAGAGAACGTAGCCTTCTCAAGATTCAAGGATTGAATCAAGTTATCTGGCAGCTTCACATATCCTGTTGATCCATTAAGCTCTAGTGCACCACCCGTTTTACCGATGCGATCCTCTTCATTAATCGTTGCTCCACCTACTAGTGTTGCGTGATGACCGTTGCCAGAAATGTCATTCACCGTTGTACCATTCACTGTATTTGCATCGAATGAGTAATGTACAACCGGGTCTGTTGATGGTGCTGGACCTTTCCATGCATACTTCTCTTGCAGAGCATCATACTCTGCACGTGAGATTGGAATTACCGTCCCGTGTCGTGGTCCTGGCGGCAGTGCATATTTATCACTACTTAATACATTGTTCATATATTGCGTGCTACTATCCAGATCTGTTGTATATCGAACATGATATGGCCATGAATCAAGGAACAGATACCATTGGTCTTTATTATTATCCTTAAAAATCGTTTGCCCTTCGTTGTTTCCATTATTTCCGATCAAGCCAAGTTTATTATCACGTGTACCCGGAACAGCGTCGTATTGAAGGCCGTTTGCTGCAATACCGTCCTTGTCATAATAAAAAGTTGGTGCTTTCTCCACATACACTTTAGTATTCACTTCTGATTTGGTGAATCGGTACAACATATCATTATGCTCAATAAACGTCGTATCAATGGTCGGAAGTGACTCATCAATCATGACCTTTGGCTCAGAGAAGTTGTAGAAGTCTCTTGTTGTTGCGTAGTACATCACATTGTACTGGCCTGCAGGTCTTCCGTTATAATCACCATATGTCTCTGTGTTTTTCATCGATGATGCCCAAAATACAATATACTCTCCAGTTACCGGATCATAGATAGCTTCGGGTGCCCACGTATTTCCTCCATTCTTAGGAGCAACCTCGATCATACGCTGCTCGCTCCAATGAACGAGATCCTCCGACTCCCAGATCATCATGTAATGACTACCCGTAATTTGAGCTTGGTCGAAATTTGTACTTTCGCCCATTTTCAAATCGGTTGCCAGCATATAGAATTTATCACCTTCTGGTGACCGAATAACGAATGGATCACGAAGTCCTTTTTCACCCATATCAGATTGAAGGATCGACTTACCATTATTCAACCCTTTCCAGAACAATGGATCTTCAGCTGTAGCGAAGGATATCTCTTCACCACCCTCATATTCACCTGTAAAGTACGCAAAAAAGTAAGCATCATGCTGTACTGGCGCAGTTGCTTGTTTAATCGTAACGTTAAACGTAAGCTGTTTAGAAGCTGCACCATTCGTAATTGTAGCTATTAGCGTAACGGGCGTATCCGTAGCTTGACGGCTTACCCAGCCTAGCTGTGTAGCATTACCAGCCGCTTCAGCCGTTCCTTTCACAACTGCCGGTCTGCTAGATAACCATGTAATGGTGGAGTCTTGTTCACCTGTAGCGACAAGACGTAAGTTACCTTTAACGTTGTCAGCATTGTAGATCTCTATTTGTTCAGCGTCTAGGTCAACCTTCTGCTGATCATCGAATTGCTTCAAGATCGTAACAGGGAATACAGCTGTAGTTGATACTCTTTGATACGTTAAAGTGGCCGTAAGCTCTGCCTGAACATCACCTGCTTGAACAGCTGGACGTTGTACAGTGCCATGGTTAGAAATGACAGTAGGATGACTAGAACTCCAAGTAATGCTCACGCCGTTTTTACCGCTTGTAGGTAATGTAACGTTTCTTGTTATCTTATCGGTGCTCTTATCGCCTTCACCTAAGTAACGACTGATGTTAAGTTGATTCGCTGCATCATCAACAGTGAGCTGACGTATTTTGGAGATGTGAGTTGCTCCTTCTTGTTGATATAACTCGCCTACTTCTTGCTCCGTCAACGCACGATCATATACTTGAAAATCAGCTACGCTACCTTGAAGGTATGGATCGTTTGAGAAGATTGATTTACCGATAAAGCCAGAGAAAGTAGCATCCGGATTAATAATTTCTGACAGCTTTAGTCCCTTTGCATTACCCGAAGCAACCTTAACTCCATCCACGAATAACGTTATCCTATTGCTAGCTTCGGACAAGGACACCGTTACATGCTTCCACTGCCCACCGATAAGGTTTGAGTTTGCGCTACCTGTAACTAATGCTTCATTCGGCCAGCCATTTTTAGAGATACCTGTAGCAATCATATTACCTGATCCACTACCGTGACGTGGTGTTACGAAGAAATATTTGTTCGTTTCTGGAGTTAATACAGTACCCAAACCGAAGATCCAGCGATTCGTCCCATCATTTGTCCAGTTCACGATTGAAGATACTGTAATCTCATTTAGACCGTGTAGTAGATCTAGTCCATTTGAGCCCTTAGGAATCTCAATATGCCCACTATTAGATGTAGAGCTTCCACCATTGAAGGAGACAAAGCCAACCTCACTGTTTGAAATGAATTGTCCATTATTTGGATTTCTAAATATTCCGTCAAATGTAACTGCCTTATTGGCAACATCCTTCAGTACGAGTTGACCGTCTACTTCTTCAGTCGTCTTCATGTTGTAATGAAGAATAAGATCATCTTTTAGCGATTTTCCCTTAACGGTAACGGCTGATGTAGCTGTAAACTCTCCATCTTCAGTCTGTACCGTCATTGTGGCTGTACCTTCACTAACAGCTGTAACTTTACCCGTTGAATTGACAATCGCTACACTGGAGTCACTAGATGTCCAGATAACTCTTTTATTCGTTGCATTTGAAGGTGAAATAGTAGCCACTAATGTCTCGCTGTCCCCCACTGATAAAATAAATGTAGGTTCATTAAGCGAAACATTCTTAACGGCAATCTGCTCAATAGAGTCATCCTTAGGTAGTAAGGTAACCATGAACTCCTTCGTTGCCTGGCTTCCACCTAAAGAAATGGTTGCAGTTAACGTCACTTGTTGCTCCATTTCTCGTAAGAACACTTCCCCAGTTGGACTAATCGCACTCTCATCACTAGAAGTCCATGAGATCATTGCGCCATTCTTATCTTCAGTAGGCAGTTCAAGAGATTCTGTAACTGCCGATATGTCTCCTAACGTTAACTCTATTTTGCCTTGTTGTACTTGCTTTTCATTAAACGATTGTTCATATACTACAGCGATATCTTCATTATTTAGTGCCTCTCCGTAAATTCTTAAATCTTGAAAGCTACCCGCAAAAGTAGCATCCCCTAAATAATTGGAGCGACCGATGTAAGCATGCAGATCCGTACCAAAACTTGCTGTTGTTTTCTCTTTCGCGCTCGTGCCTATATGAACACCGTTGATATAACCTGTAATAGAGCGTTCTGTAATAACCGTCGTATAGTGAACCCATTGACCTTCGTACGGTTTCGTTGAAGGGCCTGATACCCCTACCTCAGTCGTCCAAGGCTGGTCAACATTATTGTTATTCGTAAATACTGACTTAAAATCACCACTTGGATTCGATGGATTAAACATCCAGTAATTCGTTGGCAAGTTATTGCCAGCTGCTGGAGTACCGTAGAATAATGCTGAGTAGTTCCCACTTCCTGTGTTGCTCTTGATCCATACAGATATCGTTGTATTTTCTTGATTATCAAACAAACCAGTAGGAAGCTGAACGTAGTTTGTATTACTATCTGTTCCCCCAGGTAAAGTGAGACCATCCGTGTACGTAATTGCTCCTACGGCCGTTCCATGCTTTTCATTACCTGATATATCCTGTACATGCTCAAGCAATGGATAATGCGCCAACATCGTTGGTGTTATTGTGTCCGCTGAAGCTTGATTGCTAAATGGCAGAACAAGATTAAACCAGCTACTGAAGGTCATAAGTAAAACTAACATTAGGATTGTAATTTGCTTCCGCATAGCATTCTTCCCTTCGATTAATTTTCAGAAGCATACAACCCATATCTCTCACCTTTAAAACCAGACCACCTCGCTCAAGGAAATAGAGATACGCCTTAAAAAAAGAATGCGCTTACATTTCTTCTCATATTACGTCTTCAACACTTCCAATTCAATGTAGTATCTTGTTCATAAGGTGGATTTTTTTATTGCAATTCACGCAAACTTCAACACTATCCCTATGCTTCGAAGTAATCGTTTTCATTCTTAATATACTCTATAGATAAATTAAAGGATTGAACGCCTGATAAACATAATATATATAGTTGGGCGCTTGTCATATGGACAACGTGTCCGAATACGATGCGGTAAGCCTTGGGCGCACCGCATCGAAAAATAAGGAGGATTTTCATTTATGCCAAAACGATTTAGCAGAATGCTCGCGTTCCTCTGTTGCTTGGTAATGGTGGCGTCGCTAATACCTACCAGCTATGCCGCCGCCACTGACAACATCGAGAACGCAGAAGCGAATGAAACACCCACCGCCATTTTTGGAACTCCCGAACTCGGGTCAAACGACCCACTCTGGGGCCAGACCATGGAGCATCACATCAACAAAAGCACTGTGCCCGCCGATCCCAGACCCCATGCCACGGGCACAGCCAGAATCCTTTGGGACCATGACTACCTGTATTCCAGAGTAGTTGTGAATGACAGTAATCTATATCAGGGAGCTGGCGGAGATCACCAGTACGACAGCCTGGAGTTTTATGTCGGCACCGGAACCGGAGGCTCAAACCAATGGCGCGTTAGCGCGACGGGTGTGTTCTCAGGGCAGGCCGCTCCGGGCAGAGCTGCATGGACCCAGATCACGGAAACAGGATATATCGTGGAGATGAGAATACCCAAAAGAACCTTGACCTTGGAGGAGGGCAAGCTTACCTTTGAGGTTTATATTAATAACTCAACGGAAAAGGGCGGTGATCGTTATGAAGTCGTTTCCTCTTTTGGAGTTCCAGACGCAGCTTATACCAGCGCTGATTCATTTACAGACAGCCTGCAGCTCTCTTTAGCCAATGAAGTGGACACCAGATTCTCAATCACCGCCACTGCGGGACCGGGCGGCCGAATAACGCCGAACCCACCCGGCGATGTTCTGAGAGTAGATCGGGACTCTAACAAAGAATTTACGTTTACCCCCGATTCCGGCAAAATGGTGGATACCGTAACGGTAGACGGTGAGACCGCGACTCTATCTGCTGGCACTTATACCTTTTCGAATATTGAGGCTGACCATACAATTCACGTAACATTCAAAAACGATCCGGACGCGGGGATACTTCCCTTTATCGTATGGAATGACAACTTCGCCAGTGGCGAGTACACAACGGCTGTCATCATCGACTTAGGCGAGGGGAAGGCAGCGTTAGGCTCCGAGCTTAAGTCGGGCTTGTTTACCTTGTCAGCTAGGAACACAACCCTGAACGGCGAAGCGGTGACCTTTGAAGGAACGCGCAAGATCACAAGGGTATACGCTAATGACGAACCGAAGGTACGCGGCTATCTGGGGCCGGTAAGCAATTCACCGGATTATCAGGACGGACTGGCAAGCGGCCGTTACATCGTAGTTGAGTCTGAGTTTTATTCAGCGAGCGGCGGCAAAACAACGCTGGATGGCAGCAGTAACTCGACAAAGCAGGTTTACAACATCGTCCCAAACGGAGAGATCGTACTGACAGAGGGGAGTCCACTTCGCAACGTGGTTTTTGAACAGGAAAAAGTTGTGAATCCGATCCTTGACAAGTTTACAACATTCACGGACAATTCGGTCAATCGCTCGCTCTACCTTCACAAGGATGAAGACGGTAAAGTGATCAAAGGATTGCCGCTGTATGTTTATACCCACGGCATGTCACGCGGCGGCACAAACGCTGCGACAGACCAAAAAGCGGCCATGAAATCCGCCAACGGCTCGGTCGCTCTAATGAAAAAAATGGAAGAAAATCCTGACAAGTACGCCAGCCATGTACTGAATATTTCCTATAATGGCGTATCTGTTCCCTCAACAGAGAATGTTAAGAAGGTCATAGACGCCCTGATTGCCAGCGGCGAAGTAGACCCTAATCGTGTTTACGCGGCGGGCTTCTCATGGGGCGGCCAGTATACAAACAACTTAGTTAACAGCCATCCTGGCTTCTTCACCGCCGCCGCACCTATGGCCCCGGTAAGCGGTTCACCGAATGCTAAGGACAACGACACTCACAACAACCTGGCCTATTGGATGTTTTTAAATGCTCATAATGCTGGAGGCTACCAGACTAACCTCAATAACTTCATCAATAACAATATGCCGAAAATGATCAACGCGAGGGCTTCGCGCTTTGAGAGTAATGAGGTCCTTACGTGGCCCTACAATCAATTTGATCAGCCAAATCTGAGGCCTAATCCGGCCAACACACCTGTTCTGGCTGATTACATAGCCCACGAAGTTGAAGCGGCGGTTCTTTACAACCAGATAACTATGGGGAATTGGAGCATAGCTCCCACGGCGCAGTCCTCTAACTTGCCGGCTTGGAACAATGACTACACAGACGTCTTTGATTGGATGTTCGCGCAGAGAAAACCGGTCGTGCCAGGTGCTCCAAGCGGCTTCAAGGCGACAGCCGGTGACGGACAGGTCACATTGAACTGGACCGCCCCTGCTGACGACGGTGGCAGTGCGATCTTGGGCTACAAGGTATGGTATGGCAACGGGACGCCGATTACACTGGATGCGACGGAGACCAAATATACCTTCAAGAACCTGACAAACGGCCAAGGCTACAACTTCACCATCATCGCGGTGAATGCAAAGGGCGACGGCGCGGAGATCAGTGCTACGACGACGCCGATGAAGACGACGACTCCCACTGTGCCTGATTCTGGCGGCAATACGGGAAACACCGGAAATACCGGAAATACCGGCAACATCGGTAATACGGGCAACACCGACAATACGGGCACCGGGACAGACGCTGGAACGTTGAAGTCGACCTACACAGTGAATACACCGAAGGATAAACCCGCGATCACAGACAAAAACGGCAACACCACCCTTCCCGGTGGCGGCGAGATTGCGACCAAAGGCGGGACGAAGATTAAGGTACCCGAAGGCACATCGATAGACTCAAACGGTAAGTTAACCATTCCGGCAGACAAGAGCGCCGAAGTGATACTACCCGGCGACAACAGCACAGTGACCATTTCGGGAGGATCGACGATAGCGAGCGACGGTACGGTTACAGTAGGCGGCAAAGACGCGCATGTGACCCTGCCCAACGGCAACCGTGTGGATATTCACGGCGGATCGAAGATACGGAGCGGCGGAGCGGTTGTGGTAGGACCGAGCGGCGCAAAAGTTAGCTTAGATAACGGCATGTCGCTGAACATCCGTGAGGGTACGGAGCTGGCATTTGATGACGCCACCCCACTGGGCTTCCTCGTGCTATCGGGCAATCCTTTCAGGGATGCCAACATGGACGACTGGTTCTACAACGATATAAATTTCGCCTACACATACGATCTTTTCAACGGCACGACGTCCACGACGTTCTCACCCCGCACCGCAATGACGCGTGCAATGTTCGTGCAGGTACTGTCCAATCTTGAGAACGTAAACCTCTCCAGCTACACGAGTTCCCGCTTTAACGACGTGACGGACGGACAATGGTACACCGCGGCAGCCGAGTGGGCGGCCGAAAAAAGCATAGTTAACGGTACAAACGTAGACCTGTTTGACCCCAATTCACCGATGACGCGCGAGCAGATGCTGGTGATACTGTACAACTACATGAAGTACAAAGGCTATGAGCTCCCTGAAAGCCACTCTAAGCCCTTCACGGACGAGAGTGAGATCAGCTCATGGGCGTTGGAGGCCGTTCAGGCACTGCGGGACATCGGCATTGTAGTAGGCAAGCCGGACAACTTCTTTGCTCCCAAAGCCACCGCCACCCGCGCCGAAGTAGCCACGATCTTTGTAAGATTCGTCGAATATCTGGCTAACTGAAAGCGTATACAGATAAATGCAGACCCTTCCGGTTGGACAATATCCAGCCGGAAGGGTCTCCTTGTTTTCAAACTGTACTTTTTTTGACAACTCCACAGTCAGGACTTTAAAACCTCTATTTTTGCATCTAGAATATTCGTCAACAGGCTCGTCACTAATTCCAAAAATTATAATTAATTAATGCATGTTCTGATTTATTTCACGCACAAAAAAACGCCATCACAATAATGTGATGGCATTCTTGATTATGGAGCCTAGGGGGATCGAACCCCTGACCTCATCGCTGCCAGCGATGCGCTCTCCCAGCTGAGCTAAGGCCCCAGGATATGAAATAGATAACTTGTCCAACACTGCAACGTTCCACAGGCGACTCCTATATCATATAAAATCCAGCTTTCGCTGTCAATCACTTTTTCAAGATCCAAAGTGATTGGAGAAGAACAACCGATTTCACTGGCACATACGGACTGGAACTCCAGACTGCTCTTCTCCCTTTACCCACTTCACTAATCCTCCAGATTGTCTTTGGACAACAGGGATTTCAGTTCTTTCATGAACATATTGATATCTTTGAACTGGCGGTATACCGACGCAAAACGGACATACGCCACTTCATCGACTGGAAACAACTGTTCCATCAATAACTCACCAATCTGGCGACTCTCCACTTCAGCATCGGCTGTATTACGCAGAGATTTCTCCACTTCAGATACCATCATCTCCAGGGTCTCTACGGAGACTGGACGTTTCTCACAGGCACGAATAAGCCCGCGGAGAATCTTGTCCCGGCTGAACTCTTCCCGGCTACCATCTTTCTTAATGACAATCAGTGGAGTCTCCTCAATCATCTCAAACGTTGTAAATCTTCGGGCACACTGCTCACACTCACGGCGACGACGAATGGATTTTGCTTCGTTGGCCGGACGCGAATCAAGCACTTTGGTACCCATATAACCGCAATAAGGACACTTCAAAACAGATCACTTCCCACGTTTTACTTTTTACCACATATTCCCTGTACTGATTTTGTAATGAAAAACGCATTGCCGACACATAATACTTTTACCAACCCGCGAGGAGGTGAACAGCAATGGCACAAAGCAATGGTAACTCCAACAACCTGGTGGTAACTAAAGCTTCCGCAGCACTCGAGCAAATGAAATATGAAGTTGCTCAAGAACTCGGAATCAGCATCCCACAAGACGGATACCAAGGTAACATGACTTCTTACGAGAACGGTTCGATCGGTGGATACATCACGAAGCGTCTGGTAACAATTGCAGAACAGCAATTGGCAGGTCAATACCAATAATATCTGCATCGTAATACGCTACACAGAGGAGCATGGAGCGGCCGGTGAACAACCGGCCTGCTCTGTGCTTCTACTTATATACTTAGAACGTATTATAGATCTTTACATACTGATTATAATAGTAAATGACTCTTTGTACATAGTGACGCGTCTCACCAAACGGAATATCTTTCACTGTATCGAACGAGCCATCCCATACACCATCTCTAAGCCAACTGTTTACTTTGCCTGGTCCCGCATTATAGGCAGCGATCATAACTGCTTCATTGCCATCGAATTGATCGGACAGATTCCGCAGATACCATGTGCCTAACTGAATATTTCGTTCAGGCTCGTGCTTCAATTCCTCCAGCGAAGTGTCGGGAATTTTGGCTTGTTCCAGTATCCAGTTGGCCGTATCCGGCATCAGTTGCATGAGCCCAATGGCACCTCGTTTGGATTCCTTGCTTGTCTTGAAATTAGTCTCCACCTTGATAATGGAAGCAATCAGAAACGGATCAACCTCATAACTCTGAGATTGGGCACGAATCTCTTCCTTATAATGAATGGGATAGAACCATGCCATCCAGTTTGTATTCAGAAATAACACCAGTACAAAGGACACAAACATCAACAGCAGTACACGTTTCTTACGCAATATTCTCATAACAAGCCCTTACGCTGTAGATATGAGTCAATTTGCTGCTCCGTCGCAGACCATAAGCCGCTGTTATCGATGACAATGTCTGCCAGCTGTTTTTTGCGCTCAATATCCATCTGTACATCCATCCGGGCCTCAGCCTGTGCTGCAGTCATTCCATCCCGACTCATCAAGCGATCTCGTTGCACCGATCTCGGGACATATACGACCATAACTTCCTCGAAACCGTCCTCCAGACCTGATTCGTAGAGCAAAGGAATATCAGACACCACAAGTTTATCCGGATGTTGCAATTCGTATGCAGCAGCCCGTTCGCGCATCTCTCTTCGGATCGCCGGATGTGTAATAGCCTCAAGTGCCTTTCGTTCCTCTGGTTGTTGAAAAACAATGCTTCCGAGCTTTTTCCGATCCAGTGTTCCATCTTCGTTCAGTATGGCTTGTCCAAACCGCTTAACAGCGGCGGCCAACACGGGATGCCCGGGCATCATAACTTCCCGGGCAATAACGTCTGCATCGATGAGCAACGCTCCCTTACTGGCGAGATAGGCGGAAACACTGCTTTTGCCTGTCGCGATCCCGCCGGTTAAGCCTATATTCATCGTTTCACCTCATAACAACTTCATTATTCCCATAATCATTAACAATAGCGCTGGCAATACAGACAGTCTTCGCATCCAGCGCAGAGCTGAGAATCGTAGGCCAACCTTCATGCCGAGTGACAGAAACGCCCCACTAAACAGTGCAATAATGAGTGCTGTCCATAGTGTAGGGAATCCCAGAAGTGCCGCTCCCAATCCTGCTCCAAACGCATCCAGAGACAGGGCAATACCTAGCCACATCGCTTCTTGAGCAGATATACTCCCCGAGTTATCCATATCCGCCTTGGAGGGACTGCGAAGAATCTGAATGACAACGCCCAGCTTGCGCAGCTCCAGTGTAAATACCATTCGTTCCAGTGATCCATTTGAAGCCGACTGCTCCAGATCCAGTGCAAGCACCTGATTCCTGCCCTTTGAATCCGACAGTCTCTCTTGTGCTTCTCCCACTCCAGTTACCTTTGCTTCTGCTGCCTCACCCATTCCAGTGTCTGTTTCCAGCTGTTCTTTGCCTTGCTTTCGAATGAGTTGCAACAGTGACCATGCACCAATACCTATCAATATAACGGCTCCCACGATCGAAGCGATATCCGGTGACACCACATGGGACAACAACACACCTACTTGCATCGACAAGGCAATAACCAATCCCGAACAGATCGAAATAACAGCGATAGATAACAGGGGAATCTTAGTCCTCCGTAACCCATATGTAATCCCGACTCCAAAACCATCTAAACTAAGCGCCAAAGCAAGCGCCAGCAATGAAATAAAATGATGCAGCACCCCGGACTCCTCCTCTGTGCGGTACTCGTGCCAACTGAAGATGCCAGTATGGGTATACGCCCGCTTATTTCTGCCATATCAGTATATGGAGGGAGGAATCCAAGGGTGCTATGATTTCATCATTTCGTTCATTCAGTTCATGTTACAGCAGCTGACAGTTCGGACAAAAATGCGTGCCACGGCCACCAACCACCGTTTTTTCAATTAACGTACCACAAGTTGTACAAGGTTCTGATTTGCGTCCATAGATTTTCAGTTGATGCTGGAACATCCCCATCTCACCCTGTCCATTCACATAGGACTTGATGGAAGATCCACCTGCATTCACTGCATCTTGCAACGTAGCCACAATCGCTTCATGGAGTACCGTTAACTGAGCTTCGGTCAGTGTCTTGGCGATGGTCTCGGGATGGATACCTGCGCGAAATAGAGCCTCGTCCACATAAATATTCCCGATGCCGACCACATATGCCTGATTTAAAAGGACTGCTTTGATTTTGGTTGTACGCTTGCCAACCGCCTCGCGGAATGCAGTTACCGTAAAAGCTGGATCAAGCGGCTCCAGTCCCAGCTTCAGCAAAGGTTTGGACACCAGTTCCTCACCTGCATTAAACAGATGCATCGTACCGAACTGACGCACATCCTTATAACGCAATTCCGTACCATCATTAAAATGGAAGATCACATGTGTATGCTTCTCCACATCTTCATGCTGCTCGTACACACCGTACCTTCCTTCCATCCGCAGATGGGAGACAAGCACCAGCCCGTCCAGCAAAATACGTAAAAACTTGCCTCGACGCTCCACCCCAATGACGGTATGTCCCGCGAGTTCCATTGCAAATGCATCTATGTCGTCCGGCCGCTGAATAATCCGCGGCAAGCTAACGGTAACATGATCAATCGTTTTGCCTACAATAAGTTGATTCAATGTTCTTCTGACTGTTTCGACTTCCGGTAATTCCGGCATGATGTTCTCACCTCCCCTATATTATAACGGAAGATGGCGCTCAGCGGGACCCTTTTCTTATATCTCAAACATGGAAAGTCCTTTTGTAAAATACCGGAAATACCGCGCGGCGCTTGATTTATTTCGCTTCGTACCAGTTATCACCAAAGCTGACTTCTGCTTTCAGCGGAACCGACAGTTCCAATGCTTTTTCCATAACTGAAGGGACTAACTCTTTCATCAGTTCCAATTCATCGGCAGGCACTTCGAATACAAGCTCATCGTGCACCTGAAGCAACATACGGCTCTTCAACTTGCGTTCCCGCAGCGCTTCATCCATCTGTACCATGGCCAGCTTAATGATATCTGCCGCAGTTCCCTGAATCGGTGTATTCATCGCCGTACGCTCTGCGAAGGAACGCAGATTGAAGTTACTGGCATTAATCTCTGGCAGGTAGCGACGTCGCTCCAACAGCGTTTTGACGTAACCATCCTGACGAGCTTCCTTCACAATGTCATCCATATATCGGCGGACACCCTGGAATACTTCAAAATACTGATCTATAAACTGCGCGGCCTCTTTACGCGTAATATGCAGATTCTGTGATAATCCATAATCACTTATTCCATACACGATACCAAAGTTAACTGCCTTGGCGGAACGACGCATATCCCCATCCACATCCTCAGGCTTCACGCCAAATACATCCGAAGCGGTCTTTGTATGAATATCCATATCGTTGACAAACGCTTCCTTCAAGCGCTCATCGTCCGAAATGTGTGCCAGTACACGCAGTTCAATCTGGGAATAGTCTGCTGCCAAAATGGACCACCCGGGTTCCGAAGGAACAAATACCTTCCGGATTTTGCGACCTTCCTCCATCCGAATCGGAATGTTCTGCAAGTTCGGGAATTGACTGCTAAGTCGTCCCGTTGCAGCAATGGTCTGACGATAATACGTATGCACCTTGCCATCCCGATCGGATATCTCTTTCAGTAATCCTTCCACATAAGTGGATTGCAGCTTGGCAAGCTGACGATATTGCAGAATATGCTTGACCACATCATTATAAGGAGCCAATTTCTCCAATACTTCAGCATCTGTGGAATAACCCGTTTTGGTTTTCTTCACTACCGGCAAGCCCAGTCTATCAAATAAAATTTCACCCAGTTGCTTCGGTGAATTCAGATTAAATTCCGTTCCTGACAGCTTGTAAATCTCAGCCATCAACCTGCTGATCTGTTCTTCAAACTCACTGCCCAAAGCCTGCAGATCGGCTGTATTGGCCTTGATGCCCTGTTTCTCCATGTCTGCCAATATGCGTGACAACGGCATCTCCAGTTCATGGAACAGCGAATTCATCTCATCCGTTTCCAGCACCTGCTCCTGAAGTGGAATAATGGCTGCGACAGCAGCAGCTTTGCGGCATAGGAAATCACCCAAGATCTCTACTTCCGGCACCTTGTACTTGGCCCCTTTGCCCATAACCGTGTCATCCTCCACAAGTGATGGCAGACCATACTTGGTCGTGAGTCCACTAATCGTCTGGTTGGATTCCGTTGGATCAAGCAAATACGCAGCTAGTTGTACATCAAATGACGCACCAGCGAATTCAATGCCATGCGCATGCAGGGCCAGATCTACACGATGAAGATCATACCCGCGCTTGGGCTGCTCTGAATTACCAAGCCATGCCCGCACTGGAGCCGCAGCTTCGGAATGAAGCAATTCGGGAGATATGAACGTATACGTTCCAGCGGAACCTAGAGCTAGTCCAATCAATTTTGCTTGGTGCGGGTTATCCCCATGTGTCTCCACGTGGAGGACATCAATGGAATCCAGTGAACTGAAAAGCTCACTGATGTTGTCTTCTGTTGCAATGGAAGACTCCACTTCGGCAGCAGGGACCGCTTCCTGTTCAGAACCAATGCTGCCACTGAACGACAGACGTTCGAGCAAGGATTTGAATTCAAGCTTAGCTAGTGCAGGGCCAGCATGTTCTTCTTTTAATCCAGCAAATTGCATATCCTCCCACGTCTGCTCCAGCGGAACTTCCCGGTGAATCGTCGCGAGTTGTTTGCTCATCCGGGCATCTTCGGCATGGGCCTCGATCTTTTCTTTCATCTTGCCTTTCAGCTCACTTGTGCCGTTCAGCACATCCTCTACCGATCCGAACTGGTGCAGCAGCTTCAAAGCTGTTTTCTCACCAACCCCGGGAATACCCGGAATATTATCGGACGCATCGCCCATCAGACCCTTGAGATCAATAATTTGCAGCGGCGTCAGACCATAACGCTCCTTAATCTGAGCAGGATCATACAGTTCAATATCGGTTACCCCTTTGCGCGTCAGCCCGATATGTACATGTTCGGAGGCGAGCTGCAGCATATCTTTGTCACCCGATACAACGAGCACCTGTCTGCCCGCTTCATCCGCGCGTTTGGTTAACGTTCCGATGATGTCATCCGCTTCGAATCCAGCCAGCTCAAACTGAGCGATGCCAAGTCCTTTCAGCAGTTCTTTGAGCAAAGGGAATTGCTCTGACAACTCTGGTGGTGTTTTCTCCCGTCCACCCTTGTATTCCTGATACCCTTCGTGGCGGAACGTGATTTTGCCTGCATCAAATGCAACCATGACATGTGTAGGCTTATGCTCTTCAAGCAGTCTCAGCAGCATCGTAGTGAAGCCGTATACCGCATTGGTATGCAGACCTTTCGAGTTGGTCAGAGGCGGCATTGCAAAAAACGCCCTGTAAATAATGCTATTTCCATCTATGAGAATAAACTTGTCCATTCCAGCACCTCGCGTATTATATGGTCAACCTCTTCAAATTACATCTACTCTCATGATACCATACCCACCTGTCACATCAAAAAGAATAGCCTCTTTCACTTCACATTTAATCGCAAAAAAGAACCTTCTCCACAGACAGCTGTACACAGCCTACCTGAGAGAAAGTCCTTTTCCATTCATATGATTGCATTACTTAATCAGTACTGATTCCCCAATTCCAAATCAATACTCTTCTATTGATTCAGATCTGGACGTTTACCTGTCACCAGGTATACCGTGCTCTCACCAATGTTGGTTGCATGATCGCCAATCCGTTCAATGTAACGTCCAACCATCATTAACAGCATAGCCTGAGAAGCCTGATTCGGGTGCTCTGTCATTAACGTGTAGAGATCACTGATCATGTGGCTATACAGTTGATCGACCTGATCGTCAGTTTGAGCCATTTTATAGGCCAGATCTGTGTTTTCTTTCAGGAAAGATTCGATGGATTCATCGATCATGGATTTCACGATTTCTGCCATTTGCGGGATGTCCACCAAAGGTTTAATCAGCTTCTGTCCATCCATCCGGAGTGTCACCTTCGCCACGTCGAGAGCAAGATCTCCCATACGCTCCAGATCACTGGAGATTTTGAATGCCACGATAATACGTCTGAGATCCTTTGCCACCGGCTGTTGTGTGATGATCAGTTTGGAGCCAAGTTCCATAATTTTGTCTTCAAGGGCATTCAGATTCGCATCATTCTTGATGATGACCTGAGCTTTCTCCGCGTTCATCGTTTGTAAACTCTCAATAGCACCATCCAATGCTGCTCCTACATGTTCACCCATTTGTTTGAGCAAGGTACGCAGCTCTTCAAGCTCCTGATCAAATTCTTTTCTGCGAATCATAGATTTCATGTCCTCCTTATCCATCATCTCCGGGTATGCCGGGATCATTCCAACTCAGCTCGCTTAACCGAACCTTCCAGAGATATAATCCTCGGTTCGGGAATCTTGCGGTGTGGAGAATAACGTCTCCGTATCAGCTGCCTCCACCACTTCACCATTCAGGAAAAACACTGTACGTCCGGATACCCGTGCCGCCTGATGCATATTGTGGGTAACCATAACGATCGTGTACTTGTGATGCAATTCCTTCACTAACTCCTCAATCTTCAAAGTAGAGATCGGGTCGAGTGCGGACGTTGCTTCATCCATCAGCAGAACGTCAGGCTGTACAGCCAGCGCCCGCGCAATACAGAGACGCTGTTGTTGTCCGCCGGACAAACTAAGTGCCGACTTTTTTAATACATCCTTCACTTCATCCCACAGGGCAGCATGGACAAGACTTTGTTCCACCAACTGGTCCAGTTCAGCCTTTTGGGTTACCCCGTGCAAGCGCGGCCCATAAGCGACGTTATCGTATATGGATTTTGGAAAAGGATTCGGTTGTTGGAACACCATGCCCACTCGTTTGCGCAGTGTCTCCACTTCAATCTCATTACTGTAAATGTCAGAGCCATTCAGCATAACCTGTCCTTCCACACGAACACCCGGAATCATGTCATTCATCCGGTTTAACGTGCGAAGCAATGTCGATTTACCACAACCTGACGGCCCGATGAACGCAGTAACGGTTTTTTCCGGCAGATCCATCGATATATTTTTAAGCGCGTGATGCGTATCATAGTATAAATTAAGATTTTCAATGTGAATGAGGTCCTTCATGGATGTTCACTTCTCCTTCGCTGCAGGGACACGGAAACTCCCTTTACGTTGAGACCGATACTGATAATCTGTTATCGCTGCTCGGCCATCTTTAATATCCTACCCTTTCATTGTAAAAACAGTATCACTTTCATGTTAACGGAATGTAAAAAAGACATCCTTAACCTTCATGATCTGCTTAATGGATCAATCTGATTCCTGATGTCTGCCTTATTGACTACTTTATATTACTCACTATTCGAAACCATCTCATCCAGCTTCGTACGAATGTGCTCTGCCACTTCTCCAGCTTTCCCGCCTTCCATGGCGATCTCCTCTGCTATACGAGACAAATCTCTCACCGCACTATTCAGTTGTCGGAACGTTGCTCCCCCTGCGGTGACATGTACCGAACTGTCGTCAATCTCCGCTCCGCTTGCCTTAACCAGTTCAACAGTCTGAAGGGTCAACCCACCAATATTCTCTAACAATGAAGACATGTTCCCCGCAACCTCACGGGTCTGTTTTGCGAGCGCTCGAATCTCGCCTGCAACAATCTGAAAACCTCGTCCATATTCACCGGCATGAGCTGCTTCGATGGAAGCATTCAGGGCGAGGAGACCACTCTGATCTGCCAGGGATCGAATAGAATGTGCCATGCCTGAGCCTGTTTTGATCGAATTCAGCATGTGATCCGCATGTTGTCCTTGACTCTCCATATGCTGATGTACCCGGTTATAGGAAGCATCAACGTGTTTCAAACTCTCTTCGCCCTGCTTGGACAATGCCATGATCTCACGGGCCTCATGTACAGTCTGATTCGCTGCATTCACCAGCTTGGTGACCGCATTGTTGATTCTGGATATCTCCTGTCTGCTCTCGGTTACTGTACGTATGCGCTCTTCCGTAACAGCCTGTTGCAATCTGCGAGATAGCGACATTACGTCCCGCATCGTCAACACACCAAGCAGTCTGCCTTGGTCCGTAACCAACAGACAATCGTAGAAATGCTGTTCATTCCGTCCAAGTGCGATATCAATAATCGTTGCGGCTTCCATATGAATATCTGCAATAACCGGAGATGTATTCACTACTTGTATGACCGGCTTACGGTAGAATAGATCTGCGGCAAAACGGCCATTTAACATCCGATATAACGTCTCTCGCATTAACAATCCAGTGGGTTTCATCTGCTCATCACACAATACGATACATGGGTGTTCCTGATCCTGATTCATCATCGTGGCTGCTTCTCCACAGGTGGTATGGACTCCGGCGACAGGTACTTGACGATAATAGTCATGCAAATAGATCACAGATTCTTCAGCAACTAGTGCTACTTCAGTTTGCTCCATTATGAGTGTAGTTAATTCTTCATTATGTAAAACAACATGAGGCTGGTCAGGTTTCACTTCGAGCAACATGGGCATAAATGCGCAATCTCCTTTACGTAATACCTCCGTCTTGAGGTGGGTTATGTAGGTACAAAGTATCACTCAGATAAGTCCATGCTACTCCCTCTACGTAAAGAAAAATCTTCCTTTATGTTAAATGAACGTAAAATAAAACTCCCCGATCATTGCTAACTTGAATGATGGGGAGTTTTTCTTTTGACAACCAATTTATAACCTACACCACGAATCGAATCAATGTGAACCGATTCCGGGTCCAGCTCCAGCTTTTTACGTAATGAACTGACGTGAACGTCCACGGTTCGTTGACCTCCGATATAATCGAAGCCCCACACAGCGTTCATCAGATCATCCCTTGTCAGTACCACACCCGGCTTTTTGGCCAAATATAGCAGTACTTCGAACTCTTTCGGACGCAGACTGATGGATTGTCCACCCAGTGTCACTTCATATTTCAGAGGATAAATCTCCAGCTCTCCCAGAATAATTCGTGAGCCATCCTTGTCCTCAAGCTGTGGTAAATCTTCACCATTGGAATAACGTCTTAATACCGCATCCACTCGGGCTAATAACTCAGATACACCAAACGGTTTGGTAATATAATCATCGGCACCTGATTTCAGTCCCTGTACAACCTCGGCTTCACCGTTCTTGGCCGTCAGAATGATAACCGGTGTACTAACACCCTGTATTCTTAACTTGCTCAGAATGTCCAGACCATTCATGCCCGGAAGCATCAAATCCAGCAAAATGAGATCAAATTCCTGGGACAAGGCCCGATCATATCCTGCAGATCCGTGATCCTCTGCCGTAACGTCATAACCTTCCTGTGTCAGGTTATACGTGAGTAATCTTGATAATGTAGGTTCATCTTCAATAACTAGTAAACGCTGTGCCATGATACCCCTTCTCTCTTCATAGGTTGTCTGTTGCCACAACACTTTTTCTATCATAGCACTAATTTGTTAACGCGGTGTAAAACAATACAACCTTTTTACATTTTGATACCAGACGCCTACATCTCTTCGTCTTGAATGAATGGAAGGATCACACGGAACGTTGTCCCCATGCCCAGTTCACTCTCTACAGACAATTTGCCATGATGCAGTTCCACCAGATGTTTAACGATGGAAAGTCCAAGGCCTGTGCCCCCTGAATTACGGGATCTGCCTTTATCAACACGATAGAACCGTTCGAAGATTCGCGGCAAATCTTTTTTCGGTATGCCAATTCCTGTATCTGACACCGCAAAGACAACTTCATCATCATTATCCATCGTCACCTGTAACTTCACTCGTCCACCATCGGGGGTATAGTTGATGCCGTTGGATAACAGATTGATGAAAATCTGCTTCATCTTGTCCTCATCCGCTTCAATGTACAGTTCCTCCGGAACATGCATTTCCAGACGAATTTGCTTTTTCTCCGCCACCTTGGACAAGGTGCCCAGCACCATTTCGAAGAAAGAGTGTACATGCACAGGTGAGCATTGCAACGGTGCGCGTTTCGATTCAATTTTGGATAACTCCAGAATATCCCCGATTAATCGGTTAAGTCGATCTCCTTCATCATAGATGATTTTCAGGAATGATCGCTCTGTCTCCTTATCCTGTACCCCGCCGCTGAGCAACGTTTCGGCAAACCCTTTGACCGCAGCGACTGGTGTCTTGAGCTCATGAGAGACATTTGCAACAAACTCACTGCGCATGGACTCCAATCGGCGAATCGCCGTCACGTCCTGCAACAGGAACAACATGCCTCGATATCCACCATCATCTTCGGACATCGGTACTCCATCAATACGAATCAGTTTTTCCTCCGGGTTGAACACACTTACTTCTTCATGCATCCGTTCTTTCAGTGCAACACTCTCTTCAATGGTACGTGTTAATTCGTAGTGTCTTTTCAATTCAGTATAAGGTTTACCCGTAACCTTTCCTGCCTGAATACCAAGCATACGCTCCGCTTCCCGATTGACCAGTGCAATGGATTGCCCTGCGTCGATCATGACAATACCTCCGGTCATGTTTGCGAGGACACTCTGTAACAACGCTTCATTGTCACGGATCGTCTTCAGCTGGGACTGCAAGCTGTCTGCCATTCCGTTTATGGCAAGCCCCAGCTGTCCGATCTCATCTCTACGCGTTACATCAACTCTGGCATCGTATTCCAGCTTGGTGATCCGATGGGCCACTTTTGTAATATGCTCAATCGGGGATGTTAATCCGCGTGCAACCCGATAACTGACAAACGCGACAATTAAGAACAATAGCCCAAGTGCAGCAAACATAATCATCCAACCACGCTGAAGCCCTTGATCCACAGCCTGTAGACTCATGGATAGACGAATGTAGCCATCAAATTTGCCGCTAGGTATTTCAATCATGTCGCTTTGATCCGAATTCACAGGTAGCGCTACATACAGCATGTCTTGTCCCAATGTCTCACTGTAACGTATGGATTGCCCGTATCCATCTCCGACGGCACCCTTAATCTCCTCACGGTTCAAGTGATTATCCATGGATGCCGGATCACTCTCGGAATCCCCAATGACCATGCCGTCTTTATTGATGAAGGTTACCCGGGAATCCGTCAGACGATCCAGTTCCAACGCCCGATCCGAATAATACTTTCGTGTGGCTTCCGAGGTTGGATCACTTGCATCATGGAATGGAAAAGTTGCTTTGAGCAAATTAATCTCGCGCACCATGGTTTGCTCCAATGCGGCTATATGCGTAGTCTTAAACACTCTGCCCATCGTATATCCAGCCACAATGACGGATACACCGATCAGCACCATCATAATGATGGCAAGGCGAATTCGGAACGGTCTCATCTATCTCTTCCTTTATGATCAGATTAATATCTAATGAATTGCTCTACATTGAATCCAGTTCAATTCGGTCCCCACGGGTACCCGGATTGGAAATTACGAGAAACTCCACTTCTTCGTCGCTCCGATTCATCATCTGATGCGGCATTCCGGGTGCGATCTCTATTCCTTCATGGGTTTCCAGCACAAACGTCTCTCCATTAAGTTCCATACATGCTTCACCGCTGAGGATGAAAAAAAACTGACGGCTTACCGAATGATAATGTCGTATTTCAGCCGTTCCAGCGGGCATTCGTTCATGGATAATGCTCAGTGTTTCATTTTGAACGAGATGCCAACCGTCGCACTGTGCACCCCATATATAATGTGCTGCATTCTGTTTGCTCATTTTCATATGACTTGTCCCTCCGAGTATAATTGCTCGATCTATCATATCACAGATTAGGGAACTCCCAATCTTTTCAGTGAGTACTTTGCAATATGCTATCAACTGCAGTCAGACAAGGCTAATAATAAAATATCATAGTTGTATCAACAGAGATGCCGACTTTTGTAAACAGGTGCTAACCGCATCTTTGACATACATATTCACCTGATATAAAAAAGACGCACCGCTCAGCCATGCTGAAAGCGATACGCCTCTCTATATAATCAATCCTATCCTGAGTCTAAACGTTCATTACGTATTATCCGTTCACCACTTCGCCGCCATTCACATGTATCACCTGTCCGCTCACATACGAAGAATCATCTGAAGCTAGATATACATAGGCTGGAGCCAGTTCATCCGGTTGTCCTGGCCGCTTCATTGGCTGCGTTGCGCCGAACTCACTTACTTTTTTCTCATCAAATGTGGATGGAATGAGCGGTGTCCAGATCGGCCCTGGTGCAACGGCATTGACACGAATTCCCTTCTCAATCACATTCATCGATAACGAACGAGTGAACGAAGTGATTGCTCCTTTGGTAGATGAATAGTCAAGCAGGGTTGGGCTACCACGATAGGCTGTGATGGAGGTTGTATTAATAATCGTACTGCCCTTCTTCAGATGTGGCAGGGCTGCCTGTGTCACATAGAACATGCCAAAGATATTGGTACGGAATGTACGCTCCAACTGTTCTGGCGTAATATCCTCCAGATTCTGCTGTGGATGCTGTTCTGCTGCGTTATTCACGACAATGTCCAGTTTGCCCAGTTCATCTACTGTCTGCTGAACCGACTTCTTCGCAAAGGCATCATCACCAATGTCACCTGCAATCAAGATGCACTTGCGTCCTTCTTGTTCGACCTGACGTTTCGTTTCCTTGGCATCTTCGTGCTCGCTCAGGTATACAATGGCGACATCCGCGCCTTCCTTGGCATAGGTAACAGCAACAGCACGTCCAATTCCGCTGTCCCCCCCTGTAATAAGGGCCACCTTACCTGTCAGTTTACCTGCTGCCTTGTATTCAGGCTTCTCAAATTCCGGTCTGGGATGCATCTCCGATTCAATACCGGGGCGTTGATCCTGATGCTGTGCTGGCATTGTTTTTTGATTTTGTTGTGTGTTGGTTGACATCTAACATTCTCCTCTCAAAATGTGAACATGTTTGGATTACAGAAGACATGGACCCTAACTGTATACTTCCTTGTCTTTCGTTCTCTGAAAAAGTCTCATTCTGTAGGATGGCATGAACAGTTCAGATTATTCTTCTGCGATGAACAGCAACTTAAGCCTCAGCGTGCTGTCTCTAATCGTTATTTACCACCCTCTTTAGATATCAAACAACCAATTTGCTTCAAAGCCTGTTTGGCCAAAATTCGAAATTTATTCGAAATTAGACTGTTTCATGATACAAAGTGTATTCCTATGCTGCTTGGGCTGATGTACAATGTACAGTATACTGATGTGCTTTAACTCTCATCTTTATTGGTTTAATCATTCTAACCTAACATGGAGACCTGACAATGGAATCGCATATTAATTCATATATAACACTCGTCGCTACTTCAGCCGTGCTGAATGTCTTTTTGTGTTTATATACCTATTTCAGAAGATCCGAGATCCCCAGTTCCAAAATATTCATTCTCTACACAGCAGCACTCTCCATATATACTTTTGGTTATGCGATTGAGCTGGCCAGCAACACGCTGGAGCAGATGATGTTTTGGACCACCGTGGAGTATATAGGCATGCCCTTCTCCGCATCTCTTGGCCTCATGTTGATGATAAAGTACACTGGAAAAACGTTATCCAAAAAGGTAACTGCCGCGCTGTTTGTAATCCCTTCCATTACACTAGGTATGGTTGCAACCAATGACTTTCATCATCTGTTTTATAAAAAAGTATGGCTAAGAGAAAATAGTCCCGTTCCTCTGATGGATATCGCAGTGGGTCAATGGTATGTTGTACACGGTGCATTCACCTTCTCCTGTCTGTTATGTGCCTGCCTCATTCTGATTGGACAATGGAGACACACCAAGAAGATGTACCGTCGTCAATTACTTACTCTCATTACTTCACAGATTATTCCCATGGTCGCAGCTTTTCTGTATTTGCTTGGTTTGACCCCCGGCGGGATGGACCCCGTACCCGTACTCATGTGTATCACATCTGCCATGTATATCTGGGCGATTCTATCCTCACGTCTACTGACCATCGTACCCATCGCCAAAGACAGTATTTTCGAGAGTATGCGTGAAGGTGTTATTGTACTGGATAGTTTCAATCGACTGGTCGATTACAACAGATCTCTGCGTGACATGTTGCCAGAGCTTAATACAACCATGATTGGCCAACCCTTGGATGATATCTGGCTTAATCTTGCTGGAAAGACGTTTCCCGTTGAATACGGAAGAGAAGGATTGCAAACCGATCTGTACTGGCAGTTAAATGGAGAGACCGTCTGTTATCAGGTCAGGACATCTTACGTGTATAACAAGGATGCACAGACTGTGGGCAGTCTAATTATGTTAATCGATATAACGGAACAACGCTTCTTGCAAGAACAGCTGAAACAACTGGCTTATTTCGATGGTCTGACCAAAATCTATAATCGCACTCAATTTTTGCATAGAGGACGGGAGATTTTAAGTGAAGCTCAGTTTAACCCGCAACCTGTTTCATTTATTTTATTTGATATTGATTACTTTAAACGCATCAACGATACGTACGGGCATGATGTTGGCGATCAGGCCATCATTCATGTGGTTTCTGTTTGTAATCGATATTTAAGCCCTGAGATGTTATTTGCCCGATATGGAGGCGAAGAGTTTGTCATCGCTCTTCCGAATACCTCGCTTCAAGAAGCCGAGAAACTTGCCGAACAACTGAGAGTTGCCTTATTGAATGACCCCCTGGATGTTAAGGGAGTGCCTATTACGCTGACCTCAAGCTTTGGTATTGCCCAGTACAATGGAGGGTCAGATTCACTGGAGTCCTTGTTACGCGATGCTGATACTGCCTTGTACGAATCCAAGCGCAATGGTCGAAATGCAGTGCGGGCGTATACTGTGAGTACAACTTAACCAATGTAGATCGCGTCTGATGGAATATGCATGCTGTTATGTATGGTAGTGATTCCCTCTAGTTTCAGTTCAAATAAATCGAGGACTACTGATTTTTCTTGATAATAACAAAAAATAGACAGCCAATGAGGCTGTCTATTTTTTGTTTGTTCCAACGAAACACCATCTTACATCTCATCCGGCTTGTCCTAAGTACGTCTGCAAACGCTTAACCAACGACTAACAATACATCTTCATAAGGTGGATTAACCGTCCGCAACGCACTTAGATCACCTGATTATTCACCATCAGGTACACCATGATTAGCAAGAATACAGCCAGAAGTGTACTGAACATACGGATCTTGCTTTGCTCAGGACCCACATCACGTTTGTTTTTCACACCTTCTGCAGCGAGTCGCAGCGGTTTACCCATGATTCCTCCAATAGCCGCAATAGCCAAGAGCAGAACAACAACGACAGCCATCCAGACATGAGAATACTCACCTTTGGTCATCAGGTAACCACCAGTAAGAAGTTGGATTACAAGTCCATACTGCGCGACTTTGTTCAAAGAACGAAGTGATGCAAAGGCTCCCTCTTGTGCTGCGGCATTCAAAGTACGGATTTTACCGACCACAAATGGCAGAATCAAATAGAATCCCATCGCCAGTGCTCCAACAATATGGAGCAAATACATAATCATTGTCAAAATTTTCATCCTCCTCAACATTTTCGGTGTGCTATACATCACATCCCATTATACTGGGGAACTTATCCAAAGAAAAGAAAACCTCCGGGTTTACCGGAGGTTTTCTTTTAGCTTCTGTTCAAAAAGTTTTCAAACTTACAGGTTTACTACCGAAATGACGTTGCGAACCGAATCAGCAGATTTGTCCAATCCTGCTTTTTCTTCCGCTGTCAGGTCAAGTTCGAATATTTTCTCAATGCCATTACCACCCAAAATGGTTGGTACACCGAGGAACAGATCATTATAGCCATATTCACCTTCAAGATAAGCGATCACTGGAATGATACGTTTCTTGTCCTTCAAAATCGCTTCGGTCATCTGAACAAGCGAAGCTGCTGGTGCATAATAGGCACTGCCGTTACCCAGCAAATTCACAATCTCGCCTCCGCCAACACGTGTGCGTTGAACAATGGACTCAATGCGGTCTGCCGGAATCAACGTATCGATCGGAATACCACCTACACTCGAATAACGAACGAGTGGCACCATGTCGTCTCCGTGGCCGCCAAGAACGAATCCACGAACATCTTCAACAGATACGTTCAACTCTTGCGCAATGAAGGTACAATAACGTGCTGTATCCAGAACACCTGACTGACCGATAACACGGTTTTTAGGAAAACCAAGGGTCTGATAAGCTGCATAAGTCATCGCATCCACCGGGTTGCTTAGAATAATGACGATGGAATCAGGGCAATATTTTTTCACATTTTCACAAACGGACTTCACGATACCCGCATTCGTATTGACCAGATCGTCGCGGCTCATACCCGGTTTACGGGCGATGCCAGCGGTGATGATTACAATCTCAGAACCTGCAGTATCTTCGTAGTTGGAAGTACCGACGATATGACTGTCAAATCCTTGAACAGGACTTGCTTCCATCATATCGAGTGCTTTCCCCTTCGTCGGGTTCTCCAGTTGAGGAATATCAACCAGCACAACATCCCCGAGTTCTTTTTGGGCAAGCATTAATGCGGTCGTAGCACCGGTAAAACCGGCGCCGACTACTGTGATTTTTTTGCGCTGAATAGTCAAGATTCACATCTCCCCTTACAGGTTTTTAATGATTTGATCCGCGAATTCAGAACATTTCACTTCAGTAGCGCCGTCCATCAGACGTGCAAAGTCATACGTTACTGTTTTATTGTTAATGGATGTTTCCATACCTTTGTAGATCAGGTTAGCTGCTTCTTGCCATCCCAAGTGCTCAAGCAACATTACTCCGGACAGAATAACGGAACCAGGGTTCACGACATCTTTGTCCGCGTATTTAGGTGCAGTACCGTGAGTTGCTTCGAAGATAGCATGTCCTGTTACGTAGTTGATGTTCGCTCCAGGAGCGATACCAATTCCGCCAACTTGCGCTGCAAGTGCATCGGACAGATAGTCACCGTTCAGGTTCAATGTTGCGATAACATCAAATTCGCCTGGACGAGTCAATACTTGTTGCAGAGCGATATCGGCAATCGCATCTTTTACGATGATTTTACCAGCATCTTCAGCGGCTTTTTGTGCTGCATTCGCTGCATCTGTACCTTCGTTTTCTTTGATGATGTCGTATTGTGCCCATGTGAATACCTTGTCAGCGAACTCTTCTTCAGCCACTTCATATCCCCAGTTTTTGAAGGCACCTTCTGTGAATTTCATGATATTACCTTTGTGTACCAGTGTAACCGTCTTACGGTTATGGTCAATTGCATACTGCACTGCTGCACGTACCAGACGTTTCGAACCTTCGGAAGAAACTGGTTTGATACCAATACCGGAAGTCTCAGGGAAACGGATTTTGTTAGCACCCATCTCCTGTTGCAGGAACTGGATCACTTTTTTCACTTCTTCAGAACCTTCAGCATACTCGATTCCTGCATAGATATCTTCCGTATTCTCACGGAAAATGACCATGTCTACCAACTCAGGACGTTTAACCGGAGAAGGTACACCGTCGAAATAACGAACAGGACGCAAGCATGTGTACAGGTCAAGCTCTTGACGCAGGGCTACGTTCAGGGAACGAATACCGCCACCGATTGGCGTAGTCAATGGTCCTTTGATCGCTACGATATACTCACGAATGGCTTCCAGTGTATCATTTGGCAACCACTCACCGTATGTATCGAATGCTTTTTGTCCAGCAAACACTTCATACCATGCGATTTTTTTGTTGCCATCATAAGCTTTTTCAACAGCTGCATCCAATACACGTTTGGAAGCTTTCCAGATATCACGGCCTGTACCGTCACCTTCGATAAATGGAATGATCGGATTACTAGGTACTTGAAGTGTACCGTTATCAATTTGGATTTTTTCGCCTTCAGTTGGGTGAGCAAATTTTTCTAATTTCATAGTTAAAATTCCTCCTAGGTTTCGTATATGCAGTATTCATCATACCACTAGTCTTGTTGAGAGAAGGGTCCTGAGAGCTTAAGCCAGTAAAGCCTCTGCTTTCCAACCCTTCACCTCGTCCATATTATTATACTGTTTTTGCGGCTATTAGCGAAGTTCAATAGAAACGTATTTCTGTTCTGTAGGGCCAGTGTACTCCGCACGTGGACGAATGATGCGATTGTCCGCAAGCTGTTCCAAAATATGCGCTGTCCATCCAGACACCCGGCTGATGGCAAAGATCGGAGTGAACAATTCCTGTTCGATCTCCAGTTGGGTGTACACAGAAGCAGAATAGAAGTCTACGTTAGGCTTCAGTCCTTTTTGTCCTGTTACCAGTTCCTCGATCTTCACAGACATATCATACAAGCGCGTATCATTGTTCATCTCGCCAAGTTCCTTGGACATCTTCTGTAGATGTTTGGCGCGTGGATCACCGTTTTTGTACACCCGATGTCCAAAGCCCATGATTTTTTCACGATTATTCAGTTTTTCCTGAATTGCCGCTTCAAGACGATCTGGCGTACCGATCTCATTCAACATTTTCATAACGGCTTCATTAGCACCGCCATGCAGTGGTCCCTTCAGTGCGCCAATGGCGGAAGTTACACCGGAATAGATATCCGACAGCGTAGCAACCGTTACACGGGCTGCAAATGTCGAAGCGTTTAACTCGTGATCCGCATGCAGGACAAGAGCTTGATCCAATGCTTTCACTGCGGTCTCGGATGGTTCTTCACCAGTCATCATATATAAAAAGTTCTCTGCGATGGAAGCGCCTTCTTTTGGAGCCACAGGTTCTTTGCCCTGACGGATACGGGCGATGGCTGCCACAATCGTTGGCAACTGTGCTTGCAACTTAACCGCTTTGTTCTCATTCGCTTCCGTTGTCATCTCATCTGCTTGCTCGTCGTACAGTGCAAGTGCAGAGACAGCGGAACGAAGTGCAGCCATGGTACTGACGTTTTTCGGATACAATTGGATTTGTGCAATCAACTCGCTCGGAATCGGCGCGTAATCGCTCAGGCTTTTACGAAGGGATTTCAGTTCATCCGTTGTTGGCAATTTACCAAACCACAACAAATAGGCAACTTCTTCAAAGCTGGCATGTTCAGCCAAATCGTCGATATCGTAACCACGGTATGTGAGCACACCGTCTACAATAGAACTGATCGAAGAGGTTGTCGCAACGATGCCTTCCAGACCTTTGGTAGCTGTCATATTACATCTCTCCTTTAATAAGCGAAATCAGGAACCATTCCAGAGTGTCATATAAGTGCCAAAATGCACCTATTCTCTTTTTGTAAACATTTTCATTTTAAAATTAACAAATATTTCAAAATACGGTTTTCCTATCTGTCAATCGGTATTTACTTATAACATCATACTGGATTTTGTCGTTTATGTGAACATGATGAGAGTTCATTCGCACATCAAACTTCTTTATCGGACTGATAAAGCATTTTTGAAAGCCTTTACAAAAACAAGGTTGACATTTAATGTTTTTTAACCAATCCTGTCGTATGAAGAACTTTCTATTGCTATATTCTGTAATACTAAGGCATACTCTAGGCAAAAGAAAGAATCCCCGTATATCTTGTTCAAAAATTCGCTTTTGAACAAGATCTGGTATCATCCCGGCGTTTCAAAACCTTGTAAATGCTCTATATTAATTAAGATAGCCATCTATTTCTAATACTGCTTCCTGGATCATACATAGGTCGGCTTAATTGAACTAAGGAGAGTTGATGCTTGGATAGAATAATAATGAAACGCCTGCTCCGTGGCTTATGGGTTATCATTGCGGCCGTTCTGATCGCCGTTGCCATATACTTGCTGTTCCCGCTTTTGTACCCTTTTGCGATTGCCTGGATTATCGCCTATGCCATGAATCCATTAGTGAAACTGCTTCAGCATCGAGCACGATTCCCCCGCTGGCTGGCTGTGACTCTTTCATTGATCCTTTATTTTGGAGCCATTGCGGTGGTGCTGTCTGCGGCGATTACCCGTATGGTAAAAGAAGTCATTTCACTTACGACAAGCTTTGATCTTCATGTTGATGAGATCAAGGACACGTTTGTGCGCTGGACCCAGAATGACACCATTCAAAGTTTGACTGCGCAGATCAATGAATTTTACAAGGAAAATCCCAACTACCAGGAAACCATCAACAGCAATATTAGTAAAACAACTGAAACGGTGGGTACCGCCGTCACAGATCTGGTCACCGGGTTTTTCAACATGATTCTGGGTCTGCTGACTTCCCTGCCCAACATGGGTGCGGTATTAATCGTTGTTCTGTTGTCTACATTCTTCATTAGCAAAAGTTGGACCAGGCACAACATCACCGTATCGGGATGGGTACCCTCTTCCATCCGCAAGCCGATATCCGACATATGGACTGACCTTAAGAAGGCACTGTTCGGATACGCAAGAGCACAATTGATCATGATCTCGATTACAGCACTATTCGTCATGATTGGACTGCTTATATTGCAAGTCAATTCAGCCTTCACCATCGCTCTGATGATTGGTTTGGTCGATCTGCTTCCTTATCTGGGTGTTGGCCTTATCATGGTGCCTTGGGCAGCGTACCTCTTTATGAATGGGGATCTGTATCTGGGCATTGGGATTAGTATTATCTATCTGATCTTATTGATCGCCCGTCAGATTATTGAACCGAAGGTACTTGCAAGCAGTGTAGGGCTCGACCCACTCGCCACGCTGGTTGGCATGTTTGTGGGTTTGAAGTTGTTCGGTGTTCTGGGCTTGATTATTGGCCCTGTCAGTCTCGTGATTCTCGATGCGTTCAATCGGGCTAACGTATTACGCGACCTCAGAACGTATATCATCAACGGCCGTGTCCGATGAGGCATCATCTTATGAGCACCCAGGAAAATAGAAAAAGGCTTCGTTCAACAGAAATCATCTGCTGAGCGGAGCCTTTTTCTATTATGCAAAACAACTGGTGTTTCATTTCGGACGACGATAAAACGTAATTTTGCCACTTTTCATTTTTTTCTCCAGCCACCCCAGGAAGAACAGACGGTACACCGGACGTGTTAATGGAAATACCAGTGTAAACCCGATCAGATCCGTTACAAAGCCTGGAATCA
The DNA here is from genome assembly GCF_000517845.1 of Paenibacillus sp. FSL R5-192. Lineage (NCBI taxonomy): Bacteria > Bacillati > Bacillota > Bacilli > Caryophanales > Paenibacillaceae > Paenibacillus > Paenibacillus sp. FSL R5-192. Next base: position 297,274 of record NZ_ASPR01000014.1, on the reverse strand, counting down.
AAAGCAAGAAACCACCGACAAAAATAAAAAGACCATCGACCATTTTTCTTCCAGGTACCTTGCCACGCTCCATCTCGGATTTGGCGTCCACAAGTACCTTTCGCCCTTCAAACTGCAACATTGCTATACCAATCAAGGACGTGAGAATCATGAGAAGCAATGTCTTTCCGGCTCCGATCCAGTCACTCATCAGAACAAAACCAAATAATTCAATCACCGGAATGATTAAGAGTAAAGCCCACATCCATTTTCGCATTGACGTATTACCCCTTTCCCGAAAGCCACACCTTTTCAAGCGCGCTGTATAACTCAGAGGCTACCTTATCCAGCCGAACTGGCTTCCAGTCCCCATTCACCCATACATGCTGGGTAGAAGCTGTAACTAGCCGTTCACCGGGGAGTGATTCATCAGTTGACCATACCCGTTCTCCAATCGCCATATGCTCATCAGGTTCTTCAGACATGCGTCTTACGTCATACTCATAATTCAGTCGCAGACCACTAAATGCAGCAATACGGGTGAAAATGATAATCTCATCATCATATCGGGCAGGCTTGTGATACTTCACATCCAGTCCGGTTACGGGAAGCAGTAACCCCTGTTCCTCCATTTTACGATATGTATACCCCATTTGGCGAATCATCTCAGTTCGACCGATTTCAAACCAATTCAAATAGTTCGCGTGGTAGACCACGCCCATCTGGTCACTTTCTTGATAGCGTACACGAAGACGTGCCGCATACCAGTTACCATTGCTCTGTTCACGCACGTTATCGGCCTCCTTCGCTCTATCATTCATACGTGTTACCTCGTTGTAAAGTGTCAATAAGATGGAAAAAAAGCAACGGGACAATAAAGCCCCATTGCTTCTTTCCTGTTGCTTCTCCATCCAAGACGCTATTAAGCGTTGTTTGGAATTTGGCTTACTTTAATCAGGTTGGTAGAACCGGAACGACCCAAAGGTACACCTGCTGTGATCACAACCAGGTCTCCTTCTTTAACAAGTCCGGATTTTACGCCGCCTTCAATTGCATTTTCGAACAAAGCATCCGTGGAATCAACCAGTCTTCCTTTGACAGGAGTTACACCCCAAGCCAGAGCCAAACGACGGGAAGTTCTGTCTTCCGTTGTCACAGCGATGATTGGAGATTCTGGACGATACTTGGAAATCATGCGTGCAGTATGTCCTGATTCAGTCGAAGTAATGATCGCTTTTGCGTTCAAATCTTGAGCTTGGAGAGCAACCGATTGGCTGATTGCTTCTGTAACTGTTGTTTGTTGAGCAACACGTTGTTTCAGGTACAACTCTTGGTATGGCAGAGCAGATTCTGCTTTTTCAGCAATACGGGACATGGTCAGAACAGATTCAACTGGGTATTTACCCGCAGCTGTCTCACCGGACAACATGATTGCATCCGTACCGTCGAAGATCGCATTCGCCACGTCACTTGCTTCCGCACGTGTTGGACGCGGGTTACGCTGCATGGAATCCAGCATTTGTGTAGCTGTGATAACCGGTTTACCTGCAACGTTACATTTTTGGATCATGCGTTTTTGTACCAATGGTACTTCTTCCGCAGGAATCTCAACACCCAGGTCTCCACGAGCAACCATCAGGCCGTCAGACACTTCAAGGATTTCGTCGAGGTTATCGACACCTTGTTGGTTTTCGATTTTGGAGATGATTTGGATATGTCCAGCATTGTGTTTTTCAAGCAATTCACGAATCTCAAGTACGTCACTTGCTTTACGTACAAAAGAAGCCGCGATGAAATCGACACCTTGTTCGATACCAAATACGATATCGTTAGCGTCTTTTTCGGTGATACCCGGTAGAGAAATGGCAACGCCCGGAACGTTAACACCTTTTTTGCTTTTGATCGATCCGCCGTTAACGATACGGCATTTGATCTCGGTGCCTTGCACTTCCACCACAGTCAGTCCGATCAGACCGTCGTCGATCAGAATTGTAGATCCCGGTTCAACATCATTCGGAAGATCTGTATACGTAATGGAAAGACGTTCTTTGGTTCCCAGAATTTCTTCTGTTGTCAAAGTGATGTACTCGTCTTGAACCAATTCGATCGGTTCAACTTCGAGTTTACCTGTCCGAATTTCCGGTCCTTTGGTGTCCAGCAGGATCGCTACTGTTTTGTTCAACTCTTCGCATGCTTGGCGAATCGCAATGATCCGTCCGCCGTGCTCATCGAAATCACCGTGGGAGAAGTTCAGACGGGCCACATTCATACCGGCCATAATCAATTTTTTGGTGTTCTCCAGAGATTCACTGGATGGACCAATGGTACATACAATTTTCGTTTTACGCATTTTGGGTTTCCTCCGATTTTAAAGGTATTACTCTTTATCTATTTTTCTTTTTCCAACTATTAAATTTACTATACTTTTGCTCATTTGTATAGGAAATTCGTCACATTATTCAGCATTTCCCGACAAATTACTCGCAACATCGACTTTTACAAGCTCTTGAGGGGCTTCATTGGATGCTTGAGGTTCAAACGTGACCGATCCAATTTTACGGAATTTCTCATAACGATCCTGTTTCAGTTGATCCCCGCTCCAACCCTTCATATCGTCGAGATGACGGACCAAAGCTTCACTGATGAAAGCAGCAGATGCTTCATAATCCCGATGAGCACCGCCGCGTGGCTCAGGGACAATCTCTTCAATGACTTCCATCTCCAACAGGTCTTTGGCTGTTATTTTCATTGCTTCAGCCGCCTGATCTGCCTTGGATGCATCCTTCCAGAGAATCGAAGCAGCGCCGTTCGGAGAGATTGCAGAATAGATCGCATGTTCCAGCATCAACACACGATTACCCACAGCCATAGCGAGGGCACCGCCGCTTCCACCTTCGCCGATGACCACAACAATAACAGGAACCGATAGCTTCGCCATTTCCATCAGGTTGCGAGCAATCGCTTCCGATTGACCTCTCTCTTCTGCAGTATTACCCGGATACGCCCCTTTAGTATCAATAAACGTAATAATAGGACGGCCAAATTTGTTCGCTTGTTTCATCAGACGAAGTCCTTTTCGGAAACCTTCTGGATGAGCGCTGCCGAAAAAGCGGGCGATATTATCCTTCGTGTCTTTCCCCCGCTGTTGTCCGATTACCGTTACTGTCTTTCCATTCAACTTGGCAAGTCCGCCAACAACCGCAAGATCGTCTCCGAACATGCGATCACCGTGCAGCTCAATGAAGTCCGTAAATATCAGCTGGATCAGGTCCAGCGCCGTTGGGCGCTGCTGATGACGGGCCAGATGCATCTTCTGAGCTGCTGTTATGCCAGTGTAGATCTCTTCTTCAAGTCTATGGTAACGTTCTTCCAGGCGGGCAATCTCGTCCGTGAAGTCGATCCCTTTTTCCTGTCCAAACTGTACGAGTTCATCAATCTTTTTGCGCATCTCAACCAGAGGCGCTTCATATGGCAACTCACCCGCCATTTAGACCCCTCCTTTTTCACTATGCATATCCAAAAGCTTGCCAAGAGTGGCCCGAAGCTCTTTCCGGTGCACAACCATGTCCAACTGACCGTGTTGCATATTAAATTCAGCCGTTTGGAAATCATCAGGTAACTTCTGACGGATCGTCTGTTCGATAACGATTCTGCCGGCAAAACCAAATACAGCGCCAGGTTCGGCAATGTTAATATCGCCCAGGCTCGCAAAACTTGCCGAGACTCCACCTGTTGTTGGGTCCGTAATGACCGAAATGTACAACCCGCCCTGTTCATCTAAACGGGATAAAGCTGCGCTTGTTTTGGCCATTTGCATGAGGCTGAGAATACTCTCTTGCATCCGGGCACCACCTGATGTTGAGAAAATAATCAATGGTAAGCGTTTCTCTGTGGCATGCTCAATGGCACGGGTAATTTTCTCCCCTACAACAGAACCCATGCTGCCTGTGAAGAAATCAAAGCTCATGACAGCAACAACTACAGGCAGGCCATCAATGGTTCCTTCCCCTGTAATTACCGCTTCCTTCAGGCCCGATTTCAGACGCTGTTGTTCCAATTTGTTGCTATATCCAGGAAAGCCAAGTGGATCAACCGATATCATATCAGCATCAAACTCAACAAATCCTTGATCATCAAGTACCATAGCAATGCGCTCCATAGCGTTAAGACGCATATGATAACCGCAGGCAGGACATACTTTCAGATTTTTCTCCAATTCCTTGCTATATTGAATCGTGCCGCATTTGCTGCACTTGTTCATAAGCCCTTCAGGTATTTCACGTTTTGGGCGTTCTAGGACTTCCTGGCCTTCGCCGGGAAGTGCACGCTCGGAAGGTATGGTAGCGTACTTCCGTTTCTTCTGGAATATATCTTTGAACACAACTACACCTCTCCAGCCGTTGATTTGATGGCCGCAACCTGCAAAGCGCTGCTTGTGGCAGCTTCATCCGCGTGTTACGGTAAACCGCTTACGACCCACACGCTGCCATGGGCCTTGTCCAGCATTCACAACAAAAAAATCCGCCGGTACAGGGCAAGGATCACCGGCTTCTGTCAGCACGATTGATGTTACCTGCAAAAACCGAAAGATTGTTGCGCCGATGTTTGAATCTATCTTGGTAGGGTCTCCGGGAGCAACCAGGTCGGTCCTTGTCCTAACAAAAAAAGAAGGAAGGACAGCAGCATACAATACATGCAAGTCGATTCCTCTCTCCGCTTACGCGATTAGTCCCTTATGTACCGATGGTACTTCTTCATCTGCCAAGGCACGTTGATGTCGAACAAATCAGGAATGCAGAATGGAATTCAGCACTTCCTGGACCTCTTCCAATTCCCCAGAAGGGACGCGAATCTCAAATTGCTGCTTGGATAAACTGATGGGACGGGTCTGTACCAGAAAACCTTCTTCCGAAAGCTTGGTCTTGATCTTGTCCGCAACCTTTGCTGTCGGTGCAATGTAAATCACCGTCCACATGCCTTGTCCGCCCCCTAAGCTAATGTTCAGAGCCCGTATATTGGACTAATGATAACATACCTCACTTTTTTTCTGCAAGAAAGGGTTCGGGACCTTTGGGGAGAATTTGGGATCATGAGGGACATTAGTCCCCCACGAATAACTCATATGGTTGACGAAATCTTCTTGTTCATACCTCTTCCATAAGTAGCCGCAAGCTTATCAGGGCAGCGTCAGCCGCCCTTGAAGACCTTCATATGAGCCATTAGATTGACCATAACAGACAAGCATGGAAATACAGGGGGTTAAAGGTCTGAGGGGTATTTTTTGGCTTTAATATTTTTGTGTGCAATCCGGGCAGAAGCCGCAGCAGCCACCCCTGCGACCAGATCATCCAAAAAGACATGAATGGCTGTTGTGTGTTCGTTCAAATCATGAATTACACCTATTTTTTCTTTATCCAGGTAACCAAAGCTGGTTAAACCAATCATACCATACACATGAGTAATGCCGAGGGCCAGAGTCTCGTCCACTCCATACAGGGATTCATCCGCTTCCATAATAGCCTGTAACGGTTGGGGCAAGAGTTTTTTCTCCGCAAGTTCGTCGAGAGCAATACCCGTATAGAGCGTATATTGCACCTCTCGTTTCTGCAGAACGGATTTCACGCTGGTTACACAGTCGTCCAAGGTCAGTTCGGGGTGGTACCCTTTTTGCAGACGGTATACAATTGCTGCGATTGCATCAATCCGTACACCCCGCCGGGCCAGCATGGCTTCTACGATTTCATATGACATATCTCGACCTCCCGCATCAATCCCCCGAGGACCACGAGGTCCTTCGGTGTTCTCAAGTGTATGCAGCAACCTGTTAAAATGTTCATAAAATGTGCGGATGGTTAAGACCAGTCGCACCCTGGACCTGTTGCAGGATTGTACATTCCGCTCTGGTCTGTAGCTGGCCTATGACAAGTCTGCAATTTGTTTGTTTAAACCCTGTCGTCAGGGAACCGAGCTCGCACTAAAATAATCAAAAAAAAAACCTGTTCAGCATTGAGCCAAACAGGTTTCATACTATGGATAAGTGCTATCACTTACGGGACAGCCTCTTATTTAATTTTGACCGTGCCTTCACCCAGCATTTTCTCCATCTCGGAGAACAAGGTTGGTGATGGCTTAATCCGGTAGGCATCACTCAGCGCAAGCAGCTTCTGCTGCTGCTCATAGAAGAGCACTGTCGCCACAGGTCCGGGATGCTCCTGAAGCAGCTGCTTCAGACGTGCCAGAAGCTCAGGCTTCTCCGCATGCGGGGCAATCTTCACGAACACCCGTTGCTCCACGGCTCGCGGTTCGCGGCTCTGCGCTGGGCTGCCTGCCGCCTCTGCGGCACCGCCAGGCCGGGAAGCCGCCACCGTGGCTGCGCCCGTACCCGCCGCATCGCTGCGCGTCGCTGCTGAGCCTTGGCTCCCTCTGCTACGCGCAGCGGAAACATCCCCGCCTGCGCTGCTGCGCTGCGCTTCGGCTCCTGCGCCCGCTGGTCGCCGCGGAGAAGCCGCCTGCGCCGGGCGCGAAGAGCTGCCGCTGCCGGGCTTGACGCGCCGGTCACGGCTGCGCAGCTGCTGCTCCAGTGCCGCCGGTGACAACGGCACCACTTCCTCAGCCAGCAGCTTAAACCCTTCGTCCTGCTGCTGCACTTTGGCACGCACGACGAGCAGTTCACCTTTCCCGACATGTTGCTGGCTACGCCGCCATACCTCGGGAAAGAGAACCACTTCACAGCGTTCAATCTGGTCTTCCAGCTCCATGAACGCCATAGCCTTGCCCTGTTTCGTCGTAATCGACTTCACAGACACAACCATACCCGCGGCGACGGTCATCGTGTCGTCTGCCGCCTCGGTCAACTCCATGATCCGGTCAGCCCCACTGGATTCCAGCACATCTTCATAGTCATCCAGCGGATGCCCGGAGAGATACAAACCTAACAACTCACGCTCTAGCTCCAGTTGCTGCCCTGAGGAATAAGGAGGAATTTCCGGATATTCAATCTCCCAGTTTGGCGTCTCAACAAAGTCGAACAATTGAATCTGCAGATCCTCGCGTTCCTTGCGCCATTTCAACGCCGCTTCAACAGTCTCATCCAGCATCGCCAGCAATTGGGCCCGGTGGCCGGGTAATGTATCAAAAGCTCCGGCCTGGATCAGCGATTCAATCACACGTTTGTTGCATACACGCAAATCCACACGACGACAAAAATCGAGCAAACTGTCGAATGGTCTCTCCTGCCTTACGATCATAATGCTTTCCATTGCCTGGGTACCGACATTTTTCACAGCGGCCAGACCAAATCGTATTGCACCCGTTAATTTTTCCTCATCCGAATTATCATTAGACACTGCAACGTTCTTCTCCACAGAGGACAGCTCCTCTTGTTCCGCGCGCGAAGAAGACACCTCTTGTCCTTCGTCATTACCATTATCCATTGAAGAAACCGTCACCAATCCCGGTTCCTTCCGGTTGTCGGATGCCTCAGGCATGGTTGTCGCTGCCTGCCATTCATATCCACCACCGTCCTCTTCCGGTCCAGGACCGGGATCATCCGGTAGAGGTGCTTCACCATATTCGGTTTGTCCCGAATGCCCATCATGCTCATGAACGCGATCTTCCCTGAAGGAACTCACGTTACCATTCGTGGCATGTTCTTCGGCAGGGCTTCCAGCGTCATTCTCTGCATCTGCTCCCGCAGTCTGCTGCGATGCATTGCTCTGATCCCCGGCTCCTGCGCTGCCGGACGGCACAAATACAGGTGTAAACAGAATACCGCTCTCATTCACATCCGGCGGAAGCACCTCCATGTCCATACGCCGACATTCCACTACGTACTCTGCCACTTTCCGATGACTGCCCATTACGGCTGTTAACATGGATGCCATAAAATGAACCGGATAATGCGCCTTCAGATAAGCCGTCTGGAACGCAAGCACACCATATGCCGCGGCATGAGCACGCGGGAAGCCATAGTTGGCAAACTTGACGATCATATCATAGACCAGGTCTGCCTCTTCTTCGCTATACCCTTGTTTCAGGCTGCCTTGTACAAAGTGTCCACGCTCCAGATCCAGCACTTCCCGTTTCTTCTTGGAGACCGCTCTGCGGAGCAAATCTGCCTCACCCAGCGAGAAACCCGCCATCCGGGAGGCTATCTGCATGATCTGTTCCTGATACACGATGATCCCGTACGTATCTTTCAGGATAGGCTCCAGATCCACATGGGGGTAATCCACTTCAATCTGTCCATGCTTGCCCTGAATGTATTTGGATATGAACTCCATCGGACCCGGACGGTACAAGGCAAGTACAGAGATTACATCTTCAAAACTACTTGGCTTCATCTCTTTCAGCACACGGCGTACCCCGGCAGATTCCAGTTGGAATATGCCCATCGTGTCCCCTCGCCCAAGCATCTCGTACGTTAACGGATCATCATCGGGGATAAGGCGGAAATCCGGAATTTCTCCATGTTCCCCAATCCAGCGTACACACCGCTCAATGATTGAGAGGGTACGCAAACCAAGAAAGTCCATCTTAAGCAGCCCAATAGACTCCAGGTTTTCCATGGAATACTGGGTTAACGCTGTCCCTTCACTGCCCTCCTGAAGTGGCACCGCATCGGTCAGCGGGTCACGGGAGATAACCACTCCCGCAGCATGGGTCGAAGCATGACGTGGCATGCCCTCGACCTTCATCGCCATATCCAACAGCTCACGTGTCTTAGGCTTCGTTTCATACAGCGCCTTCAGCTCAGGTGTAGCTTCCATAGCCCGCTCGATGTTAATACCAAGTTGCGCCGGAATCAGCTTTGCAGCCTTGTCCACTTCGCCATAAGGCACATTCAGGGCCCGCCCAACATCACGTACAGCTGCACGGGCAGCCATCGTTCCAAACGTAATGATCTGGGCGACATGGGCTTTGCCATATTTATGCGCGACATAATCAATGACCTCATCCCGCCGCTCATCGCTGAAGTCAATATCAATATCCGGCATGGAGATCCGCTCGGGATTCAGGAATCGTTCGAAGAGCAGGTTGTATTTCATCGGATCAACATCGGTAATATGCAAAGTGTACGCTACCAGACTACCTGCCGAGGAGCCCCGGCCCGGTCCAGTAACAATGCCTTGCTTATGCGCATAGGCGATAAAATCCCAAACAATCAGGAAATAATCCGAGAATCCCATGCTGTCGATTATACCCAGCTCATACGCCAATCGTTGTTCGAGTTCGGATCGAAGCTCTGCATCTGTCCAACGTGTGGACTGCGCATAACGCTCCTCCATTCCTTCTTCGCACAGCTGACGCAGATACACCGAAGGGCTGAGTCCATCAGGAAGCGGTCTGTATTCCGGCAAAATCGATTTGCCAAATTCCAGCTTCAACTCACAGGAATCCGCAATGCGGACGGTGTTTGCCAGAGCTTCGGGTACATGAGGAAACAAACGAGCCATCTCTTCTTCACTTTTCAGATAGAGCTGATTGGTTCCAATTCGGAGCCGATTCTCATCATCCACGGTCTTCCCTGTTCCGATACAGATCAATACATCCTGAAGCTCCGCGTCCTCTTCGGATAGATAATGTGCATCATTGGTAGCTACAAGCGGAATCTCCAGCTCGGCAGCCAGTTTGATCAACTGTGGATTTACCCTTTTTTGCTCCGAAAGCCCATGATCCTGAAGTTCCAGATAGAAGTCGTCACCAAAGATATTTTTGTAGCGTAACGCCGCACGCCTCGCCTCTTCTTCTCGTCCATGCAGTAGATGTTGTGGTACTTCACCACCAAGACACGCACTTAGACAGATAATGCCCTCGTGATGGGCAGCCAGACTTTCCATATCTACACGGGGTTTGTAATGAAAACCTTCGAGATGTCCAATCGAGCACAATTTCATCAGATTACGGTAACCCGTCATATTTTTGGCCAGCAAAATCAAATGATGAATCGGTTGATCCTTGCGGCTTCCCCGCTCTTTGCGGGACCCTGCTGTCATGTATGCCTCGCACCCTATAATCGGCTTGATGCCTCGTTCAACGCAGGCTTTATAAAAAGGAATTGCACCATACATCACGCCATGGTCGGTCAGCGCAAGTGTCGTCATTCCGAGATCTGCAGCCTTATTCACGAGATCCGGAATACGCGCAGCGCCGTCCAGCAAACTGTATTCGCTGTGAACGTGCAAATGCACAAAAGAACTCATGTTTTTTTCTTCCTTTCGCCGCAGATAGTCGCAGCATTGATCTTCTGATCCGTCTGCTACCCTATCTATCTCATATATATGAATTAAATAAATAAAAAAATGGAATCACCTATTAAAATTCGTGACAACCTCTTAAAAGGAGACTTTATTATTCTATTTTATCATAACGTTTGGGGGCACGCCCATACAATAGAAGTACAAGCCGCTCCCCCTGTGACAGACCGAAGACAGGAGGTGTGCTGCTAGGTCTGAAAGGGGTGTTGCCAGTGAGCACATTTTTGTCCAAAGCCATTCTTGATTTCTTTATTGCGTTTGGAATCGTGCTGGGCGGCGCGATGATCGGAGGTATTGGAGCAGTGATCTCTCTTCAGCCTCCGACACAGACGATGCTCGATATTTCTGGAAAAATAAAGATATGGGCACTCGCAGCCGCTGTCGGCGGCACAATAGATCCCATGCGTGTCATCGAGAGCAATTTCCTGGATGGTAACCTGTCTCCGGCAGTCAAACAAATCCTGTATTTGATCTCTGCTTTTATGGGCGCGCATATGGGAACCGAGCTGGTGAAATGGGTGTGCGGCGGAGGCCGGAGCTAATATGAGACAGGAACAGCGTTCATGAGAGTTCCGCCATTTTCTCGTTACCGCCCGCTGATGCGAATGACCGCTGTGTTTGTTCTGGGAATGATCGCTGGATGTGTCGTCTACAACGGCGTATTTCACCTGAGTTACAATGCGTTGTGGCTGAACAATCAGGAGCTGCAGCTTCAGCTGCATCAGAATGAGGAGGATATCAAAACGCTGAAAAAATACAGTAAACGCCAAACCGTTATCAAGGAAATCAAAGTCCGTGCAGAAGAATCGGATAAGGGGCCAGACGAGGCTTCTCTGAAAGTGATGTTACAGAAGCTCGGAGACGAACTTGAGGTGCTTCGGGGCAGAGATGTATTCAACATCGATGAGTATAGCAAAATGACGCGAATCATGCTGAATCAGAAAGTGTACTCAGTCAGGGAAAAGGAATACACCGTTCAGGTCAAAACGATGCTGGTTATGGAAGGCGTACTGCAAGTTTGGGTACAGATTCGCATGCACGTTCCTGCGTAACAGCAAAAAACTGCCCTTGTCTGCATCTCTGCATGGTACAATAAGGGCAGTAAATGCTTTCCAGAAAAGGAGCTGCGTCTTTGTGTTCATTGATGTACTCAAATATGCACTAATCGCCATCTTTGCTGTTGCCATGGTTTTTGCAGCGTTAAACAGTATTCGTTCACACAGAAGCTCGGATGCTACCAGCGCCGGTCTGTACCGTTCGTGGACAAATATCTGGATGGGCGGCATGCTTGTCGTGCTTGCACTGATTCTGATGTTTGTCTTCACGGGTTCCACTTTATCTGTGATTGTGGAAGCGCTATTTCTGATTATGGGTGCGTACAATGTATTTGCCGGAATACGTAACCGCAGTTATTATGCGCGGCTTCAACAACGGTCCAGTAACGGATCAGGTACAACCTCCGGACAATCTGCATGATTCGTTGAAGCTCTATCGTTGTGACTGCAAAAAGAGAGTACTTCCCCTTCATTAAGCGAAGCCAGAACCGCGCGACAGCGCAACCCGGCAGAGCTTCTTGATCAGGGAGTACTCTCTTTGTCTATGCCCGAGGCAACGTACCCTGCTAGGCATGGTCAATCGACTGCAATGTCATTACCGCTTTGCATACCACACTGCCTTCACGGGTAACCACAATGTCCATTTTGCACGTTCGACGACTGGTTTCCAGAATTAACGGTCGAACCAGGATCTGATCCTCAATCTGTACCGGTCGAACAAAATAAGTTGTTACATTATCCACCACATGGTCGTTCCCTGTAACATCCCACGCTGCCCGCCGGCCAGCCTGTGTCATCACATTCAACAGAACACCTTCGGAGATCGTACCCAGATCCGTTGCCATCTGAGGAATGATGAATCCGTGAAATAACAATTCGTTCTGTTCACCGCGCTCCTCGGCAAACCCGTTCCAGATCAGATGATCAAACGTCTCTCCCAGTTGTGGCTGCTTCTGTGCATCCCGCATGGCCTGAAGCACTTCCTTGCGTGTGACGGACGCAATCAGTTTGCGATTCCGATCCACAATTGGCAGAAAATCAATGCCTTCCCAGGTCATAATCTGGGCAGCAGAAGCAAGAGATGTCTGCAATGAGGCCGTAATCGGGCGGCGTATCACACATTTCTCAATACTTTGATCTTCTTTCAGCTCACTGACATCCTTCAGACTCACAATCCCGATGACCCGGTTCCATTCATCCACGACCGGGAAGCGATGTTCACCCGTCTCTGAAACCAACATATGAAAATCTGCGGCTGAACTGGTCACCTTCAGCACCTGCAAGCGAGGTTTCTGACCAATGATATCCTCAACAAGCATAATTTTTTTCTTAATCAGCCTGTCGAAGATCGCACGGTTAATCATCGAAGCCACCGTGAATGTATCATGTCTGGATGAAATAATTGGTAGCCCAAGCTCGTCAGCCATAATTCTTACTTCACGACTTGTCCCAAAACCTCCCGTAATCAACACGCCCGCTCCCTGTTCGAGGGCAAGCGAGTGAGCATCTTCACGGTTACCCACAATCAGCAGACTCCCAGCGTCAATATAACGGGCCATTGCCTGTTCCTTCATCGCGCCAATCACATACTTGTGCAGCGGTTTGGCGAGACCTTCGTTCCCCCCCAGCACATGGCCTTCCACAATGGTCACAACATCAGCAAAGGTCAACTGTTCCGACATGCCCCGAGGTCTCTTCTCGATCCGCACCGTTCCAATTCGTTCCTTGGTCACGACCAGCCCGAAGTTCTCCGCCTCTTTCACCGCACGATACGCTGTCCCTTCACTTACACCCAGCTCCCGCGCAAGTCCACGTACTGATATTTTGCTGCCAACCTTCAGTTGTTCAATATGTTGAAGTAACTGTTCATGCTTCGTGACGTTCTCTTCCTGTCCGTCCAACTGTACCACCCCCGAAGATGCATCTGTACTATACTGTATCTATTATAACACGGCTTTAGGAAAATAACCCCACCCCTACCCATTCTCACAGGCAAGTTCGCCATCTGAATTTAATCATCCCATTAACATCTAATTCTGTATGTACCAAAAAAGACCGGGGCCCCTTTGTACCAAGGGATTCCGGTCTTCCATGTTGGATCTCATTCTGTACCTTATACAGACTCGCTCCGCTCCTGCTTGTCCAGCAGTTTCATCTCCCACTGCCGTAGCTTCGCCCGGCGAACGGCTTCCAGTGCACGCTTCTTCTCTTCATCTACACCGAGAATAAAATGCAGATGTGCACCAACGATTAATAAGGAGAACAGCACCCATACGATGCCAAAAATATTAACCCAGTCCATTCCTCCAGCAAAGGAAATCCGCGGCAGTGCAATGACCAGCATCGACAACGCAATAAGCAGATAGATTACATGTTTTGCTTTTTTCAACCTCTTCACCATTCACAGCTCCTTCGTTCTTGATCGACTCTATATGTCTAGTCTATGAACGATAAGGAGCTAATATGAAAGGTTCAGGTAAAAAAACAAGACAACCTTTTTGAACTACCTTTTTACGCTTCAGCGCCACCGTACAGATGACCCAGGCTGTCAGCAATAATTTTATTCACGTCTTCAATGATGACACTGAGGCGACGCTCCGCATCAAACAAGCGACGGATATTCAGATTCAAGCTCAGTACTTCAAACAGTTTCTCCATTTTCTCCATCTCATCCGGAGCTGGCATATCCCCGCTCATCATACGTTGTTGCAGTTCCATTTGTTGATCACGGAAGTTATCCAGCATTGCTTTTGCATCCGGATCAGCTTCAATCAGCTTCATCGCGGAAGTAATCTCTTCCACCTCGCTGCTTTCTCTCAGTGCTTTGGCCAAATCATTGGCTTTGTCATAAATGTTCACTATTATTCCTCCTCAGATTGGTTTGTTCATCCGTGTTAATACACGCTTTTCTTCGCTGTCAAACAAGGGCGATCTGAAACAGGCCATCCATAACCTGCCTCGAAATCAAATGCATTTAATCCATATGGGTCAATCACCAAGGGTTATATGTCCTCATATGATGAAGCACATGCCATGTTCAGATGCCGTTCAACTTCGAGATCAGACATCAAGTTGCCGCCCGGAAGGAGATCCGTGATGTCCACTAAAAAAGTAACGATTCAGGTTACCGGCTCGGGCATCCTGCAGGACGACGTCATCATGCTGGGCGAAGGGGTGCTTAAGGCGCTTAAAATCCCTTCAGGAAGGCCGCTTCAGTTACAATTTGGCTCTTTCCGCCGCGAAGTCACTGTTATTCCGGTACCAAGGTATGACGGGCTGCGCATCAATCAGACAGTTGCCAGCAAGACCGGTCTCGTTCCACGTTCGGTCCTGAGGGTATCCTATCGTTCAGCCAGCCGTACGCTTCGCCTTGGACCCTACATCAGTGTACTGGTTAGCCAGGATTATCCCGATCAGCCAGATCGGCCCTTTGGCTCCATCACGATGTTCTGTCAAGAACTGGTGAACGCCTGCCGTAAGCAAGGCGCCTATGTATCCTTTTTCACACCGGAGGATATTGGAGCGGTAACGGGTTATATGAAAGGCTGGGTGTATGATGACGGCTGGAAAAAGACTGTTCTGCCTGTAGCAGACGTCGTCAATAACCGGCTAACGTCCCGCAAGCTTGAGAACAAACCTAGCGTACAGCATTTTATGAAAGAAGTAAAATCGCTCTACGGCACGCAAACCTTCAATGAAAAGTTTCTGGACAAAAACGAAGTGTTTGACGCACTCAAGTCCATTTCAACGCTTAAACGAGTTCTTCCCGAGTCTCATTTGCTCAAGACGTCCGCCATGCTCAAGACGATGTGCAACCGACATCCGGTTGTATTTCTGAAGCCCGTCCGCGGTTCTTTGGGCAAAGGGATCATCCGGGTCTCACGTCAGATTGACGGAAGCTTCCTGACTCTGGCGACTGGCGTCGGGGGGACCCGGAAACAAACGTATACTTCTCTGGATAAACTGTATGCCAGTATGTCTGGGAAAATGAAAACAACGCGTTATCAGATCCAACAAGGGCTGACTCTCATTGACAACAGTGGCAGACCCGTGGATTTCCGTGCGCTCGTGCAAAAAAACCGTACAGGTAAATGGAGTGTAACCTCCATCGTCGCCCGGATTGCGGGCGGGAGTCACTACGTATCCAATCTGGCACGGGGTGGAAGTCTCAGCACCGTCAAGGATGCTGTTGCCAAAACACAGTTGTCTGGATCAGCCAAAGCTTCCGCGTATGCAGGATTGCATACCGCAGCACTGGATATCGCTAAAGGAATCGAAAGTGCCATCCCTGCTCATTTTGGTGAACTTGGTATTGATCTGGCCTTGGACACCACTGGGCGCGTATGGCTGCTCGAAGTCAACTCCAAACCATCCAAGAATGATAATACACCACTGAGTGAGAGCAAGATCCGCCCTTCCGTCAAAGCCATGCTCGAATATTCTACGTACCTGGCGGGTTTTTGAAAAGTTATTCCCTATTGGAAACAAATCTGATAGAGGAGAGGTGCAGCGTAATGTTTCCAACATCTCAGACCAAGACACTGGCCATTCTGGTACGTGCAACCGAAGGCTCACCTCCCTTTACGGATGAACTTTTCTGCCGTCGTCTCAGTTTGGGGAGCATGAAATACGCCCTTCAGATTATTGTGATCCCGATATCGAATGATGCAGTCCATCTCCCTCTTCAATGGGGATATGTTTATCATCAAGGGAAGTGGAATTCGGTACCTGTTCCTGCAGTCGATCTCATTATGGATCGTTGTCTTCGCCCTATCTCCAGGTACGCCAGACAACAGCTTAAGGAATGGATACCAACCAACGGCACAGATCAACACCGTTATTGGTCTGCTTCCCTTCCAGGAAAATGGGAGGTACATCGTGTGTTGTCCCGAAATCCTGAATTGAGGTCACAACTTGCTCCCACAACCCGGATCGGATCGCATATTCCTTGGGAAACATGGCTGGACCGTTGGCCCAAAGGACTGTTCTTCAAACCGGTATCCGGGACTCATGGCAAAAATACCTTTCGCCTGTCTCGGGGAACGACTCCATCAACATGGATCGTGGAGGGGCGTAACGAGGACAATGAACCCTTTTTTCTTACATTCAACCATACCCAGGCTGTATCTTCCTGGCTAGCATTACATCAGGCTGAACGTAAGATGATCGTGCAGCCATATCTGGAGCTTAGCCATCATGGAAGAGCATTCGACATACGGGCTCTAATGCAAAAGAATGGGCAAGGTCGCTGGACGCTTACCGGATGTATGGTACGGGAAGGACCCGAAGGTTCACTCACGTCCAATCTTCACGGTGGGGGTAAAGCATATCCTGCCCACGCATATCTGCTCCAGCGATATGGAACGATCCGCACGGAAACTCTGCTGAAGAGCATCCGGCAGACTGCTACTCTTATCCCCACCCTGCTGGAAAGCCGTTTCGGCAGGTTAGCCGAATTGGGGCTTGATTTCGGAGCAGATGCAGAGGGCCAACTCTGGCTAATTGAAGTCAACTCCAAACCAGGCCGCACCTCATTTGCAGAAGCGGGCGACCGACGCATGCATACCCTGACTTATACCCGGCCGCTTGCCTATGCCCGTTATCTGTTGCAACAACATGTTCTCACGGACGTCGTTCGTCCAATGAAATTGCCGAATACATCCAGCAAAGCTGGCCTGAAACCCATCCCGATTCACGGCGGCTGAGGCCCGCAGCGCCCGCTTGCCATGGAGCCCAAGGATCTTTTCAGGATAGGAGGATAAATCATGAGTTTGACCTTTTGCAATCTGCATTTCACCAAGCAACCGGATAAAGTGGTTTATGTATCCAACGCTTTAATGAAGAGCCTCAACCTGTCCGGCAAAAAAACGGTGCACCTTCGCTTCGGGCGTGACCGGGTACCTGCAACGATCAAACCAATCAAAAAAGCAGGTAAACATCTGTATCTCGCTTCAGGTATCCGTAATATGATGAACGTTCCCAAACGGGGCAGTATTTATCTCCGGAATTTGCAAAATGATGAGGTCCAGTTAGGTCCACTGATCGGCGTACTCTCTGATGGGCCTGCGACGAGCACGAATCCATTCGGTTCCCGTACTGGTTTCATCAAACAGTTACTCCGTGAAGGCAGCCGTAAATCCTACATTTACGCTTTTACTCCTCGGGATATCAATTGGCAGAACGAGACGGTATCGGGTTTTTTCCTGAATGATAACGGAAGCTTTACCCGCAGAACCGTACCTCTGCCCGATGTTGTCTACAACCGGTTACCAAGCCGTCGTTCAGACTTCTCACCAGCAATCAACCAGCTGCGGGAACGATTTGTTCGCCGAAAAATTCCGTTCTTCAACTGGAGCTTCTTCAACAAATCGGATATCTATACGTTGCTGGAGAACGAGCCGGCAGCAGGACGGTATATCCCTGAATCGATTACCAATCCTTCCGTTGAACAGATGAAGGAAATGTTGGAACGCCATCAGTTCGTCTACTATAAGCCTACTGCAGGAAGTCTGGGGAACGGGATCTACCGCCTGACTTATTCGCCCAAACGTGGATATTTCGCACGTTATCGCAAAAAAGGCGGTAATGCACTCCTGCGTTTTGGGTCCTTCAACAGTCTGATGCGCATGCTTCAGGGAAGACATGGCAAACAGCTACGCGGATATGTAGTTCAGCAGGGAATACGTCTAATTGAGATTGATGAATGTCCAATTGATTTCCGTTTTCACATGCACAAAAATGGTAACAATCAATGGGTTGTTGTCGGGATTGGAGCCAAAAAGGCAGGACGTGGCAGCGTCACAACACACATCAAAAATGGCGGCTCCCTAATGACTCCTGAGCAGGCGCTCAGTCGCAACTTCGGCGATCGTGCGGGAGAAGTTCTTCAGCATGCCAAATCCGTCGCTATTACACTGGCCCAGGCGATTGAAACCCAGCACCAGCATCTGATTGGTGAGATTGGCTTTGATCTGGGCATTGATCAGGAGGAACATGTATGGATGTTCGAAGCGAACGCCAAACCCGGGCGCTCCATTTTCCGTCACCCTTCACTCCGGGTGGAGGGCAAATCGTCGGTGGAGCACATCTTGGAACACTGCCTGTATTTGAGCAAGTTCCGGAAGAAGGAAGAGATTTGATGACCCTTCATGATGATTTCAAACCTGTCATTGCTGTTTTGACCATGCATGATAAACAGCGTATGTTCAGGGGAAATCATCAAAATTTTCAAGATATCTTACAGACAGGCGAGAGCATGGGATACGTGGTGTACATTGTAACTGTACGGGATCTGAACGTGAGTGGTCCCACCGTGAAAGGATATACGTACAACAAGGGGAGTGGAAAGTGGGTTTCACAACCTTTCCCCCTTCCCCATGTTCTGTACAATCGTATTCCCAACCGGGAAGACGAAGGAAAACCTTCCGTGCAGCGTAAAATTGACGAATGCATGCAATCAGGAATCGAACTGTATAACCCATTCTTTTTCAACAAATGGGATCTGTTCGAATGGCTCAGGAAATCCAAATCGACTCAGCAACTGATCCCTTATACTCGGCGGATGCGAAGTGCTTCTTCTCTGGGTGCCGTTCTACGGGCGTATCCTTATCTGTACCTTAAGCCCGAGAGCGGCAAAGCTGGTAAAGGAATCATGATGCTTAAATTTCAGGAAAAAGAACGGCTTCCCTATCGTCTCAAAATACAAACCACACGTAGAAGCACGACCTATAAAGCATCTACACTTGCCAAGTTATGGGCACGAATTCGCAAAGAAACCGGACATACGCCCTATATCATGCAACAAGGCATTGAACTGGCATCCTCTCGTAAACGCCCCTTCGATTTGCGTGTTCTTGTACAAAAGAACACCAAGGGCCAATGGAGCGTAACCGGTGTAGGAGCGAGACTTGCTGGCTCCCGTAGCATTACAACTCATGTGCCGCGCGGCGGGAGCGTAGAAGACCCTGAGAAGCTGCTGACCGAGCTTTTTGGCGAAGAAATGTCAACAACCCTGATGAAACGTGTGAAATCCACTTCATTAATGATCGCAAGACAGGTAGAACGGGGATCAGGTTACACGCTCGGAGAAATGTCCATGGATCTGGGCATTGATGACCTGGGGGAACTCTGGTTCTTCGAAGCCAATGCAAAGCCCATGAAGTTTGATGAACCACAGATCAGACGGCGGTCATTGGAACGTATATTTCACTACAGCGCTTATCTTGCCCGTCAGTCCAAACGATGATAGACAGGAATACTGCAAAAAGAAGGTGATTGTTTGTGTCCTCACCTGTTCTGGGCATTATGACGTTGTACTTAAATGAACATCGCGCTCTTGAAGAACGAAGCGTTTATCGCAGAATGATTCTTGAAGGGCGCAAGCGGGGACTCGATATCTATGTATTCACACCAGCCGACGTACACCCCGGCGGCAAACAAATTGAAGCCATGGTTTTTCATGAAGGAAAAGGCTGGTCCAGGGAGTGGCGATCATTCCCGGACCTGATCTTTGATCGTTGCCGGATTCAGCGTAACCGAAGGTTCCAGCAATTGCTTGCTTTTCGTGAGAAATATGGGCATCTGCTCTTTCTGAACAGGCCACTACGCAATAAATGGACCATCCACCAGACCCTTTTGCAAAAAGCCAACTTTCGTGAACACCTGCCGGAAACCGCTCTATTTCAGGATATGTCCGATGTAAACCGGATGCTTAAAGTTTCTTCTCTGGTCTATCTCAAACCCATTAATGGAACAGGCGGACGTGGTATTCTGCGCATTGAACGCAGCAGTAGCGAGGCTAATACAGTGCTTGTTCAAGGGCGGGATCAGAAGCGTCGTATCATCACTCCACGTAAAGTTCATTTATCACGACTTGGCGCGTTGCTCCAGCACTGGAACATGAAAGACAAGTATCTTGTACAAAAGGGCATTCAACTTCAGCTTCCGAATGGACGTGTGCATGATTATCGCATGCTCGTTCAGAAGAACGGAGAAGGACAATGGGAGCTTACTGGATGTGCCGGACGCATGGGTGCAGAAAAAAGCGTAACCTCCAATCTGCATGGCGGCGGTCAGGCAATAGCGATGGACCGACTCATGAAGCAATGGATCGAAGATGACGACCTCCGGGCAGAAATTAACACAACTGCAGAGAAATTCGGCATTGATGTTGCTTCGTTTCTGGAAGATACGTATGGGGACCTATGTGAGTTGGCACTGGATTTGGCGATTGATAGAAGCGGGCGTATCTACCTGCTTGAAGTTAACCCCAAACCTGCACGTGAAGTATTCGCTCGTATCGGGGAGCGGGATATCTATTATAAAGCCATCACTCAGCCGCTGGAGTATGCCTTATGGGTATATCGCAACAGACCTCCCGGAACGGCCAGAAAGCCAGCCATTCCCAAGCCCGTTACGCAAAAATCACCCAGAGTAAAAAGAAAAAGTAAAGCCAAGTGAGTGAAGAAAAAGCAGGAGTCTATGTTCGCCAAGTGCGAGCATCTGCTCCTGCTTCACTGTTTTTATTTCTGTTCTTTCGACCATTGCAGCGTGTCGTTGTCAATCACAATATACCCTTTTTCCTCACCTTGCACATAAGATAATGCCAATCTCATCAGGTCAGGTTCTAGCTGGCATGTGGTTACACGTGTAATCTGGTCTGTGTGATCCGCGGGCAGGCACAACGTCAGAATACCCACTTTACCCGAGAAATCAGTCTTGCCCTGGATGACCGATGTTTCCAACTTGGAACCATATACCTCAGATACCCAGCCGGGCTGCTCCGTCAACGCGAAGGCTTCCTTCCCGATGCCTGCCGTAACCCATTGCATCGTCAGCGTTATAGAAGATGCCTCATAGCTCATATCCGCCGTCATTTCTCCAGCTTCATTGATTCTCAACGCAATATCCGCTTGCGGATGCAAGTGAAAACGTTGCTCCAGAGTATGCTCTGCTTCTGCCTCCAGCCAATCCACAATTAGTAGTATAGGAATTTCCGCCCCTGCCAGCATCCACCGACGATGTGTAACTGGATCTGGCAAATGTGTATATCCATCCTGTGAAGCATCAATGAAGTGATAGGTGTCATTGCTCTCCCAACGTAACGTTGTGGCCTGAGCCTCCGGTTCACCCCATTGCTGTGTGGAGAGATAAGGTGTCTGATCCAGACCATCCACCGTGACGGTATTGTGCGCCCGCGTACTTTTGAAATACCGACGCCATTTCCCTTCTTCATACGTATAACGTCCGGTGTCCGTGAAGAAAAGCTGGTTCTTCCACATCCACTCCACATTCAGCGCATCCGCATGTCCGTGTGCTCCGCCCATGGCAGCCGCATCAAAAAAAAGATATTGATACTTGTCCCTCATGACATAATATCCTGTCTGCGGAAAGGCTCGGCTCGACAACACCGGAGAAGAAGAAGCCTGTAGTCTGAGGCATCGCTCATATTTCTCCACACCCAGCAACCAGAGACACTCCGAGCTATCCGTTCCGCGAGCCATCAAATCATCATCGTCCAGGATCGCTCCAAGCAGGGACAGTCGTTGTCGTCCATCGCCAACCCAATCCGAATCACCAATACCGGTAGACTGATGATCTGGTCGGATCAGCGCCTCAGTAAATGCGGCCATTTGGCGTAGACAGCGGGCATACCATGCCGAGAAAGGATGTCCTGAAATCTCACCCAATCGATAAGGTGTGCCAAACATTTCGATGCTGGCATTGTGGTAATGTGTTGTCAGTTCAACCTGTATTCCCTCTTCACCCAACTGATGCAGCAAACACAGCTCAAGACGTTCCATCGCCACTTGACGCCAGTGTGGACTTCGCGGGTGCTGGTGGTAGAACGTAGCGATCATGAACAAGCCTTGCATATGCATAATGGCATGATTGATTTTCGTGCTGCCGAGATAACGGGTCAAAAACTCGGCGTGCTCGTCCAGACCTTCTCGAAACTCCGCCTGAAAGCCTTCGTCTATCAGTGAACTCGCTTCCATATATTTATATGCCGATATCCAGGACTGCACACGTAGTCCCGTCTCCAGCAGGCGCCACGGACCGGGTTTTTGAAAGAACACAGCCTCGTCGTAAACCAGATTTACAGGTACCGGGTTTTGCTGTCTCCAGCTACGGAAGTGGTCAATAAATGCTGTTACATATAGCGGATTGCCCTTCATCAGATACGCCTTACCCAGATCGAGCATATGCCAGTGTCGATTGATGCCCCATGTGAACTCCAGATCATTGGTCGGGTTGTGAAGCCAGTCCACGGGTGTCCCCATCGGAATCCAGCGATTCAGATCGTTGGTATAAGGAACGATAAATTCATTCAGGATGGCACGATTGGCAATCGTGAGCGAATTTCGGGCTTCTTCCGGAAAATGTTTTTCATAATATTGGGCAGCCCGTTGCAGGTCTGTTGCCGAAAGGTAAAAATCGCTCATTGGGACGCCTCAAGAAAATCCTGACGGAACGGGGTAAACACATCCAGAATGACGGAGTCCTCCAGTGCCTTAACCCCATGCGGGACGTTAAAACCGGCATAAAAGCTGTCCCCTGCTTTTAAGATGCGAGTTTCTTCACCGACCTGAACCTCAAAGCTACCTTTGACGATATAACTGACCTGCTCGTGCGCATCATGGGAGTGAACTTCTCCAATACCACCTTTAGCAAAGGTAACCTCCACCATCATTAATGTACCGCCCATACCCAAGATCTTGCGGGAACTCGTTTCGTTCACGATATGTGCATCGATAGACGCATGATTAATAATCATTTTGCTTTTCCCCTTTCCTTGTGAATAAGCGACCGAAGTAGTTAAACCACGGCCGCTATGAACGTTTATTAGTCTTCTGTGGACAATTTACCCTGAAGTTTGGAAGAATCAAACGAAGGATCAGCAGTTATGTTGGTCAGCCCTGCCGCTTTGGTTTTCTCCAGAGCTGCATTGTACCTTGTATCCAGATCCTTGATCACAGCATCGAGATCGCCACCCGTGAATACAAAGATTGAAAAAGCCTCACTCCATTTGGTGCCTTCCAGTGAACTCTCAGTTACCACACTTGGATTTGCCGGGAAAATGGCATCATAACGTTTGGGCAGGAAACCTTCAATGCCCGGAATGCTTGGTTTTTTGTCAGAGCTTAATACAGCAGGAATCAGTGAGATTCCGTATCCTTTTTCGTAATACTCACTCTGAAGATCTGTGCTGTACACATACTCCATAAACTTCCATGCCGCTTCCTTGTTGGCAGAATCTGCATTGATGCCGATGTAGGAGCCCCCGATGACTTGCGAAGCGCCCTTGATCGTTCCATCATTAGTTGGTACAGGAGCGGCTGCCCAATTTTCTTTTGTAGGAAACTGATCTTTATATACACCTGGTTCACCGGAGTGGTTAATGTACATTCCGATTTTACCTTGAGCAAACTGGGCTCTGAGCGGATCGATGTCCAGACTTTCAACTCCTGGCAACATGCTGCCATCCTGATTCATCTGACGAAGCGCCATTGCGATATCCTTGTACATCCCAAAATCAAATTGGCCTGTCTTGTAGTTGTAACCATCAATACCAACATTATTGCTTGCACCTGCAATCGTATTGGCTGCTCTCCAGAAGCCGCTGCTGCTCTTGAACGGGCTGGCAAAGCCATAGATACCTTCACTTTTACCAACTTCGGTAATTTTTTTGGCATCCGCAACCATCTCAGCCAACGTTTTTGGCGGACTCTCGATCCCTGCCTTTTTGAAAATATCTTTGTTATAAACAAGCCGCCAGACCTGCCCTGTATTGGGGAGGGAATATATTTTTCCATCAATCGTGTTTTTATTTTCAATCAAGCTGTCTTTAAATACGGCCTTCATCTCATCACTCATGTATCCATCGATCGGGGCGAGATACCCCTTCTGATAATACGTCTGAAAATCATTAACTTGCAGCACATCGGGTGCCTGCTTGCTGGCAAAAGCAATATCGACCGCCTGTGGATAGTTGTCCCCCATCACGGTCATCTCCACTTCAATGTTGTCCTTGTTCGTCCGGTTGAACTCATCGATCTTGGATTTCATAAAATCAGCATCATGGCGGTCCGGTGTCCAATATATGATTTTGGTTTTCCCTCCGGCATTCTCCCCGCTGGTCCCCGATTCGCTATTTGCCGAAGTACCACTGTCAGCAGAACAACCTGCCAAACTTAGCGCCAGCAATGCACTTAGCGTAGTCACCATCCACTTTTTAACCATTGATATGCCCCCTTATGCTTGTCTGGACAACCTGTTTGAGTTATCCGTTAACGTAATGATAATCGCTACGCTTTCATGGAGGTGAGGGACATTCTAACTTTGCATGGTGGGAAAAATGACGATCCGTATCTGTTTTCAGTTCTCATACATTTGCCGGAAGCAGGTTGGCGTCATGCCGCAATATTTCTTGAACAAACCGCTGAAATAAGGCCTGTCCTCATAACCCAGCCTCTGGCAGATCTCTTGCACCTGTACACCTGCAACCAGCAATTCTTTGGCCTTTTCCATCCTCATCTTAGTAATATATTGAATCGGCGTTATGCCCGTTTCCTTTTTGAAGGCATTGGCAAAGTAACTCGGACTTAAATGTACGGATTGGGCACAGGAATGCAACGTCAGATTTTCTGCAAGATTCAGACTGATATATTCCTGCGCCTTGCTAATCGCCTGTTTGACATCGGTGAGTCGTTTTTTGTCCATAATCTCGCAACCCATACTGCTAAAATGTTTGATATATCCCCTCCAGCCCTCAAACGTCAAGGAACGCATCGCCTCAAGCACTGTCAGGTCGGCCTCCAGACGCAAGCGTTCCTCTGCTGTAATCTCATCACAAAAGGCACGGTAGATGGCAAAAGCAAGTCCAGACAGCAAACGAATCATCGTGAGTGGCTCGGGAAAACCTTCGGAAACCTGCCATTCTTCGAGAATTTCATCAATGATGCGGTGACAGGTGCTCTCATTACCACATTTGAGGGCGTAAAAAAGCTCTTTCTCCTTCTCCAGAGGATATATCGGAGCCACACAGGCCTGATTTTCCAGTTCAGCATACTGGAGGATGCAATTGCCTTCACTGTAAAAACGATAGGATATCGCCTGATCTGCATGTGCGTAGGACGTCCAGATTTCCTGTGGTCTGCGGGCAATCGTACCCACACCAATCGAGACTGTTTTTTTGCTGAATCGCTCCACATTTTGGCGGCATTGCTCCAGTAGCTCGGAGACGTCGATCTGGCTTGGTGTGTTCAATATGGCTGCAAGCCGGTATCGGTTTTCCCGTAAAACAACGCCTTTGGTATAACGATTTATGGTTTCCTCCACAATATTTTGGACCGCAAAAGGAACGATTTCGGCATCCAGATGCATCGTGTATCCATACCGCGTATAACCATCCACCTCAATGACCATGACGAGAAGATTGGAGGAATCGAGATCAATATGCAACTCGTTCCAGCGGCTTTCATTCAGGAATCCCCCGATTTCATGACGCAACAAGCCCAGTAGATAGCTGTGACGCTCATACTGGCTGCTACTCTCCACCTTCTGCTCCAGCTGTTCCAACTGCTTGCACTGTGCCTGTTCTTCCTTAATCACCTGTCTTACCTTCAACACCGCACCGAGTATTTCTTCAGGGGTAAACGGTTTGAGCAAATAATCGGATGCACCCAGCTTGATGGCCTCCTGTGCATATTGGAAATCCGAATAACCACTGATGAAAATAAATTTGGCTCGCAGTCCGGCATCCAATGCCCGCTTCATTAGCTCCAGCCCGCTCAACTTGGGCATCCTGATATCACTAATCACGATGTCGGGTTGCTGCTCCAGCAACAAGGACCAACCGCGCTCTCCATTGCTCGCCGTGCCTACAATCCGAACCTGATGATCTTCCCACGGAATAGTTGAAGATATGCCCTTTACAACTGCCTGGATATCATCCATAACACACATCGTCAATTGGCCCATACTGCCCCTCCTCAGGTGATCGGAATCGTGATAACAACCGTTGTTCCCACATCTGTACTGCTATGAAATACAATTGAGGCCACATCCCCATAGTGCAGGCTTAATCTGCCATGGAGATTGGATAGGGCATAACCTTTGCGTCCCCCGTCAGGAACATCCTCAGCATAGATGCTGGCTACATCCATACCACATCCATTGTCAGCCACCTCCAGCCGTAGTGTGTCACCCTGACGATCAATGCGGATCAGGATAACACCCAAATCTTCTTTGTCATTGAATCCATGCAGGATGGAATTCTCGACCAAGGGCTGGAGTAATATTTTTAAAATATCAACAGCGTAACAAGACGGGTCCCCCACTTCAATCCGATAAACGAACAGATCCTCGTAACATTTTTGCTGAAGCTGCATGTATTGTTCGACATGTTTGATCTCCTGCTCCACACTGGTGATGTCTTTCCCATCATTCAGTCCCAGACGGAATAACAAGGATAAGGAGACGATCATCTCACTTACATCCTTCTTCTCTCCGCTCTCACTTTTCCAGAACATCGTATTAAGCGTATTGTAGAGGAAATGAGGATCAACCTGCGCCTGAAGCGCCTTGACTTCAAACCGCCGTTTGTCTTGCTCCGTTGTCCGTACTTCTTCAAACAGAATCTGAATCTGGTCCAACATCCGATTGAAACGATGCCCTACAGCGCTGACTTCATCGTCATACTTGCTGCGAAACCGTACATCCAGATCATTGGACTCCACCTCAACCATCAAGCGTCGCAGTTTGTTCAGTGGCTTCAACAGAGCGGAGGCCAGCAGCTTGGACAACCCGAGTGCGAGCAAAATGCAAAACAACATGATCAGGATGATCAGCCAGCGTATCTTTTGTAGGGGGGACAACAAGTCAGCCTTGGACTGTACACTTACCATGACCCAATCCTCGTTCATCGACAATGCCGAATAGTTAACAAGCATGTCCTCCCCCTGATCGTTCCTGTAGGTAAAATCCCCAGCATCGCCACGGCTAAACTGTTGGGTAAAGTCAGGCTCCATAATAAAATCGTAATTTCGGGACCTGGGCCGAATGACTTCATTTCCGTTTTTGTGCAGCAAAAACAGTTGAATCTGGTTATTCATGAGATCCTGCGTCAGAATGTCTCGCATCGCCTCTTCCTTCATATTGACGACCATATATACATTCGAATAGGTATGATTATCGATCACAATAGGTTTGAGCAACAGAGATAACACATTTCCTTGGGATTGGAATAACTGACTCTGATGTGAACCAAACCACATCGTATTCCAGCCTTGCAGCTTCACGTAGCGTCCGTATTCCTTGTTGAATGAGTTGTTGTGATTCGGAAAATCTTTGGTCGAGAAAAAATCACCGATGGGTGTTGTCAGATATGCGGTATCAATCAGTGGCTCTACGAGCTTCAATTGAGCAAACGATGTTTGCAGCAGCGAGAGATTCTGATAATAATGAGATGTGTTATTTTTTCCCACGTCCTTCATGACCTGGGTGAACGTTTCATTGAGCATAAAAGAAAAAGAGGATACAACAATGTGCCTTAGATGTTCATCCATAACCTGCACTGATTTGTTCAGAATGCTTTGTTTCAGTTCAAGTGCATTCTGCTCAATGCTTCGTGCAGCAAAGAGATAAGAGCATATCCCGGTCACACTGATGCACAAGACAACGAGAAAAATGTACAGCAGCTGTATTCTTTTTTTCAGGGACATTTTATAAAAGTTGAATATCATCGGCGCTCGCTCCTTGAACACGGCTTGGCCCGTCCGCTGTGAATTAAAATGAGTATAGCACAGTGGAATAACCCGTAAAACCGTTTCCATGATTGTGCTCACGCCTATCCTTTCACAGCTCCCAAGGTCACCTGCATGAATGATTTGTTGGCAAAAATATAAACGAGGAGCAGTGGCAAAATGGACAGACAGGCTCCGGCCATCATCAGTTGGACCTCAGCCGCAGCTCCGATGCCATATCGCAGATTAGCCAGCCCAACCGGCAAAGTCTGCAAGTCCGGATTGCTCATGGTGAACACAAAAGGAAGAATATATTCATTCCATGAACTCTGGAATACACCCAGACCTGCAACGGCGAGTCCGGGCCGCAGGAGTGGAAGAATAATTCGCCAGTATGTGGTGAAAAAATTACAGCCATCAATCATCGCCGCTTCATCCAGTTCGCGCGGGATGCTCTTGAAGAAACCAATCAGAATAAAGTATGTGGCAGCGTGTGCGCTGATCAATATAATAATAACGCCCCACAACGTGGTATTCAGCCCCAGCTTGACCATGAGGTCAAATTGCGGACGCAGCACAACCGCGCCTATGGAAATAAACAGAGTAGATGCCATGAGCAGGGTGTACCCCTTTTTCCCTTTGAAATTCACTCGATCCACAGCGTAGGCTGACATCGAAGCTACCAGCAGTGTGCCAACTGTTGTACTGATGCTAACAAACACGCTGTTAATGGTAAAACCCGAAAAATTGGCGGTTTTCCAAGCCTGAGCATAGTTGGAGAACTGCCAAATCTTCGGCCAGATGGTAGCTCCTCCAGTCAATTCCTGGTTTGTTTTGAAGGAACCGAGCAATACAAGTATGATGGGGAACAGCGACAGCAGAGCGATTGCGATCAAAAACAACCAAAGTACCGTTCGTTTGGTCCAGCGAATGAGTTGGGGAGACCCTGAGGGCGCAAGCACGTTTTGAGTCATCATCGTTTCCTCCTGATAGGGATTAATAGACATCATTGAGCTTTTTGGATATACGGAAGTAAATGAGCGTCACAGCCCCTACGATGAGAGCCGTTGTGAAACCAACTGCACTGCCATAACCGAGCTGCTGGAGTGATTGGGTGTCAGCCGACACGGGAAACAACAGTTTGAACAAATACAGATACATCACCTCTGTTTTGCCATACGGCCCCCCTTCGGTCAGCACCATAATACTCTCGTAACCTTTCAGCGCCGTGGTAATTGCCAGCATGATGATCATCTGCAAGACAGGACCCAGCAACGGAATCGTTACATTTCGCAGTTTCTGAAACTCACTCGCTCCATCCAGCGATGCCGCCTCATATAACTCTTCAGGAATGCTCTGTAGACCTGCAATGAACAACAACATATAGTTGCCCACAGCCCCCCAGATGGCGATGATGATGGTTGTTAGCATGGCATGTTCAGCCCCCAGCCAGCTAATAGGTTCGGAGATCACATGATACTTAAGCAGCAATTGGTTCAATATTCCGTTATAGGAGTTGAAAATAATAAAGAATACAATCGCCATGACCGAAGCGCTAAAAATAGTGGGAAGATAATAGATCGCCCTAAAGAGGGATCGCCCTCTCCATTTGCGATTCAGAATAATCGCCAAAGTTAACGACAGTGGAATCGTAACGACGAGTTTGCCCAGGGCATACACACCCGTGTTGCCTACTGAATCCCAGAATTGCCCGTCACGCAAAATGCGTCCAAAATTATCAAGCCCGATGAAGACAGGCGTCCCGATGCCTTGATAATCATAGAACATGTAACGCAGCGCCCATAACAGCGGATAGATCCCGAATACAACAGTTAAAAAAAGACTTGGAAAGATGAACATATAGGCATGTATTTTGGATGGTTTCACCAGAATCGGACCCCCTATAGCTTTTGAATGAAGTATAGAGGGAATATGGAGGAAAGCGGGATAGGGAAATCAACTTTCTACAGGGGAGAATGTGACTGCATGATCATACAAAAAAACCTGTATTCAACGAATTTCCGTTGAGTCTACAGGTTCATATCATGTGGTTCGTAATCTTAAATCTCAGGATACGTATACGGCGTAGAGGCTACTCTGCTTCATCATACAGACGCAGCAGTTCTGTAAAATCAGAGATGAGCACATCTGAGCCTGCAAGCTCCTCATCACGACCAAACCCGGCATAGGCACAGCCGATGACCGCCTGACCGTTCATTTTACCCGCTTCCACATCAGAAGAGCGATCCCCTACCATCCATGCGTCCTGAATACGATGTTTCTCAAGCAGGATCTGCACCAGATTAATTTTGGAAGGAGTCTTGTACTGGCCTGCACTGTATACCCCTTCAAAGAAAGGCATAATCTCGTGTGCAAACGCCACACCCTTCACATAGTCCTCCAGCCCGTTACTTGCAACAAAAAGACGCACTCCTTGTTGTTTTAATGCTTGCAGCGTTTCTTTCACCCCAGGATACAATTGGGAACCTCCTTGATCAAGCCCCTCAATCTCCAGTTGAAGCAACAGTTCGTCTGCACGGCGATGTGCCGCTTCCGACGCCTCAGGCATAACCACTTTCCATATATCTTCGAGCAACATGCCCAAACTTCCCAGCATCCGTTCCTCGGGTGGAGTTTCTCCTTCAAAGTGCCCTTCGGCACGCAATGTATCAAATAGTTGCTGGTAAGCTGGCAACAACAGGGTCTCTGTCTGGAACAGCGTACCATCCATGTCAAAAATCATCGCTTCCGGTTTGAGCAATACCTTCTCTTTATTCATGTCCAATGTTCCTTTCGGATTGGGATATCGTATATGTAATTGGAATCGTTCCCTTCCCATGATAAACATAACGTTTGAACGTGTAAACCAACGATTGTAAAACATCATCAACCCCAACCTTATACAGCATTAACCAAACGTTATATTATAGTTAAACAAACTATATACAAAAGAAGTTTCTTTACGTATAATACTAAAAAATAGTGCTTTAGACACCTAATCTAAAGACCTACAATTATCGAATTTTCGGTTTTTTCGACAACTACATATACCCCATAGAGAGGAATAACAAACATGAAAAAGCGAAAGACCTTTAAGATTTTTTATAAGATCGGATTAGGATATTTACTCGTACTGGCTGTACTGGCTGGTTGCATCCTGCTGATTCAGAACAGCACAAGTCAGCTCCAACGGGAACTGGATTTTCTGGTCGATCACGATATGAGGGTACACGCCCTCACCTATGAACTCGAAAGAAACATGGTAGATATGGAAACAGGTCAACGCGGATACATCATCACGGGTCAGGACAACTATCTCGATCCCTACACCCAAGGAAAAGAGCAACTTATTACACTCAGAGATGAACTTGCTGCTTTAATTTCGGATAATCCGGCTCAACTTGCACTTTTGGAAGACATACATACTAATATGGAGAACTGGGTCCAGGTCGCTGGTGAACCTATGGTCGCCCTTCGCCAAGCAAATAATACGCAAGCCATTCGAGATTTTTTCGCAGATGATCCAGGTAAAAGAGACATGGACCAGATTCGGACTGCTCTCGATACGTTTCGAACCAACGAGCATACGTTAACCGATAACCGTACAGAAGCACTGAAGCAAAAAAACACACTACTGAACTTGGAACTGTATGGGGCACTTATCGTTGTGGCCATTATCTCGTTCATCACTGCTTTGGTCCTGTCACGTGCCATTGTTAGAAACATTCGTACCGTAAAGCAGGCATTAAATGACATCGGTTCTTCCAATGGTGACCTGACACTGAGAATCGCTACGCCAATGAAAGACGAAACTCGTGAACTCGCGGAGGCGGCCAATACAATGCTCACTGGTTTGCAGCAAATGATGCTGGACGTTCAGAGCAATGCCATGATTCTGAGCACAGCTTCGGATCGATTGGATAAAGGGGTGGCCGATAGCCATCTTGCAGGAAAAGAAGTTGCCACTGCCATGGAACGTGTCGCTGAAGGCGCTGATGAACAGGTTGCTCTTACGCAAACCATGGTAGCTGCGATGCAGCAATCCCTCAACGGGCTTAATCGTGTCGCCTCCTCGGCAAGTGATGTGGCAGGCCGTGCAGTTCGTACCGAATCCATTGCTGTGGATGGGCAACAGCGCATTGATAATGCTGTAGGTAAAATGAGTTCCATTGAGCAATCCTTCCTCTCTGTACAGGAAGCCATTAATGAAATTTCGAAGATGTCTGATCAAGTGATCAACATTGCAGATTCAATGTCGGGTATTGCGAGACAAACCAATCTGCTTGCACTTAACGCCGGAATCGAAGCTGCCCGCGCTGGGGATAATGGACGTGGCTTCGCTGTCGTTGCCGCGGAAATTCGTAATCTTGCAGACCAAAGTGCAACATCAGCCAAAGAGATTACAAGTATATTGGAAACCGTGGTAGCAGGTGTTCAAAGTACGGTGCAGGTGGTTGATGAGAGCACTCTACATGTGAATGAAGGATTGCGGACCATTGAGGATGCAGGTAATGCTTTTTCAACCATTACTCAGCATATTCATAACCTCAGTGGTGAAGTTCTGGAGGTATCTGCTGTTGTCGAGGAGTTAACTTCCGGTAGTGAGGCTGTGATGAAGTCCATTAATGAAGTATCGGCTGTTGTGGAAGATACTGCATCAGCCACGGAAGAAGTATCTGCGATGACGGAGGAACAACTTGCTTCTCTGCAGGAAATGTCTGACACGTCCAAGCAGTTGAATGAAATGTCCGATGCACTTGATCAGCTGGTTAAACGCTTCAAACTCGCATAATCCGACTCAACCTACTGATCGAGTATCTAAATAGCTGTATCATGAGCATATATCAAAAGAAAAAGCATCGCAGACAGACTCACCCGAGCCTCTGCGATGCTTCTTTGTGTTAAGGAGAACTGAATCAGGAAAAGGTGCACCGGGCACCTCATATGAAAAAACCTAAGTACTCCTTTTCTTATCTCGATTGTTCCGTGTTCCGTAGCGCTTCAAGTATCAATTGTGCCTGATACCCATCGTTAAAATCATATATCTTAGCTGGTTTGCCTTGTATACGGGCAATGACATGTTTAAGAACCGGCAATTCACTGGCGGATTCAAGCACTTCCACTGGAGAAAGTGGCTGTCCCACCAGGCCCGTCTTCAATTCTTCCCAATTTTCCAAGGCAATCGTGCCCTTCGCACCGTACACCACCATGGATACACGTTCTTCCCCGGCAAATTGAGAGATGCCGTTCAGCTGAATTCGGGTTCCGTCTTCCAGTTCCATTGCAGCCTGTACTTCTAGTTCACAGTCACCATTCTCAGGATATTGAACCTGAGTGCTAACAACCCGGATGGCACCAAACACCTTTTGAATCATATGAATCCAGTGAATCCCTACTTCAAGAATAAATCCACCCTGTTCCCGGCTCGTAATCCATGCATTCTGTTGCCATGATCGTGGCCACTGCGGGAATTGCAAAATGAGATCTATTTTGCGAATTGCCCCCACAGTACCCTGCTCAATCATCTCTTGCAACTTCAGCACGGAAGGTTCATGCGGCATCGAGAAGTGGATGGCATGAACAACGCCCGCCTGCTCTGCTGCCTCCAGCATCTTTTTGGCTTCTTCTACACTATTGGCAAGCGGTTTCTCACAGAACACATGAATTTTGCGCTCCAGTGCTTCCATGACAACCGGATAATGAAATTTCGGCGGAACTGCAATATACAGCAGATCAATCTGATGTTCATTCATCAATTGCTTGTAGTCCGTATACGTCCTAACTCCCCGATGAGAAGCTGCAAAAGACGCCAAACCTTCCTCATTCGCATCACACACCGCTACAATCTCAATCTTTGTATCCATCTTCGTATTCTCGATTAGATGAACCATATGTAATCCCATTTTACCCAGCCCAATCAGAGCCATCTTGATGACTGTCATTCCATCCCCTCCCAATTCCTTTCCAGTATAGCAGAAAGCAAAGAATTGCAAATGCGATGCATTGATACGAAAAAAAATAAACCTCTAGCTTTCAAGTCGCTATTAGAGGCTGAAATTCATCATTTACAGTCATTTTTTTACATTTTTTTGTAACTAAGACTCGATTGGGTAATTCGTTGCAGGGATATATAACCAATTATTTTTACTTTAACCAGCAACACTTAAAGCGTTACCAACTTAAGAATCAGGAATTTAGACTCACAAAAACAGGTTGACAAAAAACCACAAAAAAAGATACTCTTCCTAATAACAATGAATATTTCCTCTTACAACCTTAGACTGTAACTTGCATTCAATAAATGGAATATGCGTATGGTTCTAATAACCTATTTCATGAAGCGAGGTGTCCCGCATGAGAACAGTTGCGGACTATTTGGCAGAAACTCTGCGTAATCTAGGCGTTACTCATGTCTTTGGTATTATTGGTAAATCCATCTGTCCTGCTGTACTGAAAATGGTGGATTACGGATTAGAGTTCATTCCAGGCCGTCATGAATCCAGCTCAGGTTTTGCCGCATCCGGTTATGCATTACAGACAGGTAAACTCGGCGTTGCCTTTGCCACATCCGGTCCAGGCGGAACCAACCTGCTTACTGCAGCAGCCCATGCAAAAGCCAACAATCTGCCTGTACTGTTTATTACGGGTCATCAATCCATTCAGGAACTGGGGCTCCCCCAGTGTCAGGATTCTTCTTCCTATCTGGCTGATCTGGCCGAGATGTTCAGGCCTGCTACGCTATTCAGCAAACTGGTTGAGCGTGGAGATCACTTCGGCACACTGCTGAATCATGCCCTTTCCATTGCACTCGGCCCTAATAAAGGCCCTGTTCACCTCTGTATTCCTTTTGACGTACAGACCGAATTGTTATCCCAATGCCGGATTGTCATTCCCGAACCGGAACCTCTGCTTAGCGTATCTAATCTGAATCGCATTACTCCTCTCATTCAACAATCCAATCGCCCTTTAATTATTGCTGGTAAAGGTGTAAGTCGCGCCAGAGCCCATGATGAATTGCTTCAATTGGCCGAATCGTTCAACATTCCCGTCATTACTACTCCTGGTGGAAAAGGAGCGATTGCGTGGGACCATCCCTTGTACCATGGACCTTGTGGTGTTGGAGGTTTCCCGCATGCAGACGACATGTTGAACCAAAGTGACCTTTATATCGTACTCGGTTCACGTCTAAGTGACATGACCCTCTGCAATCTGAAGCCTGAACATCACCCGGCACACCTCATTCAATTTGACGCTGATCCTACATTTGTAGGCAAGATTCTGAGCGCTCAAACCTTACATATCACCGGTGATTTGAAGGACAACCTGCAATATTTGCTGGGCACATTAGAAGACCTTCCTACTCCTGTGAGAACCACAGCACCCATGGATTGCACTGTCCCTTTACCAGATCTCCCCCAACTGTCTCTGGCTTCTGTACTAGATGGAATGAGCGATCTGCTTCCGTATGATCATAAGCTGTTTGTTGATGATGGCAGCCATGGATTTCATGCGGTTCAGCGATATAAAGTCAAGAAACCAGGCAGCTTTGTGTTTGACGCGTACTTTGCCTGCATGGGGAACGCCATTGGTATGGCGATAGGTGCAAAGGCCGCTTCACCTGAAGAGACCGTTGTATGTATCACCGGGGATGGATGTTTCATGATGCTTGGGACGGAGATCAATACTGCGGTATGCAACAATCTGAACGTCATTTTCATTGTCGTTAACAACAAACAACTGGACATGGCACTCAAAGGAATGGAAAAAACAACAGGCAGAATTGATGGCACATTATATGAAGTTCCTAT
Organism: Paenibacillus sp. FSL R5-192; assembly: GCF_000517845.1. NCBI lineage: Bacteria > Bacillati > Bacillota > Bacilli > Caryophanales > Paenibacillaceae > Paenibacillus > Paenibacillus sp. FSL R5-192. The sequence goes on along the minus strand of NZ_ASPR01000014.1, from coordinate 261,431 downwards.
GGATGCTGCCAAATTCGCCGAATCGCTCGGTGCGGTTGCGTTTCGAGCAGAGACTCTTGCTGAATTCTCATCTGCGTTGAACACAGCCCAGACGTTGAATCAGGTAACTGTTATTGAGCTTCTGACCGATCGAGATGAAATTCCACCCACAGCTCACCGCACCGTAAATTTGAATTAGGAGGAGCATATCATGAGTGAACATGTAGCTCAGGGACTAGACCGTTTCGCGAAACTATCTGGTGAGTACGGCGCAAGAGCTCTCGCACCCATCAAAGAACATTTTCCCGAATTGTCGGAATTTATTATGGGGACGGCGTACGGGGATATCTTTCAGCGCACCACGATTACGGATCAATGGAAGGAAGTTGCTATCATCTCTTCGTTGATCACCCAAGGACAGTATGAACAATTGGGCGTACATTACACGATGGCTCTGAGTGTCGGGGTAACTGTAGATCAGCTCAAGGGAATATTGCTACATCTGGCGCCATGTGTGGGTGCTCCACGCATTATAAGTGCATTTAATATTTTGCTTGCCACCTTGGACGAAATACAGTAATTCACTTTTCTACATTTTTATACATGATTCGACTTTTTTATTGATCTTTTTACATTCCTACCTTTATAATATGGTTAAATTATCCTTCGAACCAGCTCGCATCTTAGAAGCTTTCGGCAGAGGCCCAATGGGCTGTGTATCCACTAACAGGATAGCCTTAACTCATTTAAAGGAGAGAGATCAAACATGGGAAATTTCATTCTGAAGACTGACGTTCCAAACAAGGTGTTAAACATTGAACTGGAGGGTTCTTTCTCTCAAGAAGACGGTTTGCGTTCCATCTCGGCCTATCAGGATACGATCGCTTCTATTAACACGAAGGAGTATGACCTGAACATCGATTGCAAAAAGTTGAATGTTACTGCTCCGGAGATTGTTCCTCTTCTGGAAGGCTGCCTTCAATTGTTCAAAAAAGATGAATATAAAAAAGTCGTGTTGACCCTCGAGAACAACGCGATTCTAAAAATGCAATTGTCCCGGCTCGGCCGGTCAGTCGGTCTGGACAATCTCGAAATCATATCTACCGTTACCACTTAATAAACCAGGCGGACAAGCTGTGAATTCACCCTTCCGCTCAAGAGGAGAATGAAGATGGCCGGAATTCGTATTGTAGATATCGATATCTATCATCCAGCAACCAAGGTGCACAATGATTTTTATATTGAACATTTTGATGCAAGAGGTGTAGATATTCGTGGATTGTTACAGGCACTTGGTCGTGATACACGTTATAAAATTGACAACGATGACGAAAATTCACTAAGCATGGCCTATGAGGCGGCCAGTAACCTACTGGAAAAAACCGGGCTCACCGGTGCAGATATTGATCTGATTGCTTATGCAAGCCAAACGCCAGAATACATCTTTCCTACGAATTCCCTGATGATCCATCGCCTGATTAACGGCGCTTCTCACACGATCTGTATTGACAGCAACGCCAACTGCGCGGGTATGACTGCTGCTTTCGAACAAGTTAGCCGGCAGATGCTGGGCAATCCTCGAATTCGCCGCGCATTAATCATCGGCTCTGATTATGTGGCTCCTCACGCCAGTCCCGATGATCCCGTATACTTCGCCAATTTCGGTGATGCAGCAGCGGCGGTTATTGTAGAACGAGATGAACATGCTGTCGGTTTCATTGATTCCATCTATCAGACGGATACCTGTGTGTATGGTAATTCTCTTTTTCCTGCAGAAGGCTTGGCAAAGCTGGGCACAACGGGTGTAGATGCGGGTGCCTTTCATGTGAAATTCATCCCATTTGATGATTCCATCTGTGTGGATGCTGCTTCAGAGTCCATTCGTACCTTGCTGATACGTAACGAGATTGCTCCAGATGAGATCAGAGCGGCCTGCTTCTCCCAACTATCCATTAGTAACATTCGGGCTGTATCTGCGAACGTCGGCATTGGTGATGATATTGCCGTCTATATCGGAGATGAGTTCGGATACACCTCAACCAGCAGTCCATTCATCGCATTACATCGAGCGGTTACAACCGGTCAGATTCAGCGTGGTGACAAAGTTCTGTTCTGGACCGTTGGGGCCGGGTGGCAAAATGTAGCCATGGTGCTTGAATATTAGGCCTTACTTCACCAAAATAATAACCAGGACGATCCCTTTTATTTTAAATTCAAAAAGGATCGTCTTTTTATTTGAAAGCAACCCTCAAAACACCATGTACACTGCTTCGGGCTTTATTAACTCATAGCAGTTAACTCAAAGCAGTTAACTCAAAGCAAAAAGCAGCCCTATTGGACTGCCAGACTTCTGCTTTTATACCAAACGTTCAGAAAATCTTCTTTGTCTCCCGATCGTCTTTCAGGATCTCTACAGCCTCCCGAAAACGTAAGGAATGCACAATCTCGCGTTCCCTTAGAAACTTCAGACTATCCTGCAGATCCACGTCATCGGTCAGGTCGATCAACCATTGATATGTAGCCCGGGCTTTCTCTTCTGCTGCAATGTCCTCGTACAGATCCGCAATTGGATCACCCTTTGCAGCAATGTAGGCAGCTGTAAAGGGAACACCGGAGGAATTGGTATAAAACAAGGCAGAATCGCGTTGAGCATAGTTCGGCCCAAGTCCCGCTTCTTCCAGTTGATCCACCGACGCGTCCTTGGTCAACTTGTAGATCATTGTGGCAATCATCTCCAGATGAGAAAATTCCTCTGTAGCAATATCCGTCAGCAGACCGATAATCTTGTCTGGAATCGTATAACGCTGATTCAGATATCGAAGGGCAGCGGCCAACTCCCCATCGGCACCGCCATATTGTTCCATCAGCAATTTCGCCATACGAGGATCACATTTACTAACCCTCACGGGATATTGCAGTTTTTTCTCATACACCCACATGTAAGACGCCTCCCTCTACGTTATCAAAATACAGCCATTCTTCTAACCCTCGGGCTTCCTGTCCCTAAAGTCCTGCAAGGAAGCCTGAGGCTGATGTGTCACACTTGCCATGGCCACGGCGTCTGAGACCATTCCCACGGATATTTGGAGAAGGCATGACCAAAGTTCATAAGTGGTCCATACAATTGTTGAAACTCCTGCGCCACCCGCGTACGTTCTTGCGTGAATTTGTTATATTGCTCTATGCTCTGATAATCCCCAGGATGGGTGTCCAGGTACAGATTCAGCTCCACTAATACAAAATCCAGAGCCTGAAGTTCCTCCAGCAGCTCATAGTATTGGGTATCGCACGCTTTTGCTCCTTCAGGTTCCATCCACTTCCACCTTCCTTCCCTTCGATCTAGCTGGTGTATAAGGGCTGTATAATGCAGGCCATAAGGTTCCCAATCTCAACGCTTCCGCCGGGCTGTACTGCGGCCAGCCCATGGGCTGAAATGGAATAAATAACTGCGGAGGTACCAGATACGTCCGAATCGCTACCGGCGGACAAGGATCAAACGGCCCCACAAAAGGGGCGTAAGCACGAAGCTGCGGATCTTTCACAAAACAACGCCTCCTTATTACATCGTTGGTGCATATTGAATAACACTGAGTTCTTTCCCGCTTCCCGTCTCTATATCCATATGACGCTGTCCCCGAAGTTAATCCGAAATTCGTTTCAACTATGTGCAGAATTTCTCCAAATTTTCTCTAAAATAAAAAAAGACCTTCGGTTCGTTCCCCTTTCAGGTAACGTCCAAAGGTCTTACATCCTGGCAGATCTTCGTAATCTGCATCATTTCATACTTTTACTCGTCTTATCTTACTCCTGCAACGAGTTCTATTCTGCTGGTTTTTCTTCCGAATTCATGTCTTGAGGGACAGATTGCTTGTACACTCGAACACGGGTAATTCGCAAACGAGTCGATTCTTCCACTTCAAAAACGTACCCATTCAGCTCCTGCGTTTTCCCCTTGGATGGATTGCCCCCAAGCTCTTTAAACAACCATCCGCCGATGGTATCCACTTCTTCATCCTCAATGATGGCTCCGGTCCACTTATGAACTTCTTCAATAAGCGAACGACCATCAACGGAAAATGAATCTCCACTCCGTTCCATATGCGGACGCTCGTCCTCAAACTCGTCATACAAGTCTCCAACGATCTCTTCCAGAATTTCTTCCGCAGTTAACAATCCAGCTGTGCCACCATATTCATCCACAACCAGCGTCATCTGTGAATGTTTCTTCTGCATGAGACGCAGCACATGGCTGATTTCCATCGATTCAGGAACGTTTAAGATTGGACGGACAAGTGAAGCCAGATCATGTTGTTGCTCCGGTTTAGACAGCAACAGATCGGTGATGTGTATAAATCCAATGATCTCATCCTTGTCTTCTACTGCTACGGGATACCGGGAATGTTTGGTTGCATTAATAATCTCCAGGTTCTCTTCCAAAGACATATGTGTGTACAGACAATCCATGTCTGTACGTGGCAGCATCACTTCACGTGCCAGCATATCGGAGAAATCAAAGATGTTGTCCATCAGTTTGATCTCATCTTTATCGATGACACCACTTTTGGCACTCTGCTTCATCAGAATACGAAGTTCATCTTCCGAGTGAGCTTCGCCTTCACTGGCAGGTTCAATACCCGCCAGACGCAGCAATGCATTGGCCGATACATTCAGTACCCAGATGAACGGGAAGAAGATTTTGTAGAACAACAGCAAGGGCGCAGATAAAAACAATGCCACTCCGTCTGTTTTTTGAATTGCCAACGATTTAGGTGCAAGCTCACCCAGCACAATATGCAGAAACGTAATGATACAGAAACCGATAATGACCGACACGGTCGAAATAAGCCCTGTATCTCCTACACCAAGTTTAAACATGAGTGGCTCAACGAGCAATTCGGAGATGGCCGGTTCTCCCAGCCACCCGAGTCCAAGCGATGTCAGCGTAATCCCGAACTGAGTTGCCGATAGATAGGAATCCAGTTTACTATTCACCTTCAGTGCATAACCAGCCATACGATTTCCTTCACTCTGCAATTGAGTTAAGCGTGTCTGCCTTACTTTCACAAGCGAAAATTCCGCTGCGACAAATACGCCATTCAAAAATACGAGCAAAAAGACACAGACCAGATTAAATACCAGCTGCCCAAGATGAAATTCGGTATGAATATCCAAGTTGAAACTCCCCTTTTCTATCTATTTCAGGAATACACCTGGAATATCAACGTGTGATTGCCTTTCTCGATTTGAAATCCACACCTTTGTAATACATATCTGCCACTAGCAGGTTTGGTCCGCAACAGGATGCAATATCGCAATGGCAATTGACCGTTTGATTCAACGGATGTTCAGCTGACCATTCATGGAACACATCATCCAGTTTACGATCACGAATATTACCAAATTCCGGGATATCGGCAAAATCGGTCACATACACATTACCCGTGAACATGTTGACGTTAACGCGGTTGCGTCCGTCCGGATCATTACGTACCGTCACATTTGGTTCGCTGTATAAACGGTTGATCAGTTCCCGATCCTGCTCTGCTGCACTGCACGCGAAGAATGGCAGAGTACCAAAGAGCATCCACATATCTTTGTCACGTGCATCAAGCAAACGATGAATCGCTGCTCTCATATGGTCCAGTGATAACACGGGCAACGACGAAGCAAAGTTCGAATTATACATTGGATGCACTTCGTGACGAACACAGCCCATCTCACGAATCAATTGATGAATACCATCCAGCTTGTCGTGTGTACGGAAGTTAATCATGGACTCGGCAGAGATAAACATGCCTGCTTCACTTAATTTGCGGGAATTTTCAATCATTTTCTCATACATCTTCACCGCGACTTCACGTTTCACAGGTCTGCCACTATTCGCAAATCCGACTTGATGGAAATCGTCAGCATTCAGGTAGTTGAATGAGATATGCATAACGTCCAGATACGGCAAAAGTTGCTCATATCGGCTGATATCCAGCGTTAAGTTGGAATTGATTTGGGAACGGATTCCACGTTCCTTGGCATATTTGAGCAGTGGGATAATCATCTCATCCACTGTTTTCTGGCTAAAGCTTGGCTCGCCACCCGTCAGACTAATCGTCTGCAGATGCTCCACTTCATCCAATCGTTTCAGCATCAGCGGTAATGGAAGAGCCGGCGCTTCACGCATCGTAAGCATATCTCCTACGGCACAGTGCTCACACCGCATGTTACACAGATGTGTCACAGTCATTTCTACACTGGTCAACACATGGCGTCCATATGTACGCAGAGAGCCAATCGGATCCCACGGATCATTCGTTGGAGATAAAGGCATCGGTTGTACCGATCCTGAGTTTAGCATGGTCATTGTTCTTCACCTTATTCCTTTTATTAACCTAAAAAGTTTTATTTACATCATACCTTGTGTTTCTCTTTTTGGAGTTATCTTTTATCATAGCACAATTTTGAATGCTCCGGCATACGTAGACCCTGTCCATTACATGACAAAAAACACTCAGGTAACTCCGGGCCGAATCACGAAACGGCCCCGATATTACGACATGAGCGCTAATCATTTCTAAGCTTGTTCAGCTTTCCAACCGTTCACTTTGGGCAGATGAAGGTGTATCCTCCAGACCCTCTACACCTGTGATCATCACAGACAGTGCTGTGGACAGGTTAATTTCGTAGGGCGAAGATAAGGTCTGGCCGTCGGCATCCTTGAGCACCCGGATAAGTGGACGTTGAGGAACACGTGGATGAATCGCTGCGACCACCCCAACCTCTCCCGTACTGAGCGTGACCGATAGGCCCACGGGGTAGATCGCTACACAATCCCTGAATCTCTCCAGCATTCGTTGTTCATAAAGCGTTCCTGAGCCCGTATACAGCACCTCTACGGCCTGATGTGGCAGCAAGGCTTGCTTGTAGACTCGATTCGTTGTCATGGCATCATACGAATCAGCAAGCGCAATCCACTTGGCATACTCATGAATCTCTTTATCCTTCAGCCCAAAGGGATATCCGCTGCCATCAATTCGCTCATGGTGCTGCAATGCACAATGTGCAGATAGAAGCGGTATACCTGGTTCGTCTTTGAGAATACGATGTCCATATGTAGTGTGCTGCTGAATGATTTTAAATTCCTCGTCACTTAATCTGGAAGGCTTATGCAGAATTTCTGGTGCAATCTGAGTCTTGCCAATATCATGCAATAAGGCACCCAGACCAATCTCCATTAATTGCTGGCGTGTGTAACCCGAAGCGACACCAAGAACCAGTGTATACACACATACATTCAGCGAATGATTATACAGGTCAAAATCACTGGAGTTCATGTCCATCAGCATAATCATGGCTTCCTTCTGACTGCCGATGTCTTCCAGAATCGCATTCATCACACCACTAAGCGCTTTACCGAAATGAGGAATCCGATTCTTCGTTTTCATTCCCGACATGCTCTGAAATTGCTGCTTGATCTCTACCAGTGCCTTCCTTCGGGTCTCTTCCTGCAACATTTCAGGAACAATGATGTCCTCTGTCGCAGCATCTTTAATATACACATAACCGACTCCGAGATCCTTAAGGCGTCCAATCAATCGACTGGTTAGCTCTACATCCTCACTAAGTAATACAAGGCCTTCTTCACTATAAATACGTTTCCCCAGCTTCATGCCAGGCTGCAATAAGTTTATATGTACTAAACGCACAGCCTATCCTCTCCCGCTCCGTAGATGTAATTACCACTAGCCGCCGCTTCAGCAGAAGGCAAGCACTTTAAATTTAGCTTTGATGCCAGCGGGCTCGCAGGCTGTCGTCCAGAGCCCCTGGTCGTTTTATTTCCGCTTCCAGCAAATCGCGTATGAATTCCGGAAGATGATAGAGCGTACGGGTTCCATGAGCAAGAGGAGGATACCCCACATTGAACGTAAACATGTCCAGTGTCCCAACGATATACTCACATTGTTCGTCCATAGGCTCCCCATTGATGGATATGGTCTGGATCTTCTCATAGGCTGGCGCATCTGGGTTGTATTGAACTTCCATTCCGTCCATACATAACGTGCCTAGAATATGACCACGAAAACCAAATCCCACAATGGGCTTACCTGAAAACTCGTCCAACAAGGACTGCTCAAGTGCTTCACGAATATGACTTCCACTCAAGCATATTGTACAAGCATTTATAGGAGATGGACATAGGGAATGCAACATTCCTTTTGTAATATTACCTTGTGGAAGATCTCCGAGAAGCTGACCTGCATTCACCAGAGACAGCTGTGCCCCCGTGAAATGACGTACAGCTTGTGCAAGCAAGGTTGCAAACGGGGACTCCCGGTCATACGTGATGGGCAGCACCCGATCCGTTATCACTGCCGTCTGATTGAGTGTCCTTTCGGCCTCGGCACGATTCGTAGCGATTGCCAGCGCGACCTGATCATCCAGTAATATACTCTTGGCAGCCATACAACCGCTACTTACCAGATGGAGAGGTTCTCCCACACTTATTCGTTCCAGAACCACTTTCCCAAGCCATTGGCCAAATTTTCCAGCTGCGCCCAGCACGGTCTGACCAATGACTAAAGGTTCTTCGAGAACATGATGGGTATGTCCACCGAGAATAACATCAATTCCAGTAATCTGCTCCGCCAGTCTCCGATCTGTCGAAAGCCCCAGATGAGAAAGAATAACCACAACATCCACTTCATCACGTAATGCTTCCACTTGAGCTCTTAATGACTCCACAGGGTCCAGAACATCCCACCCGAGCAATTCATAAAACGTGGTAAAAGGGGCCGTTGCCCCCAGCAGACCAACGCGAAATGGACCTTTCTCCACAATCAGAGAAGGTTTCATCCACACTGGCGCGAGTCCAGTATCTTGCTCCACAACATTGCTGCATACCACAGGACACAGAAGTCCAGCGTAGGACTGTGAGAGCTGAGCTGGCGTAAAGGTTAGTCCTTCGTTGTTACCAATTGTAATGGCATCGTAGCCCGTCAGGTTAATAACATCAACATTAGCCGTACCCAGTGTTCCCTCTGTTTCAACGGCCATCCGGTCCATATGATCGCCGATATCCAATACAAGGAAGTTGCCACCTTGGTCACGTTCCTCATTGATCATAGCGGCGATGGTGCTCATGGAGCCGAAGTGGCTATGAATGTCGTTGGTGTGCAGAATCGTTAACTTTTGCTTCTCCCTGGTGCTCATCACACCGCCTCCCCTGCTCTTCAATAAACGTTCATTCTTCTAATGGATAAGCATAACATTTTCCGCGTCGTTATGATATATTTATAGGGTTTAGAGATCAAAAAGAGGTGAGTCATATCCATGAAATTGACAATTCAACTATTTGCAGGCATTGCAGAACGTTTAAATACATCCCTTCTGGAGTTTGAGTACATTGGAGACATTCCAACCGCTGCCGATTTAAAAGAAAAACTGAGTCTAGCCTACCCAGAGGCAGCTTCTCAGATAAGGACATCCTTTTTGGCAGTTAACCAGCAGTACGCTCCTGCCGATACTATACTTAGCTCAGAAGATGAACTTGCGTTGATCCCTCCCGTCTCTGGAGGCGATGGTACGGATATATCCGATGAACAGCTTCGCTCTACCGTTCCAGAGCATCGGACTGAAGATGGCTTATTTCTAATTACAGAATCCACTTTGTCCGTGGAAGCAACAACGGCGCTAGTGATTACCCCGAATCACGGGGCAGCTCTTACTTTTGTAGGTACAACTCGTGAAATGACCGGTGAACAGCGCACCGTTCATCTTGAATACGAGGCCTATGTGCCGATGGCTCTTTCTCAGATGGCAGCCATTGGTGTGGAAATCTCCGATCGCTGGCCTGGTGTGTTATGTGCAATCAGTCACCGAATCGGCAAAGTAGATGTGGCAGAGATTAGTGTAGTCATTGCTGTTTCCTCGCCTCATCGCAACGACTGTTATGATGCAAGCCGTTACGCCATAGAGAGACTGAAACAGACCGTTCCGATCTGGAAAAAGGAAATTTGGGAAGATGGATCTGAATGGAAGGGGCATCAATTAGGACCATGGAACCCCATGGAGAACTAAACAATGAGCCTTTACACCTTTTTAGACAGAGTGGGTTAATAGTAAATAAGTCGTTGTCAACCCATTTTTTTCTTGTTATTATAATTATATGTGTCGATATTAGTCGAGAAAAGGTGGTTTATACGTGAGAGTGCATGTTACTGATCTTAAACCGGGTGACCTGTTACAAAATGATGTATACAACAGTTCGGGTCTCCACATGCTGATGAAAGGTTCCACCCTCAGTGAAGATGACCTATCCAAACTGTTGCAACATGGAATCGAGTACGCAGATGTAGAACACACACCATCCGACCTACACTCTGATGCACAAACCTTACCTTCCGATCAAACCCGTCTGTTAACTAATTTGTTTAACGATACGATCAAAGGTACTGAATCTCTATTTCAACAAGCGATGGAGAAGGGTTTTATTGATGAGACACAGGTCGATGAGATTTTGTTTACCCTAACAGAACAGTTGGAAAAACAAAAAGATGTTGTCTCCTTGTTGCTTATGCTTGACGGGGATAGCGATTATACGTACAACCATTCATTGCAAGTCGGAATGCTCGCTTTTTATATCGCCGGCTGGATGGGTTACAACCCCGAGGAATGTCTAACTGTAGCCAAAGCAGGATATCTTCATGATATCGGCAAGTCCAAGATTCCTTCTGAGATTTTACATAAACCTGGTAAATTGACCACGGAAGAATTTGACGAAATGAAGAAACACACATTCTATGGGTACGATATCATTAAAGAATCCACGCAGGATGAAATTCTGGCAACGGTTGCACTTCAACATCATGAGCGCGAGGATGGAAGTGGTTATCCTCATGGACTGCGAGGAGACGAGATCCACCCCTATTCCCGTATAACTGCTGTAGCAGACGTTTACAGCGCCATGACGACGAATCGGGTATACCAGACCAAACAGGAACTGATCTCTGTTCTGTGTGAGCTGTACAGCCTCAGCTTTGGTCAGTTAAATGCTGAAGCAACACAGGAACTGATCAAGCACATGCTGCCTAATTTTATCGGTAAAAGGGTTCTGCTCACCACGGGTCAGACGGGGCTCATTGTCATGAATAATCCTGCGGATTATTTCCGACCACTCGTTCAGACCTCTACGGCCTTTATCGATTTAGCGAAAGAAAGAGATATTGCTATCGTTGAGATTTATGTACAGTAACTGTTCATTGTACACAGCATGTATACGAAGAACCCCATAGTAACTGAAATAACCAACTTATAGGTTGGCATATGACAAAAGGGAAGCCGTAATCGGCTTCCCTTTTGTCTATTCCGATTCGATCATGTTGGATTACACACAGAATGCTTTTGTGATGATAACCAACAGAATGAACAGTACCAAGATTGCACCAGTGTTTGTGAACATATTGTATCCACCAACGCCGCCTACTCCGCCTACATTGCCACCACAGCCATATCCTACTTCGCTCATGTGATTGCCTCCTCTTCATCAGGTATACCCTAACATATGACGTTTCCGTTGGAATGAACCGGGCGAACAGGCAACATTCGATAAATGGTTGTCTGTCTGCATCTACCTGAGTGGGTTAGCCTTTTGCTACTCCCTGTTCTTTGCAGGGATCTATATATCGGACTCCGAATGAACCTGGATGCCTTTTTCCTTGCGGTACATGATAACAAGTAATCTCCAAAATTCATAACTGCCTTTGTCATTCATAATAAACGGTCGATAATAATCAAACGCTTGTTGCGCCCATGCGGGACAAACCATATTGGAAAGTTGCTCCTGTTGCTGAATCCATCCCCCTTGAATCTCCAGCGTTTTCTGCATGGCTTCAAACATTTTCTTCTGCTCAGACGTCATCGGCGGAGCCTCCTGTTCCTGAGATGCAGTTCCGTATTCGGCCTGTAGATACGCACCCGGTTCTGTCACACCATCTTCGCTGGCAGTATATCCGTAAGATGGTGCGCTGGTTTTCCGGATCTCATAATGTACATGCGGGCCGGTACTCTGACCCGTGCTTCCCTGATTACCGATAAGCTGGCCTCTCTTCACCCGCTGCCCAACGTTTACGGCAATCCGCGAAAGGTGAGCATAACAATGCAAGTAACCGCGATGATCTTGAAGTGCAACTGTAAGCCCATAACCGCCGAATCCGGAGCCTGTAACTCCTTCGGAAGCAAAACGTACCCTACCTTCCATAAAGGCATAGACGGGGCCATTCCAAGGCTCTGTCACGAGATCAATTCCGCGGTGGAATGTCTGTCCACCATGAATAGGATGAATTCGATAGCCGAATGAACTTGTAATCCGATATCCCTCGAAAGGGTTCACGCTCATACACTCACATCCTTTTCTATCATTAAATGCTTAAATCTATGAAATGGCTTGTGCTATTGGTCTTATTTTATTCCACAAAAATACCGCTCAGAATATCATTTAGGAAACCTTATGGTCTCTCCAACGGTATATTCCAAGCGGCGCTGTGCTAATATGAACACTCTATGAGATGTATATATTATTATTTCATTTTAACCACTGCTCACTTCTAATTCAGAGGTCTGTATATGACGCCTAGCTGATCCAATTCCTGTCCTGCTCTTCCATAAAATCCGGCAATGTACCACCCCGCTGGTGCCTCAAGTTTGATTTGATCCGAGGTCTTTTGTCCGCCTTCAACTTTATTTCCAAGATTGGTGGACAACTCCACGTAAAAGATCCGTTTATCTCCATTACGTGTCCCCTGACCAATTGTTGCCTCGGTTAAGTACTCTCCGTCTGCCAAGTTCAGTGTGGCAATGTTGGATTGACCACCATGTACCAGGTTCGTTCCATCCCTGTACAGCGTTGAAATGCCGTCTACACGGTTGCCCGAATTAAGCACCACTGAGCTAGGTCTGGCATCGGGAATCTGATTCAGATCATTAAACCCAGTTCCTCCAGATCCTCCGATTGTTGAACTTAGTTGGTACTGAGAAGATGTGCTGTACACAAATTCCGCTGTAATCGGATAATGATCGGAGAGTTGCTTCCCACTCGGATCAACAAATGTTTGATTTTCTAACCGATAGCTCTGTGCATTAAGGGACAACGCTTTACTTCCGCGATACAAAATTTTGTCCACGATCTCATAGTTGGGTCCATTTAAATTGCTTGCATCCATAAGGGCGTCTCCATCAGCGGGAATACTCCCACCTCGGATCAAATCGATCCACGGATCTCTTAAACCATTCTCAGACATGAGCAACTCTATATTGTCAGCAGCACGGGTGTACCGTGTATTGGTATCCCCAAATACGATAACTGCGTTCCCGTCCGAGTGCTCCTTTATGTAATTGGAGAGTTGTCTGATATTATCTCGTCTGGCCTCAAGCGATTTATCATCGCTACCTGCGTCCGCATGCAAGTTGTACACGTCCAATTTTACCTGAGGTGTGATCTCATATGTAGCTGCTGTAAATCCTTTTGGAGTCAATTCATCACTTCCATTGTCAAAAAGACCAGATCGCTTATCCCAGGTAATACGTTTCAAGTCACGGAATGGATATTTGGACAGACTGTTCAACCCACTACCAAAACCCGCAATTCCGCTTGTTGTCGTCAAATACGGCAGAGTGACCTGAGATATCAGCTCATTATGATAATTAAAATCCTCTTGCACATTAATGATGTCATAGTCATTTAATTTGGGGGAAATCTGAACGGTGTACTCCTTGGGATTGGAGCTGGATACCAGGTCTGGAAGACCACCTACATTGTAACTAAGTACGTTGAATGAACCCGATACCGATCCATCTTCTGCTGCACTCGCCGTTGATAAAAATAACGGAGAGCTCGTAAAGGCAACAACAGCAGACAATACCAAGGCTGCTCCTTTTTTAACTATACTTCTTCGCATCATACCCCTCCTCATATTAGAATCTATTCAAATATATGTAATATTCGTTAATGGAAGAATAACGCTGGTCTATTCATTTGTAAATATACAAATTGAACTAAAGAATATTTCCACTTGCCACTCCGATAACAGAATAACCTTCTGATCACTTTTATCCCCAGATTTTTTGAATAAAAATACCCCCTAGAGAGACTTTTTAGAAAGTCTGTTCTAGAGGGTATTCGATCACATAAAACGATATCTACCGCTTAACATCAGCAACTAGCTTCAGCTTTACGGCTTCGAAAGGCGCTGCATTGGATTAACCAATGGAACCTTCCATTTCGAATTTAATCAATCTATTCATCTCAACGGCGTATTCCATTGGCAATTCCTTCGTGAATGGCTCAATGAAGCCCATGATAATCATCTGTGTTGCTTCTGCATCAGTCAGACCACGGCTCATCAGGTAGAAGAGTTGATCCTCAGACACTTTGGATACTGTAGCTTCATGCTCCAGCATGATGTTATCATTCATGATTTCATTGTAAGGAATTGTATCTGATGTGGACTCATTATCGAGAATGAGTGTATCACACTTGATGTTGGATTTCGCGCCCTCAGCTTGACGCCCAAAGGAAGCCAAACCACGGTACGTTACTTTACCACCATGTTTACTGATGGATTTGGAAACAATCGTAGATGTTGTATCCGGAGCCAAGTGGATCATTTTTGCACCTGCATCCTGATGCTGGTTTTTACCAGCTACAGCGATGGAGAGTACGGAACCTTTAGCTCCACGGCCTTTCAGTACAACCGCTGGATATTTCATCGTCAGTTTGGAACCGATGTTACCATCGACCCATTCCATCGTAGCATTTTCTTCAGCAACCGCACGTTTCGTAACGAGGTTGTAGATGTTTGGTGCCCAGTTTTGAATCGTTGTGTAACGAACACGAGCATTTTTCTTACAGATGATCTCAACAACCGCACTGTGCAGTGAGTTCGTGCTGTAGATTGGAGCTGTACATCCCTCTACATAGTGAACGAAGCTGTCTTCGTCCGCAATGATGAGTGTACGCTCGAATTGTCCCATATTCTCGGAGTTAATCCGGAAGTAGGCTTGCAGAGGTACTTCACATTTAACGCCCTTAGGCACGTAGATAAAGCTTCCTCCGGACCATACCGCACTATTCAAAGCAGCAAATTTGTTATCTGCTGGTGGAATAACCGTTGCAAAATATTCACGCAGGATTTCGGGATGCTCTCTGAGAGCCGTGTCCGTATCCATGAAGATAACACCTTGGTCTTCCAATTCCTTTTGCATGTTGTGGTATACAACCTCGGACTCATACTGAGCCGATACACCTGCAAGGAACTTTTGCTCTGCTTCAGGGATACCCAATTTATCAAAGGTTTCCTTGATTTCGGAAGGAACTTCCTCCCATGTTTTACCTTGTTTCTCCGAAGCACGCACATAATACTGAATTTCATTGAAATCCAATCCGTCGAGATCTCCGCCCCATTTCGGCATTGGCATCTTTTCGAATTGTTTCAGGGATTTCAAACGGAATTCCAACATCCATTCCGGTTCGTTCTTAATCTTGGAAATCTCGGTAACCACTTCTGCAGTCAGACCTTTACCGGTTTGAAAGATGGATTTGTGCTCGTCGCGAAAACCATATTTGTACTCTTCCATTTCTGGTGCTTTTTTAGCCATCTTGCTCTACCTCCCTATCGTTATTGTACTTTGTTCTCTTCGTCAATCCCTTTGCGTAATGCATTCCAGGCCAGAGTGGCACATTTGATGCGTGCAGGGAACTTGTTCACACCGGATAGGGCTTCGAGATCTTCATAATCGTCGAAATCGACTTCTTCACCTTTCATCAGTGAGGAAAAACGGTTAGCGATATCGAGTGCTTGTTCCATCGTTTTGCCTTTGACGGCCTCTGTCATCATCGATGCAGAGGACATGCTGATGGAGCAGCCTTCACCCGTATATTTGGCTTCCTGGACGATTCCGTCTTTCAGCAAAATTTGCAGTGAAATCCGGTCGCCGCACGTTGGATTGTTCAAATTCACCGTGACAGCGTCATTATCAAATGTTCCGCGGTTACGCGGGTTTTTGTAGTGGTCCATTATAACACGTCTGTACAGATCATCAAGTTGCATCGCCAAAATACTCCTTTGTCTGGATTAAGGCGCTGACAAGCCGATCTACATCTTGTTCGTTATTGTATAGATAGAAGCTGGCACGAGCTGTTGAGCTAACTTCAAGCCAGCGCATTAGCGGTTGACAGCAATGGTGTCCGGCACGAATGGCTACGCCACTCGCATCCAGCACGGTTGCCACATCATGCGGATGAACATCCCCCAGATTAAAGGTAACAACACCCACATGCCGCTTGGCTGGGCCATAGATGGTTAACCCATCGATCTCGGCCAGTCGTTCTGTTGCATAAGCTGCCAGCACACTTTCATGATGTGCGATCTCATCCATACCAATCTGCTCCAGAAAATCAATGGCAGCTCCCAACCCTACCGCACCTGCGATAATCGGGGTTCCACCTTCGAACTTCCAGGGAAGCTCTTTCCAGTTGGATTCGTACAGACCCACATCATCAATCATTTCACCACCGAACTCAATGGGTTCCATGGACTCCAGCAGCGCCTTTTTGCCGTAGAGTGCACCGATTCCGGTTGGTCCGCACATTTTATGACCGGATAATGCATAGAAATCACAGTCCAGATCCTGAACGTCCACCTTCATGTGAGGTGTGCTTTGTGCGCCATCAACAACGATGACAGCACCATTGCGGTGTGCAATTTCAGCAATTTGTTTCACTGGATGGATCAGACCCATAACATTGGATACATAAGCGATTGCTACAATTTTAGTATTGTTCGTAATCGTCTTCTCAACATCAGCCAATTCAATATGACCGTCAGGCTGAAGCGGAATGTATTTCAATGTTGCACCTGTCTCCTTGGCAACTTGCTGCCAAGGAATCAGATTACTATGGTGCTCCATTTGCGTGATAACAATTTCATCGCCTTCTTTGCAATTGGCGCGGGCGTACGATGAAGCCACCAGATTGAGGGCTGTCGTTGTACCGCGAGTAAAGATAATCTCCTGTGTACGGCGGGCATTGATAAACTTGGCTACCTTCTCACGTGCGCCTTCGTAAGCGTCCGTTGCACGGCTTCCAAGGGTATGAACACCTCGGTGTACGTTGGAGTTCTCATACTCATAATAATGTTTGACTGCTTCAATCACAGCATGAGGCTTCTGTGAAGTTGCAGCACTATCTAAATATACGAGCGGGTGTCCGTTAATTTCCTGGTGGAGGATCGGGAACTGCTCGCGAATGGACGGGTTCATTGTCCCAGCTTCTTCTCAATCAGGGACTGCAATTGGGTGCGCAGTGCTTCCAGAGGAATATCCGCCACCACCGGAGCCAGGAAGCCATAGATGATCAGGCGTTCGGCATCCGTACGGTTAATTCCGCGCGACATCAAGTAATGAATCTGCTCGGCATTGACTTGACCAACAGAAGCCGCGTGACCTGCTGTTACATCATCCTCGTCAATAAGAAGGATTGGGTTGGCGTCTCCACGTGCTTTAGGGCTCAGCATCAATACTTTCTCTGTCTGCTGTCCATCAGCTTTGGTAGCGCCTTTCTCAATCTTCGTGATGCCGTTGATGATTGCAGAAGCTTCTTCACGCATAACTGCACGTGTAATCATCTGGCTTGGTGTATTCTTGCCGAAGTGACGAGCTTCTGTGGTGTAGTTGATTTTCTGCGAACCGGAACCTACAGCGATGACTTTGGAATCAGAACTTGATCCATTGCCTTTCAGCACGGTCATCGTGTTGCTTGCTGTGTCGCCATTGTTCATTTCGCCTACAATCCACTCGATGGAAGCATCATTCTCCAACACTGCACGACGGAATGAAACATCAGTTACATTCACACTCAGTTGATGAACCGATGCGAAACGTACTTTAGCACCGGATTTTGCGAATACTTCCACAACACCATTATGGAAAACAGGTGCGGACAATTCGCCAGATACATAGTTATCAACATAAGTTACTGAACTGTTTGCTTCTGCAACAACAAGCACGTGAGGTGCAAACGTTGCAGATGCGTCATCCGTAAGCAACACTGCTTGCAGTGGTACTTCGATTTCGACATTTTTCGGAACATACAGGAAGACCCCGCCATTCCAAAGTGCCGCATGTAATGCAGCGAGGGAATGCTCATCCGCTTTCACTGCTGTGTTCAGATATTGTTTTACCAGATCGCCATGTTCGCGAACCGCTGTAGCCAGATCCGTGAAGATAACTCCTTTTGCTGCCAGATCAGCAGACACCTTGGAGTAAACCGTACCGGAATTGCGCTGGATAACCAGACTGCCTTCAGCTTGATCCTGAACCAGATCTTTGATAGAAGCAGGTACTTCTGTCAAAGAAGAAATAGCTTCACTTGTTTTATATGTTCCGTACTCGCTGACATTCCAGCGTTCGATTTTTTGTTTTTCCAGTTTAGGAAGCGCAAGCCCGCTCGCAAGCTTTAAAGCTTCAAGCCGCTGTTCGGTCAACCAGCCGGGTTCATTGTTGCTTTCCGACAAGGCGCGAAGCGCTTCAGATTCAACCGGAAGAATTGTTTGTGTAGTCATTAATTAATCCTCCTCCGTTTTGTCTTTACGCTTCTTGGCCTACAGTTTCGTCTGTAATTCCCAGCTCTGCCTTTACCCAGTCATACCCTTCCGCTTCCAGACGGTGAGCCAATTCAGGTCCGCCGGATTTCACAATACGACCTTGCATCATTACGTGAACATAGTCAGGCGTAATGTAGTTCAACAGACGTTGGTAGTGAGTGATGATCAGGAAGCCACGGTCTTCGCTCTTCATAGCGTTCACACCGTCAGCCACGATTTTCAAAGCATCGATGTCCAGACCGGAGTCAATTTCATCAAGTACTACGATTTTCGGATCAAGCAACATCATTTGCAGAATCTCGTTACGTTTTTTCTCACCACCGGAGAAACCTTCATTCAGGTAACGGTGAGCAAACTCAGGGTTCATGTCGAGTTCTTTCATTTTACCTTCCATTTGACGAATGAACTTGATCAGGGAGATCTCGTTACCTTCGCCACGACGTGCGTTAATTGCACTACGCAAGAAGTCGGAGTTTGTAACACCTGCAATTTCACTTGGGTATTGCATAGCCAGGAAGAGACCTGCACGTGCGCGCTCATCTACAGCCATATCCAATACATCTTCACCATCAAGTGTAATTTTACCGTCTGTTACTTCATATTTAGGGTGACCCATCAATGCAGAAGCCAGAGTGGATTTACCTGTTCCGTTTGGCCCCATGATTGCGTGGATTTCTCCA
This sequence comes from Paenibacillus sp. FSL R5-192, assembly GCF_000517845.1. NCBI lineage: Bacteria > Bacillati > Bacillota > Bacilli > Caryophanales > Paenibacillaceae > Paenibacillus > Paenibacillus sp. FSL R5-192. The sequence goes on along the minus strand of NZ_ASPR01000014.1, from coordinate 242,125 downwards.
CCTTTCATTTCCAGGTTGATGCCTTTCAGGATTTCCTTACCTTCGATCGTCGCTTTCAGACCTTCAATGACGAAATTCGTAGCCATGTGTATTGTTTCCCTCCATTGATTAAATTGATGTTAGTTGTCGAAAACGAAAAAGCGCCTATTATATCTGAACAGGGCTTCCCCTGAATTTCTCCTGTACTCGATTCTTAAAGCAAGAACACTTTAGAATAATTCTAAACTGATTCTCAATGATAATCAAGTCATTTCCTAAGAACCTTTGTCCATTGCATGAAACCTTATTCTTTCTGATTCTATAGTAAAAGACAAATTGAATCAAATCAGAAAACATCTTAAGCACAAATGCACAGTGAGAAAAATCACAGCAATTCAAGCTTTTATGTCATCTGCTGTACACTAATCTAAAAAAAGGACTCATCCATATTATGGACAAGTCCCTCCGTTAAATAACGTTACCATTTACAATTTGAGCATCTCGTTAATCTTCTGTACCTGTTCGTCAAAATCCGCAACGTCCACCACCGGCGTCATTTCGCGCGGCACCGGACCATTCGGAATAGAAATCCATGAACGGCAACCATTATATTCAGGCAGTACGGGGATTTCCATCGGTTCTTTCAAAAGGTACACACGTAAAATCAATACATGGAGCGGATCTTTCCGTTTCCATTTCAAACGGTCTTCGGCAAAATCCGCTGTCCACATATGAAAGTCAAGAAGTCGATCCAGCATCTCCTGATCTCGTATCTCCAGATCCTGCGTTACTTCGGCATATGCAGTAATACGGATTGTCGAAGCTTCGGGCACCCATTCGGCCAGTGATTCTTCAACATAGGATTGATCCGAGGACTTAATCAGTTCTTTACGCTGATGTTCATAAGTCGGATACAGATAAAACGCTGGACTTTTCAGCTCAAAATGTCGGGTTTCCTCTACAATGCCACCTTTGCGCATCACCATAATTTGGCGACCCGTTTCCAGCGCTTTGATTGCAGAAGCCCATTCTTTTAAAGCCGGTATCGTTGGTTCTAACATAAGCGGTTCCCTCCCCTATCGTTCTTGTCAGCAGTATAGATGCTCAGGGCATTTCTGACAACCGATTGGGGAGCAGAAGGCTTACGTAAGAATCATCCTTATATTAGATTGAATTTTGGCTGTATTAACCTAGGAAAGAGCGAAGCATCCACATGTGTTTCTCCAGGTCAGCCTTAAAGCCTGTCAGCATATCGGATGTTGGTTGATCTTCAGCTGCATCTGCAACTTCGATACCTTCCTGATATTCGTTCGAAAGTGTAGCGAAGTCCTCGATCAGGTTTTGCACCATTGTTTTTGCGTCTTCGCCACCTGCTGCTTCCTGGATAGAGGAAAGCTCCAAATACTCTTTCATTGTAGCCGCCGGGCTACCTTTCAGCGTAAGGATACGCTCTGCGATTTCATCCATTTGTACTGTAACTTCGTTATAGAACTCTTCAAATTTCACATGCAACGTGAAGAAGTTAGGTCCTTTAACGTACCAGTGATAGTTATGGATTTTAACATACAATACGTTCAGGTTAGCTACCTGACGATTAAGTACTTGTTCCACCGATTTTGCTTGATCTGTTTTGTTTTTTGTAGCCATATTAATCCCATCCTTTATTTAAAATTAGTCTGTCATGCCATGATAAGCAGGTTGTCCCGCAATGCATAACAGAGAGTTAATAATGTGTCACCACATGTAGTGGAGAGGCTTGTTAACGGCGTTTCTCTCAACCGTCCGGCCTATTTGTTTTTACCCTTGAACCGGAAGTTCGAATCAGGATCGACTTGACTTGTCTCAAAAAAAAGTTCAAAAACCGCGTTATTTCCGATATACTGACATATACCAAGCAAAGAAGTGGGTTTTCCTGTTTCTTCATATATATGGAGGTGGCACCTTTGTCCCAATATCGCCCGTTTACCCCCCAGGATGCAATTGAACTGGCCAAAACATTACCGGGTCCATTTGCGGCAGATGCGAATCTGGATTGTCACGAGATTGGCGATGGCAATCTGAATTTGGTATTCCACATCACGGATCAGAACTCCGATAAAAGTATCATTATCAAACAGGCGCTTCCTTATGCGAAAGTGGTTGGAGAATCATGGCCGCTCTCTCTGGTACGTGCCCGCATTGAACGTGAGATTCTGCAGGAAGAGTATCGTCTGTGTCCAGGGATGGTACCCGAAGTGTATCATTACGATGATGACCTCGCGTTAACGGTTATGGAAGATCTGAGTGATCATGTGATCATGCGTAAAGGCCTGATCGAAGGTGTTTCCTATCCTCTTTTTGCACAGCATATTGGGGAATTCATGGCAAGAACGCTGTTCTTCACATCCGACTTGGGCATGGATCAGCAATTGAAGAAGGAACAACAGGGCAGATTCATTAATCCGGACCAATGCAAAATAACGGAGGATCTGATCTTTGATGAACCCTACCGGATCGCTGAGAAAAATAATTATGATGTTTCCATTGAAGACGAGGCTGAAGCCCTTCGTACAGATGGAGAGCTTCACCTTGAAGTGGCCTTGCTGCGGGAAAAATTCCTGACACATGGGCAGGCACTGCTTCATGGAGATCTGCATACAGGCAGTATTTTTGTTACACCTGAATCAACTAAAGTCATCGATCCGGAATTTGCATATTACGGCCCCATAGGATTTGATGTCGGTGCAGTCCTCGCAAACCTGCTCTTAAATTACGCATCCCTGCCAGGATGGATTCAGAATGAGACTGCTTTGCGTGAGCGTGAAACGCTTATGCTGAATATGGTTCGTGATGTATGGACTGAATTCGAATCTCGTTTCCGTGCCCTCTGGGTTAACGACCTCGTTGATCCGATGGCAAAAACGCCAGGCTATCAGGATCTGTATGTGCAACAATTGTTCAGAGATTCGATCGGCTTTGCAGGTGCCAAAATGGTTCGTCGTATCGTGGGACTCGCTCACGTGGCGGATATAGATACGATTCCAAATGCAACTGAACGTGAACATGCTCAGCGTAAAGCGTTGTCCATTGGTAAAGCATTGATCAAGAACAATCGTCGCTTGAATACCATCGGCGAAGTACTGGATATTGTATCCACAGCTGTTACTACTACTAAGGCTTAACATAAGGAACGGAGGAACCACCCATGACAACCCCTGAATATCAGCCTCTGTCCTCTCTCATCTGGAAAAAGGACAAGCTTGAAATGCTTGACCAGCGTCTGCTGCCCGAAACGATCCTCATGTTGAAATTGTATACACCTGAGGAAGTATGGGAATCCATCCACTCCATGAAAGTACGCGGTGCTCCGGCGATTGGTATTGCTGCTGCATTTGGTGTTGTATTGGGTGCCAAATCATATGACGGAACAACCGTTCAAGGTTGGTTGGATCACGTAAAATCCATATGTGCTCATCTGGCTACTTCCCGACCAACAGCGGTGAACCTTTTCTGGGCACTGGATCGCATGATGCAAAAAGCAAATGAGGTCGTTGAATCCGGCCTGAGCCTGGATGAGGGCAATGATGCTCTTGAAGTAGAAGCTCTGTTGATTCAGAAAGAAGACGAAGAAGTATGCCGCATGATCGGTGAGAATGCACTGCCATTGTTCGAAGATGGTATGGGTGTACTCACTCACTGTAATGCAGGTGGACTGGCTACTGCGAAATATGGTACGGCAACTGCTCCAATGTATCTCGCACAGGAACGTGGCATTCACCTGAAGGTATTTGCAGACGAAACTCGTCCCGTACTTCAAGGTGCACGCCTGACAGCATTTGAGTTACAGCAAGCCGGCATTGACGTTACGCTGCTCTGTGATAACATGGCAGGCATGGTGATGTCCAAAGGCTGGATTCAAGCCGTTATCGTCGGAACGGATCGTGTTGCTGCGAATGGCGATGTAGCTAACAAAATCGGAACATACAGCGTGGCTGTGCTTGCCAAAGCTCACAATATTCCGTTCTATGTAGCCAGCCCATTGTCGACCATCGACTTGTCCACTCCATCCGGGGACCTGATTCCGATTGAAGAACGTGCTGCGGAAGAAGTGACCGAAGGATTTGGTAAACGTACAGCACCGCAAGGTGTTAAAGTATACAATCCAGCATTTGACGTAACGCCTAACGAATATGTAACAGCTATTATCACGGAAAAAGGTGTTGTTCGCGCACCTTTCCAAGAAAATCTGGCTGCCTTGTTCGCGAAGGAAGAAGCTTAATTTAATGAGAGTATTTAAGAAAAAAATTCGTGTATAGAGCCATTGACTACTGATGTGCCCGGCTCTGTATTAGGACGCTAAGACGCTAAAGAAGGGCTTCCCATATGGGGAGCCCTTCTTTAGCGTGATTAGATCATTTTCAACAAAGCCTCTACACCCGTCATGCCAACCGTAATGCCCATGGCCTCGGCTTCTGTTGTCACCGACTCCATAGGTGCATGCAACAATTGCTCCAGTGTACGCACACCAACCGCCCGAGCTGCAATAATTTTGCGATCCCCGAGCTTCTCATTAAGTAACCCCACGTCGAGTGCTCCGCACATGATATATCCTTTGGATGTGTTAATGGTCAACAACGTTGTTTTGGGCAGCTTGACTTCTACCCCTACCAATACATGCTCTCCAACTACAATGGGCTCCATCGTCACCATAATTTCCCGATCCACCTCCTCTTCCACAGGTCACGATAATTGTATGCCTCATTCTGGATTGTCGTGTGGACACCTGCCGTGTTTGAGAAAATGTAGGTACTTACAGTTCAGACAGTGTTTGTCATGATACATTATAGAAGAATATGGAGGAATTGATATTTTGACTGCCAATTATTACCTAAAAGTGGGAATGAGCATGATTATCGGACTATAAAATGGCTCAAAATGAATGGGGAAATTTCATAGGGAAATATCCAAACTTTAAAGAAACAGTGAACCGGCGAGATCTGTATCCTCCATTTGAGAGAGCGGTGCCTTTCGTGAAAAACTCCTGAAGCAAGCCATTCAGATTTTCATTGGAAGCCCGCGGCCAGAGGACTAGGAGGAAGCAAAATAAACCCTGAGGTTTAACTGTAACCTCTAAATAATAAGACTTGATATCGTACAGCATGATCAATCATTTTTTGATGATAGTATAAATTTAAATTATACAAGGGGAGCACTCCCCCCCTTGCGCATCACATACCAAAAATTTTAACTATGATTAATACTTCACCCAACCATTGGTGGCATTCATATTTTTTTTAGTAGAAGTTGTATAGTAATACTTATTAGACGGTGTTGAAGCTTTAATGTTAATTCCTAATGTATCACTAACAAAACCTAAAGATGCGGTTGCTCGCATAGTCCAAGTCCCTGTGGCATTAAAGTATCCCTCTGAAATGTACCCCGGACTATTATTTGATGTCTCACTTAGAGTGAATCCTGGATTCCGATTTAGATGTCCTTGGATTACTTGAAGAGGCTTAACAGCTGCATTTCCATTGTGCTCCCAACTAACTGTCAAAGTTATTGTGGATGTATCTACACCAAATATGCTCAATTTCTCTGACCTGCTCACCGATGCCGCTTGATTAGCTCTAGCCGCAAAAGCGCCAGCTGATAATTGATTTGCTTGAACTTGATCAGTAGAACTGGACTCTATTTCAATTGGTATTTCTTGATTAGAGCTTTTATACGATGAAGTTTCGTTACCAGACAACATTTCGCTCATTGCATTTACATATTCTTCTGAAAAAATAAAACTTAAGAAAGCTTTTTGTTTAGTTGTGGTTAAACTATTAAACTGCTCTAATGTCTGATTAGCTCCAGTATCCCCATCATTAATAAGTTGTATCAAATACTCTGTATATTGCTCAGGTGTATATACTTCAGGTTCAGGAGTATCTTTCGCAGATGCCATGGATGCAAATATCGTTGTTACTAGAATTAGTGCAAGAGCACTCTTTGAGAATTTCCTTAACATTGAATCATTTCCTCCCATTTGGTTAATATATTAGTATTGGCATGGTGATTTATATATGTTACCATTAATTAGGCGATTTGAAACAGTTATACTAAATTATCATCAAGAAGGTGGAGGATAATATGAAAAAATATACCCTACTATGGGCCGTTCTTGCTGTCATAGTAATACTAGCAATTATGTACATCTTTACTGATATAGCTTGAAAAAGAGATCATTGAATTTATTTCTCTCAAATGTCCTCCTCACGCTTTCAAGGACATTTATAAAAAGGATAATTGCAGTTGATTTATTTATTAAAAAAATGATTCCTGTGGTGATACCCATAGTAAGCTCAACTCGGATTTAAAAGTATACATTCGTTGTTACTTTTGAGTCCGATTACTTTCAGGTAGATTTCATAAAGTTAACAAAAGAATACCTGTTCTCAGATTAACATTAGAGTTTCAATATTTATATAAGACGAATCTCGTTGGTTAAGATTGTCTTGAGATAATTAAAGTTCTCCGTCACAATGACGGTGACTAGCACCTATATTAGAATTTGAAAGAGGTCGTTTTTAAGCAAAAACATAAACTTAATCTGCAATTATGCAGTAAACTTAGTAGTCCTATACTCGGTTTAATTTAACAGGTATTATGTTGAACATACATGCTTTTTAGGTACACTAATCATATTTGAGCCGTGAAAACTGTATGTCATTGTGTCCAGCCTACCTTAAAACATTTGCTCATCATTCTTTAATCGTCTTATCTCCGTTAACTCTCTTCTAATTCCCAGTACACGTCTATGCAGTACACTGCGGTCTATTGATTCAGCTACCGACTTTTTGAACTGGACATCCAAATCACTTAATTGCTCCTGAGCTAGTTTCTTTTTATGTATTGGTTTAACTAGAACTTTTGTAGTTTCAGGCTTGATAGGCTTCAATCTTTTCTGCTTCATAATCTGTTCAAATACACTGTCCTCTTGATGCATGGTCTTCATTCCTTAATGTGTGATGAACACATTGTATCATAACGAGAAGACGACTGTTACACAATAAAGTACAGATGCTTAGGGATGGACATGAGCCTAAACGTAAAAAAAAGAGGGCCAACGCCCTCTTTGATGATGTACTCATTTTATAAAATGTAAAAATACGCTTGATTTCCTGGACTCTTCACAATTACTGTGGTCACTAAATCACCGGCATCCCGTTTACGGATACTTGTGATCGAATCTAACTCTACATTCGCAATAACTCTTGGTAAGACATACGCGGCCAGATCAGGCTTGGAAATTGTCACTTCAGTAGCCATATCGACAATCTGTCTCACATCTACTGTAGACTGCATATCCTTCCAATCTCGCACCTGAAGATAGCTATCCAAGTATTCTCTTTCCTTGATACTAATGTGTGCATCCAAAACATCCATATACTTGACCTCAATGCTGGAAAGCACATCAGGTCTTGAAATATATAATTGCCCAAGCTGCTCTGCTAAGTAAGGAATCTCAAGACTAGCTGCCCTCTCATCATGATCTAATGCTCTGACTTGAAGATCACTATTCAGATCAGGCTTATTAACCTTAATCTCAGAAATCACAGTCGAATCATCGTCGTACATGACCGTTATCAAAGACCCCAACGATGAAGTTACTTTTGTATAATTGGAGACTTCCAATGAAGTATGAAGATCAGGTATGGATACAATTAAACTCGTATCCCGTCCATCATCGAGCAGCTGTGATATCGTTAACGTACTGACTAGAGACATTTGTCTATCTACCGTAATGACTGAAGGCAAGTCAGGATGAGACACTGCGATTTCTACAGTTTTTTCGTCGTCTAGACCTGTTCTAACGGCAAGATTACCGTCTGTATCCTTAGTTGTTCGTATAGCAGTAATGAACTGCGCATGAAGCTCGGGCTTAGAAATAGAAACCCATGTTTCCTTCTCTTCTGTCCTACTTTCAGCAATAGAAATGTTCGAACCTAGTTCTGCATCTATACGTTTAGCTATTGTCAGATCTACATCCAGGTACGGACGGCTGACCGCGATTACTTGAGGTATATCATGATGCATGTGATCCTCATAACGGTGGACGTACAACTGAGATTTGAGCCAGTCCAGCCCAATATCACTGTGTACAACTAACGTTGAAGCTATATCCTTGCGACCTACACCATAAATAAAAACTTCACTTTCAATTTCGGTTCGACCGATGGAATAAATTTGAGAAGTGATATATTTAATCTGCAAAACAGGTGGTTTGGAAGACTCACGAGTGTTGAAATAAATCGGCGTGTTGCCGCTAGACTGAATAATCAGTCCAACATTCGAAAGAATACCTTCTCTCCACATTTGAAGTAATGCCATCATATCAAACTCAACATAACGTTCAGTCGTATCCAGGATATAACTGGACGATAAGAGCTGAATGGACTGAGGTCTGTTCGCATACGTAATCCCGTACTCACGCCACAACGTATCAGGCTGATGCAGCTCAATGTGTGCTCCAGGTGCCAGGGTTCCTGTGTAATATAACCTCAATTTAGCGTCTTCCAGATATAACAGATCAGGTATTCTAGTATCAAAATCACCGAAATGTATAAACGATTCGAATTGCTCTATCTCGTCTCTACCGATCATCATACGCTGTGTATCACCAAAGTTGAGCGTCTGCAGGTGAGTTTGGCTTCGTGTGGTCGCATCAGCAACAGGCTTAAGATTAACAGTTACACGCGGTGCTTCCAGTAATTCATATTTGCCGTGTGCACGGTTATGTGGGCGAACGTACAACATGCCTTCAAGATCAACTTTGGATGCCGCTTGAATGGTTGCGCCCAGATCTCCTTGCGACCTGTACATCACCGATAGCGAATTGCTCAATTCCTGTGACCGTCTGACACGTACGGATACACTAGAGACGATCTCGGACACTTTTCTTGTAGCAGCTATTAGGGTTGAAGACAGTTCTTCATCCACCTGATTGTACAGAATATACTTTGCTGTAAAACGATTTTCCGGACTTTTAATATGTATATAACTATCTAATAGAGTCTCCCCGTTATTAATTCCACTCACTTCCTGTCTCATTGTATTGAGAGCTACACCCGGTCTGCTGTGACCTTCATTTCAAAATTGCCATTAGGATTCGGCTTGGCATGAATATCCGTTGCGATACGAATATAAAAATCGATGCTATCCTCCGGTTGAATCAGACCATAGGTCAGATAATCGATCGGAAGAAACGGGTCGGCCTGTCTGGATAATTGGACTTCAACACCATCCGTTTCGAATTTCTTATCCATCTCCAGGTAAACATGATCCACAGCATAACCAAGCAAGTTTTTGATTCTGACTTTCTTTGTTAACGTCGTCTGTCCGGCAATGATCACCCCATAATCAAGTTTTTTCAAAATACCACCAAAGGTATCTGAAAGAAAATCTCCAGACTCATCCATAAACATTAATCCTGAATACGATCCGATAAACTTGATTTCCCGTGAGTCTACGGCACCCCAATAATCCTGAAATTCAACCTTCAATGTATTCTCTACGCCAAAATTAACATTTCTCTCGTCAATATTGAGTTCAATATTGAATGGAGATGCTGCTAGTCGTGTAAAATTGCCATCCGCCGGATAATACGTTTTACCGTTCAACAAGACGCGGTATTTAACCTTGCCCTGATCTGCATCATCAAGCACACCTGTAAGTTTGTTACCAGAGAAGGTCAGGTCGATTGTGGCTGTGGTGTTTAACAGTTGTAGTGACATATCTCTAAACTCCACTGCATGTCGCGGTGCATCAACGACCATCTTCACTTCGTCAAGCAAGTAGCTGTTTTCATAATGCTTACTGCTATCGAAGTAATAGGCGATTCGTGTTAAATCAATTAGATCCTTTTCAGGGATGGCGTTGAGTGTGTCCAGATTCATTCCTTTTCTTTTGAATAGGGTTGTATTCTGGATATCCATATCGAGCCACTTGTTGAAACGGTATGTCTTCCATGTGAGCCCTGAGTCGAACGAAGCAGCCATTCTTAGTATACCTTCCGGACTGTTCTCCGTTACTTTTGTAGCAATAACTTTTTTGACATCTCCAAAGAGCGCTATGTCTGTTGGTTGAACAATTAATTGTTCAAACGGTAGCGCGTTATACGTCAGCATCATGTCCCGATTTCCGGCGATTACCTCTTCATCATTCGTCCACGTAACTACGTCAAAATCTCCCTCAAGTTCATCCAATGGGGAGTAGTTAGCCGTAATATTCAGTTCCGCTGATGTTTTGGATGGATCATCTGTGTAGTATAGAACGTCTACACTATCACCCAACTCATCGTATATTGTAAAAGGCTCGGTTTCGATTGTAATCGTTGATTCGGTTTGATTCGGGTCGTCAGTGTATTCAATGATTTTGATCTCTTTGTCTTCCCATTCTTCCGCTAGGGTGAAGGGTTCAGTTTCGATATTGAAAGATGCTTCTGTTTTGGTTGGGTCGTCCGTGTAGTAACATAGTTCTACTTCACCTTGAAGTTGTGACCATGCGGATTCAGGTATGATGGAGATGTCGTCCATACCATAATTCAGGTATCGGGATTCATCAATATCGTCATCTAACGTTTTCCATTGATTGCTATAGTACATATATTTTCCTTTATGAAATACTAAAGATAAATATGCTATATTTCTTACAGATTGTTCCGTGAATTCATTATTTAGTTTTGTTCGCGCAATAACCTGTATGCCACTATTCTTAACTGATAAGCTTCCATTTTCAAATAAAGAGACATACTTCGCAACACCTCCTGTATTTGTATCTCTTCCTGTGAAATTTAACACAATTTTTTGAGGTACTGAACTACATGTAATTGTAATTCTTGTGAAACTAGTGTCTGTTGGGGTCGCTGTTGGACTTGCAGGGTTATACAATAGAACGGTTGCAGAGTTAGAGCCGAACGCCTTATTACCATCGTTAAGACCTTCTTTACTCCAAGTTCCACCTCTGTCCCAATAACTAGGAATCCCATTAGTGTTACTGTCAAAAGCACTTGTTAAAGAATATATAATTTTATTATTACTTTTATCAAATAGTTCAATCTCATTAATTCGAATACAATTCCCACTATAACATCCTTCTAATTGAATCGTATAATTCGCCATAATCTCATCTCCTTTCTTAATATAAATAAATCAATCATTTCATATAGTTATGTGATTGATGCTTTCTTAATTTGTATTTTAGTTGTATCAATTATTTGTTTGAAGACTTTTCCTGATCCTAACACTTCAAAAGATTCATTTTGAAAAGCTTTATCCTCTGTAGAACTTGACAGATCAATTGCAATATCTTTTCCCATCCCATGTTTCAAAAAGTTATTTTCAGATGCAATATTTAATTCTTTCAATCTACCTTTCGCGATTAGTTCTAATTCCCCTAAGTTCACTAAAGAAGTTGCTCCATTATTTTTTGAAATATTCAAGCGATAAAATCTAAAACTTCCACTATTCTCTATATAGAAATTTTTAGCTACTCCTAATAACCAACCAGTTATATCATATTGTGAATCTAAGATAGTTTCTTCTCCAACAAACAAACCTGTGCTTGATGCTTCCACAGTCCATGAGTTTGGTGACCTAGAATTTATAGAATTATTTGATGGATACATTCTATACGATACGATTTTTTTTTCATTGCCTGAACCAAAATCACACTTCAGCCATCCGGAAGTCCCAGTAGAAGTTTGCCAATAACTATTATCTTTTATGCCATCAAAGACTCTCCAGCCCTCGAACCCCGCAGTTGAAGAACTTGTAGTTATGTTATTTGCTAAAGGTAATGTGAATTCATTCGGGAGTAAAGAATATAGTTTATCTCCTGATGAAATCAAAAATTTACTCGAATATGCTGATCCATAAGCGTAGTATCCATTTGGTGGAGAGTAGAAAAATGGAGTGAATCCAAAATTTATAAATGCACTTCTAGAATTCCCGCCTCCTGCGCCTATCACTGGATAAACCTCACCTAAAGTTTTTATGTCTGAAAATGCTACTCCTAAATCGACTCCATTTCTAGTAAACCCGAGTGTTCCAGCATCTAAATCTAGATACAAACCAATAACATCGCCTAATACCCATGCGGGGCTATAAGAAGTATTTTCTGGATATCTATATCCGTTGTTTCCATAGCCAACCCTCCAACTAGTGTCAACAATAGAAGATCCTCCGATAGGATAAGTTGAGTTTGCAATTCCTAAATAGAAAGCAGGACTACCAGAGTTTAGCTTCACCTCCCAATACCATTTTCCATACGATCTGCCGACGTTTGTCCTAATGGTTTTAGAAGCATGAGAATAGACTAAGCTACCATCCGACAGCCTTAAATCAATAATTTCCATTGAATTGTCTCCTTTCAAAATAAATAGAACACATCTTCAATTGAGATATGATCATTATAAATTTAGCCAAACGCAATTTTATCTATTTGACGCTTTGACATATCAATAGTGTGTTCAAAGATTTTACCTGTACCTAATGTGATACTAATATTGGTATATTCTTTTATTTCTCCCACATTGAATGTTAAATTTCCAACCTCATTCATTCCATGATTAACATATGTTAATTCGGATATATTGTGAAAAAAGCTCATTGATAAGTGTCTGATACCATACATCCTCAACTCACCAATTCCTACACTTACTGCTCCATTATTAGAAGTTATATTCAATCTATATTTTTGGTAAAAACCTATTTTGTTTAGATCGTAAATATTAGGTTTATCGTTAATCCAAGTAGACTGATTGTTCTGTGTATCCAATACAGTCCAATTTACTCCATCATTACTTCCTTCAAATGTCCAACTTTTCGGTCCAAAGGTGGGGTTGCTTAATATGACCATTAAATCGTACCTAGCTACAAGTGTTGGTGTTTTGAAATCGTATGCTACCCATCCATAAGTTTTTCCGTTTGGAGCCCAATATCTTTGAGAAATAGATGCTCCATCAAATGCACGAAAAGCAGGGACGGCCGTTTCATCGCTTGCGCTTGCCACTCCGCTAGGTGTAGTATTTGTAGTCATAATAGGTATAAGACTTGTAGTATATTTTCTGCTCAAGGTAAAATATTTTCCACCTGATGAAAGTAAGATTTTATTTTCATATCCCTGATATCTCTCGTACCCAGAAGGCATTTTGTATCTAAAGGTTTTTTTTCCAAAATTTGAAGTTACAGTGGATGCTGTTGATGCTGCTCCGCTACCATGAGTTGGATAAATCATTCCAAGACTTTTTAAGTCATTAAATGCAACTCCTTGTGATACCCCATTTTTCCAGAACTCCAATGTGCCATTATCCAAATCCATCAATATACTTATTGTATCTCCTATAATGAAAGTGTTCGCATAAGCTACTCCCGAAGCACCACTCCATTTCTTACCGTCAGAGAAATATCCCCTATGATTAACTGTATTCCATACTTTCACACCCGTTGTGACGCTAGTAACACCAATCATTGCTAAATTGTCCGACAAAACCACTTCCCAATACCACTTACCCGAACTCCTACCTATTGTAGCAACTGCAGCATAATTATGGTTTAGTGATGTTGCAGTTAGATCATCATTCGACAATGTGATACCAGGTAGTTGTTGCCAAAATACACCTGTCATAAATCTATCTCCTTTCATATAAATAAAAAAGAAGTAGAGCATACATACTCTACTTCACACTCACATTTTTTATTTCAATATACTTCTTCAGATCAATGCTTCCTTTAAACAATTTTCCTGATCCTAGTGATCCATTGGCAGTCATAATCTGAATTAAATCTACATTCTTTCTATCAAATACAGACAGATCATCCATTCCATCATTAATAAAAGTGCTTTCTGATGGTAAAGTTACTGAAATCATGCTCCATTCAGATGGAATTGCATCAATTATACTCTTCTTAATTAATTCCAATTCTCCTACTGTAGTATAGTTCAGTCCGTTATTAGATGTAATATTTAGTCTATAATTGAAGTATGAATATTCTTTATCTAAAACAAACTGCCTTGTTTCTTTCTGACTCCATCCTGTTGAGTTGCTAACCGTGTGAATTACACTCCAGTTAATCCCATCGTTAGATCCTTGAAATGTCCAATCTTTAGGTGCTGAACCTAAATCTGATGCGTCTCTTGACGTTATGGAATACATACTTAATGTGGTTATATCATTAAATTTATATGCTAGATGCCCACTAGGACTGCCAGCACTTGAAGCCCAACAATCTTCTGTACCTGTTGCTCCACCATTAAATGCTCTCCATGCTTCATAACTGGAATTATATATGCTACTTGCACTTGTTACACCTGATGGAGTAGTATTGGATGTCATTAAAGGAGTAATGATTAGAGTTTTATCCACTTTAGAACTCCCCAATTTAAAGCGTTTGTATTCAGCGTCATGCTTAATTAATGATCTAAACATTGGGAAAATTCCAATTTCCATTAATGGTCTAAAACCAGTTGCAGTGGCCGCCCCCACATAAGAAGTTGGATTATATCCACTCGCTCCTACATTTCCGCCTGTGCCACCTCGTCCAGTTCTGTTTGCTGATCCACCAGTATTTGTTGTAGAAGCCCATGATGCGGCTCCGCTCCAATTCCATACAAAATTGCTACCAGCACTGATCGCTCCATTTAGTGTAGAGTTAACAATATATTTATCCCATTCATTATCCTTATCCGTTGCGTTGATACCGCCTGTGGGAAGTCGAATTGAGGTTGAAATCTCTTTTGTCTTTAATAATGAAATTGGTGCACCGCCACCACCAGCCATTCCATTTGCATTTATAGAGTCCCAACTTATGCTGTGTTGAATATTTCGATCAGCGACCAACAGCTTGTGATCATCCCCATCTTCTACCATAATGAAGTAAAAATCACCATTCGGTGTTGCAGAACTTGATATAGGAATAAGATCAGAAGATTGCTCTCCTAATCCGCTAAACAATCCAACGTTGTTCGCTACTGAAGTCTGGTAATGACATCTGATACGCTTACCAATCTCAAGTTCAGTAACACTTGTTACTTCATCTGGATGGAACAATCGACCATCAAGGTCAATGTCTATAGCATCAAGAGAAAATGTTCCACTCGAACTAGTTGTCGATAATTTCACTTTGTGTAAACCCTTTGTCAAACCTGATACTTCAAAAACCAATACTTGATACTTATTCGCTGAATTGTTGGGATTCCATGTGGAGAATTTTCCATCAATCTCTATAGTTACGTTATTCACTCTATTAGTCCAATACAGATCAATGATCCTCAATTTTGTCCCATAAAAATTAAATTTAATGCTATTTGATGATGCTCCATTAAGTGGAATATAGTGGGCTGTTCCTACATAAGTATTAGAATCACCTGTAGCTGAAATCCAACCCACTCCTTCGTATTTAATAGCTGAATTACTATTGTCATACCTCTTCCAACCTGGTTCTGGTGCAAATAAACGTTGTCCCACCTGAGCCACCATATAGCCTGTGTCATCAATATCTACAGCATCAATATCCAATCTCCAATCTCCGTTAGTTCCGCTGATAAGCTTAACTTCATGGACACCTAATGGTAGATTAGTTTTTTCATAGGTTAACCGTTGTCTTTCGTCTATTGTTGTTGCCATTTTTGAATTAAACTTTTCAGTTGCTCCATCAATGACCACTGAAATATCATCTGCAAAAGTCGAACCTATACTTGATATTAGTCTTAACTTGGTTCCGTAAAATTTAAATCTAATTTCGTTGCCGCCCATCCCTTTTGCAGAATAGTGATGGGTTGCATTGTACAGAGTTGGCGTTCCTGTTTGAGTTTGAAATATCCAATTATCTCCATGATATACAAAAGCATCGTGTGTATCGTCATACCTCTTCCATCCTGTTTCAGGGGAGGTTAGAGCGTATCCATACAGATACCCCGTTTCATCAATATCTATAGCATCTAAAGTGAAATTTATACGATTATGACCTGTTGCAATAGTAACCGTGTGAAATGCAAGAGGTAATCCAGTCTTTTCATACACTATGGATTGCTGAAGGCTAGGGGAACCTACTGCACGAAACGCACTATACATCTCTGTTACACCATCTATCGTGATAGAGTTATCAGAATGCCTATCTGAGTAAAAGTCAGAGATAATCCTAAGCTTTGTTCCGAAAAATGAAAATGTAACATAGTTATTGTCGACAGCTCGGCTAGTTACTCTTATACTGCCACCATAATAACCTGTATTGGATGGGGTTGGGGTGGTCCAAGTTCCTGTATACTTTAAACCTATATGTGTATCATCATAACGTCTCCATCCTACCTCTGGTTCTTTTAGCTGATCTCCTACAGTTGCCATATATTACACCTCCCTATATTCAAATACTGGTCTAAATCCAATATAGTTTTGTGACGAAGCACTTCCTGTAAAAGCAACACCTCTATTATCGTCGCGCTGTTCATATCCTCGTACTATTCTGCTTGAAGAGGGTGCAGATAAGACTGCCCCTTTGTTCGTAGTCCATGAGCCGAGAACAGGCGTTTCCTTTGCCCACGAAAATACATTATGGTGATGCCACACATTATCGTCATTGGGCTGTACCTTTCCACCCAAACGACCATTTTTGATATACTCATCCCACTCATTAATCGTAGGGAATGCTCCCAATCCTAAGTCCTTCATACTCAGCTTCCCATCCTTATCTGCATATCCTACTCCACCAGATATACTACGGACAATTCCTGAGACACCACCAAAGGTTTTAGGCAACCCTTCGATAATCTTATTTGCATTCATTGAATCCCAAGTGACAGTAGAATGTCTAATGCGATCAGAGATTAAAAGACCTTTATCTACTTTAATAGCGTACCAGTAGTAGTTGTTTAAACTTGTAGTACCAACCAACCCATTTACAGGTATTTCGTTTATTCCTAGAGTGCCATCTATAAATTGCTCTCCAGAAGAATCATATCTCCATACAATATAGTCGCCAATCTCCATATCACTTATATTCGATCTCAATACGCCTGTAGTCGCTGGAACTGCCATAAAATCACCCCTTACTCACTCTGATTCCATCTAATTTCTTGAATTTCGTATTTTCAATCTTCTGCCTCAGCACCATCCCTGCTGGAGTGTCCGATGCTCTTTCCATATTCAATTGATATGTCTTCTTTAAGCCTAGAGAACCCGAGTCACTTTCGACAAAGGAATTGTTGTATTTCCCCTTCTCCTTAAAATCATCTATGTAGAAATTCGAATATTCTTTCTCAGCAACAATCTCAATTTTCACCTTCGCATACTTTGCAGGCGATTTGGACACAGCGCTATTAGCAGAGATTTCCTCATACGCCCCCCACTCAAACCCATCCTCAGATGTACTCCAGTAGATCTTGTATGCTGCGCCACCCGCAATATCTACGCTTGCAGCCACACCTTTAAATGAAGCAATCTTATCCTGAATCCGAATGGGAGTGGACTCCCAAGACCCATTAGCTGGATAGATTGAATTCCCGTCCGCATCCTGGCTCAACTCTCTTAGTTTCAACTTCTGGGCCTGATATATCGTATCTTTGAAAACACCTATGGATAGATCTATATCCAGTGCTATTTCTTGAATCGCCATACTTTCACCACCTTCTCATCTCAAAATCCAACTCAACGAATGTCCCAGTTTATGATTCCTGCATGATTTGCCTTCAGAGGGGCTACAACTTGATCTATGACAAAGCCATTTTTACGAATAACTAATTGCCCAGGCAGGTCCTGATCTGAGGTAATTTTAATTTGGAGAAAAGCAGTTTCTTTCAATGGCAGGGAACACACACATTGAAAGTTAATCTGCACATCGTTCAAATTCATCATTTTTTTGTACCCGAAGTTAAAACATTCAATCGTATTATTGAAAGCCCCCGAACTCCCAGGACCTGAATGTCCACTCATATTCACATCTGAAGAAACATTCTTGAATTGAATGATGTCACTGTATAGAAAGGTCCTACCCGTTAGCGGGTATTCTTGTTCTTCACATACGTATGATATAGAGTACCGATCCGCATTAATATGAAATACACCGTTGGCAACGTTGTGATACACGTGAGATCCTTGCCCGATCAATCCAAAAGAGACCAACTTTTCCTTGTTAATTTTATAAAAACTGTTTGATTGTTGTGTCTGCAAATCGAATTCGCTTAAATAAGTACCATCATAATAATCAGCAATCCATACATAGGCTTGAGATACAGGTGAGCGCGTAAATTGTGTATTACCTAGAATCACAGGACTTCCCCCTTTTAATAAAAAGGACAGGCTGCAATAGCCTGTCCCATAACTGTTTCTTTTTTTACACGTAACGGTAGGAAATACGTTTCTTGAACTGTTGCTTGCCACTTTTCGCGTTCAGCGGCACTACACATTGAATGGATAGCGTTACATAGTTACCAGCCGCATCTTGAGGATTTCCATTGTTACTAACGCCCAGGATTTCTTTCGGTCCCGGTGCAAATGGTGTTGCATAAGCGGTTCCCGTATGATCTTTGGTTGTCTTGCCTGTTGTTCCGATGGGTTTGGAAAAATCCTTACCAATACGTGAACTTTCTTCTTCCAGGTCTGTCTCCCCCAAGGAATCAACCTGAACGTGGAACCAGTTATTCTTCACCACTTCTACATCATGAGCCTCCGTGTCCCCAGTACCACCAGTCATATCTCGCGTTGTAATCGTGCAATCTTCCATTTTAGATACGTCCGAAGCGCCATTCTTATTGTTCCATACATTGAAAATAAAAATATCACTTTTGCTATCCGCATCAATAACCTTGTAGTCAAAAGGGGTAATAATCTCATTACTATGTGTAGCATCCATCCATGAAATAATTGGTTGTGTCATTATAATCCATCTCCTTTTTTATGTTCTGATCGTTAATTGAATCGTAAGATGTTGAATGTTTGAACCGGCTTCGACGATGTTGATTCTGAAGATATCTCCAGCCTCCACTTTTCTCACCTCAAATGTAGCCTCACCATCATCTTGATGTTGAAATGCTTCAAATTTCAGTGGACTCCCCATCACATCCTGCCAGTGAATGAGATCCTTGGATCGTTCAATTCTTATTTCAGTTGCGGTATCTCCAGTAACCCCACAGTAGCCCTTTACATGTAAAATCTCGCCATCGAATGGAAAAGGGGCTAAAATGCCCAGTACTTCCGGGTAAACCTGTGATTCTTTGCAAAAGACAATAACACGATCCTGTACTTCCAATGGAATCTCATTTAATTTCAGGTGTTCAGCTGTACTCATGAGCCCATCCACATCGGGATTAACCACCTGAAGGTTTTGACCAAATACATCAATCTCTACCCATGTCTTTCCATCATAACGATATCTCTTGCCATCCTTATACGTCTGTACCGTCCAGCCTATTTCAGGAGAAGGGTACTGCATACTTAACTCCTCAAAATCAGCAACCGGACTCTGGTACACAAGTCGAGTCGTCTGATAAGCCTCTTTTGCTTTTCCGGCAGCCTGTAAGGCTTCGCCAGCAGCCTCCAGTGCCCGCTTGATGGCGAGTTCGGTTTCCCCAGAATCTCCAGGCTGTCCCGGACCGCTATGTTTCACTGCTTCTCTAATTAAAGACTCTACATGTGCTAAAGTTATCCCATTTGACATAATTCACCTACCTAAGCGTTATGTAGCATATTTTTTATAAGACTGTTTCCAAGTTGATACCTCCCCCATAACTAGGAAACCTGTCTCTGGCTTATCATTAAAGAAATTCTTGAACAACCATGAAAAGCATTGCTGTGTCTAGCTTTAGAGAAGTTTTCTAATGGGACTAATGCCAGCTTTTTTGCATTCCTTGCAGTATTTCATTCGGTTCGATTTTGCCAGCATCCGTTTTCCGCATACAGTACAATTTTTAATATTTTCTCCTTTCCAGCGAGAGTACTCCAACACAAAGTCATCGAAGCGAACTAACTGGAAGGCAACCTCACCATGCTCCGCAGCGAACAAAACCTGTACGTTAGTTGAATCGACACGTTGACTTTCTTTGAGATACCCTAACTGAATAAGTTTGTGCACCAATAACCCCTGATCTTTTTTGCTTACGGCCATTTGACTATCACCGTAGATTTCTTTCCATTCATTATTAATCCAGTACGTATCATTTTCATTGATTCGATTATTAATCTTGCTGTAGACCAGTAAAACAAAGGCCAATTTCTCGAGTCGTTTACTTTTAAGTTGTTTGATCTTTTGAAGTTCTTCGTGCGTTACAGGTACATGATCAATCTCGATTAGCGTGCTCTTGCTTGCCTCCTCCCTTATCTTGATATACTTCTGAGACTGCTTAATGATACGATTGAGAAATGTATCCCACTGGACAGCATTGTAGTCTGGATAATACTTGGTCATAAACTGATTTAACAACGCATATGCATCTTCGGCGTTCTTCCCTTGTTGAAGCCCGTATTTAGCTAAACAAATCAACGTTTTGGTTGGCTTCTTATCCATTTTCCCATGTGCAATTGCTTGCTCGGCATGATGACGTTCATTCAGAATGATTTTCAAGGGCGCTGCTCCTTCACATACATTTGGGTCATTTTAAAGGTTCTTCCCGCGTACTCAATATCGCCGTCCCGGTCTCTAACCGGATAATGGATGATGTGATCATTGCGGAGCAATAGATTGCGAATAATCTGATCCCCGGAGACATCCCATACAAATTGCTTTGATTTCTCCGCATTTCGATAACACATGTCCACAATCATATTGCACAGATCTTCTTCGTTATTGCAGATCTCCAGCGCCTGCTCCTTGAAACGTGAAACAAACAACTGCCATCGGGCTGATCTTTCTTCCTTTTTCACCTTACTCTTGCGCAAGTTAGTCATATAGCTACGTAGCTCTTCGTTATGCATCTGATATAAACGTTGAATCTCCTTGTAACGAGCTTGTGAGTATTTTTTGGTACTCATCAGTATCGTATGATCAAATGGACTCTCGGACTGTTTTAGCTTTAACTTGTTGAACTCATCTTCCACTTGATGGCATAACCGGTTCATCACAGATGGTGCCGTGGATACAGGCATTCTCTGTTCATACTGTGCCAGGAACTGTTCCTGATCCGGAGATAGCTCCTTCTTCGAATACAACTCATCCACAGTCATGCCAAATAACTGCAAGCACTTCTGACTCGTTTTTTCTACATAGGTGGTATATTCTTTTTTCTGTTCCGGGTCATTGTATATGAAAAAATAAGGTTTCTTGTGTGCTACCATTTTCAAGGCAGACTCGTCCGTTACCGCAGCGCGAATATCATACCAGTGCTTCGGCATTTTTTTACATTCAATACCTTTGGCCTGATCAATGGCATTTTGTTGATAATGCTGACCACATTGAATTCGGTACATCATTTCCTGATATTCTGCACTATGCTCCTCATAATTGGCTAATACATCAAACATCGATGTGATTTTGTTCGTTGTAAAACCGATCAGATCACCAAAGCTGTCTTTGTTGGCCTGAATCAGATCCTTTTCATCCGGAATTTTTTGGGCTGAGGTTTTCTGTACACATACAATCGCATCAAGCTCCTGAATTGCCCCAAGAATTGTGTGGTTGTCTGTAGTTAAGACCTGATCACTATCCATATCTGCACCATTTAAGGAATGCGTCGTCGTATCCCATGAATTTAAGATCGTGACCGTGTTCATATAGCGATACCAATGCTGCATCTCATCTGTATTTCGAAAACGAAGCACCTTGATATTGTTATGACAAGTCATCGGAGCTCTGAAGCAAGCCACGCGGTCTACATGCCGCTCATTCCAATATCTGGAGTAGAACTCACCCGAGCTCAGCAATCCTGTTAGAGGTAAGCCAAATATGCTCTGACACAATGTATAGGGATCGCCAGAAATAATACTGAAATTGCCTTTCACTCTTAGAACTCCGATCTTGGCTTCATTCATTCGTTTACGTATTAAGGTATGAATTTTGTTGCGCACAAAAGGATCATCTATAAGTCGCGGGTCTACCATCAGCCCTTTGATATAATCATCTGGACTATTTCTATAATCGTTCTCATGGATGTGAATTCCTTTGAGAAATAACAGTGCCTTGCGATAGTCTTCACCCAGTACATCCTTAATCGAGTCCACCGTGGGAGTAATAAGTTCACCAATCTCGTTATCATCCAATTGGAGCGACTGAATAAACTGGTAGTTTAAATGACGCTCATCCTCCAGTTCTTCGGGTGTAACCTTCGTTACGCTGAACGTGTAGCCATAATAACCGCAACATAACAGATAATCGTCGATACTGTTGTACGAGCTCCATAGTTTGAGCATAGACGTTGTGATGATTAGGTCTACCTCTAGAATATCCACAGGATTACCCCAGGCATCGTCCACCATATACTTGCCTGCAACTCGATCAGCAAATTCGTGATAATCAAATGTAAAGACCATACCTTTACAGAAGCTATTACGGATACAAAATCCACTCGGGATATATGCATGTCCCAGCTCGGTTGCCCATCGTTCACTAAGTGCAGGAGAGATAAGACCGAACCCATCACTCATGTTCATCTGAATAGGCTCATTTTTCCTACTCTCAATGCGAGGGTATTCTGTCTCGGTATCATCAATCTGAATTATGTCTGCGCCAAATTCAGTTATACAATCATGAACAACCAATACCCGTTCGGGATGTGACACAGGCGTGCTTGTACTGCAAGCCAAGGCCTTATATGCCTCCAGTTTGGCAGGAACCAGCTCTTTATTGGGATCTCTGCCGTTATTCAATCTTTTCTCCAACAGCGGATGAATATCCTCACTCACATAGATGACCGTCGAACTTTTGGCTCCACCTGTCGTAGCCAATAACCGCTTGTATTTCTTGCCGTTGATGGAGAAAGCTTTTGATGAATTCAGCCGATCATAGTCTTTATTATTTTCAATGACCACCAGCAAGTAATCATCGGCAAACTTCAAATTTTTTAGTTCTTCATGCAATTTCTTCATTGCTCTTTTATGTTCAGCATTGGTTTTCAAGGCTTTTAATCGCTCTATTTCCAGCTTGATTCTAGCCAGATCTTGTTCCCTCTCCTTGGTGCCTCGAATACGATCTATAAAACGAAACACCTGATGGTTTCCAATAGATGCCACTTCTCCATTTACTGTCGCTTCTTGATAAGTAAGATGCAGATCATAATCCGCTTTTCTAATTCTGGAAGATGTAATTTTATAAACGTATCTCAATCGATCCTGATATGCATTGCCCATTCCCGATTCCCCCTGTTGCTTCCTGTCCTGATTAAATAAATTATAGAGTAGACCCGCACGACTGGCGCAGGCAAACAGGACGATCAGGGGATGAAAAAAGAAGAATATTTGTTCTATTCTGGAGAGAATTTAAGGGGCACTCCGGGACTAGATACATCTCGAATCGGCATATTTCTGCGTCTCTAGCACTATGATAATTTCCTTTTTAATGATATAGTGAATTGAAGCGTTTTTTTGAGCTGACATAATTTTTAACGGGGCTGGGATGAATGAAAGAAACCTTATCCAATCAAGAGGACATCGGCTTTTTATTTAATGTCGATATACTTATTAAGAGCCGCTCAAATGCATTGGCACTGCAGTCCCTGTTGGAGTTCATAAACAATGAAGAACAAATTGCGGACTTTCGGATTCAATCCGGCATAGAGCTAGGCAAAATTATTGAAGCGACACTCCAGTCCAAGAAGGACTCTTTCGTCACACTTCACAACGAACGCAAAAAAGCCAACGCAGCACAGAAGGCGTCCACTGCAGCTCAGACACCTGCCTCACCTGCTCCAGTCAAAACACAGAATCAACAAGAACAACCGGTTAGCGAGAAAAAGCCTGCCACCCAAACATCCAATGTATCCGATGGAAACTCGTTTGACGCGTGGATTGACACGCTCATTAAAGAGAATAAACTCACCCGTATTGTTGTCAATAACAAAAACGGTAAACATCAGAGCATTCCTTGCCGTATTCTGAATTTTGATCGTGATACCAGTATTGTGAGCATCTACCATGTCGATGAAAAACAGGTGTATACGTTCCGAACCAATGAAATCGATGAGTTTCTGTAACTAACTTCATCAGATTAAAACAAAAAGCAACTTGCGTTAGAATGACGGGACATTCTAACGCAAGTTGCTTTTTTAGTTCAATGGTTCATGTAGGATTGAACCCTCCGAGATTTATTTGGACCGATCAGGAGCGATCCTTACCTCGCTGCCATACATCTAATGCCAATAACAACCATCCGGCAATGAAGGCTACCCCACCAATCGGTGTGATGGCACCCAGAATCTTGATGCCAGAAATACTAAGCACATACAAACTGCCTGAGAACACAATAATTCCGATAAACAACAGACGCGCTGCCCACTTCAGTTTTGTCGATGCTCCAAGTTGACCAGCCGTCAAACCAATAATGAGCAAAGCCAATGCATGAATCATGTGATATTGCACACCTGTCTCATATGTAGCTATGGCCGCCGGCCCAATCGTATCCTTGAGCATGTGAGCACCAAACGCACCAATCGCCACCGACAGCATGGTCATTACAGCTCCAAGCATCATCCATCTTCGTTGCATATAAGTTCTCTCCCTTAATTCAACTACACTTCACACCTATTATTGTAGCGAATCCACTCCTTCTTTACCAGTCGGGACGGAGCTTCAAAGGTCATATGTCTGTTTATACTTAACAATCCTATCCCTGCCCTATAAATTGTAGGAAACAAGCGTAAATCCTTGATTTTTATCGATATTTATGGAAAAGTAAACAGGTATGTAATCGTTGTATTTTAAGAAAGAATCATTACTCATTGATTAGGTTAATAACACTCAGTACGATGATTAAGGGAGGCAAGTCAACATTATGGATAATCGCGATTCCTATAATTCAGGTTATAACAACACGGATCAGAATCCTGGCCATGCAGATCCATACAATAACAATGGGTATGAAGCATACCCGCCAGATCATGAGAGGCAACCAATGGCACCACTGAAACATTCCGGACCTGGGATCGCCAGCTTTGTCATTGGATTGGTTGCAATCTTGGGTTATATTCTGATATTCTTTATTGCCACCATGGCTGTAAACGAATCCATCGGAGTTCTCACCCCGTTGCAGACAGAAGAGATCGCCTTGCATCCAGCAGTGGTTCTGGCTTCATTAGCCATCCTGGTCTGCCTGATTCTCAATCTGGCCGGAGGTATCGTCGGAATTATTGGTCTTGTCCTCAAGAATCGAAAGAAAGTTTTTGCCATTATCGGAACCATATTAAATGGGATCATGATTCTGTTATTCGTTGGACTTATCTTGGTAGGCATGACGCTGATGTAACGCTTTGCATCAACGTCATGTTTCCTTATAATTAAAATGAATGGGTTTACACATAAGTATAATCTATATTTTTTGCCAAAATCATTGTTTTCAAAGGAGATTGACATGTCACGAATCAAAATTTTTGCGGACAGCACAAGTGATCTGGCTCCAGAATGGATCCAGCAGCACGATATCGGTATCATCCCTTTGTATGTCGTGTTCGGTGAAGAATCACTGAAAGACGGTGCTGAGATTAAGCCTGAACAGCTATATGAACGTGTTAGCCAAGATGGGCGTCTTCCCAAAACAGCTGCACCTTCCCCCGCTGACTTCATAACGGCATTTCAACCTTACATAGATCAAGGGGATGAGATTTTATATATCAGCTTATCTTCTGAACTTTCCTCTACCTATCAAAATGCACGACTAGCGAGTTCCGAGTTCCCGGAAGGTCGAATATCGGTCATTGACTCACAGAATCTCTCATCAGGAATTGCACTGATGGTAATGAAAGCTGTTAATGCTGCTGATAAAGGACAAAACCTGACTCAGATTACACACCTGATTGAGGCGATGAAATCAAATGTACGCACGGAGTTTGTTATCGATACACTAGAGTATCTGCATAAAGGCGGACGCTGTTCGGGCATGCAGAACCTGATTGGAAGCCTGTTGAAGATTCGTCCTGTCATCCGGGTAACAGATGGCAAGATGGCACCTGCCTATAAAGTGCGCGGGAAACGGGAGAAAGCTCTGGAACAAATGCTGAATAATACGCTCAGCCAGAAGGATCAGATCGATCCAGACCTGCTGATTGTTGTGCACACCATGGCTGAAGAGGATGCGCTTGACTTGCAGAAGTCTTTGCAGGAACAGACGGGTGCCCGAGTTGAACTAACCACTGCTGGTTGTGTAGTATGCAGTCATTGCGGCCCGAAAACGATTGGAATCATCTATAATACTGTTTTATAGTATTACACGTTACATCGTATCGTATTACCCAATCCTTTCTTCTAAATCTGTATGTGGTACATCCAATACTTGGACTGGCATACCGTTATAAACAAAAAAGGGCATTCCGAGCTTAATCGCTCAGGATGCCCTTTAATATTTTTGCTAAACTTTTGAATGACCTACACTTGGTCCATTGCTCATTATGATACAGGATCAATAACTTTTGGTCCGCAGATCATCCAGACTTTTGAATGCGTATCCTTGCTTGCGGGCCTCATCAATAATGGAACCCAGAGCTTCCGTGTTATCTTTGGATACCGAATGAAGCAAAATGACAGCGCCCGGATGGAGTTGTTTCAACACCTGTTGATGAGCATATTGTGCGCCACGCTGCACATTGGTATCCCAATCTTTATAAGCAACAGACCAGAACACATTCACATACCCTTGGGCATGACTCTCTGCAAGCGTACGATTGTTAAAAATTCCACGCGGTGGCCGTAAAAAGGTCGCTTGTTGACCGGTCAGCCGATTGACCTCCGTCTTGACCTTCTCAAGTTCCTCTCTAAGCTTTTCATTGGAGATGCGGGTCATATCCGGATGACTCCATGAATGATTACCGACAATATGACCTTCAGCCGCCATACGTTTGACCAACTCAGGCTGATCTTTCAGATAATGACCTGTCACAAAGAAAGCCGCCGGCACCTTCTTGGTACGCAAAACATCCAGTATGGCAGGTGTGAATCCATTCTCATACCCGTTATCAAACGTGAGATACAATTCCTTCTGTTTTGTATCCCCCAGGAAAATGGCATCGTTATGTTGTAAGATTGATTTAAAGCCTTCCTGATCAATGGAGGGCAGTTGACCGTTTTGACTTTTTTTGAAGCCAAAGTGATACGCTCCGGTAACCGGTGACGCTTCAGTCTGTGCCGGTACCATACTGATGGATAACAGTCCCAACAGTATATATAGAACCATTCGCTTCATTCTATCCGCTCCTGTTCCTGAAAAATTCGGTTAGTCGTTTGCACACACGAACACCTTCAGGTAATATGCCACAGTAACGGCTAATGTATGTAAATCATTAACGATCGAAACGTTTATTTTCAGGTTGTGACTGAGATTGATGGAACAATTCAAGTAAGGTCTGAGGTTTGCCACTGGAAACAAGCCATTCCCTCACGGTCTGTATGGCACGGGTCTGTCCATCTCCCCGATCACGCCATGTAAGCAACTCGATAACTTTGATAATCAAGGCCGACATATTGTGATTCTCCAGTTCGGACCGCTCTGCCCTCAGCTTGTGATACAAAGCCTCCTGCTCCCAATCCAGTAGAATCTCATCACCGATGGTTGGCTTCAAAAGTGTATACGCTCTGTCACAACCTTTACAACGAACCGTGCTGACCTGTTCATCTATAAATTCCGCTCGGATATCCTGCTGGCAATCCGGGCATTTAAACCCAACTTGTATGTTTTGTATGTTTTTGTTCATGACATTGTTCCTCCTGCGATGTGAGCATTTTGCATCATTCTATTCAAAATACTCCTTGGATATATGCATAATGCTTATGTATGTACTACATCTATACCCGATATTTTGTCGATTCACGCTTATTTTGAAGAAATCTGTAAGGTGCTATAATCTTGTAAATATGTTAAAATATTATACATATCATGGTAGGGAAAAGGCGGGATACTCATGTCGAAGGAAGAGCGCAACATAACCTGGCAATCATCCAGCATCAACAGGCAAGACCGGGAGAAGCATAATGGGCACCATAGTCGTGCCATATGGTTTACCGGGTTATCAGGTGCAGGAAAGTCATCCCTTGCATTTGCCCTGGAGCAGTATCTCTACGATCAAGGCGTACGCTGTTATGTTCTGGACGGGGATAATATACGTCATGGCCTGAACCGTGATCTCGGTTTTACAGCAGGGGATCGTCAAGAAAATCTGCGGCGAATTGGTGAAGTATCGAAGTTAATGGTTGATGCCGGGTTGTTTGTACTTTCGGCTTTTATCTCTCCTCATGAACAGGATCGGGAGATGGTTAGACAGTTATTTGAACCAGATGATTTCATTGAAATCTATGTGCGCTGTTCAATCCAAGAATGTGAGCGGCGTGATCCCAAGGGTCTATACAAAAAAGCCCGCAATGGTGACATCCCGCATTTCACAGGCATTTCCGCCCCCTATGATGTACCCAAATCTCCTTCATTTATCATCGATACAGAGCAATGGTCCATTGAGGAAGCTGTGCAAGAGATCGTACAGCATTTGGAGCAGATTGGTGCTCTTCAACTGCCGCTTCCTACGAAAACAGCCCTCGTTCATTAATTCTTGCTCATTATACGAACTACCTACATGAAAGGCGCACCAATTGTGGCGCGCCTCTTTACGTGAACCCATTGCTGGTTATACCATAGATAAATGAATAAAGAGAAAAAGATACACACTCTATCATCACGTTTGAACGTCTTCTGATGTCCACTCACTCACTTACTGCCCCACAACACCCGCTTGCATGTTCAAAAGTTTGCTGAACGTCCCTACCGGATCAGTAGATAACTGCTGGTACCCGCCCTCTTGAATCACCCGACCTTCATCAAGTACAATTACACGATCTGCCGTCCGAATCGTGGACAATCGGTGTGCAATCACGATAATGGTCACATGTCCTTTTAACCGTTCCAGCGCCTCATGAATGTACTGTTCATTCTCACTGTCCAGCGCACTCGTTGCTTCATCCAGTACCAATACAGAAGGATTACGCAGCATAGCCCGGGCAAGCACCAATCGCTGACGTTCACCCCCGGATAGACGAATACCCCGATCACCAATAATCGTATCCAGACCCTGAGGCAACTTCCGTACAAATGCTGCAGAGGAGGAAAATTGCAAAGCCTGCCACATCTGTTCTTCACTTGCATTTGGATCAACCAGACGCAGATTCTCACGAATACTTGTGTGAAACAGGAATGGATCTTGGGAGACATATCCGATTGAACTTCGCCAGCTCAATAATCGTTCTTCTGACAGAGGAACACCGTCAATCAAAATACGACCAGTTTCAGGCCTCACAAGGCCCATAATCAGATCTATCAGCGTGCTTTTGCCTGCTCCGGATTTCCCCACAATTGCGGTCATACCCCTTGCTGGAATCGAAGCTTGCACATTTCTCAATGAGTAAGCATCACTTCCCTCATAGCGATAGCAGACATCCTCACAGGTGATAGATTCCTTCAGTTCCATAGGTTGAATCCCATCAGTTCCAACTTCTCCTGCCGAAGCAATCTCTTCACTAATCTCCCGACTCTTCGCCGTCTGCGCTTGTAATTCTCTGACTACCCGAAATGCAGGCAGCATGGAGCTGATGTACTCCAGATTGGACTGAATTGCCGTAAACCTTGGCCATAATCGGGAAAAGATAAGGATGATGAGCAGCAGACTTGCGGGAGGCACCGTCATTACACGGAGAGAAAGATAGATGAATGCCGCAATAATGATTGCCGCGGACATCCGGTGAATCAGCTGTGTTCCACTGTTCAATTGGCTAAACTGAATGACATTGCATTCTATCTGTCTGCACATGCGCTCAAACCAGTTCATGTGGGAGCGCTCAAGCATGTTGCTCTTAATATCCTTAATGCCGTTAAAATGCTCGGTAATGCCGTTATAATAACTTTGCGAGAATTCAGAGGTCTGGTCTCCGATCTGCTTGGCCCGCTTGACGAATTTTCGTAAGACGATAAATAATACCAATCCACAGACCAGCACAAGTGCCGTCAACTTGGCGGATAACCAGAAAGCAAGACCGATCTGAATGCCCGTAAAGATCAGAGAGGCTGCCATTTGCAGCATAATGCTCGTTCCCTGGCTCACACGTGCAAGTTCAGTCGTTAATATATGGTTAAAATCGGATTTTCGTTTTTGGAGAAAAAATGACCATTGCGCCATAATAATAGCACCATAGGTTTCCATGCGCAGCGTTCGTACAAATTGCTGTTGGATTCGAGTATTACGGATCGTCTGGAGACGTTGCATCCAGGCCTGTCCGGAGACAATCAACACAAAGGTGAACAATACGAGTAACAATTGGCTATTTTCAGAAAAACGATTCAACACGTCGCCAAGCCAGGGAATGTTTAAGCCTGTGGAGCCCATCTCAAATATGCCAATCAGACTCAGCATCGGAACAAGCATGTAGATACCGATCCCTTCCATGAGACTGATACAGATCATCCCTAGCAGATTCCAATATAAAATGGGCCCCGTGACATGATGCAACTTTCGCATGAAATACCTTAATTCCGAGATCATACTTTACCCCTTTCCGTCACCGTATACCTTTTAATTCGCCGCCAGAACCAGAGAAACGGACGTAACGGAAAGTACAGAAAAAACAAAGAACGCGGAAGCGGCAGTTGATCCACATCCCATGTACTTGGATATAAACGTTCAATAAAGAAAAAGCATTTCTGTTTTGTACTTCGAAGTTTAAACAAATACGATTGATAAGACTTCATATCAGCCGGACTTTCCAGCATGTCGTTCATGAACTTTGCGCCTTCGTTGGCTAATCGTTTGCCTGTACGGTCACTCAAGGACATCAAGGACCTGTACTCTACATCCAGCGGCGTATTCAGCAGCTCCGAGGCCAGATAAAGAGCCTGTGAACCAATGGATAAACGTCCCTCCGCTTTCAGACGTCTCTCTAATTTCTTCACATCAAGTGGCATGCTGCGGATCATCTGGTCGATATCCAGTAACCAGCGCAGTCTGAACCAGCCGTGTCGTGCACCATGGGTTACGAGATAGGCCCATAGGTCTTCTTGTTCGAGCATACGGACAGGTGTCTGTGTGTATGAACTGAACCGACTGCGTTTCCACAGCAATTCAAAATCGGTTTCTTTACCCGAATCCGGGTTCAGACGCCAATGGATCTCCACTTGAGTCCTTTTGACCGGATGGGTGTAACAGATATGATGTTCCCGCCATTTCCAGCTGCGCACCGTAGGTGCCCGCTCCCCTTCCTTGGATACATATCCGAGGGTAGCCAGAATGCCTTCAGCCGCTTCCACATCATCAAACGGAATCAGGATATCCAGGTCTTTGGAGGTTCGCATCGATACATCGCCATAGAGATCATGGGCGAGCGCTGGTCCCTTTAGTGTAATATTGCGGATACCGCGTTCACGAAAAGCTCCACACACCTGCTCCATTTCAGCTGTCAGATGTAACATGCGGAACGTATTGACCGTATATTGTTGTCTCAGACTCTCCATAACATCTGCAGGAATGATTGCAGAGTTGAATTCTTTCATTTTCACATAAAGGACAGAGTATAAGCGGTGATGATAGACAAGCCGCAGAAAAAGCTGCCAATCGGTTCCTTGCAAACCCGCCTTGAGTTCTTCAGGGGATAGAGCCGTCAGATCACCTCTAATCATGCTCAAAATCAGCTTAAGCTCCTTCGGAAACCCTGATGAATAGAGTTCACTTTCATGTATCATAGACAATCTCCCCAGATCCCTTCTCCGGACACCGTTTGCCAAACACACCGACAACCGTATATTGGTCCATAGTATCAGCTCCGGTCACGATCAATTTACCACTTCGCAGCCAGGCATGAGCCATCATATGTCCTTGCTTATTCCGTGCAGTCCCCATGTATAACGTACTCTCTATCTTGCGTCGCTCAAGCATCTTCATCCCGGCAATCGCCATTACAAGGCAGCGGCTTTCCCATAACGTATATTTGCTGGCGAGCGAAATTGCTTTGGAAATATTACGTATAGTGATGACCTCGCTGCGTTCGAGTCCTGTCATCGGTGTTTCTACCATAGGCGTACCCAGCCCTGGCGCGATTTTGGCGAATGGCATAGCCTTCTGTATGCGTGCCCAGCCAAGGAGGATATAGGCCTCCCATACCAGTCGACGCATCGACCGCGGGAGCGAGAGATAAGCCTTTATTTTTCGCAACATCATTCTACACTCCGCGAGTAACGTCGATTAAACCTTCACGGGACAGATGTTCCATGAATTGCACCACCTGCTCACGACATACATCTGGCTCAATCTCATACTCCGCAGCAAGTACCTCAACAACTTCACCCAGCGTGCGTTCTTCTGCGATCAGGTCCCAGATTCGTCCACCGGTACTCCCGAGATTATAGTATTTTCCAGAGCTAATGCTCATCATGACTTTCTCACTACCCATATCACTGACCAGATTGCCTTCCTTCCGGGTTACCCGGTCTTCCACATTCATCGGCGTAGTCGCTGTCATTGTCCTGTATGCACTCCTTTGCGTATATGATCTGTGATCCGATCCACCATCTCAAATGCTGTAAACTCAGCACCCGTTCTGACCAATCTGCCAATCTCCACACTTGCTGAAAGTCTTGAAGCCGTCTCGAACAACCACTGTGCCAGCCCCTGTCTTGCAACGAGTCCACCACGGAACGTATGCGAGCATAACAGATGCAGTCGTTCTAGCCCCGCCACTTCAACCAGTTGAACAGATGTATGGTTTTCCTCCGGTTGTGGAGCAAGTTCAAATACTCCACCTAGTGGTACGGCCATCTCATGAAAATAGTGCTGAACAGGTATCGCATACTTCGTAATCTCTGCGTGAACCGTTGCATAATCCTGTTCCTTCATGCCGAAGCCGTCCAGACTGGGTTGCCATAACTTCTGTTGCGGGTAACCAGGTGATACGATAGCTCTTCCTCCGGCATCCCAGGTCAGCGCAACAACATCATCGGTGAGAAGCGGATATCCGCGTGATGCCAGTGCGGCCGACAGTGTCGATTTGCCTGCTCCCGAATGTCCGACAAATGCGTAAGCCCAGCCATCAATAACCACTGCACTACCATGCAATGGAAGGATGCCACGCTGCATCATAATGACCGCCATACAGGTGCCCAGGATGAATAATCTGACCTTTTTCTCATCCGCTCCTGGCTGAGGGGATACAACAATGCGCTTTCCTTGTTCCATTAGAAACAGACCTGTATCTTCGATTTTGAAAAAAAGACTGCCCTCTCGTGCCACAAAGTTGTCGTTGCCTACATCCCAATCCTCCCACAATGGGGTCAGATCTGAAGACTCGATGTGCACATCCACGACATCAAAATCAGTCTCCGCATCCTTGGGTGCGATCTGTAGTTCAGGCATTCGAATTTGGCTCGACCAGCGCAGACCATACGCCACATAATGCACAGGCAACAATGAACGACGCCTCCTTCGTAATAAAATGTAAAAAAAGCCCTTATATTCATGTTGCTCAATATAAGGGCGGAGGCGAAAAGCTGGATTTGTTGCATTTCCGCCCTTTAAGTATGATGACACTTCATAAAACTAAACAACTTAGGAAGTTGGATCGTACAGATCCGCATCGTGAACCGTGATCCAGTCAATTTGTCTGTAGCCAGTACCGGCCATTGTTTGATTGACTTCCAACACTTCAAGAGCTGGTGCTTGCCATTCCTTTTTTTCCATTTGCATCGTATTCACCTCCTTTTCGCACTTCTAAGTATGATGGCATATGGTAAAGCTTTCTAACTAGTTCCGTAGAGATCCGCATCGTGAACCGTAACCCAGTCGATATGTTTGTAACCTGTGCCCGCCATTGTTTGGTTGACTTCCAATATTTCCAGTGCTGGTTCTTGCCATTCCTTTTTTTCCATTTGCATCGTATTCACCTCCTATCATGAGTCAATTGTAAGAAAAATCCGGGCCCACAGTTCACCGGGCTATATCAGAATTTCCGAATGAACCGATAGACGATCAGACTATGCATCATCAATCGCAGATCTGGATGTGAAGCAAGCTCTGGTCTCGGACTTGGAAAGTTGGCCAGGGCAGATTTGATACGCTCCGTGTTTAATATGCCAGCAACCTTGCTGTCAGAACACAAAGCACGTAACTCAGCCGTAAAGGCATCCCAATTTGGAATGATGCGATGTAACCAATCTGCAGGCTGCACACCTCGTACCCGTTGATTCAGTCTGACCTTGTCAGGCAACTCCGGTGAAGTAGCCCGGCGAATCAATGAACGATCCGTCCCTTGTTTCACATATTGTTCAATCGGAACGGACAGACAGAACCGGATGACTCTGGCATCACTTGTCGGATCACGTTCCCAAGCGCGGTAACGCAGAGAACATTTCGTAGCTACAGCACCATTTTTGTTGGCGATGGCCAGGTTATTAAATTTCTCGGCACGGACTTTGAGTGCATCAGCCTGGGCACCGCCCTGCAGAACAATAATGGATTTGAGTCTTTCCAGTACACCCGTTCTCTGCGCAAAGTCAGGATGGATCAATTGTACGGATGCGGCCTGGCTGGCTCCTTTGGACTGAGCCTTGAACCAATCCGGATATGCCTTTTTCCCGGTGATCTTGGCTATACGTGAGAAAGGCATGCCCGTTCGTTCACTATACTGCTGCATCTCACGGAACCAGCGGTACCAGCGGCCACTTTTCAGTAGACTGGCGTAATAATCCAGAGCCGGTCCCCAGGAGATGGTGAAATTACCACGTGCCCCTGTGAGCAGGATGCCTGCATCTTGCTGGCTCGCTTTTTCATAGAATCCGCGAATCCAGAATGAATTTTCAAAGTATTTATAGGGCATTTCCATAATGTCGAGCCAGGTATCTACTTCACTGAGTGGACTTCTGCCTTCAAAATCGAGGTAGTTCTCTGTGATATTGCCGACATGATTAATCGTGGAACGTATGAAGGGCCGTTCGTCTGCGAGCAACGTTTTCGACGTATAATCTGTGAAATCGGGTACGGGAACATAACTATAGGCCTGCAGCCGTTTGCCCTGACTTCTCAGTGTTCCGGAAGCAAAACCAACCACGGCTCCCGAGTCCAGTCCGCCACTTAATGCAGCAGCCACCTGTCTGTGCGTTCGCAATCGTGATCCAACCGCCTGCCCAAAGACCTCCCTAAACGCTTCTACATACTCGCCATCGGATTTAAGCCTTAGAGGTTCCACTTCATTCCAGCGATGATATTGCTTCAGCTCCAGTCTCCCATCCCGGAAGACAAGTGTATGTGCAGAAGGCAGCTGGCTTATTCCCCGATATACAGTTGAATTGATATCTGCTGAATCATGCATGTCAGGAATGGCAAGGAATTCGGACAGCCAGGTCTCATCAAGTTCTTTATGTACCCCTTCAAGCCCGAGCAACGGATTCATCAGTGTGCAGAAAGCAAAACGTGAACCATCATGTCGGTAATAAAAAGCTCTCATGCCTGTAATATCTCTTGCTGCATACAGTTTTCGATTCCGCTCATCCCATATCGCGAATACAAAATCCCCCAGCAATCGGACGGCTACATCGTCTCCCCAGCGCTGATAGGCACGCAGGATCAATTCACTATCCGCCAACATAGCCAGTTCAGCTCTGGATATTTGTAATTGATCTGCCAGTTGTTCCCGGTTATCCAGAATGGCATCTGCCGTGATGGTCAGACCACTTTCCTCATCATATAAAGGCAACTTCTCGCTAACCGATTCCGGTGTAATCCATTGGGCATGACAGCTGAGGAACGCCTCATTGCCTTTCCACACTCCTGTTGTATCCGCAGGGACATGCCCCAGGCTTGCGTACAGACGCCAGCTGTCTTCCCATAGCGCCTGCTGACCATCGTTGTGAACAATTCCTGCTATGGCGCTCATGACTTGCCTCCCCGTAGAATCTTGCGCTGTGAAGCCCATGCGCTGATCTGATGACCAAATGGTACCCATGATTTGATACGCTGTATTTTGCTTTGAGCAGAAGCCAGCTGGTCTTTCAAGCGTTCTCGCTCACTGTAACCCCGTTCCAGACGATGATCTGCTGCACGTAATGCGGCTTGCAGCTGTCTGATCGTTACCAGTGCAGCTAGCGTCGGGTCTGTCTTTTCCGGTTCTTCGACAACTGGGTCATTAAGATTCCCAACCGGATCATGAACGACAGAATCTGCCGGTTGCATTCGGTATTGTGGTTGCCACTGGCAACCGGTCGCTGCTGTCAACTGATGCGTGATTCGGTCAATGACCTCTTGATCCGGACTTGCATCATAATGTACACCCGTCCATTGTTCGGCTTCTGCGAGCTGTTCACTGTATCCCATCTGGTGGAACAGATCTGCCCCCATCACACGGCAATACAGTTCAACTTCATGTGGTTCTAATATGTTTTTCCAGTTGTTAACAGAACCCTGATGTGCCTCTTGATGCGAAGAGAGGAAAGGATCACCCACGCCCATACTGTAGAACATGTCAGACTTGGCACTGTCCAGAAACTGTCCATACTGCTCCATTCCCTGTTCATATCGAATTCCCAGAAACGCGCATAGTTTCTCAAGTTCTTCCTGAGGATTGGAAACCAATCGTTCATATTGCAATTCATACGCATTGGAATGGGGTTTGGCAAAATAATCATTCAAGCGGAGCATCCCAAGTGTGAGATCTACGGATTTCATATTTAATTTGGGGCTCTGCAGACTATGAATCAGGTCGAATCCTTCTCCTGTGTGGCGGTTTACCTTTTTGAATGATGCAGCTACGGCCAGAGGATTACGCTGGAGATGAATGCGCTTGGACTGTGGGAACAGACGATCCAGCCATTCCAGCATGTAATAATAACGCGGAGATTTATCAACGACGAAGTCTGCTCCGCTCCCCTCCAGGAATCCATTGTAGATTTCAAGAGCAAAACTTCTGCACGCCTTCTCGAAGACATCCTCAGATACCATGGCATTGTAGAACTGGCGCATGATGGAGCTGCCACCGTAAGCACGTGAATCAGCCTTGGGTAAATCGACAAGATTCATCAGAAACCACATTTCCTGGGTGGCAAATATACGACTATGATTTTGCAGCATTACGGTGGATAAGGAACTACCACTGCGGGGAACACATAGTAAGAAAACAAGTCCGTTACCTTGAGCATCGATCAATGGCAGCCTCTCCTCTGTTCATTAGTATAAATGTGTAGCTGGGATAGACCAGACTCTACCTTTGTGTTTGGCAAAACGAGTAATATGCACGCTATAGGTCAGCATTTTGCAATATTCCGTCGGAAGTTCACCCGGGAATGAAGCAAAACACATGATTACATTCGACAACTCTCGGATACAATATGTATTTATAGTTTTACTCTATGATACAAAATGTATCATGTCAATCTTTTATTTTCACCTTTTCATAAATTGATACTCTTTCACTGTATTCTGCTGTCTGTCATTTAAGCACTTATTCATGGATCAATTATGTTCTGATTGCACAAACGCGAATAAGCTCCAGACATGTTCTGTGAGGAACAAGGCCTGAAGCCATACGTAATCCGTTGAGAAACTTAATATGAAAACGGGTGAACAACCATCAGGTAAATCTTACATCTGAACTTTTCCCAGTAGCTCCAACGCTCCCATTTCGCTCTTCTTCCTGATCTGCCCGTGTAGCATCCTGCAACCCCTTCTGTACCTTCACGGTTAACAATACAGCAATGCCCGCGACGAAAAAGAAGATGAGCGACAGAATACCCCAACGTGTGGAACCCGTGATCTGCCCAACATAACCAAACACAAATGGACCAAAGATCGAAGAGAATTTGCCTGTAATATTCACAAAACCAAAATACTCTCCTGTTCTGCCTGCTGGCATCAGATTGCTAAACAGGGAACGCGCTGTGGATTGACTCACACCCTGCACGACACCAACCAGCCCGGCGAGCACATAGAAGTGGATCGCTTGTGTCATGAAATAACCGAGAATCACAATACATATGTAGACCGATAAGCTAACGATTAATACCTGCTTTGCTCCCCAACGCTGTGCCCATGCTCCCAGTAACAATGTACACGGGAACCCGATGAACTGGGTTAACAGTAGCGCGAGCATCAGGTCGGCTGTGCCTATGCCTATACTTGTCCCATAGATCGTAGCCATTAGAATGATGGTATTAATGCCGTCATTAAAAAACCAGAAAGCCACTAACATGCGGATTAACTGGGGAAAACGCCGCATCTGACGAAAGGTTTGCCGCAGTCTGCGTACGCCCACCGCAACGTACCCTGTCCACGTTCCGGGCAGATCCGGTGATGCAGGCCGTCTCGGAGCATGGCGAAAGATCGGTATCGAGAACAGCAGCCACCACAACGAGACGGAGATGAAAGCAAGTCTTGTTCCTGCCAGTGTACTGCTCATCCCGAACCAGCCCGGTTGCTGAATCATCAGCAGGTTCACCGCAAGCAGCAAACCTCCTCCAATATAACCATAGGCATAACCTTTGGAGGATATCATGTCCCTTCGTTCCACGGGTACCAGATCCGGCAGCATTGCATCGTAAAAGGTGTTACCACCCGCAAAACCAATTGTAGATATGATCAGCAATGCGGAAGCAAGGAACCAGTCCCCTTCACCGATTGTGCTGAATCCCAATGTAGCAAGGACGCCTATAATTGCAAATACACGCAGGAAGTCGCCCTTCCGTCCTGACAAATCAGCTAGCGTGCCTAGCAACGGTGTTAGCAGAGCTACGCACAACATGCCAATGGAGTGTGTATAGGCCAGGTAGGAGGCGGCGGTATCCGTATCCAGCGTTGCTGCAGCCACCGAAGCATAGAATACGGGCAATACTGCGGCCAGTACTGTTGTTGCGTAAGCCGAGTTGGCCCAA
This sequence comes from Paenibacillus sp. FSL R5-192, assembly GCF_000517845.1. Classification (NCBI taxonomy): domain Bacteria; kingdom Bacillati; phylum Bacillota; class Bacilli; order Caryophanales; family Paenibacillaceae; genus Paenibacillus; species Paenibacillus sp. FSL R5-192. The sequence continues at coordinate 203,114 of NZ_ASPR01000014.1, read as the reverse complement.
TCATACATAATCCAAGCCTTGATCGCCTTTTTATTCACATAAATCCTTCCTTTACATGTATCTATTAAATGATTGATGTCTTTCTCCTATTGTATAGGAAGGATATCACACTTGTTCACTGTTTCTGTAAAAAATGGTGCAGTTCTGTTCTTACGACTCACCTTACCTCTGAGGTGAACTTGCGTAATTGTATCATTTTATATCCACTCTCATCACATATCGTCCTCGCCCGTGAATATACTTAATTACCGACAGGCCAAACTGTGCCGCGTAATCAATGGGGGGTGCCTACATGTCAAATTCACACCAGCCTTACTCGTTCGTCGTGTCGAAGGAAGATTGGTCGCTTCACCGCAAAGGGTACCAGGACCAACAGCGCCATCAGCAAAAGGTGAAAGATGTCATCAAGCAGAATCTGCCTGATCTGATTACGGAAGAAAACATCATCATGTCTGATGGAAAACAAATCATCAAGGTACCAATCCGCAGTCTGGATGAGTACCGTTTTGTGTATAACTACCAGAAGCAAAAACATGTCGGTCAAGGAGACGGTGACAGTCAGGTCGGAGACGTCATCGGTCGTGATCCCTCTGCTTCGCAGAAACCCGGCAAAGGCGAAAAAGCTGGCGATCAGCCTGGTCATGATATCGTGGAAGCCGAAGTTAGTATTGAGGAATTGGAAGATATGCTCTTCGCTGAGCTGGAATTACCCGATCTGAAGCAGAAAGACAAAGACCTGATTGAGACACATACGGTAGTTTTCAACGATATTCGCAAAAAAGGCATGCAGTCCAATATTGACAAGAAACGTACCATTCTGGAGAATCTGCGTCGCAATGCAACGACCGGTACGCCAGGCATCCATCACATCAGTCCGGATGACCTGCGCTACAAGACATGGGAAGACAAAATCATTCCACAATCCAATGCCGTTATTATTGCCATGATGGATACATCCGGGTCCATGGGTTCGTTTGAGAAATACTGCGCGCGCAGCTTTTTCTTCTGGATGACCCGTTTTCTACGCCGTCAGTATGAGAAAGTTGAGATTGTTTTCCTCGCCCATCATACGGAAGCCAAGGAAGTAACCGAAGAAGAGTTCTTTACCCGTGGCGAGAGCGGAGGCACCATCTGCTCCTCTGTATATATGAAGGCGCTGGATATTATTGACAGTAGGTATCCACCTTCCAGCTACAACATCTACCCTTTCCACTTCTCTGACGGGGATAATCTGACCTCGGATAACGAACGGTGTGTGAAGCTGATCGGTGAGTTAATGAAGCGTAGCAATATGTTTGGATACGGTGAAGTGAATCAGTACAACCGCAGCAGCACACTGATGTCGGCTTATCGTCATATCAAGATGGATCAGTTCATGTATTATGTGATCAAAGAAAAAGGCGAAGTGTACAAAGCTTTGCGCAGCTTTTTCCAGAAACGGGAAGGAGGCAGCGTTAGATGACAGATGAGATCCGCGACCTAGAATACGCTATTGCCGAGATTATGGAGATTGCCAATGGTTTTGGCCTGGATTATTACCCCATGCGGTACGAAATCTGCCCATCGGATATTATTTATACATTTGGAGCCTACGGCATGCCGACCAGATTCAGCCACTGGAGCTTTGGCAAAACATTTCATAAGATGAAAATGCAATACGATTTTGGACTCAGCAAAATTTATGAGCTTGTCATCAACTCCAACCCTTGTTATGCCTTCTTGCTGGATGGAAATTCCCTGATTCAGAACAAATTGATCGTAGCCCACGTATTGGCACACTGCGATTTTTTCAAAAACAATGCCCGCTTCTCCAAATCCAACCGTAATATGGTCGAAAGCATGGCCGCTACGGCGGATCGGATCAGCAATTATGAGATGGAATACGGAACGGAAGCGGTTGAAGCATTTATCGATGCCGTGATCGCAATTCAGGAACATGTGGACCCACAGCTGATTAAACCCCGCCATTTGGACAAACAACGCTACATGGAGATGAAAATGCGGGAGCAACGCGGTGAGAAAAAACCGCGGCCAGAAGGCCGCTATGATGATCTATGGTCACTTGATGACGTGCAGATTGAAGAAGCACCCGCCGAAGGTATTCAGGTCCATCACTTTCCGCCTGAACCAGAGAAGGATGTCATGTGGTTTATTCAGGAATTCTCCGAAGTGTTGACCGACTGGCAGCGGGATATCATGAGTATGATGCGTGAGGAGATGTTATATTTCTGGCCACAGATGGAAACCAAAATCATGAACGAAGGCTGGGCATCCTACTGGCATCAACGCATTATCCGTGAGCTTGATCTGAACAGTGAGGATACGATCGAATTTGCCAAACTCAACTCCTCCGTGGTGCAGCCATCTAAACAAAGTCTGAATCCGTATTATTTGGGACTGAAGATTTTCGAGGATATTGAACGGCGCTGGGATAACCCAACCCGTGAAGAACAGGAACGTTGGGGCCGCAAACCAGGGCAAGGTCGTGCCAAAATGTTCGAGGTGCGTGAATTCGATTCCGATACCTCCTTTATCCGCAATTACATGACCAAGCAATTAACCGAGGATCTGGACCTCTACGTATTTGAGAAAAAAGGCCCGGACTGGAAAATCACCGACAAGTCCTGGGAGAACATACGGGATCAGCTCGTATTTTCACGTGTTAACGGGGGCTCCCCTTACTTGGTCGTGCAAGATGCTGATTATCTGCGGACAGGGGAACTCGTGCTGAAACATCAATATGAAGGCATCGAGCTGGATTTGAAATATATGGAACGCACCCTGCCTTATCTGTATCGCCTCTGGGGACGTACCGTACATGTCGAGACACGTGTCGAGGATAAACCGATCTGGTTTACGTATGATGGCAAGAAACACCACCGCAAGTTTATGTAAGGTTTTCGATTATCATTATAGGAAACGAAAATATAAATGCTCTTATCATGGGTGAGTTTAATGATTAATAAAAGATAAGACATAAAAAAGCGGCAAGTTCCCGACATAAACGGGGACTTGCCGCTTGGCATACATAAAATTAGGATGGTGCCGGTGGTGTACCATTACCCTGTAATCGCAGCGGCACAAAAAAATCATGCTCCACTTCACTTGCTGGCAGTGGGCGACTGAAATAATAGCCCTGAATTTCCCGGCAATCATTCTGCATCAGAATATCCAGTTGGCCTTTCGTCTCAATGCCTTCCGCAATCACTTCCATCTTGAGATTCTGTGCCATCGATATAATGGTCGCCACAATGGCTTGATCGCTGTGACTCTCTGTAATGTCCGTCACAAACGAACGATCAATCTTAAGCTTGTGAATCGGGAAATGCTTCAGATAACTCAGTGAACTGTATCCCGTACCGAAATCATCCAGGCTGATCTTGACACCCAGTGCTGTCAGTTCATTAAGAATCGCCGTGGATACGGCTGCATCCATCATCATGCTCTCTGTTATTTCCAACTCCAGATATCGAGCATCCAGCCCTGTCTCCAAGAGTGCATTCTTGACCTGTTCTACCAAGTTGGATTGGTGGAACTGCTGGCTGGACAAGTTAACCGATACCGGAATGAGTGGTCCCCCACTGGCATGCCAGAGTTTCATCTGCCTGCATGCTTCCCGCAGCGTCCAATTGCCAATCTCATAGATCATGCCTGTCTCTTCTGCAAGCGGGATAAACACATTGGGTGCGAGCAGACCTTTGAGTGGATGGTTCCAACGTATGAGAGCCTCCACACCAATCATGCGGCTATCCTCGGTACGAATCTGTGGTTGATAGTACAGGACCATCTCATCGCGTTCCAACGCTTTACGAAGATAACCCTCCAGCTCAATGCGTTCATATAGTTCCGAATCCAGTTGGGCCGTGTAGAATTGGAAACCATTTTTTCCGTTTTTCTTCACTTCATACATGGCGGAATCCGCATGTTTCAGCAAAGCATCCACGCCCACTCCATGATCCGGATACATCGCAATTCCAATGCTGGCGGTTACGTAAAAGTCATTCTCCTTCAGTCGATAAGGTAACTGAATGGCTTCAACAATCTGTTTTGCAAGTTCTGCCACTCTTACTTCTGTCGCTTGACCCTGGGTCACAACGAGTGTGAACTCGTCCCCGCCCATCCGGGCCAGCATGACATTCTCCATAGCCAAGGGATCAGAAGCTTCTATGGCTTTCATGATCCGGTTGCTCACTTCTCTTAGAAATACATCTCCAATGGAATGTCCCAGCGAGTCATTAATCATCTTGAAACGATCTATATCCATCACCATAACGGCAAAAGAGTTCCCTTTTTCTGCTGAATCGTTAATCGTACAAGCCAGCACATCATCCAACTTGCGCCGATTGGGCAGCCCCGTCAACGGATCATGCAAAGCTTGGTGACGAATCTTCTCCTGAGCCTGTTTCTCCTCCGTTACGTCTTTGATCAAAATGTGACTTCCCACATGTCTGCCATCAATGACAACAGGAACTACAACAATACTAAGGTCCAGAAGTTCACCCTGCACATCTCTCATTTTGGCCATGTAGTGCGCCTGCTCCAGCCCATGATCATCCCAATCGATGGAATCAAATTCACTTATCCACTCTATATCGATTTGCTGAGCGATCTCATCAATGGAACGATCCATGACCTCTTTTTCAGGATATCCAGTGATTGTTGTTACAGCAGCATTAATCCCTTTAACAATACCTTCCTTGTTCACTGAAATAATAGCATCCGAATGGTTATGATACAGGGCCTGATACCATTGCTCATTCTCATGAATCCGTCGATCTTTCTGTGACATTCGCTGATTGATAAATATGCCAAACAACGTCAAGCCCAAAGCAATAAATGTGCCCGATGCGATCAAGTAGGCGAGAATACCTGGCTCAATCTGCATACCTGAACTTACCTTCAAGCCATGTGAATGATGGAAATGTGCGGCTGACATCCCAGTATAATGCATGCCAGAGATTCCAATACCCATAATGAGACCGCTGCCCATCTTGTAAACCCAGGTATGTCTTGATTGATGATAACGGAAGAAAAACATGAGCCACAATGCCGCAAATGAAGCAAGCGCTGCAATCAGAATAGATAACACCACTCTGCCTGGTTCATACGTAACCGGAATTGACATCGCTGCCATTCCCACATAATGCATCGAGCTGATCCCTGCCGTCATCAGTACTCCAGCAATCATGAGCTTGCTTATCCTGCCCGATTGTCTACCCGCAATGTTCAAGGCCACCCCCGATGCGACAATAGCAAGTAGAACAGATAAAACAACCTTACCGGTGGAATAGGAGACTTGCGTAGGCAGAACAAAAGCCAGCATACCTACGAAATGCATGGACCAGATTCCCAGCCCCATCGAGACTGCACCGCAGGTAAGCCATACATTCCGCGCCATCCCGCTAGCCTGACTTACACGGCCTGCAAGGTCAAGGGCAGCGTATGAAGCTAACGATGCAATAATATAGGATAAAATAACAAGTTCTAAGTTGTACGTGCCATGTAGGTGCTCCACTCACTCTGTCCTTTCAACCGGGAAAATGCCTTGTATGTATGCAAAAATGTAAAAAAGAAGCGAGTGCGCTGTCTGGATGACAGGCACTCCCTCCGCATCATTTGACTCGTGACAACAGACTTAGTTGAAGCCGTTGTCATACATTGGAACCCGTTTATATGAATGTATATAGTCTAAACGTCCCAGCCTTTAAAATCAACACTTATTTCCAGATATACAATGTTGAATAACTAACATTCTCATATTCTAATTCACAACTAAATATTCTATTTACGAGTCAGTAACAGACTGCCAAAACCGGAAGTATCTTGATAAGAATTACCTGATGAATCACTCCAGATGGACACACTGCTTCGCTTGCCATCTCCCGCGCCATCATCATTAACTTGAAGATCAAACCCAATCCATCGTTGCCCTTCAGCACGAACGCTGTCTAGTGGGATTGCCACTTCAACTGTATACCCTCCGCTTGTTAATCGGGTAGCTGATTTGAAACTTTCTTTCCGTGCATTTCCACCAAAAGAAGCCTCATTATCAAAATTGACCCGGTACTGGGCGTCATCCTCCTGATAGAATGTTGTCTGATCTTTGCTCGGGTCGATAAAAATCTCGATTGAATCCTGCTCATGTGCATTAGAACTTAATTTGCTTCGCAAAGGATCTTTCACATCTGCTAATACATACAGGTATTTCTCATCCCATAACAGCTGTGCAGTCGCCGTTGCACCGGCGTTTCCGACCACCCAGACATCCGTTTTAACAGATGCAGCCTTTTTCCAGACGTTATCCTTTTTTGCATCAATGACAGGTTTGCCATAAGTGACCTTGGTTTGTTTCAAGACAGCACCGAGCTTCAGTTTGCCCCGGTTGGCTGGTTTGTCGGGCTGTTGATTGGAAATATCATTCCAAACAATGGTCGCTGTCTTTCCAGCAGCATGTTCATCCGTAATCCGAAAATCCAGAGACAAGACCTGGCCTTCGGTAAGTAAAGCAGCTGACATAGGCAGTGATGCGTATACAACATACCCGGTTTTTGTCTCCTGTACGTTGTAAGTATTTTTATCTTTGCCTTTACCGCCATCCCGTTTAAATGTATATTGACCATTTGCAGACGGCGGATTTTTCTTCTTGGCAGACAGATCAGCTTCAGAAGTTGCAGCGCCTGTCCCCTTGACTTCTTCCGCGAGGAAAACCTGCACCTGATCCCCTTTGCGATGTGTGGTATCCTTCACTTCCACTCGTAAATTCACCTTTTTGGCATCCCACATCATACGAGCCTCACCCGTAACCGCAGATGAACCATCTGCCAGATGATTAATTTCGAGTCCTTTCACAGCACCCCAAAGAATATCTTCCTGTCCTTTGTGATTCGGGAAAGAAGGGCTGGCCTTCAATGCTGTCCATTCATTGCGATAGATCGGAAGAGTCGTAGGGTCCACCAGTGCCCAAAATGCCGGCTTTGCTTTTAATTTACGATCAAATAACAATGGTGCATCTTTGCGTCCTTTGACTGGATGATTGTCAAGCCATGTACCATCATCCGCAAGTCCCCAGACTGTAACACTGTCCATTACGCCGCGTTTTCCCAATTCGTCGAACAGGTCGAACAGTTCACGATAACGGTAAGCTTGTTGCAGCATTAATTCATCTGTGACAGGCATCTCCAGTTCAGAATTACTCGAATAGATCGAAACGTCCAGCTCTGTAACCTGTACATTTACACCAAGAGCGATCACTTTCTCAAAAGCCTCACGAATGAGCTTTACATCCGGTCCGTACATGGATACATGCATCTGGAATCCAACTGCATCAATCGGTGTTCCTTTGGCAAGCAGCTTCTCTACAAGCTTCACCATATCATTCACCTTGTTTCCATTGCCCTCCATTCCATAGTCATTAATCACCAGTACAGCATCGGGGTCAGCCTCACGTGCATAACGGAAAGCCAGCTCAATGTAATCACTGTCATCTCCGTCGCCATCTACATCCCCAATAATATCTCTCCACTTGGAATTACTGGCCTCATTCCGCAAGCCGCCTCCGTCTGAGATGACTTCATTGACGACATCCCATGTATGAACCTTTCCTTTGTACCGGGTCACGATGGTTTGAATATGGGTTTTCATCCGCGCAAGCAACTGTTCCCGCGTGGCAGGTTTCGATGCATCATTCGGATCTGTAAAGAACCAATTCGGCACCTGACTATGCCATAACAGCGTATGACCTCTGATTTCCATGTCATTTGCTTCGGCAAACTTCACCAGGCGATCTGTCTCTGACCAGACAAACTCTCCTTCCTTAGGCTGCATCGCATCCATTTTCATAAAATTGTCCGCTGTAATACTATTAAAGTGTTTCGTCAACAACTGGGAATGCTGGTTTTCCGCGTCTAGTGCAGACTGGTTGATGGCAGCTCCCATTGCGTAATTTTGTCCCACGATATCGACCAGATTCGGAATATCCTTCTCAATTTCAATTTTCTGAGCAGCCGTAATCAGAACATCATCCACGTAAAATGAAATCGTATCTGCCGGCGTCACTTCCGCTGACGTCTTCCATGGTGTCTCCACATACATGCGGAATCCGGTGATGCCACTATTTTCTTCGGGAATCACCACATCGGCCTCGACTTTTTTCCACTGTCCTTTGTTCAAGGTAGCGGAGGCAAAGGTAGCATATTCAAGACTCGAAGCGTCTTTATTGTATTCTTTCTCGAGTGCACCGTTAAGGACCTGACTGTCCGGCCCTTCATCGTACATGGCCCAAAATGAAATATGAACTGTGCTGCCCTTCTGTACATGATCCAGCACTTCAACTAAGGGTCCATGGAACGTTTCGGTACGTGAAGAGGTTCTCAGGCTGCGTGTACTGTCATGACCTACTTGCGTTACGATATCAAGCTTTTCACTTGCACGTGGACGCCATTGTCCCAACACACCATCTTCAAAATCAGCCTTGAACAGTACTTCATCATCGCCAGTCTTAACGTCCGCTGCCGAAGCACGTGTCCCTCCTGTTCCCACACTTGGGAACAAACTGAAGATCAATACAGCCGACAAGCACAAGCTCCACCATTTTCTCAAATGCATCCGATCTCCTCCTTGGTTCGTTGTTTGTGAAGAATAACCTTTGCTCTGCCATGTGCCAGCCCTTTACAAGATCGTTATACAGGATGGATAGATGCAAATGGACAGAAAATTGTAAGCACTTTCATTATACGATTGCCAGTAAACTTTGTTTACCCGTTAAACTATAGGACTTGCACCACTCCATAAACCATATGTTTCCAAATGAGATGTATAAAGACAAAAAGCACAGCTTATTAGCTGTGCTTCGTGTAAACATCTTTACTATTTGCGTTTCTAAGCTTTTAAAGGTGCTGTCGTCTGACGGATGACCAGATTGGAAGGTTCCGTCACCACAGGGGGAGAATAAGATGGATTCTCAATCATGGCAATCAGATATTCGATGGACTTAATGCCAATGGAATAGATATTCTGATTCACCGTGGTCAACCCCGGTTTGAATACCTCAGCATAATACGTGTTATCGAACCCGACAACCGAGATATCTTCTGGTACACTCAGTCCATGCTTTTCAATTTCATGAATCGCACCAAAGGCAGACATGTCTGATGCACAGACAATTCCCGTTGGTTGATCCTGAAGTGCCAGCAATCGTCGGGCAGCCTTGCTTCCCCCGTCGAAGGAATAATCGCAGATCTCCAGATATACCGTAGAATACGGGATGCCGCATTCTCGCAGCCCTTCCCGATATCCTTCCAATCGCAGATTGGCTACAGCAGGTCCAAGTGTCCCTGAGATATAGGCAATTTTGCGGTGCCCAAGCTCATGCAGATGTTTGACACCCATCGAGATCCCGTTCGCGTTATCCGTAGTAATGTAACCGGCACGTTTGCCCAACATGTCCGTATCAACAAACATCGTTGGAATCTCTGCATCCACCAGTTCCTGAATACTCGCGTTTTCTCTGCCTTCCCCGAATACCACAACGCCATCCACATTACGACTGCGGCAATGTTTGATGAACGAGTACGCCGGATCATCGAATCGAGTAGACAACCGGACCAGGTCATATCCACTGTTCTCCAGCGCTGTCTTGATCCCTTCCAGCAACTCCGACACAAAAGGGTTCGTAAACGGAACTGTTAACAGTACTCCCACCGTCCATGAACGGCGTTTGACAAGTCCACGTGCGACCACATTGGGTTGATATTTCAATAATTCGATGGCTATATTGACTTTTTTGCGTGTTTTTTCACTTACATCAGGATAATCGTTTATCACTTTGGAAACGGTTGCAACAGATACTCCCGCTTCCTTGGCTACATCATGGATAGAAGCCATCTGATCACCTCAACCTCTTTCGAATCCCCTGTCTCCGGCTGCATTTTCTATAACATCGGCAGGTTTGTCTACCCATTATAGCTTAAAACAGCCTGAAACGGTATGGAAGGTTCCTAATGCTTTTAAGCTCTATTCCTGCTGTTCCAGATTCTTCAAATCCAGAGACAGTTTCTCCATTGTTGTTGCAAATACAGCGAGTTCAGCCGAGCGTGAAGCTTGGCTACGTGCTCCGCGAGACGTATGATCCGACTCCTGTTGCACACTGCTCAGTTTCTTCATGATCTTCTCCAGATTAGACTGAATCTTACCCTGTGCATCCCGGGAACTGGCTGCAAGCTTGCGCACCTCACTGGCAACTACTTCGAAGCCACGTCCAAACTCTCCTGCATGAGCAGCTTCAATCGCTGCATTCAGGCCGACAAGATGACTCTGATCCGATATCTCGCGAATGAGTTCACCCATTTTTCCGATCTGCTGGATCTCTCCTGTTAATTCGGTAAGCATAACCTGAGCCTGATCCTGAGAAGCCGCTGTTTCTTTGGCAACATTCGATATAGCCATTGCACTTTCATTTAATTCACTAATCATGCCTGTAAGCTCTTGGGTAATCTGCGTAATTGCCTGTAATGTATGTTGTTGGTCATCGGCAAGCTGATGTAACTTTTCTTTTTCTTTCTTCTCATAGGCTTCAAGGACAAGCTGTGAATCCAGATTAAACATTTTGCTGAGCGCCTGAATGACAAGATGCCAGGAATCAGGGATAACCTGTTGGAATATGCTCGTTGCAATATCCAGGTAGACCATATAGGTACCCAGATAATAATCTTCAGACAGACCAATCCGTGAATGCACAAGTCCAATCGCAATCCGTTGCTCAATATATGCGTCATCCACGATTCCATCCGTCATTGATAACCAGTACATCTTCTGTGTTTCTTTTAGACGATCAATGGTAGAGAATCGAGCGATCAGATCTACCAATTCAGGATAATTCCCCACATGATTGTAGAAATGATCCACCACTTCATTAACGACTTTTTTAAAAACAGGCCGATGATCGGCAAGCAGTTTTAGATCCCCTGCGGTTAATCCCATGTAATCAAGTTGCTTCTGTCTTGTTGCGGAAATACTGCTCATATCTGGTTCAGTCAGCTCCTTAATAAACACTAAATTACTTTAAATTGTAAATATATGTATTGATTATAGACTAAAATACCTAAATATACATATACCATTAGAACTAATTCTCTTTAAAATTAACCTTATTTGTCAGCTTTTTAGACTAATATGACCTTCATGTAATTAAAAAGGCCCTGACCCTGCTGTGAAGGAGCCTCACAACAGGCATCAGGAGCCTGATCCGGAATGGTTCGTTGCCGATTAGCGATTAAGCAGACTACCCACATAACGTAACAGTTCATTCGCGCTGGCTGCGGTGTATCCATGTTCCTCAATTAAACGTTTAATGACTTCATTCATACGTTTCAATTGTGTTGCATCCGGTGTTTTGGTTGAGGTTGTGATCTTGACAATATCTTTCAGATCGGTGAACAACTTTTTCTCAATCGCTTCACGCAAACGGTCATGGCTGCTGTATTCGAACTTGCGCTCCTTGCGGGAGTATGCCGAGATTCGGATCAGAATCTCTTCTCTGAACGCTTTCTTTGCATTCTCGGAGATCCCGATCTGTTCCTCTATGGATCGCATCAGACGCTCATCCGGGTCCATTTCTTCATCCGTGAGCGGGTCACGCATCTTGGACCAGTTGCAAAATGCTTCAATGTTATCGAGGTAATTCTCGAATAACGTTCTTGCGGATTCCTCGAATGAGTAAACAAATGCTTTCTGCACTTCCTTCTTGGCCAGTTCATCATACTCCTTGCGTGCAAGAGCAATGAAGTTCAGATAACGCTCCCGCTCTTCCTTCGTGATCGAGGCATGTTGGTCCAGACCATCCTTGATCGCCCGCAGAATATCCAGCGCGTTAATGCACTGAAGATTTTGCTTAATCAAAGCACTGGAGATCCGGTTAATGACATACCGTGGATCAATGCCGGACATCCCTTCATCCAGATACTCATTTTGCATCTCGCGCAGATCAGCTTCTTTGTATCCTTCCACTTCTTCACCATCATACATGCGCATTTTTTTAACGAGATCCATGCCTTGTTTCTTCGTTTCCTTCAAGCGGGTAAGTATGGAAAAAATGGCTGCAGTCCGCAGTGCATGCGGTGCAATATGAACATGCTTCATGTCACTTTGCTGAATGAGCTTGGCATAGATTTTCTCTTCCTCGGATACCTTCAAGTTGTACGGAATCGGCATGACAATCATCCGGGATTGCAGTGCCTCATTCTTCTTGTTGGAGATAAAAGACTTATACTCCGATTCATTCGTATGCGCCACAATCATTTCATCCGCACTGATTAAGGCAAAACGTCCCGCTTTGAAATTTCCTTCCTGCGTGAGCGACAGGAGATTCCATAGGAATTTCTCATCACATTTCAACATCTCCTGGAACTCCATTAACCCACGGTTCGCCTTGTTCAACTCCCCATCAAAACGATAGGCACGTGGATCGGATTCGGAACCAAACTCCGTAATGGTGGAGAAGTCGATACTCCCCGTCAGATCGGCAATATCCTGTGATTTCGGATCGGATGGACTGAACGTTCCTATTCCCACGCGATTATCTTCGGAAACAATGACACGTTCCACCGGTACCTTGCTGATATCACCACCATATTCGGTACGGAGTCTCATCTGGCAGGATGGGCAAAGGTTACCCTCAATACGGACTCCAATTTCCTTTTCCACTTCAGGACGAAGCTCCAGCGGAATCAAATGCAGCGGTTCCTCATGCATCGGGCATCCATCAATGGCGTATATGGCACCTTTCTCTGTCCGCGAGAACTGTTCAAGCCCCCGCTTCAGCAGCGTCACCAGCGTCGATTTCCCTCCACTTACAGGACCCATCAGGAGCAAGATCCGCTTCCGTACATCCAGACGGCGTGCAGCCGAGTGAAAGTATTCTTCAACCAACTTTTCAATCGAACGGTCCAGCCCAAAGATCTCCTGTTCAAAAAACTTGTACCGCTTATGCCCACCTACTTCTTCCACCCCAAACGATTCAATCATCTCATACACTCTGGCGTGAGCCGTCATTGCCGGAGTCGGGTCCTCTCTCAGCAGTGCAATATAATCTTCAAATGTTCCGTTCCATGTCAAACGGTCACTCTCTGCCCGATGTTCCGCAACGCGTTCAAAAATATTCATGCTTGGTACCTCCCATGGCTCCTTTAGTGTGATTGTCAACCATTCCGAATGGTATGAAGAAATCAATAGAATTGCGGCTCCTGCTTGAATACCAATCTTGCGGTCCTGTGTTGTCCCGCCACCCTCTGTCCAAACGTCTTGTTTTGTTGTGAAAAGTGTATTACATACCTATGCGGCAATTCGGATAAGTTGACCTCTTTTTTTTCAATCAACCGCTTCGAATTTTGGCTTTTCCCTGTTCTATCAGACATCTTGTGCCTTCAGAAAAAAAAGAACGAATATGATATAATGAGGGTTCTAAATTCAGGAAACCGGACAACACATGGTCAGAGACAGGCCACTTCTGGAAAGGAGCACGGACGATGGCAGTGAAATACGAAACCGAATTATATTCGCCTGTGAAGGCTTTCTTCGAGCAGCGTGGCTTCGACGTCAAGGCGGAAGTCAGACATTGTGACCTCGTCGGAGTCAGATCAGACCAGGACGAACCACTCATTGTGGAGATGAAAAAAACATTTAACCTCTCCCTGTTGCTGCAGGGCATGCAGCGCTTGAAACTTAGCCCGTTCGTGTATCTGGCCGTCGAGCGCAATCGCAGTAAACGCGGAGCCGTGAACCAACGCTGGAGCGAACTGACCGCACTATGCAGACAGCTCGGTCTGGGGCTGCTGACTGTCACATTTTACAAAACCAAAGCTCCCCTGATTGATGTATTGTGCGAGCCCTCCGCCCTGATCCCCCTCACTGGCCCCAATCAGGTTGCCCGTAAAAGCGGTGTTCGGCGGAAACGATTGCTCAAGGAATTCGACGAACGCAGCGGAGACTACAATACGGGAGGCAGCACACGAAGACAGCTGGTCACAGCATATCGTGAGAAGGCTTTGCGTGTCGCATCCGCTCTACGGACGAACGGAGAAGCCTCTCCGGCCAACCTTGCCAGACAGACAGGCGTAGGTTCTGCCGCAGCAATTCTGCAAAAAAATTATTATGGCTGGTTTGAACGCCTCTCCCGTGGAAAGTATATTCTGACGATTAAGGGAGTACAGGCGTTAACCGAGCATGCACACATGCTTGAGGATAATGATATGATTGAACGAACCATTAATGAACTCGATGTAACGTATTCTGTATCTGGTGAAAATAAGGACGACCTTGCACACATTGCTGAAGCAGCGGAGCAGTACTTAAAAAATACAGGCCATATCTGATATGGAATCACTCGAAGTAAGTGATATGAAAAATAAGAATGCAAAAAAAACACCTGTAATCTCCACTGGAGACTACAGGTGTTTTGATGTGTTCTATATAGAAGATTGTTATTAGAATTTTACTGCTACTTCGGAAGCCAATTTCAGACCTGCAGTAACGATTTCTTCAGCACGATCAGCAGAAGCGTTATGTCCTTCAACGATAACCACTTCAGGGTTTTGAATGCCCCACAAGCCGAGAACTGTTTTCAGGAAGTTCAGGGACATTTCAGCAGCTGCCATTGGGCCTTCGGAATAAACGCCACCACGTGCGTTAAGCAAAGCTACTTTTTTGTCGCCAGCAAGTCCTACAGGACCTTCAGCAGTGTATTTGAATGTTTTACCAGCTTGGCTCAGGTAAGCAATGTAGTTTACCAATGGAGCTGGAACAGTGAAGTTCCACAGTGGGAATGCAAATACAACTTTGTCAGCTGCCAGGAATTGATCTTGCAATTGTGCTGCAAGTGAAGCTGCTTTTTGCTCGTCAGCTGTCAGTTCAAAACCGTTAGCTGCTTTGTAAGTACCTGTGATAGCAGTGTTACCATAGAATGGGAATTCTGTATTGTAGAGATCCAACTCAGTAACTGTGTCACCTGGGTGGGACTCTTTGTATGCGCTCAAGAATGCATCGTACAATTTAACGCTGACTGCTTGATCTGCAGGACGGTCATTTGCTTTAACAAATAAAATATTAGACATGTTGAATTTTCCCCCGTTAAATAAAATATATGAGTGCTTTTCCTGAACTGGCCACCATTGTAGCTTATATAAAGAAACCAACAACTCATTAATTCATATTATATATAAAAATGTTAGTGGATGCAATAACGTAATCACTTTGGTCATGAACCAATTTTAATTTTTGCTACAAAATCTATTTTGATCTGACTTAGCTACGAGCCGTAAATTCGGAAATGGCTTCACTGATCAGGTTCATGCCAAGTAGCAATTCATCCCGGCCCGGGTGGCTAAAGTTCAATCGGATGTAACGTTGATCCTGTACACCTGTGGAGCATAGTGATCCAGGAAGAAAGGATACACCTTTGGGCAAAGCCGCCTTAAGCAGAGCGCCACTATCCAATCCTTCCGGCAACTGTACCCACAGATACATTCCGCCCTCAGGGATGTTGTACTGACACCCTTTCCAGCCCGGCCTCTTCAACAGTTCAAGCATCAGTTTGAGTCTTGTCTTATACTCCCGATTCAACATCGATAGGTGATCACTCCAACGAAATGGGGAATGGGCAAGCAATTGATACAACAGCCGCTGATTCATCGGACTGGACTGACCATCTGCAATTCGTTTAACCGAGGCCATTGCCTGAATCAGCGCAGGATGCCCAGCGGCCCATCCAGTTCGAAGAGCGGGCGCTACTGTTTTGCTGAATGAACCAATGTAGAGAACATGTCCACCCTGATCGGCAGTATCCAGTGCAAAGAGTGAAGGATATTTACGATAGAATTCCGTTGGCTCAAGCCCATCAAAATGGAGCTCTCCGTATGAATCATCTTCCACAAGCAGTACACCATAGCGCGAACACAGCTCAAGGACAGCCTCCCGCCGCTCCATACTCCACAAAGCACCGGTCGGATTCGAGAAACTGGGTGCAGCAAAAAGCAGCTTCGGTCTAACCTGCTGCATGTGATGCTCCAAAAGGTCTGGCAGTATGCCGTCCCGATCACCCATTACGGGCACAATCTTGGCTCCTTGCATCTCCAGAACCTCAAGACAGCCTGGAGATGTGGGATGTTCAACCAGTACAGAATCTCCTGGCTCAAGCAATAGACGCATCACCAGATCGATGGCCTGCTGGGTACCAGTGGTCAACAGAATCTGCTCGGGTACCGTTCGTATGCCTTTGCGTGCATTCCAGTCTTTGTTCAACCACTCTCTTAGGGGGGTGTAGCCTGCTGGCTCTCCATATTGCAATGCGGAGGGGCCTGAACTAAAGACAGACACCGCTGCTTCTTCCAACAATTTGAAAGGAAACAACTCCTCCGCAGGCAATTCTTCTGCCAGAGAAATGAAATAATCCCTGCCAGACATCTCACGTATATCCCTCAGTGGTGATGACAAAAGCCTGTTGGTACGGGAAGCAAAGAAATATTTCATCGATCCGTTCCCCTTTCATCCCTATTCCGAAACTGTACTCGCAGTCCGCAGCCCTACAACCTATTCCTGCTCGCCATCGAATATGACCGGATGCATATCTAACTGTTGTGATCATGGGAAGAACAGACCTGTTTCGTCAGGATCCCGTCTTCACTTGTCTTGCATGCAAGGCATAACGTTCAATGGCCTGTGCTCTACTGCTCACTTCCAGCTTCACGTATATTTTACGCAGGTAATTATCAATGGAACGTCTGCTAACGTTGATCTCATTCGCTATTTTATCATAGGTTACACCCTGAACAATTCTTTCCATGATAAAAGTTTCGGTTTCTGTTAATTCAATGACACGCGCTTCTGTCGGAGACTCCACAGGTTGCGCCCATTCCGCACTGTTTAACCACGACAATGGAATGGACACATGGCCCTCACGTAATCCAGAGATCAGATGAATCAGCTGGCTAGGGGAAGCCTGTTTGGATAACATGCCACTTGCACCAAGGCTCATCAGATGACGAAACAGCTTCACATTGTCTTCATCCGTCAAAATAATGATGTGACTGTGAGCTGACAGATTCTTCATCTGAGCAATATATTGATCTGCCTGACCCTCCGGAAGACGATAATCCATCAGAATCAGATCAGGCTGGTGAATATTCACCAGATCGAGCCCTTCTGTTCCGGTCGAAGTCATACCACGTACCGTCAGATCTTGCTGCTCTTCCAAAATCAATTTTGTACCGAGCATGCTGGTGGGGTGGATATCTATGATGACCACCTGCCATACTTTTTTCATTGTTGTTCCCCCTGTTATGTATTGGACAAATAACTTTTAAATTCTGTCATGATGATTTCATCGTCTATGCGACAATCCGAGTATAGAAGAAGCATAGGTCGGATTATGTCGAAAAACAGAAAAATACAGGAGGAAGCCGATAAAAAAGCTCTATTTTCACTGTATTTTGTTATAAAAACACCATGACGTCCATCTTCCCATCCCCGGAAAGGTCAAAATATAGTATAAATTTCCTGCATTTCTATCTAAAAAAGTCGAAAAACCTGCCCAAAGTTCCTACTTATTGCATCTATAAGAAATTGTATCCTAGGACTTCCTTCCGATGCAATCTCTTTTTACTCTATTAAGTAAAGAATTTCATTTTTGCGTAATCAATAGGGGCATGATAGAATGAGGACTGGAAATTTTTTTGTACCTATTAATGACCAGGAGTGATGATATGAAACCATCTGCCCCGTCCTCTGACATCCATCACACCCGGAGCGCCAAAGGCAAGGCTGGATCTTCAATCAAGCTGTTTCTGGTAATGTGGATTGTTCTCATTGCACTAGGAGTCGTTGGAACCTACTATTATAGTAACCATCTCCAGCAACAGATGATTAACCAGCTTCAAGCCCATAATCAGCAGCAGATTGCAGCACTAAAAACCGACTACGAAAATCAGCTAACAACGATATCAAAGGAAGTAGAAGACCTGCAGGGACAGGTTCAATCCTTCAATGAATTGCTGACTTTCACCAAGGATAATGCAAGTGACAAAACGGATAACAGCAACAAACTGTATACCCAGCTGAGCGAAGTCAAAAAACAACTGGAGACACTCCAGAAAAAGATGGACCTGCTCAAATGATTACACCCGTCAAACAGGTTAATCGTTTTTTTATGCTTGCACTCGCTCCTTTTGTTGGATTGATATTATGCCTGCTGCTGCTTCGTCCTCCACTTGAACCCGGAGGTTTGATGCCTACCGAACTGTCAGAGGATACGATTACACCCCGGACCCAAGCAATTAGCCAAGAGCTTGCGGGGGCAAAAGATGCTGCTGTCCAGACTTCTTCTTCTATTAAAAGAACGACACAGCTCTATAATAAAACAACTAGTACGATGTCTACACTTGTGCAGAAGGCTTCCACCCAGGCGGATCGTCCGGAAACGATCTACAACAAACGGATTTCATCCAAGCTTGGCGTTCCATTTGAACGGGTAGACAGTGACCGGCTAACGATTGAAATGTACAGAGTGAATCCTGGCAGCTATAAGGGCTATGCCATGAAGATCAAGCTAAAAGACCCTACAGCCATGCAGATGGCTCTAGACAGTGAACCTGGGCGTTCTGAGACGACCATGCAGGCTGTAAAGCGTAACGGCGCAATTGCCGGGATTAACGCAGGTGGATTTGCTGACAGTGGCGGCAAACGTTATCCACTTAGCACAACCGTCATGGACGGGAAATACGTGAATGGTTTCCAGGCCAGTTTCAAAGATCTGTTTTTTGTAGGACTTAACGATGCCGGTAAACTGGTCGGAGGTAAGTTCTCCGACAAAAACTCACTGGATCGCCTGCAACCGCAATTCGGGGCTACGTTTGTTCCGGTGCTGCTACAGAATGGGCGTAAAACCACAATTCCTGCCAAATGGAAAGTATCACCCAAACGAGCACCACGTACAGTCATTGGCAATTATAAGGATGATCAGTTATTGATTATTGTAGTTGACGGATATAATGAGGGCGGAAGTTCCGGTGCTACCCTTGAAGAGTTGCAAGGGCGGTTGTACAAGCTTGGGGTGATTGACGCCTATAATCTGGATGGCGGTGGATCATCCTCGCTTATTCTGAATAATCGGGTTGTGAATAACCCTTCAGATGGCAGCCTCAGACCAGTGCCCACACACTTTTTATTTTACAAATAATAGGGTGAAGCATTTCTTTTCTACCTATAATGGTTATAATAGAAGAAAATGAGCTTGTGCAGGAGGTGCGAAGGGCATGTCATTTTCACTGACATTCTGGATTATTGCAATCGTATTGACTCTCTTCATTACAGGCATTCTCACTTCATCCTACAACAATGACAAAACAAAAGGCTTGTAAAGGCCAAGCCTCTCTCCGGAGAGGCTTTTTCTATTGCTTCATCCTCGAAATAACAAGAGACAAGGCTTAAAAGAATGATTCGATTCTTCTAAGCCTTGTCTCTTGCTGTATTCGGGATCAATAGCTAACCACCCGGTCATTCCGCATAGATATAACAGAATCAGACGAAATAGGCCCACTCACCGACCCACCCTCAACTAATGTCACATAAATTCGTTCATGATCAACGGGTTCTCCAGCAATAATTTTGATCAATTGTTCAGCGGCGAGTGATCCCCACTTGCGCTTGGAATAATCAATGCTTGCCAATCTCGGCTGGACGTATTTGCTCAATTGAATATTGTCGAATCCGATGACATCAATCTCCTGACCAACGCCAAGTGCACTGTCTGCCAGACGATCACATAAGCCAATAGCCATCTCATCATTGAGGCAGAATACCGCTGCGGGTCCATCATACACCTGTACAATCTGATCTGCGGCTTGTTCTCCACCACTCTTCTCAAAATCTCCCGTGATCTCAATCCATTCCACATCGGCTTCACGTTCCGCAACCTGTCTCACAGCCTTTAACCGCTGCACAGAGTCAAACGAACCTTCCGGTCCTGTCACCACGTAGATTTTCTTATGTCCCTGTTCAATAAGATGTTCCATCGCAAGTGTCGCCCCGGCTTTGTTATCCAGCAGAACCTGATTAATGTTGGGATGATCCATCTCACGGTCCAATACAACGATTTTGTGCCCACGATCGGCATACTGCATTAGTTCCTCACTTGCAAACGTATGATCCAGAATGATCGCACCATCAATCATTCTCTCTGGAAGCATGCGATGGGATTGTTTACCACTGCACACGATCAGGTCATAGCCTTGAGCATTACATACGGCTTTCATGCCACTCAGCAAGTCTCCATACACATCTCCTCTAAAATCGGTCAAGAATACACCTAGAATTTTGGATTCCCTCTTCTTCAGTGTTCTTGCTGCGGCATTTGGAACATAGTTCAGTTCTTTGGCAATGGCCAAAATTTTGGAACTCGTCTCATCGGTCACTTTGTTGCTGCCATTCAGCGCATATGACACAGTAGAGATGGAAACTCCCGCCTGTTTGGCGATATCCTTGATACTGACCACATTCTTCGCTCCCCTGTTATGTTTATCAGGCCCTTCATAGTGAAAGGCCTGACACATTACTCTTTCCATCCCCCGGATTAAACGAGTCTGAATGATTTCTTCTGGGTATCCCGACTGTTTGCACCAACAAGAATATGGAACTCGCCTCGATCACTGCGGTAGCTTAAGTCAGAATGGTGATAACGAAGCTGTTCTTCATTTAACGTAAACGTGGCTGTACCACTCTCGCCTGGCGCCAGTGCAAGTTTCACATATCCTTTCAGCTCACGCATAGGACGAACGACTTCACCCGTTACATCACGAACGTACAACTGAACGGTCTCTACGCCTGCGCGCTCACCCGTGTTTGTTACACGTACTTGAATGCTCAGGGACTCTTCGGCAGTCATCTCGTTACTTGACACTTCAAGATCACCATAAGAGAACGAAGTGTATGAGAGACCATAACCGAACGGAAGCAAAGGTTCATTCGGGCTGTCAATGTATTTGGATACGTAACGTTCTTCCGTCTTCTCCGGGTTCAGTGGACGACCTGTATTGAAATGGTTGTAATAGACCGGAATCTGACCTACGGACTGCGGGAAAGACATCGTCAGACGTGCAGATGGATTCACTACACCTGTCAGAACATCTGCGATCGCTGCTCCGCCTTCACTACCTGGGAACCAGGCTTCAAGAACGGCATCCGATTCATCGATTACACCATGCAGATCCAATGGACGGCCGTTGAAAATAACGCTGGCAATAGGTTTTCCCGCTGCTTTGAGCTGTTTGACCAATTCCAATTGGGCTGCTGGCAGACGAATATCCGTGCGCGAGCCACCTTCTCCACTCATCTCGGAGTCTTCACCAAGAGCAAGGACAATCAAGTCTGCTTTGCTTGCCACTTCCAGGGCTTCGGCAATCTGCTCAGCTGTAATCGTATGAACATTACTGCCTTGAGCAAATTGAACTTTCCCACCCGTCAGGCGTTCTTGCAGAGCTGTTCCCAACTTAACTGCATCTTCCTTAACTCCTTCGCAGGACCACCAGCCCAGAATATCAGGACTCTGTGCAAAAGGACCAATAAGGGCAACATTAGCGTCAGGTTGAAGTGGAAGCACGCTCTCATCATTCTTCAACAGGACAGCTGATTTCGTTGCCAGTTCATACGATACCTGACGGTGCTCTTTGGAGAATACAATCTCACGTTCACGTTCAGGATCAGCTGCACGAAGTGGGTTATCGAACAATCCCAGCTTTTCTTTCAGTTGCAGAATTCGCAGAACGGCTTCATCAATGAGCTTCTCATCCACTTCACCACTCTCAATCAGTTCAGGCAAATGATGTACATAACAAGGTGTCATCATCTCCATATCTACTCCTGCGCGAATGGCACGATATGCCGCTTCACGATCATCTTCTGCAGCACCATGCGCAATCATCTCGCGAATGGAAGCCCAATCCGAGATTAACACACCATCAAAGCCCCACTCGTCACGCAAAATACCGCGCATTAACTTCTCATTGCCACTTGCCGGAATACCGTCAACCGTATTGAACGAAGTCATGACCATCTCCACGCCCGCATCCAACGCTGCTTTGTACGCTGGCAAATAATACTCACGCAGGTTACGCTCAGACATGTCCACCGTATTGTAATCCCGACCACCCTCAGCCGCTCCATATGCCGCAAAGTGTTTAACACAGGCTGCAAGACGATCTGGCTCATCCTTCAAGCTGTCGCCCTGATATCCACGTACAAACGCAGCCGCGAACAAACTGTTCAGATAAGGATCTTCTCCTGTCGTTTCCATCACACGGCCCCAGCGCGGGTCACGAACCAGATCCACCATCGGTGCAAAGGTAACATGCAAACCGGATACAGCTGATTCACGTGCTGCAATTTCAGCACTTTTCTCAGCCAGTTCTGTGTCCCATGAACAACCGATCGCGAGTGGAATCGGGAAAATGGTTTTGAATCCATGAACTACGTCAGCCATGAACAAAAGCGGAATGCCCAAACGACTTTTTTTCATATAAGCTTGCTGTACATCAATGATGGCCTGCGCACCGGACAACCCCAGAATGGACCCACTGGCATCCACGGACTGCTCCGTAATCCCCATCTCTTCCATCGGCCCTGTGATCTGACCTTCAACATTTGTTCCTTCATAAAAGTTGGCAGTCAACTGAAGAAGCTGAGCTGTTTTTTCCTCCAACGTCATCTGTTTTACCAAGTCTAACAACTGCTCGTTATTCATCGGATCGTATCCTCCACTATAAGTTGTTGAAATAAAGAACCCGGCTGCGTTCGGGGAGAGACCGCGCACCGGGTTCAAAATTAATTACTGAATGATTACTAGAATTTATCGTTTAGCTCATCCAGATAAGGTTGAACCAGGGACATTTTACTGTTTACCCATTCTTTCCAGTTTGCCTCTAGATCTCCGTTTTTGAGGATCAAGTTGGCATATTCATTCTGGTAGTCGAATGAAGCCTGACTCTTAGCTTTGGAATCGTACAGGTTGACATCCCAATCGTATGGTGCAAGCGATTTGCCTTCTGTACCAAGTTTTGCTTTTTCTTCGAACAATTTCACGGCTCTATCACGGTAATCTTTTTTGATTGCAGGGTTTACAACACTGAAGTCGTCACCGAGCAGATACAGACCTTCGAAACGTGCTGGATATTTATCTTCCAATACCGTTCCTTCTGGCAACAAGCTAACGAGTTCGTTGTTTTCATCATATTTCCAATCTTTTCCTTCAAAGCCCATGTTGATGAGCAACTGTCCTTCTTTTGTTGCGGAGTAATCGATCAGATCCATGATCCGTTCGAATTTCTCGTCACTGATGTCCGGATTGAAGATCAATGCAGACCAGAAGTTGGCTTGCTCCATGTTACGGTATTTCCCGTCATCGCCTACTACGATTGCTGTGTGTACCAGTTCATCACTATCTACACCCAGATTTTTTTTCATATCGGAATCCAGACCTTGTCTGTAGGAAGCCAGTCCGCCCAGACTTGTTACAGCAGCTGTACCTGTTACTTTGAAGTTGTTTTGACCTTCATTGTTTTTCCATGTGTAGAACTCAGGATTGAGCAATCCGTCTTTATAGGCTTTTTGCATCAATTTAAGTCCTGTCAGCGTTTCAGGATCTGCTGGTCCCCAGTGGAATTGGCCATCTTCACCTTTGTAGAACGGAGAGTCAGTCATGGCATGCACACTGTTTGGCATAATCATGTTTGTCATAGCATCTGCCGCATTGTAGGACAGAGGTACAAGTTTGTTACCCACTTTGCCTGGATCTTTTTCTTTCACTAGCGCAGCATATTCATTCAATTCGGTTGTTGTATAAGCATCTTTCAGTTCAAAACCAACCGCTTCAGCCCAGTCTTTACGAAGCGCAATGACACCAATTTGGTTCGTGAGTGGGTCAGCCGGTTTGTTCTCGAAATAGATTGGTCTAGGCAGGACATATGTTCCACCTGTCAATTCTTCCAACTTGTCTCCAAGACCCGTCAAATTGTAAGCTGCTGCCACGTTAGGCCAGCGTTCTTTCCAGTCATCCGGGAATTTGTAGAATAAACCTTGTTCAATGCTGTTAATGGCATCGCCATGTACGTAGTTCCATACCGCTACATCCGGCAAGTCGCCAGAGTTGATCCACAGACGAAGCTTCTCGCCCCATGAATCCCAATCGATATAGTTGTAGTCCCATGTTAAATTAAATTTGTCTGTCCAGAACTTGTGGAAATCATTATCCAGGTTCCCGTTTTTGATTTCTGTCAGGTTAGCTACAGAGATGGTCAGGTTGTCTTTGTAATTTCCCTCTGCATCTTTTTCGTTACCACCTGAAGCTCCTTGACTGGAACAAGCGGTCACCATCAGCATAACTACACTAAGCGTGATGGCAAAGAGAGCTCTTACTGACAACTTTTTGTTCGTTTTCATGTTTTACCCCCATGTTTTTTTAGTAGAATTTTATTGCAAAATCCTATACGTATATCAGGTCTTGATTGCCCCTGTTAATACCCCTTTGGCAAAGTGTTTTTGCAGCATTGGGAAGAAACACATAATTGGTACCATGGTGACAAATACGGCCGCCATCTTCATACCCATTGAGAAGTTGCTTGCCTGGGCAGCATCCACACTGGATGCATTGGATGCATTCGTCGTAGATGTCACGATAATATTTCGGAGTACATTCTGGAGCGGTAACTGATCCGCTTTTCGAAGGAATATCATCGCATCATACCAACTGTTCCAGTAAGCCACACCGTAGAACAACGTGATTGTAGCCATAATTGGTGTAGCCAGCGGAAGAACAACGGAGAACAAAATTCTCCACTCTCCTGCTCCATCCAGTCTCGCCGATTCCATTAGCGATTCAGGCAAGGTGTAGAAGTAGTTCATCATTAGAATCATGTTAAACGCACTGAAGCTTCCCGCCAGGATAACGGACCACAGCGTACCTGTAAGATGAAGTGATTTCATGATCAGGTACAGTGGTACGATACCACCATTAAAGATCATGGTGAACAGTACCAGGAAAAAGAGAAATTTCTTAAACGGAAATTTGTTGCGACTAAGGCCATATGCCATGCTTGTTGTCAGGAACAAGCTGAGTGGCAAGCCGATAACTAGCAATATAATTGTATTTTTGTACCCCGTCAGAATCGTTCCGTCAGCGAACAATGCCTTGTAGGAATCCAATGTCCATTCTTTAGGGAACATCAAAAATGGATTGTCAGCATATTCTTTTTGTGTTGCAAACGAGATCATGATGACATTCCAGAATGGAATCAGGATCATCAGGGCAAGCACTAGTAATACGGCGAAAATAATGTAATCGAGAAGTGTCATTTTTTCTGTACCAATTCTCGGTTTTTTGTTAGCTTTCTTGCTCATCTCATTTTTCCTCCTCTCTTATCGGAACAATCCGTCTCCGCCAAGCCACTTGGCAAATCTGTCAGCAAGAAGCAGCAAGGCCATATTCACCAGGGAACGGAACAAGCTGACCGCTGTCGAGAATGAGAAATCGGTAGATGACTGGAACGTAATCCGATAGATATATACATCGAGTACTTCCGATACATTTTTGGTAGCGGCATTTGCCAAGTTGAAGATCTGGTCAAACCCGGAAGACATCAATCCACCAACCGAGAGAATAAACATGATTGTGATGGTTGGAAGGATGTTCGGCAAAGTAATTTTGAACATCTGTTGCATACGGGAAGCCCCGTCAATCTGTGCTGATTCATACTGATCCTGATCAATACCGGAAATGGCAGCCAGGAATATAATCGCGCCCCATCCACTTGATTTCCAAATATCAGTCAACAGCAACATGGGTACAAAGTTGGATTCAGACCCCAGGAAGTTAATCGTTGGCAATCCGAGTAATCCGAGCGCGCTATTTACCAGTCCGTCATATGCCAGCACATTGATGACTACCCCGGATACGATGATCCAGGAAAGGAAGTGCGGGAATGTAAGAACGGTTTGGAACAATTTTTTTCCTCTGCGCATCCGCAATTCATTCAGCAACAGCGCCAGAATGATCGGGAACGGGAACTGAATAATCAGTTTCAGAATATTGATGTACAGCGTACGCCATACTGCGTCGATAAAGGTTGGATCACGGAAAACATATTTGAAGTTCTCGAATCCGCTCCATGGACTTCCCCAGATGCCCAGGTTGGCCTTGTAATCTTTGAATGCCAGAGACAGGCCACCCATCGGCATGTAGGCAAACAGAATTAGCCAGACAAGCCCCGGAATAAGCAGGGTGTATGTCATTCGGTGCTTCCAGATTTCAGTCCAGAGCGAATTGCCCTTCACGTTTCCCTTCAGCTTTTTGCTAGGTCCTTCGGCTGCAGGTTTCACATTGCATCTCCTCACTCTACTATGGTCTTGTCGTTGTACAGAAAATCAAACATCGTTCTCAGGTGGTGCTCCCAAAATCTCCATTCATGAGCCCCCGGCGTCTCCACATACCGAAAATCAAAGGCAGTCCCCTGCATGTATCTCGCATAGTCGCGATTCATCTCTACAAAGGGGTCACTATCGCCACAGCAACTGAGGATATCCGGTAAAGGAACACCCTGTTCCAGCAGCTTGGCCGACAGTGCGTAAATATCCTGATCGGCTTTTACCTGTAAACGTTCTCCAAAAACCGCTTTCATTTCCTTGATCATTGTCGCTGGCATATGGGGATCATGAAGCCGTGTCTGGATATCCGTTACGCCAGATAGAGACACTACTTTGCGATATCGCTCTGGATAAGTTAGTCCACATTTCAGTGCACCATATCCACCCATGGATAAACCTGCAACGTATGTTTTCTCCGGATCAGGATTCAGATTGAGCAGACGCTTGCATATTTCAGGTAACTCCTGAGTGATGTAGTGGAAGTAATTCAGGCCGTATTCCATATCGGTGTAATAGCTTCGATTCGCTTCCGGCATAATGATCGTACAGCCATATTGCGCTGCATACATCTCAATTGTGGTTAACCGCTGCCAGGTACTCGCATTATCGCCTGCCCCGTGCAACAGATATAGTGTACCGCCTGAAGTCTCTCCGGAGTCACTGGACACAACATGTATGCTGGTATTCATGCATAAGGTTGGCGATCCAGTTTCGATCGTTATATGTGCCATAAATGTAACCCCTCTCATCATCGCCTGCTGTCTTTACTCATTCGTTTCTCTGGCGTTGGATTGCAGGCTGTTGTAGATTCCCTTGTATTACGATGGGTTATCGAAACGATTTTCTCGAATCGTTTCAAAACATAGCCAACGTTGATTCACATGGAGTTCATTACAACACTTTTAATGTGGAAGCGATTTCTTCGAATCGTTTCGAATAAATCATAAGCCCGATGAGTAAATCCTGTCAATAACCTTTTTACAAATTTCGCGTTTTTTTCTCGAAAAAATGCTCTTTTAAGTCTAAATTTGCGTCCAAAGACACTATTATTACGAAAAAATGAAAATTTAGTAAGTACTATTACAACTTTAATTGACACCAAACCAGGTTTATACTAACATGGGTTCTGATTTTGCATTCGAATTACGGAAACGTTTCACCAACCGATTTTACTCAGGTTTCACCTGATATTAGGGAGGTTAATATGTCTGAGCAACTCAAAGGTTTCATTCATACGATTACGGAGCAACAATTGAACGTTTTTTCCATTCGCATATTACAAAAAGGGCATCTGCTTGCCCATTGGGACCGGGATAAGGATCAGCGCAGAGTACAACATTCCATCAGTAAATCCTTCACGTGTATGGCCGTTGGTCTTGCGCTTGAAGAAGGTCTGATACATCTGGATGCGACACTTGGTGATTATTTCTCTTATGATCATGTCCCGACTGCACAGCGCAATCTCCCATCGCCGCAGGAATTGAAACTAAGTGATCTTCTCCGAATGTCTTCGGGTCATGACTCTCCCCCTCTTTGGGCTGATGAGCGAGCTTCATTGACTGAAAAGGACTGGGCGAAATATTATATGTCTCTGCCTCTGGACCGGGTACCTGGAGAACAATTTACATATAGCAGCGGGGATACATTTATGATCTCAGCCATGCTACAGGCTGCTACCGGCCAAACCGTGAAAGATTACCTGACTCCACGGTTATTTGATCCGCTTGGCATCCATGATGTAGAGTGGGAAACCTCTCCACTCGGCGTAACGCTTGGCTGTGCAGGTCTTTGGATAAGCAATGAGGAACTGAGTCGATTTGGACAGTTACTGTTGCAGGAGGGCTTTTGGGAAGGCAGACAGCTTGTACCTGCGGATTGGATTCGACAGGCTACGTCCCAGCAGATCGAAACGACTGGAGACGGAGATTGGGGAAAAGGTTACGGGTATCAGTTCTGGATGTGTTCTCATGACGCTTACCGCGCCGATGGTGCCTATGGTCAGTTGTGTATCATAATTCCCTCAAAGGAAGCTGTCATATGTATTAATAGTGAGGAAGAAAATATGCAAGGCATCCTGAATGCCGTGTGGAATGAGGTTTTACCCCTTTACACCCAGCGTTAGTCTACGTATTTTATCTTTTTTTCAAATTGCAATTATGCCATTCAATTGAGAATATAAAAAAAAACGCCACGGGGTCAATGGACCCCATGACGTTATTTCTTATCCGTGTTGTGGAAGCTGAGTCATTTCATCTAAACATTGTGCGCATATGTAACGCTCTTTGAACTCGTTGACTTCCTCGATGGATCCGCAGAAAATACATTTTGGACGATATCTCTCCAAGATAATATGGTCCCCTTGTACTAAGATTTCTACAGGATCTCCCTCATTCATTTGATACCTTTTACGCAAAGATTTAGGCAATACGATCCTACCTAATTGGTCAACTTTGCGAACTACTCCAGCTGGCTTCATAGCTACGGCACACCTCTCCTATCTTACTCTAAATTTCTAGGTACATTTGTACTATGTTTATAGATTCGCCAAGATTTTGTCGAATCCTGCTGGAAATAAACATTTTTTGTCCTTTTTTTTGAAAAATGTTTTTTTTCCGAATTCTAGCCGTCATTTATAACCAAATTTTATCCTTCTAACCCCGGGAAATTGAGCTGGCGTAACGCTTCATATACAATAATTGCTGCCGAATTGGACAGATTTAATGATCTAACGTCACCAGTCATTGGCATTTTCATGCATGTATCGGGATTCGCAGCAATTAATTCAGGTGGCAGGCCTTTAGTCTCTTTACCAAAAACGAGGAAATCCCCATCCTGAAAATTAAAATCACTATATCGGTTCTTGGCCTTCGTAGTTGCATAGAAGAAACGACCTTCCGGATATTTTTCCTGAACCTCAGCAAATGAGTCGTGGTATTCAATATGGACAGCATGCCAGTAATCCAGCCCTGCACGTTTCAATGTAGCATCATCTGTTCGAAATCCAAGTGGACGTACGAGATGCAGATGGGTACCGGTTGCCGCACAAGTACGCGAAATATTGCCTGTGTTCGCCGGAATTTCTGGTTCAACCAGAACGATGTGTAAAGCCATATGTGTTCAATCTCCTTTTCATTTCATGTTGACGACAACCCTCTAATCTTAAAGAAAAGCCCTCCACACGTCAATGTGGAAGGCTCCCTATACTTAATTATCCATTTGTCTTCTGGAAGTGACTCATGAAGTCTGTCAGTGCCTTAACACTCTCATAAGGAGCAGCATTATAAATGGAGGCACGGAGACCACCCACACTGCGATGTCCTTTCAAACCTACAAATCCTTCTTCCTCCGAAGCCTTGATGAACTTTTTCTCCAATTCTTCAGAAGCAAGACGGAAGGTTACATTCATGAGGGAACG
The DNA here is from genome assembly GCF_000517845.1 of Paenibacillus sp. FSL R5-192. NCBI lineage: Bacteria > Bacillati > Bacillota > Bacilli > Caryophanales > Paenibacillaceae > Paenibacillus > Paenibacillus sp. FSL R5-192. Next base: position 173,245 of record NZ_ASPR01000014.1, on the reverse strand, counting down.
ATCTTCTTGTTCCACACAACCACGGTAGAAATCACCGGAACCATCAATTGTGTTATAGAGCAATTCCGCTTTTTTCGTATTTTTTTGCTCAATACCAGCCAGTCCGCCCTGTTCTTCAATCCATTTCAATACTTCATTCACCATATATACTGAGAAGGATGGTGGCGTATTGTACAGGGAATTGTTATCTACATGTGTGCTGTAACGAAGCATGGTTGGAATCGTTTTAGGCGATTCGCTCACCAGTTCCTCACGAGCAATTACAACCGTAATTCCGGATGGACCCAGGTTCTTCTGTGCACCTGCGTAGATCATGCCGAACTGATTAAGATCAAATGGTTTACAGAAAATATCACTCGACATGTCCGCAATCAGAGGTACTGAACCGGTATCCGGGAACGACTTGAATTGCGTACCTTCAATCGTTTCGTTGGACGTCAGATGTACATAAGCCGTACGTTCCGGCAAACTCAGATTCGAAACATCCGGCAATTTCATAAATTTCTCTGCTTCTGAAGATGCAGCAACATCTGTCTCGCCGATCAACTTCGCCTCAGACAGAGCCTTTTTCGCCCAGCTGCCAGTCATCACGTAACTTGCAGTCTGCCCTGCACCGAGCAGGTTCATTGGCAACATCGCGAACTGAGTGCTTGCACCGCCCTGCAGAAAGAGGACCTTGTATCCTTTTGGATTGCCTAGAAGCGACAACAACCGCTCCTGAGCTTCATTATGTACAGACTCATACACCGCTCCACGGTGAGACATCTCCATAATCGACATGCCTGTATTACGAAAATCTACAAATTCCGCCTGTGCACGCTCCAGTACCTCAAGTGGTAACGCCGCAGGTCCTGCATTAAAGTTATACGCTCTTTTTGTCACAAAATCCCCCGCCCTTTCCATCCGTAACTCTGACATACAAACAGCATTTTGCACAATTCGATTAGAATCGCTCACGGGTATAAGAGTTGGACAGGAAGAAGCATCCTGATCCAACCAACGTATAGACAAATTGAAACATTTTGATCTATATCTTACTTATTGAAAGTCGCTCTATGGATTTGTGCAAAATGCACTCAAAGTAAATATTATCGCTATGATATCAGTATTCTCTATCTGCTTCAAGGGCAATATGCACTGAAGTGTTGAATTCAGGTAATCAAATTCCTTTATCACCCTGCAAAGTTAAAGCACTACATTGTTTAATTCAAGGAAAAGCCTCCGAGAGCGTGTCCCGGAGGCTTTAAGTTGGAACAAGAACTGTTCCGACCCCGACCAATTAGCAGTCGAAGTAGAGGCTGTACTCGTGCGGATGAATGCGGATCGCTACTGCTTTCGCTTCATCACGTTTGAGGTTGATGTAGTTATCAAGGAAGTCTTTCGTGAATACGCCGCCTTCAGTCAAGAACTCGTTGTCAGCTGCCAGAGCATCAAGTGCTTCTTCCAGGGAAGCTGGCACACTGCGGATGTTTTCTTTGTCTGCATCAGACAGGTCGTAGATGTTTTTGTCGAGCGGACCATATCCAAGCTCAGTTGGGTTAATTTTGCGTTTGATTCCATCCAGACCCGCCATCAGCATTGCAGAGAATGCCAAGTATGGGTTAGCTGTGGAGTCTGGTGTACGGAACTCGATACGACAACCTTTTGGTGTCACAGCTGCAACCGGAATACGAACTGCTGCGGAACGGTTACCTTTGGAGTAGACCAAGTTAACTGGTGCTTCGTAACCAGGTACAAGACGTTTGAATGAGTTTGTACTAGGGTTAGTCAAAGCGATCAGTGCCGGAGCATGGTACAGAATACCTCCGATGTAGTGCAGAGCCATTTCACTCAGGTTAGCATATCCCGCTTTGTCATAGAACAATGGGGAATCGCCATCAAAGATGGATTGGTGAACGTGCATTCCGCTACCATTATCACCGAACAATGGTTTTGGCATGAATGTTGCTACTTTGCCATATTGACGTGCAGTGTTGTGCACGATGTATTTGTATGCAAGCAGGTTATCTGCTGTTTTCTTCAGTGTATCAAAACGGAAGTTGATTTCGGCTTGACCCGCTGTCGCCACTTCATGGTGATGACGCTCGATTGACAGGCCAGCTTCTTCCAAAAGGCGACACATTTCGCTACGAATATCTTGTTGTGTATCCACTGGTGCTACTGGAACATATCCGCCTTTAGTACGAACTTTGAAGCCCAGGTTTCCGCCTTCTTCCTGACGGTTGGTATTCCAAGAAGCTTCTTCTGAATCTACGAAGTAGGAAGAGCTGTTCGTGCCGCTCTCATAACGAACATCGTCGAAGATGAAGAACTCGGATTCAGGTGCGAAGAATGCTGTTGTACCTACGCCGCTTTCTTGCAGGAAAGCTTCTGCTTTAACAGCGATACTACGTGGGTCACGCTCATAACGCTCGCCATCCGGAGTGAAGATATCACACATAACATTCAATGTAGGGTGTGCAGTGAACGGATCGACATAAGTCGCTTCAGGGTCTGGCATCATAACCATATCGGACTCTTCAATTCCGCGGAAACCTTGGATAGAAGAACCGTCAAAAGCTACTCCATTTACGAACGTGTCTGCATCCACAGCCGAAGCTGGCAACGAGATGTGATGTGCACGACCAGCTAAATCTACAAAACGAAAATCTACCCACTCGATGTTGTTCTCTTGAATTGATTTCAATACGTTTTCAACCGACATGTATTCGTCCTCCCAAATATTCCGAACATTAAACAACCCCACTAAGAAAATGTCTAAATTCGAATTTTTTTCTGTCGTCATTATAAATTTTAAAACATGACATCGTCAATACTTATGTAAGGTATTTTTTGAAGGGATGTTAGATATACTCACACTTTATAAATAACATAAATTCATATAACAACTAGTTTTATATACATTTAACTGGTTTAATGCGGTAAAGCGACCCCTATTTTAACCTAAATCATGGGAAAAACTTCACATCATAAATGTTTCTTATCACTATTGATTAATAAATACGTTCAAAACTGCAAAATATGCAAAAAACCGAGCATCTATCTGATTCCGTTGCAATGAACGAGATCAAAGGAGATGCCCGGATGATGATCCAGACCTTGACTATGAAATTCTTATTACACGCCTACACGTGCCGGGAAAAATTCTGCCGGTTGTTTGGCTGTGCTGAATGATTTACCCACGATTGGTGCCAATTTCTCCAGATCCTGCAGCAGGTTAGCGAATTGGTCAGGGAACAAGGATTGCACACCATCTCCTGTCATGGAGTTATCCGGATCGGTATGCATTTCAATGATCAGGCCATTGGCACCCGCAGCAACGGAAGCTTTTGTCATCGGTTCCACCAGTTCACGTCGTCCAGTACCATGGCTCGGGTCAGAAATAACCGGCAAATGGCTCAGAGACTGCAGAACAGGGATCGCTGACAGATCCAACGTATTCCGTGTGTAGGATTCAAACGTACGAATACCACGTTCACACAGCATAACATTTGGGTTACCACCCGCAAGAATGTATTCAGCCGCATTCAACAATTCATCGTATGTCGCACTGAAACCACGTTTCAACAATACGGGTTTACCACACTCGCCCAATTTGCGGAGCAGGTCAAAGTTCTGCATGTTACGTGTACCTACTTGCAGAATATCTGCGTACTCGGCGCAAATATCCACATACTCAGGTGTCATGACTTCAGTAATGGTCAGCAGGTCATGTTTCTTGCCTGCTTCCGCCATCATGATCAATCCCTCTACGCCCGTTCCCTGGAAGCTGTAAGGACCCGTACGAGGCTTAAATGCTCCCCCACGTAACACTTGCCCACCAGCAGCTTTCACAAGCCCGGCAATCTCATCAATCTGTGCAGCGGATTCAACCGCACATGGTCCGCCCATGACAACAAGTTCTTTTCCGCCGATATCTACACCTTTGATGGAGATCACCGTATCTTCCGGATGGAAGTCACGACTTGCCAATTTGTAAGACTTCGAGATTTTAACGACATTCTCGACACCTTTCATTTGGCGAAGATGCTCTTGCATTTTAGGTTCAACTTTACCAATCAAACCAATGATAGTACGATCCTCTCCGCGAGAGATATGCACCTGAAGCCCTTCTTTTTCAATAACTGCAACGATATCCTGAATCTGTTCCTCCGGTGTAGCTTTGCCTGCAATAACGATCATATTAATTCCCATCCTTCCTTGTATGAGAGCACAATCATTTCTTAATGTGCGTCTGATTAAATTTAAAAATTCTGTCGCGCTTAAACGCTTGTTCGCTTTTAAGCTTTTATCCGTTAAAGTGAATATACCATAGTTATCTGATTGCGTCAAGGTACACACTCCTTATCCATATACAAAAAAAGAATCCTGCTCCACAGGCTCCGACATTCGGATCTGCATAACAGGATTCTTCTCATTCACATCTCGTTTTTAATTCACATACAGTTAGACTTACTTTTACATTTCCTAAGGTGTACGTGTTTTTTCTCTAACTGGAGGCAACAGTTTGCTCATGTTCACGGTACGTTTGATCTCCCACGTCTCCGGCTTGTCATGTTCATACTGTTCCAGGTAAAGGATGACTTCTTTCGTGATCGGCGTTGGTGTTGATGCACCCGAAGTAACCGCCACCTTATTTACACCTTTCAGCCATTCTTGCTGAATCTCGGAAACATCAGATACACGGTAGGCCGTAACACCCGCAATCTCCTCCGACACTTGTGCCAGACGGTTAGAGTTATTGCTGCGAGGATCACCCACCACGATAACCAGGTCCGATTGACCTGCCTGTTCCGCTACAGCTTCCTGACGAACCTGAGTTGCAAGGCAAATCTCATTATGAATCTCTGCGCCCGGAAACTTCTCCAGCAGACGGCTCATAATGTGTTTAATATCCCACTGGCTCATCGTTGTCTGATTCGTAATAAGGATTTTGCCTGGAGATACGTTCAGTTCTTCGATCTCTTCTTCCTTCTCGATCAGATGAACGAGATCTGGTGCAACACCAACGGCACCTTCTGGTTCAGGGTGATTCTTTTTGCCGATATAGATGATCTGATAACCCTCTGCCGTCTTCTCCCGAATGAGATCATGTGTCTTGGTGACATCAGGGCATGTTGCATCCACTGTTGTCAATCCTTTGTCCCGTGCCAACTTGCGCACTTCAGGAGATACACCATGAGCTGTGAAAATAATCGTGCCACTCTCCACTTGGCTCAAAATATCCATCCGGTTCGGACCATCCAATGTAATAATACCTTCATCTTCAAAGGAATCCGTCACATGTTGGTTATGCACAATCATACCCAATATATAAATAGGTCGTGGTAAATCCAGATTGCGTGCCGCTTGACGCGCGAGCACCATCGCATCCACAACGCCGTAACAATATCCCCGCGGCGAAATTCGTAGTACTTCCACTTGGTTGCCACCCGCTTTCTTTCTCGGCAACGTTGCCGATGTAATTGCAGTCCTGTCTATTATACCTTTATTCGATAGGCGGAGCAAAGACAACCGGCAACCAGATAATAAAGGTGGTTCCTTCTCCACGTCTGGTCACAACCTCAACCGATCCGTGGTGTTCTTCAATAATCCACTTCGCAATCGAAAGTCCCAGACCGATCCCCGGTGTCGCCCCACGGGATTCATCCGCCCGATAGAAACGATCAAAGATGAACGGCACTTCGTCCCGATCCATCCCAATACCAGTGTCGCTGATGCGTAGTCCTACCTGACCTTTGTATAATACGGCATCCAGCGTCACAGAGCCTTCAGGTGTGTATTTAAACGCATTTTCGATGAAAATAAACAACATCTGTTGCAGATAGTCCTTGCTACCGTTCACATAAATACCATTAAGGATGGAAAAATCTCCTGGAAGCCAGTCTGCCTGACGATCCAGAAATTGTGCTCTACGTGCCACTTCCTGTACGAGAATTTGCAGCGGGGTCGGATTCAGTTCAATTTTCTGACCCGTATCCGCTCTCGCCAGCGATAACATGTCGCTGATCAGCCTGCTCATACGTTTTCCCTCGTCCGCCATATCTTCAATGGCTTCCAGCGACATTTGTTTGACAGTCTCCTCATCCAGATTCGGTCGGTCGGTCCCCTCCTGATCCCACAGCTTCTTCAGGAAGTCTACGTTCCCGCGTATGGTGGTCAGCGGCGTACGCAGTTCATGCGATGCATCGGATACAAAGCGGCGCTGGGCAGCATTCGTCTCCTCCAAACCGCGGAATGACAATTCTGTACGTTCAAGCATATTATTCACCGTTTCAATCAGACGCCCGATCTCATCCTTCGGCCCGGCATATTGAATACGTACACTTAAGTCATCTCCAGATTGAATCTGATTGGCGGCATCAATGACAGTCACGAGCGGACGCATCGACTTGCGGGCCAAGACGAGACCTGAGGTAATAGCCAATGCCATCGCTACCAGCCAGCCAAAAACCAAAATATTAAGCAACGCTTCCAGCAAGCGCTCCTGTGAACTTACATTCGCACCAACCTGAAGAATCCCACGTACTTCATTGGTTCCCTGAAGAGAAAGGGGAAGCTGATTCACCAGAAACGGTGTACCATCCACATAGATCTTGGATATGCCTCGCTCTTTAAGTATCTCATTGGCTTTTAATACCGGAAATTGAATCTGCAGTTTCTCCATATTACCCGAGATTCTGCCTGAGCGACTCTGATAATCCCAGAGTTGAATATAAATTTGTGCCTCCTGAAGCTGGCTCTCTGTAAATGGGTCCAGATCCAACGACTGCGAAAGAGGATTTACACCAATTTGATCCGTAATCCGGGCACTTTTCACCTTTAATTGCTGTTCGACTTCCTGATAGGAATTAAAATAAACAAAGGCATAGATGACAACGCCCCAAAAAATAAGCACGGCGGCCAGAATACCAGAATACCATGCGGTTAGTCTTAACCGAATGGACATGTCAGGAGTCACCTCTCAGAATATAACCGGCTCCCCGGATGGTCTGGATTAGACGTTTGCCACCGTATTCTTCAGTCTTCTGTCTGAGCATGGCAATGTATACTTCAAGCACGTTAGACTCACCGCTGTAATCATAACCCCAGATTTTATCCATAATCAGATCACGGGACAGTACCCGTCTTGGATTTTGCATGAACAGATTCAACAGTTCAAATTCTTTGGCAGTCAGCTCCAGACGCTGCCCATCTCGCAATACTTCACGTGAGTCATTGTCCAAAATGATATCTTCATACATTAAGCGGTTGTCCGGCGTACCCGCACTATCTGACTTGCGGCGCAGCAATGCACGGACACGTGCCAATAATTCTTCCAGCGCAAAAGGTTTTACAAGGTAGTCATCGGCTCCTGTGTCCAGTCCGGTCACCCGGCTCTGTACTTCATCCTTGGCCGTAAGCATCAGCACAGGCACTTTGCTGCCTGCTTCTCTCAATCTGCGACATACCTCAAATCCGTCAATCTGCGGCATCATCACATCCAGCACAACGATGTCCGGCTCCTTGTCCATCAGTTTGCTGAGGCCTTCGGCTCCATTGGAAGCCGTCTGTACCTCATATCCTTCAAAAGCCAGCCCCCGGCGGAGCATGGATACAATTTTTTCGTCATCATCCACAATCAAAATAGTTGAGCGCATGGTGGTCTTTCTCCTTTATCCTAACGTTTTATCCCATTGTAACAGGCAGAAGCACAATCTGCATCTTCAAGTAGGCGTCTCCAATCCGTCCTGGTCCATTGTAACCCTGCTTCATCAGGGCAAAAAAACGGAAGGGCCTTCAAACCCTTCCGTTGTGTTAATCCTTGCCCGATATTTATGGTTGCTGCTGTTGTGTATCTGTTGTTTGTGAAGTATCAAAATCATTTTTGTTACCGATTTTGATTTTCAAATCCATCTTCTTACCATCACGCACCACGTTCAGTGTAACTTCACTACCGATTTCCTGTTTCTTGATAAAATCAATCAGATCTTGACTTGTCGCGTACGGCGTACCATTGGCACCTGTGATGATGTCATATGCACGAAGATCTGCTTGGTAAGCCGGTGATTGGAAGATCGTGCTGGCTACAACTGAACCTTCGGTAACGTCTGTTCCCATTTGTTTAGCAACTTCAGGCGTGAGAGCCATCAGAGACGCACCGATAAAGGGTACTGGCTCTTTGGGAACTTCTTTGTTCTCTTTAAGATATTTAACGGCTTCAGAGATGACGCTCGACGGGATTGCAAAACCAATTCCCTGTGCATCTGCGCTTACTGCAACGTTCATTCCGATAACTTCCCCATTCAGGTTAAGCAACGGACCACCGGAGTTACCCGGATTAATCGAAGCATCTGTTTGCAACAAATGGCTGTACTCACGTGTTTTTCCTGTTTCTTCATCTGGAATGCTGATCGTACGTTCTTTGGCACTCAGTACACCTGCTGTAACCGTGTGTTCGAATCCTTCAGGGTTACCAATAGCTACAAGCCATTCACCGACTTGAGTACTGTTGGAATCACCCAGTGGAGCTACAGGGAACGCATCGTCACCACTGTTTTTCTCAATTTTCAATACAGCCAAATCCAGATCAAAGCTGCTTCCCAGCAATTTAGCCTCATAAGGCTTGCTGTTGTTCTCCAGGGTTACCTGGATTACATCTGCACCCTGAACAACGTGTTGGTTCGTCAGGATATATCCTTCTTTGTCAAAAATGAACCCGGAACCAATGCCCATAGGCACAAGCTGATTACCGCTTTGTGGTTGCTGGCTTTGGCCTTGATTGCCTTCCGTTCCGCCCCCATTACCAAAGAAGTATTGGTACAGCGGATCACTTGTATTTGATCCACCCTGACCCAATCCTGTACGTGAGGACTGCTTCGCGAGTGTTTCGATTTTGACGACAGCCGGACTTGTACTTGTTACTACGGAAGACACATCTTCTTTGCCTGTTGGCAGTAACGACGCTGTGACATTGTTGCCTCCGCCTGTGTTTGTAGACGCTTCCTGTCCTGAACTTTGATTGTCTGTGTTCGTAAGTGCCGTCTCCGGTGTGAACATGTTTGTTCTATCAGCTGTGTACATGAGAACGGTGATGACCAGCATCCCGGCAATAAAGGAAAATAGAAGTGATCTTACGGAAGAACGTGGCTTGCGGTTATTATAGTTCCAGTTGCCTTTGCCGCCATTCCCTTGATCTCCACCGTTACCTGAGCCGTTTCCGCCGCCTGCTGATGATCTTTTCGCTTGTTCGGATGGTTCACTATTATAGTAAGTAGGTACGGGTCTCACCGGATCAGGTTTTGTAATCTCTACATTTCCTTCTTCACGCTGATTAGTGCTTCCCATGTGATTTGCTGTATCTTCCTGATTCACGGACTGAAAAGGTCCATAAGAATAATAATAGGAGGATTCGTCCGTTCCGGAAGAATTGCGATTCTCCGTTTGTTTGGTTTCGTTTTCCTCGTCTTGACGGTTCGATCTATAGTTGCGTTCATCCATGCCTCTCTACCTCCCAATCTCTTATTCCCAAGAGATATTCTTTAACTGTCCTTATTTTGTACTTTAAACCTTAACCGTACCTTAAAAACAATTAAAAAGGAGATAAAAGCACATAAGAATAGACTCTTTTCCCCGTCACGACAGCATTTTACCCTTTCGTTTTCACCCATCCCTGACGATGAGCATAGATGGCCAACTGTGTACGATCGTCCATCTCACATTTCATCAGCAGGTTACTTACATGTGTTTTGACGGTTTTGATACTGATATGTAATTCTTCTCCAATGTCTTTGTTGGTCTTTCCCTCTGCAATAAGCAGCAGCACTTCCTTCTCCCGTTCAGTCAGACCCGATTCACTCTCTCTCGCTGTACGTTGTCTGATTCCCCGGGTTAACGCCTGCGAAACATCACCTGTCATAACAGGCATGCCTCTATATGCCCCTTGCAGAGCATAGATCAGTTCTTCAGCAGAGACTGTCTTCAGTACATAACTTACCGCACCCGCTTCAATCGCTTGCACAACCAGATCATCCTCCAGGAAACTGGTGAGCATCACAATTTTCATCCCTGGAAATTCAGTCATGATGGCTTTTGTTGCTTCAGCGCCATTCATTACAGGCATCATCAGATCCATTAGAATCAGGTCCGGCATTTCACTATCATTTAACTTACGTAACTGATCAAGCGCATCCTGCCCGTGGCCCGCTTCTCCCATCACATGAAAAGTAGGTTCCAGCATCAGATATGTTTTCAACCCCATGCGCACCATATCATGGTCATCCACAATCATCACGTTTACTTTACCACTCATTGCGTCTCCCCCTCTGGTTCACTCAGGAACGTTCGGGAATTTCGGGATCAATACCCGTACCGTCGTTCCCGCTCCCGGTTTCGATATAATCTGAACTTGCCCCCCAAGCTTCTCCGCCCGTTCACGCATGGTAGATAACCCGTATGAACCCGGACGCTCCGCTTGCTGTAAAAATCCCTGACCATCATCGCTGATGCTCATGCTGATCTGATGTTCACTCTCCCGTATGGACAGACTAACCACTCCAGCCTCTGCATGCTTCACGACATTGGCAACTGCCTCCTGAATAACAAGAAACAGCTGGTGCTCAATGGCATCCGAGATTCCGCCATCCAGTTCCAGCTCTTTCACACCTTTAAGACCATTCTGCCTGCAATAATCAGGAAACCAACTATCCAGTGCTGCGGTGAGGTCACGCCCTTCCAGCTCCACCGGTCGAAGTTGGGCAATCAGTCCTCGCATCTGACGCTGTGCAATATGTGACATCTGTATTAACTGGTCCAGTACTTTACCGCCATGTTCCGGATTCATCTCCAGCAGTCGCGGTAAGGACGAAGCCGACATATGCATGGCAAACAGCTGCTGGCTAACCGTGTCATGGAGGTCCCTTGCCATTCGTTTGCGCTCTTCAAGCACAGCCCGCTCCGAGGCTTGCTCCTTCTCAATGACTTCCTGCTCACCGAGGCGCTGAAGCAGTCTCATCTTTTTCTCAATCGAATCCATCATGACATTGAACTCCTGATAGACACGACCAAACGAAGCGTCATCCGCTTCAGGCATGCGCACCGCCAGATTACCCTTGGATACTTTCAACATGTTGAGATCAAGCAGGTCGATCTTGCGTTGGAGTCGTAATGCAGCGATATATCCGGTGATAACGGTGGCCAGCACAACAACAGCAACATAGGTCCATGCCCGCTGACGACCAGCCCCCATCAACACCTCTCCATACAATAGATAGAATCCGCCCAGCGTAATCAGACCAGTTAGCGCAAAATACATCATCAGTTCCCATTTATTGGCCTTGAGAATTGTTCGAATCATGCATTAACCCACCTTATTCACTTTGACGTCTCCGATAAACACACTTACAATAATCCGTACTTTTTTGCTTGCTTCATGGTAATGGGCAGTTTCAGCCTGGGCACTACTCAGGAATCCGCCGCGTTTCTGGTTCAACAGTGACATATCTCCAATGAAGGAATTTGTCGTCACCGTCACACCCAGATCCATATCTTCCGGAACAAATACTTTCACATCCCCAATAAATGAAGAAATGACAATCTTCGTCTCCCCATAAGGAATCTGTGCCTTCGTCAAATCAATTACAGTATCTCCGATAAAAGCCGAGATGTTCATTGGTTTCAACGAGAACACTTCCTGCCCCATGTACAGATCACCGATGAACGCCGATTTGTTAATGGTATTGCCACTGCCATAATCCCCATAACCATTTCCGTAGCCATCATCATAATGTTTTCCATATCCGGTATCGTTAGAGTTATAGGATTGATGTTTCTTCTTATATTGATGCCCTTGTGATGATGAATCCGTTGATCCTGTGAAATGAGGGCCATGTGCATCGTTCTTCTGTTCCTGTTTTGGTTTGCCAAAGGTTTTCTCGAACTGTTCGTCAAACGACGATGGCATCTCCAGATCCTCCGGAGCCAACGGTTTATAAGGTTGCTCAGCTGCTGGAGGTGGCTGCATCTTGTCATGATGTTTCCGATCACGACGTCGTGGCCCGATCAGTACGAACAATCCTCCGCCAATCAGCATAACCGGTATCAGATAACGAATGAACTCCCCCATGGAGTAATCAATCCATCCCAGGTTACGGGCAAGAAAGTAACCACCAATTGCCAGTACAATTACCGGTCCTATAAAGGCGTAACCCCCGTTGCGACGAATCTCGGAGATTCCTTTGACCCCCCACCAGATTAGAAATAACGGCCAATATGTTCTGAAAATATATCCTACATCAATGTCATATCCCAATTGTCTGAACAAGATCATCGCACCAATAGCAATAAGAGGTATGCCAACCCACCAGCGGTCACGCGTCGATCGTTTCATCGCTCATGTCTCCTTTGTCTGTATTATGTATCCAGTGTAACTCAGACAAGACAATGAGAACAGCGGCGGCAGGTGGAATTCATCTCGGTCTCGAGACTGAGATCAGAGGATATTAATGTAAAAACTTCGTATATGTAAAACACCCCGGAGCTGCTGCTCCAGGGTGCTGAATCATCATTTGATTAATGAATCTTCAATTATTTTTTGTATTTTGATGCTTTGCCTTGGCCAGTTTGGCCTGTGTTTTCTACACCGAACTCGGCATTGTATTTTTCATCAGGTGTTTGGAAATTATCTTGTACTTTGTTTTGAGCGGATTGCTTCACTTTTGCTGCTGCATTCTCTTCTCCAAACTCTGCATTATACTTCTCGTTTGGCGTTTGGTACCCTTGTGATTTTTTAGCCACAACGAATCACCTCTCTCTTCATATTTACGATGCATTGCTGCACCGCGGGGTTCGTCCCCAGTCAGTATTATGTGAAGAGAGCACTTCAGTTATTCATGTTCAACATGTGAAATTAAATGGCCTTGTCCAACCACGAATCCGGTACAGATTTGTACACATCGATTGCATCGGCCAACTCGCTGAGCATCTTTTCTGTACACTTTCCAGCGCCTTGCCTGATCACCTGTACCTCCACATCTTTTTTGCCCCACTCTTTGTACACTTGCTTGGTTGTCGGGAAATACAGATCGATTTTATGACCTTTGATCGCTGAACCCGTATCTGCAACAATTCCGTAACCATAGCCTGGAATATACAGAATGGAACCCATTGGGAACAATTTTGGATCAGCTGCAATCGTGGAAACTGTTTCTTTATCACGACGTACTTTGACACCAGAATACGTAATTCCGTATTGAGGATGTTTTGGTCCTTTTCCTGTAGACTCCACACCTGCCGTATATCCCGTTGCTGTAACCTTTTGTGTACCCAGGATTTGTTCTGAACGCGGAGCAAGCACAGGCATAGACGGATCTGCCACTTGTTTCTCTGGAAGCTCAGGTCTTGGAATGACCATTGGTTGTGGTGACCACAATAAAGCCATATACACCATGGTCGTCAACTGAGCCTCATCGCTGTATTGATGGCTAACCTGTTCCCGAAATTCTTGATCAGACTTGCTCGAAGTTTCAATAATTGGACCTTCAATGCCGCTGCTCTGACTCTCGACATGCAGTACTGTACTTTCCTCTTCAAATGTATAGGCATCCACCTGATTCAGGTTGATCATCATCCCGGCGAATATTACACAGCCAACCAATAAACCCCGTATTTGTTTCTTTTGAATTGAGAATTGCTTTTTCATTGTATAACCTCCCCCTCACTGCAAAGGTTTTCCAAAAAGCAATTAATCTATACTTTTTACTGCAAACACTACGAAAAAACGCCTGAATAACATAGGTCAATCCCATGTCATTCAGGCGTTATTCAGAGTGATCAGCGCAACTTATGCACTGGTTATCTGATAAATCATTTGTTCATTTATACCAAACGTGTTGCAATTTCTTCTTTCAATTGAGCGATAATTTCATCGACCGGTTTCATGCCCAGATCGCCTTCTCCACGCTTACGCACGGATACCGCTTCTGCATTACGCTCATTCTCACCAACAACAAACATATAAGGCATTTTCTCCAGCTGCGCCTCACGGATTTTATATCCAAGCTTCTCGTTCCGCAGATCGGCTTCAGCAGAGATTCCCGCACGTTTCAGTTTCGCTTCCACTTCACGCGCATAATCGTCGAAGTTTCCGGATACCGGAATCACTTTCGCCTGAACCGGAGACAACCACAGCGGGAAAGCTCCTGCAAAGTTCTCCAGCAAGAATGCTGTGAAACGTTCCATTGTACTAATTACCCCGCGGTGAATAACGACTGGACGATGTTTCTGTCCGTCATCTCCCACATATTCAAGTTCAAAGCGCTCAGGCAACAGGAAGTCCAGTTGAACCGTAGACAATGTCTCTTCTTTGCCCAGGGCTGTTTTGATCTGAACATCCAGCTTCGGACCGTAGAACGCCGCTTCACCTTCTGCTTCATAGAATGGAAGGTCAAGCTCTTCCACAACTTCACGCAACATACGTTGGGACATTTCCCACATCTCGTCATTCTGGAAGTATTTCTCAGTATCCTTCGGATCACGATAGGACAGACGGAAACGGTATTCGTTGATACCGAAATCCTTATAGACTGTTTGAATCAACTCGATAACACGAGCGAACTCTTCTTTGATCTGATCCGGCCGTGCAAAAATGTGTGAGTCGTTCAGTGTCATTGCACGTACACGATGCAGACCTGTTAACGCCCCCGACATTTCATAACGGTGCATCATACCAAGCTCGGCAATACGGATTGGCAGATCACGGTAGCTGTGCATGCTGGACTTGTACACCATCATATGGTGAGGACAGTTCATTGGACGGAGAACAAGTTCCTCGTTATCCATAACCATTTTCGGGAACATATCTTCCTGGTAGTGCTCCCAGTGTCCAGATGTTTTGTACAATTCCACGTTACCCAGAACCGGTGTGTATACATGCTGGTATCCCAGGCTTTCTTCCAGATCCACAATATAACGCTCCAGAGTACGGCGCAGCTTCGCACCGTTAGGCAACCAGATTGGCAAGCCTTGACCGACCAGTTGGGAGAATGTGAACATTTCCAGCTCTTTACCCAACTTACGGTGATCCCGTTTTTTAGCTTCTTCGAGGAAGTGCAAATGCTCGTCCAGCTGTGCTTTTTTCACAAAAGCCGTACCATAGATACGTTGAAGCATTTTGTTTTTGCTATCTCCACGCCAGTAAGCACCCGCGACATTCATCAGTTTGAACACTTTGATTTTGCTAGTTGATGGTACGTGAGGGCCACGACACAAGTCGAAGAATTCACCTTGCTCATAAATCGTAATCACGCTGTCCGCTGGCAAATCACGAATCAACTCAAGTTTGTAAGGATCGCCCACTTCTTCGAACGTTTTGATCGCGTCCTCGCGGCTAACTTCCTTACGTACAATTGGCAAGTTCTCGTTCACAATACGTTCCATTTCCTTCTCGATCTTTTGCAGATCTTCAGGATTGAGCGCATGTTCGAGGTCCATATCATAGTAGAAACCATCTTCAATGACAGGGCCGATACCGAGGCGTACCTCTTGGTTACCATATAAACGTTTCACTGCTTGAGCCATCAAGTGAGCTGTACTATGACGCATCACTTCAAGTCCTTCTGGTGAATCCAGAGTGACGATCTCCACCAATGCTCCCTCATGAAGTGTTGTGGACAAGTCCACCACGATACCATCCAGCTTGCCGGCTACGGCATTTTTGCGCAATCCGCTGCTAATTGAAGCGGCTACGTCCTCAATGCTGCTGCCATCCGCGTACTCACGTACTGAACCATCCGGTAATTTAATGTTCACTGCCATTTGTTTCATTCCTCCTGTTAATGTAACCTTCGTGTCCAGATATTTATGGACTGATTATCTATTGCTATTCCAGTCATTTTGCAAAGGAACGCAAAAAACACCCGTCCCGGCAAAGGGACGAGTGTTATATACTCGTGGTTCCACCCTAATTCAGCTGATTCATCCATATTCGGAAATACAGCCCTCATTGGCATGACGATAACGGGCATGACCCGGCAGATCCTTACTCGCGGATAATCCCCAATAAAGGCGATATTCTAACTCCACTTTCAAAATTGCAGCTACAAAGGGGTAAACCATACGTGATATCCGGAGGAAATTTCAGCCTAGGTTCCTCTCTCTGCACCGATCTTGCGTGTGGTTGTTGTCTTTGTCAACGCTTTTGGTTCAATGGTTCACATGAAAAATTCATGGATCAACAGTTATTATAATTGCCGAGATCACTTGCGTCAAGACCTGTCAACAATCCTGAGCGCAGCACTTCGCATTCCGGGCAATGATGACATATTTGCACTTTGTCTTCAAAGATCTGGCATATGGTCGAGATGATTGGCAGATCCGGGGTGCGTGTATGGAGCATGACCTTCTCAGGAGAGATTGAGATGAGTGTACTTACAATCATATCTTCAATATCCATCTCCAGTTCCAGACCCGGCATTTCCACAACGACCTGTTCATCCTTTTGCACGGGTAACAGATTAAGTCCAGCATCCAGGACCTGAAATTCATGCATTCCCTTGTGTACAAGATGAACCAGAGGTACTTTGGCTTCTTGAAAAAACACAAAATATTTCAACAGCCCCATAAACTCTTCATACTGCCGATCCATCCAGAACTCATCCAGCGCATACTCCACTAATTCCTGAAGCTCCTGCTTATATGGCCGTATGCGGAAGTTGATAATGCCTTCAAGGTGAAAAAAGTGAACATCCTCCAGGTCCTGCCGTAGTCCACTGGCTAACGTAGTACGACGGCGCTCTCGAAGTCCGGGCTGATCCAGATCACCATTTAATAGAAGTGGCATGCAGATTCGATTGACCTTTTCCACCTCATGCTCATCCATGACAGAACACGCCTTGGCGATCATATCCTCCACCATGCTCCGTTCTTGTGTCTCCATAATGAAGTCGGCGAGTCCAAGGGAGAGCAGATCACTGATCCGGGGAAGCCATTGCTGGAAGTCTTCGTGATTCTCATTCCCTCTGCACACCCAGGTTGCTCTTCCATCATTATGTTTGAAGGTGAGCCGAAATCCTCTTTTACTTATATGTAAACCTTTGGTTTTTTCCTTGACACAACGATAAAATTGATCCGCTTCCTCTTGCCCCGATACATCGGTCCATACAGCAAACAGTTCCACAAGAATCACTCCTTTCCTTCCTGTTCAAAGTATATGGCAAGGCCGATGGGGATATACGAAGCGGATTGATGGAAAGCGTGTCATGATTTCTCAGTATATTATAAAGAGGTTTGGAGTTAAGACAAAAATGTGTTATTATTTTAATAACAGTATATTTCACGGGAAAGGAGGGAAGCCAGAATGAGACAACAACCTAGAATACTCCACTACACTATCATTATCATTTTGTGCGTTTTCCAAGCCTTGTGCTTCCCTATTCCGATGCAGTCCGAATCTGCCGTTGGGGTGTCTGTAGAAGCAACTTCCAACAAGGAAGTGCTGTTGCAAATACCCGAATCCCAGCAGAAACCTGTCATTCGCAAATATCCACAAGTTATGTCCAAGCTGATTGCGGTTACGCATAATAAGCCTGTCTTTCTTGTCCTCGCATTGTTATTGATGCTGCGAATCCCTACAACGGGTCTGTCCTTTAAACCGTGGTATTGTCTGTTTAAACGCAGATTATTTCTGCTACCTATTAAGTTTACCAGCATGTATGTATCCCTCACCCCTATAGCACCAAAATACGTGAACGCTCTTCACTAGCCGTTACGACGTATTTACAGGTTGCTTTTGCATGAAGACACCTCTGTAATTAAAGACGGTGCGCTTGTGCATAACTTATAACCCTTTTAGCACACGTTAGATAAACCCATGTTTATGACAGTACCTATTTTTGTTGTACCCACACCGACAAATTCAAATCATATGGCTGTGTCAGGAATTTCTGGCTCTGTTTACCCGCATCTTTTGATGTTCCCTTGAGCAGCAGATTAATCATTTTCGGGAAATAAGCCTGTCTTCTATGGCCAGCCCCTAATTATAAGGAGGCAACAATCCATGGATGTACGCGAAACAGACTTGCCGGGAATCGGCAAAAAATTTCAGATTGAAACAAGCAGCGGTGATAAAATTGTCATTATTATTCACGATGACGGTCGCCGGGAAATGTACCACTTCGAGTATGATGATCCCGATCAAAGCATCTCGATGATCACACTTGACGATTACGAAGCACGACAGATTGCTGCTATTGTTGGCGGATTAACTTACAAACCAAAACAGCTTGAAAATATTGAAGTGACGTTTGACGACCTGATTATCGAGTGGTACAAAATCGAACCATCCTTCGGAAGTATCGGTAAATCCATCGGTGAATTGGACGTACGTCAAAACTCTGGGGCAACGGTTATCGCCGTTGTAGAGAAAAATCACAAAAAACATATCAGCCCAGGTCCGGAGGTAGTTATCAGTGCAGAATCCACGGTGGTAGCCGTTGGCGAACGCAATCAGCAGAAACTGTTTAAATCCCTCCTCCTGACTGGAAGGGGGTAAATAGATGGATCATTTGATATTCGAAGTAGGTCTGGCCCTTGTGCTTATTGCAGCAGCCGGCCTTTTATCGGCAAAACTAAGATTTTCGGTCGTTCCATTTTATATTCTGATCGGGATGGCCGTGGGGCCACATGCCATGAAAATCTGGCATCTGGACTTCCGTTTTATTGAGAGTCAGCCTTTTATTGAATTTATGGGTCGGATCGGTATCCTGTTCCTTCTCTTCTACCTTGGACTTGAATTCTCGGTAGGTCGTTTAATTAAATCGGGTCGCTCTATTGCAGTTGGCGGCTCGATCTACATCGGCATTAACTTTACGCTGGGATTAATATTCGGTTTTGTGTCCGGTTTCCCAGTTGCAGAAGCACTTATTATCGCAGGTATAACTACCATCTCTTCCAGTGCCATTGTGGCCAAGGTACTCGTTGATTTGAAACGAACGGCCAACCCGGAAACAGAGATGATATTGGGTATTATTATGTTCGAAGATGTATTCCTCGCTGTATATATCTCGATCTTGTCCGGACTTGTGCTTAGTGATTCATCCTCCATCGGAGGCGTCATCATGTCCGCACTTATTGCCCTCGGATTCATGCTTATCGTGATTATCCTTGGACGCAAAGCAACACCGCTACTAAACAAATTGCTTAAAATTCGATCGAATGAACTATTCTCTCTCGTTGTATTTGGAGCCTTGTTCCTGGTAGCTGGTTTCTCTGAAACTATTCATGTTGCCGAAGCGATTGGTGCATTACTGGTTGGTCTGGTGCTTGCTGAAACAGAACATGCGAAACGGATTGAGCACTTGATTCTACCGTTCCGTGACTTCTTCGGAGCCATCTTCTTCTTCAGCTTTGGATTGTCCATTGATCCGTTGTCCTTGGGTGGCGATGCCGTATGGTTAGCTCTGATTGCAGTTGTTATTACATTGTTCGGTAACTTCCTGGCGGGTATGCTGGCCGGGCGCAGTGCAGGACTTTCACCCAAAGCATCGGCGAATATTGGATTAACCATTGTGTCACGGGGTGAATTTTCCATTATCTTGGCCAACATGGGTAAAGCCGGGGGACTGTTGCCAATGATTCAACCGTTTGCCGCGCTGTATGTCCTAATTCTGGCCATTCTGGGTCCTTTATTAACCAAAGAGTCCAAACATGTATTCCGTTTATTGGATAAAATATTCAAGTTCAAAGATCCTCGGAAAAAGAAAGAAGAACCAAAGGTGCTGCAGAAAGAAGGATAACACCTATGTCTGTACAGAACAGACATACTAACGTACTTCGCGGCTCTTACGCCGATCTTTCTGTGACTAACCCAGGGAGAATGGCTCGAAAGCCGCACTAAGGAGGATGACCTATGAAAGCACCTCTGATATCGGCTAATCCGGTGCCAAACACCGCCAAGACCAGGATATCGTCTACCCGCCGCTGGTTAAACCTGTTTCTCGTTATTGCGGGCGGAATTCTGGCCTCCGTGGGACTTGAATTGTTCTTACACCCCAATAAGATTATTATTGGAGGCATTACAGGCATTTCCTCACTCTTCGCCCACTGGACCGAAATGAGGATTGGATTGTTCCTATTTTTATTCAATGTGCCGTTTATATTTCTGTCTTACAAGATTGTGCAGAAGAAATTTGTACTGGTTACTGTTCTAGGTCTGGTTGTCTTTTCGATCGGTGCCATTGTGCTTCATCCCATGCCGCCACTTGTAGAGCATCCGCTGGCTGCCGCCATGTTTGGCGGATTATGCCTCGGACTCGGAATTGGGCTCGTCGTACGGTATGGCGGGACACTGGATACGCTGGAAATCGGTGATCCGTCTTCCCGCCCACCTGAACGTGTGTTTAGCGGAAAACGGATGCTTATCGAAAAAATAATCATGCTTCTTAACTTGTTGATACTGACAGCCGCTGGTGTTGTCTTTGGCTGGGACCAAGCGATGTATTCCGTAATCGCCTACCTTATTGCTTATGAAATGGTGTACATTGCGTTCAGGGGCTTCTCTTCCAAACGCAAAGTATGCATATTGACCACACAAAGCTCTCAAGTTGAAAAAGCTGTACGCAAACGGCTACGCCGTGAACCTGGAATTCTGGAAGCCACTTCTGACTCAACACAACTCGCGATGGCGGAAGGATGGATCAGGCAAATCCCGGGTGCACTTTATTATGAGGTACATGTGCTGGAGATGATCTGGTTGAAGTCCATTGTGCGTCACATTGATCCACATGCGGGTATTGTAACGAATCCGGAAAAATAAAAAAACGCTCTCTTACCCTATGGATGAACAGTATTGTCCACCAAGGTCAGAGAGCGTTTTTTTCTGTTATTATAATTAATTGTTATTATAGTTCAACGATGGCTTTGACTACATGTGAATCTGGCAAAAGCCATTGGTCTATTGCCGTAGGTAGCTCATTAAATTCCACTCGGTGTGTGATGTACCCATCCATACTTAGTTTCTTTTGACGCAAGGTCGACAGGACCTGTTCAAAATCTTCACGGGTTGCGTTTCGACTGCCCAGGATACTCATCTCCCGCTTGTGAAATTCGGGGTCATGAAAGGTAATATCCGCTTTCACCAGTCCAACAAAAATGAGTTGACCACTATGCGCCACATATTGAATGGCCTCATTCATGGAATTCACGTTACCTGTTGCATCGAAGACAGCTGTAGCATAGTCGCCTCCCGTAATTTCAGCCACTTGTTGTACAGTATGTTCATTGGCCTGTACTAGGTCATCCGCTCCAGCCCAAGTCCGGCTAAGCTCCAGCCTGTCCAGATTACGATCAACGGCAATAACACGCGCTCCAGCCTGTTTGGCGAATGCCATCACACCCAATCCAATGGGGCCAGCTCCAATCACAACCACATGCTCACCAGGTTTAATTCCTGCTCTTCTGACGGCATGGGCTCCAATGCTTAATGGTTCTACCATTGCCGTCTCATCCAGTGTCAAACCCTCTGCTGAGAGCAGATGTGAGACAGGCACGCTGATTTTTTCTCTCATGCCTCCGTCTACGTGCACACCCATGACTTGCATGGACGCACAACAATTGGTTTTTCCACTGCGACATGCAATACAGTGACCGCAGTGCAGATACGGAATAATACTTACCTGATCCCCAGGCTGTAACCCAGCCTCGTTCGGACCGATTTCTTCAATAACAGCCGCCAGTTCATGACCCAGAACACGAGGATAGGTAAAGAATGGCTGATTGCCTTTGTACGCATGCAGATCCGTTCCACAGATCCCAATCCGCCGAATGGCAACCAACGCCTCTCCTTCTGCTCGTTCTGGTTGAGGCAGGTCCTGGAGCTTCAATTGATCTATTTCTTCACATACAATGGCTCTCATCGTTGCTCCCCCTTGGATGCTTCTGCTGACGTGTTGCTTGGCTTCGTATTATATTCAGGTCGTCCGCTTGACCATGTCTCGTTATGCAATGGAGCCAGAATGCGCAGCACTTCATCCAGCAGGCTCTGATCCAACGGTTCCTCTATCCAGGCTGCATTATTGAGGATATTGCGATGGCTGGCACTGCTCACCAGTGTTGTCGGAATTCGTTCATTCGATGTGGAGAATTGCACGGCCAGCTTGGCAATGTCACTACCTTGTTCTGCACAGAAGCGGGCAGCCTTCAGGCAGAGCTCTTTCACCCGATTGTCTGCCGGATGCCAGGCAGGAGCCCCTCGGGTACTCAACAAGCCCATAGAAAGAGGCGAAGCATTGACGAGGCCAATTTCTTTTTTTTCCAACAGGGGCAATAACGATAATAATGAGGTATCATTCAATGAATAATGACAATACGAGATGATCGCATCCGCATCGATCTGTGGCAGAACCTTCTCGAACAACGGTAAGGGCAATCCACAAATGCCCGCATGTCGTATAACTCCCTGCTCTTTCAGACGCAGCAACGTTGGAAAGGCTTCTTCTACGATGATCTCTGCTGGCACAAATTCAATATCATGCAGGAACAGAATGTCGATATAGTCTGTATGCAGTCGATCCAGGCTCTCTTGCACGCTATCCAGAATCCGCTGACGTGAATAATCAAACTCATTTTCCCCATACCGTCCGGCTTTGGTTGATAACATATATGAACTGCGCGGCAAGCTACGGATGGCTTCACCCAACACGGACTCCGCTTTTGTCAGCCCGTAGTAAGGCGAAACGTCTATGTAATTCATCCCCGCATCTACGGCTGCATGTACAGTGCGAATCCCTTCGTCCCGGTCAATGTCACGAAATACAGAACCGAGTGAGGATGCTCCAAAACTCAATACAGGTACGTCCAGTTCCGTCTTGCCAAGTATTCTTCTCTTCATCGGTTTAACCCCTTCCAGCGTGTCTGACTACACAAGTTCCCTTTCATTGTAACAGTTCAATTTCAATATAAAATATCGCCAATTGCGTAACATGTACTGTTTGATGACCTCGAACCGCAGAAAGAAATCAAAAAACCCGCCGTCTCTCCAAACGGAGTAGTCAGCGGGCTTGGCTTCATAAATACTTATCTAACGATCAAAGTTTATAAAGAGTAGTATTGAATTAATTAGAATTAGTTCTGCATTACGAAATCTTCATGTACGGCATTCTCTTCGTCGAACATGCGCACAATCTCGTATCGGGTGTTACGTTGTGCCGGGATATAACCGGACTCCCGAATCAAACGGAGAATGGATTCAATGTTAACTTTATATGTTGCACCAGCAGCAGATACAACGTTCTCTTCAATCATCGTGCTACCGAAGTCATTACAGCCAAATTCAAGCGACTTCTTACCGATCTCAGGACCCATCGTTACCCAAGAGGATTGAATGTTCTTGATATTATCAAGTACTAGGCGGCTGATGGCTACAGTCTTCAAGTACTCTTCTGGAGTCTGACGCTCCAGCTTGAGGTTTGTATTATCCGGCTGGAAAGTCCAAGGAATAAACGCCAGGAAACCTTCGGAGTCATACTTGTTCGCAATACATTCGTCCTGAGCTTCACGTACACGGAGCAAGTGTAATGCACGCTCTTCCATCGATTCACCAAGTCCGATAACCATCGTTGCCGTGGTGTTCATACCGATGCGGTGTGCAGTTTGCATAACGTCCATCCAATCGCGCCATGAGCCTTTCAAGCGGCTAATTTTCCGACGTGTGCGGTCATCCAGAATTTCGGCACCGCCACCAGGCAAGGAATCCAGTCCAGCTTCGTGAATGGCACGAACAACTTCTTCCAATGTAAGGCCATCGGATACTTCAACCATTTTCATAATCTCCGCTGGGGAGAAAGAGTGCATCGTGATGTTTGGGAAACGCTCTTTGATGGCTTTCAACAGGTCTGTATAATAGCTGAAAGGCAAGTTTGGATTCGTTCCACCTTGCATCAAAATCTCGGTACCATTCACATCTTCTGTTTCCTGAATCTTCTGGAAAATAACTTCGTCTGGAAGCACATAACCTTCATCCGAACCAGGTCTGCGGTAGAAAGCACAAAAACGGCAGTACACATCACACACGTTTGTGTAGTTGACGTTACGCCCAATTACAAATGTTCTGTATGGTTCAGGGTGCATGCGTTTCACAATGACATTAGCAGCTGCCCCGATTTTGTCCACTTCATTGGATTCAAATAGCTGAATCGTGTCTTCCAAGTCCAAACGTTCGCCCCGAAGGGCTTTATCTAAGATACGGTCTACCGTACTCATCGTAAAAAAGCCTCCCTCATGAAGAGAAATTATATAACGATCCGTCCCAACTTGTTCAAGAGAAGCAAGTTCTGGTGGCAACATCGTATTTCTGTACTCCACATATCGTAACACAGGTTACATGTGAAAAAAAGCACCTTATGTACAGGTGCTTTAAAAATAAGTAAAAATTTTTACATATGGAAAAGAATTAGTTCGAGATTAAGTGATACGCATCGGCGTATTCGGGCATCCACTTTTGTTAGGATTCCTGAAGTGCTTGTTCCAAATCTACAATGAGATCTTCGATATCTTCCAGACCTACGGAGAAGCGCAGCAACCCATCTGTAATGCCACGGTCACGGCGAACCTCAGCCGGCATTGCCGCATGAGACATCATCGCTGGGTAGGACAGAATACTCTCCACAGCTCCCAAGCTTACAGCAACAATAGGTAGCTTCACCCGGTTAAGAACTGCTTTTGCACGATCACCTGAACCGACGTCAAAAGAAACGACAGCTCCATATCCTGTGGACTGGCGCTCATGTGCCTCACGGCCCGGATGATCCTCCAGTCCAGGGTAAAAGACAGCAGTAATATCACTGCGCTCATTAAGCCATGCCGCCAGTTTGGCTGTGCTCCGTTCACTATGAGCCATGCGAGCACCCAAGGTTTTCATCCCGCGCATCAGAAGCCAGGATTCTTGTGCCCCCAGTACAGTTCCAAGTCCATTTTGCAACTGTTTCAGTTGTACGCCAAGTGATTCCGTGCGAGCAACCGCTAACCCTGCCAGTACATCACTGTGACCTCCGAGAAACTTCGTAGCACTATGTACGACGATGTCCACACCAAGCTCAATTGGACGCTGATAGTACGGTGTCATAAAGGTGTTATCCAGAATTGTGATCAGGTCATGTTCCTTCGACCAGTCAGTTACGGCAGCGATATCCGTAATTCGCAGTGTAGGGTTGGACGGTGTTTCCATATAAACTGCCTTAGTGTTTGGCTTGAGTGCCGCTTTTACTTCATCTATATTGGTCATGTCTACAAAGGTTGTCTCGATCTGCATACGGCTTAATATGGAAGTAAGCAAACGATACGTACCTCCATATACGTCTTCCGTTACAATCATGTGATCCCCTGCAGAGAACATCATGAACACGCTTGAGATCGCAGCCATCCCCGAAGAATAGGCAAAGCCTCGTGCGCCGCCCTCCAGCAATGTGATGTAATCTTCCAGAGCCTGACGTGTCGGATTACCCGAACGACTGTAATCATGTTGAGGCGGATTGAAGATATCAAAATGATGGAATGTTGATGCTTGGTAGATCGGTACACTGGAGGCTCCAGTCGTTTTGTCAATCTCATCGCCAAAATGGAGCAATTTGGTATCAAATTTCAACTCGGAATTGGGCTTGTTGTTGGACTCACTCATGAGTGCACGCCTCCTTCCACTTCCTGTTGTGCAGCTGTCAGAGCATTGCCGAGATCTGCAATCAGATCATCCGCATGTTCAATGCCTACGGAGAACCGGAGCAAACGGTCATCCACACCTACGGCTTCACGAATTTCAAGCGGAATATCCGCATGAGTCTGTACTGCCGGATAAGTCATGAGTGATTCAACTCCGCCGAGACTTTCGGCAAAAGCAATGAGTTGGATATGACGTAGCAACGGTTCAACATAACGTGCATCCTTCACTTTGAAAGAGAAGATACCTGTGTTACCCGTGGATTGTTTGTTCTGTATCTCATACCCCGGATGATCAGATAGACCTGGATGATACACTTCAACCACCGCTGGGTGCTCAAGCAAGTATTTAGCAATAGTAAGTGCATTGTGCTCATGACGCTCCATGCGAAGAGCCAGCGTTTTCATACCTTTCATCAACTGGTAGGAGTCACTTGGAGATAATACCGCTCCAATGGAATTATGCAGGAACGCCATCTCAGCAGATAACGCCTCACCTTTGGTAATAATTAGTCCGGCGAGCACATCATTATGTCCGCCCAGATATTTGGTAGCGCTATGAATGATGATATCGGCACCCAGTTCAATCGGACGTTGGAAAAATGGAGTCAACAACGTGTTGTCAACAATGGTCAACAGGTTGTAACTTTTCGCCCAGGAAGCAACGGCTTCCACATCGGTGATCATCATCAGTGGGTTGGTTGGTGTCTCAATAAATACAGCTTTTGTATTCGGTTGACGAACCTTCTCCAGTGCTGCCAGGTCATTCGTGTCCACATAACTTGCAGTTACGCCGAAACGGGACAGAATACGTTCCAGCAGACGATAGGTTCCACCATACAGATCCAGCGATACAATCAGATGATCCCCTTGACCAAACATGGCGAAGATCGTTTGCAGCGCGGCCATTCCCGAGCTACAGGCAAACCCTGCATCACCGGACTCCAGCGCTGCGGCGGCTTCTTCCAATACTTTACGGGTTGGATTAGTCGTACGAATATAATCAAACCCCGTGCTTTGTCCAAGCTTCGGGTGGCGAAACGCAGTGGATTGATAGATCGGAAAGTTAATGGCGCCTGTTACCGGTTCATTAATGGACCCAATTTGTGCTAAGCGGCTTTCGATTTTCAACTTGTTGTTGTCTTCCATTGCTGCATCCTCCTGTAATCTCGATTAGATTTGCGGGCCAATATCGTAAGGTGTTTCTTGATACACATAGTAATTGAGCCAGTTAGAGAATAATAAGTTGGCATGAGCGCGCCAAGTAGCTGGTGGCACACGAGAAGGGTCGTCATTCGGATAATAATGCCTAGGCAATGCGATATCCAAACCTTTGGCTGCATCCCGGTCATACTCCCACTTTAATGAGAACGGGTCATACTCGGCATGTCCTGTGGCAAAAATCTGTTTGCCGTCTTTGGTAGCAACCAGGAAGATCCCCGCTTCCTCAGATTCAGCCAAAATCTCTAAATTCTCATTCTTTTCAATATCTTCGCGTCTCACTTCCGTATGACGGGAATGTGGAACGTTGAATACTTCATCGAATCCACGCAACAATGGAACATGTGGTTTATTGATGGTATGTGGGAAAACGCCAAAACACTTTTCATCAAGTGCAACCTTGGGTACGTCAAAATGATGGTATAAACCTGCCTGGGAAGCCCAACATATGTGGAGGGTTGAAGTCACATTGGTTTTAGTCCATTCGAAGATCTCCTGGATTTCATTCCAATAGTTCACGTCTTCGAAATCCATCTGTTCCACCGGGGCACCCGTAATAATCATTCCATCGAAACGGCGGTGCTCAATCTCATCGAAGGTTTTATAGAACAGATCCAAATACTCCTGAGACGTATTCTTCGACGTATGGGATTTGGGATGTACGAGAACGACATCCACCTGAATAGGCGTGTTTCCCACCAGACGAAGCAATTGTGTTTCGGTCGTTTCCTTTGTGGGCATCAGGTTTAATATAGCGATACGGAGTGGACGAATATCCTGCTGATATGCAGAAGTTTCATCCATGACGAAGATATTCTCTCCTTCAAGTACTTCTTTTGCTGGTAGAGTATCGGGTATTTTGATTGGCATAGTAAGTCTAACTCCTCCTTGTGCATAGATAGATGCAGCCACCCTTGGCTTGATGTCTTCACATCAATACAGTTATAGACTGCCTTGAGCTTGTAAAAACATTGAATTGCTCTTTCATCCAACGTTACAAACAACCTCAAGTTCCTTAGCGAAAATCACTGCTGAGAAGTCGGGGCATATGACAAAGACCTTCCTCGGATTTCGAGAAAGGTCATATGTAAAATAGATATGCGCCTCTCTCATCTCTCAGTTACAACAGTGCCACCTGACACTTAGTCGCTGCAAGAATTAGCACCGTGCGGTATACCGCCGGTTGCCGGGTTTCATCGGGCCAGTCCCTCCACCTACTCTTGATAAGATTTCGCTGTATTAGATTGTAATTAAATCTGGTTCACCGTCTACTTTATTACATTAATGCCCTCACGTCAAGTTGCAGTTCGATGTCTGCTTCCCAGATCGGAACCGTTCATCATCCGTTGTCATACACTGCCTCAGGGCGCGAAATAGACACATTTTTGCGCTTGAAAGCACCTTGTACCAGCGGTATACTAAACAAGGTGTTATAAACCCTTATGTGAGAGGTGACATATTAAATGGATGGCGACCCGAGGCCTGACTGGCAGCCGAATTCCGACAAACTGCATAAAGAATTAACATCAGCATGCCGGCAGCGGGACGTGACTTCCGTTTGATTATATAGTGAACGCAGCCCTGATCTCCAGGCTCCGCTGCCGACCGGCTGATTTGTTCTTTTTGCGCCCATAATGATAATATCCGCCAAGTTGGCGGGTGCAGAAGGAGTAGATTAACGATGAAAATCCGGTTGGTAAACAACGGTGTATTTATTCCGGTGGACGACATTCAGCAGGCGCTGACTCCACCAGCGGAAGGATTTTACTGGATTGATGCAGACATAGACGATTTGGCGGTACTTCAGCCGCTGTTCTTGATGCATGATCTGGCTGTGGAAGACTGTCTTAGTGACGAAGAACAACGTCCGAAGATTGAAATTTATGAGAACCATTATTTTATTGTGATTAATAGCATCCGTTTTGATGATGAAGAGATATTTCTACGTGCGGTCAACTTATTCCTCGGCAGACATTTCATTATTAGTGTTACCAAGCACAAGGTCAGCGAATTGCGCACACTGAAACCCATCCTGTGGGAACAGGAAATCAGTACACCGGATCGTCTGCTGTATTTGCTGGTTGACTTGATTGTTGATAATTATTTCACCGTAGGTGACCGAATTGAAGCACGGATCGAGAAGCTTGAGGAAGACATTCTGATGCACACCAAAAAGTCACATCTGAATGAAATTATCGGGCTACGCAGTGAGATTCTGTGGCTGAAAAAAGTCCTTGGACCTCAGAAAGAGGTCATTAACACCTTGAATAAAAAAGATCTGCGTCTCATCGATGATCAACTGCAAAAGTATTTCAGTGACATCTATGAGAATGCTGTAAAAATATCTGAAACCTTTGAGACTTATCGCGACCTGATGGGCAACTTGCGAGAAGCCTACCAATCCAGTATTGCGAACCGGGCGAATGAGATCATGCGTGTATTTACCGCCATTACCACGGTCTTCATGCCGCTGACGGTCATTACCGGTATATACGGCATGAACTTTACGAACATGCCAGAGCTTAACTGGAAATACAGCTATTTTGTTGTGATTGGCCTAATGGTTACCCTGGGCCTGAGCATGTTCTTCATTTTCCGCAAGAAAGACTGGGTATGAACTCGTATGAAATAACAAAGACGAAGCGCTCCTCCGGGAGAAACGCCTCGTCTTTTTTCATTTCTGATTATTAACCAACATTCTTCTCTGTCTCTGCGTGCCGACGGAAGCGGATTCGAATCATGCGCAGTCTTTCATAGACCTGCTCCAGACTTCCTCCATCGGGTTTCTCTCCTCCATACACCTTATGTAATACTGGCTTCAGGAACGTATCTCCCAGCTCCTCATACGCACTCCATACGGCCTCTTGTTCGTTCTCTGGCATCACTGCCAGCTCCACATCAAGAAGACAATCGGTGTCATAACCTTCGTGATCCAGTGCCTCTAACAGCTCAACCAACTCGCGTCGGGATAATCCAGATCGATTAACAATCTCCTCTAATGTATACCCTTCCTTCATGCCTTCAAGCACCTGCTTACGCGTGGTAAACTTATCAAGTTCCTGCTTGTACTTCTGCTCTCTTTGCTTGTATAACCAGCTCTCATACTCTTCTTCCTTCAGCGCCGTGTATACCCAGTCCAGCGGGAATGTCGTTGAACGCTCCAACCCGTTTGTAATCTCCATCCATTCCGCACCATACTCGGTTGCTTTGCTCTCCCCTACGCCCGGCAGTTGCATCAGTTCATCCAGCGATTGCGGAACAAAGGCACTGATCAAACGCAGCAGACGATTCGTTGCAATAAAATACGGTGCCTTCCGGTCAGACACAGCTCTCTTCCTGCGCCATGTGCACAGATCCGTATATAACTGCTCATTGCCGTATAACTCACTGTAACAATGGAGCCGCTGTCCACCATAACTGCGTGACTTCAGATCATCATTCTCGTGAAATAACCCCTGCAACTGCGGTCGGTACCCCTCACTCATCTGTATGGCAAGCTGATGACGGTAAATATGAAGCAGCTCCTCCCAAGAAGTCCCTTCATACCAGATGCTGTCCTCACGCTCTCCTTCCTCGTAGCGACTCCATCCCAGCTGCCAACTATCTTCCTCTTCCCCAATCCATAACTGTGCATACTCTGCATTCTGATCTGACATTCTGGACAATCTGTTCATGAAAATGACTTCCATTTTCGTTCCCTCCCTTTGAATATTCAGCTTATACGAGTTAGAGATACTACCTATAGGCAGCACAAAAAAAACACCCCTCCTGCAAAATCCATGCAAGAGAGGTGCTTCCTCATTAACCGTACTATGCTGTTTCCCATATCATACCACAATGGTAAAATTCGTCAATCCCTTAATGACCTACTTATTCAATGCCAACTTGGCAAGCGCCAGTGAACCACACAGACCCGCATTGTCACCAAGTCCTGGTGAAACAACATACTGGTCAATGTCGGATTGAAGTGCCGGATGCTGAACGTATCCAGCCAGCAACTCCTGCAGTTTGCTACGAACCATCGGGAACAGGTGCTCCTGCTTCATTACTCCGCCACCCATGACAATTTTCTGCGGAGAGAGAATCAGAACATAGTTCATCAGGGCGTGTGCCAGGTAATGTGCTTCGATCTCCCAAGCTTTATGATCTGCAGGCAGTTCATAAGCCGGTTGCTCCCAACGTTTGTTAATGGCCGGTCCTGCTGCAAGGCCTTCGAGGCAGTCACCATGATACGGACAGAAACCCTCGTATGTATCCTCCGGATGTCTGCGTACAATGATATGTCCCATCTCTGGATGTGACAATCCATGGACCATTTTACCGCCAACCACAGCACCTGCACCAATACCTGTACCCACAGTGATATACAGACAGCTCTCAAGACCTTGTGCAGCGCCCCAGGTTGCTTCTCCAAGTGCCGCACCATTCACATCCGTATCAAATGTCATCGGCACATCAAAATGCTCCTTGAGCTTGCCAATCACGTTATACTGTCCCCAATGTGGTTTAGGTGTTGTTGTGATATAGCCATATGTTGGGCTTCCTTCAATCGGATCAATCGGACCGAATGAACCTACACCCAGAGCTTCAATGCCTTTGCCTTCAAAAAATGAAATCACTTGAGCCATGGTCTCTTCCGGTGTTGTTGTTGGAAAACTTACGCGTTCCAGAACTTCTCCGTTTTCTGTGCCAATACCACATACAAATTTGGTTCCGCCTGCTTCAATTGCGCCTAAGATCGTCATGTTAGTCACACTCCCAAGTTAGTTTAAAAAGGAATTCGAATTGCTTTACTTGATGACACGATAATTACCCTGCTACTTGTTCTCCAGCTTTGACAATCGTTTCATTAACGTTTGCCTCCAGCTGTCTGACAGCGCAGGAATGGCCAGCAACGCCTGAATACCTTCGACATTTTCTTTCCCCTGATGCATGATTCGATTGGCTTCAAGAACCGTCATTGAGGCTGGATCGGTGCTGATCCGTCGAAATATCGATGAAGGCCTTACCTCACCTTCTTGCAGTACACGAAAGTAAAAGCCGGTATATCCACTCTCCTGAAAATAAACAGGCAGCTCCTTATAGTCATACCTCGCACCCAGCTTGAAGCAAGGTTGTCTGGGCTGACTGACCTGCACTGTGGCTTCGCCCAACTCGTACACATCACCAATCCGTACGTCTTCTTCGGCACAGCCTTCAACTGTCAGATTTTCTCCACAAGCTCCCCAATCCAGCTTGCGATCCATCAGTTGTTCCAGCGCCGGATAACGACTGTAATCGTATACACAAACGGCTTTGTCAGGGCCGCCATGATGCACCAGATCCGCCTGCGCGTCCCCTGTCATTCCAGTGAATGACAGGAAAACCGCGTCGGATACAGGATGTTTCACAATGCCGCTCAGCACTTCACGCTTCTGTCCAGGGAGCGGCTGCGGCAGTCCTACATTAATGGCCAGAACAGCTGTATTGCCCTCCCCTGGCTTTCGATCAGATGTGAGTGTCATTTGCGTCTACCTCCCATAATCACTTTCTTTTAACGCACAGAGCCGCCAAATACGAGTGTATTACTCAAGAGCCGGCCTGGTGAAGTCAGCATTTTGCCCCCGGCATACATACCTGAGGATGCACCACCATCCAGATTCATGGCCTGTTTGGCACCAAGCTTCTGCATCACCGCTGCCCACTCCTTGATTGTTGCTCCGGAAACGGTAGCCAGCATAACAGAACCATCCGCCATGATCGCGATACCACTTCTGGCTCCGGAAGCGTTAAGAATCTTGGCATCCTTGAAACCTTCGCTCGTCGGATTGACAGCTACCTTGCCGTCTTTCACCAGACGTGGCCCTGCTCCCACAGCAGTCACTACATCTTGCCAAGGAATCTCTTTGCCTGCTGCGTTCGTATACTTATAATTCATTTCTACGGTCGAACCAACGGTGAAACGATCCGAAGAAGACTTCTGGTTACCTGTGAAGACCAGTACCGAGCCATTCTTAGGAATCGCTACATTTGTATTAGGCACTTTTTTGGTCACGATACCTTTCTCCATAACAACCGCAGTGCCACCTTTGAACCCGACTGTGGCACCTCGTTCAGGCGTATACAGCATCGTAATGCTTGCGTTCGCTGAAGGTGTTCGATTAATAAAGGTCGCATACCAACTGCGTGATTTACCTTTTGTATCCGTTACTTTACCTGTCAAACTCACCTGAAGTGAATCCATGATCGCCGAGCCGTCTTCCTTAAATCCGATGGATGTTCCGTATCTTCCAATATGTATGACCTTACCATTTGCTATTAACATACCGTATGGATCTGGTGCTCCGTTATATGCTTCAAAAAATGCTCCGTTAATGGCTGCTTGCGCACCATAGGCTTTCACAATCGATGGCAATGTTGCCGTCTGACCAACTTGCTTCTTCGCGAGTCCCACGGTAACCGGTGTTCCCTTTGGAATCGAAACGGTCTGTACGGTAAAATTACGTCCTGCTGCTTTTACTTTCTGTACTTTGGTGCTAATTGCTGCTTTGGCATCCACTGTCTGTGGTGCACTTACTGCTCCCGAAAGAATTACGGGCAAGGCCAGGACGAGGGCCATAGCCCCTGTCCACCACTTTTTACCTGTTCGTACGTTCTGCATGTTGCTCACCCTATTGCCACTCCCATCCAAGAGCCAAGGCTCTTCATCTCAAGTTGTTCAAACTTGTCCATCACCATATCCGGATCAAGACGCAATTCACAGATATCCAGCGCACAGGCAACCGGAACAGCACAATGAATCTCTGCCAGTTTGCGGGACAGATGAAGCATGTCCAGATCATTCTCAATCTTGTTACGCACCGAAGGGGTCAGTTTATCCATGTTGCTCAGAATCCCTTCAATGGAGCCGTATTCCTGTACAAGCTTCAACGCTGTTTTCTCACCAATCCCCCGTACTCCGGGATAATTATCGCTGGCATCTCCCATCAGACCCTTCATGTCAATCACTTGACGAGGTGTCAGTTGTTTCTCTGCCATGAGCGTTTCAGGGTTGTACACCATGTAGTTGCCATGGCCTTTTTTCATAATAATGATACTTGTGCGGTCATTGATCAGTTGCAACATGTCGTGGTCACCCGTCAGTACCATAACATTCATATCGGTCTCTTCGGTATAATACTTCGCAAGCGTCCCGATGCAATCGTCGGCTTCGAATCCTTGTGCACCTATATTCGGAATACCCAGGCTATCCATGACTTCACGAATCAGAGCAAACTGGGGAATCAGGTCATCCGGAGCTTCAGCTCGGTTGCCTTTGTAAGCTGCATATTCTTCACCGCGGAACGTCTTACCGCCCATATCCCAACAACATACGACATGACTTGGCCCAAAAGTCTGAACCGCATCCCAGAAATAACGGATAAATCCGTAGACTGCGTTGGTAGGCAACCCTGCCTTTGTACGTCTGATATATCCGCTTGCAGATGTCGCATAAAAAGCACGGAACAACACCGCCATACCGTCTACCAGCAACAAAGTAGGTTCATTACGTTGATTCACTTGAATTTGTTCTCTCCTATCTAAATCTAGCATATAAAATATCGAAACTAATTCTATCATTATAGCATAGTTCCGCCAACCATCGTTCAGCCAAAAAAGCCCTGAATTTTGAACAATTCAAGGCTGATATTCAGCGCGTTTATGCGTTATTCCATTCCTGCTCGTACGTTTCTTCCTTGAATCCAACCGTCACCTTTTCTCCATCCGTAACGATCGGACGTTTGATCAGACGACCATTGGAAGCCAATAAACGAATCTGTTCATCAGCTGACATTCCCGGAAGTTTGTCCTTCAGTTGTTGTTCTTTGTACACTTCCCCACTCGTATTAAAGAACTTTTTCACTTCCAGTCCACTCTTTTGGATGAGTTCTGTTAGTTCAGATTCTGAAGGCGGTGAGTCAAAAATAGGGATTAACTCCAGCTCATGTCCTTGAGCTTCAAGCCATTTTACAGCTTTGCGGCATGTGCCGCATTTGGCATATTGATATACTTTTAAGTTACTCATGTATGTGTTCCTCCTCTGCTCCGGTTTCGACTTCTCGCTTCCCTTGGTTTGCTTCGCAAATCCAAAAGTCGCTCCAAATCGATACCATCGCCATGTAATTTTACTGACTTTTGCGAATGAGATCAAAACACATTCGCTATATTTTTTTGGGTCAAAATCTCACAACTTTTGTATCCTTAAAAGCTTTTGAAATTTGAATTCTTGAAATATTTAACATCAAATTGGTAAACATCAATACATTAAACCATAATGATTAGCCTACGGCATGTTGTTCGGGTGCATTAAGCATCCCTCACAAGGGTAAGACAAACAGCGTTGAACTCCAAACAGGACAGGCCGTGCAGGAAACTGCGATACGAGGTGCAGATCTAAGGGACTCGTCGCAGCTTCCTACAGTTCTTCTCTGGGAGCTGCCTCATCATTCAAACGTTGCTCCAGCGCGGCCATATCTGCTGGAAAAGGAGCTTGGAACGTTATGCGTTCCTTTAGAATTGGATGTTCAAACGTCAGCTCACAAGCGTGTAATGCCTGGCGTTCGATCCAGCTGTCCCGTTCTTCTCGAACAGCCATGGTCTGCTCATCGATCTCATGCACAGGTAGTGTCTTGTACATTCGATCACCTATCAACGGGCAGCCGATGGACGTCATATGTACCCTGATCTGATGGGTTCTGCCACTTTCCAGCTTGAGGCTTATCGCACTGGCGCTGCCCCCTGACCAACGTGTTACGGTCGTGTACAACGTTCTTGCAGCGTAGCCATCAGGTGTTACGATTCGGCGGTGTGGCTCTTCAGGATCGCGATCGATCGGGCCATCTACTGCCCCCTGTTCCGGGACAGGACTGCCGTGCACAAGTGCAATATATTTCTTGTCCACTGTTCCTGCAATCATCTGTTCAGAGACATGTTGATGGACATAAGGGTTCTTGGCTATGGCGAGAACACCTGACGTTTCCTGATCAAGGCGATGAATCGGTCTAAACCGAAAGCGCTCGCCCTTGGTTTTCCAGTAATGAACAACGCCATTTGCCAAAGTACCTGTATAATGTCCATGTGTCGGATGAACGATGATGCCCGCATCCTTGTTGACAATAAGCAAGTGCTCATCTTCATACAGAACGGTAAATGGAATAGGCTCGGGCAAAATATCATCCGATTCCTCTTGCTCCATCCGAACTTCAACGACATCACCCGCAGCTACCTTGACGCTAATGTACACGCGCTCTCCATTAAGCATGACACCTTGCTCCGTCAGCTTAATTTTGGACAAAAGCTTACGCGACACCAGCAGCCGCCGCTGAAGCACGGTCTTCAGCAGCCAGCCATCTTCTTGTTCGGTCACCGTGTAGACAATCGGCGAATAATACTGGCT
The DNA here is from genome assembly GCF_000517845.1 of Paenibacillus sp. FSL R5-192. Classification (NCBI taxonomy): domain Bacteria; kingdom Bacillati; phylum Bacillota; class Bacilli; order Caryophanales; family Paenibacillaceae; genus Paenibacillus; species Paenibacillus sp. FSL R5-192. The sequence goes on along the minus strand of NZ_ASPR01000014.1, from coordinate 136,929 downwards.
CATTCTTTGCGGCGGAAGACTTTTTTGCTCCGCACATATTCAATATCGGCCACCTGTTGTCTCGCGTTGGCCGTCCGTGCAACCACGAAGAAATAATCAGACAGTCGGTTTAGATACCGTCGTACAGACGGATTAATATCTGTATGTTGTCCAAGTGTTACCGTGCGACGCTCTGCGCGACGACATACAGTACGGCACACATGAAGAGCAGAAGACAGCTGACTGCCACCAGGAATAATGAACCGTTCCACTTTTGGGTTCTCTGCATCATACTGGTCGATCCATTGTTCCAGACGTGTGACCATTTCATCTCTCACCTTATATTTGGTCTCACTAATCTTCACAAAGGCCAGATCCGACCCGCAATCAAACAGTTCCTGCTGAACTTCCAGCAGATGTTCACGCAGATCTTCAAATTCCCCTTGAGCAGAGTCAATAAGGCTGATCGCCTGGCCTACAAAACAGTTCAATTCATCAATCGTGCCATAAGCCTCAACTCGGTCATCATCCTTGATGACGCGTCCACCGATGACCGAAGTCTGTCCTTCGTCACCTGTTCGTGTATATATGCCCATCGTTATCCCTCCAATTGGTAATATAATAATGAATACGGGAATGCCATTTTTTCAGAAACCCGTCTATCGCTTTACACGTATATAAGAATTGGTGTGCTCTGCCGAGTATACGACAAATCAAAGGAAACCAAAAGTAAAGGAGACGATTATGCAAAACTGGATAACCGATTTCATGGAACAATACGGCTACATAGGCATTGCACTCATTATTGCTCTTGAGAACGTATTTCCCCCGATTCCATCCGAAATCATCTTGCCGTTTGGCGGATTCATGACCACCTATACCAGTCTCACTCTTCCAGGAGTTATTATCGCCGCAACTATTGGTTCTGTCTTTGGTGCTGTGATCCTGTATGGTATTGGTTTACTCATTGACGTCGAACGCCTTGAGAAAATTGTGGAACGCTGGGGACATGTTCTGCGCATCAAAAAAGAGGATATTCACCGTGTCGATGCATGGTTTGACAAATATGGCATGTGGACCGTATTATTCTGCCGAATGGTTCCCCTCGTTCGTAGTCTTATCTCCATTCCCGCAGGCATGTCCAATATGAAATTTGGTTTATTCCTTCTCTTTACAACCATTGGTACATTGATCTGGAATGTCATTCTTGTCTGCGTTGGTGCTGCGCTTGGCGCATCATGGGAGAGCATTTTGCACTTTATGGACGTCTATTCCATTGTAGTGTATGTCATTCTGGCCATCATTGTCATCGGATGTATCATCTGGTGGATCAGACGTAGCAAAAAGCAGAAATAAAAAGGATAGCTTAATAAATAAAGCCTCCTCGCCACCAATTCGTGGTTAAGGAGGCTTCTTTATGTCACCCGTTTATGTCATCTCGCTATCGTTCATCTTCATTTCGCATGCCCTGACTCTTAAGATCGATAGCCAGACCAGATACCAGCAAGTACATCTTTTCAGCATGTATCTGCAGCATCCGATTAACCGAAGCCATTCTCGCTGTAAATATTCGTTCTTCCTCGGTAGGATGCAATGTGCCATGCATTTCATTGGTAATCACAAGCAACTTCCCCTGATAAGACAATAATGCATCAAGCAAAAGCTGTGTCTCTGAACGCTGATGATCCAGATCCTCTGTTGCCCTGAAACCGGCAGCCATCCAGGAGGTCAGACTGTCTACAATTACAATTCGCTGATCCGCCAAAAACAGATTGGATTCCCGATTAATCTGGGTGATCACCTCTGTCAGATGCTGACCGTTCCCGGCATGAATGGCACGATAATGAGCGGATGGCAATTCGGGAATAACGGGATCATGATCACCGGTGGATAAATATACACCCTCCCGGCTAATCCCGGCTGCGTACTTAAGGGCAAACCGGGTTTTACCACTACCTATGCCGCCTGTGACCGTAATCAGCAATCCGCTTCCCTCCTTCCATAGCCATTCTGAATTTTCTTTACTCTGTCAGCGCCTTCAGCACTTTTTTGGATTCTTCGACATTGGAAGATGACACTGGAATGGTGGCGAACAAATTGCTCGCAGCATATTCTACATCTTTAAACATTTTCATATCTTCGAGTGGAATGCCGTAAAGATGTGATTCTTGCTTGAGATCTGAACCTCCATCTCCTTCACCCTTCTCTACCAATACTCCACCCTCAAATACACCCCGTTCAAACTTCTTGGGATCAAAAGTATCATCCAGCGGAACATTGGAGCCATTACTTCCGTATTGTTTCATGTCGGATTCAGGCAATATGAAAATATCATGTCCTCCAGCCGCATATTCTACCATAATTTTCTGAACATCATACATCGCACTGGTGATCACTTCTACCTTGGGTTCCTCGCCCAGTTTCTGTTGCAGATTGGCCTGTAACTGCTCTGAGATTACAGATGGATTTCCTTGGTTATCAATGATGAAAATCGAAAAACCATCTTTACCTCCACAACCAGCAAGCAGAAAAACGATAGAAATGATTGCAGTAAGCCCCCAAAATCTCTTCATTCCAGTTCCCCCTTTAGTCTCCTATGTCCAATATATCACAATTGTTCCACGCAAAAAAATAACCTGGCTTATCGGGGGATCACCCTGCCTTTACACACAAAAAAAGAAGACCTTCTCAGGTCTCCCTTTCTTTACTTTCTAATTCGATTAATGAAACGTTTCAATCCAGCATAAACGTTATTTTGCTTTAATCGGGTTAGCCTTCATATATTCATTAATCTTTAAATCCAGCAAACTGCTGATTTCAATTACAATATCGGATGTGAATGATTTCTCTTCGAGGAAGATCTGTTCCATCTTGCGACGAAGCATATGAATTTCATCTTCCAAGGAAATGTCATGCAAAGATGCGTTATCGGGTTTCACCGACCATCGGTCGCCATGATCGCCTTCTGCCAGATAGTGCCCACGATTCGTCGGTAAATCATATTCAACACAAAACAAAGCTAACCCCTCCTTGGAAAAATGGTTTCCAAATTTATGAAAACTTATTTCAAATTGAAATTATATCACATTATTTTGTAAAAGAAAGTTATTTTTTTCAATGATAAAAATGTCACATTTTTAAAAAGATTCTACTTTAGTATTAACCCTCTTTTTGCAGTTTGTAAACAAAGTTTCCGATTCGTTCCAAAGCTTCATTTAATTGGGTTACAGAAGTAGCATAAGAACAACGCAAGAAGCCTTCACCCTGAGGGCCAAAAACATTGCCCGGAACAGCAGCCACTTTATTCTCCGTTAACAATCGCTCAGCAAACAGGTCTGAACTCATACCCGTCTTTTGAATGCTCGGGAATGCATAGAATGCTCCCTGAGGTTCATGACAATCAAGTCCAATATCCCTGAATCCCTGCACAATTAAACGTCTACGCTGATTATACGATTCTACCATTCGATCTTTCTCACCCAAACCATTTGTCAACGCCTCAAGTGCAGCAACCTGACCCATGGCCGGCGCACACATTACCGTATACTGATGGATTTTGAGCATGGCTGCAATAAGCTCAGGATGACCACACATGTAACCGATCCGCCAACCTGTCATTGCAAAAGCCTTCGAAAATCCGCTTACGAGAATGGTCCGCTCCTTCATGTCAGGGATAGCTGCAAAGCTAACATGTTTTTGCGTATACGTCAATTCAGCGTAAATTTCATCCGCGATCACAATCAGATCATGCTTTTTAATCACTTCAGCAATAGGCAGCCACTCTTCATACGTCATGATGGCTCCAGTGGGATTACTCGGATAACACAGAATAACCACTTTCGACTTCGGTGTGATACCAGCTTCAAGTGCTTCGGCCGTTAACTTGAACTGATCTTTCGCGTAGGTTTCAACACCAACTGGTATACCGCCACCGATAGAAGCGATTGGTGAATACGCCACGTACGAAGGTTCAGGAATGAGAATCTCGTCGCCAGGTACAATTAATGCGCGCAAAGCCAAGTCAATCGCTTCACTGCCACCCACGGTAACAATAATCTCATCCTTGGGATCGTATTTGGTATCAAACTGAGTATCCAGATATTCACTGATGGCTTCTCTCAACTTCGGCATACCTGCGTTGGATGTGTAGCTGGTCATACCTCTTTCCAGCGAGTATACACAAGCTTCACGCATATGCCAAGGGGTAACAAAATCAGGTTCACCCACACCCAATGTGATAATATCCTTGTTGTCTCCAACCAGATCAAAAAATTTACGAATTCCGGATGGAGGTATCTGCTGCACGAGGGGTGCCAGATAAGATGTCATTTTCTTGTTGTTCCCGGTTGTCTGTTCATTCACTATCATGACACATCTTCCTTTACGGCGAGATCATGAGACGGTTGTCTTCCTGATGGTCTTCAAAGATAATCCCGTCCTGCTTATATTTTTTGAGAATAAAATTCGTTTTGGTTGAAAGTACAGAGTCTATCGGAGACAGTTTCTCCGACACAAAATTAGCGACTTCACGCAGGTTGCCACCTTCTACTTCAACGAGCAGATCGTATGCACCGGACATGAGATATACGGACTTTACTTGCGGATAGAGATAAATACGTTCGGCAATCCCTTCAAAACCACGACCACGCTCCGGCGTGATCTGCACTTCAATCAGGGCCGTTACTTTTTCATCATCTATTTTGCTCCAGTTCACGACGGTTGCGTATTTCACGATGACGTGGTCTTGTTCTAGCTGTGCCACGGCGTTCTTGATCTTGTCTTCCGACTCCCCCAGCAGCGTCGACAGCAGTGCGGGAGTCCTTCTCGCGTCTTCCTTCAGCAGATCCAGAACTTTTAATTGCAGATCGTTCAAATCTTTCATGGTTTTCCCTCCAGCGTCATCCAGGTTCCTGAAAATGAATTAATACTTATATTACATGAATTTGACGTTGATGCATAGACAAAAGACCGCCTGCCCTGAATTCAGGCAAGCGGTGGTATGGTCCTGTAACGTTAGGTGCTTCAAACCTCTTTTGCAAAGGTTACATGTAATAAGGGTTACCGTAATTCGGTTGATGCTGAGACACATTAGGAGCTTGGCTATATGAACTGTTCTGCGTATTCTTTTCCTGAATGAATTGCTGACACTTTTGTTGGGTCTGGTGGGCGGACTGAATTTGCTTGTCCACGTCCTGACGAAGTGCCTTGGACGAGACAGAATACATGTTGTTTTGCTGCATCAGATTGAACAGTTCCCCTTGTAATCTTAGGGTATCGTTCGTCAGGTCTGTGAACATTCGACGTGTCATGGGGCAGGAAGCTTCCGTTGTCGCAGTCGTATATTCGCGCGAGGTTCGTCTTAAATCTGCAAGAATCGACTTCAGCAGATCCTGCTCCTGCATAAAAGCGCCATTAGTTGATAAAGATTGAGAATACATGCGTTTTCCTCCTATACAGTTAGAGTTGTCTTCAATTACTGACTTGCGCCGGTGCAAGAGACTGATGTTGCTGCAGTGCATTGACAAGCGTGTTCAGATGTTGTTCATGTGAGCGAACATAGTGATTCAGAGCTTGTTGAATTTGTGGATTATGTGTGATGGAAGCTGTGGCTGCACACTGCTTAATCAGCAGTTCTTCATTGGTGATAGAGTCCGCAATGTAGTTCAATTCCTTGGGACTCAGCGCTTGCATAGTATGATTCTGCATGTTTCGATGGCCTCCTCGGCATAAAGTTTATGCGCAATTATTGTTAACCCGGTCACACAAAAGTATACAAATTTAAATTATAAAGGAGATGTTTCTAATGGATCTGGTCTATGGCACACCTTTCTGGCCCTCCACTTTCAATTCAACATTTAATTATTCTGCTCTGCAAGAAGACATCTCTTGTGACTGCCTCATCATTGGTGGGGGCATGGGGGGCGCATTGACATCTAAACTACTCACGGAACAGGGTGTTAACACTGTTGTGATTGATAAGCGAGACATTGCCAACGGCAGCAGTTCTGCCAATACAGGTCTTTTACAATACACCAATGACAAGACACTAACCTCATGTATCCACACTTTTGGTGAAGCAAAAGGCGTACGTTTTTATGAGCTTTGTCGTGAAGCCATGAAACAACTTGCTCAAATTGCAGACAGCCTGGATACAGACCCTTGGTTTATCCCACGAACAAGTCTTTGTTTTGCGAGCAGTGAAGATGATGTGGCCCTATTGGAGGAAGAATATCAGACCTTGAAGCGTTATGGTTTTGAAGCTGAACTGTGGGATGCCAACAAAATAAGCCAGCATTTCCCCTTCAGCAAACCCGCTGCACTGTACACCATGGGAGATGCGGAAGTGAACCCCTATCGTTTTGTTCATGCCTTGTTTGAATCCGCCAATAAGCGTGGCGCTCGAATCTATGGTCAGACGGAGATGATACACTGTGAATACGATGAAGATGGTGTAGTCTGCCACACTGCCAACGGTAAAATCCGTGCCAAGAAAGTCATATTTGCTGCCGGTTACGAGACACAGGACATCAAAAAGGATCGCGGAGCCTATCTGAAAACGACCTACGCGATTGCTACCAAACCGTTGTCTGATCTTAGTGAATGGTTTGAACACAGCATGATTTGGGAGACAGCTCGCCCATATTTGTATATGCGAACAACACCGGACGGAAGAATCATCGCAGGCGGTTTGGATGAAGAAACACCTCGAGAAGATCAACGTGAAATACGTTCAAAACACCGGGGAGATACACTCCTGGAAGAGGTCCGTTCCTATTTCCCTTTAGATGATCTTGAAGTCGATTATGCCTGGGGCGCTGTGTTTGGTAATACGAATGATGGCCTCCCCCTGATCGGTACACATCCCGATTATCCGCATTCATATTTTGTAGAAGGATATGGAGGTAACGGAACCGTATACAGCATGATTGCTGCTTCCTTAATTGTGGATGCTATTACTGGCAAACAAAACCCTGATATGGATCTGTTCTCTCTCACACGTACAAGTAAACCATCTCCTGTATAACCAACAACTGAATCAATACAACTACAAATAGGGTACAGCACACGGAAAGTTCTCTTTTCCCGCCGCTGTACCCTGTTTATATATTGGGAAGCCTGCTAAGCCGAGGGCTCTTGCCCTTCCGTTCGGTTCAATAACTTGCGCATAAAGATCCATCCAATTAGCGGAGAAGCACCGAGGACAATAATAAGCCAGGTTAACATGCGTAGAGACGGAGCATTTAAGACTGTCACAATAAATATGGTCAACCCACATAGTCTGCCAAGCATCAGGCATAACTCTCTCAAAACGACAAGTTCAACCCTTTTCTCCACATTTTCGCCACTTGTGCCCATCATGTCGAATCCCGCTGATATCATCGGTAATACATATAACGGCATCGCAACAGCACTCCCAATCCCCATGATTAACAGCGTACCATAGGTCACTTTCCAGAGAAGAGGAAGAAGCACAACGAGCAGAATGAGGGCTCCAATGAACATGCCTTTTGATCTATACTGTGGTTTAAACCATTTCCCGGCTGCCCAATAACTTACTAGTGCCACAGCAGAAGTGATGAGTGAGAACTGCCCCAATTTGTACTCCTGTGCGGTAGCCAAATATACAAGCAGTGCAATCAGGAAGGCAAAGACACCTTCACGTGCACCCTGAGCGAACAAACCCAAGCCTAAGGTCCTCCAGGGACTATCCCGCTTGGATAGCTGTATCCAAGGTTCCGACCAGCGGTATGTACCGCTCACCTTTCTTTTTTTCAGAAAAAAACTAAAAACTACTGCTATGACATAAATAACGAGTGATACCGTGAAGATGAGCCGATATCCTGTGTTGTCTGTCATGCGAGTAATAATCAGACCGGAGAACCATGGACCTATAATTCCTGTCATCGAACCAAGTAACCCGACCCAGCCATTGAATAAATCCCTGTTTGCCCGATCCGTTATTTCAAAATACACAACATTAAATGCAATCCAGAATAGCCCCAAGGAACAACCCAGTAGCATACCCAGAGGCCATATCCAGTCTACAGCTTTGGAACCAGCCCAGAGGACTATCATATAAAATATGCCAGACAGCGCAGTACCTAGTCGTAGTGCACTCATTTTATTGTGTTCCTTGACCCATTTGCCAGCAAGCCAGAATGTCAGTCCAATGGCCAGTTGCTGGCTGAGAGTGAACCACCCCAACATGGCATAATCCGGACGGCTTTTCCACAGAAACACATTCAAAAAGGTTCCCGACAACGCTCCGGCTAACGCAAACAATCCATTCACGCCCAAAAGCAGAATGGATTGTCGGCCTAAAGTAATCTTCATCTGCTCCTCCTTCATCCACCTGAAGTGAACTATGTACAGGTAGGTCTTAGGGTTAACGTGCCCCAAGCAAGAGGAAAACATGATGAATCTTCAGGATTGCTATGAAATTGGTTAGAATCTCCGAAATGTTTATTCCTGCGTACTCAGGTTCTTGATCAGACGCAGACGATCTTCCTCAGACAGACTGTATTGAACTTGGAAACATCCAGAGCATACATAGGTCAATACTTTAAACGGTGATGCCAATAGTGACCCTTCGCCTGAAGCTGCGTTAGCAACTGGTGTGAAGTTATCCTGCGTTGCAGCTTGTGTACCTGCGAGAATCATGAATTCCCGGCAATTCGGGCACTCTGGTACTTCTTCCTGATGATCAAGTTGCTTCTGTACACCTTGTTCATACTGAATGAGATCATTACCTTCATCCGCGTATTTGGTTAACGTTCGCAACTCCGGCAATTTGAGTTCGACTTCATCCCCCCACAGATCTGAAAGATCCGTAGTCTGTTTCTCGTTCGTTACATCGTCTACATCATAGATGTCGTCCTCAGCTTCATCGTTCTCTTCATCATCGATGTTAATGTTGAGTGTACGGTATCCTTTTAACTCATTGTGACAATAAGGACACTCTTCTTCAGGACCGAGTTCCTCATCCCATACAATCTCCGTCTGACACCAAGGGCATACTGTTGTTTCCATATTGATCAACCTTTCTCTTTCATATAATCATGTATTCATTACATAGATGACACCGATGGCAAAAAACACGATCGATGCCGCAAACAGAATCCGTATCAATATCTTCATGACTGGTCCCCCTAGATAATGCTCGCGCCAATAACAAACGACAGCGAGACTGAAATAATCATGGATATCAATCCGACAGCTCGGTTATCCGATTCGATCTCCTTGTCAATGGAGAACACGGGTGTCAGGAATTCGAACAAAAAGTAGGCAATGAGCAGAAGGATAAACCCTACGAATGACCATGTCATGGCTTCATATACCGAAGATTTCGCTTGTATGCAGAACCGCAATACGTTGCAGATCCCGAAGATCTTACCTCCTGTAGCCATCGCAACGGCCACATTGCCCTTCTTGATCTCCGTCCAGCATTTATACTTGGTCACCAGTTCGAAGCAAGCCAGAAATACGAGCAGCTCCATAATCGCTACCGAGAAAAAACCGAGTACCATCCCCAAGGGATGAGACAGCAATTGGTCAATGCTTTCTATCACGCACCGTTCCCCTCTCCCATCTGCGACCTTCATGAATAAGGTCACAGAATATCATTGATTCATGGACCGGCTATTCCAATTCTGCGACGGTCACACCGTTCCCGCCTTCTCCGTAATTGCCCAGCCGGTAGCTTTTAATATGTTTATGCTTACGCAGGTAATCCTGAATACCGGAACGTAAAATTCCTGTACCTTTACCGTGAATAATATAAACTTGGCCCAGGTTGGCAAGGAAAGCTTCATCAATGAACCGGTCTGTCTCCATCAGGGCTTCTTCCAGGTTGGTACCACGCAGATCCAATTCACTTTTTACATTATCATCACGTGTGCGCTTCATACCCGTTACCGGTTTTTGCTTTGGTTTGGCTGCGGGAGCCGATTGCTGCAGTTCCAAGTCATCCAGGGATACTTTCATTTTCATAATCCCCAGTTGTACCATAGCGTCTTTGCTACCCGCCATCTCTACAACATGGCCTTTTTGATTCAAACTGTAGACAAGCACTTCATCACCAGGACCGATAGCACGAGTCTTCGGCGCTGTTGCCGTCTTCTTGACCGTTTTTCTGCGTTTCTCCGGTTCAGCCTCGTCCAGCTGTTTGCGGGCAGCAATGAGTTTGTGCTCCTTCACAGAAGCACCTTCTTCCATAGCCAACAGGCGAAGATCTGCTATAATCTTCTCCGCTTCCGCGCGAGCCTTGTCCACAATGCTACGTGCATCTTCTTCTGCTTTTTCAATCCGGCGATCACGCTGTTGTTCCAGCTTCTCCAGTTCGGTCTGATGACGACTGCGTAATTTCTCCATATCCTGGCGCAAGCTCTCTGCCTTCTCACGCTCTTGTTCGGCCGTAAGACGGTTCTCTTCAAGAGAAGCAATCATGTGCTCAATCCGTTGATCCTCTTCCTTCACTTCGCCACGGGCGTAGTCGAGAATGTAACCCGGCAGTCCCAGTCGCTCTGCAATGGCAAATGCATTACTTCGTCCAGGTACACCCACCAGAAGGCGATAGGTTGGACTCAGTGTGTTGATGTCAAATTCCATGCTGGCATTAATGACACCTTTACGCTCATATGCGTATGCTTTCAGTTCACTGTAGTGAGTGGTTGCAACCATGCGACATCCCGTCCGGTGCATATGCTCAAGCATGGAGATTGCCAGTGCGGAACCTTCAGCCGGATCTGTCCCTGCGCCAAGTTCATCGAGTAATACCAAACTTTTTGGTGTCATGTTTTTCAGAATGCGAATGATGTTGGTCATATGACTGGAGAAAGTACTCAGATTCTGCTCGATACTCTGCTCGTCCCCAATGTCTGCATAGATCGCATCAAATACACATAACTGACTGCCATCCTCAGCCGGAACAAATAAACCGGACATGGCCATCAGACTCAGCAATCCAATTGTTTTGAGCGTTACCGTTTTACCACCCGTATTGGGACCTGTCACGATAATGGATGTATAATCATTGCCCAACTCTATGTCAATTGGTACCACGTTTTCAATTGGAATCAGTGGATGACGGCCTTTCTTGAGCTTCAGGAACCCGCGGTCATTCATGCGAGGCAATGTTGCTTTCAGTTCACGAGCCAGACGTGCTTTGGCAAAGATAAAATCAAGTGATCCCAGCAAGTCGACATCATACAACAGCCACTCTCCCTGCTCACTGACAAGTGCCGTCAATTTCTGCAAAATAATTTCTATTTCGCGTTCTTCCCGAATCCGGGTTTCGCGTAATTTGTTGTTCATTGCAACAATGGATTCCGGCTCAATGAACAATGTCGCACCCGAACCGGATTGATCGTGTACAATCCCGCCAAAGTACGAACGATATTCAGCTTTCACCGGGATCACAAAACGGTCTCCTCTGATGGTGATGAGCTGATCCTGAAGCATCTTGGATACGGTAGAGGATCGAATCATGGAATCCAGTTTTTCGCGAATCCGCGCTTCTCCGCCTCGCAGCTCACGACGAATCTGCGCCAACGTTACGCTTGCACTGTCGGCAACCTCTGCATTATCGTCAATACAGATTTTGATGGCATCCTCAAGCGTTTTTTGCTCTGACAGTTGATCACTGATATAGAACAATGATTCGATGGGCTCATCTTCATGCAAAGTACCAATCTGACGTTTCAATCGCCGCGCTGCAAAGGTTGTATTGGATATTCCCAAAAGTTCGTGAGGGTTAAGTGTGCCTCCAATTTCAGCACGTTTGATGGAAACCGTAATATCTACAATTCCCCCAAACGACGGTGAGCCTTTCAAGCGATCAAATGTGAAGGCTTCATCGGTTTGCTGCAGCAACCGCTTCACTTCTTCAAGTTCACTGCTTGGTTCAAGTTGCTCCGCTTTCTTTTTTCCCATGGTCGTCTGGGCAAAGCTAAGCAATGTATTTAAAATTTTGCGATATTCCAGTGTGTGTAAAATTTTCGTGTCCAAGTGTACAACTCCTTCCAAACTATATCTGTATTATAACGAAAGAAACTTTCTTACGCTATTTAACGAATCCTTCCACACATAACTTCAACCATAACACCACAAACTACAGGTGTCAGGATTGTGCAACCTCTCCATCCCCCTTGGAGTTGCCCTGCTCAGTTCAATCCGAATAAAAGGAGGTAAACACCATGAATTTCCTGGGACATGTCGTGCGATTTGTCATCGCTGCAATTGTATTAATGGTGGTCAGCTGGATCGTTCCCGGATTCGCCGTTGGTGGCTTCTGGAGCGCTCTGTTGCTTGCTCTTGTCATTGCCCTGCTCGGCTGGATCGTTGAAGGTATCTTCGGCAAAAGAGTCAACCCGTTTGGTCGCGGTATTGTCGGATTTATCGTTAGCGCACTGGTGATTTGGCTTGGTCAATATGTTGTAGATCATGTTGAAGTCAGCCTGCTCGGTGCCATTCTCGCTGCGCTGGTTATCGGGATTATCGATCTCTTCATCCCGGTATCCACCCCTTTTGATGCCGGACGAAGCTCCAAAAGTTAATCTCCACTTCACCCTAACGTCCCCATGTATTCTCCTAAACCTCTGAAGGCCCTGTGCCGGAAGGGGTTTATTTCATTCGGGCAGTACACACGCTCTGCCGTACACGTACAATTTTCAAAAAAACGACATACGCAGCGTGTACAGGCATCCGCATATTGCGGTATGATGACTGGAGCAATCATTCAAATTTTATCCATATCACGCTTTAAGGAGGCACATGATGAAGAAAGGCATAACATGGCTTGCTGCCTGTATGTTAATTCTGGTCCTCACTGCATGTGGAGGAGCAAAACAGTCCGCAGAATCTGGCAGCAATGGATCCGATGCTGATGCTGGAGTTACAGCCAGTGAAGAATTGGTCATCAAGGCAAGTAACTATGAATTCGATCAACCTGAGTACCATCTTAAAAAAGGCGTTCCCGTTAACATTGTTTATAAAAATGAAAACGGAAATCACGGTATTCTTGTGCCTGAGCTGAATCTTCAACTGGATACCAGAAATAGCTCCAAAGTCATAACCCCGGACAAAGTTGGTGAGTTTGAAATGTCCTGTTCTGTCTTCTGTGGTTCAGGACACAGCAGCATGATCTCCAAAATTATCGTTGAAGAATAGTATTCAAGACAAGGAGCCCCCGCAGCGACGGGAGCTCCTTCTTTAGTATAACAAATTGTACCAGAGTACGTTGCCCACGAGCCAGTTCTGCTGCATTCATTCCGCTAGGTCTGGTCCTGTTCAATCAATTCAATCCATTCGTTATATTCCGTCTGCAATTTCGTATATTCATCATGCAACTGACGATATTCCGTGTTCAGCTGCTCTGCCTTCTCCTGCTCCATTTCACGTTCAACCTGTAACAAACGTAATTGATTGGCCGCTAGTTCGTAACGCTCCCCCATCTCAAGCAGTTCAGTTTCCATGATCTCTTTCTCTTGGGTCGCTTCTGCACGTAACTTGTCCAGCTGCTGTCGTTCTTGCTCCAGTCCCTCCAGCAACTCACTACTTGCAGCACTTTCTCTCTTCCAAACCGTCAGTTCATTCTCAAGTGTAGCCCAGCGTTCCTGCCATGATTGTTCCTGAGCCGCCCATTCATCTGCACGGCGTTGCCATACCCGGTCGTTCTGCTCTGCTTGTTCAACGCTTGAGCGAAGTTCTTCTTCACGTCTTGTCAACTGCTCCAGACGGGATGCCAACTCGTTCTGTTTGGTTGACAGTTCTTCGTGTTTGATCTGCCACTCCAACGCTTCTTCCTCAGTCTGGGCTAGCCGGCTCTCTTGCTCCGAGTAGCGCTCGGAAAGTTTAGCCGAAGACTGTCTCGATTCTTCAAGTGCGCTCACAATCTCTTGTTTCTCCTTGCTCAATTCATCCAGCTTGGAACTGTAATTCTCTTCCCGTTGTAATGCATCACTGTAATCGTTACGGATTTGTTTATAGTTATCCTGAAGTCGGTTCAGCTCTTCCCGAACAACATTTAGCTCAACTTCAAGCTGATTGCGTTTCTCTTCCAAAAGCTCTGCATCCTTCTGGTATTGCACAGCCTCTTCATGGTTGAAACGAGACTCTTCCTTCACCACGGACAATTCATCATGAAGGGATTGCACACCAGACTCCAACGTTTCATTTTGTTCAGCAACTTCAAGAATCTGATTCTCCAGGTCTCCGATCTCAGCCAATCGCTGCTCAGCAAGATCCTTCAAGGACTGCTCACGTTCCGTAAGTGTGCCGATCTCATTCTGCAATGTACGCACCGCAGCATGAGCCTGTTCAAGCACTTTTTGCAGTCTGCGCTGTTCCTCTTCCGACTTCACTTCAGCCTCACGAAGCTTTTGGGCTTCCTGTTCAAGCTGTGCATGTTGCTCCTGAAGTTTGCGTAGCTGTGCTGTGAGAGAGGTTTCTCTATCCACAGTTTCATTATACTTCTGCTTCCATTGTTCCTGTGAATCACGGGATTGCTGGGCAGCCTGTTCCGTTTCACGCAGAAGCTCCTGCAACTGGGAACGGTCCTCTTTCAACTGCTCCAGTTGTTGCTCCAGTTCCGTAATACGGCGCGTCTGAACTTCCTGCTCCTGTTTACGGACCCCATGCTCATGACGTAACGATTCCAATTGACCACGCTCGTGCTGAAGCTGCTGTTCTTGCTCTGCAACCATGTCCTGTGCACTGATGAGCTGGGTCATTACTTCTTCTAATTGCTCTTCGACATCTAATAGTCGAGTCTCCGCCTGTTTACGTTGGTCCTCAAGTTGCTGCTTGAGCTTGCCCTGTTCTTCTTGCAATAAGGCCTCTGCCGCAGCTTCGGCTTCTTTTGCCTGGGACGCTGCTGCTTCCTTGGCTTGCTGCAATTGTTCCTCGAGGGCTGCTTCTTTCTCCATCCATTCGAGTTCCAACTGCTCGGATAACGCCTTGAACTCCGCATTCAACTGATTTATCTCAGTCAGGCGCTTCTGCTCCGCTTGTTCCTGCAAGTCAGCCCGTTCCTGATTCGCCTGATCCGTGAGCTCTTGTGTCTGTTGCAGCGCTTTTTCTTCAGCCTGTTGAAGACGAAGTTCCATCTGTTGCTGAAGTTCGTTATATTGCAACGCTGCTTCTTCCTGAGCTTTCTTCAGATTGCTCTCTGCCTGCTCCAACTCGGACAAAATGGCCGACTCGGCTTCTTCCTTGGCTGTCTGAACCTGCTGCGCAGCCTTGGCTTCAATCTGTTGACGTTCTGCAACGGCACGGCTTTCGGCTTCTTTTAATTGAGCTGCAGTCTTGTCCTGCAGGTCTTTATATTGCGCCGCAGCTTTGGCCTGCGCCTGCTGCAATTCGGCTGCAGAACGGTTCTGAGCTTCTTTGAGCTGGGAAGCAGCCTGTGCCTGTGCATTTTTAAGCTGGTTAGCCGCTTTCTCTTCCATTTCCTTCAGCTGTTTCGTTCCCTTGGCTTCTGCTTCCTTCAGTTGTGCCGTCGCTTGGGCCTGCAATTTCTGCACTCGCTCCGTTGCTTGAGCGCGTTCTTGCTCCAGCAGCTTATTCAACTTGGCTATCTCTGAATTTTTGTCCGATTCGGACTTTTGCAACGCCTGCTCTGCTTCAATCTTCAGCTGTTGCAAATCAGCAAGAGCCTGGTCACGCCGTTCCAATTCTTGTTGATGTTCATTTTGTATGGCGTTTAACCGATTCAATTCGTTTCTCAGTTCTGTACGTTCTCCAGTGAGCATCTTCAGTTCATTACGGATTTCCTGAGTCTGAAGAGACTGTTCAGCCATATGTACAGCCGCCAGTACCGCAATACGCGGAGTATCCAGACGGGAATTTTGCTTGGAGATCGCGCCCATACGCTCATCTACCAGGTTAGCTACTTGTTTCATATAGTCGGCACTGCTGCCAACCAGTTTATAGGAAGTCCCGTAGATCTCTACGGTGACGCGTGTACGATCAGGTGTAGTCACAGTTGTGCCCTCCTTCAAGTCTGTATGTTGATTCTAAGCTGTAATCACAAAAAAGTCACATCGATCCTCTAATGCTAAGGATTCGATGTGACTTCAAACAATTCCTGCTAATCTTTGTTCAAAAAATCTTCTTTTGTCCTATTTACGCAATTCCGCTCCGAATTGCTCTTCCAGACGAGCCACTACACGGGCGTGAACTTCAGTAACTTCCTCATCGGTCAGTGTACGTTCACGATTCCGGTATACCAGTGCCATCGCCACGCTTTTCTTGTTTTCACCCAGTTTACTACCAGTAAACACATCGAACACCTGTACAGTTTGTAACCATTCACCCGCCGATTCACGAATGGCGCGCAGCATATCTCCCGCTTCAATATCCTCATTCACAACAACCGCGATATCACGTTCCATGGCTGGGAAACGCGGAAGTTCACGATAACGAATGTCAGCGTCTGCTTCATTGTAGATCGATTCAAGTGCAATCTCTGCGATGTACACATCATTCAGATCATACTGCTGTTGCAGTTCCGGATGCAATTGACCCAATGTACCGATCAATGTGCCTTCCCCGCCATCCTTACCTTCCAGGTAAACCGATGCGGAACGTCCCGGATGGAATCCTTCAGGGCTGTTTGCTACCAAGCGAATGCGTTGTTCAAGCCCCACATAGGCGAACAGATGCTCAAGAGCACCTTTCAGATCGAAGAAGTCTACTTTCTCCGCTCCAACATTCCACTGCTGGCTTGCACGATTCCCGGTGAGCAGCAAGCCCAGTACCGGAATCTCATGTGGTTGTTTGGTCAACTGATCTTCTTCAGTGAAGAACACATTGCCCACTTCAAATACAGCCAGTGAATCCTGTTTACGGTTCATGTTATACACCGCTGCATCCAGCATTTGCGGCA
The DNA here is from genome assembly GCF_000517845.1 of Paenibacillus sp. FSL R5-192. Taxonomy (NCBI): domain Bacteria; kingdom Bacillati; phylum Bacillota; class Bacilli; order Caryophanales; family Paenibacillaceae; genus Paenibacillus; species Paenibacillus sp. FSL R5-192. The sequence continues at coordinate 120,065 of NZ_ASPR01000014.1, read as the reverse complement.
AAATACTCGTACGAAGCACACTGCGGTCCTCACTCATAGGCATCGCGAGTTTCACGGCTTTACTGCCTTGTGTCAATGCCGGGAACAATGTCGCTTTATCCGGGTGTACAAAGGAGTAACTGATCATTTCCTGCCAACCACTGCCTGAGAGCAATCCACGAATCGTGCGGCGCATTGCTTGAGAGCGTGTATATGCCCCTGGAGTCGTCGGTCCTTCAATCCATGTGGTTGGAATGTTGTCGTATCCGTACAGGCGTGCAATCTCTTCAAACAAGTCTACATCGAGCGTAATATCCCCTCTGCGTGTTGGCACTTCCACATCCAGCAATCCTTGATCAGCATCACCACATGCAAAGTGCAAGCGAGCGAAGATCGTTTTTACCTCAAGCAAAGACAGATCAGTTCCCAGATAACGATTCAGTCTGTTCAGCGACAATTGAATTACACGTTTCTCCGCAGCTTCTGCTCCAGCTTCCACGATTCCCTGGTGCACTTCACCTTCAGCATAACGCTGAATCAGTTCAGCCGCACGATCCAAAGCCGTAATGACCGCACCCGGGTCTACTTCCTTCTCAAAACGCATGCTTGCTTCGGAACGTAGCCCCAGTTGGCGCGACGTTTTCCGAACGGTTCCGCCGTCGAACTTGGCGGACTCCAGCAACAGATTCACCGTACCTTCCGATACCTCGGAATTCTCGCCACCCATAACCCCAGCGATGGCTACAGGTTTCACGCCGTCCGTGATGAGCAACATGTGCGGCTCCAGCTTGCGCTCCTGTCCATCCAGCGTAACAATCGTTTCGCCTTCGTTGGCCATCCGCACTTCAATATGGCCCTTTTCCAGCTTATCCGCATCGAATGCATGTAGCGGTTGACCGTATTCCAGCATGACATAGTTCGTGATATCAACGATGTTATTGATTGGGCGAACACCTGCCGCCATGAGACGGTTTTGCATCCACAGCGGGGAAGCACCCAGCTTAATGCCGGTTACATAACGAGCTGCATAGTGAATGCATTGCTCCTGTGCCTTGATCTCTACAGAGATATGATTCGCGGCTGCATCACCAATTTCAACCAGTTGGTCTTTGGGACTTGGCAGCTTCACTTCACGACCCAGGATGGCACCCACTTCATAAGCTGCACCACGCATGCTGAGACAGTCGGAACGGTTCGGTGTCAGGTCCAGTTCAAGAACATGATCGTCAAGACCAAGAACCTGGCTGATTGGCGTGCCAACCTCTGTTTGTTCCGGCAGAACGAGAATACCTTCCTGCTGATCTTTCGGCAACAATTTATCGTTCATGCCCAGCTCTTTGGCGGAACAGATCATGCCAAGGGAGACAACACCGCGCAGTTTGGCTTTTTTGATATCCAATCCACCAGGGAGCTTCGCTCCAACCAGGGCTACGACTACTTTTTGGCCTGCATCCACATTTTTCGCACCACACACGATCTGCAGATCTTCTTCCTGACCAGCATCGATGACACATACATTAAGTTTGTCTGCATCCGGGTGTTTCTCCTTGCTCTTCACATAACCTACAACAACTTTATTCACGCCCTTGTTGCGGTTCTCCACTACATCAATTTCGACACCCGCACGGGTGATTTTCTCTGCCAATTCCTGTGGCGTCACACCTTCAAGGGAAATATAATCAGACAGCCAATCTGTCGATACTCTCATGGACGTTCACTTCCTTCATCTATAAATTGGTGTTCCCGGTTCATTCGCTTGCTCTATATGGTTAATCTTTCTTGTCTTAAAGTTACAGCCGTCCAAATTGCTTCAGGAAGGTCAGATCGCTATTGTAGAAATGACGGATATCATCGACTCCATACTTCAGCATCGCGATACGTTCTACGCCCATACCAAATGCGAAGCCACTGTATTTCTCCGGATCGTATCCACCCATCTCCAGTACTTTCGGGTGAACCATACCGCCGCCCAAAATTTCAAGCCAGCCTGTTTGCTTACATACGCGACAGCCGCTGCCGCCACATTGTACACAAGTTACATCCACTTCCGCACTTGGCTCTGTGAACGGGAAGAAGCTTGGACGCAGACGAATTTCTGTGTGGGAACCGAACATTTCGCGTACGAATTGCAACAGGGTTCCTTTCAGATCGCTCATACGAATGTTTTCGCTGATGACCAAACCTTCAACCTGGTTGAATTGGAAAGAGTGTGTCGCATCGTCATCATCACGGCGGTATACTTTACCTGGACAGATGACTTTGACAGGCACCTCGCCCTTCATGCTCTGCATGGTACGTACTTGAACCGGAGATGTATGGGTACGCATCAACAAGTCTTCGGTAACATAGAAAGAATCCTGCATATCGCGCGCCGGGTGATTCTTCGGCAGATTCAATGCTTCAAAGTTGTAATAATCCATTTCGACTTCAGGACCTTCCGCTACGCGGTATCCCATACCGATGAAAATATCTTCGATCTCCTGTACCACTTTGGTCAGTGGATGCAGTCCGCCTTGACGTCCACGACGTCCTGGCAGAGTCACATCAATTTTCTCGGATTGCAGACGCTTCGCCGTCTCTTCCTTCTGGAACTGATCCTGCTTGCTGTCGATGACTTCCTCAATGGCAGCCCGAACATCATTGGCTACTTGACCAATAACTGGACGTTCCTCCGCACTAAGCGCACCCATACCACGCAAAATCTCAGTTAATGCACCCTTTTTCCCCAAATACTTTACACGCAGATCACCGAGCGTCTGCGGATCATTCACACTAGACAACTGCTCCAGCGCTTCGATCTTCAATGCCTCTAAACGTTCTTTCATGTGTAATTGCCCCCTTTTTGTGGTGTTTTTGCAACAAAAAAAGGCCTTCTCTCCCCTGAAGGGACGAAAAGACCGTGGTACCACCCTTGTTAGACATCCATTGCTGCGTGGCCCTTCTGGCCTGCAACTGGTTCTGTCTCACTTTGTACGGAATAACGACCGTTAACCGTTTGCCCCTACTGTTGCCTCTGTGTCTGCACACAAACAGGTTCAGGGAACCGCTTCGGAGTGAATTTCGGCAACCTTGTTCTACAGAAACGCTCTCAATCTAAGGCGCTTCCTCCCTGTCCAGAGGCACTGCTTACTTATCTCCATCATCACGTTTGCTTAGTTTACCTATATCGATGTAATCATCGATGATCGTTCATAATTATATGCAAAATAGATCGAAATAGCAAGCCGTCCATATTCTAATTTATGCTTGCACCTTTATCTTTCAATTGTTTCAGGCGCTGCTGGATTTCGCGAATCTCAGCTGCCTCGACTGCTCGCTCATTCGAATGCTCGGGCTGTGTCAGACTGTCTTTTCCAGCAGTGCTCACAGGAGACAGCAACTCCGATAGGCGCATCTCCAATCGTAACCGCTCGTCATCGGATTCCCGGGTCTCCAGCGCCACCTCCCGAAGTTTGGTGGACTGCTCCCAATCCGACACACCTCCTTCAAACAGAGTTGCTGTGCCACCAGCCTCCAGATCGCATAACCGATTCGCAAGTGACTTCGTCAGCATCCGGTCATGGGATACAAGCACCAAAGCACCTGAAGCCTGTTTTAATACATTCTCCATGACTTCCTGGGTATCAATGTCCAGATAATTCGTCGGTTCGTCCAGCACCAGCAGATTGGCTCCGCCAAAGTACAGTCTCAGAAATGCCACTCTGCACTTTTCCCCCATGCTCAAATCCCCAATGCGCTTGAATACATCATCTCTGGAAAATAGGAAACATCCCAGAATGGTACGTGCCGCACTTTGTGTCATGGATGGAAGAGTAAGCAAGCTGTCCAGCAGCGTCAGATTTTCGGGAAGCCCTTCCAGCTCCTGTGAAAAGTAACCGATTTTCAGCTGTGGATGCCGGGTGACCTTGCCTTGCGAAGGTTCCAGTTCACCAATCATCAATTTCAGCAGTGTTGTCTTGCCGGTTCCATTAGGACCTCGTACAGCAAGCCGATCTCCGCGTTCCACAGTAATTCGAAGATTGCGTAGCAATGATTTGTCTCCCGTATATGAAAAACTCACCTCTTCCAGCGCAAGCAGCTGGCGTGCAGCCAGTGGATTCATCTGTAATTCCATGTTCAACTTTGCAGCTTCACGAGGTTTATCCACCCGTTCCCGCTCTAAACGTTCCAGCTGTTTTTGTTTCGCATGGTAACGTGAAATATTTTTGTTGGCTTTGGCTTTGTAGAAACTCTGGGTGATCTTCACCTCCACATCAGTCGCCGAATTATGCGCTTTATGGAACCATTCCTGATAATTTCGAATCGTTTCTTCCAACGCCTTACGTTCCAATTCCTGCCTGCGGTAGATCGTTTCCTGTTCGCGTAATTCACGCTCTTTGTGGATCTTGTAGTCGGAGTAACCTCCCTTGTATTTGGTCAGGGCATCTGGACTGAACTCAATGACTCCTGTTGCTACCTGATCAATAAACGTACGATCGTGTGATACAAATAACAGCGTACCTTCATATGAGGATAACCACTCTTCCAGCCAGCGCATGCTTCCCTCATCCAGATGATTCGTCGGTTCATCCAGGATCAGGAATTTGGGTTTGCTGACAAGTAGCCCCGCCAAACGAGCCTTTGTTTTTTGTCCACCACTCAAGGAATGATAGAGTCTATTCCAATGCTCTGCGGATAATCCAAGGCGAGTCAGTACTTTCTCTACCTCAGTCTCCCACATATAACCGTTCAACTGTTCATATTGCTCCATCACTTGTGTATAAGCTGCAAGCAACTCTTCATCCGCTTCAGTGCTCATGCTCAACCGTTGTTCCAGTTCTTCCAAGTTCCGTTTCACTTCATAGATCTGACCGCTCTCACGACGGACCGCATCCAGTACATTCATCCCGGTCTCAATCTCCGATCGCTGGCGCATGAACCCCCATTCCTGCTGAGGGATATGACGTTCAATCCGTCCACCACCATGCTCCTCACCCAAAATGATACGTAACAACGTTGTCTTGCCGCATCCGTTGCGACCCAAAATGGCGAGTCGTTCGCCCTCATTAATCTCCAAATTCAATCCTGTAAACAATTCAATACCGTTCCACTCTTTTGATACTTCATGTAAGCGTACCAATGTCATCATGAGGCCTCATCCTTCCTGCATCCTTTTTGCTGAACAAAAAAAACCGCTGGCATCAGCCGGCGGTTTGGCAATTCAGGGTTGGATCAAGCATTCAAAGACAGATCTAAGGTAAGCTACGGCATGAACAAAGAAACCCAAAATACAGGGTACACGTAAACCTCAATGGCTTACTTGCTCCATACCTTTTCCCATAGCTGAATTTGGACACACGAATCCCCTCATTGCTCAGCCGCTCTGGCTGACTGCGTCATAAAACCGTCTGCAGTTAACTGGGGTTCAATTCATGTGTTTTACTTCATGGGACGTATGGTTACCTCTCATTCATGTGTAGTATCAATTTCTCCGTTATTGTACCAGAACATTGTAAAAAAGCAAAGGGTACATAATTTAAACTAAAGAATACTTACTTACTCGCCACTCCTAAAATAGAACAATCTTCTGATCGCTGTTACCACGGGATTTCCTTTAGCGCAATAGAAAAAGCCCCTGCATCGCAAGGACTCCGGTACTGCTTCATTAAGCGGGTGATGGGAATCGAACCCACGCTATTAGCTTGGAAGGCTAAAGTTCTACCATTGAACTACACCCGCATGATTGAAGATTTATTGTTAAGTTCCTTAGGAATTTAACAGTGATTTTACAAATAATAATATACCATGATCCTCTATAGCATGCAAGTCATATTTTCCATTTTTTTCATTACGCATCCATCAAAAAAAAGCAGGAGCACCCTCGCGCCCCCGCTGTTCCCTATCCTGTAGGCTTATCCACATCTCTCAAAAACTTCTTTTCAAATTCAGCGGCTTTAATCGGTTTGCTGAAGAAATAACCCTGAGCCTCGTGACAGTGTTGATTGCGAAGAAAGACCATCTGATCTTCGTTCTCCACACCCTCAGCTGTGACTTTCAGTTGTAAATGATGCGCCATTGAGGTGATGGTAGATACGATCGCTGCGTTATTGCTGTCCTCCATGACTTCATTCACAAATGAACGGTCAATCTTAAGCCGATCAATCGGCAGATCCTTCAGATAGTGCAACGAGCTGTATCCCGTTCCAAAATCATCAATACTGATATGCACACCAATTTCTTTGATTTTGCGCAACTGTTCGAATGACCGGTCTTTATCAAATGTCATGCTCTCTGTAATCTCCAGTTCAAGCCATACAGGCTCTAGTCCCGTCTCTTTGAGAATGCCATTGATATTGTCCAACAAATGGGAGTGCCTGAATTGTCTCATCGACAGATTCACCGAAACACACAGTTTACGATAACCGGCTTCCTGCCACTGTTTGTTCTGTGCACACGCTTCACGAAGCACCCATTCTCCAAGTGGCACAATGAGCCCACTCTCTTCTGCCAGAGGAATAAAGTCCGCCGGAGATACCGAGCCTCGTTGCGGATGCTGCCAACGCACCAAGGCTTCCATGCCAACGATTAGCCCACTTTGCAGATTAACCTGCGGCTGGTAGACCAGGTAGAACTGACCTCGATCCAACGCCTTGCGCAGATCATTCTCAAGCTGCAAACGCTCCTGTGCCTTCATCTGCATCGCATGGGCAAAACGATTCAGTTCCATTCCTTGTTCCTTTGCACTGTGCAAAGCCGTATCGGCATTCTGAATAATCTCCAGTGGTGACTCCCCATCATGTGGGAAAATGGCCATCCCAATTCCAAGTGTCAGATGATACTCATTGCCATCAACCAAGACGGGCTTCTCAAAAAGTTGCAAAATGGATCTTGTCCGACGCAACGCTATATCGGTTGAACTGAAATCTGTCATCGTTAATGCAAACTCATCTCTTCCCAATCCAAAGACTTCTTCTCCTGGAAGGGACAATTGTTTCAGTCGTTGACCTACCTGACGCAAAACACGGTTAGCTGCTTGCTGTCCAAGCGAATCATTTATGGTTTTGAACCGATTAATATTCAGGACCAATACACCAACAAGCTGTTCCTGCACCACGGCGTCATCCATCATCTTTTTCAGCTGCTGTGAAAGGCGACGACGGTTTGGAAGTCCCGTTACATCATCATGATGAGCAATATAGTTCATCTTGGCTTCCGCGACCTGCTGTTGCAGGAAAGGTGTGTCCACTACGGACGTATACAGTCCTTTTTGGATGAAAAAATATGCCATACAATTACTCAGCAATCCTAATAACAGATTGAGATCGTTCACCCCAGTTGCTGAAACAAAATAACATTCACCAAAAAAGAAACACAGAATGCCACATAGAATGGTTGGTAAATCACTGTCTTTGGTTTTTTTCCATTGTACAAACAAAAGAACTGCAATAATGCCATAGAGCAATCCAACCATAAGATGAACTCGAGTGAAGATACCACCAAGCACTTCCCCATCAAGCATACTCGGCAACATGCTCCATTCCTGAATAGCCAGTATGTACAAAATAACAAAGGTACCCAATGTCCCACTTAACAGTAAGAATTTGCGTGGTAATGCAAACTCTTTCTCATTTAAGGTATACACGAGCAGTAAACCTACGGAACATACCAAAGATCCCATGGTTGACATCATTAAGGAAAACTCCGATTCCATCATGGCTCCATTTGGAATCTCTTCTGCAAATGAAACGATATGAACCAGTTCAAATAGTCCAATCAATAAAAAGAGTGTTGTCAATAATGTCCTCCGAAGCGTTAGCTTCTGTGTCCGAAACAACCAGCTTTGATTATAGATGCCGATACAAGCCGCTACCGCAGCAAATCCACCCAAGAGTGTCAAAACCGGGTAACCCGATATGATCAGATCAGAGCTTGAAGAAGAACGAAACCATTGACTTGCGAGGAAACATAATAAGCCGCCCACAGCGACCCAAATTATTTTTCTCTGATCTTGCAGATTAACCTTCATGCCGTGTTTTCCTTCCCGGGATCACCTATCCTGAATTACATTAACCAAACTTAACAACTTACTACACGATTCGACAAAAAACATATTAACCAACGTTCAATTCACATGCATACACATGCTATCTGGTACATAATAACATTTAATTTTGTATACGTGAACTAAAAAATAGTTACTCCTAGGAATATTTATTCACAAATATATAGAAAAACAAGGCATTAAGAACTAAAAAAACATGGATCTCCAGTTAGAGTCCATGTTTTCCTATTTTGCAACTGTATTTCAGACTATATTACTTCTCAAAATTCACTTCTGGTGTTGTTAATTTATCATAGAAATCAACAACCTTATCCTTGTCTTCCGATGAGCGAATCGCCATTGCTGAACGTGGATGCTCGTCCAACGCGCCTGTAATCATGTAAGGCAGAATGTAACCCCATTCTTCTTTTTCTCTGAGTGGAACCATCAACTGTTCCAACACACCAAGTACTGGACGCAGATTGTATTTTGTTCCTTTCAGATGAGCTACGAGCAATTCGGTTGGACAGTTTCCTGCCGCACGTCCCATACCATACACAGAAGCATCAAGCAGTTCGACGCCAAGTTCTGCCGCAACCAATGTGTTAGAAAACGCAAGTTGCATATTATTATGTGTGTGAACACCAAGACGTTTGTTAGGCAAGTGAGTCTTGAACTTCTCTACCAGATATTTCACATCATTATGGTCCAAGCTACCGTAGGAGTCTACAATGTAAACAACATCCACAGCGCTTTCTTTGATCAATTCAAATGCTTCCAGCAATTCATTCTCCATAACATTGGAGAGTGCCATAATATTAAGTGTAGTTTCATATCCACGATCATGGAATGTTTGAACCAGTGCAAGTGCCTTGTCTACATCTTTGCTGTAGCAGGCAACCCGGATCAGATCCAGCATGCTCTCACTGCGAGGCAAGATATCATTTTCGTCCACACGCCCAACGTCAACCAGTGCAGACAGTTTGGTATTGCCTTTTTGAGGAATAACTTTACGCAGGAAATCATCGTTCAGGAAACGCCATGGTCCTGCTTCCTCGGCACCTTTAAGCAACTTTGGAGAGTTCTTATATCCAATTTCCATATAATCAACGCCAGCTTCATTCAATCCAGCATATAGCTGTTGAACAAAGTCCACGCTAAAGTCCCAATTATTCACCAATCCGCCATCACGGATCGTACAATCTACAATTTTGCAATGATTTGTCTTCATTAATGTCTGCTCCTTTTCTGACCAACTTGTGTATTCCTCTCATGATACTTGAACGTGACAAGAAAAGTAAAGGGATTCCGGACTTATTTACTTCGATAAGATCTCCAGATTCGGTCAATCTCAACCATATCGGAACGATCGGGAGATTTCTCTCCATAACGGACGGCATTATACGTATCTGGCAGTCTCGCAGACAGCTCATCTTCTTCTACCTTCATACCATTCTGAATAATGGTCTGTGCAGCCTCCAGCGGAGTGTGTGTCCGCTGTATTTCCACGCCTCGATGAGCGGCTCTTTCAATCCAAGTCCGATAGTAATACCGAACACGTTCGGCATCCTGTGCAGGTGGCGCCTCTTTCTTGCGAAACCAATTCTTTCGGACTTTTGCTGGCGCATCAAGCGTCTCACTGACATCGATATACTCCGTCCGTGGTTCTGCCTTCTTTTCACCTGGTTGTAACATCCCCTTGAATCGGTCCATAAGTCTGTTTATCGTTTTTTGTCCCAACCTCAGAAGCAGCCACAGAATTACTCCTGCTACAGCACACATCACTACCCATCCGAGGATGTTCCAGAAGACTGAGGGCTCGGATGGCGGCTCTCTCCAGTCATTCGGTATATTTAACTGCTGATTGGGGTTGTCCATTGGTAATCGTGGCTCCTCGCCGGAAATCGGACCAAACCATCCCCTGATCCATGCAAGCAAGCGATCACGTAGCGGTCCCAGCCAGGCAGCCAGACTTGGGAAAGCACCAATCGCGACGATAACAATAAACATCCACATGAACCGCTGATGATTCGCACGTGCAAAATCTCTTAATACCAATCTTCTCTTGCCGTCATTGAGTATTGCCTGATCCAGTTGCAGCATATATCGTCCAACCAGCCAAAAGGCAAAGCTGATCACTCCCGCAATATAGATCCATAGGGTATAGGTTTGTATCGGCTGCATGAATTCCAACGAATTCGAAGCAATCATAAGCACGATTGCACTGATTACACCCATAATCTGCAAGCGCCATAACAATACAGAATGAAAGACTGGCTGGAGGGTCAGACCTGCATAAGCCGAGATGACTCCACACAGTACCAATGTGATGATATCCGGCAACGGGAGAATAAGGCTCAACCCAACAACGAGTGCGAAGAGAAATCCTATGACGAGTGCCGCTAGTCCACGAATGAGTGTACTTTTCTCGCTAAAACCTGGAATTTTATGCTGAATGAATTGTCCTAACCAACCTACAAGAACAACCAGGATGAATAATGTGTACGGCAAATGTTCCATTGCGTAGAATGAAGCAAGCGTAAATATCGGAAAAAGGTATATGCCAGCCATCAAGACGGCAAGCATTGTTATGAGTCCTGTGGTCGTCACTACCGGTCTGTTCCTCATGCACTCACCGCCTTCGTATTACCCTTCACGTCCTCTACCGGGAGAATCGTTACACGATGTCCTTGTTCGTGCAGACGTGCAATCTCGTGCTCCATAGCGGCAGATACATAGGATGTAATCAGCAGATAACTGCGGATTTGCTGTGCTTCTTCATTCAGACGTACTTCATCATTCAGGAATTGCTCCATGGGCACCATGCATTTCAACTCTGTCTCAGCCATAGCTTCCAGTAACCGTTCCAGATGGGGCGTGCCATAATCCGGTTCAATCCGAAGTGTATCGCGGCCTCCACCCACATGATAACCATTATGGGCGAAACCTGCCGGCAACCCTCTACCGATGGCATCCACTGCAGCTGTGGCAGCGTAACGAAGTGCCCGCTCAATCTTTTCCGGTCGAGTAACAACACTCCACATATCTGCAGATTCCTGAATATTGACTACAATCCAGGATTGCGGATCAGCCGTCCATCCCTGCTTGTAGACTTGTAATTCACCTGTACGTGCACTCGCTTTCCAGTGAATACGATTCATGGGGTCGCCTGCGCCATAAGGCCGAACACCCAGAATCAAGAAAGGATCTTCAACGATCCATCGTGATACTTCAACTTCTCCCTGCCAAACCTGATAAATTGCAGGAAGATCCTCTGCATTCACTAATGAGGGATACACAATCATAGACATTTGCAAAGGAATCGGTTTGGTGGAACGCCACACGCCAAAGAGATCCCCACCTGTCATCGTTGCTGTATTTAATGGATAAATTCCACGCTGAGTACATGTGAAAGGATGCTTGCGCGTAATACGAGTAAACGGTTTTAACGTAAAAATACTCTTATGGTTCTGATAGATTTCGCCTTGACTAATATCCATACCTGAGCCGGAACGAAATACAAACGACACTGGCATCATCGATTCAAGTCTGAGCCACGGTACGGAGACTCGTTTCTCATTCGATATCGTCTCCACCATCTCAAGTTCATCTCCAGCGTAACAACGCAGCTTGCTGAATTGTCTGCTGTACCTGAGCTTTCGCAGTGCAGGTCGTCCAAACCACACACCATGTATAACAACGACAATGCCTCCAACAAGGACAAGCCATAATAATGCCATAAGATTAACGCCCGCTTGTAGCGAGATTCTCCGTAGGCACTTCTGTCTGATTCAGAAGTTCCTGGATGATACGCTCAGCCAAGCCCTCTTGTTGTCTGATCCGGTTACGGAATACCAGTCGGTGCGCCAGCACAGGTCCCGCCAGTGCTTTAATATCATCAGGCAAAACAAAGTCTCTGCCATGCAGTGCAGCCCATGCCTGACTTGCCTTGAGTAATGCCTGGGCCCCTCGTGGACTTACGCCAAGCGAGAGCTCTGGATGTTGCCTTGTCGCTTCGGTTAACTGAATGATATATCGTAGCAGATCTTCGTTGATTTGCACTGTTTTATACGTATCCTGCGCCTTCAAAAGTTCTTCACGACTGATCACTGCCGAGAGATCATCAACAGAACGACTGGCTACCGTACGTCTCAAAATTTCTACACTCTCTTCACTGCTTGGATAACCCATGCGAATTTTCATCATAAAACGATCCATCTGCGCTTCAGGTAGCGGAAAAGTTCCCTGGTTATCTACAGGATTCTGGGTGGCGATAACGATGAATGGCCGTTCCAACTGTCTCGTTGAACCGTCGATACTGATCTGGCGTTCTTCCATACACTCCAGCAAGCTTGATTGTGTACGCGGTGTAGCCCGGTTAATCTCATCAGCTAGTACAAGATTGGCAAACAAGGGGCCGGGTCGGAATTCAAAATCCCCTTCTTTTTGATTAAAAAAATGAATCCCTGTTAAGTCCGAGGGCAGCAAGTCCGGTGTAAACTGTATCCGTTGGAATGTGCAGTCCAATGAAGAGGCTACCGATTTGGCAAGCATCGTTTTCCCAGTACCCGGTACATCCTCCAGCAGCACATGTCCTGACGCTATGATCGCTGTCATCACCAGCTCTATCGTATGCTCTTTTCCCACAATCACTTTTCCCACGTGATCCATCAGTTGTTGATTCATTCGTTCCATTCCTTGGATTTCCATCTGCATCTCATCCTTCCGTTATGGAGCTTATGTATTCGCATTCATTACTAACTATAACCGTTATTGGCAACATAAAACAAAGGAGTTGGCAAATGGCCAACTCCTCGACTCCCCGCTTTTCTCAATATACCAAGGGTAACATAATTATAAACCGCGTGCCTTCACCCTTTTTGCTATCCACAGAGATGGTGCCTCCATGGTTCTTGATGATTCGGTAACTCACCGAAAGTCCAAGCCCCGTTCCGCTCTCCTTGGTCGTGAAGAATGGATCAAACAGACGTACAAGCGTGTTATGGTCCATCCCATGACCGTTATCCGCGATGGAGATCTGCACGAACTTGTTTTCCGTGGCGGTAGATATTCGAATTAGACCCGTATGTTCTTCGCCAACTTCCTCAATGGCATCCATTGCGTTTTTCACCATATTCAAAATAACCTGCTTAATCTGTTTGACATCAATGGACACATTCAGCGGGGCATCCCCTTCATCCAGTACGATCTCGCATCCCTTCATCAACCCTTCGCTTTCGGTCAGCAAGACCACCTCTTTGAGCAAAGAGTCGACGGATATCACGGTCTTCTGTGGAGCTGACGGTTTGGAAGAATTCAAAAATTCGTAGATGATGTCATTCGCCCGATCAATCTCCGTCAGTATGATTCGAGCGTACTCGTCTTTGCCGAGCTGCAGCAAATGGGGCCTGAGCAGTTGAATGAACCCACGGATTGCAGTCAACGGATTACGAATTTCATGAGCAATAGATGCTGATATTCGCCCCAGCATCGCAAGTTTGTCATTTTGATAAGCGGTCTGTTCAATTTGTTTATAATCAGATACATCTTTGACGCTGAATAAGAAGTCGCCATCCATCTGATCACCGTACGTCACAGTAACCAGCCAATGCCTTCCGTATTCATCAATCAACTCATGATAGCGCTTACGATGAAAAATAGTTTCCCGATAGATACGTAAAATTTTCTTTTTCTTGAATCGGCTCATCTGCGGATGATGCAGCATTTGCATCAGGGTGCAGCCGCTCAACAGACTTCGTGGAAGCTCCAACAACTTTGCCATCTGAACGTTAATAAACGTCAATACACCGTGACTGTCAAACAACATAATACCGCTATCCAGATGTTCCAGTACATTCTCGTACTTGTTGTTATCCAGATGCACAGGCGGGAATCCATCCGTTGGTTGAGGCACTGTATCCTGAAATTCACTAATCATGTCAGGTTCCTCCTTTTCACGTAAATGATAAACTTGCCATTCGGACATCATATCATCACAGAAACAGGAAGGGCCGATTTTATTGTTCATTACCGGTGCCCTTTCGTTGGGGGGCTGAGCCGAAAATATGGATGGCATGGCCGGAACTCAAGCTGGTCTATTCCCGGTAACCAACAGTCGATCCGGAAAATCATATACGTTTGTCCCATTCTGACCTTCTCCTATTCCCAAACACGAACATTTTTTGCTCCGCCTCTTTGCAAGTCTGTTTTTATCATAGACAAGTTTATAGAAGAGAGTCAATCGGAGAAAGTGTCGAATGGAAATTATTTTAAAAAAAACCTCGAATTAGTTCCAGAATACAGCAAAAAAACGAAGCCGTTTCACCCAGTAGGCAAATCAGCTTCGTTTTTAATATCTTTAATTGGTGATATATCCGAGAGCATCTATAGTCCGGTCTTATTATGCTGAATTTTCAGTCTGCGCTGACTCATCACAGCTAATCGACGTTTAAGTTCGCTTTCCCACTTCTCGTCTTTGGTTTCCTTGGCGAGCCTGAGCAAATCCAGAGCCATATCAATCTGGCGCTGCACAATGACCATGGCATCCTCGCTCTCACGGTTTACACAGTTTTCAAAAATCGCATCCTCATCTTCTGTAACATAATCTTGAAAGTCGATCTCGGATGCACCGTCTCCATGCGCATATTCAGCCAGGATTTCGTATTCGTTTTCCACTTTATAATGCACCTCAACCCGGTGACACACCGGGCAAAACAGCAGGGGAACATTATGAACCTGGGTGCGGTAATGCTTCAGCGTGCCCTTCGTTCCAACCATACTTGCCCCACAACAGTAACTCATTTTTGTTCACCCTCCTTATTACGTGCCGGGACTTTTTTGTTAAAATGCAATCCCGTACACTTACAGCACTTCCGAAAAGGAATAGTTCCATCAGTGTTTCACATTCATGTACAGATTATAAATGCAGAGCACCGGAATATTTACCGGGTTTCCATACCCTATTCGCCTTAAAGGCCATCAATTCCTCTTTCAACAAATAAAAAGAAGACTTTCTTCTAATATATTATTAACACGCTTAGCTGCTTGTTCAAACACTTTTGATTAACTTCGTGATAACTTCCGGCAAAAGGGTGCAAAAAGCCCTCAATCCCTAACGGGATGAGGGCTTGAACAAAAACCGTTCAAGTTAATCTGGCTTACAGGTTAGTGTCGCCTGGTTTCCAGTTCATTGCACACAATCCGCCGGATTGCAGTGCTTGCAGTACGCGAAGTGTTTCTTCAACACTACGGCCTACATCGTTGTGGTTAACCACTTGATATTTCAATTCGCCTTCTGGATCGATGATGAACAGACCGCGCAATGCTACGCCTTCTTCTTCGATCAGAACGCCGTAATCTTTAGCCACTTGCTTCGTGATATCGGAAGCCAGTGGGAAGTTCAATTGACCCAGACCATTGCTGTCTACAGGTGTATTGATCCATGCTTTGTGGCTGTGTACGGAGTCTACGCTCACGCCAAGGATTTCTGTATCCAAAGCTTTGAATTGCTCGGAAGCAACGCTCAAAGCTGTAATTTCAGTTGGGCACACAAATGTGAAGTCCAAAGGATAAAAGAAGAATACAAGCCATTTGCCACGATAATCGGACAGTTTAACGGAACCGAAGTCTTGTCCGTCTCCCGATACTGTTTCCATTGCGAAATCCGGTGCTGGTCTACCTACCAAACGTTCTGCCATAACTAAAAATTCCTCCTTTGGGATTATGTAAGCATCCTTGCGGATTGCTCATCATCAAGAAAAACGCGTACGCTTTTCCTGTAATTAAAATGATTTGATACTTGATAACAAGTACAAGTAAAATGTTATCATCCGGACTTCCCAAAGTCAAGATTATAAACATTATTTTTTTATAATCATTATAAATAAGGATTTTTCGTGGCAAAAATGATAAAGGAACAGCCCTCTGTACATTCCATAACTGGAAACAAAGGGCTGCCTGTAGTTGGTAATATAATTACGCCTGTTTCTGAATAGCCGCCACGATCAAATCGCCCATTTCGGTCGTGCTGATCGCTGTGCTCTTGTCTACAGCAATATCACTCGTGCGGTGTCCTGCATTCAATACATCCGACACAGCTGCTTCAATGGCATCCGCACCTTCTGTATAACCAAAGGTTGTACGGAACATCAACGCCAAAGAGAGAATGGTTGCAATCGGATTAGCGAGGCCTTGACCTGCGATATCCGGTGCGGAACCGTGTACCGGTTCATAGAGTCCGAAGCTGCCCTCTCCCAGTGATGCAGATGCGAGCATACCGATGGAACCTGTCAACATCGCTGCTTCATCACTCAAGATATCTCCGAACATGTTTTCCGTTACGATGACATCGAAGCTGGACGGACGACGCAGCAATTGCATCGCGCAGTTGTCTACCAGTACATGCTCCAGTTCAACATCCGGATAATCCGGTGCTACCCGGTTCACGACTTCACGCCAGAGACGGGAAGTTTCCAATACGTTGGCTTTGTCTACAGAAGCCAGCTTTTTGCGACGTCCTTGCGCAATTTCGAATGCCTGACGAACGATCCGCTCCACTTCTGTTACATTATATGCACATGTATCTACTGCCTCTTCGCCCTGTGCACTTTCACGTCTGAACTTCTCTCCGAAGTAGATCCCACCTGTCAACTCACGTACCACCATCAGATCTGTACCTTCCAGTACTTCAGGCTTCAGAGTTGAAGCATCCTTCAAGCAATCAAATACAACAGCCGGACGCAGGTTGGAGAACAATCCAAGTGCTTTGCGAATACCCAGCAGGCCTGTTTCCGGGCGAAGCTCCTTGCTGTTGTTATCCCATTTTGGACCACCAACCGCTCCAAGCAGGACTGCATCTGCACTTTTACATACAGTCAGTGTTTCTTCAGGAAGAGGTGTACCCTTCTCATCAATCGCGATTCCGCCAAACAACGCATGCTCTGTCTCAAAACGATAACCGAATACTTCCTCCGTACGTTTAAGAACTTTCTCAGCCTCAGCTACGACTTCAGGGCCGATTCCGTCACCTGCAATAACTGCAATTTTTTTCACGTCTGCCATTGGGTTGTCCACTCCTTATATTTCATTCATTAATTATTCATAACGTAACGTCTCATATTAACTCTCTCTTTTGTATCATATTCCAAGGAAGGTCATTTGACCAAGATATACAATCTATGACTTTAATAGATTTTACCTATAAGCCAATAGAGATTGGCCTTTCCAAGTTGTTCTGACCTCCCGGCTGGGTTAAAATATAGCTGAATTCAAATCAGGTACGCAGGAGGGATAAGCAACATGCAATATTCGTATTTGGGTAAATCAGGCCTCAAGGTCAGCCGAATCTGTCTCGGCACCATGAATTTCGGGCCTGCTACAGATGAAAAAGAAGCTTTCCGCATTATGGACGCAGCACTCGATGCAGGCGTGAACTTTTTTGATACCGCTAACATCTACGGTTGGGGTGAAAATTCCGGCCTTACCGAAGAAATTATCGGACGCTGGTTCAACCAGGGTGGGGGCAGACGTGAAAAAGTAGTTCTGGCCACCAAAGTATATGGCTCCATGCATGATGATACAGATGGCCCCAACAACGAAGCTGGCCTCTCCGCCTACAAAATCAGACGGCATCTGGAGGGCTCCCTCCGCCGCTTACAGACCGATCATATCGAGCTATACCAGATGCATCATGTAGACCCTGCCATATCGTGGGACGAGCTGTGGGGTTCGTTCGAGAATGCCGTTCATCAGGGTAAAATCGGTTATGTAGGATCGAGTAACTTTGCTGCATGGCAGATTGCAATCGCTCAAAGTGAAGCCAAGAATCGTCATTTCCTCGGCCTGGTTTCCGAACAACATAAATATAGTCTCAACTGTCGTTTGCCTGAGTTAGAAGTACTGCCCGCAGCCAAAGAGCTGGGCCTCGGCGTCATTCCATGGAGTCCACTGGATGGTGGATTACTGGGACGTAACGCTCTGCAGAAACTGGAAGGAACACGCAGCGGGGGCATCGCTGGACGGATCGAGCAGCAGCAAACTCAGCTTGAAGACTTTGCCGCACTGTGTCGTGATCTCGGTGAACCACAGGATACGGTGGCTTTGGCATGGGTTGCAGCCAATCCGGCAGTGACCGCCCCGATTATCGGACCACGTACGCTGGAGCAGTTTGAGACCGCACTCAAATGTCTGGACGTGACTTTGGATGAAGCCGTGCTCAAACGTCTGGATGAGATTTTCCCGGGTCCAGGTGGACATGCACCTAATGCATACGCGTGGTAATAGCTTGATAGCGTAAGCCAATACAATAGGTAATTGTAGAAAATGTACTGTGTTTTACTTCCATAATTATATATATACAAGCAAAAGAGTCTGACCCTCCACAGGAGAGTCAGACTCTTTACGTACCTCACTAAACGTAACAAAGCAAGCCGAACGATCTTCTATATCCATTAAATTAAAGATAGATCATTCTAGCAGCATACATGTGTCTCAGCTTAAAGTTCAGTTCAATGAAAGGTGCGTGCTTCTTGCATTGGAGCCTACAGGTTAACGTTTACACGGTTTGTGTATGTCTTCCGCTTCTCAATCAATTGATTCAGGCCGTCTACATAGGCACGTGCACTTGCACCCAATATATCTGTGCTTACGCCACGTCCTTGTACCGAAACCTGATTCTGAGTCAGCACAACATGTACTTCACCCAATGCATCTTTACCATGCGTTACCGATTTGATGGAATAGTCAGACAACGTTACGTCTTCCCCACTCACTTGGTCAATCGCATTGTAGATTGCATCTACCGATCCGTTACCCTCTGCTTGCTTCTCAAGCGTATCCCCGTCAAGCGTTGCAATGCGGACTTTGGCCGTTGGTACCGATTCGTCTCCGTACGTTACGAAGATGGATTCCAGTTTATACACCTCAGGTGCATCCTGCAATTTCTCTTCAATTACGGCAAGCAGATCTTCGTCAGTAACTTCTTTTTTCTTATCAGCCAGATCTTTGAACTGGGCGAAAGCCCGATTCAATGCTTCTTCTTCCAGCTCATATCCCAGATCAATCAACCGTTCACGGAAGGCATGACGACCAGAATGTTTACCCAGTACAAGTTTACTTTCCTTCAGACCGATGGACTCTGGAGTCATAATCTCGTACGTTGTTTTTTCCTTCAACATGCCATCCTGGTGAATGCCGGATTCATGTGCAAAGGCATTTGCCCCAACAATAGCTTTGTTTCCAGGCACAACCATACCTGTCAAACGGCTAACCAAACGACTGGTCCGTGCAATTTCAGACAACTGCAGCGATGTTTTCGCCTGGAAAAATTCCTGACGTGTCTCCAGTGCCATAGCAATTTCCTCGATCGCCGTGTTTCCGGCACGTTCACCAATGCCATTGATCGTACCTTCGATCTGATCGGCTCCGTTGAGAATGGCTGCAAGTGTATTGGCCGTCGCCATACCCAAGTCATTATGACAGTGGGCACTCAGCTGTACCTTTTCAATACCGTGTACATTCTCCTTGAGATGTTTGAAAATGTTTCCGTATTCATATGGGCTCAGGTAACCAACCGTATCCGGAATATTCACGACGGCTGCACCTTCTTCAACAGCCATATTCACCATTTCCACGAGGAAATCATACTCGGTACGACCTGCATCCTCAAGGGAAAATTCGATCTTCGAGAATGTTTTCTTTGCATAACGAATCGCGGAACGAGCTGTATCCAGTACCTGCGCTTTGTCCATGCGCAATTTATGTTGGCGGTGAATAGGTGAAGTTGCCAGGAAAACGTGAATGCACGGGTCCTGTGCACCTTTAAGTGCTTCCTTAACTGCATCAATGTCTTGCTCTCTGGAACGGGACAAGCCAATTACAGTCACATTTTTGACCGCATTTGCTACTGCATTGACAGCTGCCAGGTCACCTGGAGATGCCGCCGGGAAACCCGCTTCCATCCGGTCAATGCCAAGCCGCTCGAGCTGATGGGCAATTTCCACCTTTTCACGAGTGTTCAGATTGACTCCCGGGGATTGCTCTCCATCACGCAGCGTTGTGTCAAATACATAGATTTTACGCACGCTTCGCACCTCCTGTACTTGTTATTATATCTCTGAACCAGCAATAGCGGCTCACGCATAAGCACGGCCGCTATTCCCAGTTAAAGCTCTAAGTTTACTTGATTACCTTAAAGTGCATGCTCTAGAAGTTAATGCTTACTTCTTGATCCAGTGCATCATCTCACGCAATTGTCCGCCAACCACTTCGATTGGGTGTTCAGCTTCGTTACGACGAGTTGCTGTCAAGAATGCACGTCCGGATTGGTTTTCCAGAATGAAGTCGCGTGCGAATTTACCTTGTTGGATATCTGTCAGGACTTCTTTCATTGCTTTCTTCGTATCTTCAGTTACAACGCGAGGTCCAGTTACATAGTCACCGTACTCAGCTGTGTTACTGATGGAATCACGCATGCTTGAAAGTCCGCCTTCATACATCATGTCAACGATCAGCTTCAGTTCGTGCAGACATTCGAAGTATGCCATTTCAGGAGCGTAACCCGCTTCTGTCAATGTTTCGAATCCAGCTTTTACCAATGCACTCACGCCACCACACAGAACAGCTTGCTCACCGAACAGATCTGTTTCTGTTTCTTCACGGAAGGAAGTTTCGATAACCCCTGCGCGTGTACAACCGATACCTTTAGCATAAGCCAAACCGATTTCTTTAGCTTTACCCGTTGCATCTTGCTCAATCGCGATCAGGCCCGGTACACCAAAACCTTCCACATAAGTACGACGTACCATGTGACCAGGGGACTTAGGAGCTACCAGCAATACATCGCTGTTTTTTGGAGCAACGATTTGACCGAAATGAACGTTGAAACCGTGTGAGAAGAGCAATGCAGCGCCTTCTTTCAGGTTTGGTTCGATTTCGTTTTTGTATACAGAAGCTTGAGTTTCATCTGGCAGCAAGATTTGAACTACATCTGCGCGGCTTGTTGCTTCAGCCGGGGACAGAACTTCAAATCCGTCATTTTTTGCAGTGTCGAAGGATTTACCTTCACGAAGTCCGATGACTACGTTCAATCCACTATCACGAAGGTTTTGAGCTTGGGCGTGGCCCTGGCTACCATAACCGATTACCGCGATCGTTTTTCCTTTCAATACGTTAAGCTCTGCATCCTGTTCATAATAAGTAGTTACTGGCATGTTTATAAGTCCTCCTTTGTATTGTAAAGAACCCTTCATTAATGAGCGGGTGTCTCAAGGGACCGCCTCGCTTGGAGTGTCAAAAGCATCTCTGGTCTGATCCGATCCGTTCAGACACCCGCCCATTAATGCGGGAATGTAGCTATATTTTCAAGCGTTACATCACTAAAATGTTAAATTACAACTGTTAAGGGACTGACACTCACATAAGATCAACTGTATATGTTAGCTAACCGTCGTCCCTCTTCATTCATTATAACTTTATACGTTGCCGCGTACCAATGCAGTTATGCCTGTACGGGACAATTCGCGAATGCCATATGGCTTGAGCAATTCAATCATAGCATCAATTTTGTCCGTATCTCCGACTACCTGCACAATCAGGCTGCCTGGACCAACATCTACAACGGATGCGCGGAATGTTTCTACCACACCCAGAATTTCAGGACGCTCGGAAGGCTCTGCTTTCACTTTAATCAAAGCGAGTTCACGGGCTACCATCGGTTTCAGGCTGAAATCAACCACTTTAATAACATCGATGATTTTATACAATTGTTTCTCAATCTGCTCCAGCGTTTTATCGTCACCAATGGTGACAATAACCATCCGGGAGAGTCCAGGTTCTTCCGATTGACCTACGGTAATACTCTCAATGTTAAATCCGCGTCGACCGAACAACCCTGATACACGCTGAAGGACGCCTGGCTGATCGTTTACCAATATTGAAATCGTATGTCTAATCATTCGTCAGCATCCCCCATCAGCATTTGATCAATTGTTGCTCCCTGCGGAACCATTGGATACACATTTTCATCCTTGCGTACTACGAATTCTACAACGACTGGTCCTGGTGTATCCAAAGCTTCCTGCCAAGCACGCGCTGCTTCTTCTTTATTCGTTGCACGCAATCCTTTCACGCCATATGCTTCAGCCAGTTTTACAAAATCCGGGCTTCCTGCCAGATCAATGTGGCTGTAACGGTTCTCATAGATGAGTTCCTGCCATTGGCGAACCATTCCAAGTACCTGATTGTTAATGATCACAATTTTTACCGGTATATTGTTAATGGCACAGATTGCGAGTTCTTGGGAACACATCTGCATTCCGCCGTCACCGTTAATGGAGATAACAAGTCTGTCCGGATTGGCCATCTGAGCACCAATTGCAGAAGGGAATCCAAAGCCCATCGTTCCGAGACCACCCGAAGTTACCCATGAACGTGGTTGATTGAACTTGTAATATTGTGCCGCCCACATCTGATGTTGTCCCACATCCGTAGTCACAATCGCTTCACCTTTGGTTGTATCATTCAACATTTCAACAACCCACTGCGGTTTCAGCACTTCGTCTGAATCCGTATAGCTGTATGGCTTCTCTTGTTTCCACTGTTTGATCTGATCTCTCCATGCATCTGCACGCTCTGCACGTCCAACTTCTTTGTTGGCTATTTCAAGTACGGTCTTCACATCACCAACGATTGGAATATCGGTTGCAATGTTTTTACCAATCTCAGCCGGATCAATATCGATATGAACGATTTTGGCATGTGGAGCGAATCCGTCCAGCTTACCTGTTACCCGATCATCGAATCGTGCGCCGATATTAATCAGCAGATCCGACTGTTGGATGGCCAGGTTGGATGTGTATGTTCCGTGCATTCCTGGCATCCCTGTCCATAGTTCATGCCCACTTGGGAATGCACCAAGCCCCAGAAGGGTTGTCGTAATCGGAATGCCTGTCTTCTCAACAAACTCGAACAGTTCTTCATGTCCTCCCGAGTATACCACACCGCCACCGGCCAGAATCATTGGACGTTCTGCTTCCTGAATGGCCTGAGCCAAACGGTCTACCTGCAATTTGTTTGGTACTGTCCGTGGATTGTACCCTCTTAATGTAACAGGTTCAGTACTCGGTTCAAACAAGGTTTTGTTGGCTGAGACATCTTTCGGAATGTCGATCAGTACAGGACCTTTACGGCCGGTGTTGGCAATATGGAATGCCTCATGAATGATACTCGACAAATCCTTAACATCTTTTACCAGATAGCTGTGTTTGGTGATCGGCATTGTAATCCCGGTAATATCCGCTTCCTGGAAAGCATCCGAGCCGATCAGGCTGGAATTAACATTTCCCGTAATGACAACCAGCGGCACAGAATCCATATATGCCGTGGCAATTCCAGTAACCAGATTGGTTGCTCCCGGCCCGGAGGTAGCGATACAAACACCAACTTTGCCGCTTGCACGTGCATATCCGTCAGCTGCATGAATTGCACCTTGTTCGTGACGGGTTAAGACGTGTTTGAAATCCTCGAAACCATACATTGCATCGTAAATGTACAACACTGCGCCACCCGGGTAACCAAATACGCAATCCACACCTTCAAGCAACAAACTTCTCAGCAGAATCTCGGAACCGCTAATGACCTCCGGCTTCATCCATTTTTCACGTAATTCATCTGTCGATCGTACTTCTGGAATTTGAGCTCCCATTAGTCATCCTCCTCTCGGAATTTACACCATTCTGACATTTAAAGTTACAAAAAAAACCTTCCATCCCCTGCAAACAAGTTCATGCTTGCGAGGGACGAAAGGTTATCGCTTCCGTGGTACCACCCAACTTTGCCCGAAATTTCGCAATAACGGACCTTACCAGGTACAACAAAACGAATAGCTCAAACGAACATAGTCGTTTCCCATACCTGTTGTCTGTAACGCAGACATACGATTTTCCCTAATACGCGAAAGGAGTGACATCCAGTGCTTTTCAGGAAAACAGCTCCGAGGTGAGCTCGTATATAAGGGGTAATGGTGGTGGTTTCAGCAATTCCAGCCACTCTCTGAGCAAAAGAGCCCTTAAAACTTCGTCCTCTTCATAGCCGATGAAATATTCTCGTTAAATGTTAGGAACATTATATGATTCCTCCAACCGATAAGTCAATACCTGTTTTGCATAAAAATTCAGAGAACCTTCCTTCCTCCCTCTTCAGCCTATAAGGTTGCCCTAATCCTAGCGCTTCATTCAGTCACCTTTTATCTTGCTTCGGGCATAGGATATACGAGCAGCACGACTGGTCCTGAAAGGAGGCTCCGCATGGTGATTCGGCAACGCACATCCAAGCTGGATGATGGCGCCATCATGAAGCTGATTGACACTCAACTTGTTCCTTTATCCCATATGAGCGAAAAGGAAATTAATAAAATCCGCAAAGAAATACCCCTGCGAATGAACAGGGGCATGACCTTTGTTGTCTCGCCGGAGCCAGACAAAGCTGCTGTGGCATTCATCCATTTTCTCATGCATGGGGAATTGCTCTATGTCGATATGATGGCCGTTAGTCCGAAAGAACAACGCAAACGTTACGGGCAAACTTTGTTGCTCAAAGCAGAGAGTTTTGCGGTATCCCGGGGTTGTCGAAGATCTAAAGTGATGGTGGATGAGGGCAATACCAAAGGGCTTCAGTTTTATCAAAAAAATGGATACAGCGCGATTCGATACATCATGATAAGCCGCTGCTACGAATTGGAAAAAACATTATAGAATGTCCTAGAAAAATCCTGGTGGGCGTGGACCTGGACCATAAGGGCCGAATCCAGGACCAGGTCCATATCCGCCACCAGGTCCTCCAGGTCCTCCAGGTCCATATCCCGGTCCGTAGCCTGGACCATATCCAGGACCTGGTTTTGGTCCAGGTCCATATCCGGGACCGAAGCCGGGACCACCTCCATAAGCATAAGGCAGTGTGGCAATAGCGAGCAGATCAAACAATACTAGTGGCAGAATCGCTTTTGTACGTACTTTTTTGCCATTCAAACGCTTGAGTACCAGTTTGTTGCCCGATACTTTCAACAGCTTTCCCGTAACCCGAGTGCCGTCTTTTTTGATTGCAACAATATTTTTGCCTATTAATTTCATCGCTTCATCACGCGTAACTTGTTGTTTCATACTTTCCCCTCCTCCTCGGATCGTTCAAAACAGTGTATTCGTCCATCACTGAATTCGCCTGTTTCTTTGTCCCTACCTGAAAATATGGGTATTGCACGAGAACCAAGTTAAGCATGTAAAAGTCGATGGGCGTTCAAGAAAACAAAAAAAGGCCCGCACAAGGCGGACCCTTTATCAAAACTCTGAATAGCTAAACTGATATGGAAAAGGTTGTTACCTTTTACCAGGGTCATACGCTTCACCGAGTGCAGACGGAGCCGAAGAACGTCCAACCGCTGCAACGAGAACGATGATGGTAAGCAGGTAAGGCAACATGAAAATAATTTCCTGGGGAATACTTTGTGACCATTCAAACAACTGTACATAGTTTCGGATCGCTTGTGAGAATCCAAAGAAGACAGCCGCACCAAAGGCACCAATCGGATTCCACTTACCAAAAATCATAGCTGCAATGGCAATATAACCTTGGCCGGAAACCGTATTGTGTGAGAATGTACCCGTAGTCGT
The DNA here is from genome assembly GCF_000517845.1 of Paenibacillus sp. FSL R5-192. Taxonomy (NCBI): domain Bacteria; kingdom Bacillati; phylum Bacillota; class Bacilli; order Caryophanales; family Paenibacillaceae; genus Paenibacillus; species Paenibacillus sp. FSL R5-192. The sequence goes on along the minus strand of NZ_ASPR01000014.1, from coordinate 94,406 downwards.
CAAAGTAATCGCAGCTCCACCAATAGCCGCAAGCGCACCACTGATCATAACGCCAATATAGCGATAACGAAGCACTTTAACACCAACCGTATCAGCCGCACTTGGATGTTCACCTACAGAACGAAGGCGCAGACCAAATGGCGTTTTGAACATGATGTAATACGTCAGGAATACGAACAGAATGGCCAGATATGTCGTTGGATATACGTTCTTGAAGAAGGCTTCTCCAAGCAAAGGAATGTCTTTCAACAATGGCACATCAAACTTGCTGAAGCCTTGAACCAACGGTGAATCACCAGAACCTTCAAACAACAGTTTAACCAAGTACAACGTACTTCCTGCTGCCAAAAAGTTAATGACGATACCACTGATAATCTGGTCTGCCTTAAATGTGATAGACGCAACGGCATGAATCAGAGATACCATTACGCCCAATACAATCGCGAGCAAAACCCCCATCCAGGCCGATGTCGTTCCGCCCATGCCCGCTTCTTGAGCATAATGCGCCCCGATTCCAGCTGCAAAGGCACCAAAGACCATAAAACCTTCAAGTCCAAGGTTGGTTACACCTGATTTTTCCGAAAAAATTCCGCCGAGTGATGCAAAAATCAATGCCGTAGCAAAGACAAGCGTCGTATTGATAATTTGCCCAATTGTCAACAAGTCCATCTACAACACCTTCTCTTTCTTACGCTTCGAATAGAACGGTTTAAGTATCCAGCGCACGATGCCTTGTGCCGCAATGAAGAAGATAATCGAACCGATCACAATCCGAATAATCTCAGGCGGAACATCCGCAGCAAAACTCATACCTGCAGATCCGTACGTGAGGGTACCAAACAACACTGCCCCCAATAACACCCCAAACGGATGATTCAAACCAATCAGGGCAACCGCAATTCCGTCAAAGCCTGTTCCCGGTGAACCCGACATTACGGTTTGGTATTGGAACACACCAAGAACCTGGAATGCACCACCAAGACCTGCAAGCATACCACTGATGAACATCGCTTTTACGATATTCCGGTTAACATGCATACCTGCATATTCAGCCGCATTAGGGTTGTAACCTACTGCACGGATTTCATAACCCTGTTTTGTTTTCCACATATAGATATAAAAGAGCACAGCCATCACAATGGCAATCAATGTCCCCATGTGTACACGGGAGTTGCCCATCAGTTCAGAGAGCCATGTCAAACTAATCGAAGCCGATTCGCTGATATCCACGGAACGATTCTCGCCCTTCAACAGCAAGAATTGGCGAACGATAAGGTTGGCCAGATACAGACCAATCCAGTTCAACATGATACTACTGATAACTTCATTAACCCCACGTGCCGCCTTCAGATAACCAGCAATCGCGGCCCACAGACCACCAAACAATGCACCCGCAATCAAAGCCAGTGGCGCATGAAGGTAGATCGGCAAACCTGCAAACTTAACACCAACAAATGTTGCAGCGGTCATACCAACGAGAAATTGACCTTCTCCCCCGATATTAAACAACCCTGCACGTGATGCAAATGCAAATGCGAGTCCAGTCATGATTAGTGGTGTCATTTCCCGTACTGCTTCACCAAAGTTGTACATGTCGCCAAATACCTTGGTGAACAATGCACCATAGGCTTCAATTGGATTGTAGCCACCAATCAGCATGACAACTCCACCGAGAATAAGACCCATAATAATAGCTACTACAGGTAAAATAAATGAATCTCGGGTAAACCATTTCAATACGTTATTCATGCGCAGTACCTCTCTTTTGGGTGCTGCCCGCCATCATCAAGCCGAGCTCCCTGTCATTGGTTTCTTCCGGCAGCACCTCGCCAACGATCTGGCCTTCATAAATAACAGCAATTCGGTCAGATACATTGATAATCTCATCAAGCTCAAATGAAATCAGCAGAACAGCCTTCCCTTGATCGCGCTGTGCAATCAGTTGCTTTTGCACGAACTCAATAGCCCCTACATCCAAACCACGTGTTGGTTGCGCAGCGATAAGCAGTTCAGGGTTTTTATCTACCTCACGGGCGATAATGACCTTTTGCTGGTTTCCTCCGGACAAGGACCGAGCTTTGGTCTCGATGCTTGGTGTACGCACGTCAAATGCCTCAACAAGCCGCTTCGCCTGCTGTTTGATGGCATCGAAGTTAAGGAACCCTTTACGGGTGTATGGTGCTTTATAATACGATTCCAGAACGATATTTTCACTCACTGAAAAATCAAGTACAAGTCCGTGTTTATGGCGATCTTCCGGAATGTGGGCTACACCCGACTCCGAGATATGGCGCGGAGAATGATTGGACAGCTCCTTGCCCTCCAAAAGAATCGAACCACTCTCTACTTTACGAAGTCCGGTAAGAGCTTCAATCAGTTCACTTTGACCATTACCATCCACACCTGCGATTCCGACAATCTCTCCTGCACGTACGTTCAGGTTAAGTTGGTTCAGAACCGAAATACCTTCTTTATTCTTCGCCGTTAATTTACTGACTTCGAGCACATTGGCTCCAGGTGTAGCCGGTTTTTTGTCCACTTTGAATGTGACATTCCGCCCCACCATTTTCTCTGCCAGCTCATTCGGATTCGTTTCCGAAGTTTTGACCGAATCAATCACTTTACCCCGACGAATAATCGTTACCGTATCGGAGATTTCCATGATTTCTTTCAGTTTGTGCGTGATCAAAATAATGGACTTTCCTTCAGCTACAAGCTTCTTCATGATGATCATCAGTTCTTTGATCTCTTGAGGAGTCAATACGGCTGTAGGCTCGTCAAAAATAAGAATGTCTGCACCGCGATACAACGTTTTAACAATCTCTACACGTTGCTGCATTCCGACAGAAATATCATGAATTTTGGCATGAGGATTCACCTTAAGTCCATACTGTTCGGAAAGACGCTGAACTTCAGCGGCTGCTTTTTTATAGTTAATATTGAGACCCTTCGTTGGTTCAGATCCCAAAATAATGTTCTCTGTTACCGTGAACGGCTGTACAAGTTTAAAATGCTGATGCACCATGCCTATGCCAAGATCGATCGCTCGGTTAGGGCTGTCGATGATGACAGGCTTGCCATTCACTTCAATGGAACCTTCATCTGGCTGATAGAGACCAAATACAATATTCATCAACGTTGACTTACCAGCGCCGTTTTCGCCCAGTAGCGCATGGATCTCGCCTTTACGAAGCTGAAGGCTGATGGCGTCGTTGGCAACAATGCCTGGGAAACGCTTCGTAATTTGTTTTAACTCAACGACGGGGGTTGCTGCACCCATGTAATCACCCTTATACCTGATATAGTGTGGTTCCGCAAACGTAAAAAAAAACGTCTATCGACGTACTTTCAAAAAAGACAGACCGCGCTTAGCTGAAGTTTTTCTTGCGATAATCGAATGGTTCAGCTCATTAAGAACATATCAATTCCATTATCTTAAGAAAAGCTCCTACCGGAGCGTTGGTGCACAGTGACCTTGTACAATTGTTATGATGACTTGATCAAATGTTCCTGTTCTTGCAATCATAAGGCCGGTCAAGACCGGCCCCAATGATTATTCATTTGCGACTAAGATCAAAATTACTCCGTAGGAACTTTGATTTCGCCGCTGATGATTTTTTCTTTGTACTCTTCCACTTTTGCAAGTGTATCAGCAGATACATTGGCAGTAGAAGTATCAGCAATACCTACGCCGTTTTCTTTCAAAGTGAGGTTCTCGGAACCACCAGCGAATGTACCATCAACTACTTCTTTGTTAACGCGCTTAACTGCTTCGTCAACTTTTTTGATCATAGAAGTCAAAGTGATCTCATCACCAAACTCAAGAGATTGGTCTTTGTCAACACCGATAACCCATACATCTTGACCTTGTTTCTTACGAGCACTTGCTTCGTTAAACACACCGTTACCTGTTGCGCCAGAAGCGTGGAAGATAATATCTACGCCTTCATTGTAAAGTGTTGCTGCTGCTGCTTTACCCAAGTCAGGTTTATCAAATGCACCTGTGTAGTTAGAAATGAATTGAGCATCAGGGTTAACTGCTTTAACGCCTTCTCTGAATCCTACTTCAAACTTTTTGATCAGTGGGCTTTCCATACCGCCTACAAAACCAATTTTGTTGGATTTTGTTGTCAGACCAGCCACAACACCAACTAGGTAAGATCCTTCTTCTTCAGCAAATGTTACAGATTTAACGTTAGGAGCATCAACAACACTGTCGATGATCGCGAGTTTAGCATCAGGGTTTTGCTCAGCTACAGTTTTGATTGCATCAGCCAATTGGAAACCGATACCCCAAGTCAGATCATATCCGCCTTTAACAAATTCGTTTAGGTTAGGAATGTACTCTTCATCGGATTTACTTTGCAGGTATTTAACAGCAGCACCTGTTTCTGTTTCAGTCGCTTGCAGAGCTTCCCAAGCGGATTGGTTAAAGGATTTGTCATTAACTCCACCTACGTCAGTAACCATACCGATTCTGAGATCGGATTTCGCTTCAGTGGATGTGCCACCTGTATCTCCTCCGGCATTTGTTTCTTCTTTCGGTTTGCTACCGCAACCTGCGAGCATAACCGATACCGCCAGCAACATTACCAAAGACAAGCTGAGCATCTTTTTCATTTCTCTTTTTCCCCCTTAATGATATATCCCTCATTCCAATCCAGCCTACAATTGAACGGTTAACAGATAGCAGGAATGACTTTTATGCAGAATGTATGGTTTCTTCGACATTAAAAGCGCATTCTCACCCTTGAAGCATCCTATCATCTGTCGAAAAACCGAACATTATGACATGGAGAGAAAAATCTAGGACTAGCCTACTAGAGGTGATTATACAATCAACCAGTGTTAAAATCCAGATGTTTCATCACCAAATATCACATATTTTTGTTCTTTTTTTATTGAAAACGCTTAATAATTTAGCGATTTAACACACTAACGTTACAACGATGTGATGTTATATAACAAAAACATATCGTGAACTTTAGTGATGAGAGGGATTTACCTGTTTTTATTTGTATTATTTCACCGTTCGTATTTTATGTATTCCCATGGACCGTTATTCACCAGTTATCTGGTTTCATTGTTCCCTTCCAGACTACAGCCTATTCGCTCTACTCACTCAGAGATTCATCCTCGAATTTCTTCCCAAGCCGTAAAAAAAGCCGCCATATAGGTACGGCGGCTTGTATCATACAATTTAAGCGTTGATTTTGCCTTTAGCTACAGTAGCCAAAGAGTTGAACGCATTGATGTCGTTAACGGCCAGATCAGCCAACATTTTGCGGTTCATGTCTACTCCAGCAAGTTTCAAACCATGGATCAGTTTGTTGTAAGACAAACCATTCATACGTGCTGCAGCATTGATACGAACGATCCACAGTCTGCGGAAGTTACGTTTCGTGTTGCGACGGTCACGGTATGCGTATACCAGAGATTTCATTACTTGCTCGTTAGCTGTTTTAAAAATACGGTGTTTGGAACCGAAATAACCTCTTGCCAGTTTCAAAACCTTTTTATGACGACGACGTACTACAAAACCGCCTTTTACTCTTGCCATATTAAAGAACCTCCCAAATAAATATAAATGTATCCGTGGTATGTGTACGGCCGTAGCCGATCCCCCATACGGAATGTACTAATTAAAATTAGCCTTTCAAGTTAGCCAAGCCTTGTTTCAAACGTCTAACATCCCCGGCAGCCATAACTGGGTTACCGTTCAGAACGCGCTTAGCACGTTTGGATTTGTGGGAAAGCAAGTGGTTTTTGTGAGCTTTGTAACGAAGGACCTTACCGGAACCGGTAATTTTAAAGCGTCCTTTCAAACTGCTGTGTGTTTTCATTTTAGGCATTTTGTGTTTCCTCCTCCAATGTTATCAGGCTTTAGGAGCCAAAATCATGATCATACTGCGGCCTTCCAATTTCGGTTGACGTTCAACAGTACAAAGTTCTGCAACTTCTACCTTAACGCGCTCCAAAATCCGTTGACCAATCGCGGCATGTGCAATTTCACGTCCGCGATAACGAACAGAACATTTCACTTTGTCGCCTTCGTTCAAAAACTTAACTACATTACGAAGCTTCGTTTGATAATCGTGCTCCTCAATATTGGAACGGAACCATACTTCTTTAATATCAACAATTTTCTGGTTCTTACGGGCTTCTTTATCTTTCTTTTGTTGCTCATAGCGGAATTTGCCATAGTCCATAATACGACACACCGGCGGTTTAGCCTGTGGTGCCACATTGACCAGATCCAAATTCAGGTCAATCGCCATTTGCAGTGCTTCGCGAATGGGCGTAATCCCAATTTGTTCTCCTTCAGCTCCGACAAGGCGTACTTCCTTCGCCCGAATCTCATCATTAATCATGTGATCTTTACTAATAATCGTCCACCTCCAGGTCATTTTGAATATCCAGTTAAACAAAAATAAAAGGGATGCCGGTCAAGCTACCGACATCCCTGTAATCAACACAATTCTTCATGAGTATACACTTCATAAATTATTGGGATCGTTGACCAGCCAACATGTTTGTTGATCAGGTGAGAAGTCGGACTTCTGCTTGTGATTCCATTGCTATTCGCTTTAAGGCACTTGAATACTATATCACCCATGAAATACATTGTCAACATTCTTCACAACTTTTTTTCGTGAATTACACATTTGTGATATCAGATGTCAACAAAGTATCACATGCATGTTCCTTACCCTTGTTTGCTTTGCACCTCATCCAACCGTACAACACGTGTATGTTGAGTGTGGCTCCACTGTTTGTTGTTCTGCGTAAAGAAAGCGTAGAACGTAATCGGGTACCAAGACAGCAGGTAGATCGGGAACAAAATCAGATATAGATAAACTTTGGCAAAGGTAACCTTCTCCAGCGCCATGGACAACAGGAACGTCAGAATGTTCAAACCAATAGCCACGAAGCCAACCCATAACGGGAAGTATCCATAAATATTAGCAATGTGCGGACCACTGAATATCGCCATGTCTACCCACATCACAGCCGTCATTAGGAACGTAAGCAACACCACATAGACATTGGCTCCGTAAATAGCAAGGTCAAATTTCACCAGGCTTCTTTCCTTAATGGACTGCCATAGCAGCGGGAAGAAGTATCTACGCGCAACTGTAAAGTGACCTTGCATCCAGCGCAGACGTTGTCGCGCTGAAGCTTTGAATGTTAATGGCTTCTCATCAAATACTTTGGCGTCATAGTTGAAAACAGGATACACATTACGTTGCACACTGCGCATCGTAAACTCCAGATCCTCAACCAGACTTGTTGCACCCCAACCAATTTCCTTCAACAGGTTGGTCTCAAAGCACATTCCGGTTCCTCCGAGGAAATTCGCCATGTTCAAGTTATGACGAGACAACTGCCACAGACGGTTGATGTACCAGTAAGATACACCGTAAGCTGCAGTAATCCAGGAATCCTCCGGATTTTTCGTATCAATGTATCCTTGGATAACACGCGAACCATTGTTCAAGTCATCATTCATCTCAAGCAAGAAGTTACGGTCAACCAGGTTATCCGCGTCAAACATAACAACTGCGTCATACTGACGTGGCAATTTCCACAGGTACTTAAGCATCCATTCGATGGCGTACCCTTTACCTCTTAAATCGGCATTGGTACGCACACAGGCGTTTAATCCATGCTCTCTGACAATTTGAGCCGTTCCATCTGTACAGTTGTCACAAATGACAAACACATCGTACAGATCTTCCGGATAATCAAGTTGTTTCAAGTTCTCCATCAAGGCACCAATGACTTGTTCCTCATTGTGTGCTGCGACGAGTACAGCGAATGATTTTGTCGCCGGATAATGTTTCTTTTTCTTTTTCTTAATCAGACCGAACAGCGAAAACGTGAATTGGTACACGGCTAGCAGTGCCAGAATGACCTGCATCGTGACGAATATAGCGTCCAACATCGTTCTCTGTTACCCCCTTTTTTTCAAAACCCAGTTTACTCAAGCATTTCTCTTCCTGATTCTGCAATTTATTTTTTTTTGATCTGCAGAATATGACCCTGTTCTTTTGTGTACTACGTGAATATATCAGGCAATGTTTCAAAGCTTGGTTGCTATCAGTTGGCTGCTTTATCGATTCTGTATCCTTTTCAGTCATTTGTCAAAACCCCAATTCCACTTTTTGAAGCAGAAATGTGATCTTTAAACGCTGAATAGACACTTCGTGATACCACAACCTCGCATTCATGCCTGTTATATCTTATTTTCAGCCGTTTACTTGATTTTTATTTCTAAAGTCCCTGCTTTTTTCATCAGCATGTTATTCTTCGTCAGAGGCTCTATAACAAATAACGCAAACAGACCTCAAAAAGTTTGAAACAGAACTCACATTTTTTTTACCTCATTTCAGCCATGTTGAATCATTGTATCTTTTTTGGCTGACCCAAGTCAAAAAGTTAAGATGGGTATATATCCACTCTTTAACATGAATTTCACTTTCTTTACATGGGTTCTTCTTGAAAAGGACAACATTTAAAAATATGATAAACATATACCTGAAATAACCTCAAGTTCATGAAAAACGGTTATATACTAATCAGGACGAAACCGGATGCAGAAAATCACCGGAAATAATGCCGCCATTACGGGCGGCCTGACTGGCAGGAGGCCAATATGAGCCGTTTATTCTTAAAGTTTCAAGATTATGATCGAAATGTTTTTATGTGGATCAACGGCCGACTTCATAATCGTTTTATGAATTTTTGGCTGTATTATTTCACCCATCTGGGTGGAGCAACTTCATCTATTGCAATATCCTTGTTAATCTGGCTGCTTGCTCCAGCTCCATGGAGCACAACAGGACTCCAGGCATGTATCGCCCTTGCGGTCAGCCACATCCCTGTAGCCATCGCGAAAAAATTGTATCCCCGCATTCGACCTTATCTGGCCTTGCCGGATACAATTACGTTCCGTAATCCACTGACGGATCACTCGTTTCCTTCAGGGCACACAACTGCCATTTTTTCGGTCACAGTTCCCTTTATGACCACTGATCCGATCTTATTGCTAATCTTGTTGCCTGTGGCCCTTATTGTCGGATTCTCTCGAATTTATCTGGGGTTACACTATCCTTCCGATGTTCTGGCGGGTGCCACAATAGGTACTTTAGTCGCACTTGCAACAGTTGCATTCTGGTCTTAAAGCCGATATGTTAGACTCAGAAAAACCTAGCAGGAACAGGTGAAGTAAGCGTGGAGAAAAAAAGAGTATTACTATTATCTGAAGGCTTTGGTACGGGTCATACTCAAGCCGCCTATGCACTGTCCAGCAATTTGCGAAAGCTCTCGCCAGACGTGCAGACAAAAGTGCTTGAACTGGGAAGTTTCTTAAATCCAAAGGTTGCACCTCTGATTATAACAGCATACAAAAAAACGGTTACCAACCAACCCAAACTTTTCGGATACGTATACAGACACCAATATAAAAAATCATTGAACAGGCTGACCACACTGGCGTTGCATAAACTGTTCTATACACACACACGCAGCGTTGTGCGCCAGTTACGTCCCGATGCGATTGTCTGTACACATCCGATTCCAAGTGCTGTCATATCCAGACTGAAACGTCTGGGTGTACAGGTTCCCCTATGCACAGTCATCACCGACTATGATGCACATGGGACGTGGATTAACCGTGAAGTAGACCTTTATCTGGTTTCTTCAGATGAGGTTAAGTCCAAACTAATGCTACGAGGCGTACCTGCAGACAACATTCGAGTCACGGGCATTCCGGTGCATCCAAATTTTTGGGAGCATCCCGGGCGAGAAGAGATCCGAAGCAGATTTAACCTCAAGAACATGCCTACTGTACTGGTGATGGGCGGCGGTTGGGGAATGCTCAGCGACAAGCTGGTCCATCCGTTGCTGACACGCTGGCATGAAGATATTCAGATCATTTTTTGTCTGGGTCGCAATGATAAAACACGGATCAGCATGGAACAGAACCCGATGTATCGCAAAGAAAATATTCACATTATGGGGTACACCAACGAAGTGGACAAATTAATGGAAGTATCCGACCTTCTGATCACCAAACCTGGGGGAATGACATGCAGTGAAGGCTTGGCGAAAGGAATTCCCATGTTGTTCCACAACCCTATACCTGGTCAGGAAGAAGAAAACGTCCATTATTTTACAGCAAGAGGGTTGGGAGAACCCATAACTTCGCCCGACGTAGTGGTTAAATGGATGAACAAGCTGTTGCATCACTACCCGGATGTTGTACGTAAACGCAAACGTCATCTGGCGGAAATCGCCAAGGTTCATCCAATGCAGAGCGCTCAAAGTATTATCGATCTGCTGGAGGACGTTCGTCCTTCATCCGCAGAAGAGGCCCGTTTATGAATTTATCCCATTAGGATGTCGCTTCCTGTATTCTTCGTCCAATCACGCCTCTAACCAACGGCTTCAAACAAGCCTGCAACCACATTGAAAAGGTGCCTTCGAATTTGAAGGCACCTTTTCTTTATGAAGGAAAGTACAAACTATTGAGTGCCTGCTGACTTCAAATACTCCTGCCACTGCTTGGTGTATTCTGCCTGAATTTTTTCCAAACCTGCTTGTTTAGCCTTCTCCATAAATGTGTTCAATCCAGCCTCTACGTCTGCCACCAAACCTACATTAAGCGGATACAGATATTGTTTTTCCACTTGTTCCAATGCAGCCTTCTCGGCTTGGTACGGTGTCCAGTCTTCAGCAAATCCGGTATAAATATCCGGCTTTTTGATTTTGTCGAGATCTTCAAACATGGTCAGCACGTCATCAAAGGTTTTGTCATAGAGCATGAATTCCGGGTTACGCCATGCCCAACCATTCATGCCCTCACGCGGGAAGCCGTTTGTTTGTGCATCGCCTACCATTTTGTAGTATCCATTATCTACCTCGAAGTTTTTGCCTTCAACGCCGTATTCAGTCAACCAGTTATATCGTTTGTCTGTCACCAGTTTCTCATAAAATGCCAATGCTTTTTCCGGGTTTTTACTGCTACGCGGAATCGCAAAACCATTGTGGATCGGGTGAACCGGTTGTGCAAACCCTTTCGCATTCGGGTACGGGAAATAAGCCAGTTTCCAATCTGGATGAGTAGACTGCACCTTGATGACATCTGCATTAAATTTGTTCGGGTTCTCCCCGGAAAGAACAACAGCCGCTTTTCCATTTTGCAGCAATGAGTTGGAAGTATCCTTTACATTCAGTACGTTTTTCGGGAAAAATCCTTTGTCCATCCAACGTTTGTATGTTTTCAGGTCTTCCAGGTGTTGCGCCGATCCCCAGTAGGACGTCACAGTTGTTGGTGTATCATACATAATATCCAGTCCATATGGAAGTTGACCTGCTGTATTAACCAGCTTGGATGTCAATTGACGAATACCATGGGTATGGTTGGCATTGCTATCCGCAATCGGAATCATATTGGGTTCGTTGGCTTTGATGCCCTCCAGATACGCTTCGAGCGTCTCCAAGGATTCCGGTTTCGGAAGATTGTACTTCTCGCGCAAGTCCTCACGGTACGCAATTCCCTCGGTTACATACTCAATCCAAGTGGATGGAACTGTATAGATTTTGTCATTGATTTTGACAGCATTCCACATGTCATCAGGTACATGAGCTTTCAGCGCTGGCGCTGCTGTAGGCAACATTTCATCCAGTGGCAGGAACGCACCCTTCTTGGCATAGGACTGGTAGAATGTCCAATCTGCTGTGAAGATCAGATCGATCGGCTGTCCGGAAGACAGCAGCAGTTTATATTTTTGATCCCAGTCGGTCCATGAGGTGTAGTTGAATTTCACATTGACGTTCAGATCAGCCTCCGCCAGCTTATTGATCTCGGATTCAATAACAGGCAGATCTTTGGGAGCATCCCCAAGCATGTAAAATTGAAGCGTCACTTTCTCGCCTTTGTTCCCGGATGTTCCTCCCTGCTCACTTCCTTGCGTCGATCCCCCCGAACCGTTATTACATGCGGCAAGTACCCCGGCGAACAACATCAGGGCAAGTACCAGAGACAGGTGCCGAATTGTTTTGTTACGCATACGCATCCTCCCTTTTTGTGGTGAACCTTTATATGTTAGCGCAGACTCGCCATGTTTCAGACCTGAAAAGATATCAGTGGCCTGACGCCCACAGCGCGTTCACGTTCTAACCTTTCACTGCACCAATGGTGAGTCCTTTAACAAAATAACGTTGTACAAACGGATACAGGAACAAAATCGGTCCCGTTACAACGATAGCCATTGCCATCTTGGTTGATTCGGTAGGCACATCCTGACTGAGTGTGATCCCTGTGCCAATCGCCATCTGGTCAATGAATGTTATCGTGTTCATCGTGTTGTAGAGATAAAATTGAAGTTGGTACATATCCGGGTTGTTAATGAAGAGGGATGAGGTAAACCAGTCATTCCAGTAACCCAGTGCCAAAAACAGACCTACGGTGGCGATACCAGGCATCGCCAGTTTCAACACAATGCTGAAATAGATGCGGAAGTCATTCGCTCCATCAATTTTGGCGGACTCAATCAATTCATCCGGCACTGCCGAGCGAATGAAGTTTTTCATCAGGATAATGAGGAATGGTGTCATCAACCCCGGGAAAATAAGTACGGTGTACGTATCTGTGAGATTGAAGTAGTTCGCCAGCATAATGTACCAAGGCACAAGTCCCCCACCAAACAGGGTTGTGAAGTAGATAAAAAACGAGAACGTGTTCCGATATTTAAAATCCTTACGCTGGAGCACAAATCCGGCCATCGTGATGAGGAACAGCCCTAGCGTAGTCCCCACCACCGTTGTAAAGACCGTTACCCCATAAGCCTTGAGTACCTGAGTCGGGAATTTGAACACCATTTTGTAACCTTCCAGGGAAAAGTCCGTTGGAAAGAGGTGATAACCATCCCTCACAATGGACTCGTTGCTGCTGAATGAACCGGATAGGATCAGCAGGAACGGTAGCAAGCACATGATTGATAAAATGATGATGAAGCTGTAGGAAATCAGTTGGAACATGAAAGTGAATTCCGAATCTCTGAGACGCGTATTCGTACGAGTGTGAGTATTCATTGGCGTGTTCATGATCGTTCTCCCTCCTGCCCTGCGGGCGTTCTAGAACAAGGCGTAGTCCTCATTTACTTTGCGGATAATATAGTTGACGGTCATGATCAAAATGAATCCAAACAAGGACTGATACAGACCAGCAGCCGTTGCCATCCCGATATCAAACGTTACTTTCAGTGAACGATACACATACGTATCAATAATATCTGTAGCGTTGTACAACACCCCGTTGTTGCCGATCAGTTGATAGAACAGGTCAAACTGCCCCTTCATAATGCTGCCGAGTGAGAACAACAACAGGATGACAAAGGTTGGCTTCAGCATCGGTACTGTAATGTACCAGATCCGCTGAAATATATTGGCCCCGTCGATTCGGGCAGCCTCATAATACTCATCACTGATACCCGTTATGGCGGCCAGATAGATGACCATGCTGTATCCAAGATTTTTCCATAGATAAAAGATGATGATCAGAAACACCCAGATCCAGGGTGTGTTATAAATGTCGACCGGGCCGGCCTCAAAACGTTTGAGCACCGTGTTCACAAAACCCGACTCGTAGTTAAACATGTTGTAAGCGATTACACTTAATAGTACAAATGAGATGAAATACGGCAAAAACATGACGGATTGCGTAATTTTTTTGAATAACCTGCCCCGGATCTCGCTAAGCATGATCGCACAGAAGATCGCCAGACCGTTTCCTAATATAATGAAGGCGAGATTGTAACCCACGGTATTGGTTGTGAGCTTCAGCAACATTCCGGATTGCCATAGGAACTTAAAGTTCTCCAGACCGACAAATGGACTACCAAATAATCCGCCTTCAAAATCATACCGGGTGAACGCATAATAGATGCCGACCATCGGAAAATACGAGTTAATCAGAAAAAAGATCAGCGTGGGCAACAGCATCAGAAACATGATTTTGTTTTTGTTCAATTCTTTGAGCATGGCTCGATCCCTCCCGAATTTCTTGCGGTGCTGCGTGGTGGAGCTCTCTTTTTATTGTAGATGCTCTCTTCACTCACGGATACTGAAGCTTCCCTTCAGAAAATGAACGATTCTGCGAAATGAACTATGAACAAAATGAACGAACCATGAAATGAACAGACATCCACACACATCCGTTCACAAATGTTGATATCGTGCATAGACTACACCTAGTGAACAATCCAGCGAAAGTTGAACTTTATGTAGAGAAAACAGGCAAAACAGCCTGTCCATCATTGATGTAAACGCATACATAATATATAATTCAAGTTACTCTTGTTCTTCTGCTCATCCAACTATGAAGCCTCACGTATGTATATGAAATTCTATGTGGTTCACCCAAAATAGGAGGTTTGAGGGGGAAACAGAATGCGTAAACGTTCAGAGGACAGTCAGAAGGTCTTCACACGGATTCTGATCGGCATTATTATTAGTACCGTCGCTACCTTACTTGTGGCTTCTTCTATTTTGTACGTCAACTATAATCGGATTGCTCTTCGTCAGGTTTATCGCACAGATATGAACAGTCTTACTCAAACCAGCCGTGAAGTGGCCAAAATGACCGAGACTGCAAAATCATTGTCATATCAGATTTATCAGGACTACACCATCTCTTCATTACTGCTCTATTCCAAACCGAATATCTATGAAATCACATCCGCGATGGAGCAGCTAGACAACTACCGTATGTCCCTTCCTTTTATTGAATCTATCTATGTATATAACTCCAAAAGCAATGAATTCTTTATCAGTTCCGACGTGCGCAATGGGCAGCAGTCCATCTCGGAGATCGACGATCAGGGGATTAAAAGTATCCTCCAGAACTTCCATGACTATAAACCTTTTGTTCCCATCCCGCGTACATATCAGGTCGGTTCTACTGAAGCGACAGAGGTTAACAGCTACACCTATCTCTGTTATGACACGATCAATGACAATTCCAAACTAAACTACGCTGTCATCGTTAATATCAAGGATGATTGGCTCAGTCCGAATATGAATGCTGTGGATCAACCAGGCAAGACCTTTATCGTAAATGAGAATGGAGACCTTTTATCTGACTTTGGCGACCGTGCATTGATGAAAAATCTCTCCAGCGAAGCTTTTATGAAGCCAATTATCCAAGATACGGGGCAATCAGCTTACTTTAGCGGGAAGGTCGACGGAGAAAAATCTCTCATCACCTATACCGCTCCCGATGATCTGGGTTGGCGTTATGTAAGAATAACACCTTATGATCTGATTACATCAGATATACGGAGTATGCGCACACATACCGTTCTGTTTTGTGTTGGACTTCTCTTCGCAGGCTTACTGCTCTCTTACCTTGTGTCCCGAAAACTATATCACCCTATTGATAAGGTACTTGTTCGTTTACGTGTGATGGAAGCAGAGCGACGTGGCAGTCTTCATTTGTTACGGCAGGATTTTCTACGAGGGGCCCTGCAAGGCCGCGAAACAGTAACTGGAGGTATGCTGGAAGAACGGATGAAGTTCTATGGTTCCTCCATTGATGTTCAGCGTGCATCCAGGCTGGTATTGCTGCGTATTGACCATTTTACCGAATTCTGCGAAACGTACCGTGATGAGACCCAGCTTGTAAAATACGCCATGATGAACATATGCACCGAGACAGCCGATCTCCACTACAATGCGGAAGCTGTGGACATGGGCGGTGATCTGATCACACTCATCTTCAATGAGAAAGCGGAAAGCCATGAACTTGAGCAAACTGCTCATAACCGGATTGAAGAGCTGCTACGTATGATGCAGGCAGCTGTAATGACCCATTTGAAATGCTCCATCTCCTGTACGATCGGCACGGAAGAAGATTCATTGGAAGACAGTATTGCATCCTACACCAGATCAGCCGAAGCCTCACTGCATCGTTTGTTCATGGGACCGGGCTGTCTGATCTATACCTCTGACATCATGGCTTATCACGCCAAGGAGTACGCATTTCCAGCAGGTAAGGAAAGACAACTTGTTGATCATCTAATGACAGGTAAGACGCGAGAAGCAAAACAAGTCTATGCAGATATCGTCGGCGAGACAGCCTCGTATCCATTTACCGTTTTTCAACTAGCCTTATCCCATCTGACGATGACACTGAATCATGTACGAAACACCCTAAAGAAGAATAATCAACTCACGCTTGATTCAGTCTCGGATGGTCTAATGTTGCCTGTCAAAGACGCGGAAGACATTAGTGAAGTACATGAACACTTCTATCGGATGTTTGATGAGCTTGGTTCCAAAGTCGAGGAGAAACGCACACTGAAGCACGAAGAGTTGATTCGTAAAATCAATGGCATTATTGAGCGGGACTATGCGGACCCCAATCTATGTCTAACTTCTATCGCAGATGAGTTGGGCATGTCGCCCATCTATATAAGCAGGCTCTACAAACAGCTCACCCTGAAAGGGCTCACGGACGTAATTAACGAAACCCGCATAGCCAAGGCCCAGCATCTGCTGGTGGAGACGGAGAACTCCGTTGCCGACATTGCCGAGAGAACCGGATTCACCAACAGTTCATACTTCTATCGCATGTTCAAAAAGTTCAACGGGGTTACACCAAACGATTATCGCCGCAAAGAATTTCATTCAGAAAACTTCTGAAATCATCCCAGACTTGAGTTTATGGAGTAATGCACATCGATTGTTAATGCAAAAAAAGAGCGACCTATGAGAATGAATTATTCACCTCATGTGTCGCTCTTCTTTAATGAGTTTAAGTTAGATTTCGATTTATTCCTGTTCCTGATCTTCGCCAGACTCATCCGAAGCTTCACGAACTTTATACTTGTCCAGACGTGTCTGCTGATACTCACGCAAGGCCTCTTCACCCACAATCACTTCAACCCGGTGAATGTTCATACCTTTACCCATGAATTTCTGCTCGTACTCCGTCATCACATGTTCTTCATTCAAACCATCACGATGCAGATTCAAAGAAATATTGGTCATTTGCAGGCCGAAGTCGGCAATGGCGTTGAGTGAGAAATCAAACAGCGTCTCCGAATCGGTTTTGAAATGAATCTCACCTTTGGGATTAAGCAATTCCGTGTATTTCTTCAGGAAGCGCGGGTGCGTCAAACGACGACGTGCATGCTTTGCTTTTGGCCAAGGATCACTGAAGTTCAAATAAATGCGTTCCAGTTCTTCCGGTTCAAAAACTTCTTCGATCTGTTCAATATTTGCCAGAGCAAGCTTCAGGTTCGGAGGTGTCTCCACATCAGCCTGACTCCACGCATTACGAGCTTTCTCACTGGCACGACGCAACAGTTCATCATACATATCAATACCGATGAAATTAAATTCCGGATATTTATAACTCATTTGGCTGATAAATTGACCTTTACCCATACCAAATTCCACGAAGATCGGGTGATCATTGCCAAACAGTTCAGACCATTTTCCTTTATGTTGCTTGGGGTCCAGTACAACAAGATCAACTTGTTGCTCCAGATTTTCTCTTATCCCTTTTCTGCCACGTAAACGCATTTTATTCCTCCGTTTGTCCCATACTTGTCTCAGACTTATTTTGCCGAAGAACTGGCAAATTGTAAAGAGCAATGAAAAGGGAATCTTCGGATCTGCCACTTTGGGCAAATCTCAAAGATTCCCTCTTCGATTTATTTGGAATTGGGGTCCAACTACTTTAGTAGTTCATAGTCTACCTTATCTTGGTGTGAAAAATCAAATGTCTTTTCGAAAGCATCGCGAACTTTTTGTCTTGCAGCCGCTTTCACTTTCGGATTTCCATTAAAACGAACACCTGTTAAAGCCAGTGCTTCTTCTGCCGTCAATTCAACAGACACATGATTCAATTCATTGTTTTTAACTTGGGAATTCATTCATATCACCTCACGGTATAGTATGGTCCATGACGTCAACGTTGATTCAAATGCTATGATGAATAATACCCATTAGATGGTGTCTGACGCTGATTTAAATATAACATAAGGTGTAAACTATAGCAAGGAGAAAACCTTGATTTTACGGCCTATTTTTGCGTTTCGATTCCCTTTTTTTTTAGTTTTTTGATACAATGATAAAAGTTCATGAAGACACCTATAATCGCTATCCATCGTCTATGACGGAAATCGCATAGCGCTTCTTCTTTTGTTCACGTATGATTACGGTAATTCGACAGCCAAAGGAGTACCCTGAAGATGAATGCACCTGCATTACAGTCCCCTCTCCTGTGGGGAGATAAACGATTCCATACCTGGAATTATGAGATGCGCGATCAATTTAACAATAAGGTTTTCAAAGTGATGCTGGATGCTGGATTCACCTGTCCCAACCGCGACGGTTCCATTGCCAAAGGTGGTTGCACCTTCTGCAGTGCGCGTGGATCAGGCGATTTTGCCGGCAGCAGACGTGAAGATCTGGTCACCCAATTCAATACAATTCGAGATAAACAGCACCTCAAGTGGCCTAAAGCCCATTATATTGGCTACTTCCAAGCCTATACGAATACGTATGCTCCGGTTGAGGAGCTGCGCGAATATTTTGAAGAAATTCTTGAGCAACCCGGTGTTGTTGGTTTGTCCATCGCTACTCGCCCGGATTGTTTGCCAGATGACGTTGTTGATTATTTGGCTGAACTGAACGAACGCACCTATCTGTGGGTTGAGATGGGCCTTCAAACGATCCATGATTCCACATCAACATTGATTAATCGCGCGCACGACACGAAGTGTTACGAAGAAGCGGTTGAGAAACTGCGCAAACGGAATATACGTGTGTGCACGCATATCATATATGGTCTGCCTCAAGAGACACATGAGATGATGCTGGACACTGGACGTGCAGTTGCCAATATGGATGTACAGGGAATCAAGATTCACCTGCTGCATCTGATGCGCAAAACACCAATGGTGAAGCAATACGAAGCCGGTCTTTTACGTTTTTTGGATCAGGACGAGTATATCAAGCTGATCGTAGATACACTGGAGATGCTTCCACCGGAAATGATCGTACACCGTCTTACAGGCGACGCACCACGTGATCTGTTGATTGGACCGATGTGGTCCATGAACAAATGGGAAGTGTTAAACTCCATTGATCGTGAGCTGCGAGAGCGGGATTCATGGCAAGGTAAGTATTGGAGGCGAGCATAGATGGGCTTTCTTTCGGTTCTCAGCTGTGCGCATCAGTGGATTGCTTCCCGTCTGCAGCCAGGTGATCTGGCGATAGATGCAACGGTGGGTACAGGAGCAGACACACTATTTTTGGCACAACAAGTTGGCCGGCGTGGTCAAGTCATTGGATTCGATATTCAAAGTGAAGCCCTCACGCTGGCACAGGCCCGGATTCGAAAACAAACCGATGAAGCCAAGCTTGGCTCCATCTCCATGCTTCAACTAAGCCATGATCGAATGGCAGAAGCAGTTCCTGAGTCATGGCTTGGTACGGTTGGTGCAGTTATGTTCAATCTGGGGTACCTGCCTTCAGAAAGTGCAGATTCCTCCATCATCACCGAGACTGACAGCACGATCGCTGCACTCGAGGCTGCACTCGCTTTATTACGCCCTCGCGGAATTATTACGGTTGTGCTCTACCCCGGTCATGACGGAGGGGCACAGGAAGCAGAAGCTGTATTGGACTGGTCCTCTGCCCTTCCGGTGGAACAGGCACAGGTTGTGATGTATCGCCAGTTACAGCGAAAAACTTCTCCTTTTCTGATCGGAATCGAGAAAAAATAATTTCCTTTGTTCACCAAATACAATAAACTAGACACAATCGCAAGGCGAGCTATTAACGGCTTTTTCTTACTGCGATCTGTGTTCTACATCTACATATGCAAACGTATTCACTTGTTTGCTCATGGCGACTACATGCCCATGACTGATTAAAGCGATCCACCATTTCATATACTAGAGGAGAGATTACTGATGTCTACGCCATACCCATTACAATTCCAACCTGAGTTCAAAGAACGTGTGTGGGGCGGTCGTGCGCTGGAGCAATTCGGCCTTACGCCCCCTGAAGGACATATCGGAGAAGGATGGATGATTGCGGATCATCCCAACGGTACAACCAAGGTATTAAATGGAGCACTGGCTGGCAAAGGTCTGGATGAAGTTCGTGAACAACTGGGCACCGAATGGCTTGGAACCAAAGGTGTCTCTGAAAAAGGCGGCCGTTTCCCCCTTCTGATTAAGTTGCTTGACTGCAACGATGACCTGTCCGTTCAGGTTCATCCAACTGACGAGTATGAGGCACTTCCTCCTGGCGAGCTTGGCAAAACAGAAATGTGGTATGTACTCGACGCAAAACCGGGCGCACACATCATCTATGGCTTGAACGAAGGCGTTAATCGGGCAACATTAAAAGAAGCATTGGAAAACGGCACGGTGATGGATACCCTTCGTCAGGTACCTGTAGAAGCTGGTGATACGTTCTTTATCCCTGCCGGAACAGTGCATGCGCTCTGTGCAGGTGTCGTTGTCGCTGAGATTCAGCAAAACTCGGATACGACGTACCGGATATACGATTACAATCGTCCAGGACTGGATGGCAAACCACGCGAGTTGCATGTTGAAGACTCATTAAATGTCACCGCCTATGAGGGCGCAGGTGCCTCAACGATGAAAACAAATAACGCTACTCCTGGTGAATGGCTCAAGCTTGCGGAATGCCCTTATTTTGTAGTTGAAAAAGGTATTGTGAACAAACGTTGGGAACTCTCCACCAATCCTGACAGCTTCACGATTCTCGTTGTCTGTGAAGGAGAAGGAACTTTGGAGTGGGCACATGCTGAATCAGACAGCATTGAATTGAAAGCTGGACAATGTTATCTCTTGCCAGCCAATCTGGGTTCTTATACATTGAACGGGAATACCACTGTTCTTCGCTCTTATCTGCCCTAAATCAAGCTTATATGTAACCTGTGAAGGAGGAATTACACGAGATGCAGGAATCTACCTTTGCCTTGGTCGCTAGTGAAGGTACCCGTATTTATGTGTACCGCTGGCTTCCCGATCCGGAATGCAACGTTAAAGGTGTAGTGCAAATTGCACACGGCATGGGCGAGACAGCAGCCCGATACGCCGAATTTGCCGACATCCTTACCCAAAATGGCTATGCGGTTTATGCTAATGACCATCGGGGTCATGGCAAAACTGTGGAGAATGCCAAGTTGCTTGGTAATGCTGGTATCGATGCCTTCCGCTGGATGGCGAGTGATATGATCAATCTGGGCGAAGTAGCCGCCAAAGAGAATCCTGGGGTGCCCCTGTTTCTAATGGGACATAGCATGGGCTCATTCTTGGTACAACATCTCATGTACGCTGGTCATGAGCAGTACCATGCCTTTATTTTATCCGGGACAAACGGCAGACGTGGTCTGCTCCGGTTTGGAGAGAAGTTGGCCTTCTTGCAGTGCGGCATTCAGGGTGCTACCCACCCCAGCATGCTACTCAACGCGATTGTATTTGGTGGATTTAATCGCTCTTTCCGCCCTGCAACGACACCGTTTGATTGGTTGTCCCGGGACTCACAAGAGGTTCAGCGATTCATTGATGACCCCCTGTGCGGAGCAGTGTGTACAGCAGGCTTTTTCCGCGACTTCTTCAAATTGCTGCTTGAAGTCCATCTTCCACACAATATGGAGCGCATACCCAAACACAAACCCGTATACCTGTTCTCAGGTGAGAAGGACCCTGTCGGACTTCATGGCAAAGGCGTTCTTAATCTGGTCTCGCAGTATAAGAAACTTCAGCTGGAGAACATTGAGTATCGCCTGTATCCGGATGGACGGCATGAAATGCTGCATGAGATCAACCGAACAGAAGTGGCTCAGCATGTTGTGAACTGGCTAAAGCGGAATACCCCTGACTCGAATACACCCCCTAGTCCGTTGAACCTGACTGAGACGGCTGACTCTATATAATAGAGTCGGAGACAACATACCAAGAGCCAAAAGAAACCCCTGAATCGGATGTACAGCTCACGCTGCGCTCCAGTTCAGGGGTTTTCTTGTTAAGCGATATGAATGATAGCTATAATCAAACGTTATGGATTAACCTTCAATTAACAGGGATTCCGGGTCTTCAAGCAGTTCTTTCACGGTCACGAGGAAACGAACAGCTTCACTACCGTCGATAATCCGATGATCGTAGGACAACGCGATGTACATCATTGGACGGTTCTCCATCCGTTCTGCATCAATCGCCACTGGACGAAGCTGGATCTTATGCATCCCCAGAATACCCACTTGAGGTGTATTCAGAATTGGCGTAGACAACAAGGAACCAAATGTTCCACCATTGGTGATGGTGAACGTTCCACCTTGCAGATCAGATAACGCCAGCGTGTTGGAACGAGCTTTGGATGCCAGGTCCGCAATGCTCTTCTCGATCTCGGCAAAGCCCAGACGATCTGCATCACGCACAACCGGTACAACCAGTCCTTCCTTCGCAGATACGGCGATGCCGATATCATAATACTTTTTGAGTACAACATCTTCGCCATCAATCTCTGCGTTAATTGTAGGGAATTTTTTCAGAGCCCCCACAACCGCTTTGGTGAAGAAGGACATGAAGCCCAGGTTAATCTCATGTTTCTCTTTGAACTTGTCCTTACGGCGTTTACGTACATCCATGATCGCAGTCATATCAACTTCATTAAACGTAGTCAACATGGCTGCTGTCTGCTGAGCCTCTACCAGACGTTTCGCAATGGTTGCACGACGACGAGACATCCGCTGACGCTCCACTGGTTTGGTATAGGTAGAACTTCCAGCTGCCGGAGCACTTGGTGCGGCTGGAGCTTTACTCGCAGGTGGAGCAGCAGGAGCAGGCGCCTGATTGTTATGGCTCTTCACATCATCCTGGTATACCCGTCCAATCGGATCTTTGCTCTGAACCTGATCCAACTCGATACCACGTTCACGTGCAAGCTTACGGGCAGACGGTGAAGCCGTCTTAGCACTATCAGATGACTCTGGCGCTGCCGCAACAGGTGCCGATGGTGGTGTTGGAGCTTCAGGTGCAGGAGTAACGGCCTTTTTCTCTTCAGCCGCTGGTTCGGAAGCGGGTGCACCGCTTCCTCCTCCAGAACCAGCTGAGAGTGTACCGATCGTTTCACCGATCTCGACCGTCTCTCCTTCCTGACGAATGATCTTCTCCAGCACGCCACTTTCTTCTGCGCTGATCTCAATATTTACTTTATCCGTTTCCAGTTCAAGAAGTACATCACCCTGATTAACGGTATCCCCTTCTTTAACCATCCATCTGGATACAGTTCCCTCAGTTATTGACTCACCCATTGCAGGTACTTTAATTTCACTCACAGCTGTTACCTCCCCAGTGGAATATTATTCTTCGTCGTTTGTTTCAACGCAGATGTAATAATCTGTTGCTGTTCCATACTATGCACAAGCTGATAACCGCTGGAAGGACTTGCGTGTTCCGGGCGACCTTCGTATCTAACGGTTGTGCCTTCCGGGGCAACTTCACGAAGACGAGGCTCCATGTATGTCCAGGCACCCATGTTTTTGTTTTCTTCCTGTACCCATACCAATTCTGTTACATTGCTGAAACGTGCGAGTATACGTTTGATCTCTTCTGCCGGGAACGGATACAACTGTTCCACACGGATAATGTGAAGCCATGACCGATCTGCTTTATCTTTTTCAATAGCATCTTCCAGGTCGATGGCAATCTTGCCACTGCACAAAATAATGCGCTCTACGCGATCCGGCTGTGTACCCAGACCGGCTTGCTCCAGCACAAGCTCAAACTTACCTTCACTGAATTCGACTGCCGGTGATGCAACACGCGGATTCCGAATGAGACTTTTCGGTGACATCATCACAAGTGGACGAGCATCTTCCGTTTCAGTCAACGAAGCTTGACGACGCAACAAGTGGAAGTACTGAGATGCACTCGACAAGTTGGCAACCGTCATGTTGTCTTCTGCACAAAGCTGCAGGAAGCGTTCAAGACGAGCACTTGTATGCTCAGGTCCCTGACCCTCATTCGCGTGTGGAAGCAACATGACCAGACTGGATTTCTGAGACCACTTGGCACGACCCGCTGATACAAACTGATCAAAGATAACCTGTGCACAGTTGGCAAAGTCACCGAATTGAGCTTCCCAGATGACCAGTGTATCGGGTGAATATACGTTATATCCGTATTCGAATCCAACAACGGATTCTTCAGACAACGGACTGTTATAGATTGCAAAGGATGCTCTTGCCTGTGGCAAGTGATGTAATGGGCAGAACTTTGCTCCATTCTCCGAATCATGCAACACCAGATTCCGATGAGCGAATGTAGCACGCTCGGCATCCTGTCCACTAATCCGAATTGGCTTGCCATCTGCCAGAATGGTTGCAAATGCGAGTGTCTCCGCAAGGCTCCAATCCACTTTTTCCCCTTCGTTCAGGGAAGTGCTCCGGCGTTGCAAAATCCGCTGTAACTTCGGATACACATTGAAGTTCTCAGGCCATTTCAGCAGATCGGCATTAATACTGCGCAGATTCTCAAGCGGTACCGCAGTCGGAGTAATCGTAACAGCCTCCGGCTCACTGATTTTCCGCTGATAATATTCATGTACTTCATTTTTCTTCATCTGGTCATAAGCTTCTTTTAATTTGTTTGTTACTCCATCGCGAATGCTCGTAATGGATGCATCATCGATAATCGATTCCTCTTTCAACTGATCCTGATACAAGTGGCTTACCGTTGGATGGTTTTTCACCTTGTCATAAACGATAGGTTGAGTTGTTTCGGGATCATCGGTTTCGTTATGGCCGTAGCGACGATAACCGATCAAGTCGATCAGGAAATCCTTTTTGAAACGATTGCGATACTCGGCTGCCATACGAATGGCCGCAATACAAGCATCCGGATTGTCCGCATTCACGTGTACAATCGGAATTTCGTACCCCTTGGCAAGGTCACTTGCGTAGTACGTTGAACGGGAATCACTGCTATCTGTAGTGAAACCCAGACGATTATTGACGATAATATGGATGGTTCCGCCATTCTGATAACCTGGCAAAGCTTTGAAGTTCAGCGTCTCTGCAACGATCCCTTCTCCTGGGAATGCTGCATCACCGTGCATCAAAATGGTGGCTGCCTTCGTTACGTCCTGTTTCGGATATCCAGGGTCACGACGGTCATCCTGAGCCGCACGAGCAAACCCTTGTACAACCGGATTGACGTATTCCAGATGGCTCGGGTTATTCGCCAGAGTAAGGCGGGCCTGCACAGTTTCCCCGTCTTTTACAAAACGGTTGGCACCCATATGATATTTGACATCCCCCGTCCAACCGTAGTTGATTCCAGTCGAACCTTCCGATGGAACCAAATCTTTGTTCGGAGCATGATGAAATTCAGAGAAAATTTTGCTGTACGGTTTGCCCAAAACATGAGCCAGTACATTTAACCGTCCACGGTGAGCCATCCCCATCAGAATGTGGCTTGATCCGGCTTCTGCCATGATGCGAACAGCTTCATCCAGCATCGGCACAAGCACATCGTTACCTTCGATGGAGAAACGTTTCTGCCCAACAAATGTTTTGTGAAGATAATCTTCAAATTGCTCGACTTCAACCAAACGTTCCAACAAAGCCTTACGTTCTTTCGGCGTAAGCGGAGCCGGTGATGTCCGGGATTCCGCACGACGATTCAGCCACTCACGCTCTTGAACTTCGTGCACATGACTGAATTCGTAGGCCATAGGTCCAGTGTATATCTGACGCAAGCGTTGGATTGCATCCCATCCGGTTGCTGTCTGCCCATCTGCACCTTCCCAGATCAGGGAAGCAGGTAAAGCTTTCAGATCTTCTTCGTTTAATTCAAAATGCTGAGGTTCCAGCAAAGATGTGTCTGTATCTTCACTGATTCCAAGCGGATCTATATCTGCAGCAAGATGACCATAGGTACGGATGTTCCATACCAGTTTACCCGCTGTAACCGCTTTCTGTAATAGTTGAATGTCTACGCTTCCGGAAGCCGATTGGGCGTTGCCGGAATTCAAGGTTGTGCGTGCATCCCTGCCAGACATCGGCGGTGCACCCCATTGTTCAAATAGTTCACGATAAGCCGGTGTAACCGAACCAGGGTCTTGAGTGAATAATTCATATTGTTCCTGTACGTATCCCATATTGGGGCCATAGTAACTTTCCCAGGGCTTCTTGTTGCCTTCCACGATCGTCATCGACGTTCCCTCCGTCTTGATTTAGTCATAAGTTTTTGACGGAAATCATTGACTAAGCCGTAATTTGCGTTCGTTCAACATTTTAAGCGAAATTTTTCATGAAGTCCAATAATCGTGCTGTTGGTGGTAGTAACGTTAGTCCGACGCTCCCGTCAAGGTTTGTCTGCGTTTTCAAAATCAAAGTAAAACAATGATTGTATATACCGTCGCACAGATGTCGAATACTGTCCTGATCCGTTCGAAGGTTACACTTTCTCCTCTTCTTCAAGTGAAGTCCATGTTCTACTATCTATTCTATAAACTTTTACGCTCAGGAGCATTTCCTATTTTTAGTTCAATTGATGCATAAATTAGATGAATCGAATAAATCGATCAATTTGAGTAGAACAACGAACGCTTAATTACAACAAAATAGGCATACGATCTCCCATTTTACCTCCTTAATTGAATTGTGGTCCATTATGTGCAAAAACAAACCGTCAAGTTAAACATTAACCATTTGACGTCACATTCAACAAATAATTGGGGTTTTCTTCAGGAGACCCACAGCAAAAAGCTGGCCCAGACATGAATTATCCGAGCAGCTTCTTTGCATTCAGCAAATTTAAGTTAACAATAAAGTTGAGGATGCACATCAAGATGTACTTTGGCTAATCATATACTCTGCAAACGGCGTTAGGGAAAGATCTCTAACTTGCTCCAGTGTAAACCAGTCCGCGCCCAGCGAATCTTCGCCATCGGGTTCTTTTTTGATATGATCCGGCCGACTGGCTGCGGTCAAAACAACATCATACAACATCCCGATATGGTGCAACTCTTCCGGCTCACCTTGATACACCCATTACAGTACCGTAGACTCCGCAGAACGAATCATCACTTGTAGATGGGTCAGGCCCGTCTCCTCTTCAATCTCACGATGAAGAGCAGTCTCTGGCTGCTCGCCAAATTCCAGCCTTCCGCCTGGTAAATCCCATTGCCCCTGATATGCTCCGCGAGCCTTATGAATCAACAGGAATTGGCCCTCCCAAGCTACCAAGCCATATACCCCAATATGTGTATGCCGATTCACTTAAGGACTCTTCCTTTCGTTTTCATCCTCTGTAACAGCATCCAGATCTATGGCCATACGGATCATATCCACACAGCGGATACCATCCTCTATAATCTCTTCCTCATAATGCCTCACAAAGAAGTCACGATCAACCCCGATAATGCGAAAACCGCAACGTTGGTATAACTTCAATTGATGAAAGCTGGAGTTGCCTGTCCCAATCTCTAGAATTCGACATCCCAATCTACGTGCAGCTTCCATCGCTTCCTTAATCATGTGTTTGCCTACACCTTGTCCCTGCAGTTCTTCCTGTACGGCAATATTAACAATCTCCGCAGTCTCTGGACGAGTCTTCAACAATACGAACTCCCCAACCATCTCTCCTTCGTACTCGGCAATAAAACAAACACCCCGACTCAGGTATTCATCCACAATTGCTTTTGAAGGATCAGCCATCAACAAAAGTTCGTAGGGTCTCTCTTCTTCCCAGTCCAAAATCCGGAACGACAATTTCATGCCAATCTCCACCTTTTCATCGTACAATATTCATTTACGTTCTGTTTGCAGAAGCCTATGTATGGCAAATCCACAAATATATCATTCTTCATTTCAACAAACTAGTTTACTAAATCTATTAATCACACACTATTACCCACAGACTAGTCATCTCCTATAAAAATAGTAAACTTCATTATATCATAATATTTGGATATAAATATATAGATATGGATGATACATTTTGAGTCATTATTTTTATCCTAACCCAAGCTTAAATGCTCATGAATTAATTTCCATTACCCATCAATCGTAGCCGCAATGTATCCTTGCAGGGCATGCTGGTATCCCATGATTTTTCCTCCTTCTGACGGTTTAACTTATTGGGTCCCACTCTGTTCAAGTACGGAATCGCTATACACCATAAATGTCTCTTGCAACGTACGGCCGGATGACTTCTCCCAGATCACACTCCGCTCAAAAGTGCCTTTTTGGAAAAAACGTGGGAAACGTTCAGCAAACCAATCCTGCATAGGCAGCTCAAAAACCCGCTTCATAGGCACCCATAACAGTTCGCCTTCGGGCGGATCTTGCAATAACTGACCCTCGAATGAAGTCGCCAAATAGTTAAATACCATGTACCGCAATCCTTGTTCGGGATCACAGAACTCATCAAGCCCTTTATACGTAATCTCATTGACTGCTAGCCCCGTCTCCTCCAGAACCTCCCGCACGGCACCATCCACGATACTCTCCGGAAAATCTACCTTCCCCCCAGGAGCGATGTATCCCGGAAATCCTTTGCGGTCCGGCCGATTCATTAACAACACCTGATCATTCGTTTTGTCCCATACCATACACATCGTTAATATCTCTATTCTAGTATCCATATTCGTCCTCCTGCTAACATGCGCTTCTCTGTTGTACACTAACATTTCTGGGAATAACCTGTGTTTTCCTTCTTTATTCCCACTCTGATTCATTCGTATTTTCACCGGTCTCACAGTATAGTCTATGATGATATATATGCATACGAAAGGCGGACGCCCTGTACACCTGTACATCAGAAGCCCGCCTGTTTTGTGATATTCTATGCTGCTCTTTCCTCAAACCTAGAGTTTCCAGCTGTCAGTTCAATTCCGTAATCAACACCCGGCGTTCCTTCCATTCAGCCCG
The DNA here is from genome assembly GCF_000517845.1 of Paenibacillus sp. FSL R5-192. NCBI lineage: Bacteria > Bacillati > Bacillota > Bacilli > Caryophanales > Paenibacillaceae > Paenibacillus > Paenibacillus sp. FSL R5-192. The sequence continues at coordinate 65,413 of NZ_ASPR01000014.1, read as the reverse complement.
GCGATAAGCCTGTTGCATACCAAATTTGCGGATACTTGCCTTTGGCACCGATTTATATGGCAAAACGATCGTAAAGTCCTCATCAAACGAGAAAAAAGACAGGCCTACTTTTTCATTGGATAACCACTCTGCTTGAATCGGTTGTCTGGAACAGGCATCAAATGTACAACTGAGACCTTCTGCAAAAAAATCATAACGCGCAGCAGGTGTTCCAGGTTCCTCCATACAGAGAAACAGACTGAGCTGATCACAGAAAAGCATAATCTCCACATCACTTTTCAGCCTCTGTTTCAGTGCTTCAGCATCACCACCAAGCTGTTTCTCCCAATCCAGCTGACGTTCGTTTTCTTGCTCCAGATAATCTCGGATGTCATCATCATCCTGAGCATTGGCCCCTAGATTTTTCTGAAACAGTTCCGTATACATCAAGCTACACAATAATCCGGCGTAGAGGTTTTTCTGCCGAACTTCTTCAATCCCTTTATGGTAGAATACAAAACGCGGACGCAATGGAAAGTCACGAAACGAATACGGCGATTGACTGTAATCATTCCAGAACGGAGATGAATCCAGTTCAATCCAACCACGGTCATGTTCCTTGGCCGCTAGAATCAATTCATCCCGATGCGCAGCATCGGCTAATAATTCATTTTTCCAGTGGGAAGCCATCTCTCCGGCTACTAATCCATGCTCATGCTGTGCGGTCAAAACAAAATCATGCTCTCTCTCATATACGATCATGTGCTGTCACCCTTCCGCATGGTATACGTTGACTTTAACATAAATTGGGTTAAACTTTCCTAGTAAGTTGTTTTTCGCTCCATTTTGACGAAAGGCATTATGAAAGGCACAATGTAAATGTGTTGTCAGTTTCCTGAAATTTGGTACACTAAAGCTTGTGTCCACAATTATATTACATACAGAAAGCGGGATCTCATGAATTTATACTCTCCTTACATCGAGTTTAACCGCAAGGAATGGGCTGAACTTAAAGAACATCAGACCACTCTTCCACTGACGGAAGCCGAATTAGAACAGTTAAAGGGATTGAATGAAGAGGTATCGATTCAAGAAGTCGAAGATATATATTTGCCTCTTACCCACTTTATTGACCTATATGCAAGAGTTTCACGAGAGCTGAATCAACTGACGGCCTCCTTTATGAAAAAAGAAGCTCTCCCCACCCCCTACATCATTGGAATCGGGGGTAGTGTTGCCGTGGGCAAAAGTACAGCGGCCCGCTTACTGCAGGCACTGCTCGCCAGAGGTAAGAATAGCCCGAAAGTTGACCTTGTCACAACTGACGGTTTCTTATATCCCAATGCGGTGCTGCAAGAGAAGGGCATCATGAACCGTAAGGGATTCCCGGAAAGTTATGATATCAAATCCCTGATTCAGTTCATGGGTGATGTGAAATCTGGCAAACCGGAAGTGAAAGCACCCGTCTACTCTCACCTCGCCTACGATGTCATTCAAGGGGAAGAGAAGCAGATCTGTCAACCCGATATTCTCATTATTGAAGGTATCAATGTACTTCAGATCAAAAAGGAAACGCCTTTGCTGGTTAGTGATTTCTTCGATTTTTCCATCTACATTGATGCGGAAGAAGAACATATACGACACTGGTACGTTGAGCGTTTTAAGCTACTCCGCAATACAGCGTTCCAGAACACAGATTCCTTTTTCCATCAACGATTCGCCAATATCGATGAAGAAGAAACCGTGCGTACGGCCAACCAGATCTGGCAGGATATCAATGCCAAAAACCTGCATGAAAACATTTTGCCAACCAAAGGACGTGCCAGACTGATTCTGAAAAAGGAAGCCGATCACTCCATTGGACAGATTCAATTGCGCAAACTGTAGACAACACTCGTGCAGTACACTTTGATGTTATAACTAATTACCCTTAAAAGGAGAGAAAAACACATTGCAAACCCTGATTATACTCGGCAGTATTATGATGTTCCTGGCTGTTGCTTTGGGTGCTTTTGGCGCACACGCGCTCAAGCGCAAACTATCCGCTGACATGATCAAAATCTATGAAACCGGTGTTCAATATCACCTCATCCACGGACTTGGCATCATCCTGATCGGACTGCTGGCAGACCGTCTTGAATCCTCTTCACTCGTCATGCTTGCCGGATGGCTGATGTTCGCCGGGATTATCCTGTTCTCTGGCAGCCTGTACGTTTTAAGTGTGACGGGTGTTCGCAAATTGGGAGCCGTTACCCCACTTGGCGGAGTCGCATTTTTGGCCGGATGGGTTATGATCATGATTGCTGCATTGTAATATGCCCCGTGGATAAACGAAAAGAGTGTTCTGGCTGATATAATATCGCTGGAGCACTCTTTTGCTGTTTAATCTGTCCAGATTCTTCGAATGGTGGACAGCCCTGCATCCGGTCGTTGTCTCTCCAGCACATACACATCCGGGTTAGACAGTTTGCTCCACTCTTCATAACCAAAGGATGGTTCATACTCACGAATAAGCAGTGATAACAAGTTTCCATGTGTAACCACGGCCGCGTGCTGTTCCGGTCTGCTCCACAACTCTTCCAGTAGTGCCAGCCCCCTTGCAGCCGCGTTTCTCGAAGATTCCCCGCCTTCTTCCATCCAATCCACATCATCGTATGTACGTTTCAGTACATCCATCCAGTTAGGCAGATCAAGAGAGCTAAGTACCCTCTCCTGAAGACGTTCATCCGTATGTATATGTTGCATCGTTGCTATGCCCAGTGGCATAGCCGTCTGAACGGCCCTTTTCCATGGACTGGAGACAATATACGTTATGGAATGATGAGCCAAGATATCTGCAAGTTTTTCAGCCTGCCTGATCCCTTCATCAGTAAGCTCTGCATGGGGTTCCTGCCCTGTGGCCTTGGCGTGACGGATAAGATAAATGGACTGCATAGCTATCACCTCCTATGGTGTAACTTACTTGGAGTTCATCTCAAGATATTGAAGTGCACTGTACATCTTCTCCTGCTCTTCCGGTCGGCCTGATGAACTGAGGAAAGTGACCTGTTCCCCTGTTCTGTCTCCATGTTGAGCCACCAGTCCAAGCCGCTGCTTCAGATGGTTCACTGTGCCTTTACTGCCATCAATGATCTGTATATGATCGGGCAGAACCGTGCGCAGAATGGACGTATAGAATGGATAATGCGTGCAACCAAGCACCACTGTGCCATACCCATGAACATCAACATCTGCCAGCTTGAACCGGAAATAATCAGCGATTTTGCGCGGATCAAAATCCAGCTGTTCACACCATTCCACAAGTTCCGGCAACGCAATGGAATCCACACTGTGGTGATCATCAACACGTGATACCAGTTCGTTATACTTGGTTTGGCTCAAGGTGAGGGCCGTGGCAAATACAAGCACTCTCTTCCCACTGTTGCGATTCATCTCCACGGCTGGTTTCACCGCAGGCTCCATGCCAATGATCGGGATATCATACTTGGCGCGCAGATCCTTCACAGCCAGACTTGTTGCTGTATTACAAGCAATCACGATGGCTTGAACATCCTCCTGAACGATGGCTTCCACACAATCAAAAATATGTCCTCTAACCTCATCCGCAGACTTCGTTCCATAGGGGACATGCAAGGTATCCGCATAATACAGAAATTTTTCTTCTGGAAACTGTTGTAATGCCTTATGCAAAACGGTTAAACCACCGATGCCTGAATCAAAAAAAGCAATTTTCTTTTTCAAGGATTTCACCTCTATAATGTATTCTTCGGGTTCCAAGAACCTCTCAATGCTGCTCATGCTGACTGGAGGTGAGGTTTGTACTTCCGGCTCATCACACACTATGGATGATGAGCCATTATTCTACGCTCATTTTATACTGTTTGAGCCAGTCCTTGCCACTATGCCACGCCTCTACAGGGTTAAGCTCTCCGAGCATTTCAGTACTTGCCTGAGCCATGATCCATTCCTTGAGACCATTGTCCGGACTGGATTCGAGCTGCTGTAGCAGGAAAGGCAGTCCTGCCTCCCCCGTATTCAAGATGTCGTCGTAAGCCTCCCGGTTACCAGCAATATAATCATTCGGATTGCTACTGGTCAGGAGGACAGGGTCGCTAACCATCTGCTGCAACTTGCTTTCAATGGTTGCTGATAATGCTTGGTCTTCTGTCCGAGTCGAACATGCTGCTACCGTCAATGCTGTGCATACGGATAACAAACCCAGGTTCAGTCTTCTGCGATTCACTGTACCACTCCTTTCAACAAAGAGTTAACTCAACAGATTCAGCTTTCATGCTCAAGCCCCCGGCCAACTACAGAACAAGTTCCCATTGTTCTTCGGTAAGCTCCTGACCTGACAACATCTGCTTGCGGACTTCCTTCACTTCAAAGCCCACAGATTGATATAATCTACGCGCGCTGATCAAAGACTCATTGGTCCACAGGATCACCGGATGTGTAGTCCTTTTCTTTTGCAAAAAGAATGGCCTGTTCGATAAGCTTCACGCCCCATCCTGCACCACGTGCTTCCGGTTCGATCAGAAACCAGCGAAGTTGAGCCGTATTTTCATTCACCTGAGTAAGTCCTATGGAGCCGGAAGCTGTATGATCTAACTCAACAATCCATAACATCTCCCTCGAATGATTGCCTTTAATTCCAAACGAATTCACCGCATGGGTGATAAATTCAGCAAAGCTATGATCATAATTATACTCGTTTCGATAGATTCGGATATGTGCTTCAATGACATACTGCAGATCCTTTTGTACGAAAGTGCGAATCATCAGACATCACAGTCCTTCCTCAAATCCACAGTTGTGATACTGAAATCCACACCGAACTGAATTAATCCGAGTTTACGGGCAACTTGCTGTGAAGCAAGATTATCCCAAGATGTACTGTAGATTGGCATGCGTCCACGCTCCTTGACATAATACTGCCAGCACTTTACTGTCTCCGCTGCATATCCATGTCCTCTATAACCGGGTGCCGTATACAAACTCGCTTCCGTCCCATGATCGGAGAGCCTTGCGGAGCAGCACACTGCCACAGCAGAATCCCCAATAACATAAGCGGCAACAGGCCATTTTTCATGCAAGTGGTGTGTTAATTCGGGGAAATGCTCTGCCAGCAAATAACGCTGCTCCTGACCAATCAACTGAACCTTCTGATTCCATTTGTTAGATGACTCAGGAAAAGCATAGGCGGGTCCCATCCACACACGGTTAACTGGCTCAAAGGTTTCCACCTTGCGAATCAGTTTCGGAATATCCAATGGAAGCTCGCTATCCTTACCCAACTCATCGATTAGATTCGGCGGTAACTGCTCATGGTAATAGATCAGTGAACCAGTAGAAGTCATGCCGATAAAAATGGCTGGAGCTTGCCCACCACCTGGCTCGTTAATGCTTATTAGACGCTGCTGCTCATTGATTGTATACAACGTGCTCACCTGTATTTTCAACATTTCCATAGACGACAGGTTGGATTTTGGAACCATAACTAAGAAGTTAACCTTTGCAATAATCGTTTGCCTTCACTGCCTTTACCAGCTTCTTGCTGCTCCAGAAAATCGGATAATTCACGTAAATCAGCCGGGCGATATCCAGCCCCGCACCCGCAATTATGATAGGTAAAACCATGACGATACAGCATCATCACTTTGGTCCATTGTTTGGTATCATTTTGCTTGGGCGCCTGGAAATCCTGTCCCATGCTGACCATAGATGTGGCACATTGCGGGCATCTATATTCAAGTTGTGCCACCACCTCAGGGCTCAGGTCATGTCTGGAAACTTGTTTAAATGATTTGCGACAAATGAAACATGCATAGATGTCTTTATATGGTCCTGACAAGGCATATCTGCACATCATCTGCACCCCCTTAATAATTTCCATTATACGGGATTTCACACACATATACGAATGGATTTTGCATATTTGCGAAAATTACACCACTCACTCATTGACCTTAAATCGTAGCTTGTTTCCAGGCCTCAGCAAGTTCCGCAATCGATGCGTACCGCTCGGACCGATCATCGCTCACTGCACGTATCACAACCTGATACAATGCTTCTCCGGCATCCCATCTCTCATAGGAACGATCCTTCTCCCCGCCAAGCAAACCAAACGCCATTGCCCCCATGTTGAATACATTGGTAACCACATCTATGGGTGCGCCTAGCTCAAATTCCTCAGGGGACATAAAGCGGGAAGATCCCCACATGCGCCCCATGGTATTGGTAAAAGAGCCCTTCCGATAAAAGTCGATATCACAAATTTTCATAAAGTTTCTGTCAAAATCATAGATCAGACTGCCATCATACAAATCAACAGCCACATAACCTCTTCGTTCCACCTCGATATGAAAATTCAGAATCTGCTCCATTGCCCGAATGCGTGTCTCAACAGGAAGCTGTCTGAACCGATAGTAGGGCGAACGCGGATCTTCATATTTGGCCGGAGGCGGAAAATACCAGTGGGAATGCAAACACTCCCCATCCACCCAATCGAATACACAGGCATACCCCTCATCCGTTGCAAAATGATCCGTTAGTCGAATCAACGTGTCATGCGCCAAATCTTCGTAAACGGAAACAGATGATTTCAGATTAAGAATGGCTTCCGGGGGACTTCCCGTATGATTCGCATGAATTGTATGTGCTCCCGCATATTTAACGAACAATCGCTTTCCATCCTTTTGCACAATACCGAAGGAGATATTCCCTGAATCCTGCTGATCGAATACGCGAAAGACCGTACCCAATGGCTGTAACCAATCGAAAGAATGAGACTCTTTTAAAACAAAGGAAACACCGTCGATACCAAGTTCAACATGATCTGTCATCGGACTCCTCCTGTGGTGATATTTTCATCCAATGTTGAGTGCTCAGCATAAAAGTAATTCATATGCGCCTCATCATATCCCTGACCGTTGACTTCCAATGCGTTACGCTCGATGCCGTAGACTTCAAATCCATATCGCTCGTATAAACGTCTGGCTGACTCATTCGTTGTAACTACACTCAGATTAATCTGCTTGATGCCTTCCAGATGTCTTCCACGATCCAGCACCTCGCGGAGCAAGAGCGAAGCCAGCCCACTTCCCCGATATGGCGGAGCAACATAGACGCCCCAGATCATGCCTTTGTGCCTGAGCTTTAGGCCATACTCTCTTTTGAAACCCATCATTCCCGCCAAGGTTCCTTCTTCTGTGTATGCTCCCAGAATATAATCATCGGGCTCATTATGTATGCGTTCCTGTACTTCATTTATGGGGATCTGAATCGACAATTCAAACGAAGCCCCAAAGGCTTCAGGATGTGTTTTCAATGCTTCTAATCGAAAAGGCCAGTAGGTGTCTGCTTCATCCCGCTGAATATTGCGAATGATATAGGTCTCTTGCTTTTGATCTGCATTCATTCTTCGACCACTCCCTGCATCTCATAAGGATAATCGATCTGAAGTTTTACATTCGCTGCCGCTTCCTGTCCTGCAAGCAACCCAACAACATAAATCCCAAGGTCAATGGACGTGGCCACACCACCGGCAGTAATTACATTTCCATCTTTTACAATCCGCTTCTGAATCACCTCGGTGACATACGGCTCAAGCAAATTATATGCACGGGGATGTGTTGTTGCTTTTTTGCCGGATAAAAAACCAGCTGCACCCAGCAGCAGAGAGCCTGTGCACACCGAAACCTTCAAAGGCACAGACTCAGCCTGTTTCAGCCAACCTACAAAGGCCTCGTCATATCGAAGCTTGCGCGTTCCCATGCCTCCGGGGATAAACACGAGATCATATTCCGATAGGTCAGGCTTCACTCGATCCACCTTCAACGTTAGACCAGACTCATCCGTGACCTGATCTGTCATGGCACAGGTTTCCCACGTCGTTCCTTTGGTAGGTTCAAAGAAATTCAACCGATTGATCACATCATAAAACCCTGCAAAATCAAGGAAAGTCAGTCCATCAAACAAAACGAATGCAATTTTCATTGGTAACCTCCGCGTTTTAATTTGGAGCATCCTGATTATGTTTCTGATTCCGATCCCGTTCCATTGCTTCCTTCACCCGGTCACGCGCTGGCAGCTTGCTATTGATATGAAAGAGCAGACCCACAATCACAAGAAGTAAAATAATGACGATGAATTCGAATATGGCTAACCCCTCCCATTCGCAAACTGTACAATTTTGGTTCCTGCCTAATCTCTATTTTAAACCACGGGCGATGATCCACTCCAGCCACTTCCAGGGTAGCAGTGCTTTACCTATGATGAGCACACGCGAATCTTTTCCGAGCGCATATCGAAGTCTTGGTGCACGCATCCGTGCAATTCGGCCAATCAAATCGGCTACCTCCTGTGGATCAGGTGCTGTCTCGCTCGCATGTTGGGAATAACGAAGAACCGCGTCCAGCTTATGTTTATACGGAGAGTCCTCGCTCCGATGAATCTCACCCAAACCTTTATTCCAGATCGGTGTGCGATAAGAGCCAGGCTCAACTAATACCACCCGAACACCAAACGAAGACATCTCATGCCGCAAACTTTCCGTAAATCCTTCCACAGCGAATTTGGAGGCAGCATAGGGAGCATACCCCGGAAATCCAGACAACCCACTGACGCTGGACAAATTTATAATTAACCCCTGCTTCTGTTCACGCATCACAGGCAGGACCGCACGTGTCACGGCGATTAATCCAAATAGATTCGTTTCCATTTGTCGCCGCCAATCCTCCATCGATACTTCCTCAATGAACCCGCCCACCGCAAATCCTGCATTGTTCACCAGCATGTCGATTCGGCCATTATTAAGAAGTACGTTCCCCACAGCTTTCTGCACCGATTCAGTATCGGTCACGTCCAGTTGCACATATTGCAAACGTTCGGTTATCCCCGCCTGTTCAGCCAGTTTAACCAACTCTTCTCTTCGACTCAGATCACGCATTGTAGCAACAACAAGGTATCCCTGCTTGGCAAGGGTGATCGCGGTAAGCATACCGAAACCACTGGATGTACCCGTAATTAAGGCCACCGGAGCGTTAATTCCTTCCTTCGTCTTTTTCACTACATCAGAACCTGCATTAATCCGTCCCTCTCCGGCTTCTGTTAAGTTTTCCTCTACTGTCACGGTGTGTCCTTCTTTCCTCGGTAAATTACTTACTTCCCGTTCCTACCTATACCGCACGGCCCCTACTGCTTAATCCGCCACTCCATTATGCCGTCTCTCCACCCTGCGCAACTTCGTAAGTCCCGGTTCAAACGTATACGGTACAAATCTGATCTCAGGTAAGGTGCATTCAAGCCGCTCTCCCAGCTTCATCAGTTCCAGCAGTACATTGGTCTCAACCTGAGCCATCACTGCGTTCCCGCCAAGTCGAAGGGATACCTCCATTGTTCCGTCCCCTTGCTGCACCACACGATAATGTTCAATATCCGGCGAAGCCGCAATGACTGAACGAGTGACGAAATCCGGAAAGACCGGTACCGCCTCACCCGTATGCATGTTTGAAAAATAAAGCGTGTCATCACAGCGGCCTTCAATCCGCTCAATGGCGGTAAACGGGGAACCACAGGCACATGGCAGCGCCGCCTCGGTCAGAATATCATTCAACCGATACCGGATGATCGGCTGTGATGTTCTGGAGAAGTCCGTAATAATGGGCACGAACCGCCGGGTGCCGGGATCAATGAACTCTTTTTCAATATGCACGATATCTTCGTTCAAATGCAGTGTGCCATAGCGACAGGTCGCACCCAGGAACCCTTCTGTACACTGATAGACTTGATGAACGGTCTGTCCGAAGACTTGCTCCAACACCTTGCGATCCAGGGGGTCCAACACCTCGGCAACAGAGATGATTTTATCCGGTACAGCAGTCAGCTGGCCTGCCACATAGGCATCCGCCAACAGACGCAGCATGGATGGAGGAGCCACCCATACGGTAGGTTGGTAGGTTTCCAGCCGATTGACCAAGGTCTCCACACGTTCCAGCAGATCAAAGTACTGAAACTGCAATTTTCCACGTTGCACCGATTCATACAGATTACTGTTGGCCCGCAGGAAAAACGCAATCTTCGCAGGTTTCCACAGTCCACCAGGCAGCAACTTGGCCAACACCGTACCCGTCCACGCATCCTGCTCCCGATCACTCACCAAAAATATCCCCCGGTTCCCTGACGTGCCCGAAGACAGTCCAACCGTCACACCTTGAATGGAAGGTTTGAAGTCACGTGTTTCTTCACTTTCACCTGCAAGAGCCAGCGCTTTGTCCTTGGTAATACCCACCGTGTTCAGTGTATCAAAATATTCCATCATGGTTGATTTGTCAATCAACGGAAAGCTTCTCCAGTCGGTTGCGTCCACGCCACCCCACCACTTCCGGTAAAACGGAGATCGGGCACGGATCTGATGAACATGCCGAATAATCCGGCGCTCTTGCCAGCGCTCAAGTTGTTCTCGTGTTTTCCATGTTCGCAGCCCACGTGCGAGTGCATAATGAACCACAATACGAAAGGTATTACTCATCGTTTCAGCCCTCCTGCACCCCAAGCGTCCAGTACATCTCGACAATGACTCGGCACAATCCGAATGTGGGGAGATTGCTGATGCAGCTGAACCAGCTTGTCAAAGTTACGATGGTATTCCTGTCGATTCGACATAATGATTCCAGCAAGAATATTCGGTCTGCGCTGTTCACGAAAAGCCCGACTCGACCATACCGCGTCCGCACAGAGAAAATAGTCATGTTCTTCTGTGCGCAACAGGAGTCCCATCATGCCTTCTGCATGACCGGATACATCCACCCCAAGCAGACTGCCATCACCAAAGATGTCGTAGACCTCATCAAAAGGGAAAGCTTCCCCCGCTCTTATCCATCGCTCAGGCTCACACGTAACTGGCAATGATCTGACTATAAAATCTTCGGGCAACAGCCCCGCAAGAAAACCTGCTTTTACAGCCGCAATCGGACCAAGTGAGCGCACAGCATCATAGGCCCTTGGCAGATAAATGAATTGTGCCTCTGGGAAATCTCGTACACCCGCGATATGATCGCCGTGAAAATGCGAGAGGATGATATACCGAATATCCGAAGCTTTCAGTCCAATTCGAGCCAAAAAATGAACGGCACTATCCTCTTCACGATAGACCACTGGTGTAATATGACGATACATTGCATTAGGCAAATGAGCCGTTTCCTCAAAAAAGCGGGAACTATATCCCGTATCCAACAGGATCGGTCCATGTACGGGATGAATGATGCAGGCAAATCCTGCCGGGAAATGTACTGGACTCAATCGACCACCACGCAGCGTCAGAAACTCTGGATGTGTACAGTAACCCGCCGCACCCAAATATAGTTTCACCGGAGTTGTTGTCAGCATGATTCAGCCCTCCACCAGTCTGCAAATTGTTGCAATCCCTCTTCAATGGACACCCGAGGGATGTATCCCAATTGCTCCCGTGCATCCGTAATATCCAACGTCTGTGGGATGGATAAGGAGCCGACTGTATACCGTGTTAATGCAGGTTCACCCAACGCAGGAATATAGCCATGAACTCGCTCCAGCAACGCTGCCACACCATATGCCATCCGATAAGGAATGTTTCGACGACGCAAGGGCATATCCAGCATGCCAAACAGGCTGCTCACCAACTCACTGAACGCTCTCGGATCGCCATTGGAGATATTGTAAGCTCTTCCGAGCGCTTCTGCATCGACATCGCGGCACAACAACAAGGCATCCACCACATTATCCACACATGTCAGATCGATTAACGCCTGTCCACCACCGATCATGGGCACGCCTGATTTTGCGTTTGCTGCGACAATTCTGGGAAATAACGTCTGATCATACGGACCAAAGATGGCTCGCGGTCGAATCATGATCGATGGAAGTCCCTTCGCATGCCCCTCCATTACAACCTGCTCAGCGAGAAGCTTCGTGGCTGCATAATGATTGGCTGGTTTAAATGGCAACGGATCATTCTCATGTACGTTATACCGCGGGTTGTAGTTAAAATATATACTCGGAGTTGAGACATGTATGAATCGCTGCACCTCATTATGCAGGCAGCCATCAATGAGGTTTTGTGTGCCTTCTACATTACTGCTATAAAAGTCACGATATCTGCCCCATGGCGATGATAGAGCTGCACAGTGAAAGACCATATCCTGCCCCGCACACGCTTCGTTTACTGCAGCCTCATCCCGTATATCTCCACTCAAGAATCGGATTCCTGCCAACTCAAGTTCTGCACCAACCTTTGGCTGTCGGCCCATGCCAGTGACTTCCCATCCCTCTTTGGCAAGCCGCATCGCGAGGTGCCTTCCCAGACATCCCGTAGCTCCTGTAACCAATGCTCTATTCATTGTTGTTCACCGTTCCATTCTATGTCATGAGTCAAAGCTTCAGTCAGCGAGCACTTCTGTGATCTTGCCAGACGCCATGCAGCTAGCACCACTCCGAATTGTTCAAATACAGGCTGGATATCCTGCCCTACATAGACCACATCCCTGGTTCCACGCCACGCAGCTATCCATGCACGGAGTTTCCCTTTGCCAAAGATCTGCTGTACTCCGCTTCCCAGCATGGGGAGCATGAGCATGGCTTTGCTGCCCCGTGCGGGCGTGATCATTTTTCTTTCTTTTACCAACGTCTCCGGTTCAGTTAGTGCACGCACCAAGTCATCTCCGGGGTGAAACAGATGAATCCCACTTGTTGCCCTCGGATTACACTCAATCGCGTACACTCGCCTGTCCTGACCTTCTATAAAATCAAACCCAATCTGTCCACTAAAACCCGTTGCCTCAAGAAATTGTCTAACCCACGCAAGGGCACCTTCATGTTCCACCTGTTCAAAAAAAACACTGGCTCCCACGCTTCCTGTACGATAGCGACTGTCGTAAGTGGCATGTGCAACCAGTTGCCCTTCATGCGCTATGCTGTATGTACATAACATCTGACCAGGAATGTAGGCCTGTGCAACCCAAGGTGAAATAGAGGATAATTCCGCGTCGTCCGGAGGGTCGTTACGGAAATGTCGACGTTTCTTTTCGCTTACGTTTCCTTGCTTATCCCTCCCTGCCCCAACGTCATCGGTCATGAGTGTTGGCATGCGAACTTTGGATGCAAAGCGGGAATACACCGGTTTCCACACCCAATCTCCTACTTTTTCTATAACAGACTGGGCTTCCATCCATTCCTGCCGACTGTGGATCAGACGTGTATCTGGAACCGAAAGACCGAATGACCCTGCAAGCTGGATAAATTCATATTTATGGTGCAACTCATGCAGCTGCTCCAAGGTTGTAACCAGAACACGGCAATATACACGCAGTCTGTCTGCCCCTTGAGCAACATAAAAGACTTCTTCACACATCGGAATCAACAGGTCGATCTGCCAATCCTGTGCCAACCGTTCCAGCTCTGCCAGATAAGCACGTGTGTTATGACGTGGCGATGGAACCACAGCACACTGTTCCACTGCACGAGATGATCTGGTCAGATGCCGTGCGGCACTCTCCGCAACATAGACCCGATGGCCTGCCCGATGAAGCATGCGTGCCAGATCCAGCGTTACGGGAGCCCTTCCGCCTGTAAGCAACACACGGAGAGAAGCAGCTGTACGATGTCTGGTTTCCCCAGATCTAGTAGTCAAAAATGAGTCCTCCCAATGATAATCCGGCAGCCGTGCCAATCATCAACACCCGATCTCCACGCTGAATACGCTGTTGTTTAATCGCTTCATGCAGACCCATCGGGATCGATGCCGCAATCGTATTGCCGTGATTTCGTGTGATGTCCATAAACCGATCTTCAGCAATGCCAAGCTTCTTGCGAATCAGTCTCATCGCCATCGCACTTCCCTGATGGGGAATGACCAATTGGAAATCCTCCATTCGATTCCCGGTCGCCTGCAGCATATCACCAATGAAGCCAGGCAAAAGTCTGGAAGCCATGCGGAAGATCGCCTGTCCATCCATATGAAAAAGGTAGGGTTCAGGCTGATCCGCCTTATAATTCGAAGCATGCAGCCGTGTACCTCCACCTGCAATCTCCGAGAAGCGAGCACCTCGGCTGTAGGTTTGAAGGGAAGCATGTACAATCTGAGAAGATGACCCTTCAGGCGAACGCTCAATAATAACAGCGGCCGCTCCATCTCCGAACAGGGCCGCACTTTCTTTATCCGACCAATTCAGTCCGGCTGAGGCAATCTCAGTGGCTACGAGCAGTACTCGCTGGTAACGTCCAGCATCTACCATATAGGAAATCACATCCAGTCCGTTCAGGAAACTTAGGCAGGTTGCATCCATATCAAAGGCAGGTACGCCCGAATCTTGCTGCCCCATGGCCTGCTGGATAAATACCGCCGTACTTGGCAACGGTTGTTCCTTCGTGCCACTGGTACACACCAGACAGTCGATATCACTAAATTGTAATCCTGCATCCGCCAGTGCAGCTTCCGCAGCCCGTGCGCCCATGAAAGAGGAGGTTTCTTCACCCGAAGCATAATGACGTACACCTACGCCTGTAGCTTTGCTAACCCAGCCCGCAGGCACGTCCAAGCGGCGATCCAGTTCCTCATCGGTGACTTCCTGTTCAGGTAGGTACTTCCCTGTTCCCGCGATCCTTACTCTTCTAAGTTGCATTTCCCCAACCTCTTTCTGTTCATCTGACTGATATATAAGTTCGTATTCAAAAAGACCGGTTTTCAGTACCGAGAAGATGGGATGAAGCTAGAAATGGAGTAGCGGAGCGTAGGCAAACTACGTGAGCAACCACAATGTTTCCAAAGGAAACATACTTCGTAAGCCTCCAGCTTATTTCGGCTGAATTCCATATTCGATGCTGATGATGCCGATAGGCATCCTTCGTAATCAAAAGCGGACTTTTTGAAAAACCTCTATAAGTTCAGCTAATTAGTATTTACACAGACACTGCGATGACAGAACAACTTTCCGATCGCTGTTATCCCCAGATTTTTTTGATTCCCTTCTTAAAAGGGAAAATCCGGGGATAAGCATATGCTTCCGGTGCAGCTTTCTTTCAGAAAGCTTTTAGGCGAACGCTTCGCTTCTTCAAGTTATTTCTGTCCTCTCCGTTATCGTGTAAATGTTTAGTTGAACATATATAACAAAAGGGCAGATGCCTCTGCCCTTCCTGTTGTATTTTCTTTTGTTATGAAGTGTTATTTCTTCTTATTCAAAATCTCGGCAAGAGCAGCATCTAGTGTACCGTATGTGAACGTGAATCCTTCCCTCTCCATTCGCTCGGGAATCACCCAACGACTTTTGAGAACCAATTCCGTCTCGGTCTGAATAAAACGTGCGCCCAGTTCAAGCATCCAGCGAGGAGAAGGCAGTCCAATCCGCACACCCATCTGTTCTCTCAGACGCGCCATTAGCTCCCGATTCGTCACCGGATGCGGAGAGGACGCATTGAACACACCATTCAAGTGTGGATGCTCTTGCAGATAGATCACCATGCGGAACAGATCCTCGATATGAATCCAGCTGAACTGCTGCGTTCCTGCACCTTGAGATCCTCCCAGTCCAAAACGGACGAGGTTTGTCATGGGCACCATCACGCCACCCTCACCCAGCACAATCGCAATCCGCAGTGCAATCTGACGCGTAGACGGCAGACTGAATTCAAAGAAAGCCTGTTCCCATGCCTTGGCAACGTCGACCGAGAATCCGGAGCCAATCTCGCCCTCTTTTTCCGTCATGGGACGATCTTCAGCATGTCTGTATATGGTCGCTGTACTCGAATTAATCCATAGTTCGGGAGGATGATTACAAGCCAGGACGGCTTCCCCGAGAATGCGCGTTGTACGGGTTCTGGATTCCAGAATGACTTTGCGATTCTCCTCTGTATAACGGCAGTTCACCGATTTACCTGCCAGGTTAATCAACATTTCTGCTTCTTCCAGTGCCCCTATAATTCCTGCACGATCCTCCCAGGCAATATGACCGGGCTGACGCGAGATAATTAACACCTCATACCCCAGCTTTCTGAACCTTTGGGCAAAATCCTGTCCGACAAATCCCGTTCCACCAGCTAATACAACCTTCTTCACGGTATCCCCTCATTTCCCATACTGGGTAAAGAATTCGCAAGATATAGATTGGAATGTTTCTATGCATGCAAAATGCAGATATTAGATTAACACCGCCGGTGACCCGTTGGTTTGATTTAATTCGCACCCAAGGCTGCGTACATGCGATCCCGCTCTTCGATAGCCCATGCGTTTGCAGGGTTTTGTTCCAGCTGATATCGGAGCTCATCATAAAAATCATGGATCATGAATCCGTCCGGCAAGTTCCCTAGCATCGCTGTGAAGTTGTACTCTGGCAGTGTTCTCTTTCCTTCGCTGATCTGCTTCAACCAATCCATCCAATTTGCAAGAGTAAGCACTTCCTCCTGCCACAACTCAGCCTGTAACCCAAGTGCATCCTGAAATTGCTCGTACGCCAATGGATCTGCGAAGGCGCGGCAGGCCTGAACAGCCAGTTCATACAACTCGGTCACTGCACGACGTACCTCATGCTCAAGTTCGACCTCCAAGCCTCCCAGATAGTCCTGAACCTGAATGCTCTGTCCATCATCGTATAATAGCGGTGTCTGGGCCAACAGGCGTACAATCTCTTCCATCTCGTGCGTTGAAACTCGCTTCTGCTCATAGAGAGCAGGTAATTGATATGCTGTAATGATCATTCACTCCTACATCGTTCTTCTATTAATGACCTATATTATAACATGGTTTGGCAATCATCTATCAGGATAACTTGACTATCCACTACGAGTTGTAGTAGTTTATACGTACTACGTAGTGTAGTAATTCGATCGTTATGGACGCATAACGATGTTAAGGAGTGTTCACTGTGAACCAGATTCAAAAATTATCCGAAACAGAAATGGAGTTAATGGTTGTTATATGGTCATGCGCCCCACCAGTCACCTCGACAGAACTATTAGACATATTTGCAGAGAAGGGGAAAGCGTGGAAAGCGCAGACCATGTCTACCTTTCTGTCACGGTTGGTGGATAAAGGCGCACTTACCGTCACGAGACGTGGACGAACCAATGATTATGAGCCTCTTCTAAAGCCCGAAGATTACAAACTACAGGAAACGCAGCACGTTCTTGATGGACTCTATCAAGGTTCAGTCAAGAATTTGGTTTCGGCCATGTATGACGGCGACAAGCTTTCAGACGATGACATTTCAGAATTGAAAAAATGGCTTTCGGAAAAGTAGGTGCAGATGATGAACATCTTTTTTGAAATTCTGTACAGCCTGACCGTGGCGGGAAGTATCGTTTCTGTTTGTATTTTGGCACTACGACTTATACCCGTATCTGTTTTTCCGACCAAGTGGCTCTACAGACTCGGTAAACTTGCTCTCTTGTTTTATCTGTTCCCGGTATCTCTTGGCCTTTCATGGCTTTTGGATATTGCATTCCAAACGACATCAACTATACCGGGCACGGAGAATGCAGCAGCTTCGGGTGTAGTTGCAGGAACATTTATCCCCGAACAAACCATTTCGGTAACCACAGCCTGGTTCTTGTTATGCGTATGGGGCATTGGAGTCATTGGTTTTTCTGCATGGCAGGCGTACTGTTATCGAAGATTTCTGAATGAATTATCTCGTACACGTACCCCAGTCCTCTGTCATAGTGAAGCAGCTATACAGCTACCAATAATCAAAGAGGCTTTGGGTCTCAAACGTAATATCACGCTTGCTCACAGCACGCTAGTACGAAGCCCTATACTGGTTGGCTTGTTTAAACCAACGATATATCTGCCACCCGAAAATACGGTGAAAATGGACATCAGCATGGTAATTCATCATGAGTTGGTACATCTAAAACATAAAGATCTGTGGGTCAAAGCTTTGACCTTGGGGGTTAGTGCCCTGCACTGGTTCAATCCCCTGATTCATATCATTCGCCGGGACATTCATACCTGGAGCGAGTTGGCCTGTGATGAAGATGTGGTGAAAGAGATGTCCCACGAAGAACGAAGACGATATGGTGAGACAATTTTAAATGTGATGGCGGGAACCAAGAAAATGCCTGCTCAATTTTGTTCGTCCCTATCGGGTGAAGGCAAACAATTAAAAAGGAGATTGATGATTATGTTTAATGTAAAGAAACTGAAAAAGAAACATTGGATGTTAAGTATGGGAGCTCTCCTGCTTATTACAGGTGTAAGTACGTCCACCGCCGTATGGGCATCAAACCACACAGTTAAAGTGGAGGCTGAGGCTTCTGAAGCTGTGACTGTTCCTTCTACGGGTGGATCTTCTGAAATCGTAACTTCTCCCAACAAGGTTGGAATTTCCGAAGCTGTAACTGCTCCTTCTACTTCCGAAACTCCTGAGATCGTGGCTCTCCCTGAGGATGAAGTTTCCGAAGCTGTGCCAGTTCCGTCTGTTACTGTACCTTCTACTACTGTTCCATCTACTACTGAACCTTCTGAGGCTAAAGTTGTAGAATCAGCCACTGTTCCTTTTACGGGTGAATCTCCTGAAATGGTAGCTCTCCCTGGGGATAAGGTTTCAGTAACTGTACCTGCTCCTTCAGAAAAATAACCTATCGTTAAGGAGCAATAGCCATCCTTATATGGAAACAGGACGAAGCATAGATCATAGATCTCCGCTTCGTCCTGTTTCCGTTTTTCTGTCATGTGCATTAGAGAAATGTTTTGATCGTAGCAAAATATTCACGGATCATGTTGACGGGTTTCAAATAACCCGGTGACGGGGCCGATATGCCATATTCTGCCGCATAACCGTTCTTGGCAGCGATATACTTGGAGCGAAACATATGATAGTCACTTGTAACAATCATGATCTCAGGGTGCTCTAACCCGGATTCAAGAATGATTTTTTTGGAAAAGGCCAAATTCTCCTGTGTGCTTGTGGAGCGATCTTCCATAATGACTTGGGAAGGGTTAATCCCCTGTTCAATCAGATAGTTTTTCATGGCGAGCGCTTCGGGGATCGATTCCCCAGGTCCCTGCCCACCCGATACAATGACGGGTGTCTGAGGGTGACTGCGAATGTAGTCCAGACTGGCATCCAACCTTTGCTTCAAGGTCAATGACAATTCCGTTCCACGGATGCCTGAACCCAGAATAATGACATAGTCCGCTTCTTCCGGATCATTCGCACCAAGCTGTGTGAATACGAGTGCTTCAATAATGACAAAAGAGACGGCAACCACGCTAATTCCGGTAAGGATAATCCGCTTCAGAATAACATGCTTCTGATAGTCAATCCGTCTTAGAACGATAAAAGCCACCGTGATCATTCCGAAAAACATGACTGGGAATCTTTGGCCCCAGAAGGCCAGGAACGCCACAAAACATGCCAACAGGACAAGATCAATGATCAGTCCATATTTTTGTAAGAACTTTTTTATCAAATCCGTAGACACTCCTTCTTGTACCCGCTATTCCGCAAATCACTTATTATTCAATAATTACGAATATATCCTGCACCTATGTAACTTTGAGGCAAATGGAGACTACGAACTCTCCGCAGGTCACACATTAATTGCTCGTGTTTGATGATCGTCTGAATGAATAGGTTCTCATATAACATATCTGCCTCCTGCGGTTTACCTCGTTGTCCTCTTATTGATGTTAACCTTCGTTCCAATATATCATGTTTACCTATCTGCAATAAAATGAACAACGCTTGAACATCCTCTGTACAACTTCGAATCTCTGATTAATCACAACCAAATAACCCATAAACAGCTTCGGATATCCGAATGTTTATGGGCTACAATGATCGAGTTTGAAACGGTTAAAATTTATTATTTAATCGGTATCCAGATTTGTGGCGGTTGATTGGGCCCCGGGTACACTTCCAGCTCCGGCATATATGCGTGTTCATAAGGGTTGGATGGGAACCATTCCGAAATAATCCGTTTCCATAGAAGCTGCATACTTTCCGGCATCGGGCCTTCTACCTCAAATACACTCCATTTGGAAGCAGGCATGGTGAAACTTGATAATCCTTCCGGTACTTCACCATCGTAAGTCGTAGCAATCCAGTATTGCATCTGTTTCTCCTGAATTTCGCTCTGATCCACAACGACACCGAGTAAACCTGGAATATCCCTGTTGTTCAGTTCAAATAAACGATCCTCTGTACCGCTCGTCCACGCTTCCTGCCACATCTTCCCGATGCCTTGCAGATGTCCTCCATCTGCATATGAGAAAGTTTGCTCTACTCCGACCAACGTAAATTCAGGATGTTCAACAATTTTATATTTCATCGGCTCTGCTCCTTTTAGACTCACTTGAATCACCAGACGATTATACGATTGGACAGCGTTACTATTCTTTCGAGCCTCACTGGGTGCGATCCCATGTTGTCTACGAAATGCTTTGGAGAAAGATTCCGGTGTTTCGTAACCGTATTTAAATGCCAGATCAATGATTTTGTGATCACTTTGCAGGAGCTCATGTGCCGCCAGTGTCAACCGTCTGCGTTTTATGTATTCTCCGACAGTAACATCTGTTAATAAGGCAAAGGTACGTTGAAAATGAAAAGGAGAGATATGGGCCTGCGCTGCAATCTGCTCCATCGTCATATTTTCGAGCAAGTGGTCTTCCATATATTGAATAGCGACCTGTAATGCGTTGATCCAGTTCATGTAATAATCACTCCTTGATGTCTAATATAACTGAAAAACAACCCAATAACCTGTCATGTTGTGCTCTCATATGTCCGGTTAATGTGCAAAGACTTTGTTCATATAACGCCCCTGCCCAGGCTTTGAACTATCCAAAGGCAAGTGAAGTCACAAAATTTGACAATGTCAACGAATTATTATAGCCTACAAGTATAATGATCGTTCTATCTTATTTCGAAGGGAGAGTATCACTGATCATGAGCAGCAAAAAGGAAATGCTTTTAAACGTGGCTGAAGAATTGTTCTACCTTCATGGCTTCCATTCCATCGGCTTGAAGCGGATTATCACGGATGCCGGGATTGCCATCATGACGTTATATAATCATTTTGAGTCCAAGGATGATCTCATTGTTCAGGTACTCTTGCGACGCGAGCAGCGTTATTTAGAACAGCTCAGGCAATATGCAGACAATAAAGCACAACCCATGTTCCTCAATCTGGCTGAAGGACATGCAACCTGGCTGAAAGAACACGAATCAAGAGGGTGCTTATTTTTACGCGCCAAAGAAGAATTCGGAGGTCATGCAGATCATATCATCGTCCAGACAGTGAATGCGCACAAAAGACATATGAGAACGTTAATTCAAACATTGGCGCCTGCTGCAAGTGATCGAGATCTATTGCAATTCTCCCTGCTGCTGGAGGGTTCCACGGCACTTGCTGAGACAGAAAATGTAAATAACGTCTGCCGTGAACTGATCCATATGACGCAGAACAGTTTCAAGTAATGTTATTCCGGGTGAGTTAGTAGTTCAACTCACTTTTTTATTTAATAAGAAATATAATGATCGTTCTATCTAAAAGGCGGTGGATTTAATGAAAAAAATTATCTTTCCAGGCATTGCACTAATCGCTGTATGTTATGCATTCGGGCGATTCAGTTATGGATTGTTTATGCCGGAAATTTCGGAAGCCTTACAATTGAACGATGCAGCCTCTGGTGCAATTAACTCAGGAACGTATATTGCCTACTGTCTGTCCCTTCTAACTGCACCACTGTTGATTAATCGCAAGGGACATCATTATGTCATTCAATTGGCAGGGATTAGCGCAGTGCTCGGATTAACCGGCATCGCCCTGGCTCAGAATGCATGGGTTCTTACATTTAGTATATTTCTCGCCGGTTTGAGTACAGGCTGGGCCTCTCCAGCACTCGGTAACACGGTTAATGCCGAGCTTGCACCCGATTTGCAAGCAACAGGCAATAGCTGGATTAACACAGGGACCAGCTTCGGAATTGTAATATCAGGTCCACTCTACTGGCTGTTCACGGATTACTGGCGTCTAACCTACATCCTGTTTGCTGTAATCGGTGTTGTGGTTCTTTTGTGGAACAGACGTGTTATTCCGGCAACCAAGACACTGCCTTGTACCAAGTCTCTCTGGACATGTATGAAACCTACCAGACCAGGGTCTGCTCTGCTCATGGCTTGTCTGTTGACAGGTTTCAGTTCTGCAATCTACTGGACCTTTGCCCGGAACTTCCTCACAGACGAGAAAGGGGCCTCCGATTCGGAAGCCGTGTTTTTCTGGATTGTGATGGGGGTTATGGGGATACTCGGTGGATGCGCTGGTCGCATTATTGAACGGTTCGAGATTGGGTGGTCCTACCGAATAGGCATACTTTTATTGGCTATTTCGCTCGGGGTTATCCTTCTGCCTTCAATGACTGCCAGTCTCATCTCTGCGATCATATTTGGCAGCACGTATATTTTCCTGACCAGTGTATTTATCGTTTGGGCGACGAGACTATTCAGTCCAAATGTGTCCATCGGAATTAGCCTTGCCTTTCTCGCGCTGGGTGTTGGGCAATTTCTTGGCTCATCTATGGCAGGTTATACGATCGAAGTGTTTTCTAATACAACGGCATTTCTGGCCTTTGCTATACTCGGTCTGTTCGGAATGTTAATTCGGGTGAAATAAATGACAGAACAACCTTCTGATCCCTGTTATTTTACCCGGCGAACACTTCCGGTCACTCCATGCTGAAGCTGTACGTCTGTAAAAGTAACCGTTGTCCCTTGTCCAATCGGGGATTGGGCCACAATGCCAACTTTGATCTCTTCCGGGCAGTCGAGTCCGAAATAACGAACGAGCTTCCACTTCTCTCCATCCTGAGAATAATGGAAAGCAAAGCTGTTGCCTGCCCGAGCTACACGTAAATAAGGCTTGCTAACCTCGACAGGTGCTGATACACAATCATCCGAGTTACCACGAGTAACAACACTAAGAATAGACGGCTGTTCTTCAAAATACTCAAAGCAGACTTTAGCCCAATTCGTATCGTCCACCCTCACCATCAGGCACCCGGAGTCATACTGTTCTTTCATGTCCACCTGTACTTGAGTGACGATGCTGAAATCTCCCTTGACTATCGTATGTAAAAATGGAGCTGAAGCTTTCACCGGCTCACCTCCCGGATCAATGAAAAAGTCACTGATTGGCGAAACGGTTATCGTTACTTTGCCGTCTTCAATGGACCAATCTGCTGGCTCGTTCAGCCATCTCAGGTTGGCAGATAATGTTTGACCTGAACAATGTTCGAATAGATTCGTCATGTGGCACACCCTTTGTGTTAGAGTATAAGTTCTCTAATTTCTCTATTTGTATTCGATATGTACCATGGTTAATCCTGTATGTTTTACATCAAGTTCCCATCCCTGATATCAGTTGATATAAATTGTCACTCTTTATTATTAATAAGGTAATTTTATCCAAAATATGATAAACTGGACATACGAGATTACTTCAATAATTTGAATCACAACAGGAGGTCATCCTATGTTTGGTGTTAACGTGAAAAAAGTAGAAGATCAACTGGTCATCCGGTGGCAGTTTTCCAAAATTGAAATTCCCATCACACATATCACATCGGTCACCCTGGATGATACATACGGTGGTAGCGAACCATCCGCCATTCGGATCGGTCCAGTCAATGGCACAAGCGAAAGAATTCTCATCCGCACGGTTAATCAATCGTACATTTTATTCACTTCCAGCGTGACTTTACATACCAATATCCAAGCTATGTTGCACCCGTCAAACTAGATGGTTGTTCACCTTCTAATGTTTCAGGGGTGATGGGTTCCATTAACAAATGTGCGCTGCCAACAAATGAAGCGTTAGTATTCGCATGAATTCTTACAGCGAATACTAACGCTTCATTGATTCCAATTCAAGTTGGACATGGGATTCTTATAGCCAACTCCACTTCGGTAACTGATCGAGCGTAATGACCTCTTTGCTATGGTACAATTCCTTCAAAAACGTTAGTTCATTATGTGTCCCGTCTCTCAGGAATCCACCTGTCCAGGTACAGAACCAACTCCAGTGTACATCCTGCTCCTTCATCAACTTAGGGTCCGGGATGGAGCCGTTCTCGGCCAGAGCAATGATTTTGCTATCCTTCACAAGCTCACTCAGGTTGGTGTAACGCGCAGCCAACGGGCTGTGATCTCCTGCTTCAGGGTATACATCCACACTGACAATATCCACGACATCATCACCGGGATACCATTCCGGTTTTTCCGAGTTCCAAACCCAGATAAGATTGTGCAGCTGATGTTCTTGAACCAATCGATCATACAACAAACGATATAACTGTTTGGCAGGTTCAGGACCTTTCGCTCCCCACCAGAACCAGCCACCCTCCGCTTCATGAAGTGGTCGGAATAATACAGGTACACCCGCATCCTTCAACTCTTGCAAGTGGGCTGCAATCGCATCGATATCCCGAATCAATAACCGATATGCTTCCGATTCAGTATCAGCTAGCGCGGAGGCAATATCATAGGTTGTCGCATCCGTATAGAACCCCCGCCACCACTCTTTACCTGGTTCATCGATCAGATCCGTTGGTGCGTTCCAGTGCCAGCATAGCGTCACGATCCCGCCTTGTTTGTGCCAGTCTATCGCATCCCGAATCTCCTGGGAGACCGCACCACGCTCTGTTCTTGATGGCGAATATTCCATGAGATCAAAGCCAATCACAGCTGGCTTCTGGCCTGTATTTTCATTAATCCAGTTCAGATTGCTGTAGTCCTGCTGACCTGACAACATCCCTTTTCCATAACGCTCAACCAGAAACGTCATTAGTTCTCTCGCTTCAGGTGTCGCTGCTTCATTCACCGGAACACTGCTGATCTCACGCACTGTCATCTCTACACCTCCAATTGGGTTTACCTGTCCCTAGCCCTCTCTCTAAACAAAAAACATGAGATCACAAATATGCCGCGATCCATATAGCAACTGGCTTAACCCACAACACCAGAACGTTCAATACTCTCCACAAAATAACGCTGCACGAATAAGTACAAAATAATCAGCGGTGCAATCGCCAGTAAAATGCCTGTGTCCACGATCATGGCCACGTAATTCGGATCAGCCTTGATACCCGAGTTCGAGCCAAAGCCCATCAGTTGCGGAATTAATTGGTTCGCCTGAGCAGGCAAGGAAGCCACCTTCAGCGAGATCAGTGGACTTTCACTCATGAATAATGCCGAATAGAATGTATCATTGTACTGCCAGACAAATGAAAACAGAATAACCGTAATCAACGGTGAGATTGCATTGGGCAACATGATTCGGGCAAACGTTTTGAATCCGCCTGCGCCGTCAATCAGAGCAGCCTCCTCGATTTCCTTCGGCATTCCCTTGAAGAACTGACGGAAAATATAGATGAACAATCCCGCCTTCAGCCCTCCCGCTGTAGCGGCCGTAATCATGGAAGGCCAATACGTATTCAACAGATTGATGCCATTCTTTCCCGTGAACAACTGGATGATGCCCATAAAGTCAAAGCTGCGGAAATGCAGATACATCGGCACCATAAGTGTGCTTGTCGGTACCAGAATCGTGAGAATCACCAGCACAAAGAGCACATTGCTACCCGGAAATGAAAACCGGGCGAAGCCGTAGCCGGCAAACGCACAGGACATGGCTGTCAGAAGCGTTGTAATCGTAACGAACAATAAGGTGTTCGCGAGCAAAGGCAGGTAATCCATCACTTGCGCCGCAAGCCGGATATTATCCAGCGTAAAATGCTGAGGAATCATATAAATCGTTGGATTGTAGATATCCTGTTTATCCTTGAACGCAACTGACACTTTGAGAAATAACGGGTACAAAATAATAAATGAAATGCCGATGACCAGTGCATATCTGAATATGGAATAGAGAAGGTCCGATGTCTTGTTTCGCACCCGATGCATGTGATAATTCTGCTTCGGAACTACCACCATGCGATCTGTCCCTGATGCAGCCATAATCTGAAGCCTCCCTTAATGTTAACCGTCAGTTGTAGTGAACCCGCCGTGACAATACCCAGCCCACTACGATCAATACAAGACCAATCACCAGTGTGTACAGCCAGGACATCGCCGAGCTTAAGCCAAAGTTCTGGGTTTTGAATGCGGTTTGGTAGATGGCCTGTGTGACTGGACTCCCGGCAAATGAATCAATGATCGTGTAGATGACATTTGTCAGAATCAACGGACTGACCATGGGAAATGTAATTTTCCAGAATGATTCATAAGCTGTCGCCCCTTCGATCTTTGCAACCTCATACATCGATCCCGGTACCGATTGCAGTGCAGCGAGGAAGATCAGAATCTGGACGCCAGAGCTGCTAATAATCTCATAGATCCGCATGATGGCTTCAACGATGTAATCCACATAGGCCATCGGCAATCCCACATCCGCCAGCATCCGCACAATGGATACCACGTTGAACGAAGCACCGCCATCGGCTGATGCATCCACCGCACTCGCATCCCCCATCAGATTGATTAATCCCGCAGACTCAGCTGCTGCGACTGCACTCGAAGCCAGAATAACCGGCAGGAAAAAGATTGCACGTGCCATCGTTCTGCCTCTGAACTTCTGGTTAAGCAGTGTGGCCGTAAACAGACTGAAGAACAAAATCATCGGCACATTCAGTAGCATCACTCCAACCGAGTCGACCAGAATCCGGTTGAACGTCGCGTCAACCAGAAGCGCATCCTTAAAATTTTTAAATCCAACGTATTCCAGAACGTATCCGCCCGGAGCAACAGACAGGTTACTCAGGCTGAACCGAATCGATTGCAGAAGTGGTGTGGCAAAGAGGAAGATGAAACCGATCAGCCACGGCGATATAAATGCAAGTCCAAGCAGTGCTCTCCGTGACTTCAGCGATAATCGAATGGTTCTCATCGGTTCACTCCCCCCACCACATAATCCGTCCCGCCAACCGTTGTTCCATCCACGGTTACTGCATCCGCATTGTAATTCACAAGGATGGATGTACCGCCAGTATAGGTGATCTGGACCACGCCATCCTGAATGCGTTCATGCTTGAGAATCTGCTCATTCTCCAGATCTCCCAGCACTTCATTAGCCTGCTTATACAAGGCAACGGCGTCATCCATCCAATATGCATATTCCGTTGCGTATGCCGAATCATAATTCGTCAGTTTCAGCCTGGATGATGGTTCATAGGTCCATTGAAAATACGGAGCTGCCCCAAGTTCCAGGCTGCGCAACAATTGTTTGCGGAGATTCTGATCCCCCGACGTATTCATCGGAGATGCTGCATAGTTCATGTATCCATGAATGACCATCGCATAAAAAGGAACTTCTTCATCGGTAATATTGAAGCGACTTGATCCTGCGGGTACATTCACAACATGTTGTGCATTTCCCCAAGCGTAGCTATTTGCGGCAGATATCATCAAGTTCGGATAGGACTGTTCCAGCTGTCCCAGCTGTTCCTTCACAATGTGCTTCGCCGTCTCCCGATGAATCACCCGACTATCCCGATAATCGGAAGTCAGGACCTGCCCGAGATCACGAAGGGATAATCCGCCGAGATCCAATTTATTGAATTTGTCAGCAAACTCACTCACTACATAAGGAAGCTTGGCCGCTGAGAGCAAATAATAGCTGTCCCTACTCTGATCCATGCGATTAAGTGCAGGATTGTACGGATACAATTCTGCTGTCTCCTTTGTTACAAACCGCGCTGCATCCGAGGAAGGAGCAAAGCGCATATCATCGTGATAAATGTGCTGGAAAGCCACATCCGGGAACAGAGCTCCACCCGACTGCTCCAGCTTGGTGGACAACGCCTGCAGTTCGGAACGACTGCCCACTTCACTGTCCAACTTCACCTGGGTTGGCGTATGATGACTGATGCCACCGCCGAACCATCCCTGATACCGCATTTGTACGCGGTTCACACCATCCTGCTGTAATTTCGCCGCCATTTCGGTAGCCTGTTCGTACGTCGTCATAGCTAAAGTGGTCCGATAGGGTACACTCAGGAACGAAGCCTTTTTGTCCACTGCACCAAGCACATCCACATAAAACGGCAACTCCGTCTGTTCTGCGAGCGGCTTCAATACATCCTGCTCGATCAACTGCTGCTGATACAGGCGGGCCATACCCGAGTAACTGGCATCTTCTCCATGAAGGAAATGATAACGGACCTGAATATCTCCACGGTAAGGCTCTTCGCTAAGCAGCTGGATCTCCTGCATTTTCTGCGAGGTGTACATCTCCAGCTCATCCTCCCCGCGCAGGGAGAAGGTCGCATGCACGTGGTTGTAACTGTTCTGCCTGCCTCCAATATCCGCAGAGATACTGGCAATGCCGTCCCCTTTTTCAATGACTGCAAACCAAGCATTCTCCCCGTTCTTCAGACCAAACACAGGCATATACGCGGATTCACTAACCTGAGGACGACTGAGCGAGTTATCATTGGGGTCTGCGCCGTACACGCGCTGTACATACTGCTCTTCCTGGGTTTTCCCGTTGTTCAGGTGGATCAGGCTGCCGGAACCGTCAGGTACGAGCATGTAACCCTCACCCTTTGTATCCGCAGCGCCGAAGTAAGCGAGCAAATCAATATTCCGAATGCGGTATTGCCCACTTTCTTCTATTTGGCTCAGAGGCACGGTCACAACGAGTGCCCCCTGCTCAAGTCGATATTCCACAGAAATGACGAAGCTAGGCTTATCCGATACACCTCCGCCTTCGACTCCATTCTCCTGATTGTCAAAAGCCAGATCGTCCGCGGTATAACCCGCCGTCTCAAAGGCACCCAACATCTTGTTCAGTACAAGCTGCTTCGAAATCTGTCCATCCAGCCGTTCCAGAATATCCGGATTGCTCTTGGTTGGATAATAACGGGCAGATGTGTACCTTGCGACAGTAGCGTCCAACTTGGAAAGAACCTTCTCCTCCAGTCGCTGCTTGCTGATCAACTTCGGTAGTGCATCAATACCAAGTGATGTATCACCAAGTGTATAGTTGACCCGAATCCCTTGATCGATCTGACCCACTGTGAATTGTTTGTTGCTAATACTCGAACTGAAATTCGGAAAGTTCTCCAGTGTGCCCATCGAATCCCGGAAAGACACATTTAACTGGGACGACAGCACTTCTTTTTCATATGCGGAAGCAAGACCGTCCTCAGCCCGTTCTTTCGGGTTGCTGTACCAGATCTCTCCACTTTTCGCGTCACGTACTGCAATTTCCGTTGTCTCCTCGTTATAGTACAGGGCCAATCCCTGATCTTCAGCGACCAGTTGCATACCAGGTACACCCTGCGAAGAGTCGCTAAGGAACTGCAACGGGTCCTCCGTGACGGGCATGGCTGTGGTTGTCGTATCCAGATAAGCTGCGGCTTCTACGGCAGGAATCCCCCTGTTGTTTATATACAGCAGCCCGGCTGCAATCATGATTACAGCTGCACCACCAGCCAGCACCGTATATAATCGTTGCCTTTTGTTCACGGATGCCGCCTCCTTTAGGTCCGAAAAATCAACTCGCGGTAAATGTTATAACCGAATTCGTACAGCTGTTGCAGCATGCTGAAGACCAGTGCGCCAAGGAATACAATAACGCCCATCACAATGAGTGTCAGCACCATCGTAATGATCGTTTTAATCACCGTGTACTGGTGCACCGTCATCATGCCAATGAACAGAAGCAGTACAAACCAGAAAAACGCGATGCTATTAAAAAGATAATAAAAAGCAGTCTCCTCCTGTACCATGAACCGGCTGATCACGATCATTGGGGCATAGATCAGAATAACCGGAATGAGCGAGTAACCTGTCGCCAGGACGATTTCTCTGAATTTCCCTTCCCCTTCCATCAAAGTCGTTACAGCCCAATTGGCTGTGCACCATAGAAAGAATGGCACCGCAACCGTGGCGATCTCGATGATGCTATTAATCGTACGAGGATCGATGTAATTAACGAGGAATCCTGCGTACTGCTTTTGCAAAATCATCATGACAATGGTAAGCGCCAATGCTGCAAAAGCAACAAACAGCCGTCCCCGGTTATCTGACTTGAGGTCCCAGAATGCATCAATGGGGTGAAAAATGAGATGCAGCGGAAACTTAATGAAATCCTGCTTCACGATCAACCTGCCTCCTCCGTCTCCATTTAACCGTCACCCGGGTCAGGATCAGAATGACAATCAGCGCGATTACAGCGGTCAGGAATGTACCAAAATGTTCCTTCATCATCTCCCGCCGATGCCTCTTGAACGCCACAGAATAACTCTTGCGGTCCATTCCAAGTTCGAAGTAACTTAGCGCTTCCTCGTTTTTCTTCTCCATTAATAAGGACTTGCCGATACCGATATAGGCGATGTCATAGTTGGCATTCAGCTTCAGCACTTCTCGCCATATATTCACGGCTTCCGTGTCCTCGCCCCGATAGTGGAGTGCCACCGCTTCATTCACACGGGCACCAAAACGGGTTGGCTCATAGACAACAAGGTTGTTCTTGCCCCGATCCAGAACCAAGTGATGCTCACCTGATTGTTCAATCGCGACAGGTGTTTTGAGCGTGCCCACCTGATTTCCTTTGCCACCGTATATGTAGAGCAGATGACCTTCATCGTCGTACGTGAACACCCGGTTCTGTGTCGCATCCAATACACTGTACATGCCGTCGCCCAGCACTTTCACATCGATCAGTTTGGATGGACCCGGATTGTTGCGGAACCGGATATCACCTTTGACGTCGTAATAACCAAACCGCTTCAGTACATCTTCACCAGACGGATTCAGCCGTTTGATCGGTTCATTTGAGCCGGGATCAATATTCGTTGCATACACAAATCCTTTGTGGTCAATATCCGCATTGGAGAACTCCGTTGGAACAAAGAGAACCATCTGTGCGCGCTGGGCTTTGGTTGATAACATGCGCCAGATATATTCGCCGTAGTCCCGCTCCACTTTGTTGGTACCGACATATCCGATAAATTTCCCACTCTCGTCAAACTGCATAATCCCTTCGTAGACCCCCTGCGCCACAACATACACTCGGCCTACATGGTCCACCGTCAGCTTCAAAGGCTGGAACTGGAATTGGGTCGACAGGATATCCGACTCGGGCTTCGTGATGGTTTGAATCAGTGTCCCGTCTCCATCCAGGACAACCACACGACCGTGGCCTGTATCGGCGACGTATATGCGTTCTTGCTCATCCACGAACAATCCGCCCGGAAGGTTGAAGGTCTCCTTGCTACCATCCATCATGAATCCATCAATGACGCGCAGCAGCTTAAAGCCTGGGTCCAATACAACAATTCGGCTGTTGCCACTATCCAAAATATAGATCAACCCGGAAGGTGAAACATTCACATCACCAGGGTCTTTAAACTCACTAATGCCGAGATCACGGCCTGATATGGTACGCTCGGGCAGATAGGCATCTGGTGAAGGAACAGCCTCTTTCCAGTAGTTGTAGTTATAACTCTCATACGGCGCCGGGGAGGCCGCCGCAGGCACGGCATTCACCAGCAGCAGAGATACTGCCGCCAGGAGAACAAGCCATCTTTTCACTGTGCGTGCCATATCTTTCCCCCTTAATCCTTCATGCCCGAGCTCGCCATCGTCTCAATGATTCGGCTCTGAGAGAAAATAAATAGCGTGATCGGCACACTCATCAAAATCAGTGCTACCGCAGCACCCGCTCCTGCCCGGGATATTCCGCCCTGAATAATCTGCCCTGCTGCATAATGCAGGGTCTTGAGCTGTTCACTATAGATGTATCCAT
The DNA here is from genome assembly GCF_000517845.1 of Paenibacillus sp. FSL R5-192. Taxonomy (NCBI): domain Bacteria; kingdom Bacillati; phylum Bacillota; class Bacilli; order Caryophanales; family Paenibacillaceae; genus Paenibacillus; species Paenibacillus sp. FSL R5-192. Next base: position 33,655 of record NZ_ASPR01000014.1, on the reverse strand, counting down.
TGCCATCACTGCCCCATAACATCTGGAACAGCAGTATGATCAATGTCAGCCAAGCTGGTTTCACATTGGGCATGACAATGGACCAGAAGATCCGGTATTCACTGGCACCATCAATCTTGGCCGCTTCCAGCAGCGCATCCGGGATCTGCTCCATGAACTGTTTCATCAGATACAACCCGAGTGAATAGGCAAATGCCGGAATAATGACGGCCCAGTAGGTGTCGATCCATCCGAGCCATGACATGATCATATAGTTCGGAATTGCCGTTACCGCAGGTGTGAACATCAGTGACAGTACGACCACTTGGAACATGAATACTTTGCCCGGAAACTTGTGTTTGGCAAGTGGGTACGCCGCTGCGGAAGCTAGCAGTACATGGCCTACGATACCGATACCTGTAATAAATACCGTGTTGAATATATAACGTGAGAACGGGACCCACGAGTCACTCAGCAGATTCAGCAGATCTGTAAAGTTGCTGAACGTGGGATTTTTGACAAACAGCGTTGGTGGAAAGGTGAAAATCTCATCCAATGGTTTGAATGCATTGTTGATTGCATAGATCAACGGCAGCACCATGAAGGCACCAAATACGAGCAGAAGGGCAAACAGGGAGAGGCTTCCCGATAGCGAGCGATTCACGCGTTTTTTGCCTGTCGCAATTGCAGCCATAACTATTCTCCCACCCTTCGAAGCAGTTTCTGTACCAGCAAGTTGGTGCCCACCATAATCATGAACAGTACGGTAGCAATTGCTGATGCATATCCCATCTCAAACCGCGTAGTACCAAAGTCAATCAAATGGGTTACCACCGTCTCTGCTGCATAGTTCACGCTTGGGAACCCGGCCAGTGCGATCGACACATCGGCCACGGCAAACGAGGTTGTCAGCTGAATGACTGCGCCGAACATCAACTGTGGACGCATCGAAGGCAAGGTAATGTACCATAGTTCCTGCCAGCGATTTTTGATCCCATCCACCGCTCCCGCTTCGTACAATGTCCGGTCCACCGTCTGCAAACCAGCGATAAACGCAAGAAATCCGGTTCCGAGACTCAGCCATAGCTGCACGAGAATGAGAATAGGCATAATGTAGGCTTCCGTCTTCAGCCACTGGATTGGCTCCAGCAGAAAACCCCATTTGATCAACAACCCATTGGCAATACCATAACGATCTCCCGAGAAGATCATCAGCCAGATAAAATACACATTGCCCGAAATGGAGGGCGCGTAGAAGATCAGCGTCATGAACGCTCTCCATTTCGGTGTTAACTCATTAATGATCCACGCGAAGACAAAACAGGCAATATAACTGATCGGTCCGGTAATGATGGCGAACAACAACGTATTCTTGATTGCAATCAGGAATACATCATCCTCCAGAAACAGGCGAGTATAGTTCTGCCAGCCAATAAAACGCGGGAATTCCAGCATGTTAAAGTAGGTGAAGCTGAGTATGATCGAGATGACAACCGGAATCACGGTAAACATGAGGAACAGGAGCATATAAGGTGCAAGCAGAACATAGGAATGTTTGCTGGCCTTCATTTCCTGGAGCTTCCAGCTCCACCACGATTTCATGCCCATCCTTGACGCTTTCTCAGGAGGACTGTTTTGTCCGTCTCGGAGTGATATTTGTGGCACGATTAACCCTCCCTCTGCTTACGGAAGACCAAATTCATTACGTTTGACTCGAATCTCGTCCTGAATATATTGGGTATAATCCATGATGGATTCCCTGGCTTCCACTTGGCCAACAACGGTTTTGTAAAATGCATTGAACAGATGGCGGCCTGTAAAATAACCACCGGGTACTTCAGGAATGCCCTTCACCGTTTCGAATTGTGCCTTGAGATTGGCGTAATCCTCCGCAGGCCACGGCAGGGAATCCAGCGCCTTGATGTTGGCCGTTGGATAACGGGCAGCGGCACCCATCAGCCCTTCCATCTCCCGTCCGAATTCCGCCTGAATCGGCGTACTGGTCCACCACTTCATGAACTCCCACGCCGCGTCCTGATCCTTGGTACCCTCCAGCATCATGACTGCGCTGCCTCCACCCGGTACGTCCCGATTCAAGGTTCCATCTGCCTGAACAGTTCCCGGGACAGGAACGAATCCCCATAGTCCGCGAATCTCCGGTGCAAATACGGACAATTGGTTGTACATGGTGTAATCCGTTAGTCCAATAGGCATCTGTCCTGTCCGGAAACGGTTGGCAAAATCATATTCCCGCTCTAACTTGTAATCGGTATAGAACTCCGTCCACTGCTTGAACGTCTCAATTCCGATCCTTGAATCCAGATCCGACTCCTTGTCATCGTTACGATAGAAGGCGCCGCCGTTCTGAAGCAGCATCGTGGCATACTGCGAGTTCGGCGGAATATTGACACCCTGCATATTCGCCTGGGTCACAATCGGCATACCAAATTCCATATGATTCTTGCTCAGAATCGCGAGCAGAGCTTCGACATCCTCCCAGTTCTGAGGCACTTCAAGTCCGAGTTCTTCGAGCACGTCTTTACGATAAAACAGCATGTTAAAGGTTTGCGTTTCCGGCAGGGCATATACGCCTGAATCATAGGCATACGGCACGATTGCACTTTCCCTGAACTCCTGTTCCACGGTGCTATAATCACTGAATTGCGTCAGATCTACAGCCGAGTTCCGCATCGCAAAGTTCACCGGCAGATCATTGCCGATCTGCATCGCTACATCCGGACCTTCACCGGACAAAGTCGCTGGCAGCAAGGTTCCCATATTCACCAGCTTCAGATTCACGTTAATGCCACTGTCTGGTGTGAAGGTCTTGTCAATCATCGCTTTCATCGTATTCGCCTGGTCACGTCCGCTACCAATCCAGACTGTTACCGTACGCTGATCTTCCGATGTAGCTACATTACCAATCTGGTTATAATCAATGAAGAACGAATGATAGAATATCTTTGCTTCATGACCAAGCTTAGCAAGTGGCCCCATACCTGTTCCAGGAATATCACGGTCGATCGAAGTGACGTACAGTGCGTCGATCTCAAGGGGTTGCTCTCGTGCCTGTTGCACCCATGTGCCGAGACCGCCTGTGTTGGTTTTATAAGCCGCAAGCCGTCTTGGAATGGTATCTGGCTTGTCAATCATCTCGTCCAGTTGCAGCGCCATCGTCTTGATCAAGGCTTCCTGATCGCTGGACTGTCCTGATAGAAGACGAAGCTGTGCGGCAACGTCCTTGAGACGTTTACTTTCTCCGCTGAATACTTCCAGCAGGTTCGGGATCTGCTTTTCCACCCGATAATCCCGGAATTCATCAGGCTTCGTGCCTGTAATCATCAGAATGCGTCGGTACATGGAGTTCAAGTTGTACAGACTGTCCTCCACATTGCGGATAAGCGGTGCGAAGTCACCGAGGCTGTTCTCCAGCCGCAGCACATGTTTTCCTTTGTCCAAGTGAAACTTGTATGCATCCTTGCCTCCCATGACGTCAATGCGATAGTCACTTTGATAACGGAAAGGTGCTTTCGCCATCTCTGCAAACGGAACTTCACCATCGATGGTCAGTTTGCGTGTAGAATAGATGCCTTTGACAAAATTCTGCTGTGCGGTAAAACCGATATGATACAGTCCACTTTCCGGCACATCCACTTCCCATTCAATCCATTGTCCTGGCAGACGCCAGTTAAAGCCGCCAATCGTATTGATGCGTACCTGGGAAGCGCTATAAGGAGATACAGCAGAACTTGACCTTTCGCTGGTCGGGTATAACGTAGGTGAAGATTTGGCAATCGCGGCTTCTCCTTCAATGCGAATCAGTACATCCTTCGGCTGCCCAGAGGAGTCCGATTGTTGTGCCCCTGCAGTCTCTGTGTAAGGAACAGCTGTCTTCTCATTGAAAAGACGAATGGACCGAATCACCATGGGTTCACGCGATGATTTTAGCGTTAGCGTGTGTTCCCCTTTTTCCAAATAAAACTTGAATGGAGTCTGTTCGTACCCGTCGGAGTCCTGAAACGTTTCTTCCAGCCAGCGTGGTTGCTCCACTTGTCTCGGGCGAAGGTCATTGCCTTGGTTATCCTGTTCAACGACATCTTTCTCATTCGCCCATACCCGGTCAAACTGCAAATAGGCGGCTTCTGCAAAAGGAAGTTCACCATCAATGTACAATGCACGCTCAATGGCTGAACTCTTGCCTTCAACGGGAAAATAGATCGTGGACAGGTTATACAGCCCAGTCTCCGGCACATTAATGGTCCAATCGACTTGTCCGGTCTCTCCGGTATGGAGAGATACACCATCCATTCCTTCATAATTAGTCAGTTTGCGGACGTCTTCACCTTCGGCTTTTATGTAATCTCCTGCTTCAATGGTGATGTCCACATTCGGCTGTGTAGCCTGATCCGTTCCGGATCGATACTGTTCGTATCCCTTTTTCTGCCGGGTCTGCTGCAAGACTGCATCCACTTCAATGGCAGGCAGACTGCCAGGTGGAATGTTTGCACTCTTTCCATCAGCGCCGGAAGTTATATATAGAATGATGCAGGCTGCCGCCACGATGATTACTGTGGACAATATCCATGTCTTACGTTGTCGAATTCCAGCCATCCTACGAGTCCTCCTCATCAAGGCTGATGCCAGCAATGCCGATTTGGTGGTTCAGGAAAAGGGGCTCCGTGCAACCTTGCCGACACGAGCCCCCCTGCCTGAATCGTTTGCTGGTGATAAGTGTTGTTATTGTTTGCCGAGTTTATCAATTGCAGCTTGTGCCTGTGCCTTGTATTTCTCGGCTGTTGCTGTCACGGAAGCATTGTTTTTGATGATATCGTTCACATAATCCCCGAAAGGGTATCCTGTGTAGGCATCATCCAGCAAGATGCGGCCGGTTCCAGCGATGTGCTCGCGAATGATCGCAATATCCTTCTCGTCGGTATAACGACTCTCCAGATAATCTTGACCTGGATACTCTTCAATCTGCGGGATGTCGAAGGTCTCTTCATAGATTTGGTAGACGATCTTTGGATCTTCCACACCTTTTGGAATGAACTTCGCTGATGCTGCATTGTTTGCATACGTTACCTCTTTGCTACCCTGTGGCCCGTTCGGAATCGGCACAACACCAACAGCAAAGGTGAGATCGCCCAACTGCCATTCAGCAGCGGTGAACAGAGCTACATCTCCATCTTTGAACGTATTGCTTTCCTCCCAATTGGTTTTGTCGCCGGTTTTGACCTTCACGACATTTTCCACGTTATACAGGCGTTTGACGAATTCGGCAGCTTCAATCGTTTTCGGATCGGACAATCCTTCTTTGCTATTGGTATCATCCACGATCGTTCCACCATTGGCTGCGGTAAAATGACGAACGACATCAAGCGCCCAGCCAGAAAATCCGTATACGTCAGTTTTGCCGTCGTTATTGGTATCTTTGGTTGCCTGTTTGGCAAGTTCCATGAATTTGTCCCAATCCCATTTGCCTTGGTTATACAGTTCTTGAGGATCAGGCAAAGATAATTTTTTGAACAAGTCACGGTTATAGTGAAGTCCCAGACCAATGCTGGTTGGAGATTCGAAGGCATATTCGTTGCCTGCAATGGCAGGAAATTTTGCAATCAGGTTAGCCTCTTGGTTGATGTTATTCTCAGGTGTAGTGAATTCGGAGATGGGCAATAGTTGCCCTTTGAGGATGGCGGGTAGTGCGGATTTGTACTCCATCTGAACGATGTCGGCGAACGGTTCGCCAGCCAGTGCAGACGTTGTGAATTTGTTCATGTATTCTTCGAAAGGTACGTTAACAAACTCCAGTTTCACGTTGTATTTCTTCTCAACCTCTGCAATTTTATCAAGTCTGGCCTTATCGGAGGCCGTCTCTCCCGCCGGTTTCAAGTCCCACCAGGCCGCGACCTTGATGACACGTCCACCCAGATCAGGCACATTAACCACAGCTTCTTCCGCTTCGCCCTCTTTCTCTGTCTCAGCGACCTCGGTGCTATTACCTGAGTTCGTTGTTCCCTCTGCTTCGGTCCCCGTCTGTGCTGTCCCCCCACCACTGCAAGCGGATACAAGAAGCATCACAGCCAATAACATCAGAGGTAGAACATTCCATCTTCTCATCATGATTTTAACAACCTCCCCGAATGTGTATACCAATCATAGTTCACCCTAAATCGTTAACCCCATTCATCAACCAATCGAAAATAAACAACCACCACCATTTGTTATTTCTTTGTTTGCTTTTGACAAACAAAATTTAACACAGCAAAATGTAAGCGTCAACATTTTTGTTGTTAACATTTTCTAATTTCTCTGATAAAATGCTGATTAAGCTGTAATATGCCTGTATTACAGCTTATTCAATATCCTGGACTCTAAGTACAAACATATTAAACCATGATTCTAACTTTGTTTATTTTGTTATTTTTATAAAATAACAAAATAATAATTTAGCAGACAAAATTCGTCATTCTATCTGAAAATATGCTTACCGTCACGTTGAACGTTCATCCTAAAATACTGTGCATCACTAACATTTTGAATTCTCTGTCCGTTATTAGATTAAGAGAAATACATCATGTTATACTAGAACCAGTTGGATATCGCTCCAAATAAGGAATACGGCAGAACTACGAGTGTAAGGATGGTATGATGAAGACAAAGGTAACAATTCAGGAGATTGCACATTTTACGGGTTTGTCGAAATTCGCGGTGTCACGAGCTTTGTCTGGAAAATCGGGAGTTAGCGATCAAACGAGGGATGTCATTCTCAAGGCCGCTGGCAAACTTGGATATTTCAAAGATAACAGCATGTTGTCTGGTGAACTGTATAACAGCCATGAACTTCAGGAACCGAAGAACACACGTTCAAGCGGAACGATCTTGATTTTGTTCCCCAATGTTCGGTACCAAAATCAAGACTCCGTATACTGGGGACCCGTCTTTAACGGGATTTCTTCCAAGCTGAACCAAAAAGGGATTAATATTCTGACCTTAACGGAACCCTCAGCAGACCAGCTATTTACCCTGCTCAACCCGGATGCCATTCGAGGGATCATTACCGTTGGCTCTATCTCGACCCCGATTCTGCTTGAAATCAAGCGTCTTAGTATTCCGGTTGTAATGGTGGATCATCTGGACCCTGTTTTTCACAGTGACAGCATATTCACCGATAACTTTGCATCCATGCGGGAGATCATGCTCTATTTGCTCCGCAAGGGTTTCAAAACATTCCAGTTCGTTGGCAATATCGGGGATGCTCATAGCTTCTATGAACGCTGGATTGCATACACTTCTGTGCTTATGGGTCATGGGATGGAAATACATCAGATTCCCGAGCTGAGTAATCAGGCATTGGATGAGTTCCGCCAGACGTTCACTTCGGTGATCAGTGAGGATAACCTGCCTGAAGTGTTTGTATGTGCGAATGATTTCTATGGACTATACACCATTGAAGCCCTTGAGAGTATGGGTATTCGTGTACCCGATCAGTGTGTTGTCACGGGATTTGATAATCTATATGACAATATCCCATTACTGGCTACAGTTAATGTGAACAAGGAGTTGCTCGGTGCGCGTGCAGTGGATCAGATGTTATGGCGCATAGCGAATCCTGAGAGCAACGTCGAGAAAAAGTTGATTCTTGCTGACGTCATTATTCGTGAACAGTTTGGCAGGCATAGTGGGTAAGAGTATAATACATGTTGGTGAATATGTGTGGATATACATATTAAGCATATATGGAATAACGCTTATGTCCACACAGAACAGCACGCCAAATACCCCTTTAACCGTATTCGTGCGGCTATAGGGGTATTTGTATTGTTGTATGTTGTGTAATGTTTATTGTTTATTTACATAGGCCGTCACATCATCCCGTTCTACGTATCTGTACGCACATCATCCCAGTCCTGATCCAGGTAACAGATCAGCCAGTTCAATGCACGGTGACGTTCATAAGCCACTCCACCATTCAGGCCAGCTGGAGGTGTTTTGTCATTCACACGACTATCCACGCACACCCAGTTATAACGGTAGATCAGATCTGCTTCATCCAGAATCTCGCTTTTGTTACGCAGAGATGCATCGGAGAGAAAGTCGGTAAAACTATCCTTCTGTTGCAAATAACCGACATCCTTCCCTACGTTACACAACTCCGTTGGTGCACCCAGTTCCTTCACATAACCAAGCGCCCATAACATTACGTGGTAGGCTTCATATCCCCAGGAGAAGGAAATAATCTCCTGCTGCTCTGCTCCGTACTGGTCGATAAACCTCTTCTCTACGGGTGAGAAAAAGGAGTCAGCCTCATACTTGTCGATCACTTCCTGAACCAGTGCTGCGGTATCATCCGCACTTTCGCCGGCTCCCAGACACTCACCCTTAAGCGCGGCAAGACATAGGGCAACCGCACGGCGCGCAACTTCCTCTTCACTCCGAATCGTGTTGTGCTCATCTCCGGCCCTTGCGGGCAAGTGCGCATTATACGGAATGCCTTGTTCAGTCAACCGTTGCTCTGAACGCGCTTTACGTTGAATGCCAGACTCCGACTGGGGGCTGTCACCGTCAAGGAAACTGGGGTGCGCTGTCACCGTGTAATCCTCTACCTCAGATTCTCCATTCACATCCAGCAATAGCTGACCTTGTGCGTTCAGCAGAGATCCACCTCCCCAGAAGATGACAGCATCCAGCGCATCAGCCAACCGCAACAATTCGCCGAAGAATTCTTCCGAGATGTCCTCTTCCGTCTCAATACCAACCACCATATTAAGTGTGGAACATTTGATCAATACCTTTTCCTGGAGCAAAGCATTGCGCCCTTTAATCTGACTCAAAAATCCAAGCATCCCCTGAATCATTGTCGTAAATTCCTCAGGATGTGTCTGGCTGGTCATGATATTAAAGCCTTTGGTTTTCTTACTGAGCCATTTTTTCTGAGTCACTTGAATATGGGTCTTGTCTTCCCGGCGTTCAATCGTACCCTCAGGATAAATGGATTGAATCAATTCAAACAGCTGATCCAGGTCAAACTGAGAGCTATATATCGCACAATTTCTCATGAAGTTCACCCTCTTTTCTAACTAATCCTTATATGGATCGAATTCATTACCTCCGGCCATGGCGACACCAACGGGACGCAGCACATGGTTGATCTTCAACGTATTCGCATGTGCGTTCAGCACGTCTTGCAGTTTCTTGTACACAAACGGACTTTCGTCTGTGCCCGCTCCCCGCAGCTCGACACCATAGGCACGAATCGCCTCATGCATCTGTGCTTCGCTAATCTCGCCACCCATGCGTGTGCGCAGCTTGTAATTCATTTTGCCAGCCGCCTGGGTCCGGCTCATCGTGCGCCCTGCCCCATGTACGGTGCTGCGGAATGACTCGGTGTTCTCCTCGCTGTGGATCCCTTCCACAATTACCGAGATATCACCCATACTGCCTCCGACAAAACCGAGTTGCCCGGGTGCCAGTGGCGTTGCACCTTTGCGGACCACAACTACCTCTTCACCCATGTGTTGTTCCTTCCAGGCAAAGTTATGATGGTTATGTACGGCGTATTCAGCACTTGTCCCCAGAATTCCGAGCACCTGTTCAATGACATAGTCGCGTCCTGCATAGGCGTATCGGCCCGCCAAAGTCATTGCGTCCCAATACATATCACCCATTTCGCTGTTCAGGTCAAACAACGTAGGCGGTTGATCCATCGATTCGCCCGGCGCTTTGCCACTGAACTGACGCCCTGCGGCAAGGTTAAGGAACCCACTCGCCACTTTGTGACCGAACCCGCGGCTGCCAAAATGATTCGCGATCCACACCTTCCCCGTTGCCTCTTCTACAAAAATATCCACAAAATGATTGCCACTGCCTACGGTTCCGAGTTGGTTGCGTGCAAGTGTCTTCAGCTTATGTTGTAATCCCGGTTCAATGGTATCAAACAGCTTCCAGCTCGCGTCGTCGAACAGCTCATGATCCACGGGTGTTGGATTGTTACGACCCACGCCGAAAGAAATGGTCGAATTGATGTCATCCATGATCGTTACAATCTGATCCCGAATATCTTCCCACATCAGATTTGTACGCACAGCCTTGTTGCCACAGGCAATATCATATCCGACACCTGACGGGCTGATCATATTCCGATAAGCGACAACACCACCGATGGGTTGCGAGTAACCTTTGTGATGGTCGGCCATCAGAGCCACACCCAATACATCTCCATATTGCGAGCAAGTCACCGCCTGACTTACGGCGTTCTCCAGCGGCTCCCCCCAGACTTTAATGTTATCTACGATACGCATAATTGTGTTAACCTCCTATGTACTTTTTTTGAAAATACATCTTTTATTTCTATACTGTTGTTCTCATTAGTTTAACAAAGATCAGCGTTGCTCGAAACGTTGTCTTCCTTCAGTTCACCAATTATTTACGCATAAAAAAAGAGAGCTCAGCTCCCTTTTTTTCTCACGGTTGGTTCCTATTCACTTCTTGCTAATCTTAAACTTGAACGCCCAAGTTGCTGTGTTACCAGAATATCGGCCTCTGTTCTCGGTCACCACCACGGAAAGTGTCTTGTTGGTTGATTTGGAGAACGAAGATAGTTTGACGTTGGCGCTTTTATCCCCGTAATCGGGAATTTTGTCCTGTTCTTCGGCGATGGCCTCCAGTTTCAATGTACCCGTGGATTTCAGGTTTAAAGTGACTGACGAACCCTCTTCCAGATCTTTGCCGTTCACACTTGCTCCGATGGCCCACTCATTACCGACAGAGTTATTCTCGACAAGCTCTGCGCTCACCAGCGTAACGGTTACCTTAACCGTTTTGGCAGCAGCATAGGAGGTTGGGGAACATACGGCGAATACCAGGCTCAGAATCATGAAAACATTAGCCCATTTTTTGAACACGAGAGTGCCTCCCTCTTATTCGTTTCTTTTGTTAAGACTATGCCTTATTCGCCGTGTTCCTTAAGTAATCCTTCCACTTGTGTAAGAAATTTTCACTTGAACTGTCTGTTAAAGATGCTTTCGGTAACCCTGAACCTTCTCATCCTTGAAACCTAACTTCTCATAAAATATATGTGCTTCCTTACGCTGATCGCCAGACACCAGAATCATGTAACCACAACCCATATCTTTTGCAATCCGCTCAATCTGGAGCATTAACCTCTGCCCAATGCCCTGCCTGCGTACCTGATCCGATACAATCACATTCTCCACAACCATGAACGGTTTGCATGGCCCTACCAGATCCATACACTCAACCCCCATAACGGACCCAACCAGTTTGCCATTGTAAAATGCCCCAAGCACATGATAATGGCCATTCTGCTGTATGTAATGAAACATCTTTTTCATCTGCTGTTCATTGGTAGGCATTCCCATCAACTCATAGTATAGCTGGCTTAGTGCCGGTAAATCTTCAAGTTCGATTCCTTTAATGGTAACCATCATAACCCTCCTGATTTTTCCTATTTCGCATGCTTTGTCTGTCTTAAGTGAGGTCCTTTTTAAAATAATAATGACTGTGTCCAGTCGGTGCATTCTCGATCGTTGTGATCAATTGGTAGCCATGTTTCTTGTAAAATTCCGGTGCTTGATAGGAGAAGGTGTTCAACATGACAAAATCACAAGATTTCTCTCGCGCAATTCGCTCAACTTCAAGTAACAACTGTGAACCATATCCCCGATGCCGTTGTTCAGAATCCACCCAAAGAATATCAACCTCCAGCCAGTTCCAGCAAAGTGTACTAAGCACACCTGCAACAATCTCGCCGGTCTCATTTTTGATATTGAAATTCAGTTCTTCGTACCGATGCCTTAATTCCTCGCTCACATGTGCAGCATTAAATGCGATAAGTTGCTGGCGAACATACTCTGAATCCTCTGAAGTACTTGGATTAATATTTATTTGGGACATCTCCTAATCACTCCTTTTATCTCAACAGTTTATAATTTACGATAATGTAATTCATTCCGGATAAGAGAGTAACGCCTGTTGCAACCCATAGTAATGCCACATCCACTCTGATATCAGTCAACAAACTAAACGGAACATTATTCAACAAAATGGCAATGATCGCTGCCACCTGAAGCACCATTTTGATCTTACCATATCGATCCGCTGCAAGAGCAATACCCTGTTCTGTGGCTACCATTCGCAATGCAGTAATGACAATTTCACGTCCTATAATGATTACAGCAATCCATGAACTGATCATATTCTCCTGAACCATCATGACCAGCGCTACCGCAATCAACAGTTTATCCGCCAGTGGATCAAGCAACTTTCCCAGATTCGTGATTTGGTTATATTTCCTCGCCACATATCCATCCAATTTATCCGTACCTGCCGCTACTGCAAATATAATTAGTGCAATCATCACGCTTTGCTGATTGAGAAAACAGATCATAAACAATGGAATCAACGCGATTCTAGCCAACGTGATTTTATTTGCCAGATTCATTAGACATCTATTCTCCCCTCATCCATGTTGGCTAAGTGACCTTTTTTCCATCTACGTAATCGGGTCCGAAAGGATTTAAAAGGAGCTACCGAATTAATCTGGATCCACTTCACCATAGCCCATCCGGGCTTAGTCCCCGTCCACTGTCTTATCCCTTGTACAAATAATTCCTCTTCGCTCAGCGAGGCAATCCAGTTCTGCCATTGTTGTTCTGTCTCCCGAAACAATGAGCGTAACTCCTCCAGCGTATAGCCTGAATACTTTTCGTAAAATGATTCATTTAATTGCCCCAGTTGGTTCCATTTATACCCTGGTGCAGGCATATGACATTCATGTCCCAACTGTTCATTTCTCTCCCACTCCATCACCAGGTTCATCCATCCTAACTGGTAGGCGATCATCTGGGCAGGCGTCTTGTCCACACCTTCAACCCACTTATCTTTGTCGCTGTTATGGATGTCATTGAACTCACCCTCAAACAATTCATAGGTGCGTCGAATCGTCTCACTTAACTCTTTCTTCGAGGCATATAGAACTCCAGGCACGCTACTCCACTCCTCCTCGTTTCACCGTTATACATGAATCAGAAGCATGGACTCTATCATCATTTCGACTCAATTCCATAATCATCCTTTTTTTTCATAAAGCTATATTTATTTCTGCAAGAAAAAGGGCAGTCTGTAAACAATACAGCTGCCCTTTACTCAACCTATTTTGCTATATCAGCATACTCGTGATCCCAATTCTACAAAGCTTCCTTAATCACCCGTTTATAGTACCACACAGACAACAGACCAAAGATCGAATATAACAATGTATAGACTATCATGACAATGACCGTAGGTGTCGCCAGCTCCGTACCAAAGAAAAACCAACCTGATTTCACGGCAAAGTAACTATGACTCAGCCCCACCATAAGCGGAATACCAAAGTTAAACAACTGCTTGATCTGAATTCCACGCAACAGATTGCCTTGTGTAAATCCGAGTTTTCGCAGAATGGTATAATTGTCCTTCTCCTCTTCACTCTCGTTCATTTGTTTAAAGTACAGGATACATCCCGATGTAATCAAGAACGTCAAACCAAGGAAACCAACAATGAACATAATTAAGCCCATATTATTACGTTGGTTATTTCTGAACTCAATCTGGGAGAAGCTCGGTGCTTCCAACTGTAGCTCCTTATATACGGCATATGCCTCTTCAGCCTGCCCCTCATTCAGAATACGTACACCATAGTAATCCGCCCACTCGGATTTTTGCAGCTCGGGATCGAGATCCTGCCGCAACTGCTGGTATACCGTTTCATCTACTACCGCTACAGGCGTGCCCCCAGAATAGTATCCAGGAAGAACCCCCTTTTGGGTGGTTCCGATCAGTTGTTGGTCTAGCGTTCGCTTCAATCCATGCAAGACAATTGGACCTGTCTCCTGAATGGAAATCAACTGCTGAATGGCTTTTCCGTATCCCATGAAGACCGCTTCGCCTGGTTGCAGATCAATGTTATCTACCATCTTGTCACTCAACACACTACTGAACAGGTACTTTTCCGTCATGGACTCATCCATCACTTTATGAGCATCAATTTCAATATAAATGGGCTGTCTATGCTTCTCTTCATATGGAATCTGTTTGTGTTCCAAATCCGTTACAAAGCGATTTTTCACCTCAACCTGAGCAAAAGAGAAATCCTCCGGCAAGCTTTCTCTCGCCTGAGTTTCTGCGGAATAATACGAAATGTAACTGAGTGACAGCATGCCAATAGCAAGCGCTGACACGGTTGTAATAATTGTAAGCAGCAATGCATTAGATTTCATGCGGAACATGATTGAAGATAAAGACAACACCTCATGAATGGATAGGTATCCGTTTTTACTTTTGCGAATCAGATTAAAGATAAAACTTACCGAACCCTTATAGAATAGGTATGTCCCCAGTATGACCGAGAAGAGAATCAGGATCATCGTATACATCAACTGCTGCATATCCATTGCCTCACCGCTGAACAGCCGTGCAGACATGAAGTATCCATACACAATCAGAGCAATGCCCAAGACGCCAACAATCATCTGTCCGACAGACATCTTCTGCACCTGCTGCTCCGAAGTGGCAGACACCCGAAAGAGTGAGAGAATACTCTGCCCCTTGATAAAGATGTAGTTCATCAGCATGATGAGCAAATACATTATCGTAAAGACAATCACCGTTTGCATCAGTGCCATCGGAGAGAAATACAGTTTCGTAATCGCATCCACACCGAGAATTTTGAACAATATCATCAATACCAGCTTGGACGCAAGAAACCCAATTAACACACCAATAGCCATGGAGCCAAAATAAAGGATACTGTTCTCCGCACTCAAAATACCAAAAATTCTGCCTTTTGTCAGTCCGATCAATTGAAATAATCCAATTTCTTTGCTACGCCGCTTGATAAAGATCGTATTGGCATAGAGCAAAAAAATGCCGACAATAAAGATTAATAATACCGAAGATGCGCCTATAGCCGCCGCACCTTTTGTTGAAGCAGCCACCTCATCCATGGAAGGATCATACTGTAACGTCACAAAGGAAAAATACAAGGCCACACTGAACACAAGCGCAAATACATAGAGATAATAATTCTTCAGATTTTTCCTGAGATTGCGGAAGATAATATAATTCAAGCTCATTGCTGCACACCACCCAATACGCCCTGGGTTTTGATAATATCGTTGAAGAACGATTGCCGTGACTCGTCTCCTTTATTCAACTGGGTGTAGATCTGACCGTCTCGAATAAAGATCACTCTGCTGCAATAACTTGCGGCAACCGGATCATGGGTAACCATAATAATAGTCGCTTTTCGTGCGCTGTTCATATCACTTAACTTGCCGAGAAGATCCGAAGCGGACTTGGAATCCAGCGCTCCTGTCGGCTCATCCGCAAAAATGATACTCGGCTCGTGGACAAATGCTCGTGCTGCCGAAGTCCGCTGCTTCTGACCCCCTGAAATCTCAGATGGATACTTGTCTTTCAATTCGTAGATTCCCAGTTCACGTGCGATCTGTTCAAACTTCTGGTGTGCCTCCTGCTTTGGAATGCTCGTAATCGAGAGCGGTAATAATACATTTTCCTTCACCGTAAGGGTATCCAGCAGATTATATTCCTGAAAAATAAAGCCCAAATGATGTTTGCGGAACTCAGCCAGCTGTTTCTCCTTCATTCCGGTGAATTCCTTGCCCTCAATATCAATCGTGCCCTGGCTCACCCGATCAATGGAGGAAAGTACATTAAGCAGCGTTGTTTTACCCGAACCCGAAGGCCCCATAATACCAACAAACTCTCCCTTGCTTACCCCAAGATCAATTCCCTTCAGCACTTCCTGTTTATTTAATTTATTACCATAGACTTTATGAATTTTTTTGGCTTCCAGTATCCACATTTCCCGCTCACTCCTCTTAGATCTTCTGCAAAATGCTCGTGTCTATATCATAGGCGGAATGTGCAGTGTTATCGTGTGATTCACCGAACAAAACCAAAAAGCATGTGACATTGTTGTCACACGCCTGCAAGATGCACCATGTCGTTTTTTCGCGGAAAAGTAAGTGTGACGGTTGTGCCCTCGCCAAGAGAAGATTCTACATGAATGTTCACATGAAGCGTCTGGACCACCTGACGAACCAGATACAGCCCCATCCCGGTAGCCGCCCCATCCATTCTGCCTCGGGTGGACGTAAATCCTTTATCAAATATACGCGGCAGATCTTGAGTCTCAATCCCTCGCCCGTGATCCTGAATCATGAGTATGATGTGTCCATCCTGTTCCCAACTTTCAATGAGGATGTCCGATGAATCGCTATATTTCACCGCATTGCTCAACAACTGCCGGAGGATGAAGCCTAACCATTTGCTGTCTGTGAGCACGCACGATACCATTAAAGACACATCAAAGCCAATGCCTTTGGAAATGCACCACGATTTCAGTGCTCGTATCTCGCTATTCAATACCGGTTCAAGTTCCGTCTCTTCGATGAACAGATCATTATGCATAAACGGAATACGCTTCTGATGAAGCTGCTGATCCAGCAACTGATGAATTCGTAACCATTCATATGTCATTTGGCTCTGTAACTTGTCATCTGGCAAGCGCTCGATCATCAGTTGCAACGCAGTCAGTGGGGTCTTCACCTCATGAATCCAGGACAACATCTCGTCCTTCTCCTGTTCCAGAGCGATAAAATGATGTGACGACTCCTTACGATACCGCTGTGTCTGGGAACTGACGGCCTCATGTACAAGCTGCTCATATGGACTTTCGGCGATATCAAGTTCTCCCAGATCATAGGTATGATCCCAGATGCTCAACTTTTTATAGAAACGGGTCTCTTTCAGGTATCTCGCCCAGATAAAAACAAGGCATACCACTACATTCAGTCCTACGATATACACCACAGATTGGAATGGAATGGACGAGTCCAGGTAGGCCACCAATAAAATAATAAGTTGCATGCTTACCAGTAGCCATAACCAACTAGCCCTTTCTCGTATGTACTTTCCGATCATGCTTCTGCCTCTTCCGTTGCCATGTACCCCTGACCTACTTTGGTTTCAATGTACCGCTCCAAGCCGATGGGTTCAAGTTTCTTCCTTAACCGATTAACGTTAACCGTTAGCGTATTGTCACTCACGAAATGCTCATGATCCCACAAGCTGCGGATGAGGTCTTCACGGGTAACAATCTGATTTTTGTGCTCGACCAGCACTTTAAGGATGAACATCTCGTTTTTGGTCAACAGGACAGATTCATCCCCGCAGGTCAGTGTATTTTTCACATATTCAATAGCAGCACCACGCCAGGTTCGGAGTTCAGTATGCTCTGTGTTATAGTTGTACACCCTCCGCAAAGTCGCTTGGATCTTGGCAATCAATACATCGAAGTGAAAAGGCTTCTGGATAAAATCGTCTGCACCCAAATGCATGGACATAACCATATCCGCAGGATGATCCCGTGAGGACAAAAAGATAATCGGCACATTGGAGTGCGAACGAATGATCCGGCACCAATGGAAACCGTCATATTGGGGTAACTGAATATCAATAATGACCAGTTGCGGCTGAATTACGCTGTACTCCTGCAATACCTTTCCAAAATCCTGCACACCATACACGTCATACGACCATTGGGACAAACGTTCCTTGATTTCATTGAATAACGACTCGTCGTCTTCAATGAGCATAATTTTAAACAAGAGACTTCACCACGTTTCTGATCTTCTAAGGTTGAGGTTGAATAAAGCAATTAGACTCCGTTGTTGCAGGATAACCTTTACCGTTACGAATCGTTCTTCCGATCGCTGATTCCAGTGTACAGGGAAGTTGGGCTTATATCAAAAGGTATCCATACTTCGTAAGAAAACGAGCTGAAAGAAGTATCGTATATCATATTAGCTCTCAACAGTGTGTATAACATGGCTTGCATCACTGTTTTCGTCCATCCGCTCGATCAACTGCATCGCTACGTCTCTTGGCGATCTTAATTGGCCTGCTTCATATACTTGATTGAACATACCCGCAAGGGCGAACTCCTCTGCACTTTTGCCTCGTGCAACAGCCTGCAATTCCGTATCAACCATCCCCGGATCAAAAGCAATAATCTCAACAGGGTTCTGTTGGCCCGTTTGTTCCAAAGATACGCATTGGGTGAACATGTTCATACCTGCCTTGGATGTACAGTACACTGCCATTGAAGGCGCGGGATAACTTCCCGAACCAGATGAGAGATTAACAATTTTACGTCTGGCGGACAGATGATTTGTTTGTTGAATAAAAGAGGAACTTAATATCATTGGTGCTGCGAGGCTGATGTTAAGACTCTGACTTATCTCTGCCGCACTGCATTGATCGATAGGTTTTAGAGGATCCAGCATCGCTGCGTTATTAATGAGTCCAATGAATTCAGCTTCCTGAGAAGGTATTTGGTCCAATATGCGTGTAATCAAATCATCGATCCCATTCAGGTCGGCAAGATCATACTGAACATGGCGGTAACGCCCGCTCCATTCCTCGCTTGATTCCAACAGATCCGAACCCCCGCGTGAAATACCGTAAACGTAATCCCCCTTAGCCAATAATAACTCTGCAAGTTGTAAACCGATCCCTTTGGATGTGCCTGTAATGATAAAGTGTCTTTTTCCTGTTTCTGTTCCCATTCTGATACCACTCCTCCTCTATTTTCAATGCATGTTTATTTCACTATTCTTACGAGTTTTTCTTTCTCCACAACGTGGCCCAGAGAAAAGGTACACCAAAATACGGTTCATGCTGCTCCAGCGACTTCATTGCACGGAACTCCACACATTCAAAGCCATCTTCCAGCATGTAGCGAAGCTTCTCCTCCGTGAACGCAAGACCACCGCGCATCGACTTCTCTTGATACACCTGCCAATCATTCATAACGATCTCAGGCCCACCAATATCGCCAAAACCAGGAGCAAAACAAGTCATTCCAAAGTATCCTCCAGGCCGGAGTGCATTGTGGATCATCTCTATGTAGGGAATGCGCTGATGTGGCAACAGATGGTGCAGACAACCCGAGTCGTAGACAAGATCATATTCTTGCTCTGGGGATAATTCGAACACAGATCGACATTCAAAATGCACGTCCAGTTGCTCCTCTGCCGCCCTCTCTTTAGCCCAAGCAATAGCTGTCTCCGAAAGATCATAAGCATCTACCTGATATCCTTGGCGGGTTAAATACAAGGCATTTCTGCCCGGGCCACACCCCAGTTCCAGTGCCTTACCGCCGCTCAGCACACCTTCGTTCACATGCGCTACCAGATTCTCATCCGGTTTGTTTGGGAAAAAGGGGATTGGTCTGTTCCGATCCTCATAGAAAGGTTCCCAAAACTGCTTGGCAGATCTGAAATCCGCATCGAGCATATCATATAGATCCTGTACACTTTTAATCGTCTTTTCCACAACCACATTCCTCCTTAACTGCTCCAATTCAAACCTTCATTTCCGACTTCATTCCTCATCATTTTCAATAAATCAGCCACACTCTATTATAACATTTTTACCCAGTAGTTCTCTATTTTTCTTGTGTTTTTCTACTCCAAAACAGAAGCTTTTTCCCAATCAGGACCACCCGTCCAACGGGTGGTTTGCTCTTGGGGTATAACCCCCTGTTGCCAAACTGCGCCTAAAGACGCTAGCCTGACAGCAGGGCTGTTCAGGCTCAGTGTTATTTGTCACTTTCACTCACCAGTTAAACTGGTTTTACTTCTTTTTGCTCCAATTACTGCTGAATGGATCTTCGTATTCTTTTACACTCAGCTTATCTAACGCTTGATCATGTGCTTCTTGTTCACGAATATACTTTCTTACCGTTGCTTCATTTAGGCCCACTGTACTCACATAGTACCCTTCTGCCCAAAACTTTCGATTGCCGTATTTATACTTGAGCTGGGCATGCTTCTCGAATATCATTAGTGAACTTTTTCCCTTTAGATATCCCATGAACGTGGAGACTGCCATTTTCGGTGGAATCGCTACCAACATGTGAACATGATCGGGCATCATGTGACCTTCTATAATTTCTACTCCCTTTTACTTACACAGACGTTTGAAAATTTCGATTAAATCTTTTCTCACTTGATTATAGATTTCTTTCCGTCTATACTTCGAGGTAAATACAATGTGGTATTTGCACATCCACTTTGTGTGAGCTAGGCTATAGCTCTTGTTTGCCATCTAAGACCATTCCTTTCTTTTGAGCCTGAACATCTCAATTTTATCGGAATGGTCTTGGTGGTCAAACCCTCGATCCCTCCACCCGCATAGCGGGTGGTTTTTTGTTTCGCGCGTTTCACGCACTCAACTGGCTAAAGCCATAACAAAAAAACGACCGACATGAATGTCGATCGCTTACAATCGTTGGGGTTTTGTGTTGTAACTTACTTCGCCCGTTCCAAGACTGCAAAGTAATTTCCTTCATTATCAGCAAAGTTGAAGACACGCCCCGTTGGCATCTCGACAATCTCTCCAACCGTTACATGTTTACCAGCCAAGTCGGCATATAACTGATCCAGATTTTCGGTGAAGAACATTAACGAAGGTGTGCCCAGATTTACACCCGCCGACATCCGTTCAACGAACTCTTTGTCATGGAGTATAATGCTTGTCTGCGAGTCTGGAGTAGGCGCAATCTCAATCCATCTCATGCCCTCATCAAGGTTTACTTCATCCACAATGTGGAATCCTGCAACTTCCGTCCAAAATTCCAGTGATTCATCTTGATTGTTGACATACAACATAATCTGGCCGACTTTGCTAAACATGGATCAATCACTCCTCTGATCATCTAATCTCTCAACATCCTGCTTATCATTCCTCAAATTCCAATAGAGTATAACATGCAAGACAGCTTTTTTATCATCTTTCTTTGCAAATACTAACTACACATTAGACTTATTGCGTGGCTTTTAACTTCTTCGTAAGATAAAGTACAACATCGTCGTCCATAATCGTTTCTTCACCCGGCTGAATGTAATGATCATGTTTGTATACACCGTGACCGTCTGGTATGTACCCGCGATGGGCATATAGAACTTGCGCTTTGCCATAATCGGAAAACACGCCTACACCAATGCCTGCTACATCCGTTCGTTCCAGAATAACTTCCTCTGCTCGGTCCATCAACCGTGAACCAATACCTTGGCGCTGGAACTTCATTAGTACATTAAAATCGTTAATTTCGGGAATGCCTTGTTCCCTGAAAGACGGGTAGCTGGAATTCCACAATACATTCACGTATCCGGCAAATTCTCCATTCAACTCGGCTACCAAGGTTACGCGTTCCCCATTCTGTTGTTCAGCCAAGTAATGAAGATACTGCTCAGGGGATCTCCCCCAACCCTGCTCCTGAAACGCCTTTGATATGATTACAGGATCGTTCTCATTTAATAGTCTGATATGTACACTCATTGATGAATCCTCCTTAAAAGATATTTCTAATAGCTATATTCCCAATCTATCCCGAAGCGATGTGATGTGAGCAACATGGTGTTTGCCATGCCAAGCATACATGCCCAGATTGTAATCCAGTCTTGTCGTTTCTTCCGATGAGGGATGATAAAATTGTTTGGCATAATCTGCATCTGTCAGCGCGTTTAACAGAAACACCCAACGACGATGGAGGGCATCCAGAATCTGAAGCGAGAATTCGACATCCAGGTCTCTTGAATCACTCAGTTCAGCCCAGCGCTCTTCATAATAAGGCCGAATCGTTGGTATATCCTCTGTCAGCGCCAACTTGAAACGAATCATACTGTTCATATGGCTGTCTGCCATGTGGTGAATAACCTGTTTGAGCATCCATCCACCTTCTCGATACGGTAGACTTAATTGCTCTTCACTCAATCCCTTTACCGCTTCTCGTGCGCGTTCAGGCAACTCAGCAATGTCCTGAATCCACTTCTCCCGTTGTGCCAAAGTAACTTCACCCGTGTGTACAAATGCTCCTATCGGAAATCTTTCATCCATCCATTATTCCTCCTTGTTTACATGATTCAAATAACTTTAAACAGGATCTACAGGGCATATTCCATAAGCCAACAGTCTCGCATCTGTCCTTCGTGCTGCTCATGTTTCTCCAACAGCTTAATCTTTTGGAAACCACATTTCTCGTAACAGGATATCGCTCTTAAGTTCCAGGATTGAGGGTCCATAATCACTTTACGGGCTTGTTTTTCATTAATCAGATAAGCCAGCATGGATTGCATCAACTGTGTACCAATGCCTTTATTCCAGTATTCTACCTCACCAATAAACTGATCCGTTCCATAGATGATCTCATCCGTGTCTCCATAACCATACTCCGTTCGCTCTTCTTCCTCAAGCTCATAGAACTGAATGTATCCAATCGGATGTCCTCCATACTCAACGATACAACGAGTAGCATCATCTTTTAGATTGTAAAAATGCTCTCTCACCTGTTCCAGATCATGCGGCCGATCACGCCCTTCATAGTATTGAAGAACTTCCGGGTCTGACAGCCACTTCACCAGATGTTGTTCGTCTTCTGTGTCCAAGAAACGTACAGTGATTTCATTCGATTCATATACATTCATCATTCTGATTACTCCTTATTGATCTCCAGATTCTCACTCGTAACCCAACTCAGATCCTTCCCTAACAAATGCTCGTTGTGAACATAATACACCACGGGATTCTCAAGCGGCTGAGTCGTTCCATCCAAAGATCTGAGCGTTAACCGCAACTTGTAGCTCCCTATCTCATCAGGTATCGCAAATCCTATCAGATTATCAGCTGATTTCATGGTTTTCCCCTGCGCCTTCAGATACTTTTCCAGAATGACTTGATCAAGATAGGAGCTGCCAACAGACGGAGGCATGTACCACGCATCATCTTGTTCTTCAGTGAATGTGACCCCTTCCCATCCAGGGACAACGGGATACACCATATGCTGGTCCTTGTCTTCTCTTTTTCGCGTTATCTCTAACTCTACCTCAACTACATCCGTATCAATCTGCCTGATTGTGCCTGCCATCACAACATCCTGGGCACTCACACTTGGAATAACATAGCTGTATATGAGCAGAGTCAACAAGAGGATTATCGTTATTCCCGTAATCCAAAATATTGTATTTTTACGCATCTGTCTGATCCTCCCGTCTGGTTAAACATACTTCTGGAGTAGCTCCTTCTCTGTTAAAGATTGAGTTAACCTATCCAATTCAGGTGATGCCGTCCAATCACTAGAGGTGTTCAATCCATGCTTGATGGTATGTATCGCTATAATAATAACTGCCATCTTCTGCTACCATTTTATATTTTTGTTCCCCGTTCGCCATCTGCTCGAAGCTGGTTTTGACACCCGATTCACCATATTTCTGTTCTGAAAATTCTGTGTTCAATCGGCTTCACCTCCTTATGGCCTGCCAAATATACTTGCATTCTCTTACAGCAATTCTACCATCAACCTGGTTCTCCTTCAGCTTAACTTCCAGCTGTTCCCGGTACTCAGGCTGTGTATAATCCGGGTTTCCGGGGATATCGGAGAGAAAGATGGCAAACTCTTTTTCATCTGAGAAAATCATAAGTGCCTCGTTATATTCCTCAATCTTGATCTCCTTAAAAGCATTTCTTTCCAAACGCTCACGTACCTTTGTTATATCCGTATGAATACCAATCATAACTCCACCCTTTTGTAGCAATCTCCCATGCTCAATAATGGAAGTTGGACCTCTGCGATCATAGATCAGACCAAATTGCTTATCTTCAAATGGCATCTTTTCTTTTGTGCTTACACAGACAAATTTCACATTTGTTTTCGTGCTTGAATGAAGACTGTTTTGGGCTATCTTTATCATCTCTTCCGAATTATCAAACCCTATAATGTGATCGGTATATTCCGACATTTTCAACGTAAACTCCCCATGTCCACAGCCTGCATCGAGCACGGATGTATACTGAGGCAGAAGCTTAATCAACCGCTCTTCAAAAATATCTTCAGCAGAGTTACCTTCCAACGTATACAAAGCTCTACCCTTGTATCCCCCATTACGTTGTGCAATCATATCGTACCATTCCATGCTCATAGAGTTCCTCCTGACAAAAAATCCCTTTATTTAAACATTCGACATAGGTAAGTCGATTCTCCTGTTTGGATATACGATATATCTTTGCTAAAATATGAAACGCTTCTCTTCCAGCTTCCGTATTAAGGTCGAAGCCGTATGTATCCCATATAATAAACCATCTGATCTGGAGGTAGAGCGCATGTCATTTTTCAAGAAAATGTTAGCCAGTGTAGGTGTTGGAGCAGCCAAAGTAAATACGGAATTGCATACACCAGAGGTCACGCCTGGAGGAATCATCTCGGGGGTTGTGTACATTGAAGGTGGAGATGTGGAACAGAACGTAGATCGAATCTATCTTTCAATCAAAACCCATTACATACGGGAGCACGATGATCGTAAAGTAAAAGAAACAGCCGTTATAGCCAAATATCTGCTCACCGAAGGTTTCACCTTACAGCCTGGAGCCAAATTGGAGAAAGACTTTTCATTTGACCTCCCAGAAAATCTGCCAATTACACTGCATCGTGCAGAGGTATGGGTGGAGACGGGCCTCGATATTTCAAGTGCTGTAGACCCCTCAGACCGGGACAGACTGCATGTTGTTCCTAGCAAAGACATGAACACCGTGCTCGATGCAATTGATATCCTTGGTTTCAAACTGCGTGAAGTGACCAATGACTATGCACCAAAGCTGGGTGGCAATCTGCCATTTGTGCAGGAATTTGAATTTGTACCAACAAACAAATTCCGTGGGCATCTGGATGAGTTGGAAGTGCTGTTCTATCCGATGGGCGATTCGCTGGAGCTGCTATTACAGATCGACCGCCGCGCTCGTGGACTCAGTGGAATATTCTCCGAAGCGATGGGAACGGATGAGAGCTTCGTCCGCCTGCATCTGTATGAAAGACATCTGGAGCGGGGTGCGCATTCTGTCGCTCAAGGACTGGAAGAAGTCATATCCAAACATATTTAATCAATAGTTTGTGTAAACGAATAAAAACCGTCCTTTATCAGACAAATCTGATGAAGGACGGTTTTTCCCTTTCGAAAAGGGGATCAGAAAAATCTGGGGTTAACAGCGATCGGAAGGTTATTCTGTCATCGGAGTGTCAGTCGAATTATCCTTAGTGAACTTATATATTAATACGCTTCGGTACTTTTTAGACTCAACGTTTCGCATACAAGTTGGGCAAAGGCATCGAAGCTGCCGCAGGATCGCAGGCTTTCCAGCTGCTCCTCCTGTCGGATCAACTCTACAAACAGATCATAGATCCCCATCGCCTGTTCGTAATCCTCTTTGCAGATGGATAACATAAATACAGCATGTACTTCATTCTCCTCATCCCACGGAATCGGCTTCTCGAGCAGACATACCGATACGGTTGTACGAGTTGAACTCAGCTCCATGGGGTGCGGAATCGCCATACCTCTTCCAAGCGCCGTTGAAGCCATCTTTTCCCGTTCCTGCACAGCGGGCCAGAACTGCTCCGTCACAACTCCCTTTTCCAACAGTGCTCCGCTCATCTCAGCCATAAGTGTCATTTTGTCAGGCTGATCGGACCGAAACATGAACAACGCTGGATCAAAGTAACGTAGCAGCGTCATTTCCTCCTGCTCATCACTGGTTCGCACCAGATGAGTGATCGTTGCCATGTCGCGTTCCGATGGAATCGCAGCAATGACAGCCGACGGTTTGCCTTTGGACTCGCGTAACCGGATCGTGGAAATGACCAAATCTTCAGGCACACTCCTCATCTCCTCGTACTCTCTTAGCGAAACTACACGAGAGACCTCCAGCTCGGCAAATAAAGAGCGCAATCTGGATTCAAGAATACGAGCTGTGCCGTATCCTGACCCACAAACCAGCAATACGGATTTCCGTTTGCGATGAGGAATCTGGTATTTACGTTCCAAAGCTGCACCAATGTGAAGAGCCAAGTAACCGATCTCGCTGTCATTGATTTCATGAGGTACATATGTCTGTAGCTGTTTCACTGCACTTATCGTAATCTCATAGGCGAGTGGATAATATTTACGTATATGTCCCAGCAGTGGATTCCGCATATTCATGCCATGTTCCAATCTAGTAATCATGGGCTTCAGATGGGCATAGAGATCATTCGGCAAGCGTTCATCATCACGCAGATCATAGGTGTACCGATCATAGATATGATCCAGCATCTGCTGTACAGCAACATATAACGGGTCACTTCGAAGTCCATTCCAATCGGTAGCGGTCATTTTTTTGCTAACAATGTGCAGCAGCAGATAATCTCGCTCTCCAACTGGACAATGAATGGAATATAACAACTCCAGATCCTGAATAATCTGCTGCGCAAGTTGCTGATCCTGAACATTCGCCTCCACTTTCTCGAATTGCTCTAGTTCATGTCCCTGCTTAATACGTAATACCATAACAGCCAGATGCGTAATCAGATCTTTCAGTGCCACATCTGCAATACGAACATCCTGTTGGCCTACATGGCGAATGACGATTTCGCGGATGTGTGCGGGTTCGATTGGGTACAACAAACGTTCCTGTGCAGCAGTCACGCCTTCCGGCCCCAGTTCTTCATCTCGCGCATCAGCGTATTCGGCAAGGCAATAACGGAACCTTTGCTCGTCTCCGACAACCTTTACCCCATGTCCTGGCTTGATCTGAAGCTGAAGCTGGTAGTTCTCCAAAATCTGACGAATGATTTTCAGATCATTGTTCATCGTTGCACGGCTTATATACAGCTGATCAGCGAGGTCTTCCATCTTGATATGACCCGGTTCACCAAGCAGCTTGAACAATTCATACCGGATACGCTCATCAGGCGATCCAGGTACTGGCGCACCTTTTTGCCGATCATCCTTCCGTTCCTCCAACAGCTCAGTATACCGCTTCGCATCACGCACACGAATGGAATAACCCCGCCCACGCTTGGATTCCAGGCTCCCACCATGCCCAGCAAGGATATGATCCAACTTTTTCAGATCATCCCTAATGGTACGCACCGTAACCTCTAGTCTGTCTGCAAGTGCTTGGCTCGTCCAAGCCTGTTCCTGCCCTTCACCATGAATGAGGTGGAACAGCTTTTTCAACCGTTTAGTTGGAAAAATCATACCGATATCCGACCTCCCTTCTGATCAGGATTGTGTCAAACTAAAGTTCAGCTTATATGGATACAAGTACCGTCATTAATTTGCAATGTTCGAGTTCCGGCAAACGAACGACCTTTTCTCCATCGGTTAACCTCTGCTGAGGCTCCAGGGGTTGTTCACCAAGAGATACACGCTCTGCATGTACAGGTTGATTAAAGTGTATGTTCACGTTTGCAGACTGCGCCAAATATGGATTGAAGACACGTACAATGTAACCCTCACTCTGCTCTGCTTTCTTAAAACTGCTTAACACCACGTTGGAATCGTCGCTGAACGACATCAGGCTGTAGTCTGTATCAAGAACACGTTCCTCATCGCGGAAAGCAAAGATCAGACGTCCATTCAAAAAGTCGCATAGCTGATAACTGCTGATGGGTGTCAAATATTCACGCGCAGCACGGGCCACATTCGCTTCGTCGAATCCAGAAGTCTGGATATGCAGGCCAAAGGTAAAGGAGAGCTCGCCGAGCAATTGCGCGTCAGGTGTTGTCACAATTTTCTCACCGGAGGCCCGTCCGGGACGATACAAGAGATTTTCCTTACCCATGAAACCGAATGTGCGGAACAAGGTCAGGGCAATGGTATCCATTTGCTCGCCAACAATCTCGTACTCACGTACACCTTCCGTCATCACAGCCATACCATGCGAACCATTGTTCAATCCGGCATAACTCTGCATCGCTTCAATAGTGATCGGTTTCTCCTGCCATTGTTCGCGCTCCCATACGTCCACTTCTGGCAATGAGGTTGGACGAGCAATGACTCCAAACGGTTGATCTGCAATGGATAGGGATGAAGCAATTCCTGTATCAAAAAGGACACGCAGACGGTGGCTAAACACCTCATTCTGCACCTGAACCTGGAAACGGATCAGATTCTCTCCTTTGCGAAGAGATATCTCCACTTGCATTGGCAATGCTCCCGACGTGATGCCTGCGGCGCGCTCTTCCAAATCGTAGGGGACATCCAGCGTGAAACGCAGGGATAGTGTCTGAGATACAGACGTTTGGGTGGTCGTTGCACTCATCTGGCTACCTGCCGAAGAAACAATCAGATCCCGCTCGGGAGGAGAATAATTGTAGGAATCTCCGTCATCCCCGTTATCTTCGAAGACCATTTGATCCGCATACACTTGGCCAGATCGCTTATCTGTAATTTGCAAGGTGCCGTTTGCTTGTAGCGCAATGCTGAAATGTTCATTTTCAATCGTGTCTCCGTTACGCCGCTCAATAACAGGTGCAGCGCCCTGACTGAAATCAAAAACAATCTGGGTGTAACCCATCGCCGGGACCTCTTGCAGTTCCACCAGCAATTTGGCGCGATATACGCGTTCTGGCAGATGCACTTTGCGACTTGGATTCAGGTCAATGTGTTGTCCAAGCACATAATCGGTCTGATCTGCTTTTTCTACAATGGTGTAGGCCAGCTCGCGTCCCTTCGTATCCCGAATCACAAAGGATTCTTCCGGAATATAAGCTTCGATCTCGGTAACCCCACCTCGCACATACGGTAGCGTGTTGAACAGGGTGAACGCACATGTCTCCTTCTGCTGTATCGTTGAAGCAATCATCCGCATATGCAGGTCGAGCAGATTGAGTGCGATATCATAGGCCTGTTTGTAACGGAACGCAACGTCCTGATTGGTTGTATCACTGTTACAACCACCGATGCTGTCATGTGCCGCATTCTCAAACAACAGCTTCCAGATATCCTCCACAATACGGTGCGGGTAGTCATGTCCGAGAGAATGGCTAATCGCAAGTACAGGTTCTAGCGTGTTAGCAATCAGATTCTCAATTCGGTTATTCTGTTGCTTGAGATCCGCACGGGTGGAAAAAATGGACTTGTGAATCCGCATGTGCTTGGCTTCCATTAATTCACCCCGAAGTACAGGCAGATCCTGACTATCAGCTTCGATCTCCGCCAGAAAACGTTCCGGTTCATTCATCACATATTCGCGTTCTGTATCCAGTGCATTGAACCGTTTAATCAACTCCGGCAGATTCAATCGCACAGGCGCCTGATCAAACCCATTGGGGAAATAGATATGTTTGGTGGAGGCTTTGCGTTCCAGCGCACCAATCTGTTTCTCCAAATAAGGGATCAGATCTTCTTCATTTTCCGGAATGTTACCACCGTAGTAATACCCGAATGGCATCTGTACAGCAAATACACGGCTGCCGTCCGATCCTTCCCACGTAAACTCGGTATGTGGATTCGTATTATCTGATACGCCTCTCCAGAACAGGAAACGTTCAATGCCAAACTCGCGATAGATCTGCGGCATCTGTGCTGATTGTCCAAACGCATCCGGGACATAACCAACCTTCATCGCATGTCCGTACTTTTGTGCTGTTTTCATACCATAATACAGGTTTCGGACCATGGATTCACTGGAAATAACCAATTGATCCGTCTGTGTATACCAAGGTCCAGTCATCAGTCGTTTGGCTGAAACCAGTTGGCGGATCCGTTCCTCATCTTCGGGACACCAGCGGATGTAATCATCCAGCAGAGAGCCTTGTGCATCCAGCAGGTAATAATGGAATCCATCGATATTCTCCAGTGCATCCAATACTTCCTTGACGTGTTTGACGAGATACACTTTGGAACGGGAGGTCGTAAAATACCATTCCCGGTCCCAGTGCGTATGTGGAATCACATGTACTTTGGTACGATTTCTCTCACTCATATCTCTATATCCCTCCAGATGCTTTTTAAAGGTTGTTCAAAAAAAGTCCGCTTTTGATTACGAGGGATGCCTGTTGGCATCATCAGCATCGAAGATGGAATTCAGCCGAAATAAGTGGATGCTTACGAAGGTTGTTTCCTTCGGAAACATTGTAGTTGCTCACGTAGTTTCCCCTACGCTCCGCTACTCCATTTCTACCTTCATCCCATCTTCTCGATACTGAAAACCGATCTTTTTGAACATGTACTTTTAGTCAAAAACGAGTTCGATTTCTTCCCCGTTTTTCTTCACTGAAGCTTCCTGAGTCTTGGCAGGCTGTTTCTCTTCTTCATCACGGAAGTTCACCAGCATGGTGCCTCCCGCAACAATCAGTGCGCCGACGATGCCTCCGGCGAGGTACGCGATTGGGGTACCTACCGATACGGCTCCATATAAGCCGCCAATTGGTGGCATGATGATATGTGCTCCCAGCAGTGCAGTCAAGGCAGCGCCCGTTGCACAGGCAAACATGTTGACCAGAATCATTTTGGCAGGGTTACGCAGTGTGAACGGAATTGCACCCTCCGTGATGCCGATCACACCCATAATCACTGCACCTTTTCCCGCTTCCTGATAGGTTTTGGAAAAACGTTTCTTCATCAGTAATGTCGCCAAACCATAACCGAGCGGTGGGATGCAGATCGCAATGTTGATAAATACATTCGGCAGATACACACCGGACAGGAACAGGGCATTGCCTGCCATCCATGCCGCTTTGTTTACAGGTCCACCGAGATCGAACCCGATCATCGCTCCCAGAATAATCGCAAGTAGAACGGTATTCGTTCCGCTCTGGCTCATGTTTTGAACCCAAGCAATGAGATACTCATTCAGCGCGCCCAGCGGGCCACCCAGAATGACTGCCATCAGAAATCCGGTTAAACCGACGGTAATCAGCGGTAAAATGATTAACGGTACCGAGCCAGCGGCTGGACCTGTAATCTTGACTTTGTTTTTGACCCACAAGGTGATGTATCCGGCAAAGAAGCCTGAGATTAATGCGCCCAAGAAACCGGCGTTGGTCTGCTGTGCCAGCACCCCGCCGATCAGACCTGCGGCCAGGGCAGGTTTGTCGGCAATCGAGTAGGCAATGTAACCGGACAGGACAATCGTCAATAGTCCGATGCCGCTCCATCCTACATTTTGCACGAGATATAAAATATGCAAGAATCCGCTTCCATCCTTGTACGGATCAAGATCGGTAATGCCCATCGATAGTGCGATAATTTTACAGATGGCAACGACCAGGGAACCCGCGATAATGACCGGCAGCAGATAGGAGATACCTGTCATTAGATGTGTTTTTGCTTCACCAAACCATTTTCTCATCGTACTCTCTCCTCATGTGGAAGGTGGGGTTAAGCTTGTGCGTTCACAGCCTCGACGGCTTTGGTTAATACCGCTTCTGCCTGACTTACGGCATGACCGATTTTGACACGTACGATTTTTTTATCGCCAAACCGATCCATGTCCTTCACCGTTTGATCCGCTGCAATCAGTACAAAATTCGCTGCAGCAATATCTTCTTCCGTCAGCTTATTGACTTGTCCCATGGCTCCCTGCTGTTCCACTTTGATCTCATAACCCAGTTGCTGAGCTGCTTTCTCCAATGCTTTGGCCGCCATCGGGGTATGGGCGAGACCTGCGATACATGACGTTACACCTACGATTTTCATTATGACACCAGTCCTTCCGTATATTGATGAAGCAACGCATATACATCTTCCGGCTGCACCGCTTCCGCGATGGCCTCTTTGAATGAATCTTCCAGCAATAAGGTGGCAAGTGAAGAGATAATTTGTAGATGGGATACGTCTACATGACCTTTAGGCACAAGGATGGCAAAAATATATTTTACCGGCTTGCCGTCATGAGATTCCCAATCAATGGGCTCACGCAATCGAATGACCATCACTGCCGGACGTGTTACAACTTCACTCTGGGTATGGGGAATTGCAAAGTGATCCTGAAGTCCGGTGGAGTAGACACGTTCGCGTTCCCACAGATCAGCCGCAAGTTGTACACGGTTTGTAGTGATGCTGTAACGCTCTGCCTCCGCAGATATAAAATCAAATACATCCTCTTTGCTATGCAATGTCTGATCGAGATAAATCTGATTGGTTGTAATCATGATCTCTGTCTCTCCTCCTCTCTCTATCCAAAACGATAAGCGCTTACAAGATCATTGTAACGGATTCTTCCTTGACCTTGGATCTAGAAAATTTCCCCTTCGAAGCGGAAAAACATTACTAGAGTAAAAGGCTGGGCAAAACCCAGCCTCTCCTCATCAAACCGTACGTGAGGTTTTCCCTCATACGGCTTTCCGATGTTTGTCATTCATGGGCATGCAGATTACAATAGCGTTTTTAATTCATATTGACTGGCGATGTACTTAACCTCAGCTATTGAACCCATCCATTTTCTGCGTTGTCTCTTCTTCGCGTACCACCGTGTTAACCGTTGCAACATATACCAATCCAGCTTAGCTAGTCTCTTTTGGCTGTAACTCGTGTAGTAATAGTTTCTCCACCCTTGAATTTTCGGATTGAGCCATTTCACATGTTCCGCAAACGATCTAGATCGCATACTCGGTGGGGATAATCGCTCTTTAATGACTCCACGAATTCGTTCTTCCGCCTTTTTGGTTAGCCATTGCTGTGTGGTGTAATATACCTTCCCTTGCGACGTTTCTGCTTTCGTTTTTCGGTGGTGCATTCCTAAGAAGTCGAATCCCTCGTTTCCTGTCCATAGACCTACAATGCGAGTTTTGGTCGGGTGCAGGGTTAGCTCCAGACGTTCCATAATTTTGCCTATGTGTTCATACGCATGCTCGGCGTCCTTTTTGGTTTTACAGATGACTACAAAGTCGTCTGCATACCTTGTCAGTTCTCCCAGACCTCTTCCATGTTTCTCCCATAGTCGGTCAAAATAGTTCAGATAGATATTCGCCAGAAGCGGTGAGATCACACCACCTTGCGGCGTTCCTAAATCGGAGCGCCTTACGTTTCCTTCTTCCATCACTCCCGCCTGAAGCCACTTCCGTATTAATTTCAGTATCCGCCTGTCGTTGATGCGCATCTGCACCAATTTCATAAGCTTCTCTTGATTAATGTTATCGAAGTAACCTTGGATATCGACGTCGACTACCCAATTCCCTTTGCGGTTGCAGGCTTTCCGAATTCGTTCCAGCGCTCCTTTCGCACTTCGTTTTGGGCGAAATCCGAAGGATACGTCCTCAAAATCCACTTCAAAGATGGGTTCAATTACCAGTTTCGTTGCCATCTGTATGACTCGGTCGCGCACGGTGGGTATGCCCAGCGGCCTTTGCTTCCCATCTTTCTTGGGGATATAGTGCCGCCGTACAGGCTGCGGATGGTAGTTGCCTTCTTTCAACGCTCGTTCGCAGTCCTTAAGGAAGTTCATTTCTCCTTGTTCCTCCACATCTGCCAGCGTCATGGCATCTACTCCTGCTGCTCCCTTGTTCGCTTTCACTCGTCTCCAGGCTTCGCACAAAACATCTCCCCGGTAGACTTTGTCATACAAGGCATGGAATTTACGCTTGCTGTTCTCCTTGGCCACATGACCTAGCTTTTCTTGGAGTTGTTGAACTTTTTCCTTTGGTGTTGTTAGCCGATTGGCATTCACTCACTCGTACCTCCTCCAAAAGCATAAACAAAGCAGGGCTCCTTCTCTCCCCAAGGTTATGTTGTCCTTGGGTTCTTCGGTACTATGAGCCCCTCGGACTCCCTTCCCA